>NZ_JABSNM010000001.1:0-10403 GCF_013294065.1 Sphaerotilus uruguayifluvii
ATCCATGAGCGTTTAAGGTCCCAAGGACCCGGACCCAAAGATCCGAGACACTTCGCCTCTCACGCCCACGCTTATCGGCTGTTGATTTTTAAAGAACTGTCTTCGCCCTGTTTGCTGCGTCGCGTTTCGTTTGTTCTGCAGCAGCGAAGAACGCTATTCTAGTACGAGCTTTTGGGGCCGTGCAAGCCCTTTCGCCAAAAATTTTTCAGGGCCGTCTTGCAGCAAGCCACCGCAGGGGAAGACGGCCCTGGGCCGGGCGTTCAGGCGGTGATGGCGGACGCAGCGGCCTCGCCGCGGATGCGCCGCGCCAGATAGGCCAGAGCCTCCTCGACCTGATCGACCAGGATCAGGCAGAGGTCGCCCGGCTGCAGGCGCTCGAGCGCCAGGTCGATCGCGACGAACTCGCCGCGGATCTCGTCGACCTGCTTCGTGCGGGCCGCGCCCTGCAGGCCCTCGCGCAGCAGCGCCACCACCTCGCCGTCGGCGCGGCCGCGCTGGCAGGCATCCTGATAGAGGATGACGTCGTCGAAGGCGGCGCCCAGGATCTGCGTCTGCTCGCGGATGTCCTGGTCGCGGCGGTCGCCGGCGCCGCTGATGACCACCGAGCGGCGCTGCGCCGGCAGCGCATCGACCGCCGAGACCAGCGCGCGCATCGCGTCCGGGTTGTGGCCGTAGTCGGCGATGACGGTGGCGCCCCGGTAGTCCATGACGTTGAAGCGGCCGGGCGCGTTGTCGGAGTCGTTGACGAAGCTCGACAGCGCGCGGCGGATCGAATCCCAGTCGAGACCCGCTCCCCAGCCGGCGGCGACCGCGGCCATGACGTTCTCGACCTGGAAGCCGATCAGGCCGCCGCGGGTGATCGGGATCTCGCGCAGCGGCAGCAGCTCGCGGCGCGCGCCCTCGGCGGCGACCAGATGATCGCCCTCGACATAGACGCAGCGCCGGCCCTGGGCGCGGTGCGTGGCCATCACCGGATGCTGGCGGTCGGCGGCGAAGAAGATCACCTGGCCGGGGCAGACCGAGGCCATGCCGGCCACGATCGGGTCGGCGGCGTTCAGCACCGCGTAGCCGGTGGTGGCGACGTTCTGCACGATCACGCGCTTGAGCACCGCCAGGTCCTCGACGGTGGTGATGTAGTTCAGGCCGAGGTGGTCGCCGGCGCCGATGTTGGTCACCACCGCCACCTGGCAGCGGTCGAAGCCCAGGCCCTCGCGCAGCACGCCGCCGCGGGCGGTCTCGAAGACCGCCGCGTCCACGTCCGGGTGCATCAGCACGTTGCGCGCACTGCGCGGACCGGAGCAGTCGCCGCTGTCGATCTGGCGACCGTTGACATAGACGCCGTCGGTGTTGGTCATGCCCACGCGCAGGCCGCTGCTGGCGAACAGGTGCGTGATCAGGCGCGCGGTGGTGGTCTTGCCGTTGGTGCCGGTGACGGCGACGACCGGGATGCGGCCGTCGTCGCCGGGCGCGTACATGCTGTCGATCACCGCCTCGCCGACCGCTCGGCCCTTGCCGTAGGACGGCGACAGGTGCATGCGCAGGCCCGGCGCGGCGTTGACCTCGACGATGCCGCCGTCCTGCTCCTCGAGCGGGCGCAGCACGCTCTCGCAGACCACGTCGACGCCGCAGACATGCAGGCCGACCATCTGCGCCGCGCCGACCGCACGCGCGGCGACTTCCGGGTGGACGTCGTCGGTCACGTCGGTGGCGGTGCCGCCAGTGCTGAGGTTGGCGTTGTTGCGCAGGATGACGCGCCGGCCCTTCTCGGGCACCGAGTCGGGCAGCAGGTCCTGCAGCGCCAGCCGTGCGACGGCGATGTCGTCGAAGCGGATCCTGGTCAGCGAGGTGGCGTGGCCGGTGCCGCGACGCGGGTCGGCGTTGACGATCTCGACCAGCTCGCGCACGGTGTGTTCGCCGTCGCCGATGACATGGGGCGGATCGCGGCGGGCCGCGGCCACCAGCCGGTCGCCGACGACCAGCATGCGGAAGTCGCTGCCAGGCAGGTACTTCTCGACCAGCACCTCGCCGATCTCGGCCGCGGTCGCGAAGGCGCGGTCGAGCTGGGCGCGGTCGGTGATGTTGACCGTCACGCCCTTGCCCTGGTTGCCGTCCTGCGGCTTGAGCACCACCGGCAGGCCGATCTCCTCGGCCACGGCCCAGGCCTCGTCGGGCGTGGCGGCCGGGCGGCCGATCGGCACCGGCACGCCGGCGGCGTGCAGCAGCTTCTTGGTCAGGTCCTTGTCCTGCGCAATCGACTCGGACACCGCGCTGGTGGTGTCGACCTCGGCGGCCTGGATGCGGCGCTGGCGCGAGCCCCAGCCGAGCTGGACCAGGCTACCCTGCGTCAGGCGACGGATCGGGATGCCGCGCGCCAGCGCGGCGTTGACGATCGAGCCGGTGCTCGGGCCCAGGCGCACGTCCTCGTCGAGCTCGCGCAGCTCGGCGATTGCCGCGGCGACATCGAACTCGCCGCCGGTCAGCGCCGCGCGCACCAGCGCCTCGGCGTGGCGCAGCGCCAGCCGGCCGACGTCTTCCTCGGTGTATTCGACGACGACCTGGTAGGTGCCTTCCTCGACCGTCACCGAGGTGCGGCTGAAGGTCACCGGGCAGCCGGCCTGGGCCTGCAGCGCCAGCGTCGCGGCCTCGAGCACATGCGCCAGCGACACGTCGGCGCGCTGCGCGCCCACCGGCACCGGACCGATCGCCGGGAACAGCGCGCGCAGGCGGCTCTCGAAGCCCGGCAGGTGGACCAGGGAGCGCTCGGCCGGCTCGCAGGAGACGATCGCCTCGACCGCGGTGTGGCGGCTCCAGAGGTTGGGGCCGCGCAGGGCCCGGATGCGGGAAACGTCCATCAGTGTTCTTCTCCGATCGGGATCAGCAGGTCAGAGCGCGCGCGAGCCGAAGGTCTCGAGGCCGGCGGCCATCAGCTCCGGATTGATGCCCATCGCCCAGGCGGTGGCCAGCGCCGGCAGCGCGACCTCGGGCGTGATCGCGATGCGGCGGCGCACCAGATCGACGCAGACCGTCTCGCTCGCGCCGGTGACCAGCACGATGCGGCCGTCGCGCAGCAGCACGGCGCGGCCGCCCTCGGCGCGGTGGTCGGCCAGCGGCTCGGGCCGGGTCGCGTACAGGATGACCTCGCCGTCGGACAGGCGCGCCATGTCGGCGATGCGCTCGTCGTCGGCATTGAGCACCGCCGCACCCTCGGGCAGCACCACGTCGACCTGCGTGCGCATCACGCGCGGCATCTGCTCGGACTCGCGGATGTCGTGGCGCTCGAGCCGCTCGAAGCCGTCCAGGTCGGTGACCACGCCGACATGGCAGCGGTCGTAGGGCAGGCCGGTGTCGAGGATGACGCCGGCGTCGTTCTCGATCACCACCGCCTGGACCTCGCGGTTCATCAGCAGGCGGTGGCCGCTGTCCCAGTTGGCGCAGTCGCCGCGGCCGACGCGCCGCCCGGCCAGGAACAGGCCGTCGCGGCAGGCCAGCCCGACATGGCGGCCGCCCAGATGCACCAGCCACGCGACGATCTGCGCGATCTGCGAGGTCTGGCGCGAGCCGGCCACGCCGACCACCGGCACGCGGCCGGCGGCATCCTCGGCGAACAGGTGATCGACGATCGCCTGGCCGACCGGGCGCGGCATGCCCTGCGCGGGCTTGAGGTGCATCAGCAGGCCGGGGCCGGCGTTGACCTCGACGATGGCGCCGCCGGTCTCGTGCAACGGACGCGAGATGTCGGTGGTGACCAGGTCGATGCCGGCGATGTCCAGGCCGACGATGCGCGCGGCCAGGCCCACCTGGTAGGCGACATCCGGATGCACGTCGTCGGTGCAGTCGATCGCGACGTTGCCGTTGCGCTGGATCAGCACCTGGCGGCCGGCCTCGGGCACCGAGCCGGCGTCCAGGCCCTGGCGCTCGAGCAGCAGACGGATCACCGGCTCGCGCTCCAGGCGGATCGTCTCGAGCGGGAATTCCTCGGCCTCGCCGCGGCGCGGGTCGGTGTTGAGCTGGACGTCGATCAGCTGCTGCACGCTGGAGCGGCCGTCGCCGGTGACCCACAGCGTCTCGCCGCGCGCGGCGGCGACCACCTGGCCGCCGACGACCAGCACGCGGTGCTCGTCGCCGGGAATGTAGCGCTCGACGATGACCTCGCTGCCCTCGGCGTCGGCCACATGCCAGGCGGCCATGACCTCCTCGCGGGTGCGCAGGTCCAGGCTCACGCCGCGGCCGTGGTTGGCGTCGCTGGGCTTGACCACCACCGGCACGCCGATGTCCTCGGCCTCGTCCCAGGCGGCCTCGGGGCTGTCCGCCACCGCGCCTTCGGGCACCGGCACGCCGCAGGACTTCAGCAGCGTCTTGGTCATGTCCTTGTCGCTGGCGATGCCCTCGGCGATCGCGCTGGTCAGGTCGGTCTCGGCGGTCCAGATGCGGCGCTGCGCCGAGCCGTAGCCGAGCTGCACCAGGTTGCCGTCGTTGAGCCGGATGTGCGGGATGCGGCGATCGGTGGCCGCGCCGACGATGCTGGCGGTGCTGGGACCCAGGTAGCAGTCGTCGATCTTCTCGCGCACCCGCTCGACCGCCGGCTCGACCTCGAAGGCCTCGCCGTTGATCGCGCTCATCAGCAGGCGGTGGCCTTCGGCCAGCGCGGTGCGGGCGACCTGCTCGTCGCGGGCGCGGAAGACCATGCGGTAGACGCCATGCTGCGAGGTGCTGCGCGTCTGGCCGAAGCCGGTGGGCATGCCCGCCAGGTTCAGCAGCTCGATGACCACATGCTCGAGCACATGACCCATCCAGGTGCCTTCCTCCAGGCGCTGCAGGAAGCCGCCGCGCTCGCCCACGCCGCAGTGGTGCTCGACCAGCGCGGGCAGCATCGCGGTCAGCCGGGCGTTGAAGCCGGGCAGCCGGTTCGACGGCCAGTCCTCGAGCTCGCCCAGATCCAGCCAGACCTCGAGCGTCGGACGGTAGGTCCACACGTTGGGGCCGCGCAGGTAGGTGATGCGCAGCAGCTTGATGTCGTCTTTCTTGCTCATGTCCTGCGGAACGGGTCGATCTGTGGTCCGGGAAGAGACTGCATTGTCCTATGCCAGCCGGGCCGGGGGTCAGCGGGAGAGCCCCTTGCCCCGTTGAACGGGTGAAAGCCCGGCCTGGCCGGACGAGGTGCCGGGCGGCATGCGCCAGAATCCGGCAAAGCGAGACATATTCGACACATGCACGACCATTCCGAATCCGCCCGCCCTTCCCGGCCGGCGTCGCTCCTCGAAGGCGAGAACGTCCTGGCCACGCTGGAGGTTGACCTCGACGAGCGTCTTCGCTTCGCGGCAGGGCGGCTGATGCTGAGCGAGCAGCGCCTGATCGGCGACGGTGCGGCCTGGACGCTGCGCCGCGATCTGTCGCTCCGGCACCACGATCATGCCGGCGTCGGCACGCTCGAACTGCACGATCCGGACGGCCGGCTGGCGGTCTGGCGCTTCACGCTGGCGCAGAACGTCCAGGCGCTGCGCCTGGTGCGGGTGTTCGAGCGCCTGATCGAGCGGCTCGCGCACGCCGGCCACGCGCATGACGACGACGAGGACGGCGACCCGACCCGCTGCCCGACCTGCCACGCGCCGCTGCCCCCCGACAGCGACGACTGCGAGATCTGCACCCGCGAGCTGACGACGCCGCCCTCGACCTGGGTGCTGCTGCGGCTGTGGCGCTTCGCGCGGCCCTACCAGTGGACGCTGCTGGCGGGCTTCCTGCTGACGCTGGCCTCGACGGCCGCGACGCTGGTGCCGCCCTACCTGACGATTCCGCTGATGGACGACGTGCTGATCCCGTTCCAGAACGGCCGCTCGATCGACACCACGCATGTCGGCATGCTGCTGGGCGGCCTGCTCGGCTCGGGGCTGCTGGCCTGGGGGCTGAGCTGGGCGCGGACCTGGCTGCTGGCGCTGGTGTCCGAGCGCATCGCCGCCGACCTGCGCACCACCGCCTTCGACCACCTGCTCGGCCTGTCGCTCGACTACTTCGGCGCCAAGCGCACCGGCGACCTGATCGCGCGCATCGGCTCGGAGACCGACCGCATCTCGGTCTTCCTGTCGCTGCACGCGCTGGACTTCGCCACCGACGTGCTGATGCTGGCGATGACCTCGGTGATCCTGTTCTCGATCAACCCGTGGCTGGCGCTGGTGACGCTGCTGCCGCTGCCCTTCATCGCGTGGATGATCCACCTGGTGCGCGACCGGCTGCGCACCGGCTTCGAGAAGATCGACCGCGTCTGGGGCGACGTCACCAACGTGCTGGCCGACACCATTCCGGGCATCCGCGTGGTCAAGGCCTTCGCGCAGGAGTCGCGCGAGTCGCGGCGCTTCCACGAGGCCAACCAGGCCAACCTCGCCGTCAACGACCGCATCAACAAGACCTGGAGCCTGTTCTCGCCCACCGTCACGCTGCTGACCGACATCGGCCTGCTGGTGGTCTGGGGCTTCGGCATCTGGCAGGTCAGCCGCGGCGAGATCACGGTCGGCGTGCTGACCGCCTTCCTGGCCTACATCGGCCGCTTCTACGGCCGGCTCGACTCGATGAGCCGCATCGTCTCGGTGACGCAGAAGGCGGCCTCGGGCGCCAAGCGCATCTTCGACATCCTCGACCATGTCTCGAACGTGCCCGAGCCGGCGCAGCCGGTGCGCATCGAGCGGCTCGAGGGCGCGGTGAAGCTCGAGAACATCGCCTTCCGCTACGGCAGCCGCTCGGTGATCCGCGGCATGAACCTCGACATCCGCCCCGGCGAGATGATCGGCCTGGTCGGCCACTCGGGCTCGGGCAAGAGCACGCTGGTCAACCTGATCTGCCGCTTCTACGACATCACCGACGGCTCGATCCAGGTCGACGGCGTCGACATCCGCCGCTACGCGCTGTCGGACTACCGCCGCCACATCGGCCTGGTGCTGCAGGAGCCCTTCCTCTTCTTCGGCACGGTGGCCGAGAACATCGCCTACGGCCGCCCGGACGCCACGCGCGAGCAGATCATCGCCGCCGCGCGCGCCGCGCACGCGCACGACTTCATCCTGCGCCTGCCGCAGGGCTACGACTCGGTGGTGGGCGAGCGCGGCCAGGGCCTGTCGGGCGGCGAGCGCCAGCGCATCTCGATCGCGCGGGCCCTGCTGATCGACCCGCGCCTGCTGATCCTCGACGAGGCCACCGCCAGCGTCGACACCGAGACCGAGAAGGAGATCCAGAAGGCGCTCGACAACCTGGTGCAGGGCCGCACGACGATCGCCATCGCGCACCGGCTGTCGACGCTGCGCAAGGCCGACCGGCTGGTGGTGATGGACCGCGGCGTGGTGGTCGAGGTCGGCACGCACGACGAGCTGATGGCGCGCCAGGGCCACTACTTCCGCCTCTACGAGGCCCAGGCCCGCCGCACCGAGAGCGACGACGACGGCGAGTCCGAGCACGATCAGGCGCTGCTGGCGCGCCAGATCCCGCAGCCCTCGGCCCACGGCACGAACTGAACCCGAGCAGATCCCGATGTCCACCCCGACCGTCCCCGACGCCCTCCCCGTCTTCACGCTCGAGCGCCACGCCAGCGGCCGCCTGGTCTACACCGGTGCCGACGGCGTGCCGCGCCACGGCGTCACGCCGGTGCGCGCCTTCCCCGTCTCGGCGCCCGAGGCGGGCCTGTCGCTGGTCAGCGCCGAAGGCCACGAGCTGGTCTGGATCGACCGCCCGGCCGCGCTGCCGCCGCCGCTGCGCGCGCTGATCGACGAGGAACTCGCGCACCGCGAGTTCATGCCCGAGATCAGCCGCATCCGCGAGGTCTCGACCTTCTCCACGCCCAGCACCTGGACGGTGGACACCGACCGCGGCCCCACCACGCTGGTGCTGAAGGTCGAGGAAGACATCCGCCGCCTGCCCGGCCGCCGCCTGCTGATCACCAGCGGCCACGGCATCGTCTTCTCGGTGCGCGACATGGGCGCGCTGGACCGGGCGTCGCGGAAGTTTCTGGAGCGGTTTCTCTGAACGGCTGAGCGGCCGGATCAGGCGTTGGCGCGAGCCTCGATCCGCGCAATGGCCGCATCCAGGCTGGCGACCCCGCGCGGCATCAGCACATCGGACACCCAGGCCATGATGTCCGAGACCCGGTGCTGGAAATCCTGGATCGCCAGCCATTCCTCACGGTCGGCGGCACCCATCGCCGTGACGCCGAGTTCGCGGTAAGCCGATTCGAGCGCCGCGTATTCGTCGCGCCAGTGGCGCACATACACCAGTCGATCGCGTGCCCGGTCGATCTTCAGGTCAGGCGGGATCACCGCCACGACGCGGCCCATCAGGTCGGCTCGGTCGCCCTGGCTGCGCTGATACAGGTGCAGCAACTCGCGCATGCAGTTGGTCGAGCGCAGGTACTTGTCGCTGAGCACGACCAGCACGCAGTCGGCCCGGCCGATTTCCGCCATGAAACTGGAAATCCAGTCACCGGTCTGCAGATGGGTCTTGTCGCGCCGGAACGCGAAGCGGTCGGCGGGCAGGCGCTGGCCGACCTCGTCCACGAACGCCTGGCTGGCCGGCTCCCACGCATACGACACGTACACCGGGATCGGCGCGCCGGCCGCGTGGGGCACCGGGCCGGGGGTCAAGCGGGCAAACGGTTCCTGGCCGTTGTCGTCGCCGGGCATGCGCCGGATTTCATTGGGTTCGCCGTTCATCCACTTCACCTCTGGTTTCTGGCCGATGTTGATCCGCTCGATCGACCCGACGACTTCCCGCGCCAGCGCCGCCGCATTCGCCCCGGTCGTCTCGACCGAGATCCACCCGCTGCCCTGTCCGCTCGGGTCCGGCAACTCGCTGCGGATGCGCACGACGCCTGCGGCCCTCTGGTCGTAGAAACACACGCCGTAGCGCCAGTAAACCGCTTGCACGCCCGCCCGTGAGCCGATGCCACACAGCAGCGCACGCAGCACTCCTTCGTGCAGGAAGGCGTAATTCAGCTTCACCTCGGCCTTGGCTTCGGCGCCTTGCCAGAGGCCGGCGATCTGCCCTGCCACCGCGTTTTCCAACGGCAGCAGCGCCAGGGCAACATACGCGTCCTCGGCGATCTGGAAACACGTCTGGCACTTTTCCATCATCGACAGGAAGAGCTTGCGCTCCTCGTCGGTGCGGTTCTGCCAGACCAGCAGCGCCAGCAGTTGCGGCGTGAACCGCCCGTGCTGCAGGCGGATCAGCGGCAGCGCCGAATCCCGGTGCAGCACCGCATACATCCCGTCCAGCGCCCACGCCTGGTCCAGCACGACCTGATCGCCGAACATGCCCTCTTTCCAGAACACCTGCCCGCTGCGGTGCAGATACTCCAGCACGACGCCCGGCACGGCAGTGTGGTGCTGCTCGGCGCACAGGCGCTCGAACTCATCGCGCGGCAGCGTGCGCACGCCCTGCTCGTCACGCATCCGGCGCAGGTCATCGCCGACCGCGACCCAGTTCGCCGGCAGTTGCACCTCGCCGTATCGCTCCAGTTGATACCGCGCCGCCGATTTCAGCTCCAGCATCAGCCGCGCCATGCCATCGCCACGCTTGGCGCTGCAATCGGCCACGCGCAGCCGCTCGAATCCGTGGTCGGCCGGTATCGGCGGCGCCCTGCTCACGTCGAGCTCGCGGTCGCACTGCGTCTGCACGACGATCACCGGCGCCTTCGGCCCCGCCAGCGAGCGCACATATTCCAGCCAGTACCGCAGCGGCCGATTGCGCATCGGCACGCCGTTCTCCTCGAACTCGTCGGTGTTCTCGTGGCTCGGCGTCCACGCGATCACGTACACCGCCCGGTCGTCGAGAAACAGCGCGTGCGTACCCAGGTAGACATCCTGGCCGCCGAAGTCCCAGAAGCGGAGATCGACGGCTTGCTCGGGTGGATCGGCCTCGGTGTCGCCTTCGATCAGGCGGGTCTGGCCAAGGCTGATGCCATGCGTGGACGGGATGGACGCATCGAATCCCTCGCCTTTCAGTCGGCGGCAGATCTGCGTCTTGCCGACGCGGCCGTTGCCGAGGACGAAGAGTTTCAGGTCAGCATTCGAGGCGACACCATCGGCGAGGTCGCGGTGCCAAGCTTTGATGCGGGGAAGGCAATTGTCGGAATAGTCATCTTCTGAGCCTATCTCGACAGGGGCTCCGCCCAACCGATTCGCATACAGCGTCTCCAGTGCAGGCCACCACGTCAGAGGCAAATCTCGGATGCCAACGGGCAATGCCACGGAGTCGCTCACATTGAGCTGCTGCAAACCCGTCAGGCTGCTCAGCCCGCTCACATCCTTCAGTTCACTGCACAAGCTCAGGTCAAGCTGCTGCAAGCCCGTCAGGCTGCTCAGCACGCTCACATCCTTCAGTTGGCTGCACCCGATCAGGTAGAGCTGCTGCAAGCCCGTCAGGCTGCTCAG
>NZ_JABSNM010000001.1:10499-77693 GCF_013294065.1 Sphaerotilus uruguayifluvii
GTCAGGCTGCTCAGCACGCTCACATCCTTCAGTTGGCTGCACCCGATCAGGTAGAGCTGCTGCAAGCCCGTCAGGCTGCTCAGCACGCTCACATCCGTCAGTTGCCTGCACCCGATCAGGTAGAGCTGCTGCAGACTCTTCAGACCGGACACCGGCTTTATGTCGGAGAGAGCAAATGACTGCTCCCACCAGCTCTCTGCAGTTGCGTCCACGCCGCAGAGCAACGCTTTCAACCCCATGAGGCACGAGACAGCCCGGATATCCGCCAGCTTCTGGCATCCGCGCAGATCGAGTGTTTCCAGACGGGTCAATGTCCGCAGACTGTCCGGCAGCCGATCAATGTCCAGCCCTCGCAGCGACAGCTCCAGCGCCCCGCTGGCCTTCGCCTCCGCAATCCGCCGCTCCGCCTCTGCGTCGTCTCTCGCCATCTGCTGCGCCCCCTGAGTTTTTGCACGCCCAAACAAACAGGCCGCAGATGGTAAATCTGCGGCCTGTCAGGTCGGCAAGCGGGCGCCGTCTCGGGTGCGTTCCGCCTCAGCTCGGATCCAGCCCATCCACCGACAGCCCGCTGTCGGCCATCCATTCCTTCGCGGCGCGGAAGGCCTCGATGGCGGCCGGGGCGCCGGCGTAGGGGGCGACGTGCAGCAGCACCTCGCGGATCTCGGCCAGCGTGGCGCCGTTGTTCATCGCGCCGCGCAGGTGGCCCTTGAGCTCCTGGCTGCGGCCCAGCGCGGCCAGCATCGCCACGGTGCACAGGCTGCGCTGCTTGAGCTCCAGCCCCTCGCGCAGCCAGGTCGAGCCCCAGGCGTGCTCGTTGACGTAGGCCTGCAGCGGCTTCGAGAAGGCGTCCGCCGCGCCCAGCGCGCGGTCGACGAAGGCGTCGCCCATGACCTGGCGGCGGCGCTGCTCGCCGGCGGACGGCGCGGGGGAGACGGCGGAATCGGGGCGATCGGTGCTCATGTCGGTGCTCGTGTCGAAGGAAGAGGAAAAGGAAGAAGGAGGCTGCCGGGGCGGCATCAGGCGGCAGTATCGGGGCGGCCGTCGTCGGCTTCGTCGCCGGGCAGGCGCGCCCAGCGGCAGGGGCGCTCGCGCGTGGGCACGAAGGGGAGCGCCGGCACGGCGGCGTCGGTCGCGCCGGCGGGCCGGCTCGGCCGCGCCTGGCGCCAGACCGCCGGCGTCAGCCCGTGGCGGGCGCGGAAGGTGCGGATGAAGTAGCCCGAGGACGCGAAGCCGCAGGCCCAGGCCACCTCCTTGACCGCCAGCGCAGCCTCGTCGGCCAGCAGCCGCTCGGCACGGTCGAGGCGCAGGCGCACGATGTGCGCGGCCAGCGTCTCGCCGGCATGGCGGTGGAAGAGGTGCGAGAGGTAGTCGGCGCTGCAGCCGCAGTGCGCGGCCAGATCGCGCACGCTCAGCGTGTGGTCGCCCAGGCGGTCGCGGATCAGCGAGCGCGCCCGCGCCAGCAGCGGCGGCTCGACGCTGACCTCGGTGGCCGCGCCGGCCTCGAGCACCCGGCGCACCCCGGCCAGCGCCGCGGCCACCAGCGCACGGCGCTGCAGCGCCAGCGCCGCGTCGCCCTCCTCGCCCGGCAGCGCCGCGTCGGCCAGCCAGTCCTGGATGCGCGCGACCTGCGCATGGCCGCGCACCTCCAGGTGCAGGATGCCGGGGCGGCCGGGATGCACCTCGTGCGCCAGATGGCTGCACAGCGAGCCGGCATCAGCGTGGATCACCAGATTCTGGAAGGCCTGCGCCGGCGCCGGTCCGGCCGCGCGCACATGCTCGTCATGCAGCAGCTTCGGCGGCACCAGCAGCATCTCGCCGGGCCGCAGCAGCCGCTCGGCATGCGGGAAGATGAAGCGGGTCGTGCCCGAGACCTGCAGGAAGAGCTCGGCGGCCAGATGGAAATGGCCCTCGCCGCGACCGGGCCAGACCGCCGGATGCGGCGGCAGCCACAGCGGCGCGCGCCCCTCGGCCGCCGCGCGCGCGAAGCGCTCGACCAGCTCGCGCAGGCGCTGCGCCGGCTCGGCCGGCAGGTCGGCCGTCATCGCCGCGGCATCCAGGTTTTCTGACATGGTTCGAGGTTTTGTGCTGTCGGCAGCCGTTGCCGCCCACCCGGGGAAAAACCTATTCTGCCGACATGCAAAGTCCCGCTCCATTGCCCGCGCCACCAGCGCGGATTTCTGTCATCGTCTGGAACGAATTCCGCCACGAGCGCACCCGGCCGGAGGTCGCCGCGATCTATCCGGACGGCATTCACGCGACGATCGCCGCCGCGCTGGCCGAGCTGCCCGGCCTGGGCCCGGGCGCACGCGCGCTCGAGATCGGCACCGCCACGCTCGACGAGCCCGAGCAGGGCCTGTCGGAAGAGCGCCTGGCCGGCTGCGACGTGCTGGTCTGGTGGGGCCACCGGGCGCATGCCGAGATCGAGGATGCGGTCGTCGACCGGCTGCAGCGCCATGTGCTGGCCGGCATGGGCCTGATCGTGCTGCACTCGGGCCACTTCTCGCGCCTCTTCCGCCGGCTGATGGGCACGCACTGCTCGCTGCAGTGGCGTGTCGCCGGCGAGCGCGAGCGGCTGTGGGTGGTCGAACCCGCGCACCCGATCGCCGCCGGCCTGGACGACTGCATCGAGCTCGCGCAGGAAGAGATGTACGGCGAGCGCTTCGACGTTCCCGCGCCCGACAGCACCGTGTTCATCTCCTGGTTCGAGGGCGGCGAGGTCTTCCGCTCGGGCTGCTGCTGGCAGCGCGGCCACGGGCGCATCTTCTATTTCCGTCCGGGCCACGAGACCTATCCCACCTATCACCACCCGCAGATCCGGCGCGTGCTGGCCAACGCGGTGCAGTGGGCCGCGCCGAACTCGGCGCGCCGGCCCGACCGCTGCCCGAAGGTCGAGCCGCGCGAGCGGCTGGCCGCGCGCCCGGGAGCATCCGCATGACGACCACCCTGACCTCCCCGCTGACCGGCGCCGCCGCGCCGCCCTCGCCGTCCCGGCTGTCGCGCGCGCGCACCGCCACGCGGGCGCTCTTCGCCATGCTCGGCCTGGTCGGTGGCGCCTGGGGCGTGCACATCCCGTCGGTCAAGGCGCAGTACGGCCTGGACGAGGCGATGCTGTCGCTGGTGCTGCTGTCGGCGGCGGCCGGCGCGGTGGTGTCGCTGTTCACCGCCGGGCGGGTGGTCGGCCGGCTGGGCGCGCGTGGCGCGGCGCGGGCCTGCGCGCTGGTGATGGGCTCGATGCTGGCGCTGGTGCTGCACTGGCCCTCGCTGGCGCTGCTGCTGCCGGCGATGCTGGTCTTCGGCGCGGCGATGAGCCTCTACGACGTGTCGATCAACGCCGAGGGCTCGGCGCTCGAGATGCTCGGCGGCCGGGCGATCATGAGCGGCCTGCACGGCATGTTCAGCCTCGGCGCGATGGCCGGCGCGGCGCTGGCCGCGGGCCTGCTGCGGCTGGAGGTGGCGCCGGAGCACCAGCTCGCCGGCTTCGGCCTGCTGATGGCGCTGGCGGTGCTGGTCGCCGCCCGCGGCATGCTCGACACCCACCCGGCGCCCGAGCCGCACGAGGGCCCGCAGGCGCATTTCGCCTGGCCGCGCGGCCAGCTGCTGGTCATCGGCCTGCTGATCTTCGCCGGCATGAGCGCCGAGGGCGTGATGTACGACTGGTGCGTGCTCTACCTGAAGCAGGAGCTCGGCATGCCTCAGGCCCAGGCCGGCCTGGGCTATGCCGCCTTCGCCGGCGCGATGGCGCTGGCGCGCTTCGCCGGCGACCGGCTGCGCGCGCGCTGCCCCGAGGACCAGCTGCTGGCCTTCAGCGCCGGGCTGTCGGCCTTCGCGATGGCGGTGGTGCTGGTCAGCGGCCACCCGTGGGTCTCGCTGGCCGGCTACGCGCTGGTCGGCGCCGGCCTGGCGCCGGTGGTGCCGATCCTCTACAACGCCGCGACCCGGGTGCCGGGCACCAGCCGCGCCGCGGCGATCGCCTCGGTCTCGTCGATCGGCTACAGCGGCTTCCTGATCGGTCCGCCGCTGATCGGCGCGATCGCGCACGCGCTCAGCCTGAGCGCCGCGATGGGCGTGGTGGTGGTGGCCGCGAGCCTGCTGTCGATCTTCTCGCACCGGGTGCCGACGGCCCGGCGCTGATCCGCGCCCGCCGCCGGGCCGCGGAGCCGCAGAGCCGGTCAGAGCTGGCCGCAGGCCCCCAGCAGCGCGCCGGCGGCCAGCATCCACGGCAGCGCCAGCCGGGTGCGCCACACCAGCAGCGCCACGCCGGCAGCCAGCAGCAGCGGCCGCACCTCAGGCCAGCCGCCGCGCTCGCCCTGCAGCAGCAGCGTGGCGGTCGACATCAGCACGCCGATCACCACCGGCGCCAGCCCGAGACGAAAGGCCTGCACCGCCAGATGCTGCTGATGGCGGCCGATCCAGCGGGTCACGCCCAGCGCCAGCAGGCTGCTGGGCAGCAGCACCGCCGCCAGGCTCAGCAGCGCGCCGCACAGGCCGGACACCAGCGCGGCGGCGCTCGCCGGTGCCGCGCCGCTGCCGCCCACGCCCACCTGCCAGCCCAGCAGCGCGATGAAGAGCACGTTCGGCCCCGGCGCGGCCTGCGCCAGCACCAGCGCCTGGGTGAACTGCGCCGGGCTCAGCCAGGCCAGCTCGCGCACCAGATGCAGATGCAGCGCCGGTGCCAGCGTGACCGCGCCGCCGACCGCCAGCAGCGACAGGCTCAGGTGCAGGCCGGCCAGCGTCATCCAGTCCGCCAGGCTCATCGCCGCCCCTTCTTCATGACGAGGGCGGTGGCCAGCGCGCCGCACAGGCCCAGGCCGGGCACCACCCAGGTCAGCGGCCAGCCCGCCAGCGCCAGCGCGGCCCAGGCCAGCACCGCCACCGCCAGCGCCGGCAGGACACCGAGCGGATGCGAGCGCAGCGCGGCCGCCAGCCGCAGGCCGGTGCCGACGATCAGCCCGGCCGCGACCACGCCCATGCCCTCGAGCGCCCCGGAGACGACCCGCTGCGTGTCCGGATGCGCCGCCAGACCGCCGGCCACGCCCGCCAGCAGCAGCGCCAGCGCGAGCGGCAGCAGCAGCAGGCCGGCCAGCGCGGCGGCGGCCCCGCGCCAGCCGTGCGTGCGGTCGCCCAGCATCAGCGCCAGATTGCAGACATTCGGCCCGGGCAGCACCTGGGCCACCGCCCAGTCCTGCAGGAAGGACTCGGGCGTGTACCAGCGCTCTCGCTCGACCAGCTCGCGCTGCACCACCGCCAGCACGCCGCCGAAGCCCTGCAGCGAGGTGCGGGTGAAGACGAGGAACAGCTGCGCCGGACCGCCCGGCCTGCGCAGCTCGGCGGCCTCGGACCGGGCGGCCGGCGTCGTGCTCATCGCGCGGGCCTCGCCGCTCAGCGGGCCGGCGCCTCGGCCACCGGATCCAGCCCGGTGGCGCGCACGATCGGCGCCACCGCCGCCGAGCGCAGGAAGCGCGCCAGATGCCGCGCCGCCTCCTGCTGCGACGAGTCCTGCACCAGCCCGGCCGAGAAGAACAGCGACTGCTGCACCTCCGGCGGCAGCGTGCCGATGAAGTCCAGCTCCTTGAAATAGATCAGCTCGCTGACCTGCTGGAAGCCCAGCTCGGCGTCACCGCGCGCCACCACCGCCCCGACCCGCTCGCTGAGGATGCGCTTGCCGGTCTGGCGCAGCCGCTCCTCGACGCCCAGCTTCGGGAACAGCACGGTCGACAGATAGGCGCCGCTGGCGCTGGCCGAATAGGCCACCGAGCCGGCCTCGAGCAGGGTGCGGCGCAGCGCCTCGACGGTCGAGATGTCCGGCCGCGGCGCGCCCTTGCGCACCGCCGCACCGATGTGCGAACGCGCCAGGTCCAGGCGCGAGCCCGGCACCAGGCGGCCGTCCTTCTCGAGCGCCTCCAGGCCGGTCTCCGACAGGATCACCAGGTCGAACTTCTCGCCCCGGGCGAAGCGGCTGGGAATCGAGTCCGGCGCATTGCCGACCGAGGCGCCGAAGGAGCTCCTGACCGTGTGGCCGCTGGCGGCCTCGTAGATCGGGATGAGCTGCTTGTAGGCCTCGGTGAAGGCGCCGGAAGTGATGACGTGCAGTTCAGCAGCCACGGCCGCGCCGCTGGCCAGCAGGCTGCTGGCGCCCAGCACCAGGGTGGCGCCCAGCCGCAGCCAGGTGCGCCGGACCGGCATCGCTTGCATCTTCTTCATGGTCGGTCTCCTTCTTGTCGTGTCGTCGTTCCGTGTCGTCGTGTCGTCGCGTGGCGTGTCAGTCCATGACGATCTTGCGATCGCGGATCACGCGGCCCCAGTAGGCGGACTCGCGCTCGATCTCGCGGCCCAGCTCCTCGCGGGTGCCCGGCGCCGGCGGCATGCCGTGGCGGTTCAGCTCGGCGACCACCTCGGGCGACTTCAGCACCTTGACCAGCTCGGCGTTCCAGCGGTCCAGCACCGGCCTGGGCACCCTGGACGCGGCCACGAAGGCATACCAGTTCGTGGCGTTGTAGCCGGGGTAGCCGGACTCGGCGATCGTCGGCACGCCGGGCAGCTGCGGCAGCCGCTTCGGCCCGGTGATGGCCAGCGGCACCAGCTTGCCGGCGTCGATGTGCTGCTGCGAGGTCGAATAGGTCGAGTAATACGCGGTGACCCGGCCGCCCAGCAGGTCCTGCAGCGCCGGCGCGCCGCCCTTGTACGGGATGTGCACGGTGTCGATGTGCGCCATGTCGTCCAGCAGCTCGCCGGCCAGGTGAGAGGCCGAGCCGGGCCCGGTCGAGGCGTAGTCGAGCCGGCCGGGCGTCTTCTTCGCCGCGGCGATGAAGTCGGCGAAGCTGCGGATGCCCGCGCCGGCATGCACCACCAGCACGTTCGGGAAGTTCACGCCCATCGTGATCGGCGCCAGGTCGCGGATCGGGTCGTAGCCGACCTTCATCAGGTGCGGCGCGATGGCCAGCGGCCCGACCGAGCCGAAGAGCAGCACGCTGCCGTCGGTCGGTCCCTGGGCGACGTACTGGTGCGCCAGGTTGCCGCCCGCGCCGGCCTTGTTCTCGATCACCACCGTGGCGCCGAGGTTGTCGCCCAGCTTCTTGCCGATGACCCGCGCGGCCATGTCGGCCGCCCCGCCGGCGGCGAAGCCCACGACGATGGTGACGGTCTTCTTCGGCGGGAAGTCGGCGCTCTGTGCCTGCACCGGTGCGGCGGCCAGCGCCAGCAGGCTCAGCGCACCGAGCAGCCCGGCGCGGCGCCGGATCGATCCGGCCGCGGAGGCAGGCGCCGGGGCACCGGCATCGCAGGGAAGGGAACAGCCGGAAGGCTCGGTCGAGGGCATGCGTGTCTCCTGGAAACGTTCGTGGGGCAGGGAGCGGCGCGCAGGCGCACGCCGGCGGCCACCGCCCGCGGCGGCCGCATCGGGAACATCGAAAGCGAGGGGCCGAGGAGGCCGGGACGGTCAGTCGGCGCCGAGACCGACGGGACTGGGCAGGCGCCGCTCGACGTTGTGGCGCAGCAGGGCCGCCACCCGGAAGATGCCGTGGGCGAACTTGCCGTAGGGCAGCGTCAGGAACAGCGCCATCACCGCCCCCAGATGCAGGCACAGCAGCAGCGGCATCGCCGGCAGGCCGCGCGCCAGCCACAGCGCCAGACCGCTGGCGCTGGTCAGCGCCAGCAGCGTGATGAAGGCCATGTCCATCGGCCGCTGGGCGGCGTCGCCGTGCAGCGGATGACGGTGCATGCGCAGCCAGCCCAGCCCCAGCGATCCGGCCAGCAGGCTCACGCCGCCCGGCACGCCCAGCAGCTTGGGAAGGCCGGGCAGGTCGTAGGGTGCCGACTGGCCGCCCAGGTAGTGCATCAGCGTGGCCACGCCGGTGGCCGCGAAGCACAGGCCGAAGCCGTAGAAGGTGAGGTGGTGGAAGCGCCGCCGCCACAGCGTGTAGGCCTCGTCCGCCTCGTGGCAGCCGTCGCCGTGGCCGCCGTCCAGGTACTTCAGCGTCAGCACCTCCTGCGTGGCCGAGGCCGCCGCCTCGCCGCTCACCGGCCGGGCGCCCGTCACCGGGGTGATGCCGCGCCAGAAGCGCCGCACTCCCAGGCCCAGCGCCAGCACCGCCCACAGGAACACCGGCGCGAACATCAGCACCAGGGTGTGGTGCGGGAAGATGGCGTAGAAGCCGCCCGGCCCCGGCGAGCCCCACAGCGCGCCGTTCCAGGCCGCCGCCAGCGCCAGGAACAGGCCCAGCGCCAGGCTCAGCAGCAGCGCCACCAACTGGCCGTTGCGCTGGTAGAGCCGGCCCAGCGGCGCGGGCCAGGCATGGTCGGCGTAGGTTCGGCCGCGCACCCGCGCCATCGCCTGCGGCACATTGACCGCGAAGGCATGCGGCGGCGCGTACTGGCAGGCGTGCAGGCAGGCGCCGCAGTTGTGGCAGAGATTGGCCAGGTAGTGCACGTCGGCCGCGGGGAACTCCAGGCGGCGCGTCATCGCCGGGAAGACCGCGCAGAAGCCCTCGCAGTAGCGGCAGGCATTGCAGATCTGCAGCTGGCGCGCCACCTCCTCGACCGGATCGCCCTGCGCCAGCGCGGTGGCCTGGCGCACCAGCGTCTGCAGCGTGTCGGTGCCGCCGCGGCTCATGTCGACGGTGCTCATGCGTTCTCCTTGCGTGCGCGGCTTGCGGCCGAGGCAGCGCCCGCGCCGGCGATGCGGCCGAAGGCGGTGCCGATCGACATGCCCACGCCGGCGGTGTAGCCCTGGCCCAGCACGTTGCCGGCCATCATCTCGCCGGCGACGAACAGGTTGTCGCTGGGCCGGCCGCCGAAGCGCACGGCCGCCGTCTCGTCGGTCTTCAGGCCCAGATAGGTGAAGGTCACGCCCGGACGCAGCGCGTAGGCGGTGTAGGGCGGCGTGTCGAGCGGCCGCGCCCAGTGGGTCTTGGGCGGCTGCAGCCCGGCGGTGTGGCAGTCGTCCAGCGTGGTGTGGTCGAACTGGCCGGCCTGGCAGGCGCGGTTGTAGTCGTCCACGGTGCGCATGAAGGTCGCCTCGTCCAGGCCGAGCCGGCGCGCCAGCTCGGGCAGGCTCCGCGCCACCTCGCCGGGAAAGACCGGCGGCATGAAGCGCCCGGCCGCCTTGGCGTCGATCACGCTCCAGGCGATCTGCCCGGGCTGGCCGGCCACCAGGCGCCCCCAGATCGCGTAGCGCTTGGGCCAGAAGTCCTCGCCCTCGTCATAGAAGCGCCTCGCCTCGCGGTTGACGACGATGCCCAACGACACGCAGTCGATGCGGGTGCAGATGCCGCCGTCGTAGAGCGGCGCGCGCGCGTCGATGGCCACCATGTGCGCCTGCGTCGGGTCGCCGATCGCGTCGGCGCGGTGCTCCTCGAGCAGGTGGCGCAGCAGCACGCCCTGGTTGAAGCGCGTGCCGCGGATCAGGAACTGCTCGGCCGGGCGCTCGCCGCGCTCGTTGGTGCCCCAGGCCTGGCTCAGCCATTCGCGGTTCGACTCGAAGCCGCCGGCAGCCAGCACGCAGGCGCCGGCGGTGATGCGCTCGTCGCCGGCCCGGGCCGCCACGAAGCGGCCCGACTCGATCTCCAGGCCCTGCACCGGCGTCTCGTAGCGCACCTGCACGCCCAGGCGCTCGGCGCTGCGGTAGTAGGCGTTCACCAGAGCCTTGCCGCCGCCCATGAAGAAGGCGTTGGTGCGCGCCACATGCAGCGCGCCCGACAGCGGCGGCTGGAAGCGCACGCCGTGGCGGCGCATCCAGTCGCGGCAGGTCGACGAGGCGCGGATGGTCAGCCGCGCCAGCGGCTCGCTGGTGCGCCCGCCGGTGACCTTCAGCAGGTCCTGCCAGAACTCCTCCTCGGGATAGGCGTCGACCAGCACGTCCTGCGGCGCGTCGTGCATGCAGCGCAGGTTGCGGGTATGGGCGGAATTGCCGCCACGCAGCAGGCGCGGCGCGGCCTCCAGCAGCAGCACGCGCGCGCCCGCCTCGGCCGCGGTGAGCGCGGCGCACAGGGCGGCGTTGCCGCCACCGATGACCAGCACGTCGGTGTGCATCGTGAATCCGTTCGAAAGTTCGAGAGTCCGTGGGGTGACGGCGTCGATTCTTCCGTGGACGGATTGATGCGTGAAATGAAACTCAGGTGGCCACTGATGCCTGCCATGCATCAGCGTCCGACGACGCCATCAGGTCGACGAAGGCCCGCGCCGCCGGCGACAGGTCGGCATGGCGGCGGCGCAGCAGCTGCACCTTGCGGCGCACCACCGGGTGGGTGATGGCCAGGCGACGCACGCCCGGGCGGTCGCCCTCGCGGAAGGTGGAGGCCGGCAGGATGGCGCAGCCCACGCCGGCGGCCACCAGATTGAGCGCGGTCGCATGGTGCTGGACCTCGTAGCGCGCGGTCAGCGTGATGCCGCGCCGGGCGAGCTGGTAGTCCATCTGGATGCGCGTGGCCATGAAGCTGCCGACGCCGACCAGGTCCAGGCCGCGCATGTCCTCCCAGCGCAGGCTGGCGCGGCCGGCCAGCGCATGGCCGTCGCGGCAGATGAAGACCAGCGGATCGTCGAACAGCGCCGTCTCGGCCAGCTCGGCATGGCGCTCGCCGGCCAGCGCGATGCCCAGTTCGGCCTGGCCGCCCAGCACCGCCTGGCGCACCTCGGTGGACGCGCCGTCGAGCAGCCGGATGTGGTTGCCCGGATGGCGCTGCGCATAGCGCCCGATCAGCCCGGGCAGCACATGCGAGGTCATCGAGGGAATGCAGGCGAGCGTGAACTGGCCGTGGCCGTGCTGGGCCATGTCGCGCAGACGGCTCATCGCGCCGCTGACGTCCTGCACCATCGCGCGGGCCTGGGGCAGGAAGTCGCGGCCGACCGCGGTCAGCGCCACGCGCCGGGTGCTGCGCTCGACCAGCTTCAGCCCGAGCCAGCCCTCGAGCTTCTGCAGCCGGCGGGTCAGCGCGGTCTGGGTCAGATGCAGGCTCTCGGCAGCCTTGCCGAAGCCGCCCAGATCGGCGATGGCCACGAAGGCCTGGAGTCCGTCGAAGTCGATCTTCATGCGGCGAAGTGTCGCGCAGGCCTTGAAATCGGCCCCGCCTCCCTGCAGATCGGGAGACATCCTTGCCGGAGCCGACCATGCAGAGCACCCGTCCCGAACGACTTCACCACGATCTTGGCGCGGTGCTGGCGCTGACGAAGCTGCTGGAGCGGCTGGATCCCGGCGCCTCGGAGCGCGCAGCGGCGCAGTACCGCCAGGTCGCCTCGACGCTGGGGGCGCTGCTCGATGCGGCCGAGCCCGGCCCGGCGCTCGACGCGCTGCTCGACGCCCATCCGGTCGCCGCCGAGCTCTACGAGAACCTGCACTACGCGCAGGCCGGCCTGTGCCGGCACGCGCTGGGCGCCTCGCTCGCCAGCGAGCAGGCGGCGGTCGCGGCGATCCGCCGCGCCGCTCAGCTGCGGATGTAGCTCTCGAGCTGGGCGATCATGAACTGCTGCTCGGAGATGATCTCCTTGACCAGGTCGCCGATCGAGACCATGCCGACGACCTGACCGCCATCGAGCACCGGCAGGTGGCGCAGGCGCTTGTCGGTCATCAGCGCCATGCATTCCTGCGTCGTGGTGGTCGGCCCGACGTGCAGCACGTCGGGCGTCATCACCTCCGCCAGCCGGGTGGCGGTCGAGGAGCGGCCGCGCACCTCGATCTTCCGGGCGTAGTCGCGCTCGGTGAAGATGCCGACGATGCGCTCGCCCTCGGCGACCAGCAGCGCACCGATGCGGTGCTCGGCCATCAGCTCGACGGCCTGGCGCACGGTGGCCTCCGGCGGCAGCGTGCGCACCGGCTGGTTGACGGACTTGGACTTCAGGATCTGGGCGACGGTGCTCATGGCGACTCCTCTGCGGCAGGCGAAAGGGGGTGTGACGGAGGCTGTGGCAGATCAATGGCCCATCTTCGCGCACTCTCGGCCCTGAAGGGCTGCTGGTCTTTCCGGATGTGAAGCCGGAAATGAAACTCGCGGCGCCATGCCGGTGCAGGATTCAGGAAACGCGACAAGGGCGCCGATCTCATGCAAGGATCGCGCCCCGCGGTCGTCCGTACCACTCCCACCCGATTGCCCCCGATGGCCCAGTTTCCCCAGGGCTTGCGCCAGATCGAATCCCGCTGCAACGCCGGCGAGCGCCGCGTGCTCGACCAGCTGCGCCAGTGCCTCGACGACCAGCACATCGTCTGGCATGACCTGCCGGTCGGCGAGGCCGCGCGCCAGCCCGACTTCATCGTGCTCGGCCCCGGCCTGGGGCTGCTGCTGCTCGAGGTCAAGGACTGGAAGCTCGCGACGATCCGCCAGGCCACGCCCGACCGGGTCGAGCTGGCCACCGCCAGCGGCCCGGTGATGACCGCGCATCCGCTGCGCCAGGTGCGCGACCACGCGATGGCGCTGGCCGACCTGCTGCAGCGCGATCCGGCGCTGGTGCACGACGACGGCCCGCACCGCGGCCGGCTGGCGCTGCGCTACGGCTGGGGCGCGGTGATGTCGAACCTGCGCCGCGCCGAGGTCGCCGCCCTGCCCGGCTTCGACGCGGTCTTCCCGCCGGCGCGCACGCTGCTGCGCGACGACCTCGACGACAGCGTCGATCCGGAGACCTTCGTGCAGCGCCTCTCCGGCCTGTTCACCGTCGACCTGCCGCAGCGGCTGACGCCGGCGCAGCGCGAGCGCATCCGCTGGCACCTGTTTCCCGAGCTGCGGCTGGGTGCGCCGTCGCCCGTGCAGAGGGCCGGTCACGCCACCCCCGTCGAGCCGCCGCCCGAGCCGCCGCCCGAGGTGCCCGACCTGCTGCAGGTGATGGACCTGCAGCAGGAGCAGGTCGCGCGCACGCTGGGCGACGGCCACCGGGTGATTCACGGCGTGGCCGGCTCGGGCAAGACGATGATCCTGGTGCACCGCGCGCGGCGGCTGGCGCAGGAGGCCGAGCCGGCGCGCCCGGTGCTGGTGTTCTGCTACAACCGCGCGCTGGCCGACCGCATCGAGGCGCTGATCGCGCCGGGCGAGGCCCTGCGCACGCGGCTGCAGGTGCGCACCTTCCACGGCTGGTGCGCCGAGCTGGCGCGGCGCCACCGCATCGCGGTGCCCGCCGCACCCGAGGGCCAGGACGACGCGGACGCGCCGGCGCGGCTGGCGCAGGCGGTGATCGCCGCGGCCGATGCCGGCCGGGTGCCGCTGGGCGGCCACCACGCGGTGCTGATCGACGAGGCGCACGACTTCGAGGACGGCTGGCTGCGCCTGGCCGCGGCGATGAGCGATCCGGCCGCGCGCCGGCTGCTGGTGCTCTACGACGATGCGCAGTCGATCTACCAGCGCCTGCGCCAGCGCTTCAGCTTCGCCAGCGTCGGCATCCAGGCGCGCGGCCGCACCAGCGTGCTGCGGCTGAACTACCGCAACACCGCCGAGGTGCTCGGACTGGCGCTGCGCTTCGCGCGCGGCCTGCTGCCCGAGCGCGGCCGCGACCGCGAGGCCGGCCGTGGCGACGAGGACGGCGTCACTGGCGTGGCGCCGAGCAGCTCCGGCCGGCGCGGCCCGCGCCCGGTGCTGATCCGCGCCCGCAGCGAGCATGAAGAGGCCGAGCTGCTGGCCGCGCGCATCGCCGACGCGGTGGCCGCCGGCACCGCGGCCGGCGAGATCGCGGTGCTGTGCCGCACCCGGGCGCAGATGGCGCCGATCGCCGAGGCGCTGGCGCGGCGCGGCCTGCCGCTGCAGTCGATGGGCAGCGCCGGCTTCCAGCATTTCGACTGGCGCCAGGCCGGCATCCGGCTGGTCACGCTGCACAGCGCCAAGGGGCTGGAGTTCGCGCATGTGCATGTCGCCGGCCTGCAGCGCCTGCCCTGGCGCGACGAGACGCTGGAGGACGCGGTGCGGCTGGTCTATGTCGCGATGACCCGCGCGACGCAGTCGCTGGTGCTGTCGTGCTGCGGCAGCTCGCCGGTGGTGGAGCGGCTGCAGGCGGCGCTGCGCGACTCGCCGGCCGCGGATCTCGATCTAGAGCCTGCACCCCAATGATTGCTGCACCGCAGCAAAATGCTTGCAAGCACGGCGGATCGTTCTATACTGAAGTCATGCTGCAGTGCAGCAAAAATTTCTGGAATCATCCTTCTCACCCGCCTCTCAGCCGGAGCCCGACCATGTCCCTGACGCCCGAACAACTCGCCGCTGCCAACAAGGCCAACCTCGAAGCCCTGGTCTCGCTGACCCACAAGGCCTTCGAGAGCATCGAGAAGCTGGTCGAGCTGAACATGCAGGCCGCGCGCAGCACGCTGGAAGAGAACGCCGCGCACGCCAAGGCCGTGCTGTCGGCCAAGGGCCCGCAGGAACTGGCCGCGCTGCAGACCGAATACGTCAAGCCGGCCCAGGAAAAGGCGCTGGCCTATGGCCGCCAGGTCTATGACATCGCCGCCTCGACCCAGGCCGAGGTGAGCAAGCTGGCCGAAGCCCAGCTGACCGCCGCCAAGGAAAAGTTCACCGAGCTGGTCGACCAGGCCGCCGAGAAGGCCCCGAAGGGCAGCGAGAACGCCGTCGCCATGGTCAAGACCGCGATGGCCAACGCCGACGCCGCCTTCGAGAGCGTGCAGAAGGCCGCTCGCCAGGCCGTGTCGCTGGCCGAGACCAACCTGAAGACGCTGGGCGAGACCGCCGCCAAGGCCACCACGCCGCGTCGCTGATCCGGCCGCGGGCCTGAAGCCCGCTGCCCGTGCCACTTGTCTCCTCGGTACCTTTCTCGGTACCGTTCAATGCCCGACCCGACTGCGGTCGGGCTTTTTTTTGTCTGTACCGGCGCTGGAACTCGCGGGCGGCACACTGGGACGTTCACGTCACACCCCCAGGAGACACGCCGATGACCCCCGCCTGGCAGGCCGCCCCCGGCCGCTACGAGACGATGCCCTACCGGCGCTGCGGCGCCAGCGGCCTGAAGCTGCCCGCGCTCTCGCTCGGCCTCTGGCACAACTTCGGCGACACCACGCCGCTGAGCGTGCAGCGCGAGATGGCGACCACCGCCTTCGACCTCGGCATCACGCACTTCGATCTGGCCAACAACTACGGCCCGCCCTACGGCAGCGCCGAGATCAACTTCGGCCGCCTGCTGCGCGAGGACTTCAGGCCCTACCGCGACGAGATGATCATCTCGACCAAGGCCGGCTGGGACATGTGGCCCGGCCCCTACGGCCAGGGCGGCGGCTCGCGCAAGCATGTGCTGGCGAGCCTGGACCAGAGCCTGAGGCGCCTGGGCCTCGACCACGTCGACATCTTCTACTCGCACCGCTTCGACCGGGACACGCCGCTGGCCGAGACCGCCGGCGCGCTGGCGCACGCGGTGCGCAGCGGCAAGGCGCTGTACGTCGGCATCTCGTCGTACTCGCCGGGCAAGACGGCCGAGATGGCGGCGCTGCTGAAGGCCGAGGGCGTGCCGCTGCTGATCCACCAGCCGAGCTACAACCTGCTGAACCGCTGGATCGAGCGCGGCCTGCTCGACACGCTGGCGACCGAGGGCGCCGGCTGCATCGCCTTCACCGCACTGGCGCAGGGGCTGCTGTCGGACAAGTACCTGAACGGCATTCCCGCGGACGCGCGCGTCAACCGCCCCGGCGGCGGCTCGCTGATGCGCGAGCACCTGAGCGAGGCCAACCTGGCGCGGGTGCGCGCGCTCGACGCGATCGCGCGGCGGCGCGGCCAGTCGCTGGCCCAGATGGCGCTGGCCTGGGTGCTGCGCGACCCGCGGGTGACGACCACGCTGATCGGCGCCAGCAGTGCCGCGCAGATCCGCGAGAACGTCGCCGCGCTGCAGAACCTGCACTTCAGCGCCGAGGAACTGGCCGAGATCGACGCGCATGCGCAGGACGGCGGCGTCGACCTGTGGCGGGCGCCGAACACCGACTGGGCCTGAGCCCCGTCGCCGTCAGTCCCCGCCCGGCACCGGCAGCGCCAGCCCGACCTTCAGCGGCTCGATGACCACCTGCGTGGTGATGCGGCCGATCTGCGGCAGCTGCGCCATCAGCCGCGCGCAGAGCCGGTCATAGGCCGGCATGTCGGCCACGCGCAGGATCACCACCAGATCGTTGTCGCCGGTGGTGCTGTAGGCCTGCTGCACCGCCGGCTCGGCCGCCAGGAGCGCGCGCAGCCGCGCCAGCGCCGCGTAGTGCTCGCGCTCGAAGCCGATGCCGGCGATCAGCGTGAGGCCCGCGCCCAGCGCGGCCGGATCGAGCAGCGCGACCTCGGCACGGATCACGCCGCGCTCGCGCAGGCGCCGCAGCCGGCGCTGCACCGCCGAGGCCGACAGGCCGATCTCGGCGGCGATCGACTCGGCCGGGCGCTGGCAGTCCTGCTGCACCCGCGCGAGGATGCGGCGGTCGAAGGCGTCGAGCGCAGGGCCGGGCTCGGCGGCGGCGCTCAGGTCATCGGAATCGGACATGGAGGCGCAGTCTAGCGGCGCGCGGCCGCGCCAAGATGCCGCGCTGCGGCGCCGCGACCCCGGCGGATGCGGCCGCACCGCGCATCACCGCCGCGAGACTGACGGGCATGAACGCCCCCTCCGACGCCCTGGCCACGCTGGCGCTGCACGCCGGCCTGCAGATCGACCCGAGCACCGGCGCGATCGCGCCCGGCCTGTGCGCCTCGGTCAACCACCTGGTGAAGCCGGGCGAGGCGGCGTTCTCGGCCGAGGGCGTCGAGGATCTGGCGCAGCTGCCCTTCATGTACGCGCGCTGGACCAACCCGACGGTGCGCCAGCTCGAACAGCGCCTGGCCGCGCTGGAGGGCGGCGAGGACGCGCTGGCCACCGCCTCCGGCGTGGCCGCGATCGCCGCGGTCTGGCTGTCGCTGCTGCGCGCGGGCGACCACATGATCGTCAGCGACGTCTGCTACGCCGGCGCCCGCGAGCTGGCCTCGCGCATGCTGCCGGACTTCGGCATCGAGGTGAGCGCGGTCAACCTCGCCGACCCGGCGGCGCTGGAGGCCGCGCTGCGCCCGAACACCCGCTGGGTCCATGCCGAGACGCCCTGCAACCCGCTGCTGCGCCTGACCGACCTGCGCGCGCTGGCCGAGCGGGTGCATGCGCACGGCGCGCGGCTGTCGGTGGACTCGACGCTGGCCACGCCGGTGGTGAGCCAGCCGCTGACGCTGGGCGCCGATCTGGTCATCCACTCGCTGACCAAGTTCATCAACGGCCACGGCGACGCGCTGGGCGGCGCGGTGATCGGGCCGCGCGCGCTGATCGCGCGGCTGCGCGCCCGCGCCGGCGTGCACCTGGGCGCGGCGCTGTCGGCGCAAGCCGCGTGGCTGATCCTGCGCGGCATCGACACGCTGGACGTGCGGCTGCGCCGCGCCTGCGACAGCGCCGGGCGCATCGCGCGCTGGCTGCAGATGCACCCCCAGGTCGAGGCGGTCGTCTGGCCGGGCCTGGAGAGCCACCCGCAGCACGCGCTGGCGCAGCGGCAGATGCCGCTGGGCGGCGCGGTGCTGACCTTCCGCACCGCGCGGCCGCAGGCGATGGCGCGCCAGCTCGCCGCACGGCTGCGGCGGGTGCACTACGCCTTCTCGCTCGGCCACCAGCGCAGCCTGGTCGTGCTGCTCGACACCGCGGCGATGATGGAGAGCTCCTACGATCTGCACGGCGAGGCGCTGGCCGACTACCGGCGCTGGGCGGGCGACGGCCTCTTCCGCCTGAGCGTCGGCCTGGAGCACCCGGACGACCTGATCGCCGACCTCGACCAGGCGCTGAGCACGCCCCTCGACACCGAATGAATCCCGCCATGACCTCGCCCCTGACCCCGACGCCGCCAGCCGCCGAGCCCATCGATCCGATCGCCGAATGGCTGGCGCGGCGCCCGCACCTGATCCTCGACGGCGCGCTGGCCACCGAGCTGGAGCGCCGCGGCGCCGACCTGCGCGACGCGCTGTGGTCGGCGCGGCTGCTGATCGAGCAGCCCGAGCTGATCCGCGCGGTCCACCTCGACTACTTCCGCGCCGGCGCCGATGTGGCCACCAGCGCCAGCTACCAGGCCACCTTCGAGGGCTTCGCCCGGCGCGGCCTGGACACGCAGGCCGCCACCGCGCTGATGCGCCGCTCGGTCGAGCTGGCGCAGGAGGCCCGCGCGCAGTGGCTGCGCGAGCGCCCGGCGGACGACCCGCGCCCGGCGCCGCTGGTGGCCGCCTCGGTCGGCCCCTACGGCGCGATGAAGGCCGACGGCTCGGAATACCGCGGCGACTACGGCCTGGACGAGGCCGCGCTGATGGCCTTCCACCGCCCGCGCCTGGAGGTGCTGAAGGCCGCCGGCGCCGACCTGATGGCCTGCGAGACCCTGCCCTGCCTGGCCGAGGCGCGCGCGCTGGCGCGGCTGATGGACGAGCTGGGCCTGCGCGGCTGGATCAGCTTCTCCTGCCGCGACGACGGCCACACCAGCCAGGGCGAGCCGATCGGCGACTGCGCCGCGGCGCTGGCGCCCTTCGCCTCGGTGGTGGCGATCGGCGTCAACTGCACCGCGCCGCAGCACATCGCGGCGCTGGTGCGCGCGATCCGCGCCCGCACCGAGCGGCCGGTGCTGGTCTACCCGAACGCGGGCGAGGTCTGGGACGCGCAGGCCAAGGTCTGGCGCGCCGGCCCCGAGTGCGCGCACCGCGCCTTCGACGCGCAGGCGATGGACTGGTCGGAGGCGGGCGCGCGGCTGATCGGCGGGTGCTGCCGCACCTCGCCGGCCGACATCGCCGCGCTGTGGCGGCGCTGGGAGCAGCAGGGCTGAGCCGCCCCGCCCTGCCGCTCAGCTCGCTCAGCTGACCGGCAGGAAGCCCAGCGGCGCGTCGGCCGCGGTGGCGAAGCGCGACAGGTTGGGCAGCACCGTCGCCAGGTCGCCCGCCGAGGCACCGAACCAGCGCGCCAGCGTCGCCGCGTAGCGGTCGACCGGCGTGGTCGGCAGCAGCCGGCCCTGGCCGATGTCCTCCGGGCCGCCCAGCGCCACCGTCGGCCACTGGCCGTAGAGCCGGTTGCCGCTGACCGCGCCGCCCATGACGAAGTGATGGCTGCCCCAGCCATGGTCGGAGCCCCGGCCGTTGGACTGCAGGCCACGGCCGAAGTCCGACGCGGTGAAGGTGGTCACGTTCGAGGCCACGCCCAGCTCGACGGTCGCGGCGTGGAAGGCCGCCATCGCGTTGCCCAGCTCGGTCAGCCGCGCGGTCTGGTTGTCGACCAGGTTGTCGTGGAAGTCGTAGCCGCCGTGGCCGACGAAGAAGATCTGCCGGCGGTGGCCCAGGCCGCTGCGCGCGGCGATCAGCCGAGCGACCATGCGCAGCTGCGCCCCCAGCCCGCTGGTCGGGAAGATCGTCGACAGCGCCGGCGCCGCGGCCAGCGCATCCCGGGCGCGCTGGCCGGTGGCGATCGCACGCGAGCCGACGGTGGTGTAGGCCTGCTCGAGCATGTGCGTGCGCTGCTCGGACAGCAGCTTGCCCATCGCCGTGGCCATCGCCGCGTCATAGCGCCAGTGGCCGGGGTCCATCGTGTCGATCAGCACCGGCCCCTGGGTCGTGACCTGGTACTGCACGACCGACGCGCCGGCCTCCATGATGTTGTTCCCGGCCAGCGACATGCACATCGACACGCCGGTGCCGGCGTTGTAGGTGCTGGTGGTCAGGTCGGCGAGGCGGCCGAACCAGCCGGTCGACGACGATCGCGTCGGCAGCGCGGTCTGCCAGGAGGTCTGCTGGTCGGAGTGCGAGAACAGGCCCAGCGGCGTCTGCACCGTGCGCGCCTTGTACTGCGCCAGCGTCGTCGGCCAGGCCAGCGTGCCGACATTGGCCAGGATCGCGCAGCGGCCGGCGTCGACCAGCGGCTTGATGGCCGCCAGCGCCGGATTCAGGCCGAGCTGCGGCCCGGCCAGGCCCGTCAGCGACAGCGGCAGCAGCGAGGCCTGCGGCAGCGCGATGGCCGGGCGCGCCGCCTGGTAGGCGGCATAGGCATTCGACTCGAAGGGCACGACGGTGTTGCTGTTGTCGTTGCCACCGTGCAGGAAGATGCACACCAGCGCCTTGTGGTCGCCGGCGGTCTGCGCCGCGGCCGCGCCGATCGCGGCGAGGTTGGCGGCGAAGGGCGTGCCGGCCCAGGCCGTCGTCAGCGCCGCGCGGCGCAGGAACTCCCGACGGGCCAGATGCTTGTGGATATGGGTCATGGCGTTGTCCGTCGGTCGTTCAGCGTTGCACCACGTACTCGGGCGAGGTCATCACCAGGTACACGGCCTTCCAGACGCGCAGCTTGCGCGCGTTGGCCAGCGTCACCGGCAGCGTGTTCATCACGTCGGTGATCGCGGCCTTGGTCGCGGGGCTCATCTGGCCGGCCATCAGCTCGAGGTTGAGCAGGCTCAGCAGCGTCTCGGCGTTGTCGGCCACCGCCTCGTAGCGGCTGTAGTCCGGCAGGATCTTGCCGCCGAAGCCGCGCTCGGCCAGCCAGGACATGAAGTTGCTGTAGCCGGTCAGCGTCGTCTCGTGCGTGATCTGGAACTCCGGCGCGGTCAGGCCGGCCAGCAGGATCGGTCCCGGCGGCGCGTAGTCGGGCCGGAAGAAGTTGAAGACGCTGGGCGAGCGCTGCGGATTCTGGCCCAGGCTGGTCACCGGATCCTCCAGGTTCCAGATCGTCCAGACGCCGTCGTTCGGCCGGGCGTTGAAGGCCCGCAGCCAGTGGCCGAAGCGCATCATCGGCTCGCGCAGCTTGCCGTAGGTCGGGCTGCCCAGCATCGTGTCGCTGCGCGCCTCGGTGTCGAGCAGGATGGCGCGCAGCACCGCCGCCAGGTCGCCGCGCACGCCGCGGCCGTTGTCGGTCCAGACCGCCGCGACCCGCGCGACATAGGCTCGGCTCGGATTGCTGGTGACAAAGCGCTTGATGAGCTGCTCGCTCATGAAGGGCGCGACGTTCGGGTGGTTGGCCAGCGTGTCGAGCGCGATCTTCAGCGAGGCCGGCCCGTCGGTGCCGGCCGGGATGACGACGCCGTTGACGATGGACTTCTGGCTGGTCGAGGTGATCGAGGCGTTGTTCTTCATCGGCAGCTCCCAGCTGCCGTAGGCCCCGCCCCAGGTCCAGCCGGTGAAGACCTTGGCCATGCCCATGACCTCGGGAATGCCGTAGGTCGGGATCGGGCTGCCGCTGGCGTCGAGCTGGCGGCTGCCGTCGGGATTGAGCATCCACAGGCCGATGCTGAAGAGCTGCATCACCTCGCGGGCGTAGTTCTCGTCAGGCAGGCGGCCGGTGGCGGTGTCCTCCTTCTGGTTGTTCATGTGCGACAGGTAGATGCCCATCGCCGGGCTCAGCGACACGCCCTCGAGCAGCTGGCGGTAGTTGCCGAAGGCGTTCTTCGCCAGCATGTCGATGTAGGCGGCATGGGCCTCGGGCTGGATGTCGATGCCGCTGCTGACCGCGCTGGTGACGAAGATCTCCGCCAGCGCCTGCGTCATGCGCTGGCGCAGCTGGTCCGGCGCGGTGGCGGCCTGCGACCAGTAGCTCTCCATGAAGGCGTTGATGAACTGCGAAGTGCCCAGCGGACCGCCGGTCTTCACATAGGTCCAGTGGCTGGGCGTCGTCAGCGGCAGCGCCAGCTGCTCGTCGACCCAGGCGGCCGGCGTCATCTTCGACACCCGCGCGATCTCGGTCGCGGTCGCGCCCCAGGTGGCCTGGTTGAGCAGGCGCGCGGCCTGCTTCTCGGCGGTGGTCAGCGGCGCCGGATAGGGCGTCGTCGGCGGGATCAGCACCGTCGAGGCGGTGGCGTAGCAGAACTTCTTCTGGCCGAAGGCCGGATCCTTGCCGAAGGCCGGGCTCGAGCAGGCCTGGCTGGAGGTGGCGTAGCGGTACAGCCACTTGCCCGGCACGCCATAGGCGACGCGACGCGTGCCCTCGAAGCGGCAGGTGCCCCACTCCGCCGCACAGGCAGTGCTGGTGTAGGGCACGCCGTCGATCAGGAAGGTGGCCGCCGTCTGGGCGGACGCCGGGTTGCCGGTCATCAGGGCCGCGAGGGCCGCGAAAGCCGTCAGGGCCCCCGCCCCCCGGCCGGTCGTCGGGCGCAGGCTGCGCCGCGGTCGTTGCTGCACGATCTTCTCCATCGGATCCACGTAGCTGAAGCAGGAAGCGGCGCCAGGCGCCTGTCGATGTTTTTCATTTTCGGCAACAACTGGTGACAAGGGGGTAACCGGGCGTCAACCGGGTGCCCCCCGTCCCCCCGCGTTCAGGGTGAGGCTGTCACGAACCGCGACTTTCTTCACGCCGAACCAGTCCGGCACGGCGCGGTTATCGTGGCGCCATGCTGATGCGCATCGTCTCGATCCTGTTTCCGCTCTTCGCCATCACCGCGCTGGGCTACCTCGTCGGCCGGCGCCACCGCCCGGACCTGGCCGAGGCCAACCGGCTCAACATGGAGGTCTTCACGCCAGCGCTGGTCTTCGCCGCGCTGGCCGGGCGCGAGGTCCGGCCGGCCGAGGATCTGCCGCTGCTGGGCGCGACGCTGGCGGTGCTGGCCGGCAGCGGCGCCATCGGCTGGGCAGCGGCGCGCTGGCGCGGCATCGATCCGCGCACGCTGGTGCCGCCGATGATGTTCAGCAACAGCGGCAACCTCGGCCTGCCGCTGGCGGTGCTGGCCTTCGGCCCCGAGGCGCTGGCGCCGGCGGTGGTCATCTTCGCGGTGACCAACCTGGTCCACTTCTCCTTCGGCGTCTGGCTGCTCGACCGCCAGGCACGGCGGGTCGACGCCTGGCGCTCGCCCTCGGTGCTGGCGGCCTTCGCGGGCGTGGCGGTCAGCCTGTCGGGCCTGGGCGTGTGGCCGCCGCTGATGACCGCGATCCGCATGGTCGGCGACATCGCGGTGCCGCTGATGCTGCTGGCGCTGGGCGTGCGGATGGCGGAATCGCGCATCGGCGCGATCGGCTTCGGGCTGAAGGGCGCGCTGCTGCGCCCGCTGGCCGGGGCGGCCGCGGCCTGGATGGCCGCGCACGCCTTCGACCTGCCCGAGCGCGAGCGGGGCCTGCTGCTGATCTATGGCGCGCTGCCGCCGGCGGTGCTGAACTACATGTTCGCCGAGCGCTACCGCCAGGAGCCGGACCGGGTCGCGTCGATGGTGCTGATCGGCAACGCGATCGCGCCGCTGGTGCTGTCGGTCGCGCTGGCGCTGGTGCTGCGCTGAACCGGCTTCAGCGCAACCGGCGCCGCTCGTCGAAGGCCGCGACGGCCACGCACAGCGCCGCGCACAGCCAGGCGGTCCACAGCGTGTGGCTGGGATGGTGCGCGCCGCGCAGCGTCTGCGCCAGGCCGAACAGCGCCCCCGCCAGCAGCGTGCCGGCCAGCCAGACCCGCGCCAGGCGCGGACGGCTGCAGCGCAGCAGGAAATAGCCGCTCAGGAAGCAGAACGCGCCCGCCGCATGGCCCGACGGGAAGCAGTGGCCGGGGCCGCCATCGCCCACGCTCCAGGCCCAGTGCGACACCTGCGCCGCCGAGCCGCCGAACTCGGCCAGATCCCAGGGGCAGCTGGTGCGGCTGATGCGCTTGATGCCCGGCACCAGCACCACCGCCGCCACCGTGACTGCCAGCCACAGCCGGCGCTCGCGCCGGCTCGGGCCCGCGACCTGCGGCCGCCACGCATCGACCGCCATCAGCAGCACGACCACCCAGGCCAGCAGCCGCCCGCCCGAGTGCAGCAGCGTGCTCGTCACCCAGGCCTCGCGCAGCGGGAAGCCCTCGGGCCCGCCGATCAGGCGCATCACCGCCAGGTCCAGGCCCGAGGCGTCCCAGCCCAGCAGCAGCGCCAGCGCGGCCAGCAGCACCGCCAGATCGCGCGGCCAGCGCGGCCGCGCCCCCGCCGGCAGCGGGCTCACTGCCCCGCCCCGGCGGGGCGGCGGCAAGCCGCCAGCAGGTCCAGCGGCGCCTCGTGCAGCGTGGTGCGCACGTCGAGCAGGCCGAGCATCGTGTGGAACAGGTTGTCGTGCGTGGCCGGCTGCGCGGCGCGCCGGCGCAGGCAGTCGAGGTCGAGCGCCTCCTGGCGCGCCAGGCCGTCGGAGAACCACATCACCATCGGCACGCGCTTCTGCTCCTGCGGCGCGATCGCCCAGGGCAGCCCGTGCAGGAAGAGATTCGACTCGCCCAGCGACTCGCCGTGGTCGGAGAGGTAGATCATCGCGGTGTCGACCCGGCCGGACTGCGCCTGCGCCTTCAGGCGCTCGATCAGCGTCGCCAGCACATGGTCGGTGTAGAGCAGCGCGTTGTCGTAGGCGTTGGCGATCGCGGCGTTGTCGCACTGGCGCAGGTCATCGCTCTGGCAGGCCGGCTGGAAGCGGCCGAAGCGGTCGGGATAGCGGCGGAAGTAGGACGGACCGTGGTTGCCGAGCATGTGCAGCACGATGACGCCGCTGCCCTGGGCCTGGGCCAGCCGCTCGTCCAGGCCGGCCAGCAGCGCCTCGTCGAGGCAGCGCCCCTCGGCGCACAGCCCCGGCGGGTCGAGCCGAACCATCTCCTCGCTGGGCAGGCCGTCGCAGACGCCCTTGCAGCCGGACTGGTTGTCGCGCCACAGCACGTCGACGCCCGCGCGCGAGAGCACATGCAGCAGCGACTCGCTGCCGCGGATGCGGTCCTCGTCGTAGTCGCGCCGGCCCACCGGCGCGAACATGCACGGCACCGAGACCTCGGTGTTGGTGCCGCAGCTCGAGGTCTGCGGGAAGTTGATCAGGCCGGGCACGGCCGCCAGCTCCGGCGTGGTCTGGCGCACATGGCCATTCAGTCCCCAGTTGGCGGCACGGGCCGTCTCGCCGACGACCAGGACGACGCGCATCGGCCGGGTGCGCGCGCTCATGCGCGGCCCCGGCGCGGCGTCCAGCCCGATCGGCTGGCGCGGCCTGGCGGCGCCCTTGAGGTCGGCGGCGACGACGCTGCCGGTCGACCACAGCACATTGGCCGGCGTGATCAGGTAGCGCAGCTCGCGCTGGTTGCGCATCAGCGAGGACAGCGGCCGGAACTCGATCATCACCGCCGCCACCAGCAGCACCAGCGCCCCCAGCAGCCACAGCGCGCGCGCCAGCGCCGCCTTCGCGAACGGGCGCCGGCGCAGCGGCAGCCAGAACAGCAGCCCGATCGGCAGCACCGCCTGCAGCCCCAGGTGCAGCGCCAGCATCGGGCCGATCAGCTCACGCGCCTCGGCCGGATCGGTGCGCAGCGCGTTGCGCAGCATCGACGGGTCGAGGTAGACGCCGAAGGTCCCGATGAAATGGGAGCCGCCGGCAGCGACCAGGATCAGCAGCGCCGCCACCGGCTTGAGCAGCCGGCCATGGCACAGCAGGCCGAGCACCAGGAAATGCAGCGCCAGCAGCGCCACCGCCAGCGCCAGGCCAAAGCCCCAGGACGACGGATCGCCGAGCGCTCGGCCGGCCAGCGCCTGGCGGAAAAAGGCGGCATTGGCCGTGAGCAGCCAGAACAGGCTGACCAGCAGCAGGGCGGCCTCGGCCGACCAGGCGCGGCGCGGCGCGGCCGCACCGGAAGAATCTTCGACGGACATCGTGTGGACAGCGCCGGCAGGCGCGTGGCGGGAGCAGGGACGGACAAAAGGGGGGACATCGGCACCCGACGCCGGGCCGGGATCGGGCCGCCTCGACATGAAGCCAGCCTGAACCGGCCCATTGGCCGTGCTGCCGCGGCGGAAATGGACTGCACTGTCCGCCGAAGGTGCTAGTTTCGTCGATCGGTCACGGACACCGGGCCATGCGGACGCGAAGTCCCTGGCCTCGGCCCGCGGCCATGCCTCTCCCCCCTGCCTGCTGCCCTGCACGATGAGACTGCTGCTGCTCGAAGACGATCCGATCCTGGGCGAAGGCCTGAGGGACTACCTGCGCGCCGAGGGTCATTCGGTCGACTGGTTCCGCCGCCTCGGCGACGCCGCGCTGATGGCCGACGAGCCCTGCGACGCGCTGCTGGTCGACTGGCAGCTGCCCGACGGCTCCGGCCTGGACTGGGTGCGCACGCTGCGCCGGCGCGGCGTGACGACGCCGATCCTGATGCTGACCGCACGCGACCGGCTCGCCGACCGCATCGACGGCCTGGACGCCGGCGCCGACGACTACCTGGTCAAGCCCTTCGCGCCGGAGGAGATGTCGGCGCGGCTGCGTGCGGTGTGCCGGCGCAGCGCCGGCAGCGCCAGCGAGGTGCTGCGCATCGGCGCGGTCGAGATCGAGCTGAGCGGGCGCATCGCCCGGCTCGACGGCCAGCGCGTCGAGCTGACCGCGCGCGAATGGGCAGTGCTGGAGGCGCTGGCGCTGCGTGCCGGGCGCATCGTCTCGAAGAACGACCTGGACACCCTCGTGCTCGGCACCGATTCCGAGGTGGTCAGCAACGCGCTGGAGGTGCATGTCTCGGCGCTGCGCCGCAAGCTCGGCCGCAGCCTGATCGAGACGGTGCGCGGCCTCGGCTACCGCCTGGCGACATGAGCCGGGCCGCGGCCACCGTGCAGTCGATCGGCGCGCGGCTGTCGTCGGCGCTGCTGTGGATCTCGCTGGCCTGGGGACTGGCGGCGGCGCTGGCGGTCTGGCTGGTCGTCGAGCACGAGGTCGAGGAACTGCTCGACGACGCGCTGATCGCCTCGGCCGGGCTGATCTCGGGCCTGCTGCCCGACACCGAGCTGCAGGACGAGGTGCTGCACCGCGCGGCCGCCACCGTCGCGCTCGGCCCGGGCAGCAGCCGCTTCTCGTGGCAGGTGGTCGACGACGACGCGCATGCGGCGCAGGTGCTGATGCGCTCGTCGCGCGCGCCGGCGCAGCCGCTGCAGGCACAGCGCCGCCCGGGCCTGTCGGACTCGGTCGACGGCTGGCGGGTCTACGGCCTGGCGCTCGGCAGCGAGGGGCGCATGCTCTATGTCGCGCAGTCGCGCGAGGAGCGGCTCGAGGCGCTCGGCGACGTCACGCGCGGCACGCTGGTGGCGGCGATGCTGGTCGGCATCGGCGGCGCCAGCGCGCTGCGCCGGCGCGCCCGGCGCGAGCTGCAGCCGCTCAACCAGCTCTCGGAGCAGGTGCGCGGGCATGATCCGCTGGATGCGGCCACCGCGCTGCCGCCGGCCGAGCGCATCGAGCTCCAGCCGATCCGCGACGCGATCGACGCGCTGGGACGCCGGCTGGCGCAGCGCATCCACAACGAGCGCGCGATCGTCGCGCATGCGGCGCATGCGCTGCGCACGCCGCTGGCCGGCATGGACGTGCAGCTCGCGCTGGCGCTGCGCGAATGCCCGGACGGCGCCGAGGCGATGCGCCAGCGCCTGCAGCGCAGCCGCGAGGCGGCCTCGCGGCTGTCGCGGGTGGCCACCGCGCTGCTGACGCTGTTCCGCTCCGGCGTCGACATCGAGCGCCACTCGGTCGACGTGGTCGACCTGGTCGCGCACATCCCGATGCCAGGGCTGGCGCTGCTGCTCGACGACGAGGACGCGGCACTGGCCGAACCGCTGATGGCCGACGCCGACCTGCTGGTGGCAGCGCTGGCCAACCTGCTCGACAACGCGGTGCGCCACGGCGCGCGGCAGGTGCGCGTCGAGCGCACCCGGCTCGGCCTGCGCCTGGTCGACGACGGCCCCGGCATCGATCCGGGGCGGCGCCAGGCGCTGCAGCAGGCCCTCGACGCGCAGGCCTACGAAGGCCGCACCGGGCTGGGCCTGATGCTGGCCGATCTGGTGGCGCGGGCCCACGGCGGGCGGCTCCGGCTGGACAGCCCGGCCCAGGGCAGCGGCCTGGCGGTCGAGCTGGAACTCGGCCCCGACGATCAGCGCGTGGCCACCGGGCCGTACTCGGCCGGCACCCAGCGGTAGGCCTCGCCCTCGCGGCCGACCCGGCCCAGGCCGGGGAAGGGCAGGTGCGCACCGGCGATCGACCAGCCCTCGCGCACCGCCTGCTCGAACACCTTGCGGCGCGTCGCGATCGCCTGCGCCGGGTCGGTGTCGAACTCGATGCTGACCGCAGGGCGCGCGAACTGCACCGCATGCGAGTGCACCAGATCGCCCCAGACCAGCAGCCGGCGGCCCTGCGACTCGAACAGGAAGGAGCTGTGGCCGGGCGTGTGGCCGTTCGTCGCCATCGCGGTGATGCCGGGCAGCAGGGCCTCGCCCGGCGCGAAGGTCGACAGCCGGCCGGCCTCGCGGTAGGGCGCGACCGACTCGCGCGCCATCCTGAAGAAGCCCTGCATCTCCTTGGGCGCGCCGGCGGCGATCTTCTCGTCGAGCCAGAAGCCGGCATCGGCCGCGGCCACCCGCACGGTCGCGTTCGGGAAGGCCGCGCGGCCCTGCGCGTCGCGCAGGCCGCAGAGGTGGTCGGCGTGCATGTGGGTCAGCAGCACGACGTCGACCTGCTCCGGCGCATAGCCGGCCGCCTTCAGGTTGTCCTGGATGCGGCCCAGCGTCGGGCCGAAGCACGACGCGGCGCCCGCATCGACCAGCACCAGCTTCTGCCCGGTGTGGACCAGGAAGGCGTTGACCGCGGTCTGCACGCCCGGGGTGGTCTCCAGGAACATGCGCGCCAGCAGCGTCTGGATCTCGTCGGCGGCCAGGCCCTTGAGCAGCCCCGGCGCCAGCGGCACGACACCGTCGAACAGCGCGGTGACCTCGAAGTCGCCGAAGGCGGCGCGGTAGTAGCCCGGCACCTGGCTGCGCTGCTGCGCGGGCGGCGCGGCCTGCGCCTCGGCCAGCGGGGCCAGCGTCGCGCCCAGCGCAGCCAGCGGCAGCAGCGCGGCGGCCACGGCGCGGCGCAGCGGCGATCTCGTCGTCTTCGGCATGATCGTCATCGGAATCTCTCCTGGGTGGGTCGGAACATCGATGTCGACAGCGTAGTCGGGCCGGCGTGCGCGCGGCGCTCAGAGTCGTGCGCGAAACGCTCAGGCCCGGCCGTCAGACCGCCACCGGCTCGGGCAGCGGCACGCCCAGGCCGATGCGCGAGGGCTCGACGCCGTAGCGCTCGCCGAAGCGCCGCACGAAGCTCGACACCGAGCGGTAGCCGACGCGCTGCGCCACCGTCTTGACCGGCAGCCGCGTCGCGTACAGCAGCTGCAGCGCGCAGGCCAGCCGCGCCTCGACCAGCACGCGGCGCAGGCTGGTGCCCTCGTCGGCCAGGCGCCGGCGCAGCGTCGCGCCGCTCAGGCCGGTGATGCGCTCGATGTCGTCGGAGCTCCAGGCGCGCGCCGGGCGCTCGGCGACCAGCGCGTGGATGCGCGCGGCCAGCCGCAGCTCCACCGGCACCAGCACGCCGGCGTGGCCCAGCTCGCACAGCCGCAGCACCAGGCCGAGCAGCGCGTGGTCGGCCTGCAGCGCGCGGCCCTGCTCCACCGCCAGCGCCCACTGCATCCAGCCCTCGGCCAGCTCCGCGTGCGTGCCCAGCGTCAGCACCGCCGACGCGCCGGGCTGCCCCGGCGGCGGCGCTCGCCAGAGCCGGCGCGCCGCCTCGCGCACCGGCTCGGGCACCATCAGGCCGACCGCGACGTATTCGCCGGCGGCCGCGTCGGGCAGGTTCTCCATGTCGACCTGGCGCGCGCCCGGCACCAGCAGCAGCTCGCCCGGGCACACCGACAGCCGCAGCTCGCCGTCGCGCAGCCGCTTGTGCCCGACCAGCGGCAGCACCAGCAGCGGCCCGCCCAGCTCGGCCGACTTGATCGCATGGCCCTGCACCGCACGGATGCAGCCACACGGCGGCATGCGCTCGTCGCGCGCCAGCGCCAGCAGGCGCGACAGCAGCAGATCGATCGGGGCGGCGGGAGCGTTCATCGGCGCGGACCTTCCGGTGACGGGACTGCCGCGATGATGCGGCCTCAGCCGGCCGGCGTCACGCCGTCGGCCTTGAGCATCGCGCGGATGCCGCGCACGGCCTGGCGGATGCGGCTCTCGTTCTCGATCAGCGCGAAGCGCACATGGTCGTCGCCGTGGTCGCCGAAGCCGATGCCGGGGCTGACGCAGACCCGGGCGCGCTCCATCAGCCGCTTGGCGAATTCCAGCGAGCCCAGCGCCGCGTACTTCTCGGGGATCTTCGCCCAGATGTACATCGAGGCCTTGGGGCAGTCGACGTTCCAGCCGGCATCGCGCAGGCCCTTGACCAGCACGTCGCGGCGCTTCTGGTAGGTGGCGGCGATGTCACGGACGCAGGCCTGGTCGCCTTCCAGCGCCGCGATCGCCGCCACCTGCAGCGGCGTGAAGGTGCCGTAGTCGTGGTAGCTCTTGATGCGCGCCAGGGCGGCCACCAGATCGGGATTGCCGACCATGAAGCCGATGCGCCAGCCGGCCATGTTGTAGCTCTTGCTGAGCGTGAAGAACTCGACCGCGATGTCCTTGGCGCCGGGCACCTGCATGATCGACGGCGCCTTCCAGCCGTCGAAGACGATGTCGGCGTAGGCCAGGTCGTGCACGACGAAGATGTCGTGCTTCTTCGCCAGCGCGATGACGCGCTCGAAGAAGTCCAGCTCGACGCACTGCGCCGTCGGGTTGCTCGGGAAGCCCAGCACCATCATCTTGGGCTTGGGGTAGCTGCCGCGGATGGTCTTCTCCAGCTCGGCGAAGAAGTCCACGCCGGGAACGAGCGGCACCGAGCGGATGTCGGCGCCGGCGATGACCGCGCCGTAGATGTGGATCGGATAGCTCGGGTCCGGCACCAGCACGGTGTCGCCGCGGTCGAGCGTGGCCAGCATCAGGTGCGCCAGGCCCTCCTTCGAGCCGATGGTGACGATGGCCTCGCTGTCGGGGTCGATGTCGACGGCGTAGCGGTCCTTGTACCAGTGCGAGATCGCGCGGCGCAGGCGCGGAATGCCCTTGCTGGCCGAGTAGCCGTGGGTGTCGGGGCGCTGCGCGACCTCGGTGAGCTTGGCGACGATGTGCGCCGGCGTGGCCCCGTCGGGGTTGCCCATGCTGAGGTCGATGATGTCTTCCCCGCGGCGGCGGGCGGCGAGCTTGAGCTCGGCCGTGATGTTGAAGACGTAGGGGGGAAGACGGTCGATGCGGGCGAAGCGGCGCTTGCCCGAAGAGCTGGAAGACGACATTGGCAGGGATGAACGTGAGCGCCCGGAACCGTCCGAGCGACGTCGGGCCGCGCGATGCGGCCCGGGGCCATCCTAGCGCACGCGCAGCTCCTCTGTCATCAGCGCCGGTGGTGGCTCGGCGCCGGCTTGTGAACCGGCGTGGCCAGCCCTTCCATGCGCGCCTTGAGCTGCAGCGCCAGGTACTGCGAGTAGCAGCGCGACTGGTGCAGGTTGCCGCCGTGGATCCACAGGTTCTCGACCGGCGTGGGCTTCCACATGTTGCGCAGCTCGCCCTCCCACGGGCCGGGGTCCTTGGTGGTGGCCGAGCCCAGGCCCCAGCACTTGCCGACCTGGTCGGCGACCTCGGGCGAGATCAGGTCGGCCAGCCAGCTGTTCATCGAGCCGTAGCCGGTCGCGTAGACCAGCAGGTCGCAGGGCAGCTCGGTGCCGTCGGTCAGCGTGACCGAGCGCGGGTTGATGCGCTCGATGTTGACGCGGCTCTTCAGGTGGATGCGGCCGTCGGCCACCAGCTCGGAGGCGCCGACGTCGATGTAGTAGCCCGAACCGCGACGCAGGTACTTCATGAACAGGCCCGAGCCGTCCTCGCCGAAGTCGAGCAGGAAGCCGGCCTTCTCCAGCCGCGCGTACAGGTCGGCGTCGCGGCGCTTCATCTCCTCGTACACCGGGATGTGGAAGGTGTGCATGATCCGGTACGGCACCGAGGCAAACAGCAGGTCGGCCTTCTCGGTGCTGACGCCGTTCTCCAGCGCCTGCTCCGAGTAGAGCCCGCCCAGCGCCAGCTCCATCAGCGAGTCCGACGGCGCGATGTGCGTCGAGCTGCGCTGGATCATCGTCACGTCGGCGCCGTGCTCCCAGAGGTCGGCGCAGATGTCGTGCGCGGAGTTGTTCGAGCCCAGCACCACCGCCTTGCGGCCCGCCCAGGCCGCGCCGCCGGGGTGGCGGCTGGAATGGTGCTGCGTGCCCTCGAAGGTCTCGGCGCCGGGAATCTTCGGCACGTTGGCGTAGCCCGACACGCCCAGCGCGAACACCAGCTGGCGCGGCCGCAGCGTGACCGGCCGGCCCTCGCGCACCACGCGCACCTCCCAGCGGCCGCTGGCCTCGTCCCAGCGGCACTTCTCGGCGACGGTGGAACTCCAGTAGTTCAGCTCCATCACCTTGACGTACATCTCCAGCCAGTCGCCGACCTTGTCCTTCGGGCAGAACACCGGCCAGTCGTCCGGGAAGGGCAGATAGGGCATGTGGTCGTACCAGACCGGATCGTGCAGGCACAGGCTCTTGTAGCGGTTGCGCCAGGAGTCGCCGGCACGCGCGTTCTTCTCGATGATGATCGTCGGCACGCCCAGCCGGCGCAGCCGCGCCCCGAGGCCGATGCCGCCCTGGCCGCCGCCGATGATGACCACCTCGGGCTGCTCGGTGTCGCCCAGCGCGGCCAGTTCCTGCTGGCGGCGCTCGAGCCAGCTGACGCGCCCGCCGGCCTGCGCGCCGTGCTCGGCGCCCTTGATGCGACGCCGGCCCTTCTTCTCCTCGAAGCCCTTGAGCTCGCTCATCGTCGTCAGCAGCGTCCAGGCGAGATCGCCCTTCAGGCGCAGATGGCCGGTGCCGCGCGCCTGCGCGGTCTCGAAGTCGAACCAGGCCTCGGTGACGCCGCCGGCCTCGCTGGCCTCGCCCTGCAGGCGGAAGCCGGACGGCGCCACGGTGCCGAGCTGCGCGTCGAGCATCTCGCGGATCGCGTCGCGGCCCTCCTCGGTGCGCAGGTTCCAGGTGAAACTGACCAGGTCGCGCCAGTAGCACTCGTCGTCGAACAGCGCGGCGGCGGCCTCGCTGTCGCGCGCGGCCAGCGCGGCCTCGAGACGGGCCAGCCAGGCGGCGGCGCGGGCGGTCGGGGTGACCGGGGCGGTCAGGGTCTCGCTCATCGTCATGTCTCCTTCGTGGTGGATGCGGATGCGGCCGGCCTCTGCGCTGCCGTGCCGCCGCCTCCAGACAGCGCAAGCCGCGTGCCGCGCCCGCTCACGCCCTGGAACGAAGACAAGTCATTGATTCCATTGACACTTCCCGCACCGCCCGGCACCCGGCCGCCGCGGTGACAGCTGTCACACCGAGACAGCTGTCACCGGTCGCCGCGTGACAGGTGCCTCGACCGATCACTCGGCCGCATCCAGCGGCGAGACGATGCCGAAGCGGCGCATGCGCCGGTACAGCGTCATGCGCGCGACGCCCATCTCGCGCGCGACCGCCGAGACATTCCAGCGTGCAGCCGCGAGGCGCTCGCGCAGCTGCCGGGCCGCGTCATGCTCGATCGCGGCGACCGCAGCGGCGGACGGCGGTGCCGCCAGGGCGGCGCGGCGGCCGCCCTGGTCCTGCAGCCGCTCGGGCAGATCGGCCAGGCGGATCACGCCGCCGAGGCAGACGCTGCGGGCGTAGTCGACGACATTGCGCAGCTCGCGCAGGTTGCCGGGCCAGTCGTGCGCCCGCAGCGCCGCGCGGGCGTCGTCGGCCAGCACCGTGCCGGCGCCGTCGTCGGCCAGCAGCCGCGCGACCAGCACCTCCAGATCGCGGCGCTCGCGCAGCGGCGGCAGCGCGAAGTGCGCGCCGTTGAGCCGGTAGTAGAGATCGTCGCGGAAGCGCCCCTCGCGCACCATGGTCTCGAGCGGACAGTGCGTCGCGGCGATCACCCGCAGGCGCACCGGCTGCGGCCGCGTCGCGCCGATCGGCAGCACCTCGCGCTCGGCCAGCACCCGCAGCAGCCGCGCCTGCAGCGCACGCGGCATGTCGCCGATCTCGTCGAGAAAGAGCGTGCCGCCGTCGGCCTCCTGGATCAGGCCGCGCTTGCCCTTCGGGCCCGCGCCGGAAAAGCTGCCCGGCAGATGGCCGAACAGCTCGCTCTCGATCAGCGACTCGGGAATGGCGGCGCAGTTGACCGCGACGAAGGGCCCGTCGCGGCGCGCGCTGCTGCGGTGCAGCGCCTTGGCGAGAAACTCCTTGCCGCTGCCGGTCTCGCCGGTGATCAGCAGGCTGACCGGGCTGTCGACCAGCCGCGCGGCGCGCTCGACCAGCCGGTCCAGCGCAGGGTCGCCCCCCGAGAGCGCGGCCAGCGGCGCCGGCAGCGTGGCGCTGCGCGGCGTCTCGGCCGGGCGGCGGGCCGGCGACACGGCCGGCGGCGCGCTCACCCGCAGGAACAGCAGGTCCGGCCGCCCGGTGCAGCGCACCGCGCCGGCCTCGCCGCCCTGCCCGGCCAGATGGCGCGGCAGCTCGGCGGGCGTGAGCTCCAGCAGCGCCTGCAGCGGCCGGCCGATCAGCGTCGAGGCCGCCGTCGCCGCGGTGCCCGGCGGCGCGAAGAGCTGCTGCGCGCGGCGGTTGTGGCCGGTGACGCGGCCGGCCGCGTCCAGCGCCAGCAGATAGTCGGCGCGCAGGTCGAGAAAGGCCGGCGCGTCGCCCAGGCGCAGGATCCAGTCGCGCCGGTGGCGCCGCAGGAAGGCGGCGTCCTCGATGCGCGCGGCGGCGTCGCGCACCAGCTGCAGCGCCAGATGCTGGCTGGACTTGGGCTCGGCGCTGCTGAGCTGCGAGATGTCGAGCACCGCCTCCAGCCGCCCGCCGGGCCCGAACACCGGCGCCGAGGTGCAGGTCAGCGGAATGTGGGTCGCGTCGAAGTGGTCGTCCAGATGCACCGTCAGCGCCTGGCCGGTGCTGATGCAGGTGCCCACGCCGCAGGTGCCGGCCTGCGCCTCGCTCCAGTCGGCGCCCAGATAGAGGCCGGCGCGGCGCAGCCGGCCCTCGATCTGCAGGTCGCCGAGAAAGTCCACCGTCACGCCGCGCGCGTCGGTCAGCAGCACCACATAGCCCAGGCCGGCGACCTGGCGATAGAGCTGCTCCAGTCCGTGGCGGGCGATCTGCAGGAAGTCCTCCATCTGGTCCTGGTGCTCGCGCAGCCGGGCCTGCGGCAGGATGACCGCCTCCTGCATGCGCGTCGGGTCGAGCCGGTGGTCGTGCACGCAGCGCTGCCAGCTCGCGCGGATGATCGCGTCGTGCGCGGCGGCGGCCGGCGCCGTCAGGCCCCGGTCGGCGACCTCGATGACGGTGGCGATGTGCGCACGCCGGGCGGCGGACAGCGGGGACGGCATGGCGGTCGACATGGACGGATCTCCGGACGGCTGGCCGGCCACTGTGCCGCAGCGCCGCGGGCGCGCACAGGCGTGAACACCCGGAGAATCGTGGCCGACACGACCGGATCGGTGCCGGCACGCTTCCTGCAGATTCGGGTCATGGCCGCCGATCCGCTTTCCCGCCCCGCCCCGCCCGCCGCCGAGACCGAGCGCGTGCGCCGCCACACCCCGTTCGAGGACGCGCAGGCGCTGTTCACCGGCACGCTGTTCGTGTCGCTGGCGCTGATCATGTTCCGCCAGGCCGGGCTGATGACCGGCGGCACCGCAGGCGCCGCCTTCCTGCTGCACTACGCCACCGGCTGGAGCTTCGGGCCGCTGTTCTTCGTTCTGAACCTGCCCTTCTACGGCTTCGCCTGGAAGCGCATGGGGCGCGAGTTCACGCTCAAGACCTTCCTGTCGGTGGGCCTGCTGTCGCTGATGACGTCCTGGTCGCCGGCGCTGTTCGCGATCGAGCGGCTGCATCCGGCCTACGCGGCGGTGCTCGGCGGGCTGCTGCTGGGCTCGGGCTGCCTGTTCCTGGCGCGGCACCACGCCAGCCTGGGTGGCGCCACCATCGTCTCGCTCTACCTGCAGCGCTCGCGCCACTGGCGCGCCGGCCATGTGCAGATGGCGATCGACGGCACGATCCTGGCGCTGTCCTTCGCGCTGATCGAGCCGCAGAAGGCGCTCTACTCCATCCTTGCCGCGGTGACGATGAACCTCTTCATCGCGATCAACCACCGACCGGGGCGCTACGCGGTGCTCTGAGGAGACAGACAAGATGGCCGTCAGCGTATTCGACCTGTTCAAGATCGGCATCGGGCCGTCGAGCTCGCACACCGTGGGGCCGATGCGCGCCGCCCGGCTCTTCGTCGAGCGCCTGATCGCCGAGGGCCGGCTCGAGGCGGTGGCGCGGGTGCGCGTCGAGCTGCACGGCTCGCTGGGCGCCACCGGGCGCGGCCACGGCTCGGACAAGGCGGTGCTGCTCGGCCTGGCCGGGCACGACCCCGAGAGCGTCGACGTCGACGCGGTGCCGGCGCTGCTGGCGACGATGCGCGCCGAGCGGCGCATCGTGCTGGCCGGCCGCCATCCGGTGACCTTCGTCGAGCGCGACGATCTGGCGATGCTGCGCCGCCCGCTGCCCTTTCACGCCAACGGCATGCGCGCCCTGGCCTTCGACGCCGACGGCCGCGAGCTCGACAGCCGCACCTACTACTCGGTCGGCGGCGGCTTCGTCGTCAGCGAGCAGGTCGCCGCAGACGGCCAGCGCCAGCGCGTCATCGCGCCCGACGCCTCGGTGCTGCCGCACCCTTTCCGCAGCGGCGCCGAGCTGCTGGCGCTGACTCGCTCGCTGGGCACCTCGATCGCCGGCGTGATGCGCCTGAACGAGCGCCACTGGCGCGACGACGCCGAGATCGACGCGGGTCTGGCGCGCATCTGGCAGGTGATGCAGGACTGCGTGGCGCGCGGCTGCCGCACCGAGGGCGTGCTGCCCGGCGGCTTCAAGGTGCGCCGGCGTGCCGCGGCGCTGCACGCGCAGCTGCTCGCGCACCCCGAGGCCGCGCTGCGCGACCCGCTGCAGACGCTGGACTGGATCAACCTCTACGCGCTGGCGGTCAACGAGGAGAACGCCGCCGGCGGCCGGGTCGTGACCGCCCCGACCAACGGCGCGGCCGGCATCATCCCGGCGGTGCTGCACTACTACGCGCGCTTCCACCCCGGCGCCAGCGCCGCCGGCATCGCCGACTTCCTGCTCACCGCCGCCGCCATCGGCCTGCTCTACAAGGAGAACGCCAGCATCTCCGGCGCCGAGGTCGGCTGCCAGGGCGAGGTCGGCGTGGCCTGCTCGATGGCTGCAGGCGCCCTGTGCGCCGTCATGGGCGGCACGCCCGAGCAGGTCGAGAACGCCGCCGAGATCGGCATGGAGCACCACCTCGGCCTGACCTGCGATCCGGTGGGCGGCCTGGTGCAGATCCCCTGCATCGAGCGCAACGCCATCGCCTCGGTCAAGGCGGTCAACGCCGCGCGCATGGCGCTGCGCGGCGACGGCTCGCACCATGTCAGCCTCGACAAGGTCATCAAGACCATGCGCGAGACCGGCGCCGACATGTTGACCAAGTACAAGGAGACCGCCCGCGGCGGGCTGGCGGTCAACATCGTCGAGTGCTGAGACCGAGGCCGGACCGCCTCGCCCGGCCTCGGCCGCGGCCTGCTGGCTTTCACCGATTGACGTTTACGTAAACGTAAACAAAAATCGCCCGGGTGTCAGCCACGGACAGGTCCCTGACGCAACAATCGCTGTCCATGAGCACAGAACTGAACGAACTCTTCGAACGCAATCGCCAGTGGGCAGCCGACACCGAGACCCGCGAGCCGGGTTTCTTCTCGCGCCTGTTGAAGCAGCAGACTCCGCAGTACCTGTGGATCGGCTGTGCCGACAGCCGCGTGCCGGCCAACGAGCTGGTCGACCTGCTGCCCGGTGAACTCTTCGTCCACCGCAACATCGCCAACGTGGTCGTGCCCAGCGACCTCAACGCGCTGTCGGTGATCCAGTACGCGGTCGACGCGCTGAGGGTCACGCACGTCATCGTCGTCGGCCACTCCAACTGCGGCGGCGTCAAGGCGGCGCTGAACAACCTGCGCGTCGGCCTGGTCGACAACTGGCTGCGCCATGTGCAGGACGTGCGCAACCACCACCACGACTTCCTCGACACCGTCGAGCCGGAACGCCGCACCGACGCGCTGGTCGAGCTCAACGTGCTGGAGCAGGCGCGCAACGTCTGCCGCACCACCATCGTCGAGGACGCCTGGCAGCGCGGCCAGGAAGTCGTCATCCACGGCTGGGTCTACGGCCTGCACAACGGCCTGCTCGAGGACATGCGCATGACGGTGGCGAAGTCGAAGGACATCGAGCCGGCCTACGCACGCGCGCTGGCGGCGCTGAAGCAGCGCTTCGCGTCCGGCGAAGGCGCGGCGGCCTGACCCCCGGAGCGCCGGCCGATGTTCCCGCAGCAGCTCGACGACACCCGCGCCTTCGACATCGCCTGCGCGATGCTCGACGGCTTCAACCGCCACTACCGGCTGCTGCGCGAGGCCAGCGCCGGCGCCAAGGCCCGCTTCGAGCGGGCCGACTGGCACGGCCAGCAGCGTGCGCAGCGCGAGCGCATCGAGTTCTACCCGCGCCGCGTCGAGGAGACGCTCGAGCGGCTGCGCGGCGACTTCCGCGCCGGCTCGCTGCCGATGACGGTCTGGCAGCAGGTCAAGCTGCACTACATCGGCCTGCTGACCGGCCACCGCCAGCCCGAGCTGGCCGAGACCTTCTTCAACTCGGTGACGACCAAGATCCTGCACCGGGACTACTTCCACAACGACTTCATCTTCGTGCGCCCGGCCGTCTCGACCGAATACATCGAGAACGACGAGCCGCAGGCGCGCCCGACCTTCCGCGCCTGGTATCCGGTCCGGGAGACGCTGCGCGAGGCGCTGGCGCAGCTGGTCGGCAGCTTCGGGCTGGAGGGCGAGTGGGCCGACCTGGAGCGCGACCTCGACGACGTGCTCGCCGAGACCGAGGCGGCGATCGGCCCGGGGCGGCTGCGCACCAACTTCCAGATCCAGGCGCTGAGCTCGCTGTTCTTCCGCAACAAGGGCGCCTATGTGGTCGGCCGCATCATCAACGGCTACAGGGACCTGCCCTTCGCGCTGCCGATCCTGCATGACGAGGCCGGCCGGCTGACGATCGACGCGGCGCTGTTCGGCGAGGACGACCTGCAGCGGCTGTTCAGCTTCGCGCGGGCCTACTTCATGGTCGACATGGAGGTGCCCTCGGCGTACGTGCAGTTCCTGCGCGCGCTGATGCCGCGCAAGCCGCGCAGCGAGCTCTACAGCCAGCTCGGCCTGCACAAGCAGGGCAAGACGCTGTTCTACCGCGACTTCCAGTTCCACCTGCGCCACTCGACCGACCGCTTCCGCATCGCGCCGGGCATCAAGGGCATGGTGATGCTGGTGTTCGACCTGCCCAGCTACCCCTACGTCTTCAAGGTCATCAAGGACCGCTTCCCGGCGCAGAAGGACACCACGCGCGAGCAGGTCAAGGGCAAGTACCTGCTGGTCAAGCAGCACGACCGGGTCGGGCGCATGGCCGACACGCTGGAGTTCAGCAACGTCGCCTTCCCGCGCGCGCGCTTCTCCGACGAGCTGATCGAGGAGATCCGCCGCGAGGCGCCCAGCCAGCTCGAGATCTCCGACCGCGACGGCGACGGCCAGGAAGAGGTGATCCTCCGGCACGTCTACATCGAGCGCCGCATGGTGCCGCTGAACATCTACCTGCAGGAGGCCACGCCCGAGCAGCTCGAGCATGCGGTCGTCGAGTACGGCCAGGCGATCAAGGACCTGGTGGCGGCCAACATATTCCCCGGCGACATGCTGTGGAAGAACTTCGGCGTGGTGCGCAACAACAAGGTCGTCTTCTACGACTACGACGAGATCGAGTACGTCACCGACTGCCACTTCCGCCGCGTGCCCGCGCCGCGCAACGAGGAGGACGAGATGTCGGGCGAGATCTGGTATTCGGTCGGCCCGAAGGATGTCTTCCCGGAGACCTTCGGCCCCTTCCTGCTCGGCCACCGCGGCGTGCGCGAGGTGTTCATGCGCCATCACGCCGACCTGCTCGATGCGGCCTTCTGGCAGGCGCACCAGACGCGCATCCGCGCCGGCCATGTGCACGACGTCTTTCCCTACGACCCGGAGCGCCGCTTCCAGCACCGTCGGCGCCCGGTCGGACCTGCCGTTGCCCCTGTTCCCCACGTCCCCACCGAGTGAATCCCGAAGGAGCGCCTCCATGAGCGTCAGCATCAGCCGCAGCCACGACCCCGTCGTCATCGTCTCCGCCGCCCGCACGCCGATCGGCGGCCTGCTGGGCGACTTCGCCGCGCTGCCCGCCGCCGAGCTCGGCGGCGTGGCGATCCGCGCCGCCATCGAGCGCGCCGGCCTGCCCGGCGACGTGGTCGACGAGGTGCTGATGGGCAACTGCCTGATGGCCGGCCAGGGCCAGGCGCCGGCGCGCCAGGCCGCGCTGGCCGCCGGCCTGCCGATCTCGGCCGGCGCGGTGACGCTGTCGAAGATGTGCGGCTCGGGCATGCGCGCGATGATGTTCGCGCACGACATGCTCGCCGCAGGCTCGGCCGACGTGATGATCGCCGGCGGCATGGAGAGCATGACCAACGCGCCGCACCTGAGCTTCGTGCGCAAGGGCGTGAAGTACGGCGCCGCGCAGCTCTTCGACCACATGGCGATGGACGGCCTGGAGGACGCCTACGAGCGCGGCAAGGCGATGGGCGTCTTCGCCGAGGCCTGCGTCGAGAAGTACGGCTTCACCCGCGAGGCGCAGGACGCCTACGCCATCGCCTCCACCACGCGCGCCAAGACTGCCAACGAGGACGGCTCCTTCGACTGGGAGATCGCGCCGGTGACGATCAGGGGCCGCGGCGGCGACACGGTGGTCCGCCACGACGAGCAGCCCTTCAAGGCCCGTCTGGACAAGATCGCCGGGCTGAAGCCGGCCTTCAAGCGTGACGGCACGATCACGGCCGCCAACGCCAGCAGCATTTCCGACGGCGCCGCCGCGCTGGTGCTGATGCGCGAGTCGACCGCCGCCGCGCATGGCCTGCGGCCGGTCGCGCGCATCGTCGCGCATGCGGTGCACGCGCAGGAGCCGGCCTGGTTCTCGACCGCGCCGGTCGGCTCGATCCGCAAGGTGCTCGCGCGCGCGGGCTGGCAGGCCGGCGACGTCGACCTGTGGGAGGTCAACGAGGCCTTCGCGGCGGTGACGATGGCGGCGATGCACGAGTTCTCGCTGCCGCACGAGATCGTCAACGTGCACGGCGGCGCCTGCGCGCTGGGCCATCCGATCGGCGCCTCGGGCGCGCGCATCGTCGTGACGCTGCTGGGCGCGCTCAGGAAGCGCGGCCTCAGGCGCGGTGTCGCCAGCCTGTGCATCGGCGGCGGCGAGGCCACCGCGCTGGCCGTCGAGATGGCGTGACGCACGGCATCGGCATGACCCTGGGTCTGCACGATCCGGCGCTGTTCGCGCTGTCGGTGCTGGTGCTCAACGCCACGCCGGGCGTCGACCTGGTCTTCGTGGTCGGGCGCACGCTGCAGTGCGGACCGCGCACCGGGCTGGCCGGCGCGGCCGGCATCAGCCTGGGCTGCGTGGTGCACGCGCTGGCGGCGGCCTCCGGGCTGGCGGCGCTGCTGGCGATGTCGGCCACCGCCTTCTCGGCGCTGAAGTGGCTGGGCGCGGCCTATCTGGTCTGGCTGGCCGCGGGCATGCTGCGCGCGGCGTGGGCCGATCCGGCGCGGGCTCCTGCGGCCGCGGTGTCGCACGGCGCCGCCGGCGAGGCCCCGTCGCTGGGCCGCACCTTTCGCCAGGGCCTGCTGACGAACGTGCTCAACCCGAAGGTCGCGCTGTTCTTCCTCGCCTTCCTGCCGCAGTTCATCGACGCCGCCACGCCCGACAAGGCCTTCAGCTTCCTGGTGCTGGGCGCCTGGTTCGCGGCGCAGAGCGCGCTGTTCCTGGCCGTGCTCGTGGGCCTCGCCGGCCTGCTCCGGCAGCGTGCGCGCGCGTCCTCCTTCGCCTCCGCCTCGGCCGGCCGCTGGCTGCAGGGCCTGGGCGGCCTGCTCTTCCTGGGCCTGGCCGCACGGCTGGCCCGCACCGAGGCACCCCTGCCATGACCTCGTCCTCCACCCTGTCCTCTCCCGCCGCGGAACCCGCCTCGGTGCTGGTCGTCGGCGCCTCGCGCGGCATCGGCCTGGAGCTGGTGCGCCAGTACCGCGCCGCCGGCGCCCGCGTCGTCGCCACCGCGCGCGACGACGCCGGCCTGCAGGCGCTGTCGGCGCTCGGCGCCAAGGCGCTGCGCATCGACGTGGCGAAGGCCGCCAGCGTCGCCGGCCTGGCCTGGCAGATCGACGGCGAGGCCTTCGATCTGGTCGTCGTCAACGCCGGCGTCTACGGCCCGCGCCTGCGCACGCTCGACACGCCCTCGGCGGCCGACTTCGATGCGGTCATGCACACCAACGTGCTCGGCCCGATGCAGGTGCTGCCGCAGCTGCTCGACGCACTGGCGCCGGGCGCGCGGCTGGTGGTCGTGTCGTCGATCATGGCCTCGATCGGCAGCCGCTCGCAGACGCTGGGCTGGCTCTACGCCGCGTCGAAGGCGGCGCTGAACTCGGTGCTGAAGGACGTGTCGCTGGCGCTGGCCGGCCGCGCGACCTGCATCGCCGTGCATCCGGGCTGGGTGCAGACCGCGATGGGCGGCCCGCAGGCGCCGCTGCCGGTGGCCGACAGCGCCGGCAGCCTGCGCGCCACCTTCGCCCGCCTGACCCCGGCCGACAACGGCCGTTTCCTGAACCTCGACGGCTCGCCGCTCGACTGGTAAGCCCGGCGACCCCCGTCACGCCCTGTCCGTCACGCCCGCGCAAGGCGGGTGCCCACGCAGAACAAGCGAAAGAAGCGAAGGCCCACCCATGCTGCTCTCAGACGACCACCGCGCCATCCAGGACGCCATCCGCACCTATGTCCAGGACCAGATCGCCCCGCACGCGGCGCGCTGGGACAAGGAGCACCACTTTCCCGCCGCCGAGCTCAAGGGTCTGGCCTCGCTGGGCTGCTACGGGGTGGCGGTGCCGACCGAGCACGACGGCGCCGGCCTCGACTACCTGGCGCTGGCCCTCATCCTCGAGGAGATCGCCGCGGGCGACGGCGGCACCTCCACCGTCATCAGCGTCAACAACTGCCCGGTCTGCTCGATCCTGATGGGCTTCGCCAGCGAGGACCAGAAGCAGCGCTTCCTTAGGCCGCTGGCGCGCGGCGACATGCTCGGCGCCTTCTGCCTGACCGAGCCGCATGTCGGCTCGGAAGCCGGCGGGCTCAAGACCACCGCCGTCCGGGTCCAGGATGGCGACGGCGACGCCTACGTGCTCAACGGCGTCAAGCAGTTCATCACCAGCGGCAGGAACGGCGACGTCGCCATCGTCATGGCGGTGACCGACCGGAACGCCGGCAAGAAGGGCATCAGCGCCTTCATCGTGCCGACCGCCACGCCCGGCTACACGGTGGCGCGCATCGAGGACAAGATGGGCCAGCACAGCTCGGACACCGCGCAGATCCTGTTCGAGAACTGCCGCGTGCCGGCGGCCAACCGCATCGGCGACGAGGGCCAGGGCCTGAAGATCGCGCTGGCCGGGCTGGAGGGCGGGCGCATCGGCATCGCCTCGCAGTGCGTCGGCATGGCGCGCGCGGCCTTCGAGGCGGCGCTGCGCTACAGCAAGGAGCGCGTGGCCTTCGGCGTGCCGATCTTCGAGCACCAGGCGGTGCAGTTCCGTCTCGCCGAGATGGCGACGCAGATCGAGGCCGCGCGCCAGCTCATCTGGCACGCCGCCTCGATGAAGGACGCCGGCATCCCGTGCCTGAAGGAGGCCGCGATGGCCAAGCTCTTCGCCAGCGAGATGGCCGAGCGGGTCTGCTCGATGGCGATCCAGACCTTCGGCGGCTACGGCTATGTCAGCGACTTTCCCGTCGAGCGCATCTACCGCGACGTGCGCGTCTGCCAGATCTACGAGGGCACGAGCGACGTGCAGAAGATCCTGATCGGGCGCGCGCTGGCGGGCTGACGCGGCCCGGTCACGCCACGATCACGTCCCGATCACGCCGGCGTCATGCCCGCTGCCGACACTCGGCCGGGTGACGACGTCGCTGCCCCTGCCCGCCGCCCTGCGCGGCTTCCGACTGCTGATGTCGGCCCAGTTCGTGTCCGGACTGGCCGACAGCGCGCTGCTGCTGGTGGCGATCGGCCGCCTCGCGGCCGAGGGCGGGCCGGTCTGGCTGCCGCCGCTGCTCAAGCTGGCGTTCACGCTGGCCTATGTGCTGCTGGCGCCCTTCGTCGGGCCGCTGGCCGACCGCGCGCCGAAGGCCGCGGTGATGAGCGCGGCCAATGCGCTCAAGGCCGGCGCCTGCGCCGCGATGGCGCTGGGCGCGCCGGTGGGCCCGTGCTTCGCGCTGGCCGGGGCCGGCGCGGCGCTGTATTCGCCCGCCAAGTACGGTCTGGTGACCGAGCTGATGCCGGCGCACCGGCTGGTCGCCGCCAACGGCTGGATCGAGGTCGCCACCGTGCTGGCCATCCTGCTGGGCACGATGCTGGGCGGCGCGCTGCTGGCCTGGCTGGCGCCGGCCGCCGCCCTGGCCGGCCTGCTGGCGCTCTACGGCCTGGCGGCGCTGCTGAACCTGGGCATTCCCGACAGCGGCGCGCGCTATCCGGCCGCGCCGCCGCTGGCCGGCCAGCTCGGCGACTTCGCGCGCGCCAACGCGCGGCTGTGGCGTGATCCGCTCGGGCGTGTCTCGCTGGCCACCACCACGCTGTTCTGGGGCGTCGGCGCCACGCTGCAGTTCCTGGTGCTGCGCTGGGCCGAGGAAGACCTCGGCCTGACGCTGGCGCAGGCCGCCTGGCTGCAGGGCCTGTCGGCCACCGGCGTGGTGGTCGGCGCGCTGCTGGCCGGGCGGCTGGTGCCGCTGGAGCGTGCGCCGCAGGTGCTGTGGCTGGGCGTGCCGATGGGCCTGCTGCTGCTGCCGATGCCGCACATCGACCACTGGCTGCCGGCGCTGCCGCTGCTGGCCTGCGCCGGCCTGGTCGCCGGGCTGTTCGTCGTGCCGATGAACGCGCTGCTGCAGCACCGCGGCGCCGCGCTGCTCAGCGCCGGACGCTCGATCGCGGTGCAGAACTTCAACGAGAACGCCAGCGTGCTGCTGATGCTGGCAGCCTATGCCGCCTTCACCCGGCAGGCCCTGCCGCTCGACCTGCTGATCCGCGGCTTCGGCCTGGGCATCGCGCTGCTGATGGCGCTGGTCGCGCTGCATCACCGGCACCACCACCGGCAAGCCCCTCGCCACAAGGAGATCGCCTGATGAGGATCGTCATCGTCACCGACGCCTGGGAGCCGCAGGTCAACGGCGTGGTTCGCACGCTGAAGATGACCACGCACGAGCTCGGCCTGCTCGGCCACGAGGTGCACATCGTCTCGCCGCAGGGCTGGCCGAGCGTGCCCTGCCCGACCTATCCGGACATCCGCCTCGCCGCGGTGACGCCCGGCAGCATGGCGCGCCGGCTCGACGCGCTGCAGCCCGACTGCCTGCACATCGCCACCGAGGGCCCGCTGGGCTGGGCGGCACGCGCGGTGGCGCGCCGGCGCGGCTGGCCCTTCACCACCGCCTATCACAGCCGGTTCCCCGAATACCTGCAGCTGCGCACCGGCCTGCCGGTGAACTGGAGCCACGCGCTGCTGCGCCGCTTCCACAACAGCGGCGTGGCCACGCTGGTGCCCACGCCGCACATGGGCGAGGAGCTGCGCCGCCACGGCTACCGGCATCCGGTGCACTGGAGCCGCGGCGTCAACCTGGAGATGTTCAGCCCGCACGGGCCGGTGCTGGCGCGCCCGGCCGGCCACGGCCCGGTCTTCCTGTACGTGGGCCGGCTGGCGGTCGAGAAGAACATCGACGCCTTCCTGCGGCTGGCGCTGCCCGGCGAGAAATGGGTCGCCGGCGCCGGCCCCGAGGCCGCGCGGCTGCGCCGCACCTACGGCGACGGGGTGCGCTGGTTCGACGTGCTCTCCGGCCCGGACCTGGCGCAGCTCTACCGCAGCGCCGACGTGATGGTCTTCCCGAGCGAGACCGACACCTTCGGCCTGGTGCTGATCGAGTCGATGGCCTGCGGCACGCCGGTGGCGGCGCTGCCGGCGACCGGCCCGATCGACGTGGTCGGCACCAGCGGCGAGGGCGGCGTGATCGACACCGACCTGAAGGCGGCCTGCCTGGCCGCGCTGCGCTGCGACCGCACGCGCGTGCGCGCCTTCGCCGAGCGCTACACCTGGGCGGCGGCGACGCGCCAGTTCGAGCAGGCGCTCCGACCGATCCCGCGGCCGGCCGCGCTGATCGCGGCGACCTGAGCCCGGGGCCGGAGCCTGGGCCGGATCGGGCTCAGGCCGGCTGCGGCAGCGCCGCCATCGGCGCGCGGCGCGCGCGCCGGCGCATCGCCTCGGCCCAGTCGATGACCTCGAGCCGGCCGTCGGCATGCTCGACCAGCGCGGTCAGGCTCTCGACCCAGTCGCCGTCGTTGGCATAGGTCAGGCCGTCGACCACGCGCAGCTCGGCGTGGTGGATGTGGCCGCAGACCACGCCGTCGACGCCGCGCCGGCGCGCCTCGCGGATCACCGCCAGCTCGAAGTCGTTGATGAAGCTGACCGCGCGCTTGACCTTGAGCTTCAGGTAGCGCGAGAGCGACCAGTAGGGCAGGCCGAAGCGCGCACGCGCCGAGTTCAGCACCCGGTTGAGCCGCAGCGCCAGCTGGTAGAGGCCGTCGCCGACATGCGCCAGCCAGCGCGCGCACTGGATCACGCCGTCGAACAGGTCGCCGTGCATCACCCAGAGCCGGCGGCCGTCGGCGGTCTGGTGGATGCAGTCCTCCACCACCTCGATGCCGCCGAAGGCGTGGCCGGCGTAGCGGCGCGCGAACTCGTCATGGTTGCCGGGCACGAAGATCACGCGCGTGCCCTTGCGCGCCTTGCGCAGCACCTTCTGCACCACGTCGTTGTGCGCCTGCGGCCAGAACCAGCGCCGCTGCAGCTGCCAGCCGTCGACGATGTCGCCGACGAGGTAGAGCGTCTCGCACTCGACCGCGCGCAGGAAGTCGAGCAGCGCCTCGGCCTGGCAGCCGGACGTGCCCAGGTGCACGTCGGAAATGAACACGGTGCGCACCGACAGTTCCTCCTGCGCGAAGGCACTGTCCGGCGCCGCGGCGGCGGGGGCGGTGATGGCGTTCATGGGGCCATCGTCGGCAGCCCGGATGACCGCCCGGTGAAGCGCGGGTGACAGCGGCACGACGCGGTATCGGCACGACAGCGGGCACGACGGTCCGGCGACAAGCTCGTGTCATGGACGGCGCCGACACTGCCTGCGTCGACCCGCACGAAGGAGCACCGCGATGACGACCTCCCTGCCCGAAACCTCGGCCAGCGACCTGGCCACCCGGCTGCTGCGACAGGCCCTGGAGCGCCCCGGCGAGGTGCTCGAGGTCGCCGACGCGCCGACCCCGCCGACCCGCCCGGCCCAGCGCCTGTCGCCGGCGATGGCCGCGGTGCTGCACGCGCTGTCGGACCGCAGCACGCCGCTGCGCCTGGCGCTGACCACCGCCGCCGAGGTCGATCCGGCCGTCTGGCAGGCCGCGCCGGGCGCGCCGGCGATGCTGCTGATCGAGGTGCCGGCGCTGATCGAGGGCCCGGGCCCGTCGCCGCGCCACCATGACGATCCCGACCTGACGCCGCGGCTGTGCATCGACGGCCTGCGCCACCTCGGCGTGGCCGGCATCGCGCGCCACTTCTGGCGCCGCCGCCCCGACAGCGCGCGCCAGCCGGGCGTCGATCTGGTGCTGTGCAGCGGCCGGCGCCTCGCGGCGATCGGCCGGCAGTCGCAGGTCTGGATCTGCGACTGAGGTGGCTGAGCGCCGCGTCAGGCCGCCGCCGGCAGCCTGACCGGCCAGGCCGGCGACGGCGTCTCGCGCGCGCGCCAGGCGTCGAGCCAGCGCACGAAGCCCGCCAGGCCCTCGGCCAGCGGCGTGGCCCGCCACGGCCCGATCGCCTCGATCAGCCGCGACGGGTCGGCGCTGGTGTCGGGCACGTCGCCGGCCTGCATCGGCGCGAACTCGATGCGCGCCGGGCAGCCGGTGGCGCGCTCGAGCAGCCGCACGAAGTCGATCACCCGCACCGGATGGCGGTGGCCGATGTTGAACAGCTCGGCCGGCACGCCGTCCTCGCGGTGCCGGCCGGCGGGGGCGCCGCGTGCGACCAGCCGCAGCAGCGCGTCCACCACGTCGTCGACATGGGTGAAGTCGCGGCGCAGCTCGCCGCGGCCGTAGAGCTGCAGCGTCTCGCCGCGGCGCAGCCGCTCGGCGAAGCTCCAGTACGCCATGTCCGGCCGGCCCCACGGCCCGTAGACGGTGAAGAAGCGCAGGCCGGTGACCGGCAGGCGGTGCACCGCGGCGGTGGCATGGGCCATCGCCTCGTTGGCCTGCTTGGTCGCGGCGTAGAAGGAGGCTGGCGCGTCGATGCGGTCGCTCTCGCGAAAGCCCCCGGGCGCGGCATCGCCGTCGCGCCGGCCGTAGACGCTCGACGAGCTGGCGTAGAGCAGATGGCCGACGCCCTGCAGCCGGCAGGCCTCCAGCACCGAGGCGAAGCCGAGCAGGTTGGCCTGCACATAGTCGAGCGGCGCGCTGACCGAGTGGCGCACGCCCGCCTGCGCGGCCAGGTGCAGCACGGTGTCGATGCGGTGCTGGCGCATCAGCGCCTGCAGCGCCGCGCCGTCGCACAGGTCCAGCGTCTCGACCGGCACGCCGGCGGGCTGCAGCAGCGCCTCGACCCGTGCGCGCTTGAGCTCGACCGGGTAGTAGGCGTTGAAGCTGTCGCAGCCGACGACCTGGTGGCCGGCTTGCGCCAGCGCCGCGGCGGCATGCGCGCCGATGAAGCCGGCCGCGCCGGTGACGAGGATCTGGGCCATGGTGGCTGCGCATGCTCGGCAGCCGCGATGACAGGACCGTGTCGGTTCCCGCCGGCCGGACCGGCGGCGTCTCGCGCAGCCGACGTCACACAGCCGTCATCGCGGATTCACCGCGTCGTCATCGGCCCTGGCGACCATCCGCGGCGCCATGAACGCCACCCATCCTTCCCTGCCGATCCCGCACCGCCGGCCGCTGCCGGCCGTCTGGTGCCGTGGACTGGCGGCGGTGCTGCTGGTGGCCGGCCTGGCGCTGCACGGGCGTGACGCCGATCTCTTCGTCGCGCTGAACGGCGCGCTCGGCGCGCTGCCCGCGCCGCTGCCGCAGTGGCTGTGGTCGATGCTCAGCGTCGCCGGCCTCGGGCTGAGCGCCTTCATCGTGCTGGTGGCCGCGCATCCGGGCGCCGGGCCCGAGGCGATGCGCCCGGTGGCGGCGCTGCTGTGGTCCTTCCCGATCGGCGGCGCGCTCACCCATCTCTTCAAGCGGCTGCTCGACCATCCGCGCCCGGCGGCGGTGCTGCCGCCCGACGCGATCACGGTGATCGGCGAGCCGCTGCTGCGCGGCGCGATGCCCTCGGGCCACGCGGTCACCGCGCTGGCGCTGGCCGGCCTGCTGCTGCTGTCGCGCCGGCGCTCGCCGCTGCAGCAGGGGCTGATCGCGGCCGGCACGCTGATGCTGCTGCTGGCACGCGTGGCCGTCGGCGCGCACTGGCCGGCCGACGTGTGCGCCGGCGCGGCGATCGGACTGATGACCGCCGCCTGGGCCTGGCCGCTGTCGGCGCGCGGCGGCCTGACGCGCTGGCTGGGCGGACGGCGCGGCCAGCTCGTGCTGGCGCTGGTCCAGATCGGCTGCGGTCTGGCGATCGCGCGCCTGTCGACCGGCTATCCGGCGGCGCTGCCGCTGCAGGGCGTGCTGGCGGCGCTGTCGATCGGCGCCGGGCTGCACCGCGGCGGCCGCGCGCTGGCCGTGCCGGCGCGGCGGAGCGCGCCATGAGCCCGGCCGAGATGATGGACACGCTGCTGCAGCGCGCCGGCGCGCTGCAGCCGGCAGCCTGGGCCGGCGCATCGGCCGCGCTGGCGGGCACCTGGCTGCTGCGCGCGCTGCGGCTGCATGCCGAATGGCATCCGCGCACCGGCGCGAGCCTGCGCGACTGCCTGGCGCTGTTCCTGATGCACAACGCGGCGGTGGTCTGGCTGCCGATGCGCGGCGGCGAGGCCGGCTACAGCCTGTGGCTGCAGCGGCGCTGGCAGGTGCCGCTGCGCGAGTCGCTGCCGAGCCTGCTGTGGCTGCGGCTGCAGGACGCGCTGGTGCTGGCGCTGCTGGGCGCGCTGGCGCTGGCGCTGGCCGGCGCAGGCCTGCCGGGCCCGGCCGCGCTGGCGCTGGCCGCGCTGCTGCTGCTCGGCCTGATCGCGCCGGCCGAGCGGCTGCTGGCCCGGCTGGCCTCGAAGGACCGGCCGACGCCGGCCCCCTCGCGCCTGGCGCGCTGGCGCGAGGCGCTGCTGGCGCGCCGCGGCGGGCGCCGGGCCTGGATGGCCTGCATCGGCAACTGGACGCTGAAGCTGGCGACGCTGGCGCTGCTGCTCGACGCGCTCGGCGGCACCGGCTCGGGCGGCAGCAGCGCGGCGCTGCGCGGCGTGCTGGCCGGCGAATGGGCCGGCGTGCTGCCGCTGCAGGCGCCGGGCGGGCTGGGCAGCTACGAGGCGGCGGTCTGGGCCGGCGCCGGCGCGCCGCAGCCGGCGGCGCTGGCGCTGGGCGCGGTGCTGCAGATGCATGCGCTGTCGCTGGCGCTGACCACGCTCGGCGGCGCTTTCGGCGGGGCGCTCGGCACCCTGCGCACTGCAACGACAGGATCGACGACATGAACGCGGCAGGCGCTGCAGGCTCGGCCGCAGCATGGGAACGGGATGGGACAGGGGAGTCCGGTGACGGGGCGTGGAGTGGCGCCATGGGGGTCACCGGGGTGAAGGTGGCGGCGGCGGGCGCAGGCCTGCCGTCGCCGGCGCACCTGCCGGCCCACCATCTGTCGGTCGTCGTGCCGATGTACAACGAGGTCGACAACGCCGCGGCGCTGATCGACGCGGTGCGCACCGCGCTGGCGGCCTATCCGCAGCCCTGGGAGCTGGTCGTCGTCGACGACGGCAGCCGCGACGCCACCGCCGCGGCGCTGCGCCGCCACGCGCGCGCCACCGGCGCGCCGGTGCGGGTGATCTCGCTGGCGCGCAACTTCCGCCAGACCGCCGCGATGCAGGCCGGCATCGATGCCGCGCAGGGCGACGTCATCGTGACGATGGACGGCGACCTGCAGAACGACCCGCGCGACATCCCGCGCCTGGTGCAGCGCCTGCTGACCGAGGACCTGGACATCGTCGCCGGCTGGCGGGTGAAGCGCCAGGACGGCTTCTGGCTGCGCCGCCTGCCCTCGCAGCTGGCCAACCGGCTGATCCGGCGCATCACCGGACTGCCCTTCCACGACCTGGGCTGCAGCCTGAAGGCCTTCCGCGCCAGCGTGCTGCGCGAGGTGCGGCTCTACGGCGAGATGCACCGCTTCATTCCGGCCTGGCTGTCGACGGTGACGTCGCCTGCGCGCATGGCCGAGGAGCCGGTCGACCACCACCCGCGCCTGCACGGCACCTCCAAGTACGGCCTGTCGCGCACGCTGCGGGTGCTGGTGGACCTGCTGGCGGTCACCTTCTTCCAGCGCTTCGCGGCGCGGCCCGGGCATTTCTTCGGCGTGATCGGCCTGGCGGTGCTGGGCGCCGGTCTGGCGATCCTGGGCTACCTGGGCGTGCTCAAGCTGCTGCTGGGCGAGGACATCGGCGGGCGGCCGCTGCTGTCGCTGGGCTTCTTCTGCAGCATCGGCGGGCTGCAGTTCCTGACCACCGGCGTGCTGGCCGAGCTGCTGATCCGCATCTACTACGGCGCGCGCCACGGCCAGCCCTATGTGGTGCGGCAGGACGACGGCCGCGATGAGCCCCGCGCCTGAATCGCGCGCCCCGCGCTGGAGCCCCTGGCTGCCGGCCCTGCTGCTGCTCGGCGCGATGCTGCTGCGGCTGGGCGCCGCGCCGCTGGTCGACGTCGACGAGGGCGCCTTCGGCGAGGCCTCGCGCGAGATGCTCGCCGGCGGCGACTGGAGCCGCACCACGCTCAATGGCGAGCCGCGCTGGGACAAGCCGATCCTCGTCTACTGGCTGCAGGCCGGCGCGATGGCGCTGCTGGGCCGGCACGAGTTCGCGCTGCGCCTGCCCTCGGTGCTGGCGGCCTGGGGCTGGGTGCTGGCGACCGCGATGTTCGCGCGGCCACGCTGGGGCGGTGCGGCGGCGCTGGGCGCCGGTGCAGTGCTGGCCAGCGGGCTGGGCGTGGCGCTGATCGGGCGGGCCGCCACCGCCGATGCGCTGCTGAACCTGTGGCTGGCGCTGGCCGGGCTGGACCTGTGGCGCCATCTCGAGGCCGCGTCCGGCAGCGCGGCGGCGCGCCAGGCGCTGCGCCGCACCGCGCTGTGGATCGGCCTGGGCCTGCTGACCAAGGGTCCGATCGCGCTGATCGTGCCGGGTGCGGCCGCGCTGGTCTTCATCGCCACGCACCGCAGCCGGGTGCCGGTGGGCACGCGGCTGCGCGGCCTGCTGGGCGACGGGACGGCCTGGGCGCTGATGCTGGCGGTGGCCCTGCCCTGGTATGCGCTGATGCTGGTCCAGCACGGCCAGGCCTTCGTCGACGGATTCCTGGTGCGGCACAACCTGTCGCGCTACCAGGGCACGCTCGAGGGCCACGGCGGCAGCCTCGGCTACTACCTGCTGGTGCTGCCGCTGCTGATGCTGCCGTGGACGCCGCTGCTGGTGCAGCTGCTGCGCCGTGCACGCGCGCTGTGGCACGAGCCGCTGGCGGGCTATCTGCTCGGCTGGGCCGGCTTCGTGATTCTCTTCTTCAGCCTGTCGGGCACGAAGCTGCCGCACTACGCGCTGTACGGCCTGACGCCGCTGGCGCTGCTGGCCGGGCGGCTGCTGGCCGCCAGCGCGCCGGGCGAGGCGCTGCCCGGCGCGCTGCTGCGGCTGCAGCAGGCGCTGCTGGTGCTGCTGGCGCCGCTGCTGGCCGGCGTCGCGCTGGCGCTGCAGACCCACGCCGAGCGCATCGCCGATCCGCTGTACCGGGCGCTGCTGGGCGCACCGACGCCGTCGCCGGCGCCGCTGGCGGCCGGGGCGCTGCTGGCCGCGGCCACCGCCGCGCTGTGCCTGACCGGACCGCGCAGCCGCTGGGGCGAGCCCGCGCGGCTGGCGGCGGCGGCGCTGTGCGGGCTGCTGTGGTTCCACGGCCAGTGCGCGCCGTGGTGGGGCGAGCGGCTGCAGGGCCCGGTGCGCGATCTGGCGCGGCAGGCGCAGGCGCAGCCGGGTGCGCCCGCCGCGGTGCAGTGGGGCCTGCATCTGCCCAGCTTCGCCTTCCATCTGGACCGGCCGGTGCCGCGACGCGCGCCGCAGCCGGGCGAGCTGGCGCTGGTGCGCAGCGACCAGCTCGAGGCGCTGGCGCGGCAGGCCGGCTGGCGCGCGCCGCCGCTGCGCCTGGCCGAGCGCAGCGGCCTGAGCCTGGTGCAGCGCCCGGCCGAGCCGCAGGAGCCGGTGCGATGAGTCCGCGGATGAGCCCGGCGCTGCGCGCCCGCCTGCTCGCGCTGGGCGCGGCCGCGCTGCTGCTGCGGCTGGGCGTGCTGGCGCTGGTGCTGCTCGATCCGGGCGTCGGCCTGCAGGTCGACGAGGCGCAGTACTGGGACTGGTCGCGCGAGCTGCACTGGGGCTACTACTCCAAGCCGCCGGGCATCGCCGCGCTGATCGCCGCCTCGACCGCGATCGGCGGCGATGGCGTTCTCGGCGTGCGCTGGCTGGCGATGGCGGTGCAGGTCGCCGCCTGCCTCGCGCTGGGCCCGCTCGCGCACGATCTGGCGCAGGCCGCCTGGCCGCAGGAGCCGGCGCGGGCGCGCCGGGCCGCGCTCTGGGCGACGCTGATCGCGCTGAGCAATCCGGTCGCCGGCCTGCTCGGGCTGGCGGCGACCACCGACGCGCCGCTGCTGCTGTGCTGGACGCTGGCGGCTCACGCGCTGTGGCGGCTGCGCCGCTCGGGACGCCTGCGCGACGGGCTGGCGCTCGGGCTGGGGCTGGGCCTGGGGCTGCTGTCGAAGTACACGATGGCGGCGCTGCTGCCCGGTCTGCTGTGGTGGCTGTGGCGGCGCCGGCACGACGGCGGCCCCGATGCGCGGCCGGCGCTGGCGCTGGCCCTCGCGCTGGCGGCGCTGCTGCTGGTGCCCAACCTGCTCTGGAACGCCGCGGCCGGCTGGCCGACGCTGCACCACACCGCCGAGATCACCCTGCAGGCCCGCCGTGACGCGCAGCGCCCGGTGCTGGCGTCGCTGGCGGAATGGATCGGCGGCCAGTGGCTGATGAGCGGTCCGCTGTGGCTGGTGCTGTGGCTGCGCTGGCGCCGGCGCAGCGCGCAGCGCGAGCCGCTGCCGGCCCCCGTGCGCGAGCTGCTGCTGGCGATGACGCTGCCGCTGCTGGCGCTGGGCGCGGCGCAGGCGCTGAACGCGAAGGCGCAGATCAACTGGACCGCGCCGGCGACGCAGGGCCTGGTGCTGGCGCTGGCGCTGTGGCTGGCGCCGGCGGCGCGCCGGCCGCTGCGCCGCGCCGCCGCCGGCATCGTCGCGCTGCACCTGCTGCTGGTGAGCACGCTGCCGCTGATCGGCACCGCGACCCGGCTCGCGGGCGGCGACGGCGCGGTGCCGCCGCGGGCGCTCGACCTGTGGGCACGCATGCGCGGCTGGGAGCCGGCGCTGGCGGCGCTGGCGCCGGCCGCGCGCGGGCCGCTGGCCGATGGCGCGCTGCTGCTCGGCGCCGACCGCACGCTGATCGCGCACGGCCGCCATGCCTGGCGCGATCTGCCCGGCGCCGACTGGCGGGCCTGGCGCCCCGATCCGTCCCGCCCGCCGACCGACCACTACCAGCTCGTCGCCGGCTGGCCCGGAGCGCAGGGCATCGCGGCGGCGGACCGGGGTCGCACCGTGCTGATCGTCGCCGAAGGCGACACGCCGCCGCAAGGCTGGGAGGCCTTCGCTCCGCCCGAGCCGCTGGCCCGGGCCAGCGCGCCGCAGAGCGGCTCGCCGCTGCGGCTGACGCTGTGGCGCACCCGGATTCCTGCCCCCGTCCCGGAGAGTCCCCGATGAACCGACGCTGGCGCACCCTGTGGGCCGGCTGGCTGCTGGCGCTGGCCGGCACGCTGGCGCTGTTCAACCTGCGGCCCGGCCTCGATCTGGCCGTCACCGCCGCGGTGCACGACGCGGCCGCGGCGACGCCCTTCCCGCTGGGGCAGCTCGCGCCGGTGCAGGCGCTCTATCACGCGGTGCCCTGGGCCGGGCGGCTGGGCGTGCTGCTCGCGCTGGCGCTGTGGTGGCGGCGCGCGACGCCGCCGCGCCAGCGCCGCCAGGCCGCGGCGATGGCGCTGATGCTGGTGTTCGGGCTGGGCCTGGTGGTCAACGGCGTGCTGAAGGAGCAGTGGGGCCGGCCGCGGCCGACCGAGGTCGGCGACTTCGGCGGACCGCACGCCTTCCAGCCCGCCGGCCGGATCAGCACGCTGTGCCGCAGCAACTGCTCCTTCGTCAGCGGCCACGCGGCGACCGGCTTCGCGCTGGCGGCGATCGGGCTGCTGGGCACGCCGGCGCGGCGGCGACGCTGGGCGCACATCGGGCTGGCGGCCGGGCTGGTGATCGGCGCCGGCCGGGTGCTGCAGGGCGGGCATTTCCTCAGCGACATCCTGGTCGCCGGCCTGGTCATGCACGGCACCGGGCTGGCGATCCGGCAATTCTGGGCAGGGCGGCGCCTGCAGCGCCAGGAGGCGGCCCGGATGAAACGCACTGAAACGGCTGCAACGGTATCATCGCGCCCCCCTCTGGTGCATCCGGACGCGGCCATCGGCAGCCGCCCGGGATCGTGACAGCGCGGCGACCCGGCGCTATAACGTCGGGTGTGCCGTCCGTCACGCCACAGAAGCGCGACCGGCCGTCCTTTCCTCGCGGACCTGCTGCATCGGTCCGCCTGCGCCTCGTGCACCGGAGACATGCACGACGCCCGACTGCCATCGAGGAACACGAACATGCTGAACCGGATCTTCCAGCGCACCGAGCGCGGCCGCATCGTCCTGCTCGAGGACCGCGACCTGCCGCTGAGCGACATGCGCCTGCTGATGCGCTTCAACGGCTACACGCCGCTGGGCCTGCTGCTCGACCCGCATGACGACGAGGACCGCCTGAGCGGCGCTGTCGCGCGCCTGCACCAGGCCGGCCTGATCGAGCCGATCGGCGACGCGCACGACGCCGACGCGCCGGTGCGGCCGGCCGCCAGCTGGGCCGAGCGTGTCACGCACCTGACGCTGCAGGCCGCCGCCTGAGCCGCTCGGGACCGGTCGCAGCGCGACCGGCCGCGCGGCTGCCGATAATCGGCCGATGAACATCCTGATCATCGGCGCCGGCCGCGTCGGCACCAGCGTGGCCGAGCATCTGGTCTCCGAGCGCAACGACATCACCGTCGTCGACACCGACCCGCAGCGCCTGCGCGAGCTGCAGGAGCGGCTCGACCTGCGCGGCGTCTGCGGCAACGCGATCCAGCCCTCGGTGCTGCGCGAGGCCGGGGCCGACGACTGCGACCTGCTGGTGGCCTGCGCGCCGCAGGACGAGACCAACCTGACGGTGTGCAAGGTCGCGCACGACCTGTTCAACGTCACCACCACCATCGCGCGGCTGCGCTCGCCCGAGTTCGTCGAGGGCGCGCCGCTGCTGGCGCGCGGCGGCGGCTTCGCGGTCGACCATGTGATCTGCCCGGAGCAGTCGGTCACCACCTACATCCGCAAGCTCGTCGAGTACCCGGAGGCGCTGCGCATCATCGAGTTCGCCGGCGGCCGGGTCACGCTGGCGGGCGTGCGCGCCGGCGCGGGCAGCCGCCTGGTCGGCCATCGGCTCGACCAGATCCCGACGCTGGTGCCGCACCTGGACCTGCGCATCGTCGGCCTGTTCCGGCGCGAGCAGCCGCTGAAGGCCGACGGCAGCACCCGCATCGAGGCCGGCGACGAGGCCTTCGTGCTGACGCGCACCGGCTCGGTCGGCGAGGTGCTCGGCGCGCTGCGCGAGCGCGACCGCCCGGTGCGCCGCATCATGATCGCCGGCGGCGGCAAGGTCGGCCTGCGCCTGGCGCGCGAGCTGCGCGGGCGCTGCGAGATCCGCCTGATCGAGCTCGACCGCACGCGCTGCGAGTACCTCGCCGCCGAGCTCGGCACGGACGTGCTGGTGCTGCACGGCGACGCCACCGACGAGGACCTGATGACCGACGAGAACGTCGGCGAGACCGACGTCTTCATCGCGCTGTCGAACGACGACGAGGACAACATCCTGTCGGGCCTGCTGGCCAAGCGCCTGGGCGCGCGCCGCGCCATCGTGCTGATCAACCGCCGCGCCTACACCGAGCTGGTGCAGGGCACGCAGATCGACGTGGCGATCTCGCCGCAGCACGCGGTCATCGGCGAGCTGCTGGCCCATGTGCGCCGCGGCGACGTCGAGGCGGTGCACAGCATGCGCCAGGGCGCGGCCGAGTCGATGGAGATCATCGTGCGCGGCGACCGGCGCTGCACGAAGGTGGTGGGCCGGCGCATCGGCGAGCTCGAGCTGCCCGAGGGCGTGCAGATCGGCGCGATCGTGCGCGGCGACGAGGTGATCGTCGCGCACGGCGAGACGGCGATCCAGACCGGCGACCATGTCATCGTCTTCCTGCCGAGCAAGCGCCAGGTGCGTGCGGTCGAGAAGCTGTTCCAGGTCAGCGCGACCTTCTTCTGAGCGGAGCCACGTTCGCGCCATGCGCCACTACTACCCGGTGTTCAAGGTGCTCGGCGGCGTGCTGATGCTGTTCGGGCTGACGATGGCGGTGCCGCTGGGCTTCTCGCATTTCTGCCACGACGGCATCGAGACCGGCTTCGCGCTGTCGATGGCGATCACCATCGCGATCGGCGCCGGCCTGTTCCTGCACTGCCGCCATCTCGACCGCGAGCTGCAGCCGCACGACGGCTTCCTGCTGGCCACGCTGGTGTGGACGGTGCTGCCGGTCTTCGGCGCGCTGCCGCTGCTGCTGCACATTCCCGGCCTGAGCTTCACCGACGCCTACTTCGAGGCGGTCTCCGGCCTGACAACCACCGGCGCCACCGTGCTGACCGGGCTGGAGCGGCTGCCGGTGTCGCTCAACATCTGGCGCTGCTTCATGGTGCTGCTGGGCGGCATGGGCATCATCGTGCTGGCGGTGGCGATCCTGCCGCTGCTGGGCGTGGGCGGCAGCCAGGTCTTCAAGGCCGAGACGCCCGGGCCCATGAAGGACGACAAGCTCACCCCGCGCATCGCCGAGACCGCGCGCGGGCTGTGGGCGGTCTACTTCCTCGTCGCCAGCGCCTGCCTGCTGGCCTTCCGCTGGGCGGGCATGAGCTGGCCGGACGCCTTCATGCACATGTGCTCGACGATGGGCCTGGGCGGGCTGGCGGGCTACGACGCCAGCTTCGCCGCCTTCGACTCGCCGCTGATCGAGGCCATCGCCATCGTCTTCATGCTGCTGGCGGGCGTGAACTTCGCGCTCTACTTCCGCGTCTGGCAGCGCCGCTCGATCCGGCCGCTGTGGCAGGACCTGGAGGCGCGGCTGTTCTTCGCGCTGATGGCCGCCAGCGTCGCGGTCGTCACCGTCTTCCTGGTCGTGCACGGCGTCTACCCGGACTGGACGACGGCGCTGCGCCACGCCGCGTTCAACGTCGTCTCGGTGGCCACCACCACCGGCTTCGCCTCCGTCGACTACGCGCAGTGGCCGGTCTTCGCGCCGGTGCTGATGCTCTTCCTGTGCGGCTTCGCGACCTGCGCGGGATCGACCGGCGGCGGCATCAAGCTCAGCCGGGCGCTCCTGCTGACGAAGCAGGTGCAGCGCGAGTTCACCCGGCTGCTGCATCCGCGCTCGGTGCGGCCGGTGACGCTGGGCGGCGCGGTGATCGAACCGCAGGTGCTGTTCTCGATCCAGGCCTTCATGCTGGTCTACGGCGCGGTGCTGACCTTCGGCACGCTGGCGCTGCTGCTGACCGGGCTGGACGTGGTCAGCGCCTTCACCGCGGTGGTGGCGTGCATCAACAACACCGGCCCCGGCCTGGGCCAGGTCGGCCCGGCCAGCAACTACCAGGGCCTGACGGATGCGCAGACCTGGATCTGCACCCTCGTGATGCTGCTGGGCCGGCTCGAGCTGTTCTCGATGCTGGTGCTGTTCACGCCGCAGTTCTGGCGGCGCTGATCCGCGCCGACACCTCTCATGCAACGGACATGACCCACCTTCACGGCGATCGCCCGGCACACCCGACGTTCGGGCAAGCCCTCCTCTACTGGCTCAAGCTCGGCTTCATCAGCTTCGGCGGCCCGGCCGGCCAGATCGCGGTGATGCACGCCGAGCTGGTCGAGCGCCGGCGCTGGATCGGCGAGCGGCGTTTCCTGCACGCGCTGAACTACTGCATGCTGCTGCCCGGCCCGGAGGCCCAGCAGCTCACCGTCTACCTCGGCTGGCTGATGCACGGCACCTGGGGCGGCGTGGTGGCCGGCACGCTGTTCGTGCTGCCCTCGTACTTCATCCTTGCGGCGCTGACCTGGGTCTATCTCGCCTTCGGCGATGTCGCGCTGGTGCAGGGCGTGTTCGCCGGCATCAAGCCGGCGGTGGTGGCCGTCGTCGCGTTCGCGGCCTGGCGCATCGGCTCGCGCGCGCTGCGCAACGGCGTGCTGTGGACGATCGCGGCGCTGGCCTTTGCCGGACTGACGCTGTTCGACCTGCCCTTCCCGCTGATCGTGCTGGCCGCGGCGCTGGCCGGCGCGATCGGCGGGCGCATCGCGCCGGCGCACTTCGCCGGCGGCACCAGCCACCGCGCCGACAGCACCGCGCACGGTCCGGCGCTGCATGACGACGACACGCCCCCGCCGGCGCACGCACGCTTTTCCGTGGCGCGGCTCCTGGCGGTGCTGCTGGTCGCGCTCGGGCTGTGGGCCGCGGCGATGGCGCTGCTGGCCGGTCAGACGGTGCTGCGCGACATGGGCGCCTTCTTCACGAAGGCGGCGCTGCTGACCTTCGGCGGCGCCTACGCGGTGCTGCCCTATGTCTACCAGGGCGCGGTCGAGACCCATGGCTGGCTGAGCGGCGCGCAGATGATGGACGGACTGGCGCTGGGCGAGACCACGCCGGGGCCGCTGATCATGGTGGTGGCCTTCGTCGGCTTCGTCGGCGCGTGGACCCAGGCGGTGCTCGGGCCGGACGCGCTGCTCGCGGCCGGGCTCGCCGGCGCAGGCGTGGCGACCTTCTTCACCTTCCTGCCGAGCTTCGTCTTCATCCTGGCCGGCGCGCCGCTGGTCGAGTCCACGCGCGGCAACCTGAAGTTCACCGCGCCGCTGACCGGCATCACCGCCGCGGTGGTCGGCGTGATCCTGAACCTCGCGCTGTTCTTCGGCTGGCACGCGGTGTGGCCGCACGCCACCGCGGCGGCGCCCTTCTCGGGCGGCGCCGACCCGTTCGCGGCGCTGGTGGCCGCGGCCGCCTTCGTGGCGCTGTGGCGCCACGGGCTGGGCATCATGACGGTGATCGCCGTCTGCGCGCTGCTCGGGCTGGCGCGCAGCCTGCTGATCGGCTGAAGGGCCGCGGGCCGAGGAAGACGACGCGCGCCTCAGGCGGCCAGCGTCGCGTTGAACAGCGCCAGCGTGCGCGTCCAGGCCTGGCGGGCGGCCTCGGCGTCGAAGCGCGGCGTCGTGTCGTTGTGGAAGCCGTGCTGCGTGCCGGCGAACTGCTCGCGCACGTAGTCGGTGCCGGCGGCCTTCAGCGCCGCCTCGTAGGCCGGCCAGCCGGCGTTGATGCGCTCGTCCTGGGCGGCGTGCACGATGTACATCCGCGCCCGGATCGCCGGCACCAGCGCCGCGGCCGGCGCCGGCCCGTAGAAGGGCGCGGCCGCGCGGATCTCGGGCACGCGCGCCGCCAGCAGGTTGGTCACGCCGCCGCCATAGCAGAAGCCGACGACGCCGAGCCGGCCGTTGCCGCCCTCGATCGCCAGCGCGTGGCGCGCCGTGGCGACGAAGTCCTCGTTCAGGCGGGCCGGATCGAGCTTCGAGAAGCGCTCGCGCGCGGCATCCTCGTCGCCGGGATAGCCGCCCACCGAGCTCAGCGCATCCGGCGCGACCGCGACGAAGCCCTCGACCGCGAAGCGGCGCGCGATGTCCTCGATGTGCGGGTTGAGCCCGCGGTTCTCGTGGATCACCAGCACCACCGGCCGCGGCCCGGCGGCCTGCGCCGGCCGCACGACCTGCGCGCGGATCGTGCCGTGGCCGGCCGGCGAAGCGATGTCGATCCACTGCATGCGGATGCGCGCATCGTCGGGCCGGATCACCTGGGCCTCGGCGAACTTCGGGCTCAGCGCCGCCAGCAGGCCGGCGGCCGTCGTGCCGCCCACCGCAAAGCGCGCCGCGCCGTCCAGGAAGCCGCGCCGGTCGAGCTGGCCGTGCACGTAGCGGTCGAACAGGCCGAGCACTTCCGGGGGAAAGTCGGCGGCGGTGGGGCGGCGCGAGCGGGCATCCATGGCGGGTTCTCCGGTTCAGGGCGATCAGGTCGATCGAGCCCGGATGCTAGGCCGGCGCGGGAGACGCCACCGGCGGCAAGGTCACCGCCCGGCCACCCGCGCCGCGATCGCCTCGCCCACCGCCACCGTGTCGGCCGTGCCGCCCAGGTCGGGCGTGCGCGGGCCGTCGCGCAGCACGGCCTCGATCGCACCGAGGATGGCGTCGTGCGCGGCGCGGCCGGCGCCGGTGCCCTCGGTCAGGAAGTCCAGCAGCATCGCCGCCGACCAGATCATCGCGATCGGGTTGGCGATGCCCCGGCCATGGATGTCCGGCGCCGAGCCATGCACCGGCTCGAACAGGCTGGGGAAGCGCCGCTCCGGGTTCAGGTTGGCCGAGGGCGCGATGCCGATCGTGCCGGTGCACGCCGGGCCCAGGTCGCTGAGGATGTCGCCGAACAGGTTGGTCGCCACCACCACGTCGAAGCGCTGCGGCTGCAGCACGAAGCGCGCGGTCAGGATGTCGATGTGCTGCTTGTCGACCGCCACCTGCGGGTAGCCGGCGTGCATCGCGTCGGCGCGGGCGTCCCACCAGGGCATCGACAGGGCGATGCCGTTGCTCTTGGTCGCCACCGTCAGGTGCCGGCGCGGGCGGCTGGCAGCCAGCTCGAAGGCGTACTTGAGCACCCGGTCGGCGCCGAAGCGGCTGAAGACCGACTCCTGGATGATGATCTCGCGCTCGGTGCCGGCGAACATCGTGCCGCCGAGGTTGGTGTACTCGCCCTCGGTGTTCTCGCGCACGATCATCATGTCGATGTCGCCGGGCTTGCGGCCGGCCAGCGGGCAGGGCACGCCCTCGAACAGCCGCGCCGGGCGCAGGTTGATGTACTGGTCGAACTCGCGGCGGAACTTCAGCAGCGAGCCCCACAGCGAGACGTGGTCGGGCACCGTCGCCGGCCAGCCGACCGCGCCGAACAGGATCGCGTCCATGCCGCCCAGCTGCGCCTTCCAGTCGGCCGGCATCATCTCGCCGTGCTCGACAAACCAGTCGCAGCTCGCCCACGGGAAAGTGGTCGTCTCGATCGCCAGACCGAAGCGCTCGGCCGCGGCGTGCAGCACGCGCAGGCCCTCGGGCATCACCTCCTTGCCGATGCCGTCGCCGGCGATGACGGCGACGCGGAACGGGCGGAAAGACTCGGTGGGCACGGTGGACGGCAGGGTCGAGGACATCGGGACTCCAGGAAGGGCAAGACAACGGGCAGAAGAAGGAATGCCGCGATGCTAGGCCCGCACGGCCGGTTTCCAATGCCCCGAACGGTTCATCCATCGTGCACGATGCGTTGACAATCCGGTCGATGACGACCTCGCCCGCCACGCCCCATCCCGACGATCTGCGCCTGTTCCTGACCGTGGTGCGCCGCGGCGGCTTTTCAGCCGCGGCCACCGAGCTCGGGCTGTCGACCGCCGGCGTGAGCAAGCGGGTGCGGCTGCTGGAGGCGCAGCTGGGCGCGACGCTGCTGCACCGCACCACCCGGCGCATCGGCCTGACGGCACAGGGCGAGCAGCTCTGCCTGCGCGCGCAGCCGCTGCTCGACGCGATGGACGATCTGGTCGGCCAGGTCTCGGCGGTGCGCGCCGAGCCGCGCGGGGCGCTGCGGGTGTGCAGCAGCTTCGGCTTCGGGCGGCGCCATGTGGCGCCGGCTCTGGCGGCGCTGTCGCGGGCCTGTCCGCGGCTGACGGTGCGCTTCGAGGTGCTCGACCGGCTGGTCGACATCGCCGCCGAGGGCTACGACCTCGACATCCGCGTCGGCGACGAGATCGCGCCGCAGTGGGTGGCGCGGCGGCTGGCGGCCAATCACCGGGTGCTGTGCGCCGCGCCCGACTACCTCGCGCGGCGCGAGTCCCCGCGCAGCCCGGCCGAGCTGGCCGGCCACGACTGCCTGGTGGTGCGCGAGCGCGACCATCCCTTCGGCGTCTGGCGGCTGCAGCACGCTCAGCAGGGCGAGCGCGAGCAGACGGTGCGCGTCACCGGCCCGCTGTCGACCAACCACGGCGAGATCGCGGTCGACTGGGCGCTGCAGGGCCACGGCATCGTGCTGCGCTCGCTGTGGGACGTGGCCGCGCCGCTGGCCGAGGGCCGGCTGGTGCAGCTGCTGCCCGACTGGCGCCAGAACGCCAGCATCTGGGCGGTGCATGCGGGGCGGGCCGACGAGTCGGCGCGGCTGCGGGTGGCGGTCGACTTCCTGGCGGACTGGTTCGCGGCCGGGCCGAACGGGCCTTGCCGCTGAACCCACCCAGGCTCAGGCCTGCGGACGCGGCGCCAGGTGGATGCCCGCCAGCATGCAGCGCACCGAGCCGCCGGCGCGCTCGATCGTCGGCACCGCCAGCGGCAGCAGCGGCGCGCTGCGCTCGATGCGCTGGCGCTGCGCCGGGGTCAGCGCCGCGGCCGCCCGCGCCGACAGCGCCAGCCGACGCCCGCCCTCCCGGGTGGAGAGCTCCAGCGCATTGCCGGCGAACTCGCGGATCTGCCCCTCGCTCAGCAGGATGATGTCGCGGCCACTGTCGTGCAGCCGGCGCAGCACCTCGGCGCGCTGCCCCGGCGAGGCGATCAGCTCGGCCCCGATCAGCACGAAGTCGGTGGCGATGCACATCAGCACATTGGTGTGATAGACCGGCCGGCCCTCGGCGTCGGCGGTGTCGAAGAGCACAGGCTCGTAGCCGAACTGGGCGCAGAAGCGCTCGAGCAGCACCGGATCGGCCCGCCGCGAGCGCGCCACCCAGGCCAGACGCCCGACCTGGTCGAGCACCATCGCGCCGGTACCCTCCAGGAAGCGGCCGTCGGGCTCGTGGCCGCTGTAGTCGACCACGTCGCTGACGCGGTAGTGGCGCTTGAGCCACTCGACGACGTCGGCGCGGCGCTCGCGGCGGCGGCTGGGCGAACACATCGGGTAGAGCGCCACCCGGCCGCCGGCATGCGTGGAGAACCAGTTGTTCGGAAAGACCGCGTCGGGCGTGTCGTGGCGGCCGTCGTCGTCGAAGCGGTGCACAGTGATGCCGGCGGACTCCAGCCGGTGCACCGCCGCGTCGAACTCGTCGCGGGCCTGGCGGGCAACCCGTTCGGCCTCGGCCGACCCGAGGCGGTCGGCACGGGCGGGCGCACCGCTCTGGAAGGCGTTGTCGGCAGCCGTCTCGGGATTGGGGTGGAAGCGGTGCGGGCGCACCATCACCACGGCAGCAGGAGCCTGCACCGAGGCGGGCAGGCGGGCGGCGGGCATCAGTCCGTCCATGGGCGTCGCTCCGGGTTCAGGCCGCACGGCGCAGCGCCCGGCGGGCGCGGCCGCGGCGGGTGTGGCGGAACAGGTCCTTCGGATCGTCGGCCGAGGGCACCAGCTCGATCGTCTCGCCCAGGCCGAGCGCCTCGGCGCGCGCGGCCACCAGCCGCAGCGTCGAGAAGTCCTCCAGCGCGAAGCCGACCGAATCGAAGACCGTCACCTGATCCGCCCGCTGGCGGCCCTCGACCTGGCCGGCCAGCACCCGCCAGAGATCCACGACGGGAAAGTCGGCCGGCAGCTGCTGGATGTCGCCCTCGATGCGGGTCTGCGGCTCGTATTCGACGAAGACGCGGGCGGCGCGCAGCACGTCGGCATGCAGCTCGGTCTTGCCGGGGCAGTCGCCGCCGACGGCGTTCAGGTGCATGCCGGGCTCGATCATGTCCGGCGTCAGGATGGTGGCGCGGGTCTTGTCGGCGGTGATGGTCGTGACGATGTCGGCGCCGCGCACCGCCTCGCGGGTGCTGGCGGCGCGGCGCACCCGCAGGCCGGGGGCGGCCTGTGCGAGGTTGCGCACCAGCTTGTCGGTCGCGGCCGGGTCGACGTCGAAGGCGACGATCTCCTCGATGCCCAGGTGGGCGTGGAAGGCCAGCGCCTGGAACTCGGCCTGCGCGCCGTTGCCGATCAGCGCCATGCGCCGCACGCCCGGCCGCGCCAGCGCACGCGCCGCCATCAGCGAGGTCGCGGCGGTGCGCAGCGCGGTGGCCAGCGTCAGCTCGGACAGCAGCACCGGCCAGCCGGTGTCGACATCGGCCAGCACGCCGAAGGCCATCACGGTGTAGAGGCCGCGCCGGGTGTTGGCCGGGTGGCCGTTGACGTACTTGAAGGCGTAGCGCTGGCGGTCGGCCGCCGGCATCAGCTCGATCACGCCGACCTCGGAATGGCTGGCCACGCGGGCCGACTTGTCGAACTCGGGCCAGCGCACGAAGTCGGCCGCCAGCGCATCGGCCAGATCGCCGAGAAAGGTCTCAAGGCCGCATTCGGCCACCAGATCGGCCATCGTGGCCACGTCGATGAAGCGGGTCATGGGGGGCTCCCCTGCCGGAAAGGTTGCGGGATGCAGGGAATTCTTCCGGCGCCTGCGGCCAGAAAGAAGCACACAGACCGATCGAAGTGCTCGCAAAATCGAGCGTTTCGCTCACCCCATTGCGCAACATGAGCACACCCAGCCTGGACGAGACCGACCTGAAGCTGATCGCGATGCTGCGCCGCGACGCGCGCACGCCGGTGGCGGCACTGGCGCGTGCGCTGGGCGTGACCCGTGCGACGGTGCAGAACCGCCTCGCGCGGCTGGAGCGCGAGGGCACGATCGTCGGCTACACCGTGCAGCTGCGCCCGGACGTCGAGCGCCACGCGATCCGCGCGGTGATGAGCATCGCGGTGGAGGGCAACCGCGCCGCCGAGGTGCGCCACGCGCTGACCGGCCACCCCAGCGTGGTAGCGCTGCACACCACCAACGGCCGCTGGGACCTGATCGCCGAGCTGCGCACCGACAGCCTGCAGGCCTTCGACCAGGTGCTCAACACGGTCCGGCTGCTCGACGGCATCTCGACGACCGAGACCAGCCTGCTGCTGGGGACCTACAAGTAGGCGGCAAGCGCCCCCAGCCAGACCGCGTTTACTTCTTCGCCGTCTCGATCGGCTTGCGGAAAATCTGCCGATACAGCTCCGCAATCCGCAGGGCTTCAGGCAGCCCGAGGCGCTTGGCCGCCGCGTAGGCCCGCTTGAGCAGCACATGGATTGCGTTTCTGTCCTTCAAGGATCCGCGCCGATGTAAAGCCATGGCCAGATTGGTACGGCCAACCAACAAGTCCCTTTCAAGCCCCAGCCTCTCATAGACCGGCAACTCTTCTTCCTGCCGGATGCGCAGCGCCTCATCGAGCTGCCCGCGCGACTGCAGGATGTCCGCAATCTGGCCCTGCGTCACCGCCTTCTCGCGCACATCGCCCAGCCTCTCAAAGGCTGACAGCACTTCCTCCCGCAGCAGGCGCAGCGCCTCATCGAGCTGCCCGCGCGACTGCAGGATGTCCGCAATCTTGCCCTGCGTCACCGCCTTCGAGCGCACATCGCCCAGCCTCTCAAAGGCTGACAGCACTTCCTCCCGCAGCAGGCGCAGCGCCTCATCGAGCTGCCCGCGCGACTGCAGGATGTCCGCAATCTTGCCCTGCGTCACCGCCTTCGAGCGCACATCGCCCAGCCTCTCAAAGGCTGACAGCACTTCCTCCCGCAGCAGGCGCAGCGCCTCATCGAGCTGCCCGCGCGACTGCAGGATGTCCGCAATCTTGCCCTGCGTCACCGCCTTCTCGCGCACATCGCCCAGCCTCTCATAGACCGGCAACTCTTCTTCCTGCCGGATGCGCAGCGCCTCATCGAGCTGCCCGCGCGACTGCAGGATGTCCGCTATTCGGCCCTGCGTCACCGCCTTCGAGCGCACATCGCCCAGCCTCTCAAAGGCTGACAGCACTTCCTCCCGCAGCAGGCGCAGCGCCTCATCGAGCTGCCCGCGCGACT
>NZ_JABSNM010000001.1:77924-499082 GCF_013294065.1 Sphaerotilus uruguayifluvii
TATTCGGCCCTGCGTCACCGCCTTCGAGCGCACATCGCCCAGCCTCTCATAGACCGGCAACTCTTCTTCCAGCCGGATGCGCAGCGCCTCATCGAGTTGCCCGCGCGACTGCAGGATGTCCGCTATTCGGCCCTGCGTCACCGCCTTCGAGCGCACATCGCCCAGCCTCTCATAGACCGGCAACTCTTCTTCCAGCCGGATGCGCAGCGCCTCATCGAGCTGCCCGCGCGACTGCAGGATGTCCGCTATTCGGCCCTGTGTCACCGCCTTCGAGCGCACATCGCCCAGCCTCTCAAAGGCTGACAGCACTTCCTCCCGCAGCAGGCGCAGCGCCTCATCGAGCTGCCCGCGCGACCGCAGGATGTCTGCAATTCGGCCATGGGTCATGGCGACCTCGCGCTCGTCCGATCGACGGACCTGAATCGGAAGAATCTTCTCGCGACAGGTCTGCAAGGCCACATCGGGATCACCCAGGGAATTCTTCGCATCGGCCCAATGGATCCATGCCTCAGCCATCAGCCGGGAGTCAGCCATTCGATCAGCCAAGGGAAGAATTTCCCTTTCCACAAGATCAATGACTTGCTGACTTTCTCCTAATGAGGCCTGGAGACCCGCCAGCTCTTCAAGCAACGGCGCCCGCAAATCATCCGAAAGCGTCGAGGTGCTACTGAGCAGCGAACGGATCTCGGCCATGCGCTGATACCGCTCCTTCATGCTGCGATTATCGAAATCCGCCCGAACACGCTCTGCACTGACGAGGGAATGTCTATGGATCTCCTCCTCGGCAAAAACCGGGGCATGTACAACAAAAGCATAGACGCCACCACGCCACGCCCAGATGTCGGGGGCATGGCGCGCCACGCGGGTGATCGCCGCCTCGTTCAGCCAGAACACCAGCCGCACCCGCACCTGCACCGCCAGCCGCTCGCGCACCAGGTTGAACGACTGCCACGCCGCGTCGTCCATCCAGACGCTGGCGCCGAGCAGGTGAATCACCTCATGGTCGCGCGCGGCCTCGATCAGACGGCTTTCCTGCGCGGACACATCACCCGCCACCGGCTCATGCAGCACGACTTCGACACCGCGCAAGCCGGCGCGCTGCTGCAGTTCCCCCAGCGACGCCAGCACCCGCGCCCTCAGCCGTTCATCGCGGCAGTCGACCATCAGCAGCTGGAAGGCCGGACCATGGATCAGCGCCTTGGCCAGCCGCTGGAACTCGACGAACAGCTCGGACGGCAAGTGCGCCGCGGCCGCGAGCCGCGCCTGCTCGGCGTCGAAGATCGGCCGGGCCGGCGTGTTCACGGCGTTCCCGGCGACGCGGTGGCCTGGCGGGCCTTCACATACCCGTCCAGCCGGCGCACCACCGGATGGCTGCGCCGCCAGCTGCCGTCGTTGTATTGCAGCAGCGCCAGCCGGTAGAGTAGCTGGCGCGTGCGCTCGTCGTTGCCGCCGTGGTTCTCGTCGTGGTCGAGCTGCACCAGCAGCGGGTAATCCTCGGGCTCCAGGAAATAGCGGTAGTCGGCCGCCAGCTGCGCCAGCGCCCGCTCGACGGTGGCGGCATCGATCCGGTCGTCGGCATATTCGCAGCACAGCTTCAGCAGCCGCAGCAGCTCGCGCGGATGCCCGCCGCTGTGCTCGATCAGGCGGTGGATTTCAGCCTCGCTCGCAAACAGGCTCCGGTCGATGCGACGCAGCAGCAGCTCATGCAGCGCCGTCCAGCCCGCTTCGCACCGGCTGCCGTCGCGCTCCTGCAACTTGATCATCGGCAGCACCAGATCGGCATCGAGCTTGCCGGCGAGCTGACCGCCATATTTCAGGTGCAGCGGCGCGGTGTAGATGACGAATGCCTGGATCGACAGCAGCTGCTCGGCGTCCTGCACGAAGAAGCGCTGGGTGTCGTCGCCACGCAGCTTGTCGATGCCGTCGAGCAGAAACACCAGCCGCTCGGCCTCGCCGGCGTCCTTCAGGACGGCCTCGGCGCGCCGGATCAGCCCGTTGAAGGCCGACGCCACCGCGGTGAAATGGTTGGCAATCTCGCGGCGCCATTCGGTCTTGGTCGTGGCATTGGTCTTGGCCGCGGCGGTGAAGGTCGCCAGCAGCTTCAGCAAGCCCGGCAGACCGCCACCCGCCTCGGCCACCGTCCTGATCTCGGCGCTGAGCTCGCGTCCGTCGCTGCGTGTCGTCACGATGCGCGCCATCGCCTGCTGCAGCGGTGCCAGGTCGGCCTCGCTCAGGCGACAGCCCTTCGCGTGCAGATGGGCCACCAGCGTCTCGGCCATCGCCATCAGCGCGTCGGTGTACTGCAGGTTGTTCACGTCCAGCTTGTCCACCGCGTCGACCTCGATGACGCGGAAGCGCTTCGAGTCGTTCAGGCGCTGCGCGTACTGGCGCAGCTCGGTGGTCTTGCCGCTGCCGACATGGCCGAAGAACAGCACATGGCTCTGCCCTGGCGGAAAGAACTGGTTGGACGCCGGATCCCAGCCGATCTTGCGGGCCAGACGGGAAAACGTGCGCTCGCTGCCGCGAGCCGTCTGCGTGTCCACATACCGCGGATCACCTGCAGGCAGCGCCTCTTCATATTGAATCTTCTGCAGGACTTCGAGCAGATGTTGTGGCGGCTGATAGGGCATCGCGGACTTTCCTGGGGCGAGGGCCCATTGTAGGAACAGCACCGTTTGCTTCGGCGGTTCACGCGCGCTTCGCGGCCCGCTGGGGACCTACAAACAGGCGTGCCGCGCCAGCTGCTCGGCCAGCAGCAGCGCCGCCACCGCGATCATCGCCACGCCCGACAGGCGGCTGACCCGGCGTGCGGCCGCCGGCCGGGTGCGCAGCACCAACCGCGAGGCCACCGCCACCAGCGAATACACCACCGCGCAGTTGAGCATCTGCACCAGACCCAGCGCGCCGATCTGCAGCTCCACCGCCCAGGGCGCCTGCGCGCGGGTGAACTGCGGCAGCAGCGCCAGCATCAGCAGCAGCGCCTTCGGGTTCATGCCGCTGACCAGGAAGCCGCGCCGCACCCAGTCCTGCGCGCGCCCCGCCGCGCCCTGCCCCGCCTCGGGCACCGCCGGATGGCGGATGACCTGCGCGCCCAGCCACAGCAGATAGGCCGCGCCGGCCAGGCTCATCAGCGTCAGCAGCTCCGGGTACCGGGTCACCAGCGCGCCGACCCCGGCCGCCACCACCAGCGTGATCGCCAGATAGCCCAGCAGCATGCCGGCGATCGCCGGCGCGATGGCCCGCTCGCGCAGGCCGGCGGCGATCGCATACGCCCAGTCGGCGCCGGGCACCAGCACCAGCGAGATCGACACGGCCCAGAACGCGAGCAGCAGAGCGGCAGACATCGTGGCTTTTCCTTTCATCCTTGCCCGGGATCGTAGGAATTCCGGCCGGGAAAGTGCTGCCGATCTTTCCCGCCGCGATGCGCATCCTGAGTAGAATTTTCTTCATGGACGCGATCGACCGGAAGATTCTTGCCGAGCTGCAGCAGGACGGGCGCATTTCCGTCACCGACCTGGCGCAGAAGGTGGGCCTGAGCCTGTCGCCCTGCCACCGCCGGCTGCGCGCGCTGGAGGCCGGCGGCGTGATCACCGGCTATGCGCCGAAGATCGACGCGGCGGCGGTCGGGCTGCAGTTCTCGGCGATCGTCTTCGTCTCGCTGCGCGACACCAGCGGCGAGAGCGTGCAGGCCTTCGAGGAGGCGGTGCTGGGCGTGCAGGCGGTGATCCGCGCCGAGCGCCTGTTCGGCGACCCGGACTTCATGCTCCATGTCGTGACCCGCGACCTCGGCGCCTTCCAGCTGCTGTACGACCGCGAGCTTTCCAGGCTGCCGGGCGTGCTGCGCCTGTCGTCCACCCTGGTGATGAAGAGCATCATCGCGGACCGGCCGCTGCCGCTGTGAGCGGCCGACACGGCCGCTTCACCGCGCTGTCACCCCCGCTTTACAGAATCTCCGTCGACATCGACACGCACGGAGACTTCTCATGCGCATCCGCATCCGGATCCTGGTGGCCGCGGCCACGCTCTCGCTGCTGCAGGCCTGCGGCGGCGGCGACGACGACACCGCCCCGGCGCCCGCCGCCGCGACCTACAAGACCCTGAGCGGCGCGGCCCCGCTGGTCATCGGCCACCGCGGCGCCAGCGGCGAGCTGCCCGAGCACACGCTGGCCTCCTACGAGCGCGCGATCGCGCGCGGCGCCGACTTCATCGAGCCCGACCTGGTGCTGACCAAGGACGGCGTGATGATCGCCCGCCACGAGCCGATGCTCGACGACACCACCGACGTCGCGACCAAGTTCGACACCAGCCGCAAGACCACGAAGCTGGTCGACGGCGTCTCGACCACCGCCTACTTCGCCAGCGACTTCACGCTGGCCGAGATCAAGACGCTGCGCGCGAAGCAGGCGCGCGCCGGCCGCTCCACCGCCTTCGACGGCCTGTACGAGATCCCGACGCTGGCCGAGGTCATCAACCTGGCGCAGACCGAGGGCGCCAAGGCCGGCCGCAGCGTCGGCATCTACCCGGAGATCAAGCACTCGACCTTCCACAAGGGCCTGTTCGGCGCCAACGTCTTCGAGGACAAGCTGCTCGCCACGCTGCACCCGATCTACGGCAGCACCGCGACCGCGCCGGTCTTCATCCAGTCCTTCGAGGTCTCGAACCTGCAGTACCTGCGCACGAAGACGAAGATCCGCCTGGTGCAGCTGATCGACGCCGACGATGTGAACGACGACGGCTCGATGTCGCTGGTGGCGCCCTACCGCCAGCCCTACGACTTCGTGGTGTCGGGCGACACGCGGCTGTTCTCGGACCTGCTGACCAGCGCCGGCCTGGACTTCGTCAAGACCTACGCCGACGCGGTCGGCCCGTGGAAGCCCTATCTGGTGAAGACGGTCAACGACAAGGTCGACCGCGACGGCGACGGCAAGATCACCATCAACGACCGCCGCGTCGACGGCAGCACCGGCGTGATCGAGATGGCGCACGCCAAGGGCCTGATGGTGCACACCTGGACCTTCCGCAACGACGCCAGCGGCTACGGCTTCACCGACCCGAAGGCCGAGATGCAGTACTACATGAAGCTCGGCGTCGACGGCGTCTTCACCGACTTCCCTGGCACCGGCGTGGCGGCGGTCAAGGGGCTCTGAGCCGCGGCGGGCGCGACGGCCGGCGACGGCTGTCGCGCCAGGAAGGCCGCCGCCTCGGCGGCCACCCAGGCCGGGTCGTCCAGCGGCAGGTCGTGGCCGGCCTGCGGATGCTCGTGCAGCGGCACCCGCCAGGCCGAGGCCAGCGACCGGCTGCAGACCGGATCGACCAGCCGGTCGCCGGCGCCGGCCAGCAGCAGCACCGGCACCGGCGGCGCCTGATCGGGCGCGCGAAAGCGCGCCGCCGCCAGCAGCTGGCGCAGCGCGTTGCTGCGCCGCACCGGCCAGGCCTCCTGCCAGTCGGTCCAGCGCGCCAGCAGCGCCTTCGCGCCCGGCGAGTCGGCGGCGATGCGGCTGGTCAGCGCCAGGATCGCCGCCTCCTGCTCGGCCGGAGGCAGCAGCCCGGCCTGGCTGGCCAGCAGCGCCGGCCAGGCGCGCGGCTGCAGGCGCTGCCAGAAGCGGCTGAACGGCCGCACGCTGGTATTGACCAGCACCAGGCCGGCGATCTCGCGCGGATGGGCCTGCGCCCAGGCGATCGCGACCATCGCGCCCATCGACATCGCCAGCAGATGCAGCGGCCGCCCGGCCAGCCCGGCCTCGGCGACCTGCTCGCGCAGCGGCTCGACCATCGCCTCGATCCGGCTCGCGCTGGTCAGCAGATGCGCACGCCCGTTGCCGGGCAGATCCGGCATCAGCAGCCGGGGTGCCGCTCCGGGCCAGGCCCGGGACAGGTGGCGGTCGAAGCCGTCCCAGTGGCGCGCGTCGCGGCTCAGCCCGCGCAGCAGCACGCAGACCGGCCGGTCGCCGCGGGAAGGGAACTCATGCTCATGCCCGGGTCGATCCATCGTGTTCCGCATCATGTTCCGGATACCAGTGCGCCAGCGCCTCGCGACGGCAGCGCTCGCGCTCGATGCCCTGCGGCAGCCACAGCGCATGGCCGCTGGCCGCCCGGGTCAGGAAATCCAGCCAGCCGATGTGGCGGCGCAGCACGCGCTGCTGCCGGTGCGCGATCAGCGGGTTGAACAGGCCGTCGCGCGAGAAGAGCTGGCGCGGGTTCTTGCGCACCCACAGCCACGAGCCCATCTCCAGCGTCAGCGACAGGAAGACCGCGCGGGCGTCGCGCGCCTGCGCGCCCAGGCTCAGGTGGTCCCACAGGTCGCCGTGCGCGAGGTAGAGCCGGCTCTGCGGTTCGAAGACATAGGGGTGATGCACCTGGCTGGCATCGAGCAGCGCCTTCAGCGCATGCAGCTCCGGCAGCCATCCGATCGGCTCGCGGCGGCAGGCGTACGGAAACCAGATCCGATCATGCAGCCCGAAGCCGGAATGGCAGTCCACCGCCAGGCTGAAGGGCCGGCCGAGCAGTTCCTGCTCGACCACCTCGCACAGCGCCCGGCTCTCGGCCTGCATCGGCGCACCGGCCGGGCCGCGGTACCAGGGCAGGGCCGCGCTCAGGCGCTGGCCGCCGACCAGGAAGGGCACCCGGCCGACGGCATCCTGCGGCGCATTGCGCATCAGGTCGACGCCCTGCGGATTGGCGCGCGTGCCCAGCCACAGCCCGCCCGGATTGACCAGCGGCATGAAGACCAGCCTGAGCGACTCGAGCTGGCGCTGCTGCACCCGGTCCCAGGGCAGACGGCGCACCAGCGTGCGCAGATAGGCCAGCACCACCTCGGCACCGATGCGCTCCAGGCCGTGCACGCCGCCGAACAGGCCGACCGCCGGCGCCTGCGGATCGTCGCTGCCGAGCGTGATCACCGGCACCGGAAAGCGCCGGCCGGCCACCTCGACCTCGCAGGCGACCCGCATCCGCAGCCAGCGCCCGCCCTCGAGCACCAGCTGCTCCAGCTCGGCCAGCGCCGCCAGCTCGTAGCGCGCCGCCTGCCGATGGACCTGATCCGCTGTCGCCGTCACCCCGCCGTTCTTTCCGTGCCTGTGCTTGTGCTTGTCCCCATCCGGCCCGGATCCTCCCCGACCGGACCCTTCAGGCTAGCCGGCCGACGTGACAGCCTCGCGACAAGGCCGACCGCCGTCACCGTCCTGACATCGCCGGCCGCGACGATCGCGCTCTGGAGACCAAGTTATCCACAGCCCCTTGCCCCTTGCCGGAGACCGACGATGCGCCCGACCCGCCCCCCGATGCCGATCCGCATGCTCACCCATCCCGCGCTGATCCTGACCGGCGCGCTGCTGGCCGGCGCCTTCGAGATCGTCGCGCTGTGGAGATCGCGTCGGCTGCATCGCCGGATCTGTGGATAAGTCGAGCATTCCAGCCCTTTCCACCTCCCCCGCCCCCTGTTGGGAAGCGGTTGACGACATGGGAGGATCACGGGGAAAAGCATCATCTTTCCTGTTGACAAGCTGTGAACAACATAGGTGCATCGTGGAATTTATTCCTTCCATTTCAATGACTTGCTGGATTTTTTGCTGAATCCTCATGTCTCGCTCGGATCGCCCTGTGCACAGTTTTTCCAGGCTGGCCGATCGTGATGCCGGCGACGACGGGAATCTGTGCATAACTTTGTTGACAACTTCGCCGTGAATTGACCGGATTCAAGGTCCGGAAACGGCGAGACAGCCGGCCAGGGCTGTGGATAATCGATGCGATGCAGTCCTTTTCCACAGCCGACGCGGCCGTGCTCCACGCGGCGCTGGCCGCCCGTGATGCCCGCTTCGACGGCCGCTTCCTGGTCGGCGTGACGAGCACCGGCATCTACTGCCGGCCGGTCTGCACGGTCCGCACGCCCCGACCGGAGAACTGCCGCTTCTTCCGCCATGCCGCCCAGGCCGAATCGGCCGGCTTTCGCCCCTGCCTGCGCTGCCGCCCCGAGCTGGCGCCCGGCAGCGCCTCGATCGACGCCCCCTCGCGGCTGGCGCAGGCTGCCGCCCGCCGCATCGAGGCCGGCGAGCTCGACGGCGAGGGGGCCGGCCTGCCGGCGCTGGCCGCGCGGCTCGGCATCGGCGAACGCCATCTGCGGCGCGTGTTCCGCGAGGCCTTCGGCGTCTCGCCGATCGACTATGCGCAGACCCAGCGCCTGCTGCTGGCCAAGCGGCTGCTGGCCGACACCGCCTGGCCGGTGACCGACATCGCGATGCATGCCGGCTTCGGTAGCCTGCGCCGCTTTCACGCGCTGTTCCGCAGCCGCTACGGCCTGAGCCCCGGCCGGATGCGCCGCGGCGCAGGCAGCGGCGGCGACACGCTGCGGCTGGCGCTGGCGCTGCGGCTGCCCTTCGACTGGACGGCCTTGAGCGAGAACCTGCTGCAGCGCGCATGGCCCGGCATCGAGACCGGCGACGCCGACGGCCGGCTGCTGCGCACGCTGCGCATCGGCACGGCGCAGGGCTGGATCGCGCTGGGCCCGCCGGACCTGCAGGCAGGAACGCTGGCGCTCGAGGTCTCGGCCGGCCTGCTGCCGGTGCTGCCCCGGGTGCTCGACGCGGTGCGCCGGCTCGCCGACCTGGGCTGCGACCCGCAGGCCGTCGCGGAGCGACTCGGTCCGCTGGCCGCCGAGGCGCCAGGGCTGCGCATCCCGGGCAGCGTCGACGGCTTCGAGCTGGCGGTGCGCACGGTGCTGGAACAGCAGGTCAGCCTCGAGGCGGCACGCCTGCTCGCCGGCCGGCTGGCCGCCGCCTTCGGCGATCCGGTCGACACGCCCTGGCCCGGGCTGGATCGCCTGTTTCCGCAGGCCGAGGCACTGGCCGGCCTGGACGTCGACACCCTGGCCGGCCGGGTGCGTCTGCCCCGGCGGCGCGCCGCCACGCTGATCCGGCTGGCCGACGAGCTCGCGAGCGCACGGCTCGACCTCGGCCCCAGCGCCGATCCGGACGCGACGATCGCGCGGCTGCAGGAACTGCCCGGCATCGGCCCCTGGACGGCCCATTGCATCGCGATGCGCGCGCTCGACTGGCCCGACGCCTGGCCGGAAGGCGACCGGGTGCTGGGCCGGATGCTCGGCGACGTCCCGGCCGCCGAAGCCCGGCGCCGCGCCGAGGCCTGGCGCCCGTGGCGCAGCTACGCGGCCCAGCATCTCTGGCGACAAGCCTCGCTCCCGCCTCGAAGACCATGAAGATCTCCATGCCATCCGAAATTTTCTGCCGCCTGTCAACCCCTCTGGGCGAGATGATTCTTGCAATGCGGGCCGATGCGCAGGAGCAGGGGCCGGCGCTGTCCGGCGCCTGGTTCGTCGGCCAGCGCCATTTCGACGGCCCGGCGCCGCACTGGATCGCCGACGAGCGGCACCCGCTGCTGCGCGAGGCCGCCGCCCAGATCCTCGACTGGCATGGCGGGCGGCGGCAGCACTTCTCGCTGCCGATCGCGCCGCAGGGCAGCGCCTTCCAGCAGCAGGTCTGGCGTGCTCTTGCCGAAATTCCTTTCGGCACGACAAGGACTTACGGTGAACTGGCGGCTGCGCTGGGCCGCCCGGCGGCCGCCCGGGCGGTCGGCGCCGCCACCGGTCGCAACCCGCTGTCGCTGATCGTTCCCTGCCACCGTCTGGTCGGCCGCGACGGTGCGCTGACCGGCTATGCCGGCGGCCTGGAACGCAAGCGAGCGCTGCTGGACTTCGAGCGCCAGCGCGGCCATCGGCCAGACGCATGAGGCCTCGGGTCAGGCAGGGATTGATACATATAGTTACTAAATCAGAAGAGCAGAACGTAACCGATAAACAACGATTCAGTCTGCCCGGACGAATCATCAATAATTCGGCGTTTTCTTTGTCTGGCATGATCCCTGTCCTGCCTGAAAACTGCCGATGAACGACTGCCTCGACGCCCTGCTGGCCCGATTTCCGCTGCAAGCCGGCCCGACCCAGCCTCTGCCGCTCGCCCGCGGTGCGATCTCGCTGCCGATGCGCCAGGCGCCGCCGTACCGGGGACGGCTGCACCTGCTGCTGCGCGGTCCGCTGCAGATCGAGGGCGAGGGCACAGACCGCGAGCGGCTGCCGCGCGAACAGTGGCTGCAGCCGGCACTGATCTGGCTGCCTGGCCCGGGCCGGCAGCGCCTGACGCCGATGAGCGAACAGGGGGCGACGGTGCTGGATGCCGAGGTCGATCTCGGCCCGCCGGAGCTGACGCCGCTGGTCGACGCGCTGCCGGCACGGCTGGTGCTGGCGCGGCGCGACCTGCCCGCACCGATGGCGGCGACGCTGGCCCTGATCGTCGCGGAGTTCGAGGCGGGGGGCAGCGCGCATGCGGCGGTCATGCCGAGGCTGGTCGAGGTGCTGCTGCTGCAGTGGCTGCGCCACCGGGTCGAGCTGGCGCGCGGCACACGCGCCGGCCTGCTGGCCGGCCTGGCCGATCCGGCGCTGGCATCGGTGCTCGACGCCATCCATCGCTCGCCGCAGCAGCCCTGGACGCTGGCCACGCTGGCGCAGCAGGCCGGCCTGTCTCGCACCGCGCTGGCCGCACGCTTCACCGACACCGTCGGCCTGCCGCCAGGCGACTACCTGATCGACTGGCGGCTGCGCTGCGCCCGACTGGCACTGCGCCAGGGCCTGGGCGTGGCGGAGGTCGCCGCGCGCGTCGGCTACAGCTCGGCCGCGGCACTGACGCACGTCTTCTCGCAGCGGCTCGGCATCTCGCCGGCGCGCTGGCGGCGACAGCAGCAGGCCGCTGCGCCAGTCGCTCATTCAGCATGCTGAATCTTTTTGTGCAGCCCACGCAAACCTGCGTAAAGCTGCGGAACATCGTGGCGGGAGGTCCACACCAACAGGCATCTCGACGCTGAGACATCCATTCCGCTCCCCGACCTGACCGTCTTCCGGCAGGTCGCTGGCGGATCCACCAGGAACCCTGCTTGGAGTCCAGAATGAACACGACCGCTCTGCTGAAGACCCTGTCCGCCATCGCCCTGACCAGCGCACTGGCCCTGCCCGCCGCCCACGCCGCCCACGCCGCACCGTCGGCCGACGAGGCCGCACTGGCCGGCCGAGTGCAGACTGCGCTGCTGCAGGACAGTCATCTGGTCAAGCCCGAGATCACCGTCGAGGTCCAGCCCGGCGGACGCGTGCACCTGACCGGCTGGGTGCACAACACCGACGACATCAACGAGGCCATGCTGGCCGCGAAGCAGGTCGCGGGCGTCAGCTCGGTGACCGCCTTCCTGCGTTCGTGGACGACGAACGACTGACGTCCGCGGCAACTGCCGCATCGGTTTCGGCGGCCGGGCCTGCCGGCGCGGCTCGGCGTCTCACATGCCTGCCCTGGCGCTCGGCCGTGCGGCGACCCGGTCGCGCCAGGCCTGCAGGTTCGGCAGCCCCTGCTCGCCCGGCTGCCAGCGCATCAGCCCGCGCGCGAACTCCACCGCGCAGAAGGCGGTGATGTCGGCGATGCTGAAGCGGTCGCCGGCCCACCACGGGCGGGTGGCCAGCGCGGCATCGAAGACTGCGGCGAACTCGTTCAGCTTGCCGGCCTGCGAGGCGGCGAAGTCCGGGAACTGCGGCTGCTCCAGCGGCGCCAGGCCCGGGTGACCGTGGCGGATCCAGTTCGCGATCGGCAGCAGCAGGTGGAACTCGGCGCGGCGGTCGTGCATCTCGATGAAGGCGCGTTCGTCGGCGTCGACGCCCATCAGGTTCGGCTCGGGGTGACGGCCCTCGATCCAGGCGCAGATCGCGCGCGTCTCGCCGAGGCAGCGGCCGTCGTCGAGCTCGAGCACCGGCACGCGGCCGAAGGGGCTGCGCGCCAGCAGCTCGCCCGCGCGATTGGCGACGCCGTCGAGCGCGACCTCGACCGTCTCGATCTCCAGCCCCTTCTCGGCCAGGAACATGTGGACGCGGCGCGGATTGGGCGCGCGGCGGGTGGTGTGCAGTCTCATCGCGTGTCTCCTCGGTTCGGACCGGACAAGCATGAGGGCCGCTCCAGCCCGCGTCAGTCCGCTGCGCGACGCCCGGGCGGCGGACAGGTCTGGTCCTCCAGATGCCCCAGCCAGCGCAGCGCCTGCTCGCGGCTGTCGCCGCACATGTCCTCGCTCGGCTGCAGGCCGCCGCAGACGGCCGGACGCTCCGGCCGCCCGAACAGGCGGCAGCGCAGTTCCTCGTCGAGCTGCACGCAGGGCACGCCTGCGGGCTTGCCTTGCGGCATGCCGGGAATCGGACTGGAGATCGAGGGCGCGATGCAGCAGGCGGCGCAGCGGGAACGGCATTCCATGGTGGCCTGATCGTGCCACACTGCGACCCGTCCCTGCGCGGCGTCCCTTCCGGGCGGAAGGTCGCCGCCGCCCATCTTTCCACGTGACAGCCGGAGTCGTTCCACGTGAAACTGCCCCAGTACAACCCCGCCATCGACAATCCCGCGCTGACCGAGGAGGACATGGACGAGCTCGACGAGCTGCTGTCGTGCATCACCGCGGACGACGCGATCACCGACATGGAAAGCCTCGACGGCTACCTGACCGCGCTGCTGCTGGCGCCCGCGCTGCCCGACGCCAATGTCTGGATCCCGCGGGTCTGGGGCAGCGACGATCCGGAGAAGGCGCCCTTCGGCAGCGGCAAGCAGACGAAGAAGGTCGCGCAGTCGGTGCTGCGCCATCTCGCGTCGATCGACCGCCAGCTGCGCGCCGATCCGGACGGCCTGGAGCCGCTGTTCGGCATCGCCGAGGTCGAGGCCGAGGACAGCGAGGAGATCCAGGAAATCGTCGACGCCGAGCTGTGGTGCATCGGCTTCCTGCAAGGCACCGCGATGGCGCCGGACTACTGGAACCGCGTCTTCGACGACGCCGAGCTGGCCGATGCGCTGACGCCGATCGTGCTGCTCGGCACCGATCCGGAAACGCTGACGCCGCAGCAGCAGGAGCTGGTCGGCTCGCCGGAAGGCCGCGACACGCTGAGCCGCCAGGTGCCCGAGGCGATCACCGAGCTGGCGCGCCATCCGATGCGCAGCCCCGATTCCACCCGCCCTTGATGCTGACGCGGAACGCGGTCAAACCTAGAATAGAAGGTTTGTCCGCGCGCCCCGCGCGGGCCCCATCTCAGGGAGCCCGTGATGCTCTACCCCCAGGAATTTGACGTCATCGTCGTCGGCGGCGGCCACGCCGGCACCGAGGCGGCACTGGCCGCAGCCCGCATGGGCTGCGCCACGCTGCTGCTGACCCACAACATCGAGACCCTCGGCCAGATGAGCTGCAATCCGTCGATCGGCGGGATCGGCAAGGGTCATCTGGTCAAGGAGGTCGACGCGCTCGGCGGCGCGATGGCGCTGGCCACCGACGAGGGCGGCATCCAGTTCCGCATCCTCAACTCGAGCAAGGGCCCGGCCGTGCGCGCCACCCGCGCGCAGGCCGACCGCATCCTCTACAAGGCCGCGATCCGCCGCCAGCTGGAGAACCAGCCCAACCTGTCGATCTTCCAGCAGGCGGTCGACGACCTGATGGTCGAGGGCGATGGCGAGGGCGCGCGCGTCGTCGGTGCGGTCACGCAGATCGGCATCCGCTTCAAGGCGCGGGCGGTCGTGCTGACCGCCGGCACCTTCCTGGACGGCAAGGTGCATGTCGGCCTGCAGAACCACCCGGCCGGCCGCGCGGGCGACCCGCCGGCGGTGAGCCTCTCAAGCCGGCTGAAGGAGCTGAAGCTGCCGCAGGGCCGGCTCAAGACCGGCACGCCGCCGCGCATCGACGGCCGCTCGATCGACTTCTCGAAGTGCGAGGAGCAGCCCGGCGACCTCGACCCGGTGCCGGTGTTCAGCTTCCTCGGCTCGGCCGACCAGCATCCGCGCCAGGTGCCGTGCTGGATCACGCACACCAACCTGCGCACGCACGAGATCCTGCGCAGCGGCTTCGACCGCAGCCCGATGTTCACCGGCGTGATCGAAGGCGTGGGCCCGCGCTACTGCCCGTCGATCGAGGACAAGATCAACCGCTTCGCCGACAAGGACTCGCACCAGATCTTCCTGGAGCCCGAGAGCCTGACGACGACCGAGTTCTATCCGAACGGCGTCTCGACCTCGCTGCCCTTCGACGTGCAGCTGGCGGCCATCCGTTCGATGCCGGGCCTGGAGAACGCCTACATCACCCGCCCCGGCTACGCGATCGAGTACGACTACTTCGACCCGCGCGAGCTGCAGTCGACCTTCGAGACGAAGGCGATCCGCGGCCTCTATTTCGCCGGCCAGATCAACGGCACCACCGGCTACGAGGAAGCCGCCGCGCAGGGCCTGTTCGCCGGCGTCAACGCCGCGCTGCAGGTGCGCGAGCAGGGCCCCTTCACGCTGCGCCGCGACCAGGCCTATCTGGGCGTGATGGTCGACGACCTGATCACCAAGGGCGTGACCGAGCCCTACCGCATGTTCACCAGCCGCGCCGAGTTCCGGCTGCAGCTGCGCGAGGACAACGCCGACCTGCGCCTGACCGAGCTGGGCCGTGCCATCGGCCTGATCGACGACGTCCGCTGGGACGCCTTCAACCGCAAGCGCGACGCCATCGCCCGCGAGAGCGAGCGGCTGAAGTCGACCTGGGTCTTCCCGGCCATCCTGCCGGCCGAGGAGGCCGAGCCGCTGCTGGGCAAGGCGATCGAGCGCGAATACAGCCTGGCCGACCTGCTGCGCCGCCCCGGCATCACGCACGACACGCTGTCGGCGCTGATGCAGGCCACCGAGCGCCACCGCACGACGCCCGCCCCCGAATTGATGATTTCACGTGAAACGCTGCGGACCCAGCTCGGTGCGACGCTGGCCGACGCGGTGATCGAGCAGGTCGAGATCGCCACCAAGTACGCCGGCTACATCGACAAGCAGAACGACGAGGTGCAGCGCGCCAGCCAGTACGAGCACCTGAAGCTGCCGCCCGAGCTGGACTATGCCCAGGTCACCGCGCTGTCCTTCGAGGTCCGCCAGAAGCTCGACCGCCATCGCCCGGAAACGCTGGGCCAGGCCTCGCGCATCTCCGGCGTCACGCCGGCAGCCATCTCGCTGCTGCTGGTCCATCTGAAGAAGAACCGCTTCCGCGGCTTCACCCCCCAAGGAGCTGGCGATGTCGATGCGGCCTGAACTGCGACCTGAACTGCTGCGCGGCGCCGAGGCGCTCGGCTGCACGCTCGACGAGGCCCAGGCCGATTGCCTGCTCGGCTACCTGGACCTGATGGCGCGCTGGAACAAGGTCTACAACCTGACCGCGCTGCGCGACCCGGCGCAGATGCTGACCCACCACCTGCTCGACAGCCTGGCGGTGGTCGCGCCGCTGCAGCGCCACCGCGCGCAGGCGGCCGGCGCGGACACGCTGCTGGACGTCGGCAGCGGCGGCGGCCTGCCCGGCGTGGTGCTGGCGGCCACCGATGCGGCGCTGAAGGTGACCTGCGTCGACGCGGTGCAGAAGAAGGCGACCTTCGTGCGCCAGGTCGCCGCCGAGCTGCGCCTGCCCAACCTGCAGGCGCTGCACGCGCGCGTCGAGACGATCACGACGCAGCGCTGGCCGGTCATCACCGCACGCGCCTTCGCCTCGCTGCCCGACATCGTCGCGCTCACCCGGCCGCTGCTGGCCGAGGGCGGCGTCTGGATGGCGATGAAGGGCCAGCATCCGGCCGACGAGATCGCCGCGCTGCCGGCGGACATCGAGGTCTTCGCGATCGAGCCGCTGACGGTGCCGGGCCTCGGCGCCGAGCGCTGCATCGTCTGGATGCGGCCGCGCTGAGCGGCCGAGCCTCGCCATGCACGGCATCGCCGACTTCTGGGCCTTCTGCGCCGCCATCGTCGTCTTCCTGGCGCTGCCGGGGCCGGGCACCTTCGCGCTGCTGGGCGCGACCTCCCGGGGCGGACTGCGCGCCGGCGCGGCCGCCACCCTCGGCCTGATCCTCGGCGACCAGATCCTGCTGTGGCTGGCGGTGGCCGGCGTGGCAGCGGTGCTGGCGGCGCATCCGGCCTGGTTCGAAGCGATCCGCTGGGCCGGCGCCGGCTACCTCGGCTGGATCGGCTGGAAGCTGCTGCGAGCCCGCGCGGGCGAAAGCGCCAGCCCGGTCGAGATCACGCCCGGCCGCTACCTGCGCCAGGCGCTGCTGATCACCGTGCTGAACCCGAAGGCCATCGTGTTCTACATGGCCTTCTTCCCGCTCTTCATCGATCCGGCCCGCCACCAGGGCCTGCCGACCTACGCGGCGATGGCGCTGACGATCGCGCTGATCACCGCCGTCTGGTGCCTGACGCTGTGCACCTTCGCCGAGCGCATCGCCGCGCAGGTGCGCGCGCACGCGCGCGTCGGACTGGCCTTGCAGCGCCTCGCCGGCCTGTGCATGATCGGCTTCGGCCTGCGCCTGCTGCGCAGCTGAGCCGCCAAGAGAAACACCCCCTCCCCTTTCCACGACCCATGGCACGCATCTTCTGCATCGCGAACCAGAAAGGTGGCGTCGGCAAGACGACCACCACCGTCAATCTGGCCGCCGGTCTGGTCCGGATCGGCCAGCGCGTGCTGGTGGTCGACCTCGACCCGCAGGGCAACACCACGATGGGCTCGGGCCTGGACAAGCGCGCGCTCGAAGCGACCGTCTATGACGTGCTGATCGGCGCGGCGCCTGCCGCCGACGCGATCCAGCATGTCGAACGGGTCGGCTACGACGTGCTCGGCGCCAACCGCGAGCTCGCCGGCGCCGAGGTCGAGCTGGTCGAGATCGATCAGCGCGACCGCCGGCTCAAGCTCGCGCTGGCCGAGATCCAGGACGACTACGACTTCATCCTGATCGACTGCCCGCCCTCGCTGAGCCTGCTGACCCTCAACGGCCTGACCTGCGCGCACGGCGTGATCGTGCCGATGCAGTGCGAGTACTTCGCGCTGGAAGGCCTGTCGGACCTGGTCAACTCGATCAAGCAGGTCCACGCCAACCTGAACCGCGAGCTGCACCTGATCGGCCTGCTGCGGGTGATGTTCGACCCGCGCATGACGCTGCAGCAGCAGGTCAGCGAGCAGCTGCAGGCGCACTTCGGCGACAAGGTCTTCAAGACCATCATCCCGCGCAACGTGCGCCTGGCCGAGGCGCCGAGCTACGGCCTGCCCGGCGTGATCTTCGATCCGACCGCCAAGGGCTCGGTCGCCTTCATCGAGTTCGCGCGCGAGATGGTCGAGCGCGTCGGCGTGCAGGCCGCGGTGGCCAAGGCCGGCGCGACGCCCGCCGCCCCCGCTCGCCGCAAGGCCTGATCAGGCCGGCACGAAGCGCCAGACGCCGTCGGCGCCGCGCAGCCGGCGCAGGTCGCCCGACAGCCACAGCGCATGCAGATGCGCGATCGCCTCGCCCATCGCGAAGGTGGTCTGGTGCAGGTCGAGCGCACGCTGGAACAGCACCGGCAGGATGTCGGAGGCCGAGCACGGCGCCTGCGCGCAGGCGCGCAGCACGTCGGCCAGCCTCGCCTCGTGGTGCTGCTGCAGCTGCGCGATGCGCTCGTGCAGGCCGCGGAAGGGCTTGCCGTGCGAGGGCAGCACCAGCGTCTGCGCCGGCAGCCGGCGCATGCGCTCCAGCGAGGCCAGGTAGAGCGGCAGCGGATCGGCCTCGGGCTCCAGGTCGATCACGCTGACATTCGTCGAGATGCGCGGCAGCACCATGTCGCCGGAGATCAGCAGGCCCAGCGCCTCGCAGTGCAGGCTGATGTGCTCGGGCGAGTGGCCGTGGCCGGCGTGGCAGGTCCAGACATGCTCGCCGATGCGCAGCGCCTGGCCGTCCATCAGCCGGCGGAACTGGCCCGGCACCTCCGGCACCATGCTGCCGTAGTAGTTGCCGCGCTCGCGCACCTTCTTCTGCGCGACCGGATCGACCAGGCCGTGGCTGCCGAAGAAGGCCGCCGCCGCCTCGCCGCCGAAGCCGGTGGTCTGGCGCGAGGCGGTGCGCGCGGCGTTCCAGTCGGTGGCGCTGATCCACAGCCGGCAGGGCTGCTCGGGCGTGCTCCAGCGCTCGGTGATCCAGTGCGCCAGGCCGATGTGGTCCGGGTGCATGTGGGTGACGATGACCCGCAGCACCGGCAGGCCGTCGAGCCCCTCGGCGAAGATCTGCTCCCAGGCCTGGCGGGTCACGTCGCTGGTGATGCCGCAGTCGACCACCGCCCAGCCCTCGCGGCCGTCGGGACCGGCCTCGCGGTCGCGCAGCAGCCACAGGTTGATGTGGTCCAGCGCGAAGGGCAGGCCCATGCGCACCCAGCGCACGCCCGGCGCGATCTCCAGCGTCGTGCCGGTGGCCGGCAGCTGGTCGCCGAAGGGATAGGAGAGCTGATGTTCCAGCGGATTGGCCATGGAGAACTCCGGGCTAGACTATGACTTACGTTAACGTCAACGGCAGTGTATCCATGACCTCCCCCGCCCGAGATGTCGCGCCGGCGACTTACACCATCAGCGAGCTGGCCGCCGAGTTCGACATCACCCCGCGCGCGATCCGCTTCTACGAGGACATGGGCCTGCTGGACCCGGCGCGCGACGGCCGCAACCGCGTCTACTCGGTGCGCGACCGCACCCGGCTGAAGCTCACGCTGCGCGGCAAGCGCCTGGGCCTGAGCCTGCAGGAGATCCGCCAGCTGGTGGACATGTACGAGTCGCCCTCGGACACGGTGCAGCAGCTCACCGCCTTTCTCGCCATCCTGCAGACCCACCGCGACCAGCTCACGCAGCAGCTCGAGGACATCCGGGTCACGCTCGAGGAGATCGAGCAGCACGAGGAGCGCGCCCGCTCGCTGCTGGCCGAGGCCAGCCGCCACGAGCCGGGCGTGCCCGGATGAAGCCGCGCGACCTGCTCGACCTGACCTTGCTGGCCGCGCTCTGGGGCGGCTCCTTCCTGTTCATGCGCTATGCGGTGCCGCATTTCGGCGTGGTGCCGCTGATCTGGCTGCGCGTGGCGCTGGCCATCGTCTGCCTGCTGCCGCTGCTGCTGATGAAGGGGCAGCTCGGCGCGCTGCGCGAGCGCGCCGGCGCCGTGGCGGTGATGGGCCTGTTCAACTCCGGCCTGCCCTTCCTGCTGATCGCCTGGGCCACGCTGTCGATCACCGCCGGCCTGGCGTCGATCATGAACGCGATGACGCCGGTCTTCACCGCAGTGATCGGCGCGCTCTGGCTCGGCGACCGACTGGAGCCGCGCCGTGCGTTCGGGCTGGTGCTGGGCCTGGCCGGCGTGGCGCTGCTGGCGGCCGACAAGGCCGATTTCCGCCCCGGCGGCTCGGGCTGGGCGATCGTGGCGATGCTGCTGGCCACCGTCTGCTACGGCTTCGCGGCCAACCACACCCGCCGCCACCTGCAGGGCGTGCCGGCGCTGGTCAATGCCGCGGGCACGCAGATCGTGTCGGCGCTGGTGCTGCTGCCGCCGGCGCTGTGGAGCTGGCCGGACCACCTGCCCGGCCTCGGCCCCTGGCTGGCCGTGCTGGTGCTGGGCGTGGCCTGCTCGGCGCTGGCCTATCTGCTGTTCTTCCGGCTGATCGCCAACGTGGGCGCCGGCCGGGCGGTCACGGTGACCTTCCTGGTGCCGGTGTTCGGCACGCTGTGGGGCGCCCTCTTCCTGGGCGAGCCGGTCACCGCGTCGATGCTGGCCGGCGGCGCCGTGGTGCTGCTGGGCACCGGGCTGGCCACCGGCGTGATCGGCGGCCGGGCACTCAAGCCGCCGGCACCTCGACCGGCAGCCGCGCCTGCGCCTTGATCTCGCGCAGCACCACGCTCGAGCGCACATGGGTCACGCCGGGCAGGCGGAACATGGTGTCGTGCAGGAAGCGCTCGTAGGTCTTGATGTCCGACACCAGCACCCGCAGCACATAGTCGCTCTGGCCGGTGGTGCTGTAGCCGCTGACGATCTGCGGGCAGGCGGCCACCGCGCGCTCGAAGCGCTGCACCGTCTCCTCGGTGTGCGGCGCCAGATTCACCTCGGCGATCACGCACAGCGACAGCCCCGCCTTCTCGCGGTCGACCGTGACGGTGTAGCCGGTGACCACGCCGCGCGCCTCCAGCTCGCGCAGCCGCTTCCAGCACGAGGTCGAGGACATGCCGACCCGCTCGGCGATCTGCGCCACCGACTGGCGCGAGTCGCGCTGCAGCTCGTTGAGGATCAGCGCGTCGCGCCGATCCAGCCTGTCAGGGTGATCCGGACTGTCCATTCATCGCTCTCCGCAGCAATCGGAATGCCTGTTCTCGAATTGGCGATCCTGCGCGAAACGAAAGAACGACGCTACCGGCATCGATCCCTAGAGTCATCCGGCATCAGGACAAGAACCGGAGACCTGCGATGAACGCCCCTTTGCCCGCGCACGCGCTGCTGCGCCCCGAGGTCCGGCTGGAGGACGCGCTGCTGGCGCGCGGCGGCACGGTGCTGCTCAGCGGCACGCAGGCGCTGGTGCGGCTGCCACTGATGCAGCGCGCGCTCGACGCCGCCGCCGGCCTGGGCACGGGTGGCTTCGTCAGCGGCTACCGCGGCTCGCCGCTCGGCCAGGTGGACCAGCAGGTCTGGAAGGCGAAGGCGGCCTATGACGCGGCCGGCGTGCGCTTCCTGCCTGCCATCAACGAGGAGCTGGCCGCCACCGCGGTGCTGGGCACGCAGCGCGTCGAGGCCGATCAGCAGCGCGAGGTCGACGGCGTGTTCGCGCTCTGGTACGGCAAGGGGCCCGGCGTGGACCGCGCCGGCGACGCGCTGCACCACGGCAATGCCTACGGCGCCTCGCCGCATGGCGGCGTGCTGGTCGTGGCCGGCGACGACCACGGCTGCGTGTCCTCGTCGATGCCGCACCAGAGCGACCGCGTCTTCCAGGCCTGGCGGATGCCGGTGCTGTCGCCCGCCAACCTCGCCGAGCTGATCGAGTTCGGCCTGCACGGCTGGGCGCTGTCGCGCTTCTCGGGCGCCTGGGTCGGGATGACGGCGCTCTCCGAGGTGGTCGAGAGCAGCGCCACCGTCGATCTGGACGCCATCGCCCGCGCCGCGGCGCGCTGGCAGGCCGCCGAGGCGGTGCGCGCGCAGACCGGCTTCGTGCCGCCGGCCGACGGCCTGCACTACCGCTGGCCCGACCTGCCCTCGCTGGCGATCGAGCAGCGCCTGCACGCCAAGCTCGACGCGGTGCGCGCCTTCGCGCGCGTCAATCCGGTCGACCGCATGGTGATCGAGTCGGCGCAGGCCACGGTCGGCATCGTCACCGTCGGCAAGGCACATGCGGATCTGATGGAGGTGCTGCGCCGGCTCGAGCTGTCGCCGGCGCAGCTCGCCGCGGCCGGCGTGCGGCTCTACAAGGTGGGCCTGAGCTGGCCGGTCGAGCCCACGCGGCTGCGCGCCTTCGCGCAGGGCCTGCGCGAGATCCTGGTCGTCGAGGAGAAGGCGCCGATCGTCGAGGAGCAGCTGCGCGAGCTGCTCTACGCCGCGCCCGCCGACGCCCGGCCGGCGCTGATCGGCAAGCGTGACCGCAGCGGCGCGCCGCTGCTGAGCGAGCTGGGCGAGCTGCGCCCCTCCCGGCTGATCGAGCCGGTCGCGGCCTGGCTGGCGGCGCATGACGCGCGGCTGGACCGCCGCGCCCTCGTCGTCGACTTCACCGTGCCGCGCCTGCCCGCCGGCGCCCCCGAGGCACCGCGGCGCGCGCCGTGGTTCTGCGCCGGCTGCCCGCACAACCTCTCGACCAAGGTACCCGAGGGCTCGCGGGCGCAGGCCGGCATCGGCTGCCACTTCATGGCGAGCTGGATGGACCGCGACACCGAGGGCCTGATCCAGATGGGCGGCGAAGGCGTCGACTGGGTCTCGCACGCGATGTTCACCCGCGAGCCGCATGTCTTCCAGAACCTCGGCGACGGCACCTACTACCACTCCGGCTATCTCGCGATCCGCCAGGCGGTGGCGGCGAAAGCGACGCTGACCTACAAGATCCTGTTCAACGACGCGGTGGCGATGACCGGCGGCCAGCCGGTCGACGGCGTCACCAGCCCGGACCGCATCGCCCGTCAGGTCGAGGCCGAGGGCGTGGTGCGCATCGCGCTGCTCAGCGACGACATCGGCCGGTACGACGGCCAGCGCGAGCGCTTTCCCGCCGGCACCACCTTCCACGACCGCGACGCGCTCGACGCGGTGCAGCGCGAGCTGCGCGCCACGAAGGGCGTGACGGTGCTGATCTACGAGCAGACCTGCGCGGCCGAGAAGCGCCGCCGGCGCCGCAAGGGGGCGATGGACACGCCGGCGCGGCGGCTGCACATCCACCCCGGCGTCTGCGAGGGCTGCGGCGACTGCAGCGCGCAGTCCAACTGCGTCGCGGTGCAGCCGATCGACACGCCGATGGGCCGCAAGCGCCGCATCGACGCCTCGGCCTGCAACCTCGACGAATCCTGCGCCAAGGGCTTCTGCCCGAGCTTCGTCGGCCTGGTGGGCGCCACGCCCCGGCGACGCAGCGGCGCGCTGACCGGCGCCACCGGCGCGGGCAGCGACTTCCGCCGCCGGGTCGAGGCGCTGCCCGCGCCCGCGCGGCCCGACACGCTGGACGAGGCGCCCTGGGACCTGCTGGTCACCGGGGTGGGCGGCACCGGCGTCATCACCGTGGGCATGCTGATCGCGATGGCGGCGCATCTGGAGGGCCGCGCGGCCAGCGTGCTCGACTTCATGGGCTTCGCGCAGAAGGGCGGTGCGGTGCTGAGCTTCGTGCGCCTGGCCGACCGGCCCGAGCTGCTGCACCCGGTGCGCATCGACGCGCAGCAGGCCGACGCGCTGCTGGCCTGCGATCTGGTGGTCGGCGCCTCGCCCGAGGCGCTGCAGACGCTGCGCCACGGCCGCACCCGCGTGGTGGCCAACCGGCATGAGACGCCGGTCGCCGCCTCGATGCACCAGCCCGACGCGCAGGTGCCGGTGGCCGACCTGTGCCTGCGCCTGGAGCGGGCCGCCGGCGCCGACCGGCTCGACACGCTCGACGCGCAGCAGCTCGCCGAGGCCTTCCTGGGCGACACGATCGTCTCCAACATCGTCGCGCTGGGCTTTGCCTGGCAGCGCGGGCTGGTGCCGGTGGGCCTGGCGGCGCTGGAGCGCGCGATCGAGCTCAACGGCGTCGCGGTCGAGGCCAACCGGGCGGCCTTCGCGCTGGGCCGGCTGGCCGCGGGCGACGCCGAGGGCTGCCGCGCGCTGCTGGACACGGCCACCGCGGCGCTGGCGTCCGCCGGAGCGGCCGCCGAGACGCTCGATGCGCTGCTCGCCCGCGGCACCGCACACCTGAGCGCCTACCAGGACGCCGCATGGGCCGCACGCTGGCGCGAGCGCGTCGAGCAGGTGCGCGCCTTCGAGGCCGCCCTGCCCTCGCCCGGCAGCGACGCTCCCGCCGACCTGGCGCTGACGCGCACCGTCGCCACCCAGCTGCTGCGCCTGATGAGCGTGAAGGACGAATACGAGGTCGCGCGGCTGCTGAGCGATCCGGCCTTCCTCGACAGCCTGAAGGCGCAGTACGAGGGCGACTGGCGGCTGGAGTTCCATCTGGCACCGCCGTGGCTGGGCACGAAAAAGCGCCGCTTCGACGCACGCTGGATGCAGCCGCTGCTGCGGCTGCTGGCGCACGGCCGAGCCTGGCGCGGCCGCTGGTTCGACCCCTTCGGCCACAGCGCCGAGCGCCGGGGCGAGCGCGTGCTGCTCGCCGCCTACGAGGCGCGGGTGGACGAACTGATCGAGGCGCTGCGCCAGGACGCCGCGCCGGCCAGGCGCCGGCTGGCGCAGCAGATCGCCGCGGTGCCGGCGACGATCCGCGGCTACGGCCATGTGCGCCAGCGCCACCAGGAAACCGCCCTGGCGCAGGAGGCCGAGCTGCTGCACCGGCTCGACCCGGCGCGCCACCCCAGGCCGGCCGGCGGCGCGCAGGCCGGGCAGTTCCGGGGGATCGCGATCAGCGCGACGCGATGAACCCACGCCGGGCCGCGCACAATCTCGCCATGAACACCCTCGACGATCCCCGCCACGACCGTGAAGCCGGCTCGCGCCGCAGCACCCGCGACACCACCCGCATCGACGACACCCGCATCGACGCGGTGCGCCCCCTGATCACCCCGGCGCTGCTGCACGAGCGCCTGCCCGTGAGCGAGGCCGCGCAGGCGCTGGTCGAGCAGGCGCGCAGCGAGATCGCCGACGTGCTGCACGGCCGCGACGACCGGCTGATCGTCGTCGTCGGGCCCTGCTCGATCCACGATCACGCGCAGGCGATGGAATACGCCGCGCGCCTGAAGCCGCTGGCCGACGAGCTGCGCGGCGAGCTGGTCACGGTGATGCGCGTCTACTTCGAGAAGCCGCGCACCACCGTGGGCTGGAAGGGCTACATCAATGACCCGCACCTGGACGGCAGCTTCGCGATCAACGAGGGCCTGGAGCGCGCGCGCGCCCTGCTGCTCGACATCCTGGGCGCCGGCCTGCCGGCGGCCACCGAGTTCCTGGACCTGCTCAGCCCGCAGTACATCGCCGAGCTGATCTCCTGGGGCGCCATCGGCGCGCGCACCACCGAGAGCCAGAGCCACCGCCAGCTCGCCTCGGGCCTGAGCTGCCCGGTCGGCTTCAAGAACGGCACCGACGGCAGCATCCGCATCGCCGCCGACGCCATCCTGGCCGCCAGCGCGCCGCACGCCTTCATGGGCATGACCAAGATGGGCGTGGCCGCCGTCTTCGAGACCCGCGGCAACGCCGACTGCCACGTCATCCTGCGCGGCGGCTCGAAGGGCCCGAACTACGGCACGGCCGATGTGGACGCCGCCTGCGCGATGCTGAAGACCTCGGGCCTGCGCGAGCAGGTGATGGTCGACCTGTCGCACGCCAACAGCAGCAAGCAGCACCGCCGCCAGATCGAGGTCGCCGAGGACATCGCCACCCGCATCGCCGCCGGCGACCAGCGCATCACCGGCGTGATGATCGAGAGCCACCTGGAAGAAGGCCGTCAGGACCTGGTCGCCGGCCAGCCCCTGAAGCACGGCGTGTCGATCACCGACGCCTGCATCGGCTTCGCGCAGACCGCGCCGGTGCTGCGCCGGCTGGCCGAGGCGGTGCGCGCGCGCCGCGGCTGAGGGCGGCTCAGGCCATACCCGGCTCGGGCTGAGGCTCGAGCTCGAGTGCGGCCACGCCGGCCAGCTCCTGCCGCAGCAGCGTGCAGAAGGGCTCCGGGCGGTGCAGCAGGTAGCCCTGCGCGAAGTCGATGCCCAGCTCGCCGAGCTGCTCGAGCACGCCCGGGGCCTCGACGAACTCGGCCACCGTCGTGACGCCGACCACCTGCGCGATGTCGCGGAAGCACCGCACCGTCGCCAGGTCCAGCGCGTCGCGGCCCAGGTCGCGGATGAACTGGCCGTCGATCTTCAGCACGTCCACCGGCAGCGACTTCAGGTAGCCGAAGGACGAGGCGCCAGCGCCGAAGTCGTCGAGCGCGATGCCGATGCCCAGATCGCGCATCGCCGCCATGAACCGTGCCGCATCGCGCAGGCTGGTGATCGCCGCCGTCTCGGTGACCTCGAAGCACAGCGCCCGCACGTCGAAGCCGGCCTCGCGCACCAGATCGGCGACGTAGCCGTGAAAGCCGCGATCGCTCAGCGACTGCCCCGACAGGTTGATCGCGACGCGCTCGGGCCGCAGGCCCGCGGCGGCCGCCTCGCCGAGCCGGCGAAAGACCTGGCGCACCACCCAGCGGTCGATGCGCTCGGCCATGTGGAAGCGCTCGGCCGCCGGCAGGAACACGCCCGGCGGCACGCAGCGGCCGTTCTCGCCGTCGCGCAGGCGCAGCAGCACCTCGCAGTGCAGGCCGCGGTCGCCCCGCCGGCCGATCGGATGGATGCGCTGCGCGTAGAGCTCGAAGCGGTCCTCGTCGAGCGCCTGCTCGAGCCGGCGCGCCCAGTGCATCTGCCCCTGGCGGTGGCGCAGGGTCTCGTCGGCGTCGAACCACAGGTGCACGCGGTTGCGGCCGGACTCCTTGGCGGCGTAGCAGGCCGAATCGGCCGCCTGCATGACCGCATCGGCCCGCGGCCAGCGCCGGTCGACCGGCACCAGGCCGATGCTGGCGCTGACGCGAAAGCGCCGGCCGTCGTGCACGAAGCGGAACTCCTCCATGCGCTCGCAGACCAGCTGCGCGATGCGCTGCGCCTGCTCGATGCCACAGCGCTCGAGCAGCACGCCGAACTCGTCGCCGCCCAGCCGTGCCAGCGTGTCGCCGGGCCGCACGCACTCGCCGAGCAGCTGGCCGATCTGCTGCAGCAGCCGATCACCGGTCGGATGGCCGCAGGCATCGTTGATCAGCTTGAACTGGTCCAGGTCGATGTACAGCAGCGCATGACTGCCGCCCGCCTCGCGCGTGCGCAGCAGCACGCGCTGCAGGCGCAGGTCGAACTCGCCGCGGTTGAACAGGCCGGTGAGCAGGTCGTGGCTGGCGCGCCAGCTCATCTCGCGGCTCAGCCGGCGCTGCTCGGTCACGTCATGGAAGACCAGCACGACGCCATGCAGCCGACCGGTCGCGTCATGGATCGGCGCGGCCGAGTCCTCGATGCCGCACTCGTTGCCGTCCCGGGAGAACAGCCGCATCGGCAGACCGCCAAGCACCGCGCGGCGATCGACCAGACAGCGCCGCACCGGATGCTCGCCGATCAGGCCGCTGTCCTCGTCGATCGGCTGATAGACCGCCTCGACCGGCAGGCCGCGCGACTCGTGGTGGAACCAGCCGGTCATGCGCTCGGCCACCGGATTCATCCAGCTGACACGGCCCTCGGCATCGGTGGTGATGACCGCATCGGCGATCGAGCGCAGCGTGACCTGCAGCATCTCGCGGCTGTCGTGCAGCGCGTCGACGGTGTGATGCACCTGCGCGCGCAGCTCGATCGCCCGCGCGGCCAGCGCGGCGATCTGCTCCAGCCAGGACAGCGCCAGCGCGCCCAGCCGGCCGGGCGCGGGGTCGCAGACGCACAGCGCGCCGATGACCTGCCCGTCCGACAGCCGCAGCGGCACGCCGGCATAGGCCCGCATCGCCGCCAGCGCGCCGGGCACGCCCCCGGCCCCCGCGGGCTTCAGCCCGAGCGCATGCACGTCCTCGATCACCCTGGCCTGACCGGAGCGGGCCGTCATCGCGCACAGCGACAGGTCGGCCGCCATCTGACCCAGGCCGCTCAGCCCGTGCTCCGACTTGAACCAGATGCGGTCCTGCTCCGGATCGAGCAGCCCCAGCAACGCGACCGGCCGGCCACAGACATCGGCGGCCAGACGGGTCAGCGCATCGAAGTACGGCTCCGGCACGGAGTCGAGAATCCGCAGCGAGCGCAACGACAGGGGATGATCGCTGTGCACAAGGGACAGGAAGGCGGGACGGGGCATGGCACGGTTCCGGAGCTCAGGATGACAAGGGTGATCACGTCAGCCAGGTACAGCACTGATCCGCGGTCGCGAGTGTGTCTGGAAATGAAGAAATTCGCGTGCCAGCCTCAGTTTACGTAACGTGAACAAATTGCATTTTTTGAAACTATTGAACTGATTCATGAGCATGATCAACCCGAACCTGAGCGCGCTGCGGCGCGGCGACCTGGCCGGTGCCCGCCGGCTCGACCTGCGCGGCTGCGGTCTCGAGCGGCTGCCCGAGGAGGTGTTCGCGCTGGCCGACACGCTCGAGGAACTCGACCTCGGCGACAACCGGCTCGGCACGCTGCCCGACGCGCTGCCGCGCCTGCACCGGCTGCGGGTGATCTTCGGCTCCGGCAACCCGTTCACCGTGCTGCCACCGGTGCTCGGTGCCTGTGGACAACTTTCGATGATCGGCTTCCGTGGCTGCCAGATCGACACCGTTCCCGACGCGGCGCTGCCCCCGGCGCTGCGCTGGCTGATCCTGACCGACAACCGCATCGGCACGCTGCCGGACACGCTGGCCGAGCGCCCCCGTCTGGAAAAGCTGATGCTGGCCGGCAACCGGCTCGAGACATTGCCCGACCTGTCGGCCAGCCCGCACCTGGCGCTGCTGCGGCTGGCGGCCAACCGCTTTTCCACAGCGCCCGGCTGGCTGGTCCAGCACCCTTCCCTGGCCTGGCTGGCGCTGGCCGGAAACCCATTTGTCCACAGGCTTGTCAACAGGTCGGCATCGACGCCTGTCACCACGCTATCTGCCTGTCATGTCAGGGAAGATCGACTTCTCGGCGAAGGGGCGTCCGGACTTATCCACAAGGCCTTGCGATGCGATGATCCGGCGGCGCCGGAACGCCCGGTCGCGCTCAAGCGCTTCAAGGCCGCGATGACCAGCGACGGCCTGCCCGACTGCGAACAGGCCGCCTGCCTGGCCGCTGCCGGCCATGCGTCGATCGTCGCGGCCGAGGCTCGCGTCGCCGATGCGCAGGGACGCACCGAAGCGCTGGTGCTGCCGCTGCTCGGCCCGGAATTCGGCCCGCTCGCCGGCCCGCCCAGCCTCGCGTCCTGCAGCCGCGACGTCTATGCCGAGGGGCTGTCCCTGTCTGTGGACAAGCTGTGGACAATTCTGGCGTCGATGGCCTCGGCCATGGCCCATCTGCACCGCATCGGCCTGATGCACGGCGATCTCTACGCCCACAACATCCTGTGGAACGGCCAGGACCGCGCACTGCTGAGCGACTTCGGCGCCGCCAGCTTCCTGCCCGAGGAGGCCGGACTGCGTGCCGGTCTGGAGCGGCTGGAGGTGCGCGCCTTCGGGCTGCTGGTCGAGGAGCTGCTGCAGCGCGCGGACGATCCGTCCGACGTCCGCTGCGCGCGGCTGGCCGCGCTGCGCGAGGACTGCCTGCAGCCGGAGGTCGCGCGGCGGCCGGACTTCGAGCGCATCAGCGCGCAGCTCGGGCCTGCCAGCGCGCGATGAAGCGCTCGAAGCCGTCCAGCATCGGCTGGTAGCGCTCCGTGTCCTGCTCCAGTCGTGCCAGCGCGGCACAGACCGCCTCCAGCGTCGAGAGCTGGTCGGCCCGGCGGGCCCGGCGCATCGCGCGGTAGCGCGCCGGCGGCCGGTCCTGCAGGGCCAGCCGCGGCAGCGCCATCAGCAGCGGGTTGAGGTGCAGCATCTTCAGGCTCTTGCGCCAGGTCGCGTCGAGCACCACCAGGCGGGTCACCGCCGGCGACACCCCCGGATCCGGGTCGTCGAGTAACTCGGATTTCGTGTTTTCCACAGATCTTGCCCCGTCTTCATCGGTGTGCAAGTCCCGCGGCGTCTGTGGATAAAGCAGCCGCGCGCCCGGCCCGGTCCAGCCCGACAGCGCCTGCGCATCGAAGGTCTCGCCGATCTCGAGCCGCACCCGCGCCAGGCCGAGCGCCAGCAGCGCCGCGCTGTTCTTCGCCTCACGCGCCTCGAGCGGATGCTGCAGGATCAGCACCTCGATCCGGTTGTCCACAGGCGCCACCAGATCGCACAGGCAGGCTGACGTCGGGCGGGCGCAGCGCGGGCAGTGCGGGCGACGGTGTGCCGCCATGAGTAACTCTGTTTCAGAAAAATTGGTCATGGGGACATGTCGCGGCCACACGGACGCCGGAGGCGATCCGGCGCAAGATGGCGCGATGATCCCAGCCTCCGACCCGATTCCGCTGTCCGTGCTCGATCTGGTGCCGATCGCCGAGGGCGGCGACGCCGCCACCGCGCTGACGCACGCGCTCGAGCTCGCCCGCCATGCCGAGCGCTGCGGCTACCGCCGCTACTGGCTCGCCGAGCACCACAACATGGACGGCCTGGCCTGCTCGGCCACCGCCGTGCTGATCGCGCACATCGCTGCGCACACCCGCACGATCCGGGTCGGCGCCGGCGGCATCATGCTGCCCAACCATGCGCCGCTGGTGGTGGCCGAGCAGTTCGGCACGCTGGCGACGCTGCATCCGGGCCGCATCGAGCTCGGCCTGGGCCGCGCGCCCGGCACCGACCGCGCGACGATGCGGGCGCTGCGGCGCTCGCTCGACAGCCGCGGCGAGGAGGCCTTCCCGCAGGATGTCGCCGAGCTGCTCGGCTATCTGGAGGAGGCCCGGCCCGGCGCGCAGGTGCGCGCGCTGCCGGGCCAGGGCACGCGGGTGCCGGTCTGGCTGCTGGGCTCGAGCCTGTACGGCGCGCAGCTGGCGGCCTGGCTCGGCAGGCCCTATGCCTTCGCGGCGCATTTCGCGCCCGACCTGCTCGAGCAGGCGGCCGAGCTCTACCGCAGCACCTTCCGCCCCTCGCCGGCCTGCCCGCGCCCGCTTCTGATGGTCGGCACGCAGGTGATCGTCGCCGACAGCGACGCGGCGGCGCAGCGCCTGTTCACCTCGACGCAGCAGCGCTTTCTCGGCATGGTGCGCAACCAGCGCGGCCCGCTGCCGCCGCCGGTGGACGACTTCGACGCGCTGTGCAGCCCGCAGGAGCGCCACCAGGTCGACCGGATGCTGGCCGAGGCCATCGTCGGCTCGCCGCGCACGGTGCGCGCCGGCCTGCGCGCGCTGGTCGAGCGCACGCGGGCCGACGAGCTGATCCTGACCGGCGCGACCTTCGATCCGGCCGCGCGGCTGCGCTCGCTGGAGCTGGCCGCGGGCTGTGCAGAACCGGAGGCATGACCCTATTCATACACAGTTTGTCCACAGATTTATCCACAGACCTGCCCACAGTCCTGACGATCCGTCGCGCCGCCCGCGGCCATGCCGGCTCACGGCCCGACGGACATCCCGTCGGCCTTGAGTCCCTCCGGATCGAGCAGCTCGATGACACGCCGGCGGCGGCGCACCAGGCCGTCGGCCTCGAGCGCGGCCAGCACCTCGTTGACCGTCTGGCGTGACAGCGAGAGCATGCGCGCGAGCTGGTCCTGCGACAGCGCGAGCTCGCGGCGCAGCGTCGGCCGGTCGACCTGGTGATCCGAGGCCATCATCACCAGCCGGCGCGCCACCCGGGCGCGCGGCGCGAGCATCTGCATCTGCTCGAAGGACACGAAGACGCTGCGCATCTTGCCCGCCAGCAGGCGTCCCAGATGCAGCCAGCCCGCGGGCTCGCGCTCGAGCACCGCCAGCATCACCGCCTGGGGCAGATGCAGCAGGACCGCGTCGGTCTCGGCATGCACATCGTGCGTGCGCGGCTGCCCGTCGAACAGACCGAGCTCGCCGAACCAGTGCGGCGGCTGCACCAGAGCCAGCAGCGCCTCGGCGCCCGGTGCGACGAGACCGCTGACGCGCAGGATGCCGTCGGACAGGCCGTAGAACCCGTCCGGCGCATCGCCTCGCGCACACAGCCGCTCGCCGGCGTGCAGGTAGCGCGGCTGCACCCGCCGCGACAGCTCCAGCTGCAGCGGGCGCGGCAGCGTCTGGAACCAGCTCTCGGGCGCGATCATCGCGCGCGCGACATGCGGATCGCCACTGTCGCGCCAAGGCGCGCCAAGCCGCTCGCGCTGCGCCGTGACGCCTGCATGGCCCCCCTCCATGCAGGTCATCATCATTCGGCCGCCGCGGCGACCAGCGCGTCCAGCGCCTGCGCGATCTCGTCGGCGCCGACGCCCTCGCCCGGCACGACCGGCGCGCCGGCCAGCGCCGCCGACCCTTCCGTCTTCAGCCGCTTGACCCACTCGCCGGCCTCGCGGCCGCCCGCGAAGGCGCTGCTCTGCAGCAGCACGCGGCCGTCCGCGGCGGCGAGCTTGAAGTAGAACCGGCCGTCGGCCTCGCGGTACTGCTTGAAGACCGGCAGCGCCGCCTTCTCGGCCTTGGCCTTCGGGGCGGCGGCGACCGGCGCGGCGACCATGCGGCGCAGACCGACCGCATCGCGCAGCGCGGCCAGCAGCGGCGCGGCCGTCGCGCGCGCCTTGGCGGCACCGGCCATCAGCAGCGCCTCCAGCTCGGCCGGCTGCGCGATCAGCGCCTCGTAGCGCGCGCGCATCGGCGCGATCTCGGCGTCGATCAGCTCGAACAGGCGCTGCTTGGCCTCGCCCCAGCCCAGGCCCGCCACCAGCTCGGCGCGGAAGGCCGTGGCCTGCTCCGGCGTCGCGAAGGCCTCGAACAGCGTCACCAGCGCGCTGCTGTCCGGATCCTTGGGCTCGCCCGGCAGCTTCGAGTCGGTGACGATGCGCGCGATCGCCTCCTTCAGCGCCTTCGGGCCGCCGGCGAACAGCGGCACCGTGTTGTCGTAGCTCTTGCTCATCTTGCGGCCGTCGAGGCCGGGCAGCACCGCCACCTGCTCCTCGATCACCGCCTCGGGCAGCACGAAGAACTCGCGGCCGCTCGCCGCGCCGAACAGGTGGTTGAAGCGCTGCGCGACATCGCGCGCCATCTCGATGTGCTGGATCTGGTCGCGCCCGACCGGCACCTGGTGGGCGTTGAACATCAGGATGTCGGCCGCCATCAGGATCGGGTAGCAGTAGAGCCCCATCGTCACGCCGGCGTCGGTGTCCTCGCCGGCGGCCATATTGGCGTCCGCCGCGGCCTTGTAGGCGTGGGCGCGGTTCATCTGGCCCTTGGCGGTGACGCAGGTCAGCAGCCAGGTCAGCTCCGGGATCTCGGGAATGTCGCTCTGGCGGTAGAAGGTGACGCGCTCGGGGTCGAGCCCGGCGGCCAGCCAGGTCGCGGCCAGCTCCATGCGCGAGCGCTCGATGCGCGCCGGGTCGTCGCACTTGATCAGCGCGTGGTAGTCGGCGAGGAAGAAGAAGCTCTCGACGCCGTCGCGACGGCTCGCGGCGATGGCCGGGCGGATCGCGCCGACATAGTTGCCGAGGTGGGGGGTGCCGGTGGTGGTGATGCCGGTCAGGACGCGGGTGGTGGACATGGGTCGGAGGTGGATCGAGGAATCGTCGGTCAGGCGATTGTCGACGGTCGCGCCCCGATCCGCAGGCCCCCGCAAGACATTGACGACGACGTCGTCATGACGCGCCGCAGGCGCTCCGGGGCGCGCCCCCCCTCGATAAAATCCGCACTTCGGACAGAACCAGACAGAACACCGACACGCTCCGGAGCCTGGCGCCCGCGCGCCCGCCGCCCCAGGAGACCAGGAGACATGCATGAGCCCGGCGAACAGCGAAGATGTCGCGACTCCCCCTGAACCGCTCGGGCCGCCCGGGCAGGTTCCCCCGATCCGGCGCCAGTTCATCGTCGCCGTCGGCGCCTCCGCCGGCGGACTCGAGGCGCTGTCGGTGCTGATCTCGCACCTGCCGACGGACCTGAACGTGCCGTTCGTGGTGCTGCAGCACCTCTCGCCGACCTACCGCAGCATGCTGGCGCAGCTGCTCGGGCGCGAGACCTCGATGCCGGTGCTCGAGATCGAGGAGGGCATGGTGCCGATGCCCAACAGCATCTACACCACGCCACCGAACCGCAACCTCGACTTCCGCGACGACCGCTTCCACCTGGTCCAGCCGGCGCTGGAGGTGCTGCCCAAGCCCTCGGTCAATGCCTTCATGTACACGCTGGCCGAGGCACGCGGCGAGGACGTGATCGGCGTCATCCTGTCGGGCACCGGCTCGGACGGCGCCTCGGGGCTGCGGGCGGTCAAGGCCAGCGGCGGCCTGACCTTCGCGCAGGATCCGGCCACCGCCAAGTACACCGGCATGCCGCAGGCCGCCATCGACACCGAGTGCGTCGACTGGATCCTGCCGCCGGCCGAGATCGCCGCCGAGATCGCCCGGCTGGTGCGCACCCACGGCCAGATCCAGCCGCCCGGCCAGGGCGACGCCAGCCCGGCCACGCTCAAGACCCTGCTGTCGAAGGTGCAGCGCTACACCAAGGTCGACTTCTCGGGCTACAAGGAATCGACCGTGTGGCGGCGCATCCTGCGCCGGATGGCCGCCAACCATGTGACCACGCTCGACGAGTACATCGCCTTCACGCGCCGCAATCCCGACGAGCTCGGCCAGCTCTGCAAGGACATCCTGATCTCGGTGACCTCCTTCTTCCGCGACGCCGAGGCCTTCGTCGCGCTGCGCCAGGCGCTGGCCGAGCGGCTGACGCTCAAGCGCCCGGGCGACGAGATCCGCATCTGGGTGCCCGGCTGCGCGACCGGCGAGGAGGTCTACACGATCGCCATCCTGCTGTTCGAGCTGCTCGGCAGCAGCCGCCACGACTACAAGCTGCAGATCTTCGCCACCGACATCGACATGGCCGCGATGGGCATCGCGCGGCGCGGCCACTACTCCGAGGCCAGCCTGGCCGGCGTCGATCCGGCGCTGGTGGCGCGCTACTTCAAGCCGCACGGCGACACCTACGAGATCAGCAAGGAGCTGCGCGAGACGGTGGTGTTCGCGCGCCAGAACGTGGTGCAGGACCCGCCCTTCCTGCGCCTGGACCTGGTGTCGTGCCGCAACCTGCTGATCTACTTCCAGAACTCGCTGCAGGAGCGGGTGCTCGACATCTTCCACTACGCGCTGGCGCCGGCCGGACTGCTGTTCCTGGGCAAGTCCGAGACGGTCTACCAGCGCGAGAACCTGTTCGACACGGTGCAGCGCGACCAGCGCCTGTTCAGCCGGCGCGACACGCCGGTGAGCAAGTCGACCGTCGTGTCGCTGATGATGGACGCGGTGCCGGCGCACCGTCATCCGCTGCCTCAGCGTGCGCGCTCGCCGGAGGAGCGCTTCCTGTCGGCGGCGGCGGCGGTCTTCGTGCCGCCCAGCGTGATGGTCAACGCGCAGATGGACCTGCGCCATGTCTTCGGGGATGTCGGCGACTTCCTGCGGCTGCCCTCCGGGCGGGTCGACCTGAACCTGCTGACCCTGGTGCGCAAGGAGTGGCGCACCGAGCTGCAGACGCTGGTGCACCAGGCGCGGCACAAGCAGGCGGCGGTGTTCGGGCGAACGCACGAGTCCGGCGACGGCAGCCAGCGCGTCCGCATCGCCGTGCATCCGGTCGGCGGACCCGATGCCGAGCCGATGCTGATGATCGCGTTCGAGCCGGTGCGCTGGGGCGAGGACGCGCCGGACAGCACCCGCGAGGACGCGCCGCAGGCCGGCATGCTCACCCGCGACCTCGAGGACGAGCTGATCGCCACGCGCGAGCACCTGCAGACCGTCATCGAGGAGCTGGAGACCTCCAACGAGGAGACGCAGGCGCTCAACGAGGAGATGCAGGCCTCCAACGAGGAGCTCCAGGCCGCCAACGAGGAGCTGCAGGCGGCCAACGAGGAGCTGCAGTCGACCAACGAGGAGCTGACCACCGTCAACGAGGAGCTGCAGATCAAGTCGGCCGAGCTGGCCGAGGCCAACGGCGACCTGGAGAGCATCCAGAGCAGCGTCGACTACGCCATCGTCGTCGTCGGCGAGCAGCACCGGCTGCTGCGCTACAACGAGATGGCCGCGCGGCTGTTCGGCCTGGTGCCCTCGCGCATCGGCGACAGCCTGCGCGACGTGCTGCACGGCCACCGGCTCGGGGCGGTGCTGGAGAGCGTCGACGAGGTCATCCGCAGCCGCCGCCCGCTGGAGCGCCAGCTCACCGAGGGCCAGCGCCACTATCTGCTGCGCGCCTCGCCGCGGCTGACGGCGCAGGGCGACCTGCGCGGCTGCGTGCTCAGCGTGCTCGACGAGACGCCGCTGTTCGAGATCCAGCGCGAGCTGCGCGACAAGGAGAAGCGGCTCATGGCGATCATGACCTTCTCGACGACGCTGATCTCGGTGAAGGACACCTCGGGCCGCTACGAGTTCGTCAACCCGCGCTTCGCGCAGTTCCTGAAGGAGCTCACCGGGCTGGACGGCCGCGACATTCTCGGCAAGACCGACCAGCAGGTCTTCCCGCCCGACATCGCGCGCATCTTCCGCGAGCGCGACCTGGAGGTGCTGCGCCTGGGCGAGGGCTCCGAGCGCACCGAGGACCTGCCGGCGGGCGACCGGACGGTGCGCTTCATCGCGCTGCGCTTCCCGATGCGGTCCGACGACGGCGTGGTCGTGGCGGTCTGCACCAAGCTGGTGGACCTGACGCGGCTGCAGGACATCGATGGACAGCCCGGCCGGCTCTGACGCACCCGGTGCCCGGCGCGCCCGGGTGCGGCGGGCGCTGCTGGAGGTGTCGTGGGACGCGCTGCTGCTGGTGCGCCATGCGGACCGGCAGATTCTCGACGCCAACGCGGTGGCGCACCGCCTCTACGGCGCTGAGCGCCTCGAGGCTGCGGCGCCACGCCGCTACGACACGCTGGTCGGCGACCGCGAGGAGATCGACGCGCTCTTCGGCCAGCACCGCACCCACCTGCCGCTGCGCTACCACCTGCTGGCCGACGGCACGCGCATTCCGGTCGAGATCCGGGTGTCCTGGCTGGTCGAGGAGGACGGCACCGAGATCGGCTGCATCGGCGTGCGCGACCTGCGTCGCGAGACCGAGGACCACCGACGCCTGCGCGCGGCCGAGAGCGGCTACCGCGCGATCTTCCGGGCGGCGCCCTTCCCGGTGCTGCTGCTCGACCGGCGCGGCATCGTCTCCGACGCCAACGAGGCTGCGCTCGGCCTGTACCGCCACAGCCTGTCCACGCTGGTCGGGCAGCCGCTCGCCTCGCTGCTGCAGGACGAGCGCCAGGCGCGGCGCTACTTCCGCGCCGCGCGCTGGCGCGAGGCCGGACAGTGGCACCGCCGCCGCGACGGCGAGCTCTTCCTGGCCGACGTCGAGGTGTCGATGCTGCGGCTGTCGGCCGACGTGCACGCGATGGTCGTGCTGCGCGATGTCACCGAGGAGCGCGCGCTGCTGCAGCGGGTGCAGGCCAGCGAGGCCCGCTGGCGCTTCGCGCTGGAGGGCCACGGCGACGCCCTGTGGGAATGGGACCTGGTGCGCGGCGCCTTCCATGTCTCGCGCTCCTTCGGCGAGCAGCTCGGCCGCCCGCCCGACCCGCAGGAGCAGGCCGCCGCCTACTGGAGCGAGCTGGTCCATCCCGAGGACCGCGAGCGGCTGACGCGCATGATGAGCGCGCACATCCGCGAGCGCCTGCCGCTGATCGACGTGGAGGTGCGGCTGCGCATGCGCGAAGGCGGCTACCGCTGGGTCTGGCTGCGCGGCCGGGTGATGGAGCGCAACCACGCCGGCCGCGCGCTGCGCCTGATCGGCAGCGTGCGCGACGTGCACGAGCAGAAGGCCCAGGCCGACGAGCTGGCGCAGTGGCGCGAGCAGGTGCAGCACACCGCGCGGCTGACCAGCATGGCCGAGATGGCCGCCGCGCTGGCCCACGAGCTGAACCAGCCGCTGACGGCGATCCGCAACTTCGGCGCCGCCACGCTGCGCCGCCTCGACAAGGCGCCGGCGCACGATGTCGCGGAGGTGCGCCGCGCGGTGCAGCTGATCGCCGACGAGGCGATGCGGGCCGGGCGCATCATGCAGCACATCCGCAACGTGGTGCGCCACGACACGGTCCAGCGCGAACCGGTGCCGCTCGACGAGCTGGTGCGCAGCGTGCAGCACCTGGCCGAGCTGCAGGCGCGCCGCCTGGAGGCGAGCATCGAGCTCGACCTCGATCCCGCCGTGCCGGCGGTGCTGGCCGACCGGGTGCTGGCCGAGCAGCTGCTGCTCAACCTGGTGCGCAACGGCCTGGAGGCGATGCAGCACAGCCCGGCGCCGCGCCAGCTGCTGCTGAGCACCGCGCCCGGCCCGCAGGGCATGGCCGAGATCCGCATCCGCGACCGCGGCTGCGGCCTGCCCGCGGACGGCGACCTCGACATCTACCTGCCCTTCGTCACCACCAAGGCCGACGGCATGGGCATGGGGCTGGCCATCTGCCGCTCCATCGTGGAGGCCCACCTCGGACAGCTCTGGGCCGAGCCCCGGGCCGAGGGTGGCACCCAGTTCCGACTCACCCTGCCCCTGGCCGAGAAAGACGCCCGATGATCCGCGCGACACCCCCCACGAGCCCGGCGAACCCGGCGCAGCGCCCGCCTCGCCGCCCGCATGTCTGCGTCGTCGATGACGACGAGATGGTGCGCACCTCGCTGCAGATGCTGCTCGATGTGCTCGACATGCAGGTGAGCACCTATGCCAGCGCGGCCGATTTCCTGGCCGACCCGCGGGCCTTCGACTGCGACGTGCTGGTGCTCGACGTGCGCATGCCGGGCATGAGCGGGCTGCAGCTGCAGGCCCTGCTCAGCGAGCACCACGCCGACGTGCCGGTGCTGTTCATCTCCGGCCACGGCGACATCCCGATGGCCGTGCGGGCGATGCGCGCCGGCGCGCTCGACTTCCTGCAGAAGCCCTTCGACGAGCAGCAGCTGATCGACTGGATCCATGCGGCGATCCTGCAGCGCGAATCGGCGCGCGACCGCCAGCGCGAACAGGCCCAGTGCCGCCAGCGGCTGGCCTCGCTGACCCCGCGCGAGCGCGACATGCTCGACGGCGTGATGGCCGGCAAGGCCAACAAGGCGCTGGCCGACGAGTTCGGCATCAGCCTGAAGACGGTGGAGCAGCACCGCGCCCGCATGATGGAGAAGCTCGGCGCGCGCAAGGTGGCCGACCTGTTCCGCCTGCTGCAGGCGCTCGAGCCGCCCGCCGCGGGCGAGCGGGCGCCGCATGCCACCGGCGCACTGCGGGGTTAACCCGGCTCCGGGCACGGTCAGCCCGGATTGCCCAGCCAGGGCCGGATTCCCAGAATCCCCGTGCACTGCATCACGTTCGAGAGGCAGGCACGGCACGACTCAGGGAGACACGCGATGGCATGGCAGGACATCTGGACGCACAGGCTGCCCCCGGCCGGGGGCTTCGGCCTGCGCATGGCCCAGGCCCTGATGAGGATCGACCAGGCCCTCCATCGCACCCAGTCCAGCCTGCTGATGCTGCAGGGCAAGAGCGTCGCGACGGCCTGGGGGCTGGCCCGCGCATGGGGCGCGAGCTCGCCGCTGCAGGCGGCGCTTGTCTGGCATCAGGGAGTGGAGGAAACCATGTCGCACCATCGACAGCTGCAGGCGGTTCTGGCGCGCGGCCAGCGCGACCTGGCGCAGGCGGCCGAGCAGCTCATCGCCGACCTGCCCGACCCCGCGCTGCCGACGACCGCGCCCCTGCTGCGCACCACCGCCGCATCCTGGTCAGCGACCCGCGAGCAGCCGGTGCCCCTGCCCGCCCCTGCACCGGCGGCGTCCAGCAGCTGCACGCTGACGCAGGTGGACGTGCTCATCTGAACCTCGCTCTGGCGGGATTTCCCGGGGAAAACCCTCGGTCTGCGCGTACCCGGCTACTACCGGCACCGCGCCGCCGGGCCCAACAATGCGGTCGATCCCGCCCGCACCGGGCGGACACCCCTGGAGGCCCCCGCGACATGAGCCAGATCCTGATGCTGTGCGGCGACTACGCCGAGGACTACGAGACGATGGTGCCCTTCCAGACGCTGCAGGCGGTCGGGCACACGGTGCATGCGGTCTGCCCGGGCAAGGCCGCCGGCGACTTCGTGATGACCGCGATCCACGACTTCGAGGGCCAGCAGACCTACAGCGAGAAGCCGGGCCACCGCTTCACGCTGAACTTCTCCTTCTCCGACGTGCGCGCCGAGCGCTACGACGCGCTGGTCATTCCGGGCGGGCGAGCGCCGGAGTACCTGCGCATGAACGCCGAGGTGATCGCGATCACCCGCCACTTTCTCGACGCGGCCAAGCCGGTGGCCGCCGTCTGCCACGGCGCGCAGCTGCTGGCGGCCACCGGGCGCATCCGCGGCCGGCGCCTGTCGGCCTACCCGGCCTGCCAGGTCGAGGTCGAGCTGGCCGGCGCCGAGTACGCCAGCATTCCCGTCGACCAGGCCATCACCGACGGCAACCTGGTCACCGCGCCGGCCTGGCCGGCGCATCCGGCCTGGCTGGCGCAGTTCCTGGAGGTGCTGGGCACGCGCATCGCGCTCTGAACGGAGCGCCGCGCGATGTGCCGCATCTTCGTCAGCGCCGATCCGGACAGCTACGACAGCCGCACCCGCTCGGTGCGGCTGCACGGCGTCGTCACCAGCCTGCGGCTGGAGAACCTCTACTGGCAGGTGCTCGAGGAGATCGCCCGGCGCGACGGCCTGGGCGTGGTGCAGCTGATCGAGCGGCTCTACGACGAGCTGGTGGCCGAGCGCGGCGCGGTGGGCAACTTCAGCTCCTTCCTGCGCGTCAGCGCGCTGCGCTACGAGAGCCTGATCGCGCAGGGGCGGCTGCCGCGCGACCCGTCGATCCCGATCGGCTCGCTCGATGCCGACGAGGTGCTGCGCGGGCTGCCGGAGAGCGGCACGGTGCGGGGGAATGTTTCCGCCAGCTTGTCCCCGACTCCGGCACGGCGCCCGCGGCGGTCGGCGCGGGGCATCATCCCGCCGTTGAGATGAGGAACCCGCGCTCCGGCGGGTTCTGCCGAAGAACCGCTGCTGGAGGAATGCCGCGATGTCCCGCTCCCCGTCGTCCGTCGACCTGATGATCGCCCCGGCCCGTCTGCCCCGCCGCGGGCTGCTGGCGCTGGGCCTGCTCGGCCTGGCGCCCTTCGCGCTGCGCCCGGCCCATGCGCTGGGCGAAGGCGAGGCCGCCCAGGGCCTGCGCGCCGCGCTCGAGCGCGGTGCGGGCGTGGCGGTCGACACGCTCGGCCGCGACGGCGGCTACCTGAACAACCCGCTGGTGCGCATCGCGCTGCCCGAGGGGCTGCAGCAGGCCGCGCAGCTGATGCGCACGCTCGGCCAGGGCGCGCGCGTCGACGCGCTCGAGACCGCGATGAACCGCGCCGCCGAGCAGGCGGTGCCGCAGGCGAAGTCGCTGCTGGTCGGCGCGGTCAAGTCGATGTCGGTCAAGGATGCGCTGCAGGTGCTGCAGGGCGGCGAGACCGCCGCGACCGAGTTCTTCCGCGAGCGCACCCGCACGCCGATGGGCGAGAAGTTCCTGCCCATCGTCACCGCCGCGACGCAGAAGGTCTCGCTGGCGCAGAAGTACAACGCCATCGCCGGCCAGGCGCAGAAGCTCGGCCTGATCGGCGAGCAGCAGGCCAGCATCGAGCGCTACGTCACCGAGCGCGCGCTCGACGGCGTCTACACGATGATCGCCGAGGAGGAGAAGAAGATCCGCCAGGATCCGATCGGCACCGGCAGCAGGATTCTCAAGGCGGTGTTCGGCGCGCTGAGGTGAGCGCCGAGGCCGGCGACGGCCTCAGCCCGCCAGCGCCGGCGTCTCGCCCGCCGGCCAGCCGAAGGCGGTGTAGGCCTTGACGAACGGGCCCTTGAGCGCCGCGCCGGCCTGCAGCAGCTCGGCCTCGGGCGCACCGGCGGCCAGCGCCCGCGACAGCCGGGCCAGCGCACGGTCCTCGTCGGCCAGGCCCTGGCGAAGCTGCGCCTGCCGCGCCGGCGACAGGCCCCAGCGCGCCGGGTCGAGCTCCAGCCGCTCGATGCGGCGCCACAGCGCCCGCGCGCGGGCATAGTCGCGCTCGAGCGCCTCGCGCTGCGCCGGCGGCACCGCTCTGCGGTTGGCGATCGCCTCCATCGCACCGTGGAAGGCGGTGAAGTCGTCGAGCGCGTAGTCGATGCCGAGCGCGCGCCGGGCCTCGAACAGCGTCTCGCGCACCCGCTCGAGCGTCTCGTGCGAGGCTTCCCAGCGGCGCTCGCCGACCTCGGCGGTCGCCCGGGCCAGATGACGGTCCACCGCCGCCAGCGCCTCGCGCCACGGGCGCGCCGACGGCGCCAGCGCCTGCAGCGCGGGGCGCTGCTGCGGCCACGCCTGCTGCAGGCGCAGCATCGCCGCGCCCGCGCGGGCCGGGCCCTCGTCGGACTTCGGCGCGGCGCCGGTCAGGAACAGCGCCGGAATGTAGAGCCCGTCGAACGCGACCATCGCCGCCTGCGATACCGGCGGCGGGGCCGCGCGCGCCGGGCGGACGGTCGACAGCGCCAGGGCCGGCAGCGACAGCAGCGCGAGCGCCTGCGTCAGGCGGCGGCGCGAGACCGGCAGGGCAAGAGAGCGCGGAAAAGACGAGGCAGGCATGACGGACTCCGGCAGGACGGCCGCCGCCAGTGCGGCAGCCACCCCGTCAATATGCCCCACTAGGTATCAGGAGTCTTGATCGGCGTCACGCACCGGTGCGCCCTCGGCCGGCCGGCCGGCGCGGTTCGAGCCGGCGACCAGATCGAAGCGCAGCAGCCGGCATTCGATCGGGCCGTTCCACATCGGCACGCGCCGGCTCTCCTTCAGGCGCATCGCCTGGCCGAGCTTCGCGTCCGGCGTCAGCACCCAGGCGGTCCAGCCGGCGTAGTGGCGCTTCCAGTGCGCCGCCAGCGACGAGAAGAAGGCCTGCGAGGTGCCGCCGCCCTCGAAGTCCTCGCGCACCAGGCGCGCGGCCTGGCCGGCCGAGCCGGTGCCCTTGGCATCGATGCGCTCGCCGTAGGGCGGATTGAGCACCAGCACGCCGCGCTCGGCCGGACAGGGGCGCTGCAGCGCGTCCATCGTCTTGAACTCGATCGCGTGCGCGACGCCGGCCCGCTCGGCATTGCGGGTGGCGAAGTCGGTCATCCGGAAGGACACGTCGCCGGCGAAGACCGGCACCGCCGGCGCATGCACCCGCGCGCGCGCCTCGGCCTTCATCGCCTGCCAGGCCGGGGCCTCGAGGCGGAAGGGCTGCAGCCGCTCGAAGGCGAAGCTGCGCTGCAGGCCCGGCGCGATGCCGCAGGCGATCTGCGCCGCCTCGATCGCGATGGTGCCCGCGCCGCAGCAGGGGTCGAGCAGCGCGCCGTCCTCGGGCCGGCCGTGCCAGCCGGCGGCGGCCAGCATCGCCGCGGCCAGCGTCTCCTTCAGCGGCGCCTCGCCCTTGGCCTCGCGCCAGCCGCGCTTGAACAGCGCCTCGCCGCTGAGGTCGACCGAGATCGTCGCGTGGTCCTCGTGCAGGTGCAGCACCAGCGACAGGTCGGGGCGGTGCGGATCGACGTTCGGCCGCTCGCCGCTGTCCTCGCGCATCACGTCGCAGACGGCGTCCTTGATGCGCAGCGAGGCGAAGTGCAGGCTCTGCAGCGGCGAGCGCACCGCGGTGGTGTCCACCCGCAGCGTCTGGCGCGGCGTGATCCAGTCGGACCAGCTCACGCTGCAGGCCAGCTCGTAGAGATCGCGCTCGTCGCGGTAGCCGCCCTCGGCGACCTGCCACAGCACGCGCTGCGCCAGCCGGCTCTCGAGGTTGAGCCGCATCGCGGTGGCCGGGCTGCCGATCAGCGACACGCCGCCGCGGCCCGCACGGACCGACTCGGCCGCACGCGGCGCACCGGCGGCCGTCAGGATGGCACGGACCTCGTCGACCAGCAGCGGCTCGACGCCGGCGGCGCAGGGAAGGAACAGGGGCGAGGGGTTCAGGACGGCAGGCATGGCGCGATTGTCGCCGCCCCGGGCCCGCCGTCGTCCGGCCGCAGGAACGCAAGGAACGGATACAGCCGTTGCACCTGTCCTGCAACCTTCTTAAGCCCGCGGGAATCGAAGCCCTGTCAACCGCGACAGACTGCGTCGCGTCAAAGTGACACCAGCAGGTACCTGGCCGATCTCGCTGCGGCCCGGCCTGCCGGATTCCTTTCCGTCTGGAGAAAACGCATGAAGAACATCATCCCGTCCCGCCTGGTCATGACCTCTCTTGTCGCCACCGCCGCGGCCGCCTCGGTGCTGCTGGCCGGCTGCGCCGACATGACCCAGAGCCAGAAGGGCACCGCGATCGGCGCGGGCATCGGTGCCGGCGTCGGCGCGGTCATCGGCAAGACCACCGGCGGCAAGGCCGGCACCGGCGCGGTGGTCGGCGGCGCCATCGGCGCGGTCGCCGGCAACCTGTGGTCCAGGCGCATGGAGGAGAAGCGCCACGAGATGGAGCAGGCCACCGCCGGCACCGGCGTGACCGTGGCGCGCACCGAGGACAACCAGCTGCGCGTCAACCTGCCCGGCGACATTTCCTTCGACACCGGCCGCGCCAACATCCGACCCGACATGGCGCCGATCCTGAGCAAGTTCGCCCGCGGCCTCGACGGCTCGATGAACGTGCAGATCATCGGCCACACCGACAGCCAGGGCAGCGACGCGATCAACAACCCGCTGTCGAAGGACCGCGCCGACGCGGTGCGCGACTACCTGGTCGCCCAGGGCGCGCCGGCCGCCCACATCCACACCGAAGGCCGCGGCGAGCACCAGCCGATCGCCGACAACGCCACCGCCGAGGGCCGCGCGAAGAACCGCCGCGTCGAGATCTTCCTGCGCGAGCCGGCCAAGACGGGCGGCTGATTCAGTCCCACATCAGCAGCTCGGCCAGGCGGCGCACCACCCAGGCCGCCTCGTCGGCCGACAGGCCGGCGTCGGGCTGCGCCAGCCCCTGCTCGATGCGCACCAGCACCTCGTCCTCCGACACGCCGAGGTCGAAGTGGATGTGCTGCGCCTGCGCCACCAGCTGCTGCGACAGGTCCTCGCAGAGCTCGTAGCGCTCGCGCACCTGCGCCACCGGCGTGCGCAGCCGGGTGCGGCTGCGGTCGCGGTGCAGGTCGAGGAAGGACTCGGGAATGAGGATCTGGTTCTCGTCGGACATGGTGGCGCCAGTGTAGGCGCGCCGTCCTACAGCCTCCCGCGCCCGCGGCCGATGCAGCCCGGCCCGCCCCGCAGCGACCATGACTCCCATGGAACGGCACTTCGCCGCACCAGCCAACCCACCCCAAGGAGTCATGCCATGAACAAGGATCAAGTCGAAGGCCGCCTGGAAACCGTCAAGGGCCACATCAAGGAAGCCGCCGGCAAGGTGGTCGGCAACAAGAAGCTGGAGGCCGAAGGCCGCATCGACCAGGTCGCCGGCAAGACCCAGTCGAACTACGGCGACGCCAAGGAAAAGGCCGCCGACGCGGTCAAGAAGATCTGACCGGCCTGACGCCGGGCGCCTGACCTCTCGCCACCACGCCACTCTCGCAGGGAGAGCTCCCATGCTGCTGATCAATCGGGACCAGATCCAGGGCCGCATCGTGACGGCCCGCGGACTGATGAAGCAGGCCCTCGGCTGGGCCAGCCTGAACACGCTGATGCAGGCCGACGGCGAGCTCGACCGCATGGCGGGACTGCAGCAGGCGCGCTTCGGCGACGCCTGCTGGCGAGTGGCGCGGCGCTCGGAGCAGGAACGCCTGCAGCGGATGTGGTGACATGGGCGCGATGACCGTGCCCGCACCGCAGCCGGTGGAGCCGATGCCGGTTCCGCCGCAGGAGATGCCGCCGCCGGCGGCGCCCGATCCGGTCGCTCCGCCGATCACGGATCCCCAGCCGCCGGGCATCGGCGAGCCGGTGCGCGAGCCCGGACACGCCCCGGCACCGATGGGCTGACGCCCTTTCCGACTCATTCGACCCATTCGACCAGGAGACCGATCATGCTCAAGTGGGCTCTGATCTTCGCCGTGATTTCGCTGGTGGCCGGCATGTTCGGCTTCACCGGCATGGCCGCCGGCGCGGCGGGCATCGCCAAGGTGCTGTTCGTGCTGTTCCTGCTGGTGGCCGTCGTGTTCCTGATGCTCGGCTACAAGGGCGTGCGCGCCATCAGCCGATAGCGGCCGGCGTGGCCGCGGCCGACGACAGCGCGGGCCGGCCGACCAGGCTGGCCAGCAGCGCGCAGCCGGCCACGCCCGCCACCATCGGCAGCGCGCCATGCGCATGGCCGCCCAGCGCCGACACCAGCGACATCACCAGCGCGCCGCAGACCATCTGCACCGTGCCGATCAGCGCCGAGGCGGTGCCGGCGATCGCGCCGTGGCGCTCCAGCGCCAGCACCGGCACCGTCGGCGCCACCAGCCCCAGGCCGCCGTAGGCGACGAAGAGCAGCGCCACCAGCACCTCGAGCCGGTCGACGCCGGCGAGCGTCAGCGCCAGCAGCAGCGCGCTGGCCGCCAGATAGCCCGCGAGACCGCGCCGGATCACCCACGGCAGGCCGTGGCGCTGGCACAGCCGCACATTGAGCTGCGCCGCGCCGATGAAGGCCGCGGCGTTCAGCCCGAACAGCAGGCCGTACTGCGTCGGCGTCACGCCGTGGTGTTCGATCATCACGAAGGACGAATGGCCCAGATAGGCCATGAAGCCCGACATCGCGAAGGCGCCGGTCAGCGCCAGCGCACGGAAATGGCCGTCGCGCAGCAGCTCGGCCACCGCCGCGAGCGTGCCCGCCAGCGTGGTGCCGCGACGCGCCTCGACCGGGCGGCTCTCCTGCAGCTGCGTCAGCACCAGCGTCAGCGCGAGCAGCCCCAGCACGACGATGCAGCCGAAGATCCAGCGCCATCCCGCCAGCGCCACCACCAGGCTGCCGGCCAGCGGCGCCAGGATCGGCGAGACGCTGAACACCAGCATCAGCATCGCGCCGAGCCGCGCGGCCTCGACGCCGGTGTGCAGATCGCGCACGACCGCGCGCGGAATGACCATGCCGGCGCAGGCGCCCACGCCGGCGACGAAGCGCATCGCGATCAGCGTGCGCGCATCCGGCGCCAGCGCGCAGCCCAGGCTGCCCAGCACGAACAGCCCCAGCCCAACCATCAGCGGCACGCGCCGCCCGAAGCGATCCGACAGCGGCCCGTAGACCATCTGGCACAGCCCGAGCGCGACGAAGAAGGCCGTCAGGCTCATCTGCACCTCGGCCGCGCTCGCGCCCAGCGCCTGCGCCATCTGCGGCATCGCCGGCAGGTACATGTCGATCGCGAACGGCCCGATCGCGGAGATCAGGCCCAGGATCAGGGCATGGCGGAGCAGGGCGGCATCGAGCATCGGGCGGCAGCGGCGGGCAAAGAGGGCATTGCACCATCTTCCGCGCGGCCGCGCCGGATCACACCCGTCATGCCCGCGCACCACCGCCCCCGTCATGCCCGCGCTCCCTCCCCGTCATGCCCGCGAAGGCGGGCACCCACGCAGGGCACTGCGGCCCCCATCGTGGGCCCTCGCCATCAATTCTTCAAAAGCGCATCAAATTTTTTGATAACCGCCAACAGTTTCCCATGAACCGAACTTTTTCGATGAACCAGAGTTAATGATCGTCTTGCGCGAGTAATACCAACATAAAATCTATTAATATCAGATATAGCATCGAAATCAAAACTTTCCGTATGCACCAACAACACATCATCAAACTCCAACCCTTTCGCATTAGCCACGTCTGCGAAATGTCTTACATGCCGACGCGACAGATTAACTGTCTCAGAAATCTCAGCATCAATCATTTCCTCTCGCAGCACACCCATCATTCTTTTATATGTACGTTCAGCAATTTTTGAGTTCGGAAAAAGAACTGCTACTGTATGGTGATCATTTATTTTTTTGAGTGCACTCAAAATTTCTGCATCAACCTCTGAGTTATCAACACACTTGACAATTTTTGGGCGCACGACGGCATCTCCATCCGCCTTAGCACGCAACACAATTTTATGTGCAGGCAAGGCATCCCCATTAAAAACAGATCGAAAAATCGCACTAAACAAAGATAATCCAGGAACATTCGTTTGCCTGAGATTATCAGAAAGCTTTACACGAGGAACTGATTGCCCAGGAAAACAAGCCTCAACGTCGATTGAATTACCGTGATGCAACTTTTGAGCCAAATCACCAACAACTGTCACGGCACGATATTTTTTATTTGCCTGCTGCACCATCAAATAAACTTGTTGTTCGGTAAAGTCTTGGACTTCATCCACAAAAACAGCCTGATAGCCCTGTGGCGCCAACAATGACTTAAACGCCTTCTGCGAGTACCCTCGGCACAAAACATGCGCAACACACAACAATAAATCCTTATCCTCTTCTTTTAATCTTAGATTCACCAATCTATTTGATGTAGCCTTCACCAAATCGCGAGAGGGAAAGCACTCCATATACCCACACAAAGCCTCCAGATAAAGATCAGGAAGCGCCTGAAACGGAGCCATTAACCTAGTCAAAATACGTTGAGTGAATACAGAATCTGGTGTTGAATTACCTCCTCCGTGCACGGGAAGCTTCAATCGACCTAAGCCCTTCTGAATAGAGAGTGGCTGGAGCTGATTATCAATACGCTGAAAAATTTTTTCAGTAGATTCCGGAGACAACGCCAAATACAATTGATTCAAACCAACAACTACACATGGAAAATCTTCACCCCTTGCATCTCGCACAAAAAGTTGGCCAGCTTTAAGCAAAGCAATGGAATTCACATCCAAGGAAACTTCCGGTCCCTTAGGAGCGCGACAAAACCTCAAGGCTTTATCAACGATTCCTCGAGCATCAGCAAAGACCATGCGCTGTCCAGATCGACGATAAAGAGCCGCCTTCTTAAAAATCATTTGCTCCGCCAGCGCACGCGCATCAGCAGCAAAAAAGGACTGCGTCCCGACCTCTACCCATAGCAAATTTGGATCCATCACGCGCTTGCGCAACTCATCCCACATGACACCAATTCGACTTGCAAGCCCATCCAACGAAAATTCACCTAGTTTCGCAGGAAGGGAAAGTTCTTCGCATATTTCCTTGAGTCGATTGGTCAGCAACGCGAGCGCTGGGATTCCAACGCGCTTCACTTGGCCTCGAAATTTCTCGTCAAAAACACAAACCAATTCATCCAGTTTTGGCAACTGTTTCATCAAATGCTGCGAAAGGTAGCGAGACATTGCTTGGTCAGTCGCATGAAGCCAATTCATGGTTGTTATATCGGGTGAAACGACCTCATCATCGGTGGATCCCATCCATGTCCGACCACCACCCGACGTGAGTTGGTAATGTTTTATCAGCTTCGCCCGCAAATCCCCAAACTCAAAGACAGGCAAATCATGCATATCTAATCGCTTGCATGTTTCACGAAGGTAACTAATTAATTCCCCCGTCCGAACAAAGCCAACACAACTTATTTGAGAAAATTCACCAGCATATTCCTTAGCCCAGTAATCATGCTCAGCCCCAAGTATTTGATAAAAACTTTTTTCATCAGTCACTGCGCGCATATCAAATGTAGTCAACATCTTCATTCGACCAAGCGCAGCAGATGTCTTTCCTGACCCTGCAACACCTTCAACAAACATAGGCCCCATCGGGGACCTGGAAATTATTCGACTCTGATCAATTGTTTGATTAGAGAAAAATCTCTCATTTAACCCAAAATAACCATCCGAAGCAGAATCCCCAGATCCAATCCTGAAATCATCATCTAAATCATAGTCTATCTCTAAAAATAGATCATCACCTGCATCAGAACGCTCTTTTGAAACAAGTAAATCAGATGCAAATCGTAAATTACTTTTCTCACGCAAATCACTCTGAATGCCGATCTGGTCAACCACGCCATCAGGATTTTCTGATTTTTCCACCTCATCACATTTAATATAAAGCAAATTATCAACGGCACCCCCCTTGACAAATTGACGGAGGTTTTTTATCTCAGCACTTCCTTGATCGCCATCAACCTGCATCCTTAAAAAATTTTTAACATTTACCTCGAAGTCAACTCCATCAAATCGATCAAACAGACGAACTTCATTTACACGATATTCACCCCATTTTACGCTTTCTCCTTCATATCCAAATAAAGCAATAACAGCCAATCTTCCCAACGGTGAATGCGGGCCACTGATCTCCGCACCAGTTCCTGTCGTACTCGCTTCAACAGGCGTCAGTCGAATAACCACACGTCCCGCCAACTCCGTATCAATAATCACAGTTTTCACATATCCATTTTTTCTCAACTGATCATAGATTGATACGTCTCTACGCATAGCCAATATCGCCTGCCGCGCAAAATCGTCGCCCACCCCCTCAGAAACATTTCTCGCGTCTCGCTTCTGTTGATCAGCGTAATCAATAACCTTCTCAAGAATGCTCAGCTCTTCAATAGAATATTCAACTTGCTTTTTGCTGGATAATTTCATACCAACTCCCAAACCTCAAAAAACAGCTAGGCCGCCGCTTAAAATACAACACCGTCTTACTCTACTTGGATGGTGCCGCAGATCGAATATACTCACCAGAACAAGAAAATTTCGCCTAAAAAAGCAAAAAAAGAGAACAGATTCACACAAATACGATTTATCAGATCCGAGGATCAAAAGATTTATGGCAGCACCGACCACGCGCATCCATCAAAAAAAACGGCGCCCCGCAGGGCGCCGCTCGTCTGGTCGACGTTGTTCTCTGATCAGGCCTGACCGGCCTTCACCTTCAGACGCCACGCATGCAGCAGCGGCTCGGTGTAGCCGCTCGGCTGTTCCTTGCCCTTGAAGACCAGGTCCAGCGCGGCCTGGAAGGCGGCGCCCTGCGGGTTGGCGACCAGCGACTTGTAGGCGGCGTCACCGGCGTTCTGCGCATCGACCTTGGCGGCCATGCGGTCGAAGGACTCGCGCACCTGCGCCTCGGTCACCACGCCGTGGTGCAGCCAGTTGGCGACGTGCTGGCTGGAGATGCGCAGCGTCGCGCGGTCTTCCATCAGGCCGATGTCGTTGATGTCGGGCACCTTCGAGCAGCCCACGCCCTGGTCGACCCAGCGCACCACGTAGCCCAGGATGCCCTGGATGTTGTTGTCGATCTCCTGCTGCTTCTCGACGTCGGACCACTTGGCCTCGGCGACCACGGGAATGGTCAGCAGGTCGGTCAGCAGCTTGGTGGTGACCTCGGCGTTGTCGGCGTCGCCGCTGGCCTCGATGGCCTTCTGCACGTCCGACACCAGCACCTGGTGGTAGTGCAGCGCGTGCAGCGTGGCGGCGGTCGGGCTCGGCGTCCAGGCGGTGTTGGCGCCGGCCTTCGGGTGGCCGATCTTCTGCTTGAGCATCTCGGCCATCAGGTCCGGCATCGCCCACATGCCCTTGCCGATCTGGGCGCGGCCGCGCAGGCCGCACTGCAGGCCGATCAGCACGTTGCGGCGCTCGTAGGCAGCGATCCAGCTGCTCGTCTTGATGTCGCCCTTGCGCATCATCGGGCCGGCCAGCATGGCGGTGTGCATCTCGTCGCCGGTGCGGTCCAGGAAGCCGGTGTTGATGAAGGCCACGCGCGACGAGGCGGCAGCGATGCAGGCCTTCAGGTTGACCGAGGTGCGGCGCTCCTCGTCCATGATGCCCAGCTTGACGGTCGAGTCGGCCAGGCCCAGCAGCTGCTCGACGCGGCTGAACAGCTCGCAGGCGAAGGCGACTTCGGCCGGGCCGTGCATCTTCGGCTTGACGATGTAGACCGAGCCCTTGCGCGAGTTGCGCAGGCCCGGCGTGCCCAGGCCCTTGAGGTCATGCAGCGCGATGGTCGTGGTGATGACCGCGTCCATGATTCCCTCGGGGATCTCGCGGCCGTCGGCGCCCCACAGGATGGCCGGGTTGGTCATCAGGTGGCCGACGTTGCGCACGAACAGCAGGCTGCGGCCGTGCAGCACCACTTCGCCCTGGCCGCTGGCGGCGGTGTAGACGCGGTCGGCGTTCAGGCCGCGCGTCATTTCCTTGCCGCCCTTCGAGAAGGTCTCGGTCAGCGTGCCGCGCAGGATGCCCAGCCAGTTGCCGTAGCCGACCAGCTTGTCCTCGGCGTCCACCGCGGCGACCGAGTCTTCCAGGTCGAGAATGGTCGACAGCGCGGCTTCCACCACCACGTCGGACACGCCGGCGGCGTCGCTGGCGCCGATGACGGTCGAGCGGTCGATGCGGATGTCGATGTGCAGGCCGTTGTGCGCCAGCAGGATGCTGGTCGGGTTGGCGGCGTCACCCTGGTAGCCGACCAGCTGGGCCGGGACTTCCAGGCCGGTGAAGGCGCCGCCGGTGGTCTTGACCACCAGCTGGCCGGCCTCGACCGCGTAGCCGGCAGCGGCCTTGTGGCTGGCGTTGACCAGCGGCGCGGCCTGGTCGAGGAAGTCGCGGGCGAAGGCGATGACCTTGGCGCCGCGCGCCGGGTTGTAGCCGCGGCCCTTCTCGGCGCCGCCTTCCTCGGAGATGGCGTCGGTGCCGTACAGCGCGTCATAGAGCGAACCCCAGCGCGCGTTGGCGGCGTTCAGCGCGTAGCGGGCGTTCAGGATCGGCACCACCAGCTGCGGGCCGGCCTGGATGGCCAGCTCGTCGTCGACGTTGGCGGTCGTGGTCTGCACCTCGGCCGGCACCGGCACGATGTAGCCGATCTTCTCCAGGAAGGCGCGGTAGGCGGCCATGTCGGCGACCGGGCCCGGGTTGGCCTGGTGCCAGCCGTCCATCTCGGTCTGGATGCGGTCGCGCTCCAGCAGCAGCGCGGCGTTCTTCGGCGCCAGGTCGCGCACGATCGCATCGAAGCCGGCCCAGAAGGCGGCCGAGTCGACGCCCGTGCCCGGCAGGACCTTGTCCTCGACGAAGCGGAACAGCTCGGTGGCCACTTGCAGGCCGTGGATGGGGGTGCGGTCGGTCATGGTGTCAGCCTCGGATGAGCGGTGAGAACGGTGAAGGAGGGTGGAACGAAACGGATCAGATCAGAAGAAGCCGAGCACGTCGCGCAGGCTGGTGCCGATGCGGGTGGGCTCGGTGCCGAGCGGGTCCAGCGGCAGGCCGGCGCGGTTGACCCACAGCGTGGTGTAGCCGAACCAGGTGGCGCCGATGGCGTCCCAGCCGTTGCTGGAGACGAAGAGGATCTGGCGCGCATTCAGGCCCAGCGTCTTCGGACCGAGCGCGTAGGCGCGCGGGTCCGTCTTGAAGGCGCGCGCCGGCTCGACGCTGATGACATGGTCGAGCAGCGGCCCCAGGCCGGCGCTGCGCACCGCGATGCCGAGCATGCCGGGGTCGCCGTTGCTCAGGATGCCGGCCGGGATGCCGCGCGCCTTCAGGCCTTCGAGCACCTCGCGCACCTCGGGGAAGGCGCTCAGGTGGCGGTACTGGTTCATCAGCGCCAGTTCGGCGTCGGTGTCGAGCACCTGGCCGAGCCGCGCGCAGGCGAAGCGCAGCGCATCGCGCGTCAGCTCCCAGAACGGGCGGTAGCGCGAGCCGTCGGGCGCGCTCATCGTCACCAGCCGGGTGTATTCGATCTGCTTGTCGCGCCACAGCAGCGCCAGCGCCTCGCCGCGGCCGGGAAAGCGCTGCTCGGCCACCAGCGCCACGCTGTAGACATCGAACAGCGTGCCGTAGGCGTCGAACAGGACGGCCTGGGGGGCGGTGGCGGCGGACAGCTTGTGCATGGTGGCATCACTTTATTGCAACCTTGCAAGATCATTGATGGCGCAAAAATTCAATGATTTGTGACTGAAATGCATGTAATTCCTGAACGGAGGACTTGTCGCCGGTGCACTCCGAGGGACCTGAGGGAGGGAAGGAGGGAGCGAAGGGGCAAGCCTCGACCCTGCACGCGGCGGCGATCACGCCGGCGTGTCGGGCTGGCCCCTGGCGGAACGGCGTGACGCGGACCCTCGGTCGGTCAGTCGGTCGCATTCGGGGGTCGCGGGCGGTTTCGACGCGCGCGACAGGCTGCCTTCAGGGCTCGAACGCCCCACCACACCCGTGGCAGCTTGCGCCTCTGGGTCGCCGGTGTCGTGGTTCCCGCTCTACCGGCGTGGGTGGCCCGCGCGCCGAGCCGGGACGCGCACAGGGGGCGACAAGTCCGTGGAAGAGAACCCCTGTGGCGTGACGTGCAGACGCGCGAACGCCGACGGGCGCCCCGAGAAAGTCAGGGGGCGCGCGGAGTCGGTCGGTCCGTGGTGAGCGGGGTCAGCGCAGGCGTGGCGGGCGGCGCAGCCAGCAGGGGATCAGACGAGCGGGGAAATGGAGGGCGTCAGCCATGAATGGCTCCAAGCGACAGGATTTGAACCTGCTGCTCCTCCCTGCCAAGAGAGGGGCGGCAGACCGTGCAGGTTGGCAGACCGGGCTTGGACCGGCAGGGGTTGCCCCCTCCCACACGGCCCGCCATAGACGGAACCATGCGCGCAGCTCACGCGCCGTAGGGGCGTGAAAAAGCCGCGTTGGGCGCGGCGGCTGCGCCAAGCTTCCGGGCTGCCAAGCCCGTGCCCGCAGTGGATGCGAGCGGGATGGATGCTACACCGACGCCAAGGGGCAGTGGTCTGCTCAGCATGTTGTTACATGTGAGGGGCTGGCGAACGGGGGGGGCCGCAGTGGACGAGCGGATCCGGGCGCGGGTATGCTGTTTCTGCATTTCGGGGCGTAACGGGTTACGCCAGCAGTGCAGGCTTTGGGGTCGTTTTTACGGGGAGCAAACCATGCAAGGCAGAAAAAAACTTCAATGCCGACAACAGTTTAGGCATATTCTTGCTGACGTGTTAGATGTCAGCAGACATGTTAGGCAGCGGGGCCGTAAGGTCTAAATTACGTTAAACAGCACCTATGACCGTTACTGTTCATCGTGCCGCCAATGGGCATCTTTTGCTGGAGTTGGGCGAAGCATCTGACGCTGCCTGGCACGGCCTGGCAGCGCTACTAGTCAATGAATACAAGTTCACTCGCATCGGCACTGCTGTGCTCGGCGCAGGCGAACAAATTCACCCGTCCTTCCAGGTGCCGGAATTCACGTTGGCTGCCGGTTGGGACAACTGGTCCGGGCATTACCTGCTTTCGGAGTCGGCCGAGGGTGATGCATTCATCGAGAGGCTGGCAGCCAGTGGTGCTGTTTAACCTTTCATTGCAGCGGACCTGCGCCAGCTGCGCTGGCTGGTCCGCTGAATTCAAACGTTAGACCATGATGTAATCAAAAACATCTTCACAACCAACCAGCAATCAAAATGAAAAAAGTTTACAAGAAAGTCATTCACTACAAATGTCTAGGAACCATATACTACCAAGGAAAAGCGTTTGCAGAAACTGGAAAAATTCTGATCGAGTCTGAAAATAAAAGGTTGTTTATTCCAGGCATGGTGAATATCTGTCTTGCAACAGAGATATTTCTTAAATCGATCAATGCCTCAATCAGTTACTTGGAAGACGAGATTGAAATAGAAGGGAGTGTAATTTACCAGGGGCGTGATGGTACTATAAAAATATCTCCCGGAGGTAAAGGGCATGCATTAAGCAAACTTTTCGAAAAAATTCCTGAAGAAGCTCAAAATGAGATCGCCAAATTTGCATCTCATAACGGATATACGGAATCTATCTATCTTGGATTAAAAGCATATGATGACACATTTGTGGAGTGGCGATATATTTATGAGAAAACCAACCTGGAAATTTTAACCACCCACCCATTAATTCCAATAATTAATGCCATCAAACAATACTGCGAAACAAATCTAGAAGCAGTAATCGGCGGGGATACATATGAAATAAAAGAGCACCCCAATGAATGAAATTATCTCTCTGAAATCTTATGCAAATATAGTCTAATTTTACGTTAGGCGTCATAATCGAATGTAGCGGCTTTCGGGGCTGGACTCCAAAGCAAAAATAACAGGGAGCAACTAGGTTGAACGAGGAACTGACTAAAGCATGCGAGGCCCTTGACGCCTTCGCAACCCAAGTTACAAACACCTGGGGTAACGACTCAACAATGACAGAAGCAGTTGGTTGGCATAGTCCGGCCCTGACACGACATGATTTGTCTGCATTACCACGAATGCTCGCAAGAGACTTGAGGAACGCTGACCCAGATTCAATCGATGAGGCTCTATTGCCTTTGGTACGCGACATTCCAAGGCGACTTCAGATTTTGCAGGGGAACACTCTGCCGCAGATGTTTGGGGGTAATTCACCGCAAGCCGTCCCTGCTTACGTAAACACCTTTGTTGGTCTTCGTTTAATACTCTCGACAATACTAGACTGGCAGGTCGTTAGCGACTCTAAAGCTATGCCAGCAGCGCTTGCTCGACGGGTGCGCTCGATAAGCGCAGAGCTTGAGCAACTGGCACCGAAGAAGGATGCCCTTGAAGCCCAGATTTCCGATATCAAGCGTGCTCACGCCGCTGCGGAGTCTCTGCCATTGGATCTACAAGCCCTAGCTGAAGCCAGAAAGACGCTCGCCGAAGCAGTTGAAGAGTCGACTCTGAAGGCTAAAGAGGCCGCCAGCAACTCTATGGAGTCGCAAAGGCGTGCTGAGGCGATGAAGAAGACGAACGAGGAGGCCGAGGCGGTACTTAAGCAGTGTGAGGAGGCTTACCGTGCGAGCACGAGCAGAGGCCTAGCAGCAGCATTTGACCAGCGGGCAACCCGACTCGGATGGTCGATGGTCGCCTGGACTGCGGGCCTACTTGCAGCTCTGGTTGCCGGCGCATACCTTGGCGTAGAGCGAATCCAAACACTCTCTACCGCTCTTTCCGCTCCCGACCCCAGATGGGGTGCGATCCTCATGCACTCCTTGCTATCGGTGGCAAGCATCGGCGCACCAATCTGGTTTGCTTGGCTTGCAACAAAGCAAATCGGACAACGCTTTCGTCTCGCCGAAGACTACTCATTCAAAGCCGCAGTGGCGCGCGCCTACGAAGGATATCGGAAGGAAGCGGCCAGAATTGATGCGGCCTTCGAAGCCCGCCTTTTCGACTCAGCACTTACCAGGCTGGAAGAAGCCCCGCTGCGTCTGGTTGAGTCCTCGTCTCACGGAAGCCCCTGGCACGAACTTGTCAACTCTCCCGCCTTTGCGAAGGCGGTACACGCTGTTCCAGAACTCCGGGACAAACTAGCTGAGATATCAAAGTCGGCTCTTGCGACTCTGGCGCGAAAGCAGAATCAAACAAGTACACAGAACGATTCCAAGGCAGCAGAGTAGCGATGACGCCTAACTACAAGGGCATCCCCGCGAAGTCAACAAAACCTCTCCGGGCGAGTTTTTATGAAACCCGTCTGAGCAGCGTTCAAACGATCCAACCAACGCACAAGAAACCAGCGACCGACAGGGAGAACAAGGTGCAGACCGCAAAACTACAACCGGTCTTTGCTGCGGCTGTCTCATGATGCGCGCTGGGCAAGCGCGGCGCCTATTGACAGCGTCCTCCGTATCACGCGCAGTGCGAGGGGATGGCCCTTTCATTCGTTCCAGCCGGCACGTTTGTGCTTGAGCTGGAGTTCCTGCTCTTCCCGGAATCAACCGCATCCACCGGAGAATCCAATTGATACTGCGACTGACTCAGCAAGAAATAGAGCACTTTCTTGCCAACGATCCGGGTGTCGGTCCAAGCAAGTGGAAAATTCAGGACGGAAGGTTGCACATCTCGTTGTCGTTTCCAGATTTTGTCAGCGCCTTTGCATTCATGACCGCCGTTGCAATGCTCGCTGAAAAGGCGGATCACCACCCAGAGTGGAGCAATGTCTACAACCGGGTGGACATCGGCTTGACCACACACGACGCCGGCGGCCTCACCAGCAGAGACATCAACCTCGCTCGCCAGATCGCTCGTGCCTATGCCCGTGGAAATGCCGGCTGAAAAAAGAGCGTCCGCACGGACGCGTTGTTCTCGATGTCGAACTGCGGGACTCGAGGCAGCGCAAGCAACTCCGCCTCGTGCAAGCGCATCGGCCGCTCGTTCCGCCGCCCACCCCTTCCGCCGCTCTTGCCCATCCCCCACCCCGCATGGACCGTCTCAAGCAGCTCGAAACCTTCGCCGCCGTCGTCAGCCGCGGCAGCCTGAGCGCCGCCGCGCAGGCCGAGGGCGTGGCGCCCGCCGTGATCGGCCGGCGCCTCGACGCGCTGGAAGAGCGCCTCGGCGTGAAGCTGATGGTGCGCACCACCCGCCGGCTCTCGCTCACCCACGAGGGCAGCGCCTTCCTGGAGGACTGCACCCGCATCCTGGCCGACATCGCCAGCGCCGAGGCCAGCGTCAGCGCCGGCGGCGTCAAGGCCAGCGGCCATGTGCGCATCACCGCGCCCGGCGGCTTCGGCCGGCGCCATGTCGCGCCGCTGGTGCCGGGCTTCCTGGCGCAGCACCCGGAGGTGTCGATCTCGCTGAACCTCTCCGACCGGGTGATCGATCTGGTCAACGAGGGCTACGACTGCGCGGTGCGCGTCGGCGACCTGCCCGACTCCAGCCTGATCTCGGTGCGGCTGGCCGACAACCGGCGGCTGTGCGTGGCCGCGCCGGCCTATCTGGCGCGCGCCGGCGTGCCGCAGCATCCGCTGGAGCTGATGCGCGGCGGCCATGAATGCCTGACGCTGAGTTCCGAGGCCAGCCAGTCGCGCGGCTGGGCCTTCACGATCGACGGCGAGGTGCAGCACCTGCGCCCGCCCGGCCGGCTCGACTGCACCGACGGCCAGGTGCTGCACGCCTGGTGCCTGGCCGGCCTGGGCCTGGCCTGGCGCAGCACCTGGGAGGTCGAGGCCGATCTGGCCGCCGGGCGGCTGATCAGCGTGCTCGACGCCCACGCCGCGCCGCCCAACGGCATCTACGCGGTGCTGCCGCATGTGCGCCACCTGCCGCTGCGGGTGCGGCTGTGGATCGACTTCCTGAAGCACTCCTACGCGACACCGGGCTACTGGACTGCAGGATGAGCCGCGGCCGCCCGCTTCATGGCAGCATGAGGTCGGCAACAATTCACGAACCCCCGAGTACCGGGAGCCTGCGCCGAGGAGAGCGACGATGAAGTGGGAAGGACAGCGCGAGAGCGACCAGATCGAGGACCGCCGCGACGGTGGCGGCGGCGGCGGCGGTGGCGGCATCCGCATCGGCGGCGGCCGCGGTGTCGGCCTGGGCACGATCGCGGTCGCGCTGGTGGCCAGCTGGGTCTTCGGCATCAACCCCGGCACGGTCATCAGCGTGCTCGGCAGCCTGCAGGGCGGCCAGGCCCCGGTCAGCCAGAGCACGCAGGGCACGCCGCACGCCAAGCCGCAGGACGAGAGCGCGCGCTTCGTCTCGACGGTGCTGGCCTCGACCGAGGACGTCTGGGGCCAGGTCTTCAGCGAATCGGGCCGCCAGTACCGCAAGCCGGTGCTGGTGCTCTACCGCGGCGCCACCCGCACCGCCTGCGGCACCGGCGAGGCGGCGATGGGCCCGTTCTACTGCCCCGGCGACCAGAAGGTCTACCTGGATCTGGACTTCTTCGACACGATGCGCCGCCAGCTCGGCGCGCCAGGCGACTTCGCGCAGGCCTATGTCGTCGCGCACGAGGTCGGCCACCACGTCCAGCATCTGCTCGGCGTGACCGACAAGGTCGACGCGCTGCGCAACCGCCAGAGCGAGGCGCAGGCCAACGCGATGTCGGTGCGCGTCGAGCTGCAGGCCGACTGCTTCGCCGGCGTCTGGGCCAGCCGCTCGCAGCAGGGCCGCCAGTGGCTCGAGCAGGGCGACCTGGAAGAGGCGATGAACGCCGCGCACCAGATCGGCGACGACACGCTGCAGCAGAACGCCGGCGGCGCGGTGCGCCCGGAGAGCTTCACGCACGGCACCAGCGCGCAGCGCATGCGCTGGTTCCAGCGCGGCTTCCAGAGCGGCCAGCCGGCGCAGTGCGACACCTTCCAGGCGCGCAGCCTCTGAAGCGCGCGCCGCGGACTCAGCCCGGCCGCGTCATCTCGGCCTGGCAGCGCGGGCAGACGGTGTAGTCGACCCGCAGCGGCCGCGCGGCCTGGAGATGCTCGGGCGGCTCCCAGTAGCCCTTGGGCGTGCAGACCCACAGGCAGATGCTGCAGCGCAGCCAGGGCGGCAGGCCGGGAAGCGCCGGAGCCTCGGCCGGAGCGGTCACGAAGCGCAGCGGCGCGGCACGCGGTCGCGACTGCAGCAGCACATGCTCGACCCGGACCTCGGCCTGCAGACCGGGCACCAGGCGCATCTGCATCTGCCGCGCCTGCAGCGGGGTGTCGCAGCGGTAGTTCAGCGCCCGGGGCAGGCCGGTCAGGCGCGCCGCCTGCAAGGCCGAATCGATGAACATGCGGGTGGTGTCGCCGGCGAGGAAGCGCGTCAGCGGCTGGCCGATGATGCCGATCCGGAAGGCGCTGGCCGTGCCATGTCCCGCCTCGGCCGCCGCGTCCCAGTCGGGACTGACGTCGATGATGCGGTCCTGCGCATCGAGCAGGTACCAGGAGGCCATCGGGACCCGGGGGGCGGAAGGATCGCTCATGCCCGGCAGTCCTGCAGCGCCGCGTCCGTCAGCCAGCGCGTGCATTCGTCCGGGGCCATCGGCCGGCCGCGCAGGAAGCCCTGCACCACCAGGTCGGCTCCGCCGCGCTGCATCAGGCAGGCCATCTGCTCGGCGTTCTCCACGCCTTCGGCGACGATGCGCAGCCCCAGCGCCCGGCCCAGGCCGATGACCGCCTCGACGATCTCGCGATCGTCGCGCTGGTCGGCCATGCCCTGCACGAAGCTGCGGTCGATCTTCAGCTCGCTGATCGGCAGATGACGCAGATGGGCCAGGGAGGAATAGCCGGTGCCGAAGTCGTCGAGCGAGAGCTGCACGCCCAGCGCCTCCATGCGCCGCATGATGCGGTCCAGCGCCTCGTCGCGGCGCAGCAGCGCGCTTTCGGTGATCTCCAGCACCAGCCGTTCTCCCGGCACGCCATGCGTGATCAGCAGCTGCTGGAGCCGGTCGGGCAGGCCGCTGTCGCGCAGCTGTCGCGCCGACAGGTTGACCGACATGCACAGCTCCACATGGCCCTGCGCGCGCCATGTCGCCAGCTGCCGGCAGGCCTCGTCCAGCACCCAGTCGCCGATGCGCTCGATCAGCGAGGACTCCTCGGCGATCGGCAGGAAGACCGCCGGCGAGATCGGCGCGCCCGCCGGCGTCCAGCGCAGCAGCGCCTCGACGCCATGGACCGCGCCGCTGACCAGATCGGTCTGCGGCTGGTAGAACAGCCGCAGCTCGTGGCGGGTCAGCGCCTGACGCAGGCCGCTCTCGATGTGCAGGCGCTGGCGCGCGCTGCTGCCGACCTCGCTGGCGTAGAACTCGCACCGGCCGCGCCCGCCGGTCTTGGCGCGGTACATCGCCGCATCGGCATGGCTGAGCAGCGTGGCCGGATCGCTGGCGTCGACCGGATAGAGCGCCACGCCGATGCTGCCGCCGGTCGACAGCGTCGTGCCCCGGAACGGCACGTTCTCGGCCAGCATCCGGGTGATGCGCTCGACCGTCAGCAGGCATTCGTGGCGCGAGGTGTTCTCCAGCAGCAGCACGAACTCGTCGCCACCGATGCGCGCCAGCGTGTCGCAGGCGCGCACGCATTCGCCGATGCGCCGGGCGGCCAGCTTCAGCATCTCGTCGCCGGCGTCATGGCCGAGGCTGTCGTTGATCGTCTTGAAGTGGTCGAGGTCGATGAAGCACAGCGCCACCTCGGTGCGATGGCGCCGCGCATTGTCGATGGCGTGCTTGATGCGGTCCATCAGCAGGCTGCGATTGGGCAGCCCGGTCAGCGTGTCGTGCGTGGCCAGATGGCGCATGTTCTCGCGGGTCTCGGTCAGCGCGGTGATGTCGGTCAGCACCGCCACCACATGCGAAGGCTGGCCGGCCTCGCCCGCCAGCAGGCTGGCCGAGAGCCAGCCCGGGAACATGGCCTCCTCCGGCCGCTCGCACCAGACCTCGCCCTGCCAGCCTCCCTGCTCGAGCACCCTCGCCAGCACGCCCGCCAGAAAGGCCGGCCCGTTGCGCCCGCCATCGAGAAAGTCCGGCCGCTGCCCGATCAGGTCGGCCTCGGCAAGGCCGGCAAGCAGGCACAGCGAGCGGTTGACCCGCTCGATGCACCCGTCGGGGGACAGGATCATGATGCCCTCGGAGCTGACCTCGAAGACCTTGGCGGCGATGCGCAGCGACTCGTCGGCCAGGCGGGTTGCGGTCAGGTCGACCGCCTGCACGCCGATCGACTCGAGCGTGCCGGCCGCGTCATGCAGCCCGAAGCGGGTCGACCACCACCACTGGCGCCGGCCCCCCACGACGAAGCTCTGCTCGCTCTCCACGGCCGAGCCGTCGCGCAGCAGCTCGAGATCGGCCTGGCGCAGCAGCGCGGCGGTGTCGGCCGGCAGCACCTGCGTGTCGGTGCGCCCGATCAGCGCCTCCACGCTCGTGCCGAGAAAGGCGGCGTACTGCGGGTTGGCGAACTGGTAGCGGCCGCTGGTGTCCTTGATCGCCATCAGCGCCTGCCCGTGGCTGAGCACCGACAGCAGGCGCCGCTCGACCAGGCGGGTCTGGCGCTGGGCACGCGCCAGATCGGTGTTGTCGACCACCGTCAGCACCACGCCGCGGCGCTCGCCGCCCAGCACGTTGTGGTTGAAGTGCAGCACGTACTCGCGCCCGTCCTCGCCGGGGAGCAGGTCCAGCACCAGCGGGCTGGCGCTCGCGCGGGCCTGGGCGACCAGAGGCACCAGATCGGGAATGCCGCCAGGCCGGTGCATCGTCGCCAGCGGCAGACCGACCGCGCCTGCGCTGAGCCGGAACAGCCGCTCGGCGGCCGTGTTGTAGCGGCTGATGCCGTACTGCTCGTCGATGACCAGCATCGGCATCGAGATGCTGTTGTGGATGCTCTGCAGTTCCTCGGCGAGCTGCTGGTGGCGCCGCCACTGGTGGCCGAGCTCGGCGTTGACGGTGGCCAGCTCCTGGTTGGTCGCCTGCAGTTCCTCGTTGGAGGACTCGAGCTCCTCGTTGCTGGCCTGCAACTCCTCGTTGGTGGCCTGCGCTTCCTCGTTGAGCGCCTGCATCTCCTCGTTGAAGGCCTCGAGCTGCTCGATCAGGCTCTTCATGCGCTCGCGCGCATCGGCCAGCTCGGCCGCGCCGGCCGCGCCCGACTCGGCCGGGGTGAGGCCGCGCCGGCTGCGCGCGCGCAGCGGCAGGAAGGCCAGCAGCACCTGACGCACCGGCCCGACGCCGGTCTCGGGCAGGACATGCAGCACCATCTGCCAGCGCTGGCGCCGCCGCGCCGGGCCCAGCGCCACCTCCGACTGCTGCGTGTCGCGCGAACCGTCGCCCAGCAGCGCGCACAGCAGCCGCAGCTCGGTCTCGATCTCGGGCCGGGCCATCGACAGCACGTCGAAGGTCTGGGCCCCGGCGCGCAGCTGCAGGAAGGGCGAGACGTCGCCATGCACCTGCACCACCCTCAGGCGCTCGTCGAGCAGCACGCAGGGCGGCAGATAGAGCCGCGCGCCCTGGCGCAGCAGCGTCAGCTCCGGCTCGGCCAGCGACGGCGCGGAAGCGACCGCGCGGGCCGGCGCACTGGCCGCCACGGGCACCGGCACGGGCGTCGGGTCGGGCACCTCGCTGCCAAGACGCGACACCAGCGAGCGACCGGCCCGGCGCTCGTACAGCCGCACGTCCTTGTCCAGCGAACGGAACAGATCCTCGTGCTGGAGCGCCGACTCGTTCTGGCCCAGCATCAGCAGCCCGCCCGGGCGCAGCGCGAAATGGAACATCCGCATCACGCGAGCCTGAGCCTCCGGCTTCAGGTAGATCATCACGTTGCGGCAGCTGATCATGTCCAGCCGCGGAAACGGCGGATCGCGCGTCAGATCATGGCGGGAGAAGACGATGCTCTCGCGCAGGGACTTGTCGATCTCGACGCGAGCGCCGGCCGGCTGGAAATGCAGGGAACTCAGCCGCTCGGGCAGACTGCCGATCGCCCCGACGTCATAGACGCCGCGGCGAGCGTGCTGCATCGCTTCCAGGTCCAGGTCGGTGGCAAAGATCTGGAGCGGATGCGTCTCGATGCGATCGCCGATCGCCTCGCGCCAGACCATCGCCACCGAATAGGCTTCCTCGCCCGTCGCGCAGCCGGCCACCCAGACCCGCACCGGCTCGCCGACAGGCTTGCGCGTCAGGCACCGCGCGACCTGCTCGACCAGATGATCGAACGCCAGCGGATTGCGCCAGAAGGACGTCACCGAGATCAGGGTTTCACGGGCCAGCTCGTCGAGCTCGTCGGGTTCGGCGCGGATCCTGTCGAGGTAGGCGACCAGCGTGTCGACGCCCAGCGCATGCATCCGCCGCGCCAGGCGGCGACGCAGCGTCGGCTCCTTGTAGTCGGCCAGATTGATGCCGTTGCGCTGGCGAACCCGCTGGAAGAGGTTTTCGAGAATGGCGGGATCAGGCGCGCCCTGCGCCGGATCGATCAGATCGTCGTCGATCCGGTCGGCCGCGGCCAGGATGTCGGCCTCGCCGATCGGCGGACTCGTCGGCGCGGCGGCCCACACCGCCAGGGCCCGGCCCATCGCCTGCAGCGACATGCGCCGGTCACGGCCGACACGCCGCTCGGCCGCCTCGGGCATGCCGTTGTAGCGCGCGCTGTCGGCGCTCTCCACAAGCACCAGCCCGCCGGCATCGCGGATGCACTGCAGCCCCTGGGCCCCATCGCTGCCCGTGCCCGACAGCACGATGCCCGCGGCACGCGGCCCCAGATGCATGGCCAGGGATTCCAGGAACAGGTTGATCGAAGGCCGGGGCAGCGAATGCGGTTCCGGCTCGCTCAGCCGCAGCCGCTCGCCGTCGAAGCGCACATGGGCGTTGTTCGGCGTGACCAGCACGGTGTCGGGCTGCGGCAGAGCGCCCTCGGCGAGCTCGGCCACCGTCATGCGGCTGTGCGGGCGCAGGATCTCGGCCAGCACCGAGCGATGGGCCGGCGCCATGTGCTGCAGCAGAACGAAGCACAGCCCGGAATGCTCCGGCAGCCCTTCCAGCAGCTGGCGCAGGCTCTCGAGCCCGCCGGCGGAGGCCCCCACCCCCACCATGCCGGCGCAGCCTGTCGGCGCCGTGTCGATCCTCTCCATCCGGGTCTCCATCGATCCTCTGTGCGCTCACACCGTCATGGCCCCCCTTGACATCATGTGGACACACATGCGGGCTGGATGTTCACACAGGAACGCGGAAATACCATTTTGGGACGTTCCGTGAACTGATCGAAATCAATTCACCGAACCCGCTCCGACCCCGAATCCCCACGCCACCAGCGCGAAGCTGCCGAAGGCCAGCACCGTCGAGGCCAGGATGATGCGGGCCACGCGGCCGTTGTCGGCGCGGTAGCGCTCGGCCAGCAGCGAGACGTTGCTGGCGCTGGGCAGCGCGGCCGCCAGCGTCAGCACCATCAGCTGGAAGTCGCTCAGGTCCAGGCCGGCCTGCTGCGCCAGCCGCCCGCCGCCCCAGACCAGCGCCGGATGCACGACCAGCTTGATCAGCGCCACCGGCAGGTAGCGGCGCGGCGGCATCGGCGGCGCGGGTCGCCCCTGCGCATCCAGCCCGGAGCGCCACAGCACCGCGCCGATGGTGAACAGCGCCACCGGGCTGGCCGCGTCGGCCAGCATCGCGATCACCCGGTCGACCGGCCCGGGCAGCGTCAGCCCGGTCACCGACATCAGCGCGCCCAGCCCGATCGACCACGGCAGCGGATTGGCCAGCGCCGCGCGCAGCGAGCGCAGCACCGCCGCCCGCGCGGCCGCCGCGTCGCCCGCATGCGAGGCGGCCGGATCGTCATGATGCAGCTGCGCGATGGCGATGCACAGCGAGCTGGTGACGAACAGGTCCAGCAGCACCGTGGTGATGACCGGCCCGGCCGCCGCCGCCCCGACCAGCGCCACCAGCAGCGGCACGCCCATGAAGCCGGTGTTGGGAAACGCCGCCACCAGCGCACCGAAGGCCGCGTCGCGCAGGTTGCCGGCCGCGCGCCGGGTCAGCGCGATCGTCAGCGCGACCACCGCCAGCGCGCAGGCCAGGTAGAGCCCGAGCACCGCCGGATCGAGCAGCTCGCGCACCGGCAGCCGCGCCCCGAAGCGCAGCAGCATGCACGGCAGCGCGAAGTACAGCACGAAGGCGTTCAGCCCCGGCACCGCCGCCAGCGGCAGCAGCCCGCGCCGCGCGGCGAGGTAGCCGATCAGGATCAGCGCGAAGAACGGGACGGTGACGGTGAGGATGGCCTGCATGGTCGGGCAGTATCCCTGCGGTGCGCGGTGCTGCCGATCCGTCATCGCCCGCAGTGGACAATCGCGCCTGCGCTCTTTTTGCATTCCGGCCACGCACGGCCGGCCTGTCTTCAGGTCGCCCTGCGATGCTCGCCGGCCTGCCCCGCCCTGCCGCCCCTGACCCCGATCCGACGGAGAACCCGCCGTGACCTTCGCCTCTCCCGCCCTGCGCGGCCTCGCCCGACTGAGCATCGTCGTGTCGGTGCTGGCCACCGGTTCGCTTGTCTGGCTGTACCGCTTCGCCCCGCTGCGCGATCCGATGATCGAGCTGGCGCGCTACATGCCCTTCCTGGTCTATCTCGTGCCGGCGCTGCTCGCGCTCGGACTGTCGCTGCTGCTGGGCTGGCTCTGGCGCGTGGCGGCGCTGGCCGCCGTCGCGCTGCTGCTGACCGTGGTGATGGACGTCTCCACCGGGCTGCACCGCGCCGAGCCGCCGGCCGACCCGGCCGCCGCCGGGGTGCGCGCGGTGCGCTTCATGACCTACAACATCAAGTCCTACCGCGCGGCCTTCCGGGAAGGCGGCTTCGTGCCGCTGAACAACGAGATCGAGACGCACCAGCCCGACATCCTGGTGATGCAGGACGCGCGGGAGGTCTCGCGCGCCGGCGACCTGCCCTACGGCATGCGCGACGCGCTGCCGAAGCACCGGCTCTACGCCTACGGCCAGTACGCCGTCGCCAGCCGCTTCCCGCTGTCGGACTGCCGCCACGAGGACATGTCCTTCCGCGGCGAGAAGCACGAGTACGTGCGCTGCACCGTCGACATCGACGGCACGCGCGTCGACATCGTCACCGCCCACCTGCTGACGCCGCGCGAAGGCCTGAACGCGACCCGCTTCGAGCTGCTGCAGGGCCTGGACGACTGGCGCCAGAACTACGCCGACCGCCAGGCGCAGGCCGACACGCTGGTGCGCGCCCTCGGCCCGCTGCGCCGCCCGACGCTGCTGGCCGGCGACCTGAACGCGCCGGAACACGCCTCGGTCGTGCAGACCCTGACCCGCGGCCTGGGCCTGCGCGACGCCTTCTCGGCCGGCGGCCGCGGCTGGGGCTACACGCACGGCCATTCGCTCAAGCCCGGCCTGAGCTTCCTGCGCATCGACCACATCCTCGTCAGCCCGGAGATCGGCGTGAGCTCGGCGCATGTGGGCTGGCGCGGCGGCTCGGAGCACCGTCCGGTGATCGCCGACCTGCTGATCCCGGTCGGCCAGCCGGACGGCAAGGCTGTGGACAAACCTGTTGAAAAGCCTGTGGACAAGTCCAAGTCTCGCGCCTCGTCCAGCCGTTCCGGCGCATGAGCCGCCCCCGCCCGGACTGGGTGCCGCCGATGCGCGACGGCGTCGGCGCCAGCCGTGTCGCGGTGGCGCCGGGGCCGTGGGCGACGGTGCTCGAGTTCCTCTGCGGGCGGCTGCCGGCGCTGGACGCCGCCGCCTGGCGCGCCCGCCTGGACGCCGGCGAGGTGCTGGCCGCCGACGGCCGGCCTGTGGACAAGTCCGATCCCTGTGGACAACATCCCCTGCTCTGGTACTGGCGCCGCCTCGACATGCCCGAGCCGCAGGTGCCCTTCGACGCAGTCATCCTGCACCGCGACGAGCGGCTGCTGGTGGTCGACAAGCCGCATTTCCTGCCGATGACGCCCAAGGGCCGACACCTGCACGAGACGCTGTTGGTGCGGCTGAAGAAGGCCACCGGGCTGGAGACGCTGGTGCCGCTGCACCGGCTCGACCGCGAGACCGCCGGCGTCGTGCTGTTCTCGCTCGATCCGGCCAGCCGCGGCGCCTACCAGGCGCTGTTCCGCGACCGCGCGATCGAGAAGGTCTACGAGGCGGTCGCGCCCTGGCGCGAGGCGCTGGGCGCGACGCTGCCGCGCCTGCACGCCAGCCGCCTGGCCGAACGCGAGGGCGAGCGCTTCATGCAGATGCACGAGGTGCCCGGCGAGCCCGACGCCTTCACCCGCATCGCGCTGATGGAGCACGACGCCGCCAGCGGCCTGGCGCGCTACCGGCTCGAGCCGCTCACCGGGCGCAAGCACCAGCTGCGCGCCCATCTGGCCGCGCTGGGCGTGCCGATCGTCGGCGACCGCATCTATCCGGTGCTGCAGCCCGAGCCGGCGCCGGACGCGCTGCCCGACTGGCGCGAGCCGCTGCGCCTGCTCGCGCGCGAGATCGCCTTCGTCGACCCGATCGACGGCCGCGCGCGGCGCTTCGAGAGCGCGCGCACGCTGTCGATGCGCCGCCCGGCAATCAGCCCAGCGACGGCTTGAGGAAGATGTCCTTGTCGGGAAAGAACTGGGTGTGCAGCGGCAGCAGCGCGCCGCCCAGCGCGCGGGCATGCGCGCCCACCCGCCCGGCCAGCAGCGCCGGCGCGTGCAGGCCGTCGAAGCGATAGACCGACAGACGCCGGCGCGTGCGCTCGATCAGCGCGTCGATCAGCGGCCGCGCCAGCGAGCCGTCGACCACGACCGCATCCAGATCGAGCATCGCCGAGCCGCTGGCGGTGGTCATCGCCAGCGCCAGGCTGGCCTGCTCCAGCCAGGGCTCGACCAGCGCGGCGAAGCGCGGCCCGACGATGTCGTCGTGCTGCACCTGCAGCGGGTCCAGCCCGGCCTGCAGCAGCGCCTGCTCGAGCTGCCAGCCCGAGGCGACCTCGAGCAGCTGCGGCGGCGGCTCGCCGCCGCGCGCCAGCCCGACCGGCAGCGAGCCGATCGCGCCGGCATTGCCGCGCTGGCCGGTCACGATGTGGCCCGACAGCACCAGCCCGCCGCCGACGAAGGTGCCGACGAAGATGTAGAGGAAGCTGCGCACCGCGGTGCCGTGGCCCTGCAGCAGCTCGGCCACGCAGGCGGCGGTGGTGTCCTTGGCGAAGCTCACCGGCAGGTGCGTCAGCGCCTCGACCTCGCGGCGCAGGTCCAGGTGCTCCCAGCCCGCCAGCGCGCCATGCGCCTGCGAGCCCAGCACGCTCGACCATTTCTCCATCGACAGCGGCGAGCTCAGCCCCAGCCCGACCACCCGCGCCCACAGATCACCGAGCTGCTGCTGCAGCCGCGCCAGCCCCTCGGCGATGCAGGGCAGCACGCGCTGCGGATCGGGCAGGTCGTAGTGGAACTCGTGGCGATGGCGCACCCGGCCGACGAAGTCGCAGGCCAGCACCTCCAGGCTGCGCCGGCCGACCTGCACGCCCAGGCTGATCGCGCCGTCCGGGTTGAGCGCCAGCGGCACCGAGGGCTGGCCGATGCGCCCGCGCACCCGCTCCTGCTTGAGCAGCAGCCCGTCGTCGAGCAGCCGGCTGACGATGACCGAGACGGTCTGCGACGACAGCTGCGTCAGCCGCGCCAGGTCGGCCTTCGCGATCGCGCCATGCAGCCGGATCGCCTGCAGCACGGTGCGCTCGTTGAACTGGCGCATGCCGCTGTGGTTCGAGCCCCGCACGGCACGCTCGTCGGGCTCGAAGGGGGCGGCGGAGGGGGAATGCATGGTCGGAAAGGCGGTCGGAGTGTCCAGCATGCATGAAGCACGGGGATCGCTCCATTAGTAAATCACCTAGTTTTACTTAGGTTCTTTCCCCCACGCTCAAACCCGGTGCGGTACCGCGAGAATAGCGGACATGGCCTCCTCCCCCGCGCTTCCCGATTTCCACCTCTGTCTCGACAGCGCCGACCTCGACGCGCTGCGCACCTGCCTGCCGCACCCGCTGGTGCATGCGGTGACGACCAACCCGACGCTGCTGCGCCGCGCCGGCCTGCGCCAGGCCGACGTGCCGCGGCTGGTCGAGACGCTGCTGGGCCTGCGGGTGCGCCAGGTGCAGGTCCAGGTGACGCATGTGCAGACCGAGGAGATGCTGCGCGAGGCCGAGGGCCTGGTGGCGCTGGCCGATCCGGGCCGGCTGGTGGTGAAGATCCCGGCGACCCGCGAGGGCCTGGCCGCCGGCGCCGAGCTGGCGCGCCGCGGCGTGCCGGTGACCTTCACCGCGGTGTGGGAGCCGGAGCAGGCGCTGTTCGCCGCGATGCTGGGCGCGGCCTACGCGGCGCCCTACCTGGGCCGGATGCAGGACGCCGGCCTGGACGGGCTGGCACGGATCGCGCACATGCAGGCGCAGCTCACGGGCAGCGCCGCGCCGACGCGGCTGCTGGTGGCCAGCCTGCGCAGCCGCCAGGCCTGCCTGGACGTGATCGCGCTGGGCGCGCGGGCGATCACCATTCCGCCCGCCCTGTTCGCCGAACTGGTCGACCACGAGCCGACGCGCGCGGCCGAGCGGGTCTTCCTCGCCGACGCGCAGGACGATCCGGCGCGCTGAGCGCCGAGCGCTCAGTCGTCGCGCGGCGCCGGCGGATCGTCGCTCCAGCGCTCCGGGCGCGCGGCACGCTCGGCGCGCTCCTGGGCGAAGAGCTCCTCGAGCTGGCGCCGGCCCTGGCGCGACATCGACACCAGCGTCTTCTCGTCGCGGTGGTGCGGCCAGAGCTGCTCGAGCTGGGCGATCGAGTGGCGCCGGAAGCGCATCGCCTGCTCGCGCGCATGGGCCGGGTGCCAGCCGAGCTGCTCGAGCACGCCGCGGGCGCTCATCAGCGAGGCGTCCAGCGTCTCGCGCTCGATCAGCGTCACGCCGCGGTCGCGCAGCGCGAACCAGTGCCGCACGTTGCGCGCCCGCGCCACCAGCACCAGATGCGGGAAATGCTCGCGCGCCAGGTCGACCAGCTTCAGGCTCTGGTCGACATCGTCGATCGCCACCACCAGCACCTTCGCGGTGGCCGCGCCGGCGGTGCGCAGCAGGTCCAGCCGGGTCGCGTCGCCGTAGTGCACGCGAAAGCCGAAGCCCCGCAGCGCCTCGACCTGCTCGGCATCGTGGTCGAGCACCGTCGGCGCGATGCCGTTGGCGTTGAGCATGCGCCCGACGATCTGCCCGTAGCGGCCGAAGCCGGCGATGATGACCGGCGCGCTCTGCGGCTCCGACAGCGCATGCGGCGAGGTCACCGGCCCGACGCGGGCGGCGCGGCGGCGCTCGCGCCGGTCCAGCGCCACCAGCAGCAGCGGCGTGACCAGCATCGACAGCGCGACCGTGCCGATCAGCACCGAGGTCTGCGCGTCGTCGATCACGTGCAGGTCCGAGGCCTGCTGGAAGACCACGAAGGCGAACTCGCCGCCCTGCGCCAGCAGCAGCGTGAACACCGGCCGCTCCGGCGCCGGCACGTCGGCGCGGCGCGCCAGCATCAGCAGCACCAGCGCCTTGATCGCCAGGAAGCCCGCCAGCAGCCCGGCCACCAGCAGCGCATGCGCGGCGATGACGTGGAAGTCGATCGACATGCCCACGGCCATGAAGAACAGCCCGAGCAGCAGGCCCTTGAAGGGCTCCAGATCGGTCTCGAGCTCGCGCCGGTACTCGCTCTCGGCCAGCAGCACGCCGCCGAGAAAGGCGCCCAGCGCCATCGACAGGTCGACCGCGTGCATCAGGCTGGCCAGCGCGACCACCAGCGCCAGCGCCGCGGCGGTGAAGATCTCCGGCGAGCCGCTGCGCGCGATCCAGCGCAGCGCGTGGCGCAGCAGCAGCCGGCCGGCCAGGATGATGCCGGCGACCACCGCCAGCGCGCGCAGCGCCTCGCCCCAGTGGTTGCCGGCGGCCTGCACCCGCGGCGCCAGCAGCGGGATCAGCGCCAGGATCGGGATCGCCGCGACGTCCTGGAACAGCAGGATCGCGAAGGCCGCCTGGCCGCCGGAGGTCGACATCAGGTTGCGCTCCTGCATGACCTGCAGCGACACCGCGGTCGACGACAGCGCCAGCCCCAGGCCGGCGACCAGCGGCAGCGGCCAGGGCACGCCGCCGGCCTGCGCCACCAGGCCCAGCGCCAGCGCGCAGCCCAGCAGCTGCACGCTGCCCCAGCCGAAGATCGCCCGGCGCATCGACCACAGCCGCGGCGGCTCCAGCTCCAGTCCGATCAGGAACATCATCAGCACGACGCCGAACTCGGCGATGTTCATGATCGCGTCCGGGTCGCGCACCAGCCGCAGCCCGAAGGGGCCGATCAGCATGCCCGCGGCCAGGTAGCCGATGATCGTGCCCAGGCCGAACTTGCGCGCCAGCGGCACCACCGCGATCGCGGCGACCAGATAGACCAGCGTCGCCTGCAGCCAGTGGCTCTCGTGGGGCATCGGATCAGTCTCCTCGGGGGCCGGCGGGCACCGGCGCGGTCAGGCGGTGGACGAACTCGCGCGCATGCACCGCCAGCGCCGCGTCGTCGATCGACGCGGCGCCGTGCAGCACCATCGGCGCACGCCAGCGCATGCCGCACAGCGCGGCGACGCGCTCGTAGGGGCGCAGGAAGTCGGCGAAGTCATGGCCGTGGCGTCCGCCGGGGCGGTAGTCGCGCGCATGGCCGCCGGTCGACAGCACCGGCCAGAGCTCCTTGCCCTGCAGCGCGCGCCCGCCGCGCCCATGCGCCCAGCCCGGCAGCAGCACCTCGTCGAGCCAGAGCTTCATCAGCGCCGGCATCGAGTACCACTGCACCGGATGCAGCCAGACCAGCCGCGCGGCGGCCTCGACCGCGCGCTGCTCGGCCTCGACGTCGATGACATAGTCCGGCCACAGCGCGTAGAGATCGCGCACCTCGACCTCGGGCCGGGCGCGCGCCTCCTGCGCCAGCCGGCGGCAGATGCGCGAGTGGCGCAGCTCGGGATGGGCGAGCAGGACGAGGATCGGGGCGGACATCGGCCGGCCCGTTCAGTCGAGGCTGCAGCCCGCCGGCAGCGGCCAGCTCGCCTGCGGCTTCATCGCCTTGAGCGCGGCCGACGCGCTGATGCGGACCTGGTCCGCGCCCAGGCGCCGCTCCAGCTCGGCGATGCTGACGATGTAGCCGTCGAGCGGCCCCAGTCCGGCAGTGTTGGGGATCAGCCAGGCGATCGCCTTCTGCGCGCCGGTGGCCGGATCGGTGGTGATCAGCGCCTTCCACAGGTATTCGGGCGTGCGGATGCCGTGGCTGGACAGGAAATAGTCGTTCGAGGGATCGCTGTAGACCACGCCGCCGTAGACCTGCACCGGCGCGATGTCGCGGTAGCACTCGGCCACGGTCTCGGCGTCGAGCCAGATGCCGCGGTTGAAGCTCGACACCTGCGGCACGATGTTGCTCATGAAGTTGGCGCGGCGGATGTAGGTGGCGTCGTAGTCCATGTGATTGGACATCACCAGGTGGCCGCGGTCGTAGCCGGCATGCACGCTCTCGTAGCTGGCTGTGCTGGTCTGCTGCAGGCAGCCCGCCGGCAGCATCGTGTCCAGCGTGAAGGACGCCGGCCGCGCGACGCTGCCGTTGTCGGCCTGCAGCGTGTAGCGGTAGTGCAGCGCGGTGCGGTCGGTGCAGTCGTAGATCAGCCGGTAGCCGCCGTAGTCCTGGTCGATGATCCAGTGGCCGGTCGTGTCGTCGGTGGCGATGGGGCTCTCGGCCTCGGTGCCGTCGCCGCCGCCGCAGGCGGCCATCACGATCGCGGCCAGCGCGGCCAGGCCGGCGCGCAGCAGGCGCATCGGAACAGGAGTCATGTGCAAATCCCCGGGCTTGATGTCGTGTGAAGAACGGTCAAGCCGGAATTAGACCGCAGTGGCCGGCCTCGGGCCGCCCCGAGGGCCACCTCAGGGACCGCTGCCGGAGCGGCAGTCGGCGGTCTGGCCGTAGGCGACCCGCCCGCCGGCGCCGGCGCAGCGGTGCACCGGCACCGGTGGCGGGGTGGTCGCTGCGGCCGGCACCTCGGCGGGCGCCGGCTCCGGCGAGGGCGGCCGCGCCCCTGGCTGCAGCGGGCCTGCGGCCGCGGGATCGGCGGCCTCGACGACCGGACGGACGGCGCGGGTGACGCTGCGCCCCTGCAGCAGCGGCCACCAGCGCTCGCTGCGCCAGGCCAGCAGCGCGACGACGGCCAGGCCCAGCACCGCCGCGGTCCGCCGTCCGGGCAGGAACCACGGCCGCGAACGCCAGACCGGCCGGTAGCCCTGGGACACCGGGTAATGCCGCCCGCGGCGTCCGGGCAAAGGCAGGTCCGGCGGGTCGGGAGGAGGCACGGCGGCAGGGCTCATGGCGTCACGTCTCGAGAAGCGCTGACGGGAGAGATGGTGCCACCGTCCGCGCCGCAGCGGAACCACGATGCGGATCGCGGCGGCGCCGGGCCTCAGGGCCCGATCCGGTCGTTCAGGCGCGCGGCGGCCGCCTCGTCGAGCCGGCCCGCGGCCTGCGCCAGCGCGACCTGCGGACGCGCCAGCCCGCGGTAGAACGCCGCCTCGGGTGCCCCGATCGCCTCGAGCGCGGCCAGGTGCGCGGCGACGACGCCCGCATCGCCGCGCGCGATCGGCCCCGACACCGTCCCCGCCAGGCCCCGGCCCTCGACGGCATCGAGCGTGCCGCGCGCCAGCGGCAGCAGCGCCGCCAGCGCATCGGACTCGTCGACGCCGAAGGTTTTCCACAGGCCGGCCGCCTGCGCCAGCACCGGCAGCAGGAAGCTCGCCGCATAGCCGGCCGCGACGTGATAGCGCACCCGCATGCCCGGCGGCAGCACGATCGGACGCAGGCCGAGCCGCGCGGCGAGCCGGTGCAGCACCCGCGCGAGCTCGCCGTCGGCCTCGATCGCCGCGGTGCTGCCGCGCAGCCGCTCGGCCGCCTGCACCGGATCCGAGAAGATCTGCAGCGGATGCAGCCCGCCGGTGGCCGCGCCCGCTTCGGCCGCGGCAGCCAGCGCCGCCACCTCGGTGGCGCCGCTGCAGTGCACCACCTGGTGGTCGGGCCGCCAGCGCAGCGCCCGGGCGGTCGGCGCGATCGCGTCGTCCGGCACGGTCAGCAGCACCAGCACCGCACGGTCCGCCGCCGCCTGTGGAGAACAGGGCTGTGGACAACTTTCGGGCCAGCCCGCGCCGAGCGCCTCGCGCCGGCTGCCGACGGCCGCGACGGCGATGCCGGCCCGCGCCAGCGCGATCGCCAGCGCCTGCGCGACCCGCCCGGCACCGACCAGCGCGATCGGCGGCAGCGCGTCCGGGGCTGTGGACAAGTCGGGGGAAGAGTGGCTTGCATTCATGTCCGCATCATGCACACTGGACCGCATGGATATCCACAGCCTGCAATCCCGCCTGCGCGCCTTCTCGGCCGAACGCGGCTGGGACCCCTACCAGACGCCGAAGAACCTCGCGATGGCGATGGTCGTCGAGGCCGGCGAGCTGGTCGAGATCTTCCAGTGGATGACGCCGGAGCAGTCCAGCCAGGTCGGCGCCGATCCGGCGGTGCGCCAGCACATCGGCGAGGAGATCTCCGACGTGCTGGTCTACCTGCTGCAGATCGCCGACCGCTGCGGCATCGACCTGGAGGCGGCGGTCGAGCGCAAGATCGCGCTGAACGCGCGCAAGTACCCGGTCCCGCCCCCGACCGCACCGCGATGAGCGACCCCGCGCTGCTGCCGGCGATCGTCGACGGGCACGACGCCCGGGCGCCGGCCCGACTTGTCCACAGCCTGCGCCACACCGGCTTCGCGGTGCTGACGCATCACCCGCTCGATGTCGCGCTGCTGCAGGCCGCCCATGCCGAATGGGACGCCTTCCTGGGCTCGCCGGCTGTGGACAACTATCCCTTCGATCCGGTCCTGCAGGACGGCCACGTCGGGCCGGAGCGCTCCGAGACCGCACGCGGCCATGCGCAGCGGGACCTGAAGGCCTTCTTCCACCACTATCCGGACGGACGTTATCCCCAGGAGGTGAGCGATGCGGCGCTGCGCTGCCGGGCACAGGCCGAGGCGCTGGCGGTGCAGCTGCTCGGCTGGGTGCAGCAGGAACTGCCCGAGGCGGTGCGCGCACAGCTGTCCGAGCCGCTGCCCGACATGATCGCCGGCAGCCGCCGCACGCTGCTGCGCATCCTGCGCTATCCGCCGCTGCGGGGCGACGAGCCCGCCGGCGCGCTGCGCGCGGCCGCGCACGAGGACATCAACCTGCTGACGGTGCTGCCGGCGGCGACCGCGCCGGGCCTGGAGGTGCTGGGCCGCGACGGCCGCTGGCGCCCGGTGCCCTGCGATCCCGGCATGCTGGTCATCAACACCGGCGACATGCTGCAGGAAGCCACCGGCGGCTGGCTGCCCTCGACGACGCACCGCGTCGTCAACCCGCAGGGCGACGCGGCCCGGCGTCCGCGCGTCTCGATGCCGCTGTTCCTGCATCCGCGTGCCGAGGTGCGGCTGTCGGCGCGCCACACCGCCGGCAGCTACCTCGAGGAGCGGCTGCGCGAGCTCGGCCTGAAGTGATCCCCCGGCCCGAGCCGCCTCACAGCGCCTTCACGACCAGCTTGAAGTCCGGATCCTCGGGGAAAGAGCGCACCGCGTAGCCCAGGCCGCGCATCAGGCGCAGCATGTTCGGGTTGTTCGCCAGCACCAGGCCCTCGATGTGGGCCAGCCCCTTGTCGCGCGCGAAGTCGGCGATCGACAGCATCAGCCGCGAGCCCAGGCCCTGGCCCTTGTAGTCGTCCGACACCACCAGCGAGAACTCGCAGGTCGTCTGGTCCGGGTTGGTGATGTAGCGCGACACGCCGATGATCTTCTCGGTCTCGACGAACTCGCCGTCCTCGCCCAGCACGCGGTCGGTGTGCACCGCCACCAGCGCCATCTCGCGGTCGTAGTCGATCAGCGTGTAGCGCGCCAGCATGCGCGCGGGCAGCTCGTGCATCGCGCTGGCGAAGCGGAAGTAGCGGCTCTCCTCCGACAGGCTGCGGGTGAAGGCCTGCAGCATGTCGGCGTCGTCCGGGCGGATCGGCCGGATGGTGTAGAGGTCGCCGCCCTTCATCGGCCATTCGCGCTCGTAGCGGCTCGGATAGGGCAGGATCGCCAGGTGCTGGTAGTCGCGCGCGGTCGGACCGGCGTGGTCGATGACGATGCGCGCATCCACCGCGACCGCGCCGCTCTCGTCGACGATGATCGGGTTGATGTCCATCTCGCGCAGCTGCGGCAGCTCGCAGACCATCTCGGACACGCGCAGCAGGATCTGCTCGACCGCCTCGAGGTCGACCGCGGGCGACCCGCGCCACTCGCCCAGCATCGTGGCGATGCGGGCGCGCTCGATCAGCCGGCGCGCCAGGAACTGGTTCAGCGGCGGCAGCTCCATCGCGCGGTCGGCGATCAGCTCGATCATCGTGCCGCCGGCGCCGAAGGTGATGACCGGGCCGAAGGGATCGTCGGTGGTCAGGCCGATGAAGATCTCGCGCCCGCGCCGCTTGGCCGCCATCGGCTGGATGGTCACGCCGTTGATGCGCGCCTTGGGCTGAACCCGGCGCACCGCGGCGAGCATGTCGTTGAAGACATCGCGCACCTGCGCGGCCGTGCTGACGTTCAGCGCCACGCCCTGCACGTCGGACTTGTGGCTGATGTCGGGCGAATCGATCTTCAGCGCCACCGGGTAGCCGAGCTGGCTGGCGATCAGCATTGCCTCGCCGGCGGTGCGCGCCAGCATGGTGCGCGTGACCGGGATGTGATAGGCCGCCAGCAGCGCCTTCGACTCCATCTCGGTGAGCACCTTGCGCCGCTCGGCCAGCACGCTCTCGATCAGCAGCCGCGCGCCTTCGGTGTCGGGCGTGGCCAGCTGCGACAGCGGCGGCGGCGTCTGCTGCAGCAGCTGCTGGTTCTGGTAGAAGTTCGCGACGTTGGCGAAGGCGTCCACCGCCGCCTCCGGCGTGCGGAAGGTCGGGATCAGCGCGCTGTTGAGCTTGATGCGCGCGTCGCGCACCCGCTCGTCGCCCATCCAGCAGGTCAGCACCGGCTTGGCCATGTGGTGGATGTGGTCGCAGACGACCTGCGCCACCCCGTCCGGATCGCTGTCGAGCTTGGGGCTGTAGATCACCAGCACGCCGTGGACCGAGCGGTCCTTCGCGCAGGCCTGCAGCGCGGCCTTGAACTGCGCCGGCGTGGCTTCCTCGCCGAGGTCGATGATCGAGTCGAGCGTGGCATGGGGCGCCAGGTTCGCGGCCAGCTCGGTGCGGCTGGTGTCGACCAGGTGCGCGACGTCCAGCCCCATCTCGTTGGCCCGGTCGGCCGCCAGCACCGCCGGCCCGCCGCCGTTGGTGATGATCGCCAGCCCCTTGCCGACCGGCTTGTAGCGCGAGGCCAGGCACTTCGCGGCCGAGAACAGCTGCGTGAACGAGCGCACCCGCACCACGCCGGCGCGGCGCAGCGCCGCCTCGAAGACGTCGTCGGAGCCGACGATCGCGGCCGAGTGCGTCAGCGCGGCGGTCGAGCCGGCCGGCTGGCGGCCGGCCTTCATCACGACGACCGGCTTGGCGAACGCGGCCGCGCGCAGCGCGCTCATGAAGCGCCGGGCGTCATGGATGCCTTCCATGTAGACCAGGATGCTCTGCGTGGCCGCGTCGTTGGCCAGGAAGTCCAGCACCTGCGGCAGGTCGACGGCGGTGTTTGCGCCCAGCGAGACGACGGTGGAGAAGCCCACCGCGTTGCGCGCGGCCCAGTCGAGAATGGACGCGGTCAGCGCGCCCGACTGGCACACCAGCCCGAGCGGCCCCGGCGCGGCGAGCCGGCCGGCGACGCTGGCGTTGAGCTTGAGCAGCGGGCGCTGGAAGCCCAGCGAGTTCGGCCCGAGCAGGTGCATGCCGTGGCGGCGCGCGATGTCGTGCAGCTCGCGGCACTGGCTGCTCGGCAGCCCTGTGGACAACACCAGCGCGGCGCGGCAGCGGATGCGCCCGGCGATCTCGACCGCCGCGGCGATGCGCTCGTGCGGCAGCGCGATGACGGCCAGGTCCGCCCGCGAGTGCGCCAGATCCGACAGCGTGCCGGTCATGTCGACGTCGAGGAAGTTCAGCGAGCCGCCGAACCCGCCGGCGCGCAGCTCCGCGAGCATCGTGCGTGTCAGTGCGGGAGCCTCTTCGAGGTGATCGGGATGGCCGGCGAAGACGACGATGGACTTCGGGGCGAACAGGGGGGTGAGGAAGTGATGGTCCACGGGACGGCGTGCGTGGTGACGGGGTCAGCTCGCAGCATACGGCAGGCCCCTTGCCGAAACCGTGCCTGCGCCCGGACATTTGCGCTGGGACAAGCGGCAGGCGCCAGAGAAGTCTCGCGCCGGCGCTTCGTCTTCAAGACGACGCAGCCCCGACCTGTCCACAACAGGCGCTGTGGACAAGTCGGGGCCGCAGGGTGCGTCGGACGCCATGGATCGCGGTGACCCGCGATCCGGCGTCAGGGACCCGCCTCAGCGCACGACGGCGATCTGCTCGCGGTTGCCACCCTTGTAGGTGTACATCGTCAGCGCGCCGTTCTTGATGTCGCCCTTCTCGTCGAAGGTGATCGTGCCCGTCACGCCCTTGTAGCCCGTGGTCTTCGCCAGCACCGGCAGGTACTTCGCCGGGTCGCTCGAGCCCGCCTTCTCCATCGCCGCCACCATCACGTTCACCGAGTCGTACACGTACGGCGCGTAGATCTGCACGTCCGCGTTGAACTTCGTCTTGAAGCGTGCCTTGAAGTCGTCCATCGCCTTCTTCTGTTCGCCCTCGACGCCGCCGGCCTCCGCGCACACCACCTGCCCGTCCTCCATCGCGCCGCCCGACAGCTTCGGCAGCTCGCCCGTGCAGATGCCGTCGCCGCCCATCAGCTTCGCCTTGATGCCCAGCTGCTTCATCTGGCGGATCATCGGGCCCGCCACCGCGTCCATCCCGCCGAAGAACACGATGTCCGGCTTCTTCGCCTTCAGGTTGGTCAGGATCGCCGTGAAGTCCGTCGCCTTGTCGTTCGTGAACTCGCGCGCCACCGTCTTGCCGCCCGCCGCCTTCACGCCCTTCTCGAACTCGTCGGCCACGCCCTGGCCATAGGCCGTGCGGTCATCGATCACCGCGATCGACTTGCCCTTGAGCGACGTCACCGCGTACTTGCCCAGCGTCCCGCCCAGGTGCACGTCGTCCGCCACCACACGGAACGTCGTCTTGAAGCCCTGGCGCGTGTACTTCGGGTTCGTCGCCGACGGCGAGATCTGCGGCAGGCCCGCGTCGCTGTAGATCTTCGACGCCGGAATCGACGTGCCCGAGTTCAGGTGGCCCACCACGCCGGCGACCTTCGAGTCCACCAGCTTCTGCGCCGCCGCCGTGCCCTGCTTCGGGTCGCCGCCGTCGTCCTCGGCCAGCAGCTCGAACTTCACCTTCTTGCCGCCGATCGTCACGCCCTTGGCATTGAGCTCGTCCACGGCCATGCGCGCGCCGTTCTCGTTGTCCTTGCCCAGGTGCGCGATGCCGCCGCTCGTCGGGCCCACATGGCCGATCTTGACCACTTCCTGGGCCGAGGCGGAACCTGCGGCAGCCAGCAGGGCCAGGCCAGCGAGAGCGACATTGAGCTTGTGATTCATCTGGAAGTCTCCGCAGAGAGAAGAGAAGTTGGGAAAGTTGAGCCCGTCCTCTTTCAAGATGCATGCCAGTGGTCCGAGCGGGTGCCTGCGCTCCCTGTTTCCTGGCGACCCGGCATCGGGAGTCCTGCATTCCCTCAAGACCTGAAGACCCTTGCAGGCCACGGTGCCGTGCAAGCGCTCCTGCCTTGCCTGGGCTGCTGGCCTTCTTCCTGCTTGCATTGCGTCGGCTCCTGCGGGTGCTGTCCGCGCGCGGTCTGCGTCTTCCCTGTCTTCTTCCAACGGGCATGAGCCTCTTCTCCTGCCCGGGTTTCCCCCAGAAAGTTATCCCTGTCTTCTCTTGTCTTTTAAAGATAGTTCATAGTAGTAGAGGAGCCTATTTTTTGTGGGTAACCCTGTTTTTTCTTTGTGAATCAACGGGTTGAGTCACCTGGAAGTCTGTGGATGACCCAGTGGAGCAAGATGGGAGAGAGTGATAACAACTTCGGGACGCGCCGGATTTCCCGAAGTTGTTCCCGATCTGTCCGCTGCTTTCCCACAGGGTTGTCCAGAGCCTGCGACCGGTGCGCATTTCTGCGCGTTCCGGCCGTGAAGGATGCCGCGCTTGTCCACAGCTTCTTCTTCACGGCACTGGACAACTCGCATTCATCCACAGCTTGTGCCCAGCCTTCTGTGGACAAGCGCGGGCGGGCGGTGACGGCAACCCGTACCATCGCGGCTTTTGCCGATCGGGGATCCGTCCATGGGCACGCCTGCCAATCCACAGAAATATGTTGTCCACAACGCGCCCAGCCAGATCGACGGCACCGGCGCCTTTGCCGGCGAGGCCATCCCGGCGCGGCGCAAGATCGGCGAGATCCGCGGCGAGACCATCAGCGTGCATGAGGCCTGGGAGCGCGTGAAGCATGTCGAACGGATCATGATGATCGAGATTTCGCCCAGAAGAGCGGTCGATGCGTCCCGTTCGAGCGATCCGCTGCGATTCACGAACCACTCCTGCACCCCCAATGCGGTGCTGCGCATCCGCCAGGGCCGCATCGAGATCTACGCGATGCGCGACATCTCGCCCGGCGAGGAGATCACCTGCAACTACGGCGAGACCCACCACGAGGGCGGGATGCGCTGCCAGTGCGGTGCGCCCAACTGCGTGGGCAAGCTGTGAACAACCGGTGAGCAGCCGGTGGACAGCCCGGGCCGGCCGGTGGATATCGGCCGGCCCGGCGTCTGCGGGCGGTGGACAAGTCGGTGGACAAGTGGCGGAAAGCCGTCCCTCAGGCCGGGCGGCGCAGCTCGCGGCGCAGGATCTTGCCGACGTTGCTGCGCGGCAGCGACTCGTGGAACTCGATGCGGCGCGGGCACTTGTAGCCGGTCAGGTGACGGCGGCAGTGCTCGGCGATCTCGCGCTCGTCGACGGCCGGATCGCGGCGCACCACATGGAGCCAGACCGCCTCGCCGGAGTGCTCGTCGGGCATGCCGACGGCCGCGCACTCGAGCACGCCCGGATGCATGCTCGCGACCTGCTCGATCTCGTTCGGATAGACGTTGAAGCCTGACACCAGGATCATGTCCTTCTTGCGGTCGACGATGCGCACCTGGCCGCGCTCGTCCATCACGCCGATGTCGCCGCTGCGGAAGAAGCCGTCGGCGCTCATGACCTTGGCGGTCTCGTCGGGGCGCTGCCAGTAGCCGGCCATCACCTGCGGGCCGCGGATGCAGATCTCGCCGGCCTCGCCGAGCGGCAGGTCGCGGCCCTCGTCGTCACGGATGGCGATCTCGGTGGAGGGCACCGGCATGCCGATCGTGCCGGTGAACTCGTGCAGGTCGAGGCGGTTCGCGGTGGCCACCGGCGAGGTCTCCGACAGGCCGTAGCCCTCGGCGATCGGGCAGCCGGTGACCCTGAGCCAGCGCTCGGCGGTGGCGCGCTGCACCGCCATGCCGCCGCCGTTGCTGACGGCCAGCGCGGAGAAGTCCAGCCGCGCGAAGGCGGCATCGTTCGCCAGCGCGTTGAACAGCGTGTTGACGCCCGGAAAGAGATGGAAGCGCTGGCCGCGCAGCGCGTCCACCAGCGCCGGCAGGTCGCGCGGGTTCGGGATCAGGATCAGCCGCATGCCCAGCCGCACGCCGAGGAAGAACGACAGCGTCAGCGCGAAGATGTGATAGAGCGGCAGCGCGCACACGCCGGTCAGCGGCTCGGTGCCGAAGGCCTGCAGCCGCGGCGCGAACCAGGCTTCGCACTGGCGCACGTTCGCCACGATGTTGCGGTGCAGCAGCACCGCGCCCTTGCTCACCCCGGTGGTGCCTCCGGTGTACTGGAGGAAGGCCACGTCGTCCGGACGCACCACGACGGGGCGCACCGTCTGCCCCCGGCCCTGTCCGATCGCGTCGCGCCAGCGCGTCACGCTGCGGCCGCCGTCGAGCGGCAGGCTGAACTCCGGCACCATCCGGCGCACATGGCGGACCGCGAAGTCGACGAGCCGGCCCTTCCAGGCCGGCAGCATGTCGCCGGTCGAGGCCAGCAGCACATGGCGCACCGGTGTCTGCGCGATCACCGCCTGCAGCGTCGCGGCGAAGTTCTCGAGCAGCACGATCACCTCGGCGCCGGCATCGCGCAGCTGGTGCTCGAGCTCGCGCGGGGTGTAGAGCGGATTGACGTTGACGACCACGCCACCGATGCGCAGCACCGCGGCGATCGCGACCAGGTACTGCGGCACATTGGGCATCATCAGCGCGACCCGCGTGCCCGGCACGACGCCCTGCTGCTGCAGCCAGGCCGACAGCGCCACCGCGTCCCGGTCGATCGTCCCGAAGCGGGTCGTCGCGCCGAGGAAGAGGGCGGCCGGACGCGCGGCGTGGCGCCGCAGCCCGTCGTCGATCAGGTCGACCAGCGTGCCGGCATCGCTCAGGTCGAGTTCGGCCGGCACGCCGGGCGGGTAATGCGCCAGCCAGGGGCGCTCGGGGAGCGTGTCCATCGTCATGTCTCCGGTGCTGTGTCTTGACGGCCCGGATTGTTCGAGTACCGCGTGCCGGTCCGCCTCCGGGCAAGCCCGCAGCGGCGCGCCGGAGCTGTCCCTCTCGGGACAGGACGGGCATGATCCGGACCGAAGGGGGACAAGGACATGGTCGCGTGGGCGCTGCGGATCGTCGTCGGCCTGGGGCTGATGCTGGCGCTGTTCTGGCCGCTCCATGCGCTGCGCGCCGGGCTGGGACCGCTGGCGACCTGGGGGCCGCCGCTGCTGGTGCTGCTGCTGCACCCGCTGGTGCTGCTGACCGAGGGCGTGCTGGCCGCGCTGCTGCACCGCGACGACCCGCTGCCCCGGCCGGGGCCGGTGGCGAGGCTGCGGGCCTGGCGGGCGGAGTCGCGCTGTTCGCGGCGCCTCTTCCTGCTCGAGCAGATGCTGCGCGAGCACCGCTGGCCCGATCGGCCCGTGCCGCTGTCCCAGGCGGCCGGCCGGCGCGGCGTGCTGCTGGTCCACGGCCTGCTGTGCAGCCGGGCGGTCTGGAACGACTGGCAGCCCTGGCTGCAGGCGCGTGGCGTGGCGGTGATCGCGCCGAGCCTGGAGCCGCCCTTCGTGTCGATCGACGCCCATGCCGACCGCATCGACGCGGCGATCCGTCATCTGGCCGAGACGACGGGCCGCCCGCCGCTGCTGGTGGCCCACAGCATGGGCGGGCTGGTGCTGCGGGCCTGGCGGCGCTCGCGCCTGGCCGCAGGAGAGCGGCCGGAGGAGGTCGATGCCCGGGTCGGGCCGGTCGTCACGATCGGCTCGCCGCATCGCGGCACCTGGCTGGCCACGCTCGGCGCCCTGCTGCCCAATGTCCGCCAGATGCGCCGCGGCAGCCGCTGGCTGACCGCGCTGGCGCAGTCCGAGTCGGCCGCCTGGCGCGAGCGGCTGGTCTGCGTGCGCAGCGACTGCGACACGATCGTCTTCCCGCCGGCAGGCGCGCGGCTCGACGGCGCCGGCCAGGATCTGCTGCTGCCGGGCCGGGGCCATCTGGACATGCTGCAGGACCCGCGGCTGCACCGCCTGGTGCAGGAGCTGCTCGATGCGCCGTGAGCGATCCGCAACATTGGTACCAAACAGATTCAGGCCGGATTCAGGATGAGTGGCACTGGAACTGCAATGATCCCGGCATGGATCATCCGGATCATGCCCTTGACGCGATCGATCGGCGCATTCTCGAGGTGATGCAGCTGCAAGGCCGCATCACCTTCGACGAGCTCGCCGCCCAGGTGCAGTTGTCGGCCTCGGCGGTGCTGCGCCGCGTGCGGCGTCTCGAGGAGGCCGGTGTCATCACCGGCTATGCGGCCATCGTGCCGCCCGAGCGGCTCGGACTCGGGCTGACGGCGCTGGTCGACGTGCGCCTGGCACCGCCCGGCGAGGGCTGCGGCCCGGCCGAGCGCTTCCGTGCCGCGGCGCAGGACTGGCCCGAGGTGGTGGAATGCCTGCGCCTGGGCGACGGCATGGACTTCCAGCTGCGCGTGACCGTGCGCGACGTGGCCGACTACGGCCGCTTTCTCGACGAATGCCTGCTGTCGCGGCCCGAAGTGCGCGACTGCCGCAGCCGCATCGTGCTGGCGCAGGTCAAGTCGGGGCGTCCTGCGGTCTGACGGGCGGCGGCGGAGCGGGCTCAGCCCAGCGCCTGCTGCGCCAGCCGTTCGGCCGCCGGTGTCGACAGCGTCAGCCAGCCGGCCAGTTCCTCGAGCTCCTCGAGCGTCAGGCCGGCAGGAGGCTCCTGGCCGGCCTGCTCGACCACCCGGCCGGCCAGGGCCAGCAGGCGGCGCTGCGGCCGCAGCAGCAGCAGTCGGCCCTGGGGGGCGGTGGCGGCCTGTCCGTCCTGCGGCGCCAGGAGCGTGCGCAGCAGCTCCGGCATCTGCCAGTGGCGCATCAGCGCCTGCAGCAGTTCAGCCAGGCTGCAGCCGAGCACCTGCCGCTGCCGGGCTTCGTCCGGATCCTGCCCGAGCTGACGGGCGATGTCGGGGGCATGGCACCACAGCAGGATCTCGGCGCTGTCGCCGAGCAGCGCGGCGACCTGCAGGGCGGCGGCATGCGAATCGCCATGCTGCAGCTCGAACTCGGTGACGACCCGCGCGATGCGCCAGGACCGGGCCATCAGCCGGCGCACCGCCGACAGCTGCTCCGGCGAGCGGGCGAGCAGATCCTCGACAGTGCGCAGCCCGGCGGGCGGAAAGGCACGGAAGAACGGGCCGATGCCCATCATCACGACCGCTGCGGTCACGGTGTGGACGTCGGTGACCTGCTGGCTGCCCCGGTGGCGCGAGAGGTGCGCGAGCACGCGCAGGGTCATCAGCGTGTCGCCGCCGATCGCATCGGCGATCATGTGGGCGTCGACGCTGCCGCTGCGCTCCTCGAGCAGGGCCAGGTCGGTGAGCTGGTCCACGGTTTCGGCCAGGACCGGGATCGGCTCGGCGCACAGCCGGGCGCTCCAGGCGTCGGGGTCGGTGAAGAAGGTCGTGGGCATGTCCGGTTCCGCGTCAGACGGCGATCCGGCCGATGCTAGTGCGGCCGGCGGCGCCTGGTTGCCCCCGGCATGCACGCGACGCTCACGAGCGTGACGAATCCGGCATCAGGCAGATCAGTTCGCCGTGGCGATAGAGCGCCTCGAAGCGCCTGCCGTCGAGCTCGACGCTGCGGACCTCCATTTCCGCGCCCTCGCTGGCGCAGGCCTCCATCGCGGCCAGATCCCGATTGAGCCGGGCGGTCAGGCGGTTGCGGCGCAGTCGCATCAGTCGCAGCCAGGAGCGCAGCGCGAAGAAGCGCGAGCGCGGTGCGGTGGCGGACTCCGGCGAGGCGGGGCGGAGCAGAGGCGTCAGGGGCAGCAGCGAGTTCATGGCGGATCCTGCAATACGTTCAGGTATCAGTGGGCGGGGAGGTGCTCGGTACGGTCATTCGGTTCGATGAACTGGAAATCGATCGGGGTTTCATCGGATTCACGCGCATTTCGGCGAAACAGGAACAAATGCCACGCAGGCGGACCTGCAATGCGGCGGCTCGCCCGGTCCGTGGGCGGACCGGTGCAGTCGTTCTGGAAACCGGGAAGCGTCAGTATCTGGGGCACATGCTAAACGACCCTTTATCAGGTCGTGAAGCCCCCCCAAAGATGGACATCGCCCCAGGTCGGATACCCGGAAATTGTTCCTTTTCCGGGGGCGGGTTTTCCCGTGGCGAACGGTCAGATACTGCGCGGATCGCGCGGTGAGGTCTGCGGCGGACTCAGCGCCGCGGTCGCAGCGGCGCGACACGGCCGCTGAACTGGGTCCACAGGGCGGAGTCCTCGGCCTCGCGCGCGGGCGTGGCGGGCACCGGGGCCGGGGCCGGCGCGGGCACGGCAGCGGGCAGGGGCTGGCCGATCAGGTCGAGCAGGCGCTGACGTGCGCGCTGGGGCTGGCGGCGGTAGTAGTCGAGCACCAGATCGACGATGAAGCGCTCGTCCGCATCCCTCGGCCCCTGCGGCGTCGGGGCAGGCTCGGGCGTGGCGGTGGCGGCAAGGCTCCGGGTCTGGTCGAGCCAGCCCGAGGGCTTGCCGCAGGCCTGCTCGAACTGGCGCGCGAGCCGGTCGCCGATCTGGCGCGAGCGGCTCTTGATCTGGCTCCAGTAGCTGGGCTGGATGCCGAGCCGCTCGGCGAAGCGGCGCTCGAGGCCGAGCAGCGCCGCGGCATCGGGGGCGCTGACGGTGGCGCGCACGTATTCGTCGAAGAGCGCCAGCGCGTTGCGGTATCGCAGCGTGGCCAGATCCGGACCGGTGAACATCATGGCGCCATCATAGGCCGCGGCGGACCTAGGAGCAGCACGGGTATCGTGGTCTTGCATCCGGTCCTACGATGCGGCGCATGAATGCCCACGCCGTTGCTGCCCTGCCCGTGCGGATCCTGAGGCCCCTGCAGCCGATGACCTGGCTGGAGCGTGCGTGGCACGATGTCCGCGAGGCTCCCGCGGTCGGCTTCGGCCACGGCGCGCTGATGGCGGCGTTCGGCCTGCTGGTGATGATGGTCGGGCGAGACCGCTTCTGGCTGATGGCCGGCTCGCTGTCGGGTTTCCTGCTGGTGGCGCCGATCCTGGCGACCGGGCTCTATGCGGTCAGCCGCGCGCTCGAGCGCGGCGAGTCGGCCGACTGGTCGACGGTGCTGGCGGTCTGGCGCTCGCTGGATCGGCGGCTGGTCACCTTCGGGCTGCTGCTGGCCGCGGCCGGCACCTGCTGGGTGATGACCTCGGCCGCGCTGATCACGCTGCTGTCCTCGCAGCCGGTGCTCACGCCGATCGACTTCCTGCGCCATGTCGTCGCGAACCGCGAGTCCTGGCTGTTCGAGATCTGGCTCGGGCTCGGCAGCCTGCTGGCCGCGCCGGTCTTCGCGTCGAGCGTCATCGCGATCCCGATGCTGGTCGACCGCCCGATCGGCGTGGGCGACGCGGTGCTGGCGAGCTGGCGCACCGTGCTGGAGAACCCGGTGCCGATGGGCGTCTGGGCGGTGCTGGTGATGGGGTTCACGCTGCTGGGCCTGGCCTCGCTGATGTTCGGCCTGGTCTTCGTGATGCCGATGCTCGGCCATGCGAGCTGGCATGCGTACCGCGATCTGCTGCCGCCGGAGCCCGCGGGCGTGGCGCGCTGACGACGTCGTAGGGGCCGGCAGGGCCGGGTGGCGCGTATCATCGCGGCCGCCCTTCACCCACCCCGCTCGCGCGCCTGCCCATGTTCGGCTACACCGAGGAACAGCTCGCCCAGTTCGGTCTGACCGTCGGTGTCAGTGCCTTCATCCTGTACATGCTCTTCATCGTGCTGCAGCTCGCGCGCGAGTCGAAGGCCGGCAAGTTCGGGACCTTCATCCTGTTCGTCGTGCTGGCCTTCGGCATGCTCGGCTTCGTCGCCAAGAGCATCATCGCCTGGGTCATCGGGATCTGACCCGGGCGCGGCCCCACGGACACCTCGCAGGTGTCTCGCAGGGGCCTCACAGCACCATCTTGACCATCGGGTGCGTGGTCAGCGTGCGGTAGAGCTCGTCGAGCTGCTCGCGGCTGGTCGCCTGGATGGTGATCGTCAGGCCCAGATAGTTGCCCTTGGCGCTCGGGCGATGCTCCATCGTTTCCGGGTCGAAGCCCGGATCGAACTGCAGCGCGACCTGCGCGATCGCGGCCGCGAAGCCCTCGACATGCAGGCCCATGACCTTGATCGGGAAGGCGCAGGGATACTCGATCAGCGACTGCTCGGGCGGAATGACGGGCGGGGTGTGCATCTCGGGTTCTCCTTGCTTCAGCGCATCCACAGGCGCAGCTGGTCCCAGGCGCGACCGAACATGCCTGCCTGCGCGACCGGCTCGAGCGCGGTGACCGGCACCTCGGCGAGCACGCGCGTGCCCGACATCACCTTCAGCGTGCCGACCTGCTGGCCCTGGTTCAGCGGCGCGATCAGCGGATCGGTGCGCACGAGCTGGGTCTTGACCTGCGCGGCCTCGCCGCGCGGCACCGCGACGGCCACCGGCGTCTGCGTGCCCAGCTTGACGCTGGCGCTGGCGCCCTTCCAGACCTCGGCGGTGGCGATGGCCTGGCGCGCGTCGTAGACCTTGACCGCGTCCCAGCTGCTGTAGCCCCAGTTCAGCAGCTTCTGGCTCTCGACCGCGCGGGCCTCCTTCGACGAGGCGCCGACGACGACGCTGAGCAGCCGGCGCGGCCCGTTGGGCAGGTCGCGCTTGGCGGTGGCGATCAGGCAGTAGCCGGCCGCGTCGGTGTAGCCGGTCTTCAGGCCGTCGACGCTCGGGTCGCGCCACAGCAGCAGGTTGCGGTTCTGCTGCGTGATCTTGTTGAAGGTGAATTCCTTGATCGAGTAGTACTTCACCTCGCCGGGGAAGTCCTGCAGCAGCCGCGTGGCGATGATGCCGAGCTCGCGCACCGTGCTGACATGGCCCGGGGCCGGCAGGCCTTCGGGATTCTTGAACTGCGAGACCTTCAGGCCGAAGGCCTGGGCCTGGCGGTTCATCATCGCGACGAAGTTCTCGACCGAGCCGCCGACCGCCTCGGCCAGCAGCACGGTGGCGTCGTTGCCGCTCTGCACGATCATGCCCTTGATGAGGTCCTCGACCTTCACCTTCGTGCCGACCTGGATGTACATGCGCGACGCGTCGGTCATGCCGGTGCGCCAGGCGCGCTCGGAGACGGTCAGCTCCTGGTCGAGCGCGAGCTTCCTGTCGCGCAGCGCCTGGAAGACCAGGTAGGCGGTCATCAGCTTGGTGAGCGAGGCGGGCTCGACGGTGGTGTCGGCCTCGCGGGCGGCCAGCGGCTGGTTGGCGCTCAGGTCGAGCAGCACGTAGGCGCGCGCGGCGATCTCGGGGGCCTGCGGCAGCGACTGCGCGGACACGGTCTGCGGCAGCAGCGCGGCCAGCGCGAGGGAGGCGAGAAGTCGTTTCATCGGAGCAGTCGGAATCGTTCGTGCGTGTTGGAACACGCGGGCGGCCCGCCGGTTCCCCGGCGCGGCGGCGGTGAGGTGCAGGCCGGTCAGCGCCAGCTGCGCACGATCAGGTCGCGCAGCTGCGTGAGCTGGCCGTGGAAGAAATGGCCGGTGCCGGGCATGACGATGACCGGAAGCTGCTGCGGCCGCGCCCAGTCCATCGTCGCCGACAGCGGCACCACGTCGTCGGCCTCGCCGTGGATCACCACGGTGTCGGGCGGCACGTCGGCCGGGCGCGCGCGCTGCGTCGACGGGCCGACCAGCAGCAGGCGCGAAGCGCGCTCGTCGCCCTCCAGCCGCGCGGCGGCCAGCGTCGTGACGTAGGCGCCGAAGGAGAAGCCGCCCAGCGCCAGCGGGCGCCCGGGCAGGCGGTGCGCGGCGATCACCGCAAGCAGGTCCTCGCTCTCGCCGCGGCCCTCGTCGTGCGTGCCCTCGCTGGCGCCGACGCCGCGGAAGTTGTGGCGCACCGTGCGCAAGCCCATCTGCAGGAAGGCGCGGGCCATGGTCTGCACGACCTTGTTGTCCATCGTGCCGCCGAACAGCGGATGCGGATGCGACAGCACCACCACGCCGGCCGGCGCCTCGCGATCGGCCGGGTGGTCGATCGCGATCTCGATCGTGCCGGCCGGACCGGCGAGCCGGGCGCGTTCGGTGTGCGCGTTCATCGGCCGACGTCCTCGCCCAGCACCAGGCGTTCGACGACCTGGCCGTTCTTCAGGTGCGACTCGACGATCTCGTCGATGTCGCTGCGGTCGACGAAGGTGTACCAGGTCGCGTCCGGGTAGACCACCGCGACCGGGCCGCCGGCGCAGCGGTCCAGGCAGCCCGCCTTGTTGACGCGCACCTTGCCCGGCCCGGCCAGACCGGCGGCCTTGACCTGCTTCTTGCAGTGGTCGAAGGCTGCCTGGGCATCGTGGTCGGCGCAGCAGGACTCGCCGTTGTCACGCTGGTTCAGGCAGAAGAAGATGTGGCGTTCGAAGTAGCTGCTCATGGACACGGATTGTAGGAGTCACCCTGATCGCGGCGGGGTCGCGGGGGCTCGGATGCGGTGGGGCGCGGCGACCTGGATCAGCAGAAACAGCAGCGCTGCGAAGGGCCAGATCCAGCCGATCCACTGCGCCACGCCATGGAAGCGGATGAAGCGACCGCGCTCCCAGCCGTCCAGGCTCAGCGCGAAGTAGGGGTCGTCGCCGGTCTGGCTGATCAGCGCGACCAGCAGCGTCAGCGCCATCAGGCCGAGCGCCGCCACCAGCCGGCGTGGCAGGAAGGCCATCGCGGCGCCGACGACCAGGCCGATCAGCAGGCCCGGCAGCACCGGCGGCGTCAGCCAGGACAGCGCATGTTCCGGTCCGAAGTTCAGCAGCGTCGACAGCGTGGTCGCGCCGACCCCGCCCAGCAGCGCCAGGCCCAGCGTCACCAGCCGGTGGCGCACCCTGCGCAGCATCACGAAGCTGACCCAGCAGGGCGCGAGCAGGCCGAGCGCGACCGCGATGACCTCCACGCCGGGCGATATCGAGGCGTGCGGATCGGGCTGCGGCACCCAGATCTGCAGCGCGCTGCCCTCGAGCACGGTGTCGAGCGCGTCGAGCAGGCGCTCCAGCCCCTGGCCGGTGGCCAGCGGCACGGGCGGAGGGAACAGCAGCCCGATCGGCCAGGACAGCAGCAGCGCCAGGCCCAGCGTGCCGTGCGGCACGAAGATCACCTCGCGCAGGCGCTGCCAGTGCGCCAGCACGCCCAGGCGCAGCAGCAGCAGCGCCGTCAGCGCGCCCACCAGCGCGCCGGTGCTGTTCATGATCCAGTCGTGACGCGAGGGCACGCGCACCGGCAGGCCGTACTGGATGCACTCCATCAGCAGCGACAGCAGCGAGCCGCACAGCGCGGCCTTCAGCAGCGTCGGCAGCGGCCGGTGGCCGTCGCGCAGCCAGCCCAGCGCCAGCAGCAGGCCCAGCGGCAGGTAGGCGACGAAGTTCGACCACAGGTCGAAGCGGCTGTGGCGCTGCTCGGGCAGCCACAGCAGGTCCGCCCAGCCCTGGCCGGGAAGCAGCACCGGCAGCCGCCACGGACCGAAGGGGTGCAGGCTGGCGTAGACGATCAGCGCCGCCCACAGCCCGGCCAGCGGCCAGGACGACGAACGATGTCCTTCCGGTGACGAGGGCAGCCCGGCCGGCGACATCATCGCGGGGGATCAGAAGGGCTTGAAGACGACCAGCGCGACGATCGAGGCGAACAGCAGCACCGAGATCTCGTTGTAGACGCGGAACCAGACATGGCTGCGGCGGTTCTCGGCGCGCTCGAAGCCGCGCAGCAGTCGCGCGTTCATGTGGTGGAAGCCGATGACGCCCAGCACCAGCGCCAGCTTGGCGTGCAGCCAGCCGTTGCCCGGGCCGCGCCAGAACGGCCAGCCCAGCCACAGCGCCACGCCTGCCGCCAGCGCCACCACCATCAGCAGCGTCGCGAAGCGCTGCAGCTTGCGTCCCATCAGCAGCAGCCGCTCGCGCTCGGCGTGGCTGTCGGGCGCGACCATCGCCAGGTTCACCAGGATGCGCGGCAGGTAGAACAGCCCGGCGAACCAGCTGGCGACGACGATGATGTGCAGGGTCTTGAGCCCCAGATAGAGCGTGTCCATGAGGGCTCATGATACGGCCGGCCTTCCGGCCCCGTCCCGGCCAGGGCGCTGCGGCGCCGGCCGGCGGATGTCGATGTCAGCCGGCGTCCTTGACGCACTTCTTGACGAAGCTGGCCTTGGCGGCTCCGGCGAGCTTCTTCTCGGCGGCCTTGCCCTCGCAGGAGGCCTGGGCGGCCGAGGGGGCGGCGGCCGCACCGCTGTCGCGCTCGCACTTCTTCATGAAGCTGGCCTTGGCCGCGCCGGCGAGCTTCTTCTCGGTCGCCTGGGTGGCGCAGGTGGCATCGGCCGCGTGCGCCAGCGGCGCGGCGGCGGCCAGCGCCAGGACCAGCAGGGCGAGCGGCTGACGGATCTTCATCTTCATCATGAGGGCCTTCCCGTGTCGAGGGGTACGGAGAGGCCATTGGAACGCCGCATCACCCGGGCGGCAAGCGGGTGTTCCTGAAGAAGTGCTGAACAGCCACGGCGGCGGCGTCGTTCACAGGATGCGGCGCGGGTGCGCCAGCGCTTCGTGCGCGGCGTGCAGCCGTCGCACCAGCACCCGGATGAAGGCCTCGTCGAACAGGTGCCGGGTGGCCGGGCTCAGCCGCGCGAGCGACTCCGGCGTGAACGAGATCGTCGTGGCGGTGTCGGTGACGATGACATCGGTGCTGTGCACCCGCAGCTCCGGGTTCGGCGCCAGGTAGGCCATCTCGCCGACCGAGGTGCCCGAGCCCAGCACCGCCACGCGCCTGCCGTCGCGCCAGACCTCCAGCGTGCCGGTGGCGATGATGTGGAAGGTGCGCCCCTCCTCGCCGCGCCGGTACAGCGCCTGGCCGGCGGGCAGGCGTTCCCAGCGGGCGCGGTGCACCACCTCCCACAGCGCCACGTCGCCGAAGTGGGTGAAGAAGTCGAGGGTGCGCAGCAGCGTGAAGCGCTCGGAATCGAGCACGCCCTGCACCGCCCCGCGCGGCACGTGCTGCATCGTGATCAGGCCGGAGAGCGCGTCGCCGACCGCGTCCCACGAGGGATAGCGGTCGTCGGCGCGCTTGGCCAGGCAGCGGCGCACCACCTGATCGAGCGCCGGCGTGACCCCGGTGCGCACGCTGACCAGCGAGGGCGGCTCGACGTGGCAGATCTGGTGCATCAGGCTGGCCTGGCTGGAGGCCTCGAAGGGCGCGTGGCCGGCGATCAGGTGGTAGAGCACCGCGCCCAGGCCGTAGATGTCGGCCCGCGCGTCGAGCTCGGCGCCGTCGAGCTGCTCCGGCGACATGTAGGCCAGCGAGCCGACGCGGTGGATCTGCGTCTCGTCCGAGCGCAGGTTCAGCGCGCTGCCGAAGTCGGTCAGCCGGATGTCGCGCACCTCGCGGTCGGTGCCCAGCGTCAGGATGTTGGCCGGCTTGACGTCGCGGTGGATCAGCCCCTGGCGGTAGCAGTAGCCCAGCGCCATCGCGCACTTGAAGCCGATTTCGACGATCTGGTCGAGCGGCAGCAGGTGGTCGGGCGCGCAGAAGGCGCGCAGCGTCGTGCCGGGCACGTACTCCATCACCACGTAGGGCTCGTGCGGGTCGGGCACCGCGTCGAGGATGTCGACCACGTTGGGGTGATGCAGCCGCCCGGCCAGCGCCGCCTCGGAGGCGAAGAAGCGCGCGAAGACATGCGCGTCGGTCGCGTCGCCCAGCACGCTGGCGCGCACCCGCTTGACCGCGACCTGGCGGTCGTTGAACTCGTCGTGGCAGAGGAAGACCTCGCTGGTCGTGCCCTCGCCGAGGCGGCGGATCACGCGGTACTTGCCGATGCGCTGCGGCGGGTCGGAGAGTTCCGGGTCGGAAAGATCGATCATCGGCGGCGGGCTCGGACAGGGACGGTGATCTTTTCACCGGCCCCTGCCCGACACAAGTGCGGATTGCTCGGCCGACCCGCCCCGTAGAATCGCCCCCATGATTCAAGCCAAAGAGCAACTCCTCGCCGCCCTCGGCGACGCGCTGGCCGAGATCGCGCCGGGTGCGGCGATCGAGCCCGCCTTCGAAAGCCCGAAGCAGGCCGCCCACGGCGATCTCGCCTGCACCGCCGCGATGCAGCTGGCGCGTCCGCAGAAGAAGAATCCGCGCGAGCTGGCCGGTGCGCTGATCGCCGCGCTGCAGGCCCGCCCGGCGGTGCAGCAGTGGGTCGAGGCGATGGAGATCGCCGGCCCCGGCTTCATCAACATCCGCCTGAAGCCCGCCGCGCGCCAGCAGGTCGTGGCGCAGGTGCTGGCCGAAGGCGCCGGCTTCGGCCAGGCCGCGGCCAACGGCCGCAAGGTCATGGTCGAGTTCGTCTCGGCCAACCCGACCGGGCCGCTGCACGTCGGCCACGGCCGCCAGGGCGCCCTGGGCGACGCGCTGTGCAACCTCTACGCCTCGCAGGGCTGGCAGGTGCACCGCGAGTTCTACTACAACGACGCCGGCGTGCAGATCGCCACGCTGGCCAACTCGACCCAGTGCCGCCTGAAGGGCCTGAAGCCCGGCGACGCCGAGTGGCCCGAGTCGGCCTACAACGGCGACTACATCCAGGACATCGCCGACGCCTTCCTGGCACGGGCCACCGTCAAGGCCGACGACCGCGAGTTCACCGCCTCGGGCGATCCGGACGACCTCGACTCGATCCGCCAGTTCGCCGTCGCCTACCTGCGCCACGAGCAGGATCTCGACCTGCGCGCCTTCGGCGTGCGCTTCGACCACTACTACCTCGAGTCGAGCCTGTACACCTCGGGCCGCGTCGAGGAGGCGGTGGCGAAGCTGGTCGCCGCCGGCAAGACCTTCGAGGAGGGCGGGGCCCTCTGGCTGCGCTCGACCGACTACGGCGACGACAAGGACCGCGTGATGCGCAAGTCCGACGGCGGCTACACCTACTTCGTGCCCGACGTGGCCTACCACGTCCACAAGTGGCAGCGCGGCTTCGACAAGGTCGTGAACGTCCAGGGCTCGGACCACCACGGCACGATCGCGCGGGTGCGCGCCGGCCTGCAGGCGGCCGGCGTCGGCATCCCGACCGGCTGGCCCGACTATGTGCTGCACAAGATGGTCACCGTCATGAAGGGCGGCGAGGAGGTGAAGATCTCCAAGCGCGCCGGCTCGTACGTGACGCTGCGGGACCTGATCGAGTGGACCAGCCGCGACGCGGTGCGCTTCTTCCTGATCAGCCGCAAGGCCGACACCGAGTTCGTCTTCGACGTCGACCTGGCGCTGAAGGCCAACGACGAGAACCCGGTGTTCTACGTGCAGTACGCGCACGCGCGCATCTGCTCGGTGCTGGAGAAGTGGAAGGCCGAGCACGGCGGCGACCCGGCCGTGCTGGCCACCGCCGACCTGTCGGTGCTGGACGCGCCGACCGAGTTCGCGCTGATGAACAGGCTGGCCGAGTACCCCGAGATGCTGGCGCGCGCCGCCGAAGGTCTGGCGCCGCACGACGTCGCCTTCTACCTGCGCGACCTGGCCTCGGCCTACCACAGCTACTACGCCGCGGTGCGCTTCCTCGACGGCTCGGCCGCCGCGATGGCCGCGCGCATGGCGCTGCTGCAGGCGACCGCGCAGGTGCTGCGCAACGCGCTGGCGGTGCTGGGCGTGAACGCGCCCGAGCGCATGTGAGCCGCCCGGCGGCGCGATGACGAGAACGGTGATGGCATCGAAAGCGAAGACTCAGCGCGGCGGCTTCGGCGTCGGCATGGTGGTGGGGCTGCTGGTCGGTCTGGTGCTGGCGCTGGGCGTGGCGATCTTCGTCACGAAGGCGCCGGTGCCCTTCATCGACAAGGTCCCGCAGCGCACCCCGGAGCAGGACGCGGCCGAGGCGGAGAAGAACCGCCAGTGGGATCCGAACGCGCCGCTGTACGGCCGCAATCCGGCCCGTCCGCAGGCGCCGGCCCAGCCGGCCTCGCGCGCGGCCGAGCCGGAACCCGATCCGATCGCCGCGTTCGCCGACCGTGACCGTCGCCCGGCCGAGGCCGCCAGCGCGCCGGCGCCGGCCCGTGCCGCCTCGAAGGCCGCGGCCCGCGCCGAGCCCCCGGCCGCGCCGGCCTCGGCCGTGGCGGGCGACCCGTATGTCTACTTCGTCCAGGTCGGTGCCTACAACAGCGCCGACGAGGCCGAGCAGCAGCGCGCCCGCCTGGCGATGAACGGACTGAAGGCTCGCGTCACCGAGCGCGAGCAGAGCGGCCGGGTCATGCACCGGGTGCGCCTGGGCCCCTACGACAGCCGCGAGGACGCCGAGCGCATGCGCGACCAGGTGTCGGCCGGCGGCAACGGCGACGCCGCGCTGGTGCGCGTGCCGCGCTGAACCTTCCGCCCGGCGCGGAGTCCGAGCCGGGAAACCCCATCGAAAGGAAACATCGCATGAAGCGTCGCGAGTTCGTCGTCGGCAGCATCGCCACGGCCGCCATCGGCGGTCTGGCCACCGGACCGGTGGCTGCCCAGGGCGGCTTCCAGGAAGGGCGGCACTATGTCCGCCTGCAGCAGCCGGTGCCGGTGTCGGTGCCGCCGGGCAAGTTCGAGGTCATCGAGTTCTTCTGGTATGGCTGCCCGCACTGCAACGCCTTCGAGCCCACGCTGGCGGCCTGGGTGAAGAAGCTGCCGGCCGACGTGGTGTTCCGCCGCGTGCACGTGGCCTTCCGCCCGAGCTTCGAGCCGCTGCAGCGGCTGTATGCCTCGATCGAGAGCCTGGGCCTGATCGACCAGATCCACGGCAAGGTCTTCCACGCCATCCACCAGCAGGGCCTGCGCCTGGACAAGCCCGAGGCGGTGATCGACTTCGTCGTCGCCAACGGCGTCGACCGCGCGAAGTTCACCGAGATGTACAACTCCTTCGGCGTGCAGACCAAGGTGCGCCAGGGCCGGCAGCTTTCGGAGGCCTACAAGATCGACGGCGTGCCGGCGCTGGGCATCCACGGCCGCTACTACACCTCGCCGTCGCTGGCCGGCGGCGAGGGCGTGCCCGAGCCCGAAGGCCAGGTGCGCGCGCTGGCGCTGACCGACCAGCTCGTCGCGAAGCTGCGCAAGGGCGGCTGATCGCGCCGGCGCTCCGCCCGGAGCGCCATCGCCGGCGCCGGGCCTCGGCATCATGCCGATGACAGGCGGGGCATCGAGGGCTACAATGCAATTTTCATGCCTTCGATGATCCGCTGATGGCTCTGCTCGCCACCCCGTGCTGGTTCTCAGGTCGCGCACCCCGTGCGGGGGCCATGACGATGGCCATCCTCCTGTGTGCGGCCGTGCTGCCGGCGCAGGCCGAGCGCGCCGACAGCGCCCAGCCGCTGGCCTTCGACGCCGGGCGCATGGTGCTCGACGGCAAGCGCAAGGTGCGCGTGCTCAGCGGCGGGGTCGAGATCACCCGCGGCACGCTGCAGCTCAAGGCGGCCCAGGTCGAATTGAAGGAAACCCCGCAAGGCGGCCAGTTCGCCGTCGCGACCGCCGCCGACGGCCAGCTCGTCGCCTTCCGGCAGAAGCGCGAGGGGCTCGACGAGATCGTCGAGGGCCAGTCGCGTCGCATCGAATACGACAGCGCCAGCGAGACGGTGCGCTTTCTCGGCCAGGCCCAGGTGCGCGTGCTGCGCGCCGGTGCGCCGGCCGACCAGGTCAGCGGCCAGGTCATCGTCTACGACCATGTGCGCGACGTCTTCGAGGTCCAGGGCGGCGGCGCGTCGAGCCCGTCGTCGGCCACCCCGGGCGGCGCGGCGGCGCCGGGCCGCGTGCGGGGCGTGCTGACGCCGCGGGCCTCGTCGGGCGCCTCGGCGCCGGCGGCCCCTGCGGAGGGCGCGCGTTGAGCGGCGCCGCATCCGATCTGGCGCCGGGCGCGGACAGCCGGCTCGAGGCCGAGGGCCTGCAGAAGCGCTACGGCTCGCGCCTGGTCGTCAAGGACGTGCACCTGGCGGTGCGCAGCGGCGAGGTCGTCGGCCTGCTCGGCCCCAACGGCGCGGGCAAGACCACCAGCTTCTACATGCTCGTCGGCCTGGTGCGGGCCGATGCCGGCCAGATCCGCATCGACGGCGAGCGCGTCGAGCGCCTGCCGATCCACCAGCGCGCGCGCCTCGGCCTGTCCTACCTGCCGCAGGAGGCGTCGATCTTCCGCCGCCTGACCGTCGAGGAGAACATCCGCGCGGTGCTGGAGCTGCAGCACGACGCGCAGGGCCGGCCGCTGGACCGGCGCACCATCGACGAGCAGCTCGGCGCGCTGCTGGCCGACCTGTCGATCGAGCGGCTGCGCGACAGCCCGGCGCCGGCGCTGTCCGGCGGCGAGCGCCGCCGCGTCGAGATCGCGCGGGCGCTGGCGACGCAGCCGCGCTTCATCCTGCTCGACGAGCCCTTCGCCGGCGTCGATCCGATCGCGGTGATCGAGATCCAGCGCATCATCGGATTCCTGAAGGCACGCCGCATCGGCGTGCTGATCACCGACCACAACGTGCGCGAGACGCTGGGCATCTGCGACCGCGCCTACATCATCAGCGAGGGCCATGTGCTGGCCGAAGGGGAACCGGCGGCGATCGTCGAGAACCCGCAGGTCCGCAAGGTCTACCTCGGCGAACACTTCCGGATGTGACCGCCCCATGAAACCGTCCCTTCAGGTCCGCCTGTCGCAGCATCTGGCCCTCACGCCGCAGCTCCAGCAGTCGATCCGGCTGCTGCAGCTCTCGACGCTGGAGCTCCATCAGGAAGTCGAGCAGATGCTCGAGCAGAACCCCTTCCTCGAGGCCGACGAGGACAGCGGCGGCGGCCCGGAGGCGGTCACCGTCGAGGGTGGCACCGCCGCCGCCAGCGAGCGCGAGGACTGGAGCCCGGCCGCCGACGCGCCGGCCGATGCGCCCGCCGAGGCCGCTCCGGCGGGCGAGGGCGAGGCCGCCGGCGTCGACCAGCTCGACTTCGACAGCGCCGACGCCAGCAGCGACTGGGACCACGGCGGCGACGAGTACGACAGCCTGTCCGACGTCGGAGGCGCCCGCAACGGCGCGCCCGACGACGAGGACAGCGACTGGAGCGAGCGCTCCAGCGTCGCCGAGAGCCTGCCCGACCACCTGCGCGGCCAGCTGCGCGGCATGCGCCTGGCGCCCGAGGACCAGCTGCTGGTCGAGGCGCTGATCGACTCGCTGACCGAGGACGGCTATCTGGCCGACCCGCTCGAGGAGATCGCCGAGCGCCTGGCCGTCGGTCTGGAGCTGGGCGAGTCGCTCGGCCGCGATGCCGCGCCGGGCGAGGTCACCGCGGTCGACATCGACCAGGCCGAGCTGCCCGAGGCGCCGACGCCGGAGGAGGCGCAGGCCGCCGCCGAGCTGCGCGAGGAGCTGCTCGACCGGCTGCGCTGCGCGCTGGGCTGGCTGCAGAACCTCGAGCCCTGCGGCGTGGGCGCGCGCGACCTGGGCGAATGCCTGGTGCTGCAGCTGCGCGAGCACGACGCCACCGAGGCGCGCCGGGTCGCGATCCTGATCTGCCAGGGCCATCTGGAGCTGCTGGCGCGGCGCGACATGAAGAAGCTGGTGGCCGCCACCGGCGCCGACGAGGACGACATCCGCGACGCGCAGTCGCTGATCGTCACGCTCGAGCCCAAGCCGGGCCGGCGCTTCGCGCGCGCCGAGGCCAACATCGTCGTGCCCGACGTCATCGTGCAGAAGGCGGGCCGCGGCTGGCGCGTCGTGCTCAACCCGGACGTGATGCCCAAGCTGCGCATCAACGACATGTACGCGCAGGCGCTGCGCCAGCACCGCGGCCAGCGCGGCGCCGACGAGGCCGGCAGCGGCGCGACGCTCTCGGCGCGGCTCCAGGAGGCGCGCTGGTTCGTCAAGAACATCCTGCAGCGCTTCGACACCATCCAGCGCGTCAGCCAGGCCATCGTCGAGCGCCAGAAGGGCTTCTTCACCCACGGCGAGATCGCGATGAAGCCGCTGGTGCTGCGCGAGATCGCCGACGAGCTCGGCCTGCACGAGTCGACCATCAGCCGCGTGACCACCGCCAAGTACATGGCCACGCCCTTCGGCACCTTCGAGCTGAAGTACTTCTTCGGCTCCAGCCTGAACACCGAGGCCGGCGGCAACGCCTCCAGCACCGCGGTGCGCGCGCTGATCAAGCAGTTCGTCGCCGCGGAGGACGTCAGGAAGCCGCTCTCCGACAGCCAGCTCAGCACGATGCTGGAGGAGCAGGGCATCCAGGTCGCGCGCCGCACGGTCGCGAAATACCGCGAGGCGCTGAAGATCGCGCCGGCCAACCTGCGCAAGGCGATCTGAGGAACGCACCACAAGGGTGCCTCCCGAGCCGGTACCTTGGCGCCTGGCGTGGGTGACCGAGGGATCTCCCCGAGCAGCGCTGGTGCGGCTGCCCAGCGCCGGGGCAGTTTCTTTTGCATTTCAGTCGGCACGCCGCATGCAAAGGGCATCGGGCACTCAGGAGTCCCCGATGAACAACGACCAAGATCCCGCCACCGACCGCCTCCAGATCGCCAGCCGCATCCATGATCTGCTGCGGCGCGAGACCGGGCAGGAGGTCGATGTGAACCTGATGCTCGGTCCGCCCGAGTACGCGAAGGCGGTCCTGAGCCTGTGCCGCGCCTGCGGCCACCCCGAGCTGGCCCGGCTGGCCGAGCAGTTCAGCGTCACCGCCCTGCGTCGGCCGGTGTTCACGCAGGCTGCGGGGGCTCCGCGCCGCTGAGCGCGCGGCGCATGCGCGCCAGCAGCGCACGCAGGTGGCGCGCGAGCCGCCACAGCAGCACCAGCATCGCCAGCGTCATCGCCGCCAGCGCGGCGGCGGCCGTCAGCGGATGCTGCCAGGCCAGCCAGAGCATCGACGGCACCAGCGCATCGCCGGCCAGCGACAGGCCCCAGTTGCTGAACGGCTCCGGCGAGGCGTTGACCGCCGCGCGGGTGGCCGACTTGGCCGCGTGCGCGGTGGCGGCCAGCGAGCCGCCCAGCACCGCGGCGACCGTCGCCCAGACCGTCTCGTCGCCCCCGAAGACCGCCGCGGCCAGCGCCGCGCCCGCCGGCACGCGCACCAGCGTGCTGATCAGGTCCCAGAAGGAATCCAGCCCGGGAATCTTGTCGGCGAGGAACTCGACCAGCAGCATCAGGCCGCTGGCGCCGAGCACCAGCGGATGCGCGAGCCACTGCAGCCCGTCGGGCAGGCCGATCCAGCCGAGCCGGCCGGCCAGTCCGGTCAGGAAGAGGACCGCGTACAGCCGCAGGCCGCTGGCCCAGCCGAGCGTGGCGGCCACGGACATCAGCTCCGGGGTTCCGAAGGAGGCAGGCATGGTGCCGCCATCGTAGCGGGCCCCGCCGCGGCGGGGCCCGACCTTCAGCCGGGCTTCAGGCGGCCGCAGCGGGCTCCGGCGCGGCCTCGGCCTTCGGGGCGACGCTGGCCGCGGTGTCGGCCGGCATCACGCCGGTCAGCACCTCGAGCGCGGCCATGAAGCGCTCCAGGCGCGCGCCGCCGAGGAAGACCTCGGCCTGCGCGCCGTCGACCAGGCCGACGAAGAGCTCGCGCGAGGCCGCGTCGTCCTGCGCCTGCATCAGGCGCTCCTCCAGCGTGCCGCTGGCGACCAGGTGGCACACCGGCACCTGGCGCACGCGGTCGGCGCGGTGGATGCGGCTGAAGCGCTGCGCCAGCATCGCCGGATTCCACGGCCGGTCCAGATGCAGGATCGCGGTGGCCGCATGGCGCAGGCCGAGCTGGCCGCCGGGGCTGTCGTCGCAGCACAGCAGCACCCGCTGCTGCGGATCCTGCTGGAAGGCGCCGATCAGCGCGCGGCGCGCCTCGCCGGCGACATCGACCGGCAGCGCCAGATGCGCGATGCCGCGCGCCTCCAGCGCGTCCGACAGCAGCGCCAGGCTGCCCGCCCACTGGCTGAACACCACCACGCGCATGTCCGGCGCGGCCAGCAGCGTCTCGATGCCCTCGACCGCGGTGGCGATCTTGCCGGCATTGCAGCCCAGGCGCAGCGCATGCAGCGTCGCCAGCAGGCGGCGCTGGTCGGCGTCGGACAGGTAGCGGCTGCGCTGCCAGCGCTGCACCGCGCGCACCAGCTGCAGGCGACGCGCGTCGTGCAGCGGGCGCTCGGCGGCGTCGAGCTCGACCGGGCAGATCGCCTCGACCGTCTCCGGCAGCTGGCGCAGCACCAGCGTCTTCGTGCGTCGCAGCAGCCACGGCGCCAGCGCCTCGAGGCGATCGGGCGCGGGCGCGTCGGCCTGCTGCTCCAGCCGGTCCAGGCGCTCGAGCGCGCCCAGGCGCGGCGTGTCGATCCACGCGAGCATGGCGCGCAGCGCGCGCGGCCGGGCCTCGACCGGCGCCCGCGCGATCACCAGCGCGAAGGCGCTCTCGAGCGTCGCCAGCGCGTCGGTGAAGGCGGTGTCCAACCACGGGCTGGCATCGGCATCGTCGCTCTCGTCGACGACGAGCGTGTCGGCGCCCAGCGTCTGCAGCATCGCCAGCGCGGCGGCATCGCCCACCAGCGCGACGTCGGCCAGCAGCAGCAGCGGCGCCTGCGGCGAGGCCGGTGCCAGCGTGGCGGCGGCGATCTCGTCGGCACTGGCGACGATGCGCGCCTCCAGGCCGGTCAGCGCCAGCCATTGCGCCGCCCAGTGGGCACGGCGCTCGGCCGGCGTCAGCACCAGCGCGCGCTCGGCGCCGAACTGCGCCGCCATCAGCCGCAGCGCGGCGACGGCCTGCACCGTGCGGCCCAGGCCGGTGTCGTCGGCCAGCACGCTGCGGCCGGCGCAGGCGGCGTACAGCGCGCCCTCGCCCTGGTAGGGCCGCAGCGGCAGCGCCACCAGCGCGGCCAGCAGCGGGCTCGCCGGCCCTTCGGGCAGGCGGCTCTCGAGCAGGCGCACCCGTTCGCGCATGTCGCGTGCCGGTGCCAGCCACTGCCAGACCGCCTCGTCGATGCGCAGCGCGTGCCGGCGCTCGCGCGCCACGCGTGCCATCTCCAGCAGCGCCAGGTCGTTGACCAGCGGCGCGGCGGCGCTGGGCTCGTCGAGCTGCGTGGCCAGGGCCAGCAGCTCGGCCGGGCAGTCGCGCCCGGCCGTCCACGCCAGACGCCGGCGCAGGCCGTCCTCGAGCGTGACCTGGCTGAACGGCGGCGCCGGCGGCTCGGCCGGGGCGGCGACCTCCGGCTCGGCGATCTCGGCGGGGGCCGGTTCGGCGGCAGCGGCCTGCTCGGCGTCGGCTTCGGCGGCCTCCGGCGTTCCAGTCGTGTTATCCACAGCTTGTCCACAGGCGGGCTCGCCCTGTGCCTCGGCCTCGACGACCACGGCGGCGGTGTCGGCGATCTCCGGGGCCGGCTCGTCCGCGGTCGGCGCGGCGGGCTCGGCCACGGTCGGCGCTTCTGCCTGCGCTTGCGCCTCCCCTGCGGTCTCGGACACGGCCTGGGCGGCCGGCTTGCGACGCGGGGCGCGCTTCTTCGGCCTGGCCTCGGCAGGAGCCGTCTCGGCGCTCGGCGCGACGGCGACCTCGGGGACCGGCTCGGTGATGCGCTCGACCACGGGTTCGACCACGGGTTCGACCGCGGCTTCGATCACGGGCTCGACGGCCGGTTCGACCACGGGCGCGGCAACGGCGACCGGCGCCTCTGCCGGAGCCGCCTTCGCCCTGGCCTTCGCCGGCGTGGCCTTGCGGGTCGCCTTGGCGGGCTGGGCGGCCTTGGCGGCGGTCTTGGTCGCGCTTGCCGTCTTGGCCGCGGTCTTGCGGGCGCGTGCCGGGGCCTTGCGAGCGGCCGCCGGGGCCGGTGCGGCCTCCGCCACGGTCTCGGCCGGAGCCGGTGCGACCGGCTCGGCAGGGACCATGGCTTCGGCGACGGCCACGGCGTCCCCCGGCGCGGCGGGCGCTTCGGCTGCCGCGTCGGCGGCCTTTCGGCGCGGGCTGCGCTTGCGGGCCGGGGCTGCGGCCGGTGCCGCGTCGGCCTCGACAGGCGCAGGCGCCTCGGGCGCCGCGGCGACGGGCTCGATCACGGCCTGAGCCAGGTCATCGCCGGCAGGGGTGGACGCTCCGCGCGCGGCGCGGGTACGGGAGGAGGAAGTCTTGCGGGATGAGGTAGACGCCATGGTGGCTGGGCCGACTGTGCCGGCCGATCGGTGTGCGAAGTCCTTTGCGTTGGCCGGCACTGTAGCCGGTATGGCGGCCCAACTCCCGCTTCGCGTCGATGATCGGTGTGTCTCGAGGGGGCAGATGTGCCCGAGTTCGGGTTTTCCGGGGGATTGCGCGATGTCAGCGTGGTGCTCCGCGGTCCCTCTACGATGCCGGACCATGGAACTCGATCTCGTGCTGGCCGCCGTGGCGGTGGCGGTGGCGCTGTGGCTGCGCCCCTGGCGTGTCGTCGGTCCGGCCGGGCCGCCGTGGGTCTGGCTGGGCTGGTGCGCGGTCATGCCGGTGCTGTGGGGCACCGACCGCTATGTCGCGTCGACGGTGGTGCAGCCGCTGTCGGGCGCGGTGCTGCTGATGATGATGGCCGGCTGGCCGCTGGCGGTGCTGGCGATGGTGCCGGTGGCGCTGGCGACCTGGGCGATGGCCGGACTCGAGGGCGCCGAGGCGCTGCACCGGCTGGTCTGGCTCGGCGACATGCCGGCGACGATCGCGCTGGGCCTGGGCGCGGCGGTGCGGCGCTGGCTGCCCCACCAGCTCTTCGTCTACATCCTCGGCCGCGGCTTCGTCGCGACCGCACTGAGCTGCGTGCTGTCGGGCGCGCTGTCGATGGCGCTGCATGGCGCCACGCCCGGCCTCGATCCGGACGAGCAGATGATCGGCCGCTGGCTGGCCGCCTGGGGCGACGCCTTCCTGGTCGGCATGGTGGTGGCGATCTTCGTCGCCTTCCGGCCGGAGTGGCTGGCGACCTACTCGGACCGCCTCTACCTGCGCCCGCCGGAGTCCGGGGGGCCGCCCGACCGGGACGACGGCCCGGGAGCGGAGTGAGGGGTTTTCCCGGATCGGGACCGGGCCGCGCGTCTAAGATGCGCCGCTCATGAAGATCGCCTCCCTGCTGCGGCCGCTGTCCTGGATCGTGCTGGCCTGTGCCGGCCTGCTCGTGCTGGTCCTGGCGCTGGCGCTGCGCTCGCGCCCCGGCGTCGCGCGCGATGCCGCCGCGCTCGACGCCGGCGACATCGTGCGGCTGAAGCAGCAGCTGGTGCGGGCCGACCCGCGCCGGGCGCCGCACGCCCGCCCGCCCGAAGGCGGCGCGCCGGCGCTGCAGGTCTTCCGGGCCGAAGGCCGCGACGTCGACCTGCTGCTCAACGACGCGACGCAGCGCCTGCTGCATGTGCCCAGCCGGCTGACGCTGCAGGACGGGCACGCGCTGCTGCAGGCCAGCGTCGAGCTGTCGCCGGCCTTCGCGCCCTTCGGCCGCTGGCTCGACATCGAGGCCGCGCTGCGCGAGACCGGCGGCCTGCCCGAGCTCGAGCGGCTGCGCCTGGGCCGGCTGCCGGTGCCGGCGACGCTGGCCGAGTGGCTGCTGCGCCGCGAGATCGCGCGCCGCGGCGCCGCGCCCCAGGTCGATCTGCTGCTCGACATGGTGCAGCGGGTCGGCTTCGCGCCCGACCGGGTCGAGGTCGCCTATGTCTGGCGCGAGGATGCGCCGGACCGGCTGCGCGAGTCGCTGCTGCCGCCGGGGCTGGTGCCGCGGCTCCAGGCCCATGCCGCGGAGCTGGCGCGGCTGGCGCGCAAGGCGCCCGAGCCGGTGGCACTGCCGGTGCTGCTGCGGCCGATGCTGGCCTTCGCCGGCGGGCGCTGCGGCCTGGACTGTCCGCCCGCGCAGCTGACCGAGGAATACCGCGCCGCGCTGATCGTCATGGCGCTGCACGCCAGCGGCCAGCCGCTGTCGCGCATCGTGCCGCAGGCGCGCGACTGGCCGCGTGCGCCGGCGCGCCAGGTGACCCTGCGCGGCCGCGGCGACTTCGCGATGCATTTCCTGATCTCGGCGGTGCTGGCCGCCGAGGGCGGCGGGCGCCTGGCCGACGCGATCGGCATGTACAAGGAGGTCGCCGACTCGCGCGACGGCAGCGGCTTCAGCTTCAACGACCTCGCCGCCGACCGCGCCGGCACCCGCTTCGGCCAGATCGTCGTGCACGACCCGGGGCGGCTGCGCGCGGCGGCCGGCCGCGACGCGCTGCCCGAGGACGACTTCATGCCGACGGTGGCCGACCTGCCCGAGTTCATGCCGCAGGCCGAGTTCCAGGCCCGCTACGGCGGCATCGGCGCGCCGGCCTACCGGCGCATGATGGCCGACATCGAGCAGCGGGTGATGTCGCGGCCGCTGCTGCGCTGACCGGCCCCGGCCGGCCGCCTCGTGTCCACCCCCGTGCTTTCTGCTTCCGCCGATCCGAGCCGCCCGATGAATTCTCCACAGCCTGCCCTCCCTGCCCGCCTGCCCCGCGAGACGCTGGTCGAGGTGATCCGCCACACGCCGCTGGTCTCGATCGACCTGATCTGCCTCGATCCGCAGGGCCGTCTCCTGCTGGGCTGGCGCAGCAACCGGCCGGCGCAGGCGAGCTGGTTCGTGCCCGGCGGGCGCATCCTGAAGGACGAGCGCGTCGAGCAGGCGATCGAGCGCGTCGCCGCGGCCGAGCTCGGCCTGCCGGCGGCGCTGGCCGCGCAGGCGCGCCCGCTCGGCGTCTACCAGCACCTCTATCCGGACAATTTCGCCGGCGTCGAGGGCCTGGGCACGCACTACGTCGTGCTGGCCTGGACGCTGCGCCTGCCCGCGGGCGAGCTGCAGGCCGCCGATGCGCAGCACCGCGAGCTGCGCTGGTTCCGCGCCGAGGAGCTGCTGGCCGACCCGCAGGTGCATCCGAACACGAAAGCCTATCTGGACACCTCGATCACCGGCCCGCGCACGGGCGCATCCGCCACAGGACTTGCAATCTGAAGCGAGTTTTAACAAGTGGCGTATTTTTTAACTTCGGTTTAATCCAAGTCACGGGAACGACCGAGTCCCCGGCTACCATTCATGTGAATCTTCACGCCGGGGACGGGCAGCGAGTGCCAGTCCAGCGAAGTCCGGTCATCACGGAAGCAAGGGACCTGATGCGCGGCAGTGTGTCGCAGACCCGGACGCGCCGGACTGGCGCCGGCCCGCCCCGGCGTGGAGAGGACCTCTCTGAGGACGGGCCTCGATCGGCCCGGAAGGCGGCCGTTGCCGGGCTGATCCTCGCCGCAGTCGCCTGCGGCCCTGCGGCCGTCCGTGCCGCTCCCCCGCCGCCCTCTGCATCCGCCCCCACCGTCGTCTCCGCCGCGTGCCCGCATGCCTGCGGGTTGCCCGGGCCGGAGGTGGATGTGCGCAATTTCGGCGCGATCGCCGACGACGACCGGCCGGACGACGACGCGATCCGTCGTGCGCTGGCGACACTGCCGCCGGGATCCGTGCTGGTGCTGCCGCCGGGTCGTTACATCCAGGCGCACAGCCTGGTCATCGACCGGCCCGGCGTGACGCTGCGTGGCGTCGGGGCCACGCTGCAGGCCACCGATCCGCATGACCACGCGCTGGTGCTCCAGGCCGATGCCACCGGCGTGCTCGGCCTGAGGCTGACGGCGCGTCCCGAGCGCCGCGGCGACCGGCCCGAGCAGTCCCGGCTGGTGCTGCGCGGCGCCGGCCAGCGGGTGCGCGACGTGCGCATCGACGGCGCCGCCTCGGCCGGCGTGCTGGTGCTGGGCGCCTCGGACTTCGCGATCACCGGCACCGAGGTGCGCGGCACGCTGGCCGACGGCATCCATGTCACCGGCGCCAGCCATCGCGGCTGCATTCTCGGCAACCGGGTGCGCGACGCCGGCGACGACCTGATCTCGGTGGTGTCCTACGAGGCCGACGCGGCGCCGGTGCGCGACGTGCTCGTCGCCGGCAACGAGGTCGCCGGCGGGCGCTGGGGGCGCGGGCTGTCGGTGGTCGGCGGCGAGCACATCACGCTGCGCGACAACCGCATCGCCGACGTGCTGCGCGCCGCCGGCATCCTGATCGCCCGCGAGGGCTCGTGGCACACGCGCGGCGTCGACGAGGTGCGCGTCGAGGGCAACCGCCTCGAGCGCATCGGCCGGCCGCAGGACGCGGCCCGGGCCGCCGGCGCGCCGACCGGCCATGCGGCCGTCGAGGTGCACCGCTGGCGCGTGCCGCCGCGCCTGCCCGGCATCGGCCGGCTGCATGTCGCGGACAACCGGGTCGACGACAGCGGCGTGCCGGCGCTGCACCTGGGCGACGGACGCCAGGATCCGGCCGTCCTGGGCGCGCGCGTCGACTGCGCCGCGGGGGCTCAGTAGGCGTTGAGCACCACGCCGGCGATGTCGGCGCGGGTGCGGCGCAGCCGGTCCACCAGCAGGTTCATCGAGCGCGCGTCGGTGCGGCCGTTGCGGCCGACCAGCACCGCCTGGCCGCAGGTCGCGGCGATGACGCGCGCGTCGGCGCAGGCGCGTGCCGGCGGCGTGTCGACGATGACGCGGTCGAACTCGCGCTGCAGCTCGCGCAGCAGCACGCCGAACAGCGGCTGCTGCAGCAGCTCGAGCGGATTGGGCGGCGGCGCGCCGACCTGCATGACGAACAGGCCCGGCAGGTCGGCCGAGCGGTCGAAGGGCCGCTGCGGCCGGCGGCCGTTGAGCAGGTCCGACAGGCTGGCGCGCTCCTTCAGGCCGAAGACGCGGTGCAGCGCCGGCTCGCGCAGGTTGCCGTCGACCAGCACGGTGCGCTCGCCGAGCTGGCTGAAGGTGATGGCCAGGTTGGCCGCGACATGGGTGCGGCCGTCGCCGTGGTCCGGGCTGACCACCGCCATCGGCACCCGCGGGCCGGCCATGATGCGGCTGCGCAGCTCGCGGAAGGCCTCGGCCTGCGCGCCGTAGGGATCGGTCGCGACGACCAGGCCGCCGGCGCCGAGCCGGCTGGCGTCGAGCGAGTAGGGATAGTTGAACTGCTGCGCCAGCGCCCACAGCACGTCGGCCTGCGTGGCCAGGTCGAGCGCGACCGCGGCCTCGCCGAAGCGCAGCTGCAGGCGCTTCTGCACCACCAGGATGTGCGCGATGTCGCCGTCCGACAGCGGCCGGATGGTGCGCAGCAGCTCGCCGAGCGGTCGCCCGGGATGGGCCGGCGGCGTCGGCGTGCCTGCGGCCGGCTCGTCGTGCGGCGCCAGCGGATCGGGCATCGGGCGGTAGGCGGCATGCACCTCCGGCGAGAGCTGCGGCTCGTCGGCCGCGGGATCGTGCCGTGGCGTCGGGCTCGGAGGGGCGGAGGCGGGCATCGGCGTGGGTTCGGGCGGGGGCAGGGGCGTCGGCATCGGCAGGGCGGCAGCGCGGGTCGGGACCGGGGCCGGCATCGGGGCCGCGATCGGGGCCGAGGGCCGGGGCGCCGGCCGGGCGAGGGCCGCCTCGTCGGCCGGCGCGTGAAAGGCGGCCCAGGCGCGCTCGACCTCGGCGGCGAAGCGCTCGCGGAAGCGCTCCGGCGCGAAGTCCTCGGCGTGGCGGCGGCAGGTCTCGGGCGCGATCGGCTCGGGCAGCGCCTCGAAGGCCTCGACCGCGGCGATCAGCGCCTCGGGCGTCTGCGCGTCGAAGAACACGCCGGTGCGCCGCGCCGGGTCGCCGCGGCCGCGCACCGTCTCCAGCGAGCCGCCGCGGCCGTAGGCGATCACCGGCGTGCCGCAGGCCTGGGCCTCGACCGGGGTGATGCCGAAGTCCTCCTCGGCGGCGAAGACGAAGGCGCGCGCGCGCTGCATGTGGTCGACCAGCGTGGCGTCGTCCTTGAAGCCGAGCACCGTCACGTTCGGGCCGGCGGCGGCGCGCACCTTGTCCATGTCGGGACCGTCGCCGATGACCACCAGCCGGCGCTGCGGCATGCGCGCGAAGGCCTCGACGATCATCGGCATGCGCTTGTACGGCACCATGCGCGAGGCGGTCAGGTAGAAGTCCTCCTTGTCGGCGCGCAGCGCGAAGCGCGCCACGTCCACCGGCGGATGCACCACGCCGGCCTCGCGCCGGTAGACCTTGCGCACCCGCCGGCCGATGAAGGCCGAGTTGGCGACGAAGCGATCGACGCCGGCGGCGGTGCGGCTGTCCCACAGCCGCATGTAGTGCAGCATCGCGCGGGCGAAGGCGCCCTTCATGCCACCCTCCATGCCGGACTCGCGCAGGTACTGGTGCTGCATGTCCCAGGCATAGCGGATCGGCGAATGGATGTAGCAGACATGGAGCTGGTCCGGCCCGGTCAGCACGCCCTTGGCCACCGCGTGGCTCGACGAGACGATCAGGTCGTAGCCCGACAGGTCGTGCTGCTCGACCGCCAGCGGCATCAGCGGCAGGTAGTGGCGGAAGCGCTTGCGCGCGCCCGGCAGGCGCTGGATGAAGGTGGTGCGCGCGACCCGCCCGCCCAGGAAGCCGCGCTCGCCGGGGCCGAGAAAGTCGACCACCGAATACAGGTCGGCCTGCGGATAGATCTTCAGCAGCTGCTCGACCACCTTCTCGCTGCCGGCATGGTTGACCAGCCATTCGTGGACGATGGCGACGCGCTCGGGACGGGGCAGGGCGGACATCGGGAAATCCTCCTCAGACGAAGTGCAGGTCCATCAGGTCGGCGAACTCGCGTGCGGCCCGCTCCCAGGTGAAATGCGCCGCGCGCAGCCGGCCGGCCTCGCGCAGCTCGGCCGCCAGCGTCCTGGAGCCCAGCACCCGGCGCAGCTGCGCCGCCAGCGTGGCTGGATCGTCCGGGTCGCAGTAGAGCGCGGCGTCGCCGCAGACCTCCGGCAGCGAGGCGCGGTCGGAGGAGATCACCGGGCAGCCGCAGCACATCGCCTCCAGCGGCGGCAGGCCGAAGCCCTCGTAGAAGGACGGGAAGACGAAGCAGGCCGCGCCCTCGTAGAGCGCGCGCAGCTGCTGGTCGCTGACGTAGCCGGTGCGCTGCAGCCGGCTGTCGTCCAGGTCCAGGCCGCCGGCCTGCGCGAAGATGCGCGCGTTGCCGCCGCCGGCGGCCACCAGCACGATGCCGGGATCGTCCAGCAGCGCCATCGCCTTCAGCACCGCGGCGAAGTTCTTGTTGTGCGACAGGCTGCCGACCGCCAGCACGTAGCGCCGGCCCTGCAGGTCCAGGCGCTCGAACACCGTCGGATCGGCCGGCAGGCGCAGGATGTGCTCGCCGCCCTCGGGCAGCACCTCGATGTCGAGGAAGGGCCGGCCGAAATGGCGCTCGAGCTCGCCGGCGCTGAAGCGCGACACCGTGGTGACGACGCGCGCGCGGTGCATCACCGAGTCCAGCATGACCCGGTACCAGTGGCGGAAGGCGAAGCCGTAGTTGCGCGGATTGGCCACCGCCGCCGCGTCGTGGATCACCACCATCTGGCGCTGGTGGCGCAGCGGGGCGGTGTTGCACAGGTTCACCAGCGGCTCGTCGCCGGCCAGCGCCGGCAGCTCGGTCTGCTCCCAGCGGTGGCCCTGGTGGCGGCCGGCGCGCTCCAGCCCCAGGCCCGGCGGCAGCGGCGTGACCAGCGCGGCGTCCTGCGGCACGATCGCGCGCGCCTGCGGCAGCAGGCCCAGCCGCGCGCCCGCACCGAGCAGCTCGATGGCGAAGCGGTCCACGCCGGTGGCCGGGCGGGTCAGGAAACGGGCGTTGATCAGCATGCTCGGGCTCTCCTGCCTCGTGCTTCAGAGCCGGCGCAGCAGGCGTGCCAGCCGGTGCTGCGCTGCGGGCGAGCTGTCGGGCTCGCGGCCCGGATCGGCGACCGTGCCGCTCTCGCGCCGGTGCAGCCGCGCGATCCGGCGGGCCGGCGTGTCGGGCAGCAGCAGCACCGCGACCATCCAGCCCAGCATCAGCAGCCGCCGCGCCGGCGCCAGGCCCGGCCAGCGCAGCACCGAGCGCAGCACGCGCACGACGGTGCGCCGCCGCGGCAGCCCGGCCGGTGCGCCGCCGAAGCGCAGCCCCAGCACCAGCGTGCGCGCCTCCCACGGCGCCAGCCCCGCCGGGCGGCGGTGCGCGATGCCCAGGCGCTCCAGCGCCGACGACAGCGCCTGCTTGCCCTGGTCGATGCGCCGGCAGGCGTCGGCGAGCGAGCCGTGGCGGCCGACGGCCAGCAGCTCGTCCTCGCCGCCGCTGCGGCAGGCGCCCAGCGCGACCGGGATCGAGCGCACCTCGCCGCAGGCCGGCGCGAGCAGGATCGGCACGGTGTCGGCGCCGTCATGCCACGGCGCCTCGTCCAGCGGCAGCACCCGCGCGAGGTAGTCGCGGTGGAAGGCGTTGCCCGAGCACGGCGGCGAGCCGTAGGCGCCGAACTCGCGCAGCAGCGCCAGCGCCTGCGCGCCGCCGTGCAGGTCGCGCGGCAGCAGGCGGCCCAGCGGACGGTCGTCGGCATCGACCAGGTCGAGTCGGAACTGCACCTTGCTGACGCCCGGGCGCCAGGCCGCGAGCACCTCGGCGGCGGCCTCCGGATGCAGCCAGTCCTCCGACTCCAGGAAGACGATCAGCTCGCCGCGTGCCGCGGCGAAGCCGGCGTTCATCGCCGCGGCCTCGCTGTCGTCGTCGAGCGCGATCAGCGGCAGCTGCGGCGCGTGGCGGCGGATCGCCGCCAGCGAGCCGTCGCGCGAGCCGGCGTCGACGATCAGGATCTCCAGCGCCTCGGGCGTGTCGTGGCGCAGCGTCTGCGCCAGCGCCGATTCGATCGCGTGCGCGACGAAGCGCTCGCGCCGGCGGTTGACGACGACGATGCTCAGCCGCGGGCGGCTCGTGTGCAGGTTCATGCCTCGGCCTCGCCGGTGGCCGGCCGGGAGGAAGCGCGACCCGCGGCCGGCGCCGGTGCCGGCGCCATCAGGTGGGCCAGCAGCAGCGTCAGCACGATGCCGCAGCTCCAGGTGAAGGAGCGCGCGGTGCCCAGGTAGGGATAGCGGTACATCTCCATGAAGGTGATGAAGAAGATCGGGTAGATCGCCACGCCGGCGAGGCGGCCCTCGCGGTAGGCGCGGAAGGCCAGGCCGCTGAGCAGGCCCACCAGGCTCATGTAGAGCGCGCCGCCGGTCAGGCCGAGGTCGGAGATGACCGCGTAGATGCCCGAGGGGCTGTTGAACTCCGGGTCCTGGTAGGCGAGCAGGTGCAGCTCGAAGCTGCGCCCGGCGTAGCCGACCAGCGCCGAGAAGGGCTGGCCCAGGCCGAGCGGCGCGCGGTGCAGCCACTCGAGCGTGAACTCGAAGGTCCAGGTCGGCCAGGCGGAGTTCGCCAGCAGGCTCGCGCCGTTGTTCAGCGAGGTGTAGTAGTAGGCGGCGAAGCGCCCGAGCGCGAACTCCCAGAAGTCCATCTTGCCCTGGTAGGTGTCCGAGGCCCAGGAGCGCGCGTACTCGGCCGCGCCGAAGTAGACGATCACCAGCGGGATCGCGACGAAGGGCCCGGCCAGGCGCAGCAGCGACCAGGGGCCGCCGCGCCGCGCCGCGGCCCAGCGCCCGATCGCCAGGCCGAAGGGCACCAGCGACTCGATCAGCGCCAGCCGCTCCGACCAGACATAGACGCGGAAGGCCGTCAGCAGCACCAGCAGCAGCGCCAGCAGGTTCATCGCGCGCGGCAGCGGCCGCCGCGGCAGGTCGGTGTCGAGACGGCGGAAGGCGTACAGCGAGAAGAACACCGGCGCGGTGTTGGCCAGCGAGGTCAGGCCGGGCGTCAGCTCGATGCTGTCGCGCTCGGGCTTGTAGGCGCCGGTCAGCGTCGCCCACAGCAGCGCCGGGTCGAGCAGGAAGTCGCGGAACCACAGCGCGAAGCCCAGCGTCGCCACCAGGCCGATCGCGATGGCGGCGCGGTCGCCACCCTCGCCGATGCGCCGCGGCGCGCCGGCCGCCGGCTGCAGCTGCGCGCCCAGCCAGCCGCCCAGCGCCAGCGCGACGATCATCAGCCCGCCCAGCAGCAGCCAGTCCAGATCGAGCACCTGCACGCCGCGGATCGTCAGCGCCGGGTGGCGGATCTCGCCGGCCCAGGCGATCAGGAACATCAGCGGCAGCAGGAAGCCGGCGGCGATGCCCGCCGGCGCGCACCACCACGGCATCGCGCCGCCCGCGGCCGGCGCGAGCGTCCGCAGTCCGGTCCTCATGCGGCCTCCCCGGCGACCCGGGCCGGCCCCGCGGCGCGCGCGCGCGGCGGCTGCAGCACCAGCATCAGCGCCGACAGCAGCAGCACCGTCGACTCCGCGCCGACGATCGCCCAGCCGTAGGCGCTGCGCTGCGACAGCCGCGTCAGCCCCGCCAGCAGCGCGCAGAACACCAGCGTCGCGGCGGTCTGGATCAGCGCGTAGCGGCGCTCGCGGCCCAGCGCGATCAGCGTCTGCTGGCCGAACAGGTTGGCGATACCCTGGATCGGCACACTCAGCGCCAGCAGCAGCACCAGCATGACGGCGACCGGCTTCTCCTCGTGGAAGACATAGCCGACGATGTGCGGCGCCGCGAGCATGCACAGCGCCGCCACGCCGACGCCGACCACCAGCGTCGCGGCCATCAGCTTCCGGCCGAAGGCCAGCGCCTCGTCCGGCGAGCGCGCCGCCAGCGCCGAGATGCGCACGAAGCCGAGCTGCTGCAGCGGCAGCAGCGTCGCCTGCCCGGCCATGCGCACCCGCAGCGCCAGGTTGGCCGCGCCGACGGTGGCCGGATCGGCGTGCAGGCCCAGCAGCGCGATGCCGCCGTTGGTCAGCATCGCGCCGTTGACGTTGCCGAACACGATCGCCCAGGAGCCGCGCAGCAGCCGGCCCATCGTGCCGGCGTCGATGCGCGCGCGCCGCGCCAGGCCGCGGCGCAGCAGGTGGAACCAGGTCAGGCCGCTGGTGGCCAGCGACACCAGCGCATAGACCGACAGCGCGCAGGTCATCGTCGCCACCCGCGGCACCACCGTCACCAGCACCAGCACGCCGAGCAGGCGCACGCCGGTGGTGATGGCCAGCAGCAGCCGCGTCTGCTCGAGCGCACGAACGTACCAGCCGGCGTCGAGCGCGAAGCCGACCAGGTAGGCCAGCGAGGCCAGCATCAGCGGCCACTCGTCCTGCGGCCGGATCAGGCCGAGCAGCGCGCCGCAGCCGCTGGCCACCGTCGCGCACAGCAGCAGCTTGGTCGCGGTGATGTTCCACAGCGTGCGGTGGCCGTGCGCCGCATCCTCGCGCCGGCGCGCCACCTCGCGGGTGCCGTACCAGTCGAAGCCGAACTCGATGATCATGCCCAGGAAGCCGCCCAGCGCCGCGTAGAAGGACACCACGCCGTAGTCGTGGATGCCCAGCGTGCGCCCGCACACCACCGCGAACACCAGCGGGAACGCGAAGGTGGCGACATGGGTCAGCGCCAGCTCGGCGAGCTGGCCCGGCATCGCGCGGCGGGTCGGCGTCGGTGCGGCCACCGTCAGGTCCCGTTGACGACCACGCCGGCCAGGTCGACCGACTCGCGCCGCAGCGCGTCGACCAGCGTGCGCAGGTCCGCGGCGCGGCTGCGGTGGCGCCGCGCCAGCACCAGCGCCTGGCCGCAGGCCGTGGCGATCACGCGCGCGTCGGCGCCGTCGCAGGCCGGCGGGGTGTCGACGACGATGCGGTCGAAGCGGCGCGCCAGCACCTCCAGCAGCGCGCCGAAGCGACCGCGCTGCAGCAGCTCGAGCGGATTGGGCGGCGGCGCGCCGACCTGCAGCACCTGCAGGCTGGGCAGCGGGTCGATGCGGTCCAGGCCGGGATCGCTCTCGAGATCGAAGCCGGGGTCGGCCAGCAGCGCACTCAGGCCGGGCCGGGCCGGCAGCGCGAACAGCCGGTGCAGCCGCGGCGAGCGCAGGTCGGCGTCGACCAGCACGGTGCGCTCGCCGAGCTGGCTGAACGCGACGGCCAGGTTGGCCGCGGCATGGGTGCGGCCGTCGCCGCGCTCCGGGCTGACGATGGCCAGCGCCAGCGGCCGGCGCGTGACGTCCTCGGGCACGCGCAGCATCAGCTGCGCGCGCAGGTCGCGCCACAGCTCGGCGCACTCGCCGTGCGGATCGGTCGCGACGCTCAGCTCGGCCAGGTGCGGATGCTGGGCCGCATCGACGCAGGCGTAGCCGAACTGGCGCGCCAGCGCCTGCTGCAGCTGCGCCGGCTGCACCAGGCCCAGCGCCAGCGCCGCCTCGCCGAAGCGCAGGCCGCGCTCGGCCTGCAGCGCGACGATGCGGGCGATGTCCTCGTCCCCGATCGGGCCGATCCCGCGCAGCAGCTCGCCCAGGGGCTGCTCGTGGGCGGGCGGGCGCACCGCCAGCGTCGTGCCGGCCGGTTCGCGCTCGAGTTCGCGCGGGATCCTGTCCATGGCGGCCTCCCGGCTCAGGTGCGCTCGGGCGCGCGCAGGCGGGCCGGGAAGGCGGCGATCGCGCTGCGTGCGCCGCGGTTCGGCGCCGGGATCTCGACCAGCAGCGGCAGGTCGAGCAGCTCGGGCACGTCGTCGGCGCAGCGCAGCCGGCGATCGCGCAGCTCGGCCACCAGCGTGGCCGCCAGCGCCAGCACCGTGCCCAGCACCGCGGCGATGCCCAGGTTGACGTCGAGCTGCGGCGAGGATGGCAGCGCCGGGCGCGTGGCCTGCTTCAGGATCGAGACATTGCTCAGCCGCGCCTGGCTGTCGGTGGCGCTCTGCGTGGCGCGGCCGGCGATCGTGTCGTAGGCGGCCTGCGCGTTCTGCACGTCGCGCTGCAGCACGCGCGCCTCGTCGCGGCGGGTGGTCAGCTCGAGCACCCGGGCGCGCTGCGCCTCCAGCGCCGCGCGGGCCTGCGCCAGGCGCTGCTGGTTGACGCTGTCGCTGGTGCCCAGCGTCGCGGCGATGCGGCGCGACTCGGCCGCGAGCTGCTGGCGCAGCCGCGCGACGGTGGCGCGCTGCTCGACCATCGCCGGATGCTGCTCGCCCAGCCGCGCGCCCATCTCGTCCAGCCGCGCCTCCTGGCGCATCAGCTCGGACGACAGGCCGGCCACGACCGGGTGGCCGAGCACCTCGGGCGAGCGCTCCGGGCTGGCCGCGGCCTGGCTGCGCCGGCTGCCCGACTCGCCGGCCTGCGCCTGCAGCGCCACCAGCTGGCTGGAGAGCTCGTTCAGTCGCGCGGTCTCGATGTCGAGCCGCTCGTCGCTGCCCACCGCCAGCAGGCCGTGCTGGCGCTGGAAGGCCGACAGGCGCTGCTGCGCGCCCTCGAGCGCCTGGCGCAGCTGGGTGGCGCGCTCGCCGAGAAAGTCGCTGCTGCTGCGCGCCGGATCGAGGCGCAGCGCCAGGCTGTTGTCCACATAGGCCTGCACGAAGGCGTTGGCCAGCTGCGCGGCCTCCTCGCGGGAGCCCGCCGTGTAGCCGATCGAGATCACGCCGGACTCCTTGGCCGGGCGCACGTCCAGGCGCTTGCGCATGCGTGCCGCCAGCCAGGACTCGAAGTCGCCCTCGCCGCCGGTGCGCGAGCGCCACAGCGTGCGTTCGCTGCCGCCTTCGCGGCCCAGTCCGGTGGCGGCGATGACCGTGCGCGCGACGCGCTCGCTCTGGATCAGGTCGACCTGCATCGCCATGTAGGCCGCGGCCTGCTGCGGCTGCGCGCCGCCCTGGGCCAGCGGATCGGCCGCCCGCGGATCGACCAGCACCATGGCGGTCGCGGTGTACTGCGCGGGCAGCAGCAGGCTGACCGCGGTGGTCAGGCCGAGCACGGAGGCCAGGACCGCCAGCGCCAGGCGCCAGCGGGCCCGGAGCGCCATCAGGAAACGGGCAAGCGACATGGGGTCGATCGGGAGTCTTGTTTCGGATTGAAACCTGAGATTCAGGCGTGAGTCTTGACTGCTGATGATCGGATTGGCGCGTATTCCTGCGCCATCGACCACCCTGCAGCCACGGGAGAGACCCGCTCCGCCGCCGCCGGGCTGCGGGGGATGGGCTTCATCACGCGCTGATATTTGGACTTTTATTCATATTTGCGCTCAAGATGATCCTTGCATGCGTCAACATGGGCCGCGCAGGGTGCGGATTGCGCAGTGTCCGCGATGCGGCCGCCCGGTGTGACCCATGTCTGCAGGTGGCTTCATCTGTCGGAGAGGGATCGGATGAATAATGCATGAAAACAACGCCCGATCCGATCGAGGCCGGCAATGCAGGAAGATTTTTGTATGAAATCGAAACAACCTGAAGACGCGGGATCCGCGCGTCCGCTGCAGGACTTCGTCGGCGGGGCCAGTCGCTTCCGCCACCGCTGCCGGCGCACGCCGACCGGCCTGATGGCGGCGCTGCACCTGCGCCTGGACCAGCTCGCCGCGCTGCTGCTGCTGCTGCTGTTCGCGCCGCTGATGGCGGTGATCGCGCTGCTGGTGTGGCGCCGCGACGGCGCGCCGGTGCTGTTCGGCCACTACCGCATCGGCCAGCACGGCCGCCCCTTCCGCTGCCTGAAGTTCCGCAGCATGTACCTCGACTCGGAGGCCATGCTGCGCGAGCTGCTCGAGCGCGACCCGGCCGCGCGCGCCGAATGGGAGCGCGACCACAAGCTGACCGACGATCCGCGCATCACCCCGATCGGCCATTTCCTGCGCCGCACCAGCCTCGACGAGCTGCCGCAGCTCTTCAACGTGCTGCGCGGCGAGATGAGCCTGGTGGGCCCGCGCCCGATCACGCTGGCCGAGCTGCCGCGCTACGGCCAGGTGCGCTGGCACTACCTGAGCGTGCGCCCGGGCATGACCGGCCTGTGGCAGGTCAGCGGCCGCAACGACACCACCTACGACGAGCGCGTCGAGCTCGACCGCGAGTTCGTCGAGCAGCACAGCCTGAGGCTGCGGCTGAGCATCCTGCTGCGCACGCTGCGCGTGGTGGTGCTGGGCAGCGGCGCGCGATGAGCCGCGCGCTCCATCTGGTGACGCGGCTGCGGCCGGGCGGGCAGGGCGGCACGCTGTGGCCGACGCTGCTGACGCTGGCCGATGGCGGCCTGGCGCAGGAGGTGCTGCCGATGGCCGCCGACGCGGCGGCGCTGCGCTCGGCGCGCCTGATGTGTCCGGACAGCGTGCAGGTGCCGGTGCCGCCGCCGATGCGCGCCATCGCGGCGGCGCTGCGCCAGCGCCTGCAGGCCGCGGCCGATCCGGCTGGCGAGCCGCTGGTGGCGCTGCACCTGCACGGCACGCCGGCGCTGCTGCTGGCGCGCCATGTGCTGCACGCCTGTCCGCAGCCCGGGCTGCCGCTGTTCGTGCACGGCGTGGCGCCGGCGCTGGCAGCACGCCTGCTGCCCGGGCGCGGCGAGCGCTCGGTGCTGCTGGTGCGGCCGGGCCGGGTCGATGCGCTGCACCGCGCGTCGCCGGCCGAGCCGCCGTCCGGCGCCGAGGCCGAGGTGGACGAGGTCTTCTTCGAGGCGGTGCGCGCCGAGGCGCCGCAGCCGCTGGTGGCGTGTGCCGCGACCGGGGAGGCTGCGGCCGACGAGACGGTCGCCCGCGCGCTGGCGGAGCTGGCGGTGATGATGTCGGGCATCGACCCGGTGCGCCAGCCGGGCTTCGGCTGGATCGGGCCGGCGCCGGCGTCGGTGCAGCCGCTGCTGAAGGCGGCGCAGGTGCGGCTGATCGAGGCCGACGGTGCGGCGGCGCGGGCGGCGGCGCTGGCCTCGGCCTGGGTGTATCTGGCGCCGGACGCGGCCGGCCTGGGCGCAGCTCGACTGGCCGAGGCGATGGCGGCCGGGCTGCCGGTGGTGGCCACCAGCGCGCCGGCCTACCGGGAGCGTGTCATCGAGGCGCTGTCGGGCGAGCTCGGCGGGCGGCGCGCCGATCTGCTGCAGGCGCTGGCGCGGCTGGTGGAGTCGGACGCGCTGCGCCGCGACATGGGGCTGGCGGCCCGCATCCGCGCCCGCCATCGCCATGGCCTGAACCGCTTCCGCGGCGCGCTGCTGATGGCGCACGGCCTGTCGCCGCAGCCGGTGCTGCGCCATCCGGCAGGGCAGGGCGCCCCGGCGGCAGCGCCGGCCTGATTCCGCTCAGTGCTCGTGGGCGAGGCGGAAGACCGCCATCGCCTGCACCATCTGCTGCGCCTGCTGGCGCAGGCTGTCGGCGGCCGCGGCCGACTGCTCGACCAGCGCGGCGTTCTGCTGCGTGGTCTGGTCCATCTGCGTCACCGCCTGGCCGACCTGGCCGACGCCGGTGCTCTGCTCCTGGCTGGCCAGGCTGACCTTCTCGATCATCTCGCCGACGTGGCGGATGTTCTCGACGATCTGCGTCATCGTCTCGCCGGCCTGGTCGACCAGCTGCGAGCCCTGGTCGACGCGGGCGACGCTGTCGGTGATCAGCGTCTTGATCTCGCGCGCGGCCGAGGCCGAGCGCTGCGCGAGGTTGCGCACCTCGGTGGCGACCACCGCGAAGCCGCGGCCCTGCTCGCCGGCGCGGGCCGCTTCGACCGCCGCGTTCAGCGCCAGGATGTTGGTCTGGAAGGCGATGCCGTCGATCACGCCGATGATGTCGGCGATCTTGCGCGAGCTCTCGTTGATCGAGCGCATCGTGTCGACGACCTGGGCGGTGACCTCGCCGCCGCGCTGCGCGGCGTGGTTGGCCTGGCTGGCCAGCGTGCTGGCCTCGCGGGCGTTCTCGGCGTTGTGGCGCACCGTCGAGCCGAGCTGCTCCATCGTCGCGGCGGTCTGCTCCAGCGCGCTGGCCTGGTCCTCGGTGCGGCGGCTCAGGTCCTGGTTGCCCTGCGCGATCTCCTGGCTGGCCGAGGCGACCAGCTCGGCGTTGCCGCGCACCGTGCCGACGATCTCGACCAGACGCGCCTGCATGCGGCCGAGCGCGGCCATGAGCTGGCCGGTCTCGTCGTTCGAGCCGGCGTGGATCGGCACGGTCAGGTCGCCGGAGGCGACGCGGTCGGCGATCTCGACCGCCTCGTGCAGCGGCCGGGTGATCGAGGCGGTCAGGCGCCAGGCCATCACGACCGCGGCGCCGAGCGCGACCAGCGTGCCGGCGATGACGATCCACAGGCCCTGGCTGCTGACGGCCGCCGAGGCGGTGCTGGCCGTGCCTGCGCCGTCGTGGTTGATCTTGACGAGCTGGACGAGGTCGGCCTGGGCCGTGGCGAAGCTCTGCCGGCCCTCGCCATCGAGAAGCTTCTTGGCGGCTTCGTTCTCGTTGCGGCGCGACAGATCGATCATCTTCGCGTGCGTGGCCATGTAGCTCTTCCAGGCGGTCTCGAACCGGTCATGGATGCGTGCCTCCTCGTCGCTGCTGATCAGCTTGGCATAGTCCGCATGCGTGGCATCGAAGGTCCGGATCGTCTCGGCCAGCTGCCTGTCGAGCTCGGCCATGGTCTTGTCGTCGGTGTTCAGGATGTGTGCCGTCTCGGTGAGCCGCAGTTCGTTGGCCAGCGTGCGCATCTGGTTGACGGTTTCGACGCTGGGCAGCCAGTTGCCGACGATGTCGTCGGACAGCGCGTTCATGCGCCGCATCTGCATCAGCGCGGTGGCCGCCACGGCCAGCATCAGCACGGCAAGCACCGCGAAGGCCAGCGCGAGCTTTTTCGAGATCGAGAGACCGGGAAGATGCCTGTCCATGAACGCTCCTGGTGCATGTGCCGCTGTCATGTCCGCATGGCGGCGATCGGGGGGACGAAGGAGTGCAGGACGTGACGGCACCCGGCCGTCCGCCCTGCGGATGACTGGCGATCGTGCGCCCGCCCGGCCCGGCGGGATGCGTCAAGAAGCGAGGCGAGGCGGGGGCAGTTCGCCGGCAGCGTCCGGGTGCAGCGCTGCGAGCACCTCGGCGGCGACCTCGCCGAGCAGCGCCTGCAGCCGTGCGGTGGTGGCGATCGTGTCGTCGCGCTCGCCCCAGGCGGCCTCGAGCTCGGCTCGGCGGGCGGCCAGCGCCGTGTCGACCTGCGAGCGCCAGTGCGCGGGCGTGGCCGTCTGGCTCCACGGGCCGCGTCCGCGGCCCGAATGCGCGACCGCCAGGTAGCGCACCAGCGCGCCGGCGACCAGCTGGTCGAGCGCGCTCTCCTGCCAGCACAGCCGGCTGCCGTCGCGGCCGCGCACCAGGTTCAGGCCATGCGCCAGTCCGGCCGCACCCAGCGCGCCGAGCACGCCGCCGGCGATCATGCCGCCGCCGAGCGTCAGCCCGCCGCTGGCGATGTCCGCGGCCAGTCCGCTCAGCGCGCCCGACACCAGCGCGCCGACCAGCGCCGCCGGCCCCGGCGCGAGCCGCTCGCTGTGGTCGAAGGCCTGGCCGATCTGCTGCAGCAGCTCGTCGGCGCGGCCCTCGCCGTCGAGGTCGTGCAGGTGCAGCAGGTCCGAGGTGCTGGCGCGGATCTCGCCGTCGAGCTGCTGCGCTAGCTGGCGGCCGGCGCGCTGCACCGGGCTGGCCTCGTCGTCGCGGCGCAGGCCCAGCGCGCTGCCGACCTGGCGCAGCGTGCCGCGCAGCAGGCCGTCCTCGTCGACCGGCAGGCGCGTCGCGGCGATGCGCGCCAGGCTGGCGGCCAGCAGCTGCATCGCCGTGTCGAGCCGCGCCAGCCGCTGCGCTCGCCCGGCCTGGCGCAGCCGCACCATCAGCGGCCGGCGCGCCTCGGGCAGCACCTGCTCGATCCGGCCCAGCAGCACCAGCTCCTGCACCCAGCAGCGCGAGAAGGCGTCCAGCGGCAGCACCGCACGCACCGGCGCGAAGCCCTGCAGCCGCGTGCGCCAGCGCTCCAGCTCGGCCTGCTGGCGTGCCGGATCGTCCGGGCCGCCGAGCTGGTTGAGCAGCACGATCACCGGCAGGCCGGTCCAGGCCAGCAGTTCCATTTCCGGCTCGACATAGCCCGCCGCCTCGGGCGACTCGGCCGCGCTCACCAGATAGAGCGCCACGTCGGCCTCGTCGCGCACGTTGCGCAGCGCCTGCTGGCTGGCCCAGAAGGCGCGGTCGCGCCAGCGGTCCCAGACCTGGCCGAGCAGCCAGCCCAGCGGCGTGCCGGACTGGCGCATGCGCCGCGCCAGCCGCACGCTGTCGCCGAAGCCGGGCGTGTCCCACAGCATCAGCCGCGCGCCGTCGGGCGCCTCGATCAGCAGGTGCGCGTCGGCGAACTCGGTCACATGCGTGGCGTCGCGCACCACGCCGACGTCGCGCCCGAGCAGCGTGCGCGCCAGCGTGGTCTTGCCGATGTTGGTGTGCGACACCAGGGTCAGCGCCAGCGTGCGCTCGTCGCGGCCGGAGGCACCGGCCGGCGCGGGCCTGTCCCGGTCGGCGTTCATGTCGGTGCTCATGCGGCGGCTCCGGCCGGGTCGGTGCCCGACAGCGCGGCCAGGCTGGCCGCATCGGCCGGGTCGGGCCTGCCGTCGCGCAGCAGCGCGCAGTCCAGGCCCAGGCCCTCGACCAGCGCCCGCCAGGCCTGTCGGCGCTCGGCCAGCCGGGCCGGCGCGCTGTCGGCGAAGCGCGCGGCGAAGCCGCCTTCCTCCAGCAGCACGACGAGGCGCGGGCCCGGCCGTCCCGCCGGGGCCGACGCGCCCAGCAGCGAGCGCAGCCAGCGGCCGTGGACTTCGGCCTCCGGCGTCGCCGACAGGTCGATCCACGGCAGCAGCATCGCCGGCGCGCCGGCCACCGCACCCTGCAGCGCCGCCTCGTCCTCGCTGCCGTAGCCGCGCACCGGCGCGACCTGCAGCGTCAGCGTCTCGCCGAGGTGCGCGCGCAGCCAGTCGGTCAGCGCGTCGAGCTGCGCCGGCGCCGGGGCCTGCGCATGCGGCAGCAGCCGCAGCGGCGCGTCGGTGCGGCGCTGCTGGCCGAGCAGGTCGCGGAAATAGGGCTCGTCGAGCCGCAGCGGGAAGCGCCGCGACAGCCAGGCGGCGTGCAGCGCCGCCAGCAGCGCCATCAGCGCGCGCGGCAGCACCACCGCCAGCCCCAGCGTGATCGCCCACAGGTGGATCCACGGCGCGGCGGTGTCGATGCCGCCGGGCGCCGGCAGCGCGGCCGTGCCTTCGGCCACGCGCAGCGCCTGCAGCGTCGCGACATCGGGTAGCGCCAGTCCGGACAGGCGCGCGGCCGGCTCGAGCAGCAGCGCCAGCGCCTGGTGCACCGTCGCCGCGTCCAGGAAGGTGCTCGACCAGCCGACGCGGTAGTCGAACACCAGCCCGCGCAGGTAGAGCGAGGCGATCATGCCCAGCGCCACCCCGATCGCGCCCAGGTGCAGCAGCAGCGCGGCGCGCGCGCCGGCCAGCGGCGAGCCCAGCGCCAGCCATTGCGCCGCCAGCGCATCGAGCAGGCTGGCCAGGCTGGGGGCGTCGGGCGCGTCCGGCGGCGCCCGGCGCTCGGCGCGGCGGGTGCGCAGCAGGCGGCCCAGGTCGAGCGTGCGCCGCGCCAGCCAGGCCTGCAGGCCGGCGCTGCGCGGCCTCGCCGCCGGGCGCAGCGCCAGCAGGCCGTGCAGCACCGACAGCACGATCACCACGACGTTCCACAGCACCAGCGCCCAGACCGGCGGCGCCAGCAGGCTGATGCGGTGCGCGGGGCCGAGCGCGTCGGCCACCAGCCCGAGCATCAGGCCCAGGCCGAGCGCGGCCGGCATCCAGCGCCCGCGCCACGGCGGCCGCGCCAGCCAGTCGCGCACATGCGACTCGCGCGGACCCAGCCGGCGCAGCGCCGCCTCGGCGCGGCGTGCGAGGAAGCGCTCGGGCGTGTCGTCGGCAGGCGCTTCCTCGAGCGCGACGCGCGAGGCCCAGCGGCGGTCGTCCTCGCCCCACAGCGGATGCGCGGGGCGGGCGGTCTCGAAGGCGCGCAGCAGCAGCACCCGTCGGGCGTTCGTCTCGTCCATGGCGGGTGACTTTAGCGTGTGCGCGGCGTCAGGCCCCCGACCCGGGCACGGGGCTACCATGACGGCAACGCTGCCCTTTCACCGTCCTGCCGAGGATCCCGACGACATGACCGACCCGCAAGCCCGTCCTTCCCGCCGCTCCGTCCTGGCCACCGGGGCCGCGGCGCTCGCCGCCGCCGCCTGGCCGGCCGCCCGAGCCGACAGCCGCACGATCCGGCTGCTGGTCGGATTCCCTGCCGGCGGCGGCACCGATGCCATCGCCCGGCTGCTGGCCGAGCGGCTGCACGAGGTGCTCGGCCAGCAGGTCATCGTCGAGAACAAGCCCGGCGCCGGCGGCCAGCTCGCCGCGCAGGCGCTCAAGACGGCCGCGCCCGACGGCACCACCTTCTTCCTCAGCCACGACCACACCATCTCGATCCTGCCGCTGGTGTCGCGCCATCCCGGCTTCGATCCGGCGAAGGACTTCGTGCCGGTGGCCGGCTTCGCCGACTTCGTCAACGCGCTGGCGCTGTCGGACGCCACGCCGGCCAGGAGCCTGCGCGAGTACGTCGACTGGGTGCGCGGCCCCGGCCAGGGCAAGGGCGCGATCGGCGTGCCGGCGCCGGCCTCGGTGCCGGAATTCCTGGTCAAGGTGATCGGCGACAAGTACGGCCTGGACCTGGTGGCCGCGCCCTACCGCGGCAGCGCGCCGATGATCACCGACCTGCTCGGCCGCCAGATCGCCGCCGGCGTCGGCTCGATTCCCGACTTCATCGAGAACCACCGCGCCGGCCGGCTGAAGGTGGTCGCGGTGCTGGGCGGACGGCGCCAGGCGGCGCTGCCGGAGGTGCCGACCTTCGCCGAGCTGGGTCTGGCAGGCTTCGAGGACATGCCCTACTACGGCGTGTTCGCGCCGGCGGGCACGCCGGCGGACGTGCGCGAGCGCTTCGCCGCGGCGCTGGCGCGGGTGATCTCGCAGCGCGAGGTGCATGCGCGGCTGACCGCGATGGGCCTGAGCGTGGGCTTCAGCGACGGCCCGAAGCTGGCCGCGCGCGAGCAGGCCTACCGCGCGACCTGGGCGCGCATCATCCGCGCCAGCGGCTTCCAGCCGCAGTGACGCTCAAGTCGGCGCCTGCGGCGGCCGATCTTTCTCCGGTCCGGCGGATCGTGTCGTCCCGCCGGCGTCGTCCGCCGGAGGAAGCATGCAGATCGTCATCGTCGATGACAACCGGGTCAACGTCGCGCTGCTGAAGGCGCTGGCACGCCAGCTCTCGGACGTGCCCAGCGTCGACTTCACCGATCCGGTGCCGGCGCTGCAGTGGTGCCTGACGAACGACTTCGACCTGCTGCTGCTCGACTACATGATGCCGGTGATCGACGGCCTGTCCTTCCTCGAGCAGCTGCGCCTGCATCCGGGCAAGGCCGACGTGCCGATCCTGATGATCACCGCCAGCCACGAGGCGCAGGTGCGCTACGACGCGCTGGCGCGCGGGGCCAGCGACTTCCTGACCAAGCCGGTGGACCGGCCCGAGTTCATGGCGCGGGCGCGCAACATGCTGGCGCTGCGGCGCAGCCAGAAGGCGCTGGCCGAGCGGGCCGCGACGCTGGCCGAGGAGGTCGAGCGCGCCACCCGCCTGATCGCCGAGCGCGAGTACGACACCATCCTGCGGCTGTCGCGCGCGGCCGAATACCGCGATCCCGAGACCGGCCTGCATCTGGTGCGCATGGCGCTGTATTCGCGGCTGATCGCGCGCCAGCTCGGCCTGCCGGAGGCGATGCTGGAGATGCTGCACCGCGCCGCGCCGATGCACGACATCGGCAAGGTCGGCACGCCCGACCACATCCTGCTGAAACCCGGCCGGCTCGACGACCGGGAGATGGCGATCATGCGCGAGCATGCCGCCATCGGCTACCAGATCCTGCGCGACAGTCCCTCGCCGCTGCTGCGCATGGCCGCGGTCATCGCGCACAGCCACCACGAGAAGTTCGACGGCAGCGGCTATCCGCAGGGCCTGCGCGGCGAGTCGATCCCGCTGGTCGGGCGCGTCGTCGCGGTGGCCGACGTCTTCGATGCGCTGACCTCGAAGCGGCCGTACAAGAAGGCCTGGCCGCTCGATGAGGCGCGCACCTTCCTGATCGACAACGCCGGCAGCCATTTCGACCCGGACTGCGTCGAGGCGCTGCTGTCGGCGTGGGACGAGGTCACCGCGATCCACGACCGCCACCAGGACGAGTGCGTCGAGCCGCCGCCCGCGCCGGTCGCCGCGGCATGAGCGCCGGCCCGATCGATCGGCTCGGGCGCAAGTGGGTCGGGCGGGCCAGCCGGCTGTCGCTGCGCCACCAGCTCGGCTGGCTGATCAGCCTGTGCACCGGGCTGACGCTGATGCTGTCGGTGCTGGCGATGCTGCTGGTGGGCTGGCACTTCGCGCTGCGCCATGCCGAGAGCGAGGTCGACGAGCTGACGTCGACGCTGGCGCGCATGCTCGCCGAGCCGCTGTCGAGCGGCGACGCGGCCGCGATCTCGCGGCTGCTGTCGATCGCCGAGTCGCAGCCACGGGTCGGCGGCGTCTGGGTCTTCGAGGCCGGCCACACCGAGCCGCTGGCGTCCTGGGGCAGCGCGCCGACGCCGGCGCTGTGGAGCCGCGAGGGCCAGCTGCTCAGCGGCCGGCTGGTGCGCAGCGTGCCGGTGGTCGACGCATTGCGCGAGCGCGTCGGCAGCGTGACGGTGCAGATCGACCAGCACGACCTGCTCGAGAGCCTGCTGGTGCAGAGCGGGGCGATGGCGCTGGCGGCCACGCTGGCCGGGCTGGTGCTGAACCGGCTGGCGCAGCCGCTGGCGCGGCGCATCAGCCAGCCGCTCGACGAGCTCTCGGTGGCCGCCACCGCGGTCGCCGAGGGCCGCATCGAGCAGGCGCGGCTGCCCGAGCCGGGCCATGACGAGATCGGCCGCACCATCGCGGCCTTCCAGTCCATGGTCGACCAGATCCGCAGCCGCGACTGCACCGTCGAGCAGGCGATGCAGATGATGAACCAGCTGGTGGAGGAGCGCACCGCCGAGGCCTGCCGCGCCGCGGCCGCCTCCGAGGCCAAGACGCGCTTCCTGACCGTCATGAGCCACGAGATCCGCACGCCGCTCAACGGCATTCTCGGCATGAGCGAACTGCTGCTCGACGCGGGCACGCAGGCCGGCATCGGCGCCGAGCAGCGCGAGCACCTGCTGCTGCTGCGCGAGTCGGCCGAGGCGCTGCGCATGGTCATCAGCGACGTCTTCGACTACTCGCGCATCGAATCGGCCGAGCTGCAGTTCGAGGTCGCGCCCTTCGATCCGCGCGCGCTGCTGGCCCGCGGGCTGGAGGCGCACCGGGCGACCGCGGCCGGGCGCGGGCTGCGGCTGGCGCTGCAGGTCGACGACCGCGTGCCGGCGGTGCTGCTCGGCGATGCGACCCGCATCGGCCAGATCGTCGACAACCTGATCGGCAACGCGGTCAAGTTCACCGAGCGCGGCGAGGTCGAGGTCCGCGTCGAGAGCCTGCCGCAGGGCAGCGATCCGGCGACCGCGACGGTGCACGAGCTGCACCTGTCGGTGCGCGACACCGGCATCGGCATCGCGCCCGAGCAGCAGCGGCGCATCTTCGAGGCCTTCTCGCAGGCCGACGACCCGGCGACGCGCCGCCACGGCGGCACCGGCCTGGGCCTGGCGATCTGCGCGCGGCTGTCCACGCTGATGGGCGGCAGCATCGCCGTCGACAGCCAGCCCGGGCACGGCAGCATCTTCCATGTCCGGCTGCGGCTGGAGCGCTCGTTCGCCGAGCCGGAGGCTGCGGGCGTGGACGCGGGCGACCCGCCGGACGCGACGGCCACGACGGCCGGGGCCGATCCGGCCGGCGGCGACGATCCGGCCTGGGTCGACCTGGACCGGGCCGCGCTGCTCGAGCGGGTCGGCGGCGATGCGCTGCTGCTGGGCGAGCTGGTGACGATGCTGGTCGAGGACAGCCTGTCGTGCGTCGACGAGCTCGAGCGGGCCGTGGCGCAGCGCGACGCCGCGCGCATCGACCGGCTGGCGCATCAGCTCGCCGGCGCGGCCGCCAACTGCTCGGCGCAGGCGCTGGAGCGGCTGGCGCGCCGCATCAGCACGCTGGCGCGCGAGGAGCGCGTCGACGAGGCGGCGCGGCTGCTCGAGCCGCTGCGCCTGCGGCTGCTGCGGCTGTCGCGCCGTGCCGCTACTGCAGCATGAAGGTCTCGTACTCGAGCCGGTGCAGCCGCGACTCCAGCGCCAGCATCGCGACGAAGACGGTGATCATCATCGCCAGCGCGACGCCGTAGCCGTAGTAGGCCGCACCGAGCTGCAGCGTCAGCCACGACAGCCCGGTGTTGAGCGCCAGCAGCAGCACGGTCAGCCCGAGCACGACACGGCGCCGGTCGAGGTAGAAGAAGATGTTGAGCAGGCCCAGCAGCACCACCTGCAGGCTGGCGGCGACGACATCGAGGTAGAGCAGCGGCAGGTACAGGTGCGAGATGCCGATCCAGTCGAGCACCCGCGGGGCCAGCACCATCACCAGCACCGTGGTGATGCCCTGGATCTTCAGGATCTCGTACAGGCCCTGGCGGATCGTGAAGACCATCTCGTCGCGCAGGTGGCGGATCTGGTCGAGCGAGCCGCCCTCGCGCACCGCGTCGAAGAAGCGCTCGTAGTACTCGACGAAGTCGGTCTCGATGCGCACCAGGAACACCGCCATGCCGGGAATGATCGCCAGGTAGGCCAGGAAGGCCGGCAGGTCGTAGATGATCGAGGCGCGCAGCGGGCCGATGATGGGCTGGCTGACCTCCGGCGAGAGCCAGAACACCAGCTTGTCGGCCCAGACGCCGAGGTTGTAGAGCACGCCGACCCAGACCAGCGTGCCGTACATCGCGCCGCGGCGCAGGAAGGCGAACGCGATCATGCGCTCGGTCGGCAGCGTGCGCAGCACCATCATCAGCATGCCCGCCAGCAGCACGAACTGGCCCAGCACGAAGCCGCCGAGCAGGCCCTCCAGGCCGAAGCGGCGCAGCCCCAGCGAGGCCAGCACCGTCACGCCGTAGCCGAGCAGGAACAGCAGCACGATCGCCCCGTACTGCTTCATGCCCGACAGGAAGATCGTCGTCAGCCAGATGCCGCCCAGCACCGCCAGCCCGCTGCCGATCAGCACCCGCAGCAGGTTGCCCTGGCCGGGAAAGAGCAGCGCCGCGGCCAGCAGCCCCAGCGTGCCGCAGCCCGCCAGCACCAGCAGCAGCGCGCCGAGAAAGTTCGGCACGATCAGGTCGCGGCGGCGCTCGAACAGCCGATCGGCGACCCAGCGGGTGAAGGAGAGCTGGATCGGTCCGGTCAGCACCAGCGAGCACAGGATCAGCCAGGTCACCATGACCTGGAAGCGGGTGACCTCGCGGTCGGCCGCCGAGCCGGCGGCGATCATGCCGACGAGCAGGATGCCGACGATCGACAGCACCCACGGACCGGAGCTGATCACGCCGGCATAGGCGTAGGCCTTGAGCAGGCCGGCGTAGCTGTCGCGCTGCAGCAGCTTTCTCAGCTCGAAGCCGATGCCTGCCATGTCAGGGCCCTTTCGTAGACCGCCCGGTAGCGACCGAGCATGAGTTCGAGCGAGTAGTGGCGGCGGGTGCGCGCCGCGCCGGCGGCGCTGGCGCGCTCCCAGGCCTCGCGGTCGCACAGCAGCTCGACCGCGGCGTCGGCCAGCGCGACCGGATCGGCCAGGCCGACGACCCGTCCGGCCAGGCCGGTGGCGCGGTCCTCGTCGTCGAGGCCGCCCTCGACGAGCTGGCGGCACGAGCCGACATCGGTGGTGACCGCGGGCACGCCGGCGGCGAAGCCCTCCAGCAGCACCAGCGGCAGCGCCTCGCTGATCGACGACAGCACCACCAGCCCGACCTGCGGCAGCAGCTCGTCCAGGCGGCGGAAGCCCAGGAAGCGCACGCGGTCCTGCAGGCCGAGGCTGGCGGCGAGCTGGCGGCACTCCTCGGCGTAGCCGGGATCCTCGTCCTCGGGGCCGGCGATCCAGCCCTCGGCCTCGGGCAGGCGGTTGACCACGCTGCGCATCGCGCGGATGAAGGTCTTGACGTCCTTGATCGGCACCACGCGCCCGATCAGGCACAGCACCGGCGGCGGATCGGCCGGGCGCAGCGCGCGCAGCGGCTCGAAGCGCTCCAGCGAGATGCCGTTCGGGATGGTCGAGGTGCGTGCGGCCATCGCGCCGTCGGCGATCTGGCGCTGCCGGTTGGCCTCGTACAGCGCGATGATCTGGTCGCTGGCGTCGTAGCAGGCGCGGCCGATGCCCTGGAAGAAGCGGATCCACAGCTCGCGGAAGTAGCCCAGCTCGGTCAGGTCGCGCTGCAGCACCGAGCGGTTGTCGGAGATCCAGCGCGCCGAGAACAGGTCGATGCTGCGCTCCTTGGTGTAGATGCCGTGCTCGGACAGCACCAGCGAGCGCTGCCAGCGCCGCTTGCACATCGCGCCGAGCAGCCCGGCGTAGCCGGTCGAGGCGCTGTGGAAGGCGCGCACCGGGATCATCGACTCGGCGATCTGGCGCAGCCGCCACAGCGGTGCGTGCATCGTGCGCACCGTCCAGAAGTAGTCGACGAAGGACGGGTCGGTGCAGTGCGCCTCGTACTGCTCGCAGATGTGCTGCCAGGCCTGGTCGCCGCGCAGGAAGTGCGCCTGGCCGAGCGTGTCGCCGAAGCGGTCGACGACGGCGCCGAACAGCGCCTGCGCGCTGTCCGGATCGGACTCCGGATCGCGCCAGTGCTCGTGCAGCCGGCGCACCGCGGCGAAGGCCTGCGGGTCGGTGCGCACCGTGCGCTGCGGCGGGCGCCAGCCTTCCTCGTCCTCGAACAGGTAGTGGGCCTCGACATGGACCAGGTTGGGCGGCAGCGTGTAGCGCACCGGGCCGTAGTCCTGGCGGCGCGAGCCCAGGAAGATCACCGCGAAGCGCAGCTCCGGGAAGCCGGAGACGATCTGGTGGATCCAGCTGGAGACGCCGCCGGCGACGTAGGGGTAGGTGCCCTCGAGCAGCAGCGCGATGTCGGCCGACTCGGCACGCGGCAGGGCCGGTGCGGACGGTGCGGTCGTTTCGGTCAAGTCGGATCTCCCGCAGGACTGGCGGCGGACGAAGGAGCATGCCAGTAGCGCACCAGCGCCGCCATGCGCGGCGTGACGCTGGCCGGATCGATGCGGCGCATCTCCTCGCGCACCGCCTGCCAGTCGCGCCGCGAGAAGGCCATCTCGGCCAGGTAGGGGCGCACCCGCTGCGCCGGCAGGCCGAGCTCGGCGGCCTCGAGCAGGTCCTCGCGCGAGGCCGGGCCGTCGCCCTGCTCGAGGCGGATGCGCGCGCGCAGGTGGCGCAGGCCCGCGTCGTGCGGATCGGCCGCCAGCGCGGCCTCGACGTGGTACGCGGCCTGGGCCAGCGTGTGCTCGCGCACGTCGCCCTGCACCAGCGACTGGTAGACCAGCTCGTGGTTGAGCTCGGCGAGCTGGCGGTGCAGCTCGCCGCGGGTGGCGTCCAGGTCGATCGGCTCGATGCGGCCGGGCAGCGTGATGCGGCCCAGCGGGCTGGCCTCGAGCGTGGCGAGGTGGCGCGACTGCGTCTCGATGCGCGCGCGCAGCGCCTTTTCCTGGCGGTCGAGCAGGCCGTAGGCGACCAGGCGCAGGTCCTCGACCGGATCGCGCAGCAGCCGGCGCAGCAGGTCGCCGGCGATGCGCGCCGGCTTGGCGGCGATGGCGTTGAGCGCGCGGCTGCGCAGCACCGCGGTGGCGTTGACGTCGATCAGCAGCTGGCGCACGCTCAGGCCGCGAAAGCGCCGCGCCGGCTCGGGAATCGACAGCTCGAACTGCGGCGGCGCCGCCAGCCGGAAGGTCTCGACCGGCACCTGCACCGGCGCCAGCCGCATCGCCAGCACCGCCAGCAGCAGCGCGATCGCCCCGAGCCCCGGCATGAAGAAGGCCAGCGCGGACAGCAGCGCCAGCACCGCGGTGCGCGGCGTGCGCAGCCGCGCCGGCAGCAGCGGCAGCAGCATCAGCGCCAGCAGCGCGCTGGCCGCGGCGTGCAGCGCCAGGAAGACCAGCAGCGCGCCGGTGGACGAGCCCGACAGCGCCAGCCGCCAGACCGCGGCCGACTCGAGCGCGATCGCGGCGGCGATCGCCGGCGCGCTCATGGCCGTGCTCCGGTGCTGCCCAGCAGCGTGCCCAGCGTGCGCGCCAGCGGCGCGTCGCCCAGCGTGACCGTCTCGGCGCGGATGCCCATCGAGGCCAGGTCGGCCTGCTCCTGCTCGGCCTCGCCCAGGCCCTGGCGCTGCGCCAGCCACAGCGCGACGCTGCGCAGGTAGCCGTCGACCGCGGCGCGGCCGACCAGCGGCATCAGCGTGACCAGGCGCTCGCGTCCGCCCGCCAGGCTGCCCGGCCAGATCACGTCGGGCGTGCGCGCGCGCCGCTCGGCCCAGCGCCGCTGCGTCGCCGCGCGGGCCGGATCGTCGAAGTTCAGCACGACGATCTGGCTGGGAATGCGGAAGTCGCGCGCGATGCGGTCGAGCCGGCTGCATTCCTCGGCGAACTCGACCGGGCAGTCGGGCAGGTGGCGCAGCAGCTCGGGCACCTCGGCGCCGACCAGCGCCGCGTCCGAGAAGGCCGAGCACAGCACCGCCATCAGCTCCAGCGCCTCGTCGTGCAGCGCCAGGAAGGGCATGCGGCTGACCACCAGCAGCGCGTGCTCGCCCTGGCCGAGCGTCAGCGGCGCGGCCACCAGGTGGTCGGTGGCGGCCTCGTGCGCCGGCAGGTCCGACTGCAGGTGCGCCAGGCGCTGGTTCGCCAGCGCATGGCGCACCAGCGGATCGTCCGGATGCACCGGCACGATCTGGCCGACATGGGCCAGCACCGGGCCGTCGGCCTGGCCGGACGGACCCAGCGCGAGCACCTGCGCGCTCTCGATCTGGCCGTGCACGCCCAGGAAGTCCAGGAAGGCTCGCGCCGCCCCCGGGCCGGAGAGCTCGCCGGCGAGCGAGCGCCGGCGCATGTCGCCCAGCGCCTGGCGCAGCGTCGAGGGCTGCAGCAGCAGGTCCTGCTCGAGCACGTCGTGCGAGCGCTGCACCATGAACAGCCGCTTGGTCACGCGCTCGATGCGGTCCTCCAGGTAGGCGTTGGCCTGCGCCAGGCGGCGGATGCGCGAGCGCCACAGGCCGCTGAACTCGCCGCAGGTCATCGTCAGCAGCAGGCCGCCGAGAAAGTGCAGCGACGGGAAGACCGCCTCGGGCGAGCCGCCCTGCAGCAGCCGCCAGGCCAGCAGCTCGATCAGCATCGAGGCCAGACCGGCGAGCACGCCGTAGCGCAGCGCCACCAGGATCGGCGCGAACCAGCTCCACGGGATCGCGGCCTGGACCAGCAGCGGATCGCGCGGCGCGACCGCGTGGCCCAGCGCGATCACGCCGACGGTCATCACGACCACCTCGAGCGCGATCCAGGCCGGGCGGGTGCGGCTCGACACCAGCGCGTGCAGGCCGTCCTGCGCGGTCGCGTCGGCACTCAGGCGGGAGGCCAGCATGGCGTCGGCTCCCGGCTCAGCGCAGCGTCAGGTCGCCGAGGAGGTCGCGCATGAGCTTCTGCGCGACCGCCGACAGCGCCTCGCGGCTCCAGCCCGAGCGCGCGCCGGTGGCGGTCCAGACGACATCGCCCGACTGCAGGTCGATCACCTGCAGCACGACGCCGACCGCCGGCTCGCCGTCGACGCCGACCTTGTAGCGCCACTCGTCGACCGCGCCGGTCAGCGCGTAGCGGATGCCCTGCTCGGCGGCCCAGCGCTGCGAGTCGGCCTGCAGGCGGCGGTCGGGCAGGTCGCCCATCAGGTCGGCCCCGGCGCCGGCGGGCGGGCGCGCCAGCGCCTGCACGCCGCGCTGGCGCAGCAGCGACTCGAGAATGACCTCGGCGCGCAGGCCGGCCTGCGGCGTCTCGGTGTGGTTGGCCATCGGCAGGATGACCCAGCGCGCGCCGGCCTCGAGGGGTGCCGCGCTGCGGCTGCGGTCCATCACGCTGCAGCCGGTCGCCACCGCGGCCAGCAGCAGCGCCATCAGGACGCGGAGGAATCGGACGACGGAGAGCGGTTGCCTGGTCATGGTGAGGTTCCTGGTTTCTCGTTGCTTCACGGGTCGGTGCGGGGTGGGAGGGCGGGCGGCGCAGGCGGTGCTGGAAGGTCAGAACGGCAGCAGGTAGCGCACCGAGATCGCGCGCGAGTCGCCGCCGGGGCCGGATCGGGTCGCGTTCCACTGCACCATCAGCCGGTCGCCGCCGAACAGCCGTCCGGCCGCGCCGATGCCGGCGCTCCAGCCGCTGCCGAGCCGGCTGTGCGTCGTCAGGTCCGCGTCGACGAAGGGGCGCCAGGCGCGGCTGAAGCCCTCGCGCGCGCCCAGCCCGGCGCTCAGGCCGATGCCGTGCAGCGCGTAGTCGTCCGGCACGAAGAAGCCGCTGCCGGGCAGGCTGGCGTCGGCGGTCAGCGCGGCGGTCCAGCCCGGCAGCGGGCCGGCGTCGGCGCGGTAGCGGCCGTACTGGCCGAACAGCCGCAGCGACAGGTCGGGTGCGGCGCCGCGCAGCACCTGCGCGACCTGCCAGTCCAGGCGGGTCGCGCGGCCCAGCGCGGTGCCGTCCTGCAGCGACAGCCGGTCGCTGCGCAGCGCCAGCCGCACCGGGTTGAAGGTCGACAGCCGCCAGTCGGCCTCGAGCTGCACGCCGCTGCGCCGCCCGGCGGCCGCCAGCGCGGTGCTGTCGTCGGCGCGTGCGTTCAGCACCGCGCTGGCGCGCAGCTGCAGCCGGCCGAGCGGGCGCAGCGCCAGCGTCAGTGCCGCGGTCGGGAAGTCGCGCTCGGCCGAGCGTGCGCCCAGCGAGAGCTCGGTGTCGATGGCGCGGTCGGGCTGCCATTGCAGCGTCGCGCCGATCTCGCGGTCGACCGCCGCGACCTGCCCGAGCGCGAGGCCGTCGCCGTGCTGGCTGGCGTGGCGCGCCTGCAGCGCCAGCCGGCTGCGCTCGCCCAGCGGCAGCTGCAGCCCGAGGCTGCGCACGTCGGCGCGCAGGCCGTCGCGGCGGTGCTCCAGACCGAACTCGACGCGGCGCGAGCGTGCCCAGGCGACCTCGGCATGGGCCTCGTGCAGCGCGTCGTCGTCGTGCAGCTCCAGCCAGGACGCGCGCAGCGCCTGGGCGCGGCCGTCATGGCCGAGCGCCTGCAGCGCCTCGGCCTGCAGCGCCGGCGGCAGCCGCGCGCCGTCGGGGCGCTCGAGCAGCCGGCCGACCTCGTCGAGATCGCCCTCGTGCAGCGCCATCGCCATCGAGATCCAGGTCGGCGTCAGCACCGTGCGGCCGTGATGGCGCCACAGCCACAGCCGCGCCTCGTCGTGGCGCTCCGAGGCCATCAGCCAGTCGAGCACCAGATCGCGCGCGGCCGCGGCGACGCGCGGATCGCTGCTGTCGCCGACCAGGCCGCCGGGCGCGAGCAGGTCGCGGATCACGCGCAGGTCGCCGTCGCCCTGCGAGGTCGCCAGCAGCAGGCGCGCGCGCTGCAGCCTCAGCGCCTGGCGCTCGGCCGGCGCCTTCGTGTCGGTGCGCAGCGCCAGCGCGCGCAGCTGCCGGCGCGTCAGCTCCAGCGCATGGTGGCGCACCGCCTGGCCCGCCGCGCCCTGGCCGGCGGCGTCGAGCACGTCGGCGTAGGCGGCGTTCCACAGCGCGTCGTCGCGGTGCAGCGGGGCCTGGCGGCGCCAGAAGGGCAGCGCGCGCCGCGGCAGGTCGAGCTCGACGTAGCCGGCGGCGTAGGCCGCGTCGTAGGCCGGGTCGGCCTGCGCCTCCTCCAGCCAGGTGCCGAGCAGGCGCTGCAGCTCGCCGCGGCCGCCGGACTCGACCAGCAGGAACAGGAAGGCGGTGCGGGTGCCGACATGGTCGGGCGCGGCGTCGAGCGCGCGGCGCATGTCCGCCACCGCCGCGAGCAGCTCGCCGCGGGCCTGGCGCCACTGCGCGCGCAGCATCCAGAAATAGGACTCGCGGTCGAGCCGCTGCAGCGCCTCGCCGTCGACCGCCGCGAACAGCGCCTCCATGCCGGCGAGGTCGCGCCGCTCCCAGCGCAGGTCCAGCGCGGTCAGCAGGTAGCCGTCGAGCTTCAGCCTTCGCCAGGCGCGCTCGGCGAAGGCGGCCGCGGCCCCCGGATCGCTCTCGCGCAGCAGCTGGATCTGGCGGTCGGCCTCGGTCGCGTCGAAGTCCTCGCGTGCGGTCACGATCGCCAGCGCCTGGCGCGCCTCGGTCTCGCGCTGCAGCGTCCAGGCCAGCGAGCCCATCAGCCGCCACCAGGCGATGTCGTCGGGCGGCACGCGCGCGGCCAGCGGCTGCATCGCCTCGAAGGCCGCCTGCGGATCGGCGCGCAGCGCCAGCAGCGTCGCCAGCCGGGCCGAGCGTGCCGGCGTCATGCCGTCGCGCGCGGCCAGGCGGCGCAGCGCGTCGATCGCCGCCGGCATCTCGCCCATGCGCTCGTCCAGGTCGGCCTCGGCCTGCAGCAGCCGCGACGAGGCCTGGCGGCGCTGCGCCTCGCGCAGCCAGACGAGGCCTTCCTCGGGGCGGCCGAGCCGCTCGGTCATCGCCACCAGGCCGAGCACCTCGTCGTCGCCGAGGCGGCGCAGCTGCGCCACCTCGCGCCAGGTCGCCAGCAGCGCCTCGTCGTCGTTGAGGCCCGGGGCCAGGCGCTGCACGCCGGCCAGCGCGCGCTGCTGCAGCGCCGCGTCGCGGCTCAGCGTGGCCAGCCGCGCCAGCTCCTGCCACAGCGGCAGCGACTGCGCCGCCCGGCCGGACCATTCGCCGACCTGGGCCAGGCGCTCCATCCAGACCGTGTCCTGAGGGCGCTGGCGCACCGCGGCGGCCGCCACCCGCCAGGCCTCGTCGAGCCGGCGGCTGGCCAGGAAGGTCTGCCAGGCCAGGGTGTAGGCCTCGTCGTCGAAGGGCAGGCGCGGATCGCCGACTCCGGCCGGCGGCAGCAGCGGCGCGGCCGCGCCCTCCGGTGCCGAGGCCGAGGGGGCGGGGGACGCGGGGGACGCCGGCGCGGCCTGCGCCGCCGGCAGCAGCGCCTCGACCCAGGGGCCGATCGCCGCCAGCCAGGCCGGCGAGCCCGGCGCCTGCGCGCCCATGCGCAGCAGCCGGCGTGCATAGCGCTCGGCCTCGTCGGGCCGACCGGCCGCCAGCGCCAGCCGGGTCAGGTACTCGAGCATCTCGCGGTCGTCGCCGACCAGCGCGTCGTGGCGCTCGGCCAGCGCCAGCGCCTCGCCGAGCCGGTTGCCCGACTGCAGGATGCGCAGCGCCTCGCGCAGGTGCTGGCGCCGGCGCTCCGGCGGCACCACCTCGATCGCGCGGGCATGCAGCTGCGCCGCGCCGGCGTGGTCCTGCGCCCAGATCGCGGTGCGCACCGCCTCGGCGAACCAGGGCTGGCGGTCGGCGTCGGCGTCGAAGCGGATGCGTGCATGGAAGCGCTGCGCCAGCCCGAGCTGCTCCAGCGCGACCGCCTTGCGCGCCCAGTCGAGCAGGTCCGGCGTCGGCCACTCCAGCAGCAGCCGGTCCTGCAGCGCCGAGACCTGCTGCAGCCGCAGCAGGCGCGCCGCGTCGCTGCCCGGCGGCGCGGCGTTGGCGCGCAGCTCCAGCAGCTGGTAGTTCAGCCGCGACAGCCGCAGCCGCGTCTCCGTGCTGGCGATCAGCCGGCCCTGCATCGGCGCCAGCGCCGCCTCGGCGCGGTCGGCCTGCTTCAGCGCGAAGTGGCGCTCGGCCAGCAGCATGCGCAGCTCGTCGTTGTCGGGCTCGCTGGTCAGCAGGTTGGCCAGGTAGCTGACGCTGAGCTCGTCGTTGCGCGGCTCGGCGCGCAGCCGCTCCATCAGCTCCTGGCGCGGGAAGAGCTGCACCAGCGCGACGACGACCATGCCCGCGACCGCGAGCAGGCCGCCGGTCGACAGGATGCGCGCCCGCAGCCCGGTGGCGTCAGGGGCAACCAATCGTGAGCGTCTCTGTTCCATCGCGGGAAGTGGCGTAGTGGTGGAGGCCGTCGGCGACGCGCACGGCCCCGAGGCGGCGGCCGTCGAGGCTGACGCTGCAGCCGGCCGGATGGCGAAGGCTCAGGCTCAGCGGCACATGGCCGCTCAGCCGCAGCCGCGTGGTGGTGCCGTCGCGCTCGAAGGCGTCGATGCGGGCATTGGCCTCGGCGACGGACGTCGCGGCGTCGGCGCGCTCGCCCAGCGCGATCCAGGCCTGGTCGGCGGCGACATGCACATAGCGCTCGCCGGCGGCGGCCTCGTTCCAGCCGGCCACGCCGAGGCTGGCGCCGACCTGCGGCACGCCGGCCTCGGCCGGCAGGCGCAGCTCGCGCAGCGCGCGGGTGCCGCGCACCAGGAAGCCGCCGTCGCCGCGCGCCACGACGATGTCCTCGTGGTCGAGCGCCTTGCGGACCCAGTCCGAGGTGAAGACCGGGTGCAGCGGCTGCGCCATCGCCCAGCGCCAGGCGCGCTGCAGCGCCTCCAGCGAGGCACGGCGCGAGGCGGCGTAGGTGTGGAAGTACAGGTTGACCGGCTTGAGCCGGTAGGGCCGCTCGGTCAGCTCGAAGGTCTGGATCACCCGCTCGTGGCCGTACAGCGGCCCGGTGAACAGGTTGGTGTAGACGTTCTCGTTCTGGTTCGGCGCGTAGACCTGGTAGTGCTCGCCCTTGCGGATGCCCAGCGGCGCGACGTGCGTGTAGGACGGCTGCGCGCGCGTGGCGATCGTCTCGCCGCCGTTGATCGACAGCACGCCGGCGCGCTCGACCGCCGCCAGCGTCGCCTCGCCCGGGTTGGTGTTGCCGCTCCACTGCAGCAGCACCACCTTCTTGCCCGGCGGCGCCAGCCGCGACTCGATGTAGCGGATCGAGCCGCCGATCTCGCGCTCGGCGTCGAAGCGGTAGCCGGGGATGTCCAGCGCATAGCCCTTGCCGAAGGCGCCGCGCTCGACCTCGCTCCACTCGAAGGGGTGCGAGAAGGTGTGCGAGGCGATCTCGACATGCGGCAGCGCGAACATGCGCCGCGCCAGCGCCTCCATCTGCGGCGCCAGCTTCGGGTAGAGCCCGTGCGGCGCGACCTCGCCCTCGATCACCGACATCGTGATCGGCACGCGGTAGCGCTCGAGGATCTCGCGCAGCAGCACCTCGCTGGCCAGCGGCGCACCGGGCAGGTCGCTGCGGTTCGGGAAGCCGTCGCCGTCGATGTGCACCAGCAGCAGGCGCCGGCCGCTCTCGGTGGTCGTGTCGGGCACCGGCATCGCCGGCAGCGCCAGCGCGCGGCGCAGGAAGGCGATCGGATCGAGGGTCCAGCGGAACTCGTCGCGCCCGGCCGCCAGCCCGGCCAGGCCCAGGCCCGGCCAGACATAGCCGCCCCAGGGCGTCAGCGCGATGGCGTCCATCGTCGCGCCGGTGGCGTCGCGCATCTGCAGCATCACCTCGGAGTCCGGCGGCGCGGCCAGCCGCACGAAGTCGAGCCGGCCGGCCACCGGCATGGCCTCGAAGCCGATCGCCGGGTCCTTGCGGCTGAAGGTGACCGGCGCCACCGCCGGCGCGGCCCCGTTCGGCCGGCGCAGCCCCAGCACCGACTCCAGCACGCCGGCTTCGCCCAGGCCGGGCCAGCCGAAGGACGCCACATGCAGGCCCTCGCCGATGGCCTCGCGCAGCAGCGCCGCGGTGGCCGGGCGCGAGCGGTCGTTGCTGAACAGCGTGACCACGCCGGCCAGCGGACCGAGCCGGCGCAGCGCCGGCAGCGGCTGCTCGTCCGGATTGACGAAGACCGGCACCAGGCCGAGGTGCTGCAGCGGCATCGCCAGGAAGCGGAAGGCCTCGGCGTAGGTCAGCTCGGCGCTGTCGCGCGCCACCGGCGCGTCATGCAGCACCAGCACGCGCCGCGGCAGCACCTCGATCGCGCCGAGGCCGAGCACGTCATGCTCCGGCGCGGCGATCCACGGGATGAAGCCGTGCGCGCGGATGCGCCGCGCCGTCTCGCGGGCCAGCGCCCGCTCGCCCGGAGCGACATAGTCGATCGCCAGCACCGGCAGGCGATGGCGCTCGCGCACCTCGCCCAGGCGTGCCAGCAGCCAGTCGCGGTCGGCCTGCGCGACCGCGCGGTAGCGCAGCGTCGCCGGATTCCAGCCCCGGTACAGCGACTCGGCCGCGACCATGTCCACCAGCGGCGCGATCTGCGGCAGGACCTCGAAGCCGCGGTTCGTCACCAGCTTCGCGTCGGGAAAGGCCGCGCGCAGCGCCTGCACCACGCGCACCAGGCCGGCCTCCTGCTCGGCGCGCTCCTCGGGCGTGCGCGCGGCGAGCTGGTAGGAGTCCATCGTGTCGAGGAAGAAGCCGCGGTAGCCGAGCTGCCACTGCGGCCGCGCGACATGCTCGACGAACCAGGCGGGCCAGTCGGCCGGGCGCTGGTCGATCACCGAGCTGTTCCAGTCGCGGTTGCGGCTGATGCGCCAGGCCGCGGGCACCTCGTCGTGGCGGGCGCTGTGGCGGCTGACCTCGCCGACCGAGACGTAGGCGAGAAAGCGGGTGTGGGGCGCGGCGCGCACCCGGGCGGCGATGTCGCCGTGGTAGGCCGGCTCCAGCACGACCCAGTCGAAGGCGGCCAGCTCGGTCCAGGGCGGATGCTCGCCGTAGAACAGCGCCACGCTCGGGTCCGCGGCCCGGGCCGGCGCGACCAGCGCCAGCAGCAGCGCCAGACCGATCAGCAGCCGCGACACCAGTCCGTCCAGCCGCCCCGGCAGCGGGCAGGTCCGCCGAAGCTCCTTGCGCTCTTCCGCGTGACGCACCCGATCCCTCCCTCTGTTCAATATGAAAAAGTCAAGTAATTTTTCCGCTCTTTCTGATTATTTGTGAAAACAGGGGGATGGGTACTGATGCGTGCCTTAGCCTGGGGCGGGCGTAACCAAACCGAAAGAAAGCAGCAACGATGCGGCGCGTCCATCCTGGCGGCACGAAGACGAAGGCGCCCCCTCCTTGCGGAAGGGGCGCCCTGCGGGATCGGCGTGCCGGCGCTGCCGGCCGGGATCAGAAGCTGTAGCCGACGGTGAAGCTGATCTGCGGGATCGCGCGAACCTTGCCGGCGCCGTCGCGCAGCTCGGCCAGTTCCTTGTCGAGGTTGGCCTGGATGTCGGGCTGGCTCGCCAGCGCGCCGCGCACCGTCGCGCTGACCTTGGCGCGGCCGATCAGCGCACCGACGTCGGCGCCGAAGCGCCAGCCCGAGGCGCTCTGGTGGCCCCAGCCGATGCCCAGATAGGGCGTCACGCTCGGGAACTTGACCTCGACGTTCAGGCCGTCGGCGGCGGTGGTGGTGTAGGTGCGGTCGCCGATGGTCAGCGAGCCGTTCGCGCCGGAGGCGTCGAGGCTGACCTTGTACTGGTTCGAGCTCAGGCCGCCGGTCAGGCGGAAGCTGCCCTGGAACGGGAACCAGTCGGCCAGCACCGCCAGGCGGTGCAGCTTGTACCGGCCCTCGTAGTTGATGCCTTCCTCGGTGGTCGACTTCGAGCGCGAGCCCATCGTCATGAAGTCGGCGCGCACGGTGAAGCTGCTGTCGAGCGGGTGGGCGTAGCCGATGCCGATGCCGGGCAGGCCGGCATTCATGTAGACCTCGCCGGCGCGGGCCTGCGGGGCCAGCGCGGCGCCGGCCAGGACCAGCAGCGTCGGCAGCAGGGCGGTCCTGCGGATCTCGGTGCGGCGGGATGTCGTCGTCGTCATGGTGTCGGTCCTCCTTCGGTGACGGGGTGGGGCGGGGGGCGGATCGCGGCGATCCGTCCTGCGTCGTCCTTCACAGCCTAGGCAGGTACCGTCGGGGCAGCATCGGCCATCAGGTGGACAGGCCACGGCCATCTTTCACTTGACGTGAGGAGGGTCACGCCAGCGCGGTGTCGTAGTCGATGGTCAGCGGCGCGTGGTCGCTGAACCAGCTGTCCTTGTAGATCGATGCGGCGCGCGCCGTCCCGGCCAGGCCGGGCGTGGCCAGGTGGTAGTCGATGCGCCAGCCGACGTTCTTCGCCCGCGCCTGCCCGCGGTTGCTCCACCAGGTGTAGCAGGCGTCGGTGGTGTCGGGATGCAGGTGGCGGTAGACGTCGACCAGGCCGCCGCCGCCCGCGTCGAGCGGTGTCAGCAGCGTCGTCATCCAGGCGCGCTCCTCGGGCAGGAAGCCGGAGTTCTTCAGGTTGCCCTTCCAGTTCTTCAGGTCCGCCTCGCGGTGCGCGATGTTGACGTCGCCCATCAGCACGAACTCGCGCCCGCTCTGGCGCAGCGCGCGCAGGTGCGGCGCGATGCGGGCCAGGAAGCGGTATTTCGCCTGCTGGCGCTCCTCCGAGGATGAACCGCTCGGGAAGTAACAGCTGATGATGGACAGCCGCCGATGTGGCGAGTCGTAACGGGCTTCAAGGTAGCGCCCTTCCGCGTCGAACTCCTCGTCGCCGAGCCCGGCGATGACGTCGCTCGGCGTGACGCGACTGTAGACACCCACCCCCGAATAGCCCTTTTTCTGCGCGTGATGGAAGAAACCCTGCATCCCGTCGATGGCGGACAGCGCCGGGCTCAGGTCCGGAGCCTGTGCCTTGAGCTCCTGCACCCCCATACAATCGGCGCGTACCGATTCGACCCACGCGTGCAGGCCCTTGGTGGCCGCTGAGCGGATGCCATTGAGATTGAGGCTGACCAGACGCACGTGCAAAGACCTTCCGAGATGACGACCTCAGACGCAAGCTTCCCCCGCACCGATGCCCTCGCCCAGGATTTCGTGGCTTTCGCAGTCGACGCCGGCGTGCTGCGCTTCGGCGAGTTCAAGACCAAGGCGGGGCGGATGTCGCCCTATTTCTTCAACGCCGGCCTGTTCGATGATGGCGCCCGGCTGGGCCGCCTGGCCGAATTCTATGCACGCCGGCTGATCGACTCGGGCCTGGAGTTCGACATGCTGTTCGGCCCGGCCTACAAGGGCATCACGCTGGCGGCGGCGGTGGCCATCGAGCTGGCGCGCCTGGGCCGCAACGTGCCCTACGCCTACAACCGCAAGGAAGCCAAGGACCACGGCGAGGGCGGCACGCTGGTGGGCGCGCCGGTCAAGGGCCGGGTGCTGATCATCGACGACGTGATCTCGGCCGGCACCTCGGTGCGCGAGTCGATCGCGATGATCAAGGCCGCCGGCGCCACGCCCTGCGGCGTGACCATCGCGCTGGACCGCCAGGAGAAGGCCAGCGAGAACGGCGTCGATGCCGAGCACTCGGCGGTGCAGTTCGTCGAGCGCGACCTGGGCCTGTCGGTGGTGGCGATCGCCACGCTGGCCGACCTGCTGGCCTACCTGCGCGCGCAGCAGGACGCTCGCCTGGCCGGCAACCTGCCGGCGGTGCAGGCCTACCGCGACCGCTACGGGGTGCAGATGTGAGCCGCGCGGCGGCTCGCGTTCCCGTCGGGCTGGTGCTGGCCGCCGCGCTGGGCGCGGTCGCGCTGCCGGCGCGGGCCGACATCTATTCCTGCGTCAATGCCCGCGGCCAGCGCCTGACCGCCGATCGCCCGATCGCCGAGTGCATGGACCGCGAGCAGCAGGTGCGCGGCGCCGACGGCTCGGTGCGGCGCATCCTGCCGCCGTCGATGACCGCCGACGAGCGCTCGGCCGCCGAGGTGCGCCGCCGCCGCGACCAGCAGGCCGAGGACGCGCGCCGCGAGGCGGTGCGCCTCGACCGCAACCTGCTCAACCGCTACCCCGACGAGGAGCGCCACCGCCAGGCCCGCGAGGAGGCGCTCGAGCCGCTGCGCCACGCGCTGGCCGCCTCCGAGAAGCGCCTGGACGAGCTCGAGCGCGAGCGTCGCCAGCTGCGCGAGGAGGGCGAGTTCTACAAGGGCCGCGAGATGCCGCCGGCGCTGCGCCAGAAGTTCGACCAGAACGAGGCCGCCACCCAGGTCCAGAAGGACGTGATGCAGCACCACAAGGCCGAGATGCGGCGCATCAGCCAGATCCTCGACCAGGAGCTGGCGCGGCTGCGCCAGCTCTGGGCCGGCGCGGCGCCGGGCAGCCTGGCTGCACCGTCGCCCGCGCCGACCGCCGCGCGCTGATCAGAGGCTCTTCAGCGCGACGACGTCCTTGCCCTTGAAGGTGAAGACGGTCACGGCCGACGAGCGCAGGTCGTGGCGGCTGTCGTAGGCGTAGTCGCCGGCCACGCCGGCATGGCTGCCTCGGGCGATGTGCTCGGCGAGCTTCTTCGGGTCCAGCGACTGCGTGGCCTCGATCGCCGCGGCCAGCAGGTTGGCGCCGTCATGGAAGGCGGCGGCGTAGGTCAGCGGATCGCGCCTGTACTCGGCGCGGTAGCGCTCGACGAAGGCGCGGCCCCGGTCGCTGCGGTCCATCAGCGCGCCGCCCTGCGTGCAGTAGACGTTCAGGTCGGCGCTCATCTGCGCCAGCGTGGCCGTCTCCGACGAGCACAGCCCGTCGCCGCCGAGCAGCGGCGCCTTCAGCCCCAGCGAGCGCATCTGGCGCAGCATCGGGCCGGCCTGCGCCGAGTAGCCGCCGTAGAAGACCGCATCGGGCCTGGCGCCGCGCACGCCGGTCAGGATGGCGCTGAAGTCGGTCGCCTTGTCGCTGGTGTACTCCCGGGCGACGACCTTGATGCCGAGCTTCTGCGCCTGGTCGATGAACTCCTGCGCGACGCCCTGGCCGTAGGCGGTGCGGTCGTCGATCACCGCGATCGTGGCGACCTTCAGGTCCTGCGCCGCGTAGGTCGCCATCTTGGCGCCGAGCTGGTTGTCGGTCGCGCCGATGCGGAAGAGGTTGGCCTGGGCCGGCTGCGTGACCTTCGGGTTCGAGGCCACCGTCAGCACCAGCACGCCGGCGTCGGCGAAGACGCGCGAGGCTGGCAGCGTCACGCCGGAGTTGTAGGGCCCGAGCACGAACTTCAGGCCCTTGTCGACCAGCGCCTGCGCGACCTGCACGCCCTGGCGCGGATCGGCGCCGTCGTCCTGCACCTCCAGCTCGAACTGGACCGGCTTGCCGCCGACCTTGATCGCGCGCGCGTTGAGCGCCTTGATCGCCAGCTGTGCGCCGTCGCGGTTGTCGATGCCGCTGGCGGCCTGCGGGCCGGTCAGCGGGCTCATGAAGCCGATGCGCACGCGCTCCTGGGCGTGCAGCGGGCCGGCGGCGGCCAGACCGAAGCCGGCCAGCGCCAGCGCGTTCAGCCAGATCCTGCGGGATGTCGTCATGTCTCTCGATCCTGGTGGGACGAATGAAAAAGACCTGCGCCGGGTCGCGGCGCAGGCCGGGGTGTCGCTGGCGCGGCCGGATCAGCCCGCCAGCTTCTTCTTCAGCAGCTCGTTGACCTGGGCCGGGTTCGCCTTGCCCTTGGTCGCCTTCATCGCCTGGCCGACCAGCGCGTTGAAGGCCTTGTCCTTGCCGGCGCGGAATTCCTCGACCGACTTGGCGTTGGCCGCCAGCACCGCGTCGAGGATGGCCTCGAGCTCGCCGGTGTCGCTCATCTGCTTCAGGCCCTTGGCCTCGATGACGGCGTCGACGTCCGTGGTCTCGCCGCTCCACAGCGCGTCGAAGACCTGGCGGGCGGCGTTGTTCGAGATCGTGCCGTCCTGGATGCGGCGGATCAGCGCGCCCAGCAGCGCGGCGCCCACCGGCGCGGAGGCGATGTCGCCGCCGTCCGCGTTCAGGCGCTTGCTGATCTCGCCCATGATCCAGTTGGCCACCGGCTTCGGTGCGCCGCAGGCGGCCACCGCGGCCTGGAAGTAGTCGGCGGTGGCGCGGCTGGCGGTCATCATCGAGGCGTCGTAGGCTGGCAGGCCGTGCTCGGCCTGCAGGCGCTCGGCCAGCGCGGCCGGCAGCTCGGGCATCTCGCCGCGCACCCGCTCGACCCATTCCGGCGCGATCACCAGCGGCGGCAGGTCCGGGTCGGGGAAGTAGCGGTAGTCGTGCGCGTCTTCCTTGGTGCGCATCATGCGCGTCTCGCCGGTATCCGGGTCGAACAGCACGGTGGCCTGCTGGATCTCGAAGCCGTCCTCGATCTGGTCGATCTGCCAGTTGACCTCGAAATCGATCGCCTGCTGCAGGAAGCGGAAGCTGTTGAGGTTCTTGATCTCGCGCCGGGTGCCGAAGGGCTGGCCGGGGCGGCGCACCGAGACGTTGGCGTCGCAGCGGAACGAGCCTTCCTGCATGTTGCCGTCGCACAGGCCCAGCCACACCACCAGCGTGTGCAGCGCGCGGGCGTACTCGACCGCCTGCTTCGACGAGCGCAGCTCCGGCTCGGAGACGATCTCCAGCAGCGGGGTGCCTGCGCGGTTCAGGTCGATGCCGCTCATGCCGTGGAAGTCCTCGTGCAGCGACTTGCCGGCGTCCTCCTCCAGGTGGGCGCGCGTCAGGTTGATGCGGTGCTTCACGCCATCGACCAGGAAGTCGATGTGGCCGCCCTGCACGACCGGAATCTCGTACTGGCTGATCTGGTAGCCCTTGGGCAGATCCGGATAGAAGTAGTTCTTGCGGGCGAAGATCGACATCGGCGCGACGGTCGCGCCGACGGCCAGGCCGAACTGGATCGCACGCTCGACCGCGCCGCGGTTCATCACCGGCAGCACGCCGGGCAGCGCCAGATCGACCGCGCAGGCCTGGGTGTTGGGCTCGGCGCCGAAACGGGTCGAGGCACCGGAGAAGATCTTCGACTGGGTCGAGAGCTGGGCATGGGTCTCGAAGCCGATGACGACTTCGTAGCCACGCACGAGAAGGGAGGCGGTCATGGGGCGGGCGGTTTGCTGCAGCGCGGACGCAAAGCGGAAATGCTACGGCATCGCCGCGTCCCCCGGCAAAACTCCGGCTCCGCTTTCAGTCCCGGTCGCGCCCGGTCGCGTTCAGTCGCGCGGGCGCACCAGCCGCACCGGCAGCGGCGTGTCGCGCGGCATGTCCGGGCGGGCGCGGCCGCTGCGCGCGTCGATCGCCCAGGCGTGCAGGCCGTCGAGCCGGTCGTCGCTTTCGGTGGTGCGGCCGCGCATCACGTTGTCGTAGCTGTAGACGTTGACCGGACTGGCGTCGATGCTGGCCGAGGCGGTCCACTGCCAGTCCGGCGGCGTGTCCGGGAAGAGCCGCCCGAGCCCGCCGTCCATCGCGTCGCCGCGCTGCATCACCCGGCGCAGCTCGATCGCGCGCGGCACGCGCCAGGGCCGGCCGTCGGCCTGGCGCCGGGCCGCGGCCAGGTCGTTGGCCTGCGACTGCGTCACCCGCAGCGGCGTGCCGGTGCAGCGCCGGCCGTTCCAGCGCATGCCCTCGACGCAGCGCGCCCAGGCCAGGCCGCTGTCGATGTCGACCACGAGCTGGCCGTCGCGCGAGGGTGCGACCGTGCCGCGCGGCTCCGGTGCGGCCGCCGTCGCGCCTGCGGGCGGCAGCAGCGTCGCCAGCAGCAGCACGCCGGTGGCCAGGGGAAGCGAGGTCGGGAGTCTGCGCATGGGAGGGGCGAGGCCGGTGCGGGTCCGGGAACCCGGAGGGGGAAATCGGGAACGAAGCCTGGAACGAACCGGTTCATTGTCCGGCCCGTCCCGGCCCGCGTCCGCCCGAACAGCAGGCCTTCCGCTGCCTTAAACTCGTCCGCATCATGAAAGCCACCCGCATCGCCCTCGCCGCCGTCGTCGTTGCCGCTCTCGCCGTGACCGCCTCGTTCGCGGTCGGGGGCAAGGACCGGGCCCCGTCCATCAGCTACACGCTGCTCGACGGCACGAAGCAGACCTCCGAGCAGGCGCTCAAGGGCAAGGTGGTGCTGGTGAACTTCTGGGCGACGAGCTGCACCACCTGCGTCAAGGAAATGCCCCACATCATCGAGACGCACCAGAAGTACAAGGACAAGGGCTTCGAGACGCTGGCGGTGGCGATGAGCTACGACCCGCCGGCCTACGTCTCCAGCTTCGCCGAGTCGCGCCAGCTGCCCTTCAAGGTGGCGATCGACAACACCGGCGAGATCGCGCGCCAGTACGGCCAGGTGCAGCTCACGCCGACCACCTTCGTGCTGAACCGCAAGGGCGAGATCGTCAAGCGCTACGTCGGCGAGCCCGACTTCCAGCAGCTGCATCTGCTGCTGGAGAAGCTGCTGGCGGAGAACGCCTGAGCGCGCTCCCCGGCTTCGGTGCACCGGCGCTCGTCAGCGCTTCAGCAGCACCAGCCCCTTCAGATACTCGCCCTCGGGGAAGTTGACCGTGGTCGGGTGGTCGCTGGAGGCCTCCAGGCGCTGCAGGATGTAGGCGTCCACGCCGGCGTCCAGCCCGGCGCCGGCGACGATCTTGTGGAACAGCTCGGCGCCGATGCCGCCCGAGCATGAGAAGGTCAGCAGCAGGCCGCCGGGCTTGAGCAGCTTCAGGCCGAGGCGGTTGATGTCCTTGTAGGCGCGGCTGGCGCGGTCGGCGTGCGCGGCGCTGGGGGCGAACTTCGGCGGGTCGAGCACGATGGCGTCGAACTGGCGGCCGTCCTTCAGCATCTGGCGCAGTGTGCCGTTGACGTCGGCGTCCAGCGCGGTGTGGTGCGCGGGATCGAAGCCGTTGAGCTCGACATGCGCCGAGGCGCGCGCCAGCGCCGGGCCGGAGGAGTCGACGCTGACCACCTCGGTGGCGCCGCCGGCCAGCGCCGAGACGCTGAAGCCGCCGGTGTAGCTGTAGCAGTTCAGCACCGACTGGCAGCCGAGCTGGCGCACCAGCCGCGCGAACAGCGCCCGGTTCTCGCGCTGGTCGAGGTAGTAGCCGGTCTTGTGGCCTTCCTCGACGTCGACGGTGAGCCGGATGTCGTGCTCGTGCAGCGTCACGGTGGTCGAGCCCTCGCCGCGCAGCCAGCCCTTGACCGCCGGCAGGCCCTCCATCTGGCGCACGCCGGAGTCGCTGCGCTCGAACAGGCGCGTGCAGCCGGTGGCCGCCAGCAGCGCGTCGGCGATCTGCGGCTTCCAGCGCTCGGTGCCGGCGCTGAGGAACTGGGCGCTCAGGATGTCCTCGTAGCGGTCGACGATCAGGCCCGGCAGGCCGTCGGCCTCGCCGTGGATCAGGCGCACGCCGTTGCTGCGCAGCCCCAGGCGCGCACGCATCGCCACCGCCGCCTCGACGCGGCGGCGGAAGAAGTCGGCGTCGATGCGTTCGGCCTCGTCGAAGCTCCACGCCCGCACCCGGATCATCGAGCTCGGGCTGAACGCGGCCCAGGCCAGGAACTGGCCCGAGTGGCTCTCGACCCGCACGGTCTCGCCGGGGTCGGCCTTGCCTTTTTCGACACTGCCCTGGAACACCCAGGGATGCTTGCGCAGGAGCGAGCGCTCCTTGCCTTCACGCAGACGGATGACTTTCATGGGGCGGGATTGTCGCGCGAGCCGTCCGCTCCCGGCAGGTCCGCGACCTGCGATGACCGAGGAACACGCCAGTTTCGATGCTGCATTGCAGCGAATTGGCGCAAGAAAGTACAAATCTGTACTTTCTTCCGTGTACCTATGGAAAACCCGGGTCTGTGCGTGCAATGAAGTACAGGAATGGGCTGCATCCGTATCAATCGGTGCATCCGTCAGCACCTATCGTTGCGCCTGTCGATCGGGGCTGACCGCTCCAGCCCGGTGCCAGCGCTGCACCGCCGGGGCCCCGGCCGCTTCACCCGTAGTCCGTTCCTGTTCCATCCCGCGAGGAGACACATGATGAAACTGACGCTCAAGGCCTCCCTGGCCCTGGCCTTCGGCCTGACCGCCGGCCTGGCGAACGCCGCCACCGAACTGGTGATCGCCACCGTCAACAACGGTCACATGATCGAGATGCAGAAGCTGACGAAGCATTTCGAGCAGGCCAACCCGGACATCAAGGTCAAGTGGGTGACGCTGGAGGAAGGCGTGCTGCGCCAGCGCGTGACCACCGACATCGCCACCAAGGGCGGCCAGTTCGACATCATGACCATCGGCATGTACGAGGCGCCGATCTGGGGCAAGAAGGGCTGGCTGCAGGAACTGAAGACCGACGCCGCCTATGACGCCGACGACCTGCTGCCGGCGATCCGCAGCGGCCTGAGCGTCGACGGCAAGCTCTTCGCCGCGCCGTTCTACGGCGAGTCGTCGATGCTGATGTACCGCAAGGACCTGGCCGACAAGGCCGGCGTGAAGGTCGCCGACAAGCCGACCTGGACCGACATCAAGGACCTGGCCGCCAAGATCCACGACCCGAAGAACGGCGTGTACGGCATCTGCCTGCGCGGCAAGCCGGGCTGGGGCGACAACATGGCCTTCCTGTCGACGCTGGTGAACACCTTCGGCGGCCAGTGGTTCGACATGTCGTGGAAGCCGCAGCTGGAAAGCAAGCCCTGGAAGGACGCGATCAACTTCTACGTCGACCTGCTGAAGAACTACGGCCCTCCGGGCTCGTCGGCCAACAGCTTCAACGAGATCCTGGCGCTGACCAACGCCGGCAAGTGCGGCATGTGGATCGACGCCACCATCGCCGCCTCCTTCGTCAGCGATCCGAAGCAGTCCAAGGTCGCCGACCAGATGGCCTTCGCCCAGGCGCCGACGATGAACACGCCGAAGGGCGCCAACTGGCTGTGGTCGTGGAATCTGGCGATTCCGGCCGGTTCGAAGAAGGTCGACGCGGCGCAGAAGTTCATCACCTGGGCGACCAGCAAGGACTACATCCAGCTGGTGGCCAAGACCAACGGCTGGGCCAACGTGCCCACCGGCACCCGCAAGTCGACCTACGCGTCGCCGGAGTTCCAGAAGGCTGCCCGCTTCGCCGCCGCCGAGAAGGCCGCGATCGACAGCGCCAACCCGACCGACTCGACGCTGCCGAAGTCGCCCTACATCGGCGTGCAGTTCGCGGCGATCCCCGAGTTCCAGGCCATCGGCATCGCCGTCGGCCAGCAGATGAGCGCGGCCCTGGCCGGCAAGACCTCGGTCGACGCCGCCCTGAAGACCAGCCAGCAGGCGGCCGAGCGCGAGATGAAGAAGGCCGGCTACTACAAGTGAAGACGTGATGTAGCCGACTTCTCGACCCTCTCCCTGTGGTGAGGTGAGGCATGGCCGGCAGGCGTGGAGACGGGCCGGGGGGGCGACCTCCGACCCCCTCCACGACCTGACCGGCCGCGCACGATGGTGGACCCATGAACCGATTCCTGCCCCGCGCCCTGATGGCGCCTGCGGTGGCCACGCTCTTCCTGTGGATGATCGTGCCGCTGGTGATGACGCTGTACTTCAGCGTGATCCGCTACAACCTGATGCAGCCCGACCAGAGCGGCTTCGTCGGGCTCGAGAACTTCGAATACTTCGTCACCGACCCGTCGTTCACGACCTCGGTGATCAACACGCTGCTGCTGCTGGGCAGCGTCATCGTGATCACGGTGGGCCTGGGCGGCGCGATCGCGCTGCTGATCGACGACCCGTTCCCGGGCCGCGGCCTGGTGCGCATCCTGCTGATCAGCCCCTTCTTCGTCATGCCCACGGTCAACGCGCTGCTGTGGAAGCACATGATGATGAACCCGATCTACGGCGTGCTGGCGCAGGTCTGGCAGGCCTTCGGCGCCGCGCCCGTGGACTGGCTGACGGACTGGCCGCTGCTGAGCGTGATCATCATGGTGAGCTGGCAGTGGCTGCCGTTCGCGACGCTGATCTTCGTCACCGCGCTGCAGTCGATGGACCGCGAGCAGCTGGAGGCGGCGCGCATGGACGGCGCCAACTACCTGCAGCAGCTGCGCTACCTGTACCTGCCGCACATGAGCCGCTCGGTGGCGGTGGTGGTGATGATCGAGCTGATCTTCCTGCTCAGCGTGTTCGCCGAGATCTTCACGACGACCGGCGGCGGCCCCGGCGACGCCAGCACCAACATGGCCTTCCTGATCTTCAAGCAGGCGCTGCTGAACTTCGACGCGGGCGTGGCCTCGGCCGGTGCGCTGTTCGCGGTCGTGCTGGCCAACATCGCCGCAGCCTTCCTGATCCGTCTGGTCGGCAAGAGCCTGGACAAGTGAGCCTGCGAGGAAAGAATCCCATGTCCCGACCCTCGACCCTGACGCCAGTGCTGCTGGCGCGCACCGCGGCCGCCTGGCTGGTCACGCTGGTGCTGTTCTTCCCGCTGGGCTGGCTGGCGCTCACCGCCTTCAAGACCGAGCTGCAGGCCATCGCGGTGCCGCCGCAGGTCTTCTTCACCCCGACGCTGGAGAACTTCCACGAGGTGCAGGAGCGCAGCGACTACCTGCACTACGCCTGGAACTCGGTGGTGACCAGCGTGCTGTCGACGCTGCTGGGCCTGCTCCTGGCCGGCCCGGCCGCCTACGCGATGGCCTTCTTCAAGGGCCCGCGGACCAAGGACATCCTGATGTGGATGCTCTCCACCAAGATGATGCCGGCCGTCGGCGCCCTGGTGCCGGTCTACGTGATGGCACAGAAGACCGCGCTGCTCGACACGCAAGCAGGGCTGATCATCGTCTTCACCCTCTCCAACCTGCCGATCATGGTCTGGATGCTCTATTCGGGCTTCCGCGAGATTCCGCCCGAGATCCTGGAGGCCTCGCGCATGGACGGCGCCACGCTCTGGCAGGAGGCCACGAAAGTGCTGCTGCCGCTGTCGCTGGGCAGCTTCGCCTCCACCGGCCTGCTGTGCCTGGTGCTGAGCTGGAACGAGGCCTTCTGGTCGCTCAACCTCAGCGCCTCCAACGCCGGCACGCTGGCCGCGCTGATCGCGCAGTACTCCAGCCCCGAGGGGCTGTTCTGGGCCAAGCTGTCGGCCGCCTCGCTGCTGGCGATCGCCCCGATCGTCGTCTTCGGCTGGTTCAGCCAGAAGCAGCTGGTGCAGGGCCTGACCTTCGGCGCCGTGAAGTGACCGGCGCAGTCAACCATTCCACGAGACAACCTCCCATGGCCTACCTGCAACTCCAGGGCATCGAGAAGTTCTTCGGCGAGCACCGCGCCATCAAGGGCGTGGACCTCACCATCGAGAAGGGCGAGTTCATCGTCTTCGTCGGCCCGTCCGGCTGCGGCAAGTCCACGCTGCTGCGCCTGATCGCCGGCCTGGAGCACATCGACGGCGGCAACCTGATCCTCGACGGCCGCGACATCACCCACGCGCCCTCCTCCAAGCGCGACCTGGCGATGGTGTTCCAGAGCTACGCGCTCTACCCGCACATGAGCGTGTTCGAGAACATGAGCTTCGCGCTCAAGCTCGCCAAGGAAGACCCCGCCGTCATCCGCGAGAAGGTCGAGCGCGCCGCGAAGATCCTCAACCTGACCCAGTACCTGGAGCGCACCCCGAAGGCGCTGTCGGGTGGCCAGCGCCAGCGCGTGGCCATCGGCCGCGCCATCGTGCGCGCCCCGAAGGTCTTCCTCTTCGACGAGCCGCTCTCCAACCTGGACGCCGCGCTGCGCGGCCAGACCCGCGTCGAGATCGCCAAGCTGCACCGCGACCTGGGCGCCACCACCATCTACGTCACCCACGACCAGGTCGAGGCGATGACGCTGGCCGACCGCATCGTCGTGCTGCGCGACGGCCTGATCGAGCAGGTCGGCACCCCGCTGGAGCTCTACGACCGCCCCGCCAACCAGTTCGTCGCCCAGTTCATCGGCTCGCCGCAGATGAACGTGGTCGAGGGCCGCCACCTGCCGCAGGTGGCCGGCGTGCCCGCGGGGGGCTTCGTCGGCCTGCGTCCGGAGGACGTGACGCTGCAGGCGGCCGCCCAGGCCCCGGCCGGCGGCCTGCCGGGCACGGTCGAGCTGGTCGAGTCGCTCGGCGCCGAGACGCTGATCTACGTCACCGTCGACAGCGGCGCGCAGCTGGTCTCGCGCCAGCCGGTGCGCTCGAACCTGCACAACGGCGACCGCGTGGGCGTCTTCGTCGAGGCGGCCAATGCGCACCGCTTCGACGCCCAGGGCCGCGCCGCACGGGCAGGCTGATGATGAAGAACCGTCCTTTCGAAGGCCAGGTGGCCGCGATCACCGGCGCGGCCTCCGGCATCGGCCGCGCCAGCGCCGAGGCGCTGCTGGCCGGCGGTGCCCGCGTGGTGCTGGTCGACCGCGACGCCGCCGGCCTGGCGGCGATGCAGGCCGAGCATGGCGACGCGGTCATCCCGCTGCAGCTCGACCTGCTCGACGCCGCGCAGTGCCGCACGCTGGTGCCGCAGGTGCTGGCCCGGGCCGGCCGGCTCGACATCCTGCACGCCAACGCCGGGCTCTACATCGGCGGCGATCTGGTCGATGCCGACACCGATGCGATCGACCGCATGCTGCAGCTCAACGTCGCGGTGGTCATGAAGAACGTGCGCGACGCGCTGCCGCACATGATCGAGCGCGGCTCGGGCGACATTCTCGTCACCAGCTCGCTGGCGGCGCACTACCCCACGCCGTGGGAGCCGGTCTACGCGTCGTCCAAGTGGGCGATCGACTGCTTCGTGCAGACCACGCGCCGCCAGGTCTTCAGGCACGGCCTGCGGGTCGGCTCGATCTCGCCGGGCCCGGTGCTGACCGGCCTGATCGCCGACTGGCCCGCCGACAGGCTGGCCGAGGCACGCGCCTCCGGCAGCCTGATCGAGCCGGCCGAGATCGGCGAGGTCATCACCTTCATGCTGACCCGGCCGCGCGGCGTGACCATCCGCGACGTCGTGCTGATGCCCTCGAACTTCGATCTCTGAGCAGAACACCCCTTCCGACAAGACGCCCCACCATGAACGTCATCCTGCACCTCGGCCTGGGCTCGTTCCACCGGGCCCACCTGGCTGTCTACCTGCACGAGCTCATCCAGAGCGGCGACACCGGCTGGCAACTGGCCGGCGGCAACACCCGGCCCGACATGGCCGAGACGATCGCCGCGCTGGCCGCGCAGGGCGGCGCCTACACGCTGGAGACCATCTCGCCGGCCGGCGAGCACCGCTACACGCGCATCACCTCGATCCGCCAGGTCATCCCGTACACGCCCGACCTGGCCGGCCTGATCGCGCAAGGCGCGAGCAGCGACACGAAGATCATCTCCTTCACCGTCACCGAGGCCGGCTACTACCTCGACGCGCAGAACCGGCTCGACCTGGCCACCTTCGCCGACCTGCGCGCCGACCTCGACGCGGCGCGCGCCGGCCAGCCCGGCTCGACGATCTACGGCGCGCTGACCGCCCTGCTGCGCGCGCGCATGAAGAGCGGCGCGGGCCCGGTCACGCTGCTCAACTGCGACAACCTGCGCCACAACGGCGACCGCTCGCGCGGCGGCCTGCTGCAGTTCATCGAACTCGTCGGCGACGCCGCGCTGCTGGCCTGGGTGCAGACGAACACCACCAGCCCGAACGCGATGGTCGACCGCATCACGCCGCGCCCGACGCCCGACGTGCGCGAGCGCGTGCTGGCCGCCACCGGCGTGGACGACCCGGCCGCGCTGATGGGCGAGAGCTTCATCCAGTGGGTCATCGAAGACCGCTTCATCGCCGGCCGCCCGGCCTGGGAGACGGTCGGCGTCGAGATGGTGCAGTCGGTCGATGCCTATGAGGAGGCCAAGATCCGCCTGCTCAACGCGACGCACTCGTGCATCGCCTGGGCCGGCACGCTGGTGGGCTACCTCTACATCCACGAGGGCACGCACGATCCGGCGATCCGCCAGATGGCCTTCGACTACGTCACCGACGACACCATCCCGGTGCTCGACACGCCCGAGAAGCCCTGTCCGCTGAACCTGCCGCAGTACCGCGACGTGGTGCTCGACCGCTTCGGCAACCCCGCCATCCGCGACACCAACCAGCGCGTGGCGATGGACGGCTTCAGCAAGATCCCCGGCTTCATCGCGCCGACCATCCGCGAGCGCCTGGCCGCCGGCGCCACCATCGACAGCGTGGCGATGCTGCCGGCGCTCTTCCTGGCCTATCTGCAGGTCTGGCATCGCGGCGGCATTCCCTACACCTACCAGGACCAGGCGATGGACCCGGCGGTCGCGCACGCGATCTGCGACGCCGCCGACCCGGTGGCGGCCTTCTGCGCCGACGCGCCGCTGTGGGGCGAGCTGGCGGGCGACGCGCGGCTGGTGGACGCGGTGCGCCGCGCCAGCGCGCGGGTGACGGCCTTCGTCGCCGCGCATCCCGGCGCCGGCGCGCGCTGAGGCCCGGAGGCGCCTCGATGCCCGCCCGGCCGCGTTCGGTGCCGCGCCAGCTCAAGCCCGAGCTGGAGCATGACTACGCCCGCTCGCCCGACCTGGGCTACGAATCGCCGCAGGAGGTCGGCTTCATCCGCTGCCTCTCGCACGGCTTCCCGACGCCGCTGGCGCGCTGGCACTACCACGACGAGTACGAGCTGCACCTGATCACCAGCACCTCGGGCAAGGCCTTCGTCGGCGACTGGATCGGGCAGTTCCAGCCCGGCCATCTGGTGCTGACCGGCCCGCGGCTGCCGCACAACTGGCTGTCGACCGATCTGCCCGAGGGCGGCGTCGCGCTGCGCGACATGGTCATCCAGTTCTCGCACGACCCGCTGGTGCGCGCGGCCGAGCTGATCCCGGAGCTGGCCGAGGTGCTGCCGCTGCTCGAGCGCGCGCGCCACGGCATCGAGTTCTTCGGCCAGGGCGAGCGCGCGCAGCAGCACTGGCAGAAGGTCAAGGAGACCCGCGGCGCACGCCGCTTCGCCGCCTTCTGCGACTTTCTCGCCGAGCTGGCCGCCTGCACCGACTACCGGCTGCTGTCGAACGTGCAGATGCAGAGCATCGACGACGACGACTCGCTCGACCAGATCGACGCGGTGGTCAGCCGCATCACCGACAACCTCGGCCAGGCCTTCTCCGCCGCCGACATCGCCACCGAGCTGGGCATGAGCGAGAGCCGCTTCAGCCGCTTCTTCCGCCGCGCCACCGGCAACACCTTCACCGACTTCGTCAACCGCGTCCGCATCAACCGCGCCTGCCAGCTGCTGATGGAATCGGACCGGCTGATCACGCACATCTGCTTCGAGGTCGGCTTCAACAACGTCGCGAACTTCAACCGGCGCTTCCTCGAGATCAAGGGGCTGACGCCGAGCGAGTTCCGCAAGCAGGCCGACAACCGCTTCGGCGGCGCGGCCTGAGCGCCCGCCCGGGCCTTTCCGCAGGACCTTTTCCCATGTACCTCGGCATCGATCTCGGCACCTCCGAGCTCAAGCTGGTGCTGCTCGACCGGCAGCACCGCCTCGTGGCCAGCGTCGGCGAGCGGCTGACCGTGCAGCGCCCCGCGCCCCTGCACAGCGAGCAGTCGCCCGCCGACTGGTGGGACGCGATGACGCGCGCGATGGCACGGCTGCAGGCCGGGCAGGCCGCCGCGCTGGCGCAGGTGCGCGCGATCGGCCTGTCGGGCCAGATGCACGGCGCGGTGCTGATGGATGCCGCCGGCGAGGTGCTGCGCCCGGCCATCCTCTGGAACGACGGCCGCAGCGGCGCCGAATGCGCCGAGCTGGAGGCCGCCTGCCCGAGCCTGCACGCGATCGCCGGCAACCTGGCCATGCCCGGCTTCACCGCGCCGAAGCTGCTGTGGGTGCGTCGGCACGAGCCGGAGGTCTTCGCGAAGACCGCCACCGTGCTGCTGCCCAAGGACTGGCTGCGCTTCATGCTGACGGGCGAGCGTGTCGGCGAGATGAGCGACGCCGCCGGCACCCTGTGGCTGGACGTGGCCGAGCGGCGCTGGTCGCCCGAGGTGCTGGCCGCCTGCGGCCTGACCGAGGCGCAGATGCCGCGGCTGGTCGAGGGCAGCGAGGCGTCCGGCACGCTCCGGCCCGAGCTGGCCGCACGCTGGGGCCTGCCGGCCGGCGTGATCGTCGCCGGCGGCGGCGGCGACAACGCCGCCAGCGCGGTCGGCATCGGCGCGGTGCGGCCGGGCGAGGGCTTCGTCTCGCTGGGCACCTCGGGCGTGATCTTCCTGACCAGCGACCGCTTCCGCCCCAACCCGGCCAGCGCGATGCACGCCTTCTGCCACGCGCTGCCCGGCACCTGGCACCAGATGAGCGTGATGCTCAGCGCCGCCAACGGCCTGAGCTGGGTGACGCGGCTGGTGGGTGCCGCCAGCGAGGGCGCGCTGCTCGAGCAGGTGGCGCGGCTGAGCCCGGAGCAGCGCGAGCGCGCGCCGCTCTTCCTGCCCTACCTGAACGGCGAGCGCACGCCGCACAACAACCCGCACGCGCAGGGCAGCTTCTTCGGACTGACCAACGAGCACGACGCCGCCGCGCTGGGCTGGTCGGTGATCGAGGGCGTGACCTTCGGCCTGCTCGATGGCTGGTACGCGCTGGGCGTGCAGCCCGGCGAGGTGGCCCACCTCACGCTGGTGGGGGGTGGCGCGCGCTCGGGCCTGTGGGCGCAGCTGCTGGCCGACGCGATCGGCGTGCCGATGGTCACCCGCCACGGCGGCGAGGCCGGCGGCGCGCTGGGCGCGGCGCGCCTGGCCTGGCTGGCCGACGGCGGCACGCTCGACGAGGTCTGCCCCGCGCCCGAGATCGCCGCGACCTTCCAGCCCGATCCGGCCGAGACCGCGCGGCTGGCCGCACGCCATGCGCGCTTCAGGGCGCTGTACCGGGCGGTGGCGGGGCTGTTTCCGGTGTGATCACCTCGCGGCCGGCCTGGCCTGCGGGCGGCCGTCCGGCAGCGCGATGCCACGGCGGCGCATCAGGTCGCCGATCAGGCCTTCGACATCGCCGTCGCCGCTGGCGCGGCGCAGCTGCAGGCGGCCGTCGCCGTCGACCTGCGCGGCCGCGCAGCGCATGAAATGCAGCGTGCCGCCGAAGCGCTGGGGCAGGTCCTGCTCCTCGAGCCAGGCGTTCTGCACCCGGTAGGCCAGGCGCTCGTCGTCGAGCGCGCTGGCGCAGTCGGCCTCGGTGCGCGCGGACCGCGGGCGCGCGGCCTGCAGCACATGCACCAGCTCGTGCAGCACGAAGGAGCGGTCGACCGGCTGCGCACGCCAGTCGAGCTGGTCGCTCAGCAGCACCCGGCCGCCGGCGGCGTCATGCCAGGCGACCAGCGGCGCGCAGTCGCGCGGATGGCCGGGACAGGCCTGCTCGCGCAGGTCCGCCCGCGGCAGCTCGAGCAGGGGCGGCAGCGCCTGCCCGGCCGGCGGCGCCGGCAGTCCGGACAGCCGCACCGCGGCGGCCAGCAGCGTCTGCACCAGCACGGCGTCGGTCGGCGACATCGGCGTTCTCCACGAGGGTTATCCACAGCCTGTCCTGTGGATAACCATGGTCGCACTCCCCCTGTGCCCTTGTGGAGAACGCGGTCTTGCCGGTTCGCCATTGCGGGGTGCGGCGTCCTTGAAGGCGACTTTTCCACAGGCGGGGCTGTGGAAAAGTCGGTCTTCGGGCCGTGCGATCAGCGTGCGGCCGGGTCGCCGCGGCGCCGGGCCGAGCGCATCGCGAGCTCCGCATCGGCGCCGATGATGGTGCGCGGCGTGCCGACGATGTCGGCGCAGGCGCCCATCGGCGAGGGCAGGGCGTGGCCCATCCAGGCCGCGGCGATCTGGCGCACCCACTGCGGCGCGGCCATGCTGGTGCCGCTGAGCGCGACGCGGCTGCCGCTGCGCGTGCCGCTGGCCAGCACGCCGGGCAGCGCCGGCGAGTCCTCGGTCAGCGCCAGAGGCCGGGCCATGCGCTGTGGCAGCAGCTCGCCGGCCGAGCCGACGCTGCTGTAGGGTGCCGGCGTGAACGCGCCTCCGGGCAGGCGCAGCGCACCGCCGATCACCCGCACCGCATGTCCGGTGGCCATCGCGTTGATGGTGCCGCTGCGGCGCACCGCGCTGAGCGGCCGGCCGTTGGCGTCGCGCTCGTCGTCGAGCAGAGGACGGCCGAGGTCGTCATGCTGGCGGTAGCCGCTGTCCTGCAGCCACGAGGGCCGGCCGCGGGTGGCGCGGCCGAAGGCGCTGTCGTCGCGCTGCACGTCCACGCGCACCGGCAGCACCGGGCCGGCGAGCAGCTCCAGCCGCAGGTGCCAGCGCCCCGAGGGGGCCGGCTCCGGCCAGTCGACGTCGGCCGCGGTCGGTCCGATCGCCAGCAGCACCAGCAGCGCACGGCCGTGCGCGTGTGCGCCCTCCGGATGCACCCCGACCAGCGCGATCGCCTCGCCGTGGCGGCGCAGCACCCGCGTCGCCGGCGGCGCGTTCGGGTCGATCTCGAGCACGAGCGCGTCGGCGCGCGCATGCGAGGGCGGCTGCAGCGTCAGGCGCAGCCGGGTGTCGCCTGAGCTGGCCGGCACGCGCAGCTCGGCGAAGTTCGAGGTGCCGTCGTCGGGCTGCACATGCCAGTCCAGCGCCAGCGGCAGCGCACGGTCGAGCCGCGCGTGCGCATGCAGCCGCTCGAGCCGGCTGTTGCCCTCGGGCAGCACCACCTCGAAGGGCGCGACCGCGCGGCGCAGCCCGATCAGCTCGTCGAGCGCGCTCTCGAACAGCGAGCTGCCGTCGCGCGGCCCGGCGGTGTCGCCGAAGCTGAGGTTGATGACCACCGGCGGCGGTGGCAGATGCGTCTGCGCCTGCGCGCAGGCCTGGTCGGCGCGGTCGAGCACGTAGTGCAGCGCATCGACGATGAAGACCTTCGACGCGGCGCAGGAGGTGTCGGCGATGGCCGCCGGCGGCAGCTGCACCGCCACCAGCGCCGGCATCGCCGCGGCCAGCTCGGGCTCGGCGCCGCCGGCCAGGTCGATCACATGCGTGCCGTGGGTCGCGTGCCGGCGCGCCTCGTGGTAGCCGAGCAGCTCGGCGGCGCAGTCCTCGTCGAGCATGGCGTCCGGCCCGGCGCCGGCCAGCGCGGCGTCGATCTCGGCCGGCTCGATCAGGCGGCCCAGGCCCCAGCGCGCGTCGATCGGCGAGGGCGTGGCGCCCTGGTCCCACAGGCCCAGCAGCCGGGTGCGGCGTCGGCCCTGCGCGTCGACGCGGCACAGCCGCCGGTTCGCGAAGGCGATGCCGTCGTCGATGACGCCGACGACGCAGCGCGGGGCCGGCAGCGCCGGTGCGGCGGCCGGCGTGGCCATCGGCGCGGTCGCCGGTGCGGCGGGGCGGGCGGGCTCCCAGTCGGCCGGATCGGCGGCGAAGCCGAGCTCGAAGCGCTCGATCGCGTCGCGCAGCGCCAGCGCGGCCTGGCCCAGCGCGGCCGGACCGTCGCGCAGCGCCTGCGGCAGCGGCGCGCCGCCAAGCCAGCCGACCAGCCCGGTCTCGAGCTGCAGCGTCAGGTGGCGCAGGCCTGCCAGCCACGCCGGACGGCGGCGGTAGCGCGAGGGCACCCGCAGCCAGTCCGGCGACAGCGGCGCGAGCCGCGCCAGCCAGTCGTCCAGCCCGGTGCCCGGGCGCAGCGCCACCAGCAGCCAGTGCCGGCGCGCCGGCGCGGTCAGCGGGCGCAGCCGGTGCGTCTCGCGCCAGCCGGTCTCGCGCACCCAGTCGAGCCAGGCGTCGGGCGCCGGCCGCCGGTCGCCCGGCTCCGGGGCCGGCCCGGGCAGCGCCTGCCAGACGGCGGCATCCTGGTGTCCGTCGTCCATGTCAGTTGCACTCCGTGGTCTCGTCGCCGGTGGCCCATTCGGCGCGCGCGCGTGTCCACAGCCAGCCCAGCAGCGCCGACGCCGGCGGCGTCGCGGTGCTGCCCAGCGTCAGGCCGCGGGTGTTGGCGTCGACGCGGTCCAGGCGCGGGCCGACGAAGTTCTCCTCCAGGTAGTCCTGCGCGTCGAAGCGGCGGTACTGCACCGCATGCCCGGCGACGCAGCGCCCGACCAGGTACTCGGCCAGGCCGGTGCCCAGGATCTGGCCGGCGCGGCTGTCCATCGGGAAATGCACGCCGGCGACGGTGCGGTTGATCGCGATGCGCGCGGCCTGGCGCAGCAGCATGTCGCCGACCGGCGACAGCGGGCCGTGGTGCGACACCGCCATCAGCACCCGCGCGACGCAGTGCGCCTCGGTCGAGTGGCCGCTGGGGAAGGCGCTGTGCGAGGGCGTCTGGATCGGCGGCTGCACCAGCGGCGAGTACTGCACCGGCCGCGGCACCGCCAGCGCATGCTTGATGCGCATCTCGACGGCGATCGCCAGCCGGATCGCCACGCCCATCAGCGCCAGCGTCGCCGGCGTGCGGTCGCGGTGCAGCCCGGCGATCGCGGTCCAGCCGCTGACCAGCTGCGGGATCTGCGCGAGGATCTCGGAATAGCGGTCGGCCCGCAGGTCGGCGTGCGCGATGACCTGCTCGACCTGCGCGCCCATCGTCGTGGCCAGCGCATCGCGCGGGCGCAGCAGCGAGACGATCGAATGCAGCCGGCCGTTGCCTTCGCGCCAGCCGACGGAGAAGCCCCGTTCGCCCTCCGGCGTCCAGTCCAGGCCGTGCATCGCCTCGGCATCGAGCACCGCGTCGCGCACCCACGGCTCCCAGCCGCCGAGCGGGCCGCTCGCGTCGACCGGGCACATGCGCAGGTCGGCCAGCGAGGCGCGCACGTCGCCGCCGATCAGGCCGTCGCGGTTGGTCAGCGCGGCCGCGGCATCGAGCGGACTGTCGACGAAGCGGGCTGCGCCGCCTGCGCCCCCGGCGCCCCCGGCGCCGCCCGCCCCCCCGGCGCCACCCGCACCCCCTGCGCCGCCGGCTCCGCCTGCACCCCCGGCCCCTCCGGCCCCTCCGGCCCCTCCGGCCCCTCCGGCTCCGCCTGCGCCACCGGCGCCACCGGCTCCACCCAGCATGCTTTCCAGCACATGTCGACGCTTCATCATCATTCTTCTCTCTCCCGGTTCACGAACTCGTGAAGTTGAAAATGGCGTGCGGGGTGGCGCTGTCCTGTGCGCTATCCCGGCGGCACGCCGGCAGCCGCCAGCGCGTCGCACCAGATGTCGCCGGTCGGATGGCCGGTGCTGGGCGAGCGCCTGCGGTAGCTGGAGATCGTCAGGCTGGGCTCGAGCCGCATCAGCTCCGAGCAGGTGGCCCGTGCCTCGTCGAGGCGACCCAGGCAGGCCTGGGCGATCGTGATCACGCGCAGCGTCGAGGTGTGCTGGCGGTTGAGCTGCAGCGAGCGGCGCGCGCGCCGGATCGCCAGCTCGTGCTGGCCGGCCGACAGCGCCGCGGTCGCCGACAGCGACTCGAAGAAGTAGCGCATCGGGTCGAGCGGCGAGAGCTCGAGCGCCTGCTCGGCCGCCTCGGTCGCCGCCTGGCCCTCGCCGCGGAAGGCATGGCTGGTGCCCAGCAGCAGCCAGGCCAGCGGCTCGTTCTGGTTCTCGTCGAGCGCCTGGCGGTAGCGCAGCATCGCGCCGTCGAGGTCCTTGTGCAGGTTGCTCTGCACGAAGCCGTCCATCGTCAGCGACAGCGACGAGCGCGGATCGAGGTCGAGCGCGCGGCGGGTGCAGTCGCTGGCCTGCAGCGAGTCGCGGTGCAGGTCGTCCGACCAGCCCTGCTGCACGCGCAGCACATGCCACTTCGCCAGCCACGCATGCGGCAGCGGATGGCGCCGGTCGCGCTCGATCAGCGCCTCGAGCATCAGCCGCGCGCGCTCGAAGTCCTCGCGCGAGACGCCGTGCATCAGCGTGATGGCGGCCATCAGCAGGCAGTAGCTCTCCAGCGAGGCCAGCGGCTCGGTGCGCGCGCGCTCGACCTGGCGCGAGGTCAGCGCCTTGCCGACCCGGTGCGACAGGTCGGTGATCATCGGATCGTCGCCGCAGAAGACGCCGCGCATGCTGGCGTTCTTGACCCGGTCCGACCACAGCACGCTCTCGGTGCGGGTCTCGACCAGCTGCAGCGTCAGCGCCAGGCGGTCGCCGTCGGCGTAGAGCCGGCCGGTCAGCACATGGTCGACGCGCAGGTGCTGGCGGATCGCGGCGATGCGGTGCGAGCGGCCCGCGAACGCGGCGGCCGACAGCTGCGAGATGACCTTCAGCGCGCCGTTGCGCGACAGCGAGCAGGTGATCTCGTCGGCCAGCGCCTCGCCCAGGCGCAGCGACAGCGAGTCGCCGCTGAACACCTCGGTCTCGAAGGGCACGACCGCGATCGTCGGCCGCAGCGGCTGCACCGGCCACTGCGCCAGCGGCGCCGGCTCGAGCGCGTGCACGTCGGGCGTGTCGGCCTGGATCAGGAAGGCGCGCACCGGCTGGGCCACATGCTTGAGGATGCAGTCGCCCAGGTCCTCGATCTCGGCGTCGAGCCCGGCGACGATCTGGCTGCGCACGCTCGCCGAGATGACCGTCTGGCCCGCGCCGCCCAGCGAGGCCAGCCGCGCGGCGAGGTTGACGGTGTGGCCGTAGATGTCGATCTCGCCGACGACCACCTCGCCGCTGGTGATGCCCGCGCGCAGCCGGATCGCGCGGGCGGCGGGGCGCCCGGCGTTGAGCGCCTCGACCTCGCGGTGTGCCTGGCGGGCCGCGGCGATCGCGTCGGTGGCGGTGTCGAACTCCAGCAGCATGCCGTCGCCCAGGCTCTTGACCAGCCGGCCGTGGTGCATCGGCAGCACCGTGCCGCGCATCGTCGCGTCGAAGCGCTGCCAGCGCGCGATGACGTCCTCGGGGTCCTCCTGGATCAGCCGCACCGACTCGATGATGTCGATCACGACGACCGAGCGCGCCACCCAGGTCAGCCCGGACAGCACCGAGACGGCGGTGTCCGCTGCGACCGCGGCAGCGGTCGGCGGGGAGTCGGGCAGAGACGGGGCGTCGGTCTGGGGCATGCGCGGGCAGGAGGGGCGCGAGGACCGGACCGCAAGGACCGGTACCTGAGGGTATTTTCGCGGCTCGGCGCTATTCTGCGGGCAAAGCCGTACCCGATCGTGTCGATCCGGCGCCAGGATGACTTATGGCCAGCCCTGGACGGAGGCTTCCGGCAGTTTTTCTCCGTACTCTTCGGTATCGCCGGGCGGGCCGGACGCGATCAGTCCTCGCCGGGCAGCAGCCGGGTGACGGCGGCGCTGGCGAGCTCGCCGATGCGCACCAGGAAATCGGTGCCCATCTCGGGCGCGTAGCGGGTCGGGTCGGGCGAACCCAGCACCAGCAGGCCGAAGGCCGGCGAGGTGGTGCTGCGCCGCAGCGGCAGCAGCGCCAGCGAGGCGACGGTCGCGGGCTGCTGCAGCCACTGCACCGCCTCGAGCGTGGTGTGCGAGCCGCAGTAGGGCGTGGCCAGGCTGGAGGCGAAGCGGCGCATCTCGGCGCCGACGGCCTGGGCCACCGGCTCGGCCGCGAAGGCCGGCGCCACGTCCCACAGCCGGATCGCCGCCTGCGGGATGCGGAACTGCTCCTGCAGGTCGATCACCAGCAGCTCGGGCAGGTCGCGCGGATCGCTCACCAGCATCAGGCCGCGGATCCACTGGTGCAGCCGGTCCGACAGCGCGGCGTTCTCCTGGCCGTGGCGGATCATCTCCATGATGCGGCGCTCGAGGCCGTGGATGCGCTCGCGCAGCATCTCCATCTGTCGCTGCTGGAGCGAGACGGCGCGCTGGCCATGCGGGTTGGCCAGCTCGACATTGGCCAGCAGCTCGGCATGACGCTCGAAGAAACCCGGCGTCTGCACCAGATAGCTGGCGATGTCGTCTTCGGAAAGGGCCTGGAGGCGGCCCTGGATGCTGCTCATGGCGGGTGAGGGTAGCGCAGGCGCGTCCGCCCCACCCGAAGGAAAAGCCGGGTTGAGGCCGTTCATCCGCGCCTTGAATGCGCAAGCCGCGCAGTGCGCAGCACGCCGCGCGCTCAGCGCGCGTCCGGCAGCCGCACCTCGCCGTCGAACACGGTGACCGCCGGGCCGGTCATGCGCACGCTGCTGCCGGGGCCGTCCCACTCGATGGTCAGCTCGCCGCCGCGGGTCTCGACGTCGACGCGCGCGTCCAGCCAGCCCAGGCGGATGCCGGCCACCACCGCCGCGCAGGCGCCGGTGCCGCAGGCCAGCGTCTCGCCGGCGCCGCGCTCGTACACCCGCAGCCGCACCCGGTCGCGCGCCACCACCTGCAGGAAGCCGGCGTTGACCTTGCGCGCAAAGCGCGGATGCGACTCCACCCACGGCCCGACCTGCGCCACCGGCGCGCTGTCGACATCGTCGACGCGCTGCACCGCATGCGGGTTGCCCATCGACACCACCGCGACCTCGACCTGCTCCTGAGGCGCGGCCGGGTTGGCCAGCGGCCACAGCTCGGCGCCGTTCTCCAGCCGCGGCTGCAGCCCGGACGGATCGAAGGGCACGCGCGCGGGCTCGAGAATCGGCTGGTTCATGTCGACGGTGACGCGCCCGTCGGCCTGCATGCGCAGCACGATGCGGTTGTTCATCGTCTCGACGCGCACCTCGTCGCGGTCGCTCAGACCCTTCTCGCGCACGAAGCGCATGAAGCAGCGCGCGCCGTTGCCGCAGTGCTCGACCTCCTCGCCGGTGGCGCCGTTGAAGATGCGGTAGCGGAAGTCGGCGTCCGGCCCCTGCGGGCGCTCGACGACGAGGATCTGGTCGGCGCCGATGCCGAAGCGCCGGTCGCCGACGAAGCGCAGCTGTTCTTCGCTGAGCGCCAGCGGCGCGCGGGTGGCATCGAACACGACGAAGTCGTTGCCGAGGCCGTGCATCTTGGTGAAGGGAAGTCGCATGATGGGCAGGGATTATCCGGCGCTGCCCTCGCGCAGCAGCAGCGCCCGGGTGTAGCGCAGGAAGTCGTCCAGATGCAGCGTGATCACCGCGACGGTGATCGGCAGCTGCAGCGTCTGGTAGTCGTGCACCGCGATGTTGCGGAAGCCCACCATGCGCTTGAGGCCGGCCGCCAGCGCGGGGTCGAGCCAGCCGGCGCGCGCCAGCAGCTCGAACACGTCGCGCGAGCTCTGCGGCACGCCCAGGCGCTCGCGCCGCACCAGGTGCTGCGCCATGTCGATGGCGGCCTCGCAGGCGCGCTGGATGTTCAGGATGGCTGCATCCTGGCGGGTGTAGTCGGTGGCGAAGCTGTCCGGTCCGCGCTCGTATTCCTCGCGCGCCCGCGCCACGCAGCGCTCGATCGTCGCGGCCTTGTTGATCAGCACGTCGTCAGCGGCCATGGATGCGTCCTTCGCGGGCGATGTCCTCGAGCAGCGGGCGGCGCGCCTCGTCGAGCTCGGTCTTGTCGCTGAGCACGGCCGCTTCCCAGAGCGTGGCCTGGCTGTCGAGCGCCCACCAGCGCTGGCCGGTGGTGATGACCTGGTACTGCATGACGGTCGAGGCGGCGCGCAGGTCGATCAGGTCGACCGGGCAGCCGGCCAGATCCGCCAGGTCGCCGGACAGCGACCACAGCTGCAGCACGTCGGCCCGGCCGGCCACCAGCACAGCCAGGTCCAGATCGCTGTCGGCGCCGGCCGTGCCCTGCACCCGGCTGCCGAAGCCGTAGACGGCCAGCAGCGCCGGCAGGTGGCGGCGCAGGTGATCGACCAGGGCGGCGACGGGCAGGGCGTCCATCAGTACAGCCCCGCCTCGCCCTCGGGCCGCGTCTTGAAGCGCTTGTGCACCCACAGGTACTGCTCGGGCAGGCGGCGCACCTCCTGCTCGATCCAGCGGTTCATGCGCGCGGTGTCGGCCACGGCGTCGTCGGTGGGAAAGTCGGTCCAGGGCTCGAGGAAGCGGATGCGCCAGCCCTGGCCGCCGGGCAGCATCTCGCCAACCACCGGCTGCACCACCATGCCCAGCGCGCGCGCCATGCGCGACGGTGCCAGCAGCGTCGCCGCCGGCACGCCGAAGAAGGGCACGAAGGCCGCGTCGCGGGCGCCGAAGTCCATGTCGGGCAGGTTGAAGAAGGCGTCACCCCGCTTGATGGCGCGCATCAGCGCGCGCGCGCCCTCGCTGCGGGCGAAGATCTCGGCGTTGCCGAAGCGCAGCCGGCCGCGGCGCATCGCCGCGTCGAAGACCGGGTTGCTCTGCGCCTGGTAGATCGAGCCGGCGTGGCGGTTCTGGTTCAGCAGGATGCTCACGCCGGTGACGTCCAGCGCCAGGAAGTGCGGCGCCAGCCACATCACCGGGCGCTCGCTGCGCTCGGCCAGCTTCACGTCGCCCTCGACCTGGATCAGCCGCGAGAGCCGCTCGCGCGAGGCATACCAGAGCATGCCGCGCTCGAGAAAGCTGCGGCCCAGCCAGCCGAAGTGCGCGCGGGCAATGGCCTCGCGCTCGGCGGGCGTCTTCTCGGGCAGGCACAGCTCGAGGTTGCGCAGCGCGATGCGCCGGCGCGACGTGCCCAGCCGCCACAGCAGCGCGCCCAGGCCCAGGCCGAGCCGGTGCTGCAGGCCCATCGGCAGCCAGTGCAGCAGCCACAGCAGGCCGAGCACCAGCCGGGCAGCCAGGTTGGAGAGAACAGATTTCATGCGGAAGCGTCGGAAGCAGGCGCGGGCGCGGGGGCCGGCTCCGCCAGCGCGCGCGGCGCCTTGTAGCGGTGATAGCCCCACAGATACTGGCCGGGATTCTGGCGGATCAGCCGCTCCATCGCACGGTTGACGACGCCGGCGCTGCGCACGGCCAGGCGCTCGGCGTCGGGCTCCTCGGTGCTGGCGGGCAGCGCCTCGTTGGGCAGGCTGGCGCGGATGACGAAGCCGCGCCCGCCGGGCAGGCGCTCGCAGGCCAGCAGCAGCCAGTCGGCGCCGGTCTGCTGCACCAGGCGCGCAGCCAGCGTCATCGTGTAGGCCTCGCGGCCGAAGAAGGGCGCCCACGCGCCCAGGCCGTCGGGCGGCACCTGGTCGGGCAGCAGGCCGATGGTGCCGCCCTTGCGCAGCGCGCGGATCATCTGGCGCACGCCGGCCAGCGTCGCCGGCGCCGTCTCCAGGCCGGGGCGATTGCGCGACTGCGCCACCAGGTCGCGCAGCCAGGGCTGGCGCGCCGGGCGGTACAGCGCCGTCATCGCGCGCTGGCCGCCCCAGCGCTCGGCATAGGCCTGCGCGATGATCTCGAAGCAGCCCAGGTGCGGCGTGAGCATCACCAGGCCGCGGCCGCGCGCCAGCGCCGCCTCGACATGCTCGGCGCCCTCCCAGCGCACGATGTCGCCCAGCGGCACCTCGGGCCGGCGGCACCACAGCCACGGCAGCTCGGCCACCATGCGTCCGGCCGAGGCCACCGCGGGCCGCGCCTGCGCCCACGGCAGACCCGCCTGCTCGACATTGGCACGCATCCGGTGCCGGTAGGTCGGCGAGGCACACCAGGTGATCCAGCCCAGCAGCGCGCCGACGCGGTGGAGCAACGGCAGCGGGGCCTTCGAGGCGGCTTTGAACAGGGAGGCGATCACGGGCATAGAATTCGTCACATTCGCCGAGTTAAGGAACAACTTGCGGGGCGACGGATCCGGTCCCCGACCGGGCACGCCACACCGCCGGATCTCGCAAGATTTCCGGCAGAAGTGGAAAAAATGCCGCTAAAGCGTTCGCCGCAGGCTCCTCAACAGCACGGCGACACGCGCCGAAAAGCTTGTTTGGATCACAGGAGTTTATAAGTGGCGAACGATTTCCTCTTCACGTCCGAGTCGGTGTCCGAGGGGCACCCCGACAAGGTGGCCGACCAGATCTCGGACGCGATCCTCGACGCCATCCTGGCGCAGGACCCGCGCTCGCGCGTGGCCGCCGAGACGCTGACCAACACCGGCCTGGTCGTGCTGGCCGGCGAGATCACCACCAACGCGCATGTCGACTACATCCAGGTCGCGCGCGACACGATCAAGCGCATCGGCTACGACAACACCGACTACGGCATCGACCACAAGGGCTGCGCGGTCCTGGTGGCCTACGACAAGCAGTCGAACGACATCGCCCAGGGCGTGGACCACGCCTCCGACGACCACCTGAACACCGGCGCCGGCGACCAGGGCCTGATGTTCGGCTACGCCTGCGACGAGACGCCCGAGCTGATGCCCGCGCCGATCTACTACGCCCACCGCGTGGTCGAGCGCCAGGCCCAGCTGCGCAAGGACGGCCGCCTGCCCTTCCTGCGCCCGGACGCCAAGAGCCAGATCACGATGCGCTACGTGGACGGCAAGCCCCACAGCATCGACACCGTGGTGCTCTCCACCCAGCACAGCCCGGACCAGTCCGAGACGGCCACGAAGATGAAGGCCAGCTTCTACGAGGCCTGCATCGAGGAGATCATCAAGCCGGTGCTGCCCAAGGAATGGCTGCAGGACACCAAGTACCTGATCAACCCGACCGGCCGCTTCGTCATCGGCGGCCCGCAGGGCGACTGCGGCCTGACCGGCCGCAAGATCATCGTCGACACCTACGGCGGCGCCTGCCCGCACGGCGGCGGCGCCTTCTCGGGCAAGGATCCGACGAAGGTGGACCGCTCGGCTGCCTACGCCGCGCGCTACGTCGCCAAGAACATCGTGGCCGCCGGCCTGGCGCGCCAGTGCCAGATCCAGGTGAGCTACGCCATCGGCGTGGCCCGCCCGATCAACATCACGGTCTATACCGAAGGCACCGGCGTGATCCCGGACGCGCAGATCGCCGCGCTGGTGCAGGAGCACTTCGACCTGCGCCCGAAGGGCATCATCCAGATGCTCGACCTGCTGCGCCCGATCTACTCGAAGACCGCCGCCTACGGCCACTTCGGCCGCGAGGAGCCGGAGTTCGCCTGGGAGCGCACCGACAAGGCGCAGCTGCTGCGCGCCGCCGCCGGCCTGTGAAGCGGGCACTGACGCCATGACAGAAGGGGCCGCAGCTGCGGCCCCTTCTTCTTCGTGCTGCGGGTTCAGCGTCGCCCGTCGAGCTCGTGTCGACGGCGGCCGACCTCAGCGGCGCGGCGGCCGGCCGGGGCCGCCAGGGCGGCGCTCGCCCTGCTCCTCGCGCTGGGGCGCGCGGGCCGGGGCCTCGGCGGCCTCGCGGCGCGCCTGCTCGAGCAGCACGTCGAGCTGGTCCTCGGGCACGCCGCGCAGCACGCAGAAGCTCGAGCGCTTGAGCGAGCTGCGCTCGAAGTCGCGCAGCAGCTGGGCGCGCTCGCGGCGCTGCGGATCGTCCTGCACGCGCTCGACCGGAGCCTCCTGGCGCACCGGTGCCGCGGCTGCACGGGCGGCCTCGTCACGCGGCGGCCGTGCGGGCCGGTCCTGACGCTCCGGACGCTCGCCCCGCGGCGGGCGGGGCTGGGCGTCGCGGTCCTGGCGCGGCGGGCGGCTGCCCGGGGCGCGCGGTTCACGAGAATCGCGGGCTTCGCGCGGCGGACGGCCCTCGCCCCGCGGCGGACGCGGTGCACGCGGGGGGCGTGCCTCACGAGGCTCGCGCGGTTCACGTGGCTCGCGGGCCGGCTCGCCCGCGGCGGCCTCGCCCTGCGGGGCGGCGCCGCGGCGCGACTCGCGCTGCTGCTTCGCTTCCTGGGCGCGGCGCTCCTGGTGCAGCGCGCGGCGGCGGTCGAGCTCCTGCTGCGCGACCGTGCGGTGCTCGTCGCTGATGTCGCCGGCGGGCTGGCCGTCGAGGTCGGTGCGGCTGGCGGCCTTGGTCAGCGCGACCAGATAGGCGGTGGTGTTGGTGTGGCGGCGCAGGAAGGCCGACAGCGTCGCGCGGCTGAACACGCCCGGCGCACGCTCCTTGATGTCGGCCTGGATGCGCAGCTTCAGCGGCCGGGCCGGACCGTCGAACAGCGCCGGAAAGCGCTCGCGCAGCTGGCGGGCGCATTCGGCCGGGCTCATGTCCGGAGTCTTGGCCGGGCTCGGTGCGGCCGCGGTCTCCTCGACTGCCGTTTCGGCGGCGATCTCGGGTGCGGCGTCAAGGGCCGGACCGGAGACGGCGGCTACCTCGATCGGCGCGGGGGTCTCGGGAGCCGGAGTGGCGGCGGTGACCTCGGCGTCGGTCGGGATCTCGGGGGTGGACATGGTTCTGGTTGAACGGTGATGGAAACGGAAGACGAGATTGTGGCCCGAGTCGCGACCGGACTCCCTCAGGGGCAGCGCGGACGCACCTTCGAGGCCGCCAGACGGGCCTGTTCGCGGGCCTTCTCCACGTCCTCGTCGCGCACCAGCGCCACGCCCATGCGCCGGCGCTCGAAGCTCTCGGGCTTGCCGAACAGGCGCACCTCGGAGCGCGGCACCCGCAGCGCCTCGTCGACGCCGTCGAAGACCAGCCCCTCGGCCTCGACGCCGCCGTAGATGACCGCGCTGGCGCCGGCCGACTTCAGCGCGGTGTCCACCGGCAGGCCGAGGATGGCGCGCGCGTGCAGCTCGAACTCGTTCTGCCACTGGGTGCACATCGTCACCATGCCGGTGTCGTGCGGGCGCGGGCTGACCTCGCTGAACCACACCTGGTCGCCACGGACGAACAGCTCGACGCCGAACAGGCCCTGGCCGCCGAGGTCGTCGGTGACGGCGCGCGCGATGCGCTGCGCCTCGGCCAGCGCCGCCGGCCGCATCGGGTGCGGCTGCCAGCTCTCGACGTAGTCGCCCTTCACCTGCAGGTGGCCGATCGGGTCGCAGAAGTGCGTCTCGACCTGGCCGTCGGCGCCGAGCGCGCGCACCGTCAGCAGCGTGATCTCGTAGTCGAAGTCGATGAAGCCCTCGACGATGACGCGGCCGTGGCTGACGCGCCCGCCCGCCATCGCGTGGTCCCAGGCCTTGCGCACGTCGTCGGGACCGTCGAGCCGGCTCTGGCCCTTGCCGGAGCTGCTCATCACCGGCTTGACCACGCAGGGATAGCCGATGCCGGCGTCGATCGCCGCCTGCAGCTCCTCGAGCGAGTCGCAGAAGCGGTAGGGGCTGGTCGGCAGGCCGAGCGTCTCGGCGGCGAGGCGGCGGATGCCCTCGCGGTCCATCGTCAGGCGCGCGGCGCGGGCGGTCGGGATGACGCGCACGACGCCCTCGGCCTCGAGCCGCTCCAGCTCCGGCGTGGCGATCGCCTCGATCTCGGGCACCACCAGATCGGGCCGCTCGGCCTCGATCAGCGCGCGCAGCTGCGCCGCGTCGCTCATCGCGATCGTGCGGGCGTGGTGCGCGACCTGCTGACCCGGCGCGTTCTCGTAGCGGTCGACCGCGATCGTCTCGACGCCGAGGCGCTGCAGCGCGATCAGCACTTCCTTGCCGAGCTCGCCGCTGCCGAGCAGCATGACGCGGGTGGCATGGGCGGACAGCGGGGTTCCGATGGGCTTCATCCGGGCTCCTGGCGGTGGGGTGGAGCCGGGATTGTGAAGGCTGGCCGGAAATTGACCCTCCGCAAGGACGGCGCAGCGCGGGATTTTCATGATGCTGTCATCCGCACCCATCTCGAACACCGACCAGGGATCCCGCCATGACCGCTCGCACCCGCTCCCGCGCCTCGAACTCCACCCCGGCCGCCGACCCCGCCGCCGCTGCCGTCGCCCCCGAGGTGGCGAGCGAGCTGCCCGCCGTGGCGGCCGCTGCCGCCGCCGCGCCGCGGCCGCCCCGGCGGCGCAAGGCGGCCGCGCCGGTCGAGATGACCGACAAGTCCGCGCCGATCACCGCGCGCGGGCTCGAGCGCTACGAGGTCCGCGCCGCGACCGAGGCGGCGGTGGCCGCGCGCGAGATGGCGCTGTCGGACGTGATGGCCCGGCGCCAGCGCGGCGAGATCGACGACACCGTCTGGCGCGAGCAGCTGCAGGCGCTGATCGCCGGCTCCTCGCCCGACGATCTGGCGCTGCTGCGCGGCTCGATGGCCGCGCGCCGGCGCCCGGTGCCGACGCCGGGCGTCGACCCCGACACCGAGCTGGCCCCGGGATGGCGCGAGGGCGCCTATCCCTACCGCCACCTGATGTCGCGCAAGGCCTACGAGAAGCAGAAGTACCGGCTGCAGGTCGAGCTGCTGAAGCTGCAGGCCTGGGTCAAGGAGACCGGCGCGCGCGTCGTCATCCTGTTCGAGGGCCGCGACGCCGCCGGCAAGGGCGGCACGATCAAGCGCTTCATGGAGCACCTCAACCCGCGCGGCGCGCGCGTCGTCGCGCTGGAGAAGCCCAGCGAGATCGAGAGCGGCCAGTGGTACTTCCAGCGCTACGTGCAGCACCTGCCGACCCGCGGCGAGATCGTGCTGTTCGACCGCTCCTGGTACAACCGCGCCGGCGTCGAGCGCGTCATGGGCTTCTGCACCGACGCGCAGTACGAGCAGTTCATGCGCGAGGCGCCCGAGTTTGAGCGCAATCTGGTGCGCAACGGCATCTTCCTGTTCAAGTTCTGGTTCTCGGTCAGCCGCGCCGAGCAGCGCCGCCGCTTCAAGGAGCGCGAGACGCACCCGCTCAAGCAGTGGAAGCTCAGCCCGATCGACAAGGCCTCGCTCGACAAGTGGGACGACTACACCCGCGCCAAGGAGGCGATGTTCCTGCACACCGACACGCCGGATGCGCCGTGGACGGTGATCAAGTCGGATTGCAAGAAGCGCGCGCGCCTGAACGCGATGCGCTTCGTGCTGCAGCGCATGCCCTACCGCGCGAAGGATCTGTCGACCATCGGGCCGGTGGATCCGCTGATCGTCGGCCGGCCGGCGCTGGTGGGCAGCGGCCCGGCCGGCGACGACCAGCTCGCCTCGAGCGGCGCGAGCTGATCGCCGGATCACCCGGTCCGCGCCGGGGCTGATCCGCGGCGGCTGGCGCGGCCGGCCGCCGCTACAATCCGGGCCTCGTGTCCGAGGAGCGTTGCAAGGCCGGTCGATTCAGACGACCGCCCCAGGCTCGGACCCCTTCCCACAGGCAACGGCGCTCACCCGTCCGACCGCATCCGACGCGGCCGGGAATCCCGGGGTGAGCTGCGCGCATCGCACGGCAATCGTGCTTCGTGCCGCGCCCGCCGGGCCTTCCTGCCGACGACGACCGCGCGGGCCGGACGGTTCCACTTCTGGAACTTCTGGAGCTTGCTGACATGAACGCTGCCGTCGAATCCGTCTTCCGCGACTTCCACATCGCCGATCTCTCGCTGGCCGACTGGGGCCGCAAGGAGCTGACCATCGCCGAGGGCGAGATGCCCGCGCTGATGGCGATCCGCCGCGAATTCGCCGAGAGCCAGCCGCTCAAGGGCGCGCGCATCACCGGCTCGCTGCACATGACCATCCAGACCGGCGTGCTGGTCGAGACGCTGCAGGCGCTGGGCGCGCAGGTCCGCTGGGCCTCGTGCAACATCTACTCGACCCAGGACCATGCCGCCGCCGCGCTGGTGGCCCGCGGCACGCCGGTCTTCGCCTACAAGGGCGAGACGCTGAAGGACTACTGGGACTACACCCACCGCATCTTCGACTTCGGCCCGGCCGGCACCGAGGGCGAAGGCCCGAACATGATCCTGGACGACGGCGGCGACGCGACGCTGCTGATGCACCTGGGCAAGAAGGCCGAGAAGGATGCGTCGGTCATCGCCAATCCGGGCAGCGAGGAAGAGCGCGAGCTGTTCGCCTCGATCCGGGCCAAGCTGGCGGTCGACCCGACCTGGTACAGCCGCAAGAGCGCGCAGATCCTCGGCGTGACCGAGGAGACCACCACCGGCGTGCACCGCCTGAACGAGATGTCGGCCCGGGGCCAGCTGATGTTCCGCGCGATCAACGTCAACGACTCGGTCACCAAGTCGAAGTTCGACAACCTCTATGGCTGCCGCGAGTCGCTGGTCGACGGCATCAAGCGCGCCACCGACGTGATGATCGCCGGCAAGATCGCCGTGGTCTGCGGCTACGGCGACGTGGGCAAGGGCTCGGCGCAGGCGCTGCGCGCGCTCTCCGCCCAGGTCTGGGTGACCGAGATCGACCCGATCAACGCGCTGCAGGCGGCCATGGAAGGCTACCGCGTCGTGACGATGGAATGGGCGGCCGCACAGGCCGACATCTTCGTGACGACCACCGGCAACCGCGACGTCATCACCTACGAGCACATGGCGGCGATGAAGAACAACGCCATCGTCTGCAACATCGGCCACTTCGACAACGAGATCCAGGTCGCCCGTCTGGAAGAGAAGTGCCGCTTCGAGGAGATCAAGCCGCAGGTCGACCATGTCGTCTTCGAGGACGGCAAGCGCATCATCCTGCTGGCGCGCGGCCGCCTGGTGAACCTGGGCTGCGGCACGGGCCATCCGAGCTACGTGATGTCGTCGAGCTTCGCCAACCAGACGCTGGCGCAGATCGAGCTGTACGCGCACAAGGACGCCTATGACATCGGCAAGGTCTACGTGCTGCCCAAGCACCTCGACGAGAAGGTCGCGCGCCTGCAGCTGACCACGCTGAACGCCCAGCTCACCACGCTGACCGAGGCGCAGGCCGCCTACATCGGCGTGCCGGTGGCCGGCCCCTACAAGCCCGACACCTACCGCTACTGATCGGCCCGGAGCGCTTGCCGAGATGCGTGCCGACCAGATGCTGGTGAGCCGCGGCCTGGCGCCGACGCGCTCGGCCGCGCAGCGGCTGATCGCCCAGGGCGCCGTGCGCTGGCTCGGGGCCCGGGGCTGGAGCGTGCCGCGCAAGGCCGGCGACGAGCTGCCCGAGGGCTGCGAGATCGAGATCACCGACGACGCCGAGCTGCGCTGGGTGTCGCGAGGGGGCCTGAAGCTCGACGGCGCGCTGGCGGCGACCGGGCTGGCGGTGGCCGGCCGGGTCGCGCTCGACGTCGGCCAGAGCACCGGCGGCTTCACCGACGTGCTGCTGGCGCGCGGCGCCGCGCGGGTGGTCGGCCTCGACGTCGGCCACGGCCAGCTGCACCCGCGGCTGCGCGCGGACGCCCGCGTCACCGCGCTGGAGGGCGTCAACGCGCGCCATCTGGTGGCGGCCGATCTGGGCGCGGCGTGTCCGGCCGAGGGCTTCGGCTTCATCACCGGCGACCTGTCCTTCATCTCGCTGGCGCTGGTGCTGCCGGCGCTGGCGCCGCTGCTGGCCCCGGCCGGCGATCTGCTGATGCTGGTCAAGCCGCAGTTCGAGCTGCAGCCCGGCGACATCGGCAAGGGCGGGCTGGTGAAGGACGCGGCCGCGCTGGCGCGGGTCGAGCCCAAGCTGCGCGAGGCCGCGGCCGGCTGCGGCCTCGCGGTGGTGGCCTGGCTCGACAGCCCGGTGACCGGCGGCGACGGCAACCGCGAATTCCTGATGCACGCGCGTCGCGCCGGCTGACCGGCCGAAGGCGTCGCGCCGACGATTTTCTCTCCCGCTGGAGACTTCTCCCATGACGACGACCCCCGCGGCCTCGCTGCCGCTGAGTCTCGAATTCTTCCCGCCGAAGACGCCCGAGGGCACGGCCAGGCTGGCGCAGGTGCGCCGCGAGCTCTATGTGCTGGAGCCGCAGTTCTGCTCGGTGACCTACGGCGCCGGCGGCAGCACGCAGGACGGCACGATCGGCGCCGTCCAGGCCATCCTCGACGAGGGCCGCGAGGCGGCCTCGCACTTCACCTGCATCGGCGCGACGCGCGAGTCGGTGCGCGAGCGCCTGGCGCAGTTCAAGGCGATGGGCCTGAAGCGCATCGTCGCGCTGCGCGGCGACCTGCCCAGCGGCTTCGGCCCGATGGGCGAGTTCCGCCACGCCAGCGACCTGGTGGGCTTCATCCGCGCCGAGACCGGCGACCACTTCCACATCGAGGTGGCGGCCTATCCCGAGATGCATCCGCAGGCGAAGTCGCCGCAGGCCGACGTGCAGGCCTTCGCGGCCAAGGCCCGCGCCGGCGCGAACTCGGCGATCACGCAGTTCTTCTTCAACTCGGACGCCTATTTCCGCTTCGTCGAGGAGGCGCAGGCGCTGGGCGCGGACATCCCGGTGGTGCCCGGCATCATGCCGATCACCAACTCCAGCGGCATCCTGCGCTTCGCCGACACCTGCGGCGCGGAAGTGCCGCGCTGGATCCGCCTGCGCCTGCAGAGCTTCGGCGACGACAGCGCCTCGATCCGCGCCTTCGGCCTGGACGTGGTGACCGACCTGTGCGAGCAGCTGCGCTGCGCCGGCGTGCCGGCGCTGCACTTCTACACGATGAACGCCAGCGCGACGGTGCTGGAGATCTGCCGCCGGCTCGAGCTGCTGCCGCACGCGTGATGCGCAAAAGCGACAGCGCGCGGGTGCGCATCTGACGCAGGTCAAGCCGGCTGCGCCCCGAGAGGCGCGCGGGCGGCGACTTGAGCCGCCGCAAGTCGACAGCCGGCGCGTCAGGCTCCAATGGATTCATGCCCGGTGCCAAGGAGGTGCCGGAAACCGAATTCCCTCAGGAGCCCGCCATGAACAAGACCTGCCTTGCCCTCGCTGCCGTTGCCGCCCTCGTCGCCACGCCGTTCGCCTCGGCCCAGACCGCGGCCGGCGACATCCTGGTGCGCGCCCGCGCGGTCAATCTCGACCCGGCCAACAAGGACACGGTTCCCGGTCTGGACGTGAGCATCAATCACAAGACCCTGCCGGAAGTCGACTTCACCTACTTCATCACGCCGAACCTGGCCGCCGAGCTGATCCTGACCTATCCGCAGAAGCAGGACGTCAAGGCCAACGGCACCAAGATCGGCACGCTGAAGCACCTGCCGCCGACCCTGACGGTCCAGTACCACTTCACCGACCTCGGCCTGGGCGGCTTCAAGCCCTACGTCGGCGCCGGCGTCAACTACACCCGCTTCTCGAACGTCGACCTGCCGGCCGGTCTGGACATCGACCGCAACAGCTTCGGCGGCGCGCTGCAGATCGGCACCGACTACATGATCGACAAGAACTGGTCGGTCAACCTGGACGTCAAGAAGGTCTGGATCCGCACCGACCTGAGCGCTGCCGGCACGACGCTGGGCACGATCAAGGTCGATCCGGTGCTGGTCGGCGTGGGCGTCGGCTACAAGTTCTGATCCCGGATCCGGATCCGATTGCGGGGTGACCGGGCGGCCTCAAGCGCCCGGGGGGCAGCGTCGGGGAGAGAGACCGCGGCCGTGGCAGGCAACTGCCACGGCCGCTCCCCTTTGCGGGAAGCCTTTGTCCGTTCGGGGCGAGGTCAGGCGTCGCGCTGCCAGACCGTGCCTTCCTCGGTCAGCATCGCGTCGAGCGGCACGTCGTGCGGCTCGGCCTCGAGCCAGGGAATGAAGCCGTGGCCGTAGCCGATGCCGGCGGTGTAGGGCATCGGATGCAGCGAGGCCAGCGTGCGGTCGTAGAAGCCGCCGCCGTAGCCCAGACGCACGCCCTTCGGCCCGAAGCCGACGCAGGGCACCAGCAGCAGCTCGGGGTGGAACTCCTCGGTGTCCTTGGGCTTGAGAATGCCGTAGGCGTCCTCCTCCATCGGGCAGCCCGGGTACCAGACATGGAAGCGCAGCTGGCGCGTCTTCTTGTCGATGACCGGCAGGCCGATGCGGCGCGAGGGGTCGGATTCGCTCCAGCGGTAGAGCGCCGGCAGCGCGTCGAACTCGCCCTTGATCGACCAGAACGCGCCGATCGTCTTCTCGGTGCGGGTCAGCAGCCAGACCATCAGCACCTCCTGCAGGTGGACCGAGCGCTGGTGGCGGTCGCTCATCGACATCCGCTCGGCCTGGAGCTGCTTGCGCAGCACGGCCTTGTCGCGGGGCGGATCGGGCAGCTTGAAGGTCGGAGTGGTCATCGCGGCGGCGCAGGGGGCATGGCGGATCGGTCGATTGTGCGTGCGTCGCTGCGCCGCGGCAAATCGGCGCGGGCCGATGGCCGGGCGCGCCACCCGACCTTGCATGCCCTCGTGCAGCCGGTCACGGTCGCCGCGCCTACACTCGGGTCCGGACGACCGCGCGCCGTCCGGCGGCCGGAACCCGGGGGCCGGCGATCCGACAAAGACACCATGACTCGAACCTCTCCTGCCCGTCGTGGCGGCACCGCACGCGCGGCGGCTGCCTCCGCCCTCGCGCTGGCTGCCAGCGTCTGCCTGCTGCTGCCGGCGACCACCGGCGCCCAGTCCTCCGACATCGTCGAGACCTCGGCGTCGAGCCGCACGCCCGAGCAGCGCCTGCTCGACGACCGGCTGGTCCAGGCGCGCGATGCGCTGCGCAAGCGCGACCGCGCGCGGCTGCGGGTGCACCGCGACACGCTGATCGAGGCGCGCCACCCGCTGGCGATGTGGGCCGACTACTGGGAGCTGGGCAACCGGCTGTCCGAGTCGACGCAGGACGAGGTCAACGCCTTCTACGCCCGCTGGAGCGGCAGCTATGTCGAGGACCGTCTGCGCAACGACTGGCTGCTCGAGCTCGGCCGGCGGCGCGACTGGCGCAACTTCGCCACCGACCATGCGCGCTACCGCATGAACGACGACCGCGAGGTCGCCTGCTACGCGATGGTGCTGCGCCACATGACCGGCGACGACGTGCGTGCGGCCGCGCGCACGGCCTGGTTCGCGCAGCGCGACGGCGACGACGGCTGCACGCTGCTGGCCTCGACGCTGTACGGCGCACGCCAGTTCGGCGCCTCCGACCTGTGGCTGAAGGCACGCCAGGCGGCCGAGGCGAAGAAGCTCAACGCCGCACGCCAGGCGCTGGGCGTGCTGGGCGAGGACGCCTCGGCGCTGCCGGAGCTCTTCGAGCAGCCGCAGCGCTTCCTGGCGCGGCGGGGCGATGCCGGCAGCCGCCAGGGCGTCGAGCTGATCCTGATGGCGCTGGCGCGCCTGGCCGCCGGGGACCCGGCGCAGGCCGCCGCCGAGCTGCAGAACCGCTGGCTGGCGCAGCTGCCGGTCGAGGCGCAGTCCTGGGCCTGGGGCACGGTCGCGCGCCAGGCGGCGATGAAGCTGATGCCCGAGGCCGACGGCTGGTTCCGCCGCGCCGGCCTGGGCGAGCGCGAGGTCGAGTGGAACGACGAGCCGCTGGCCTGGCGGGTGCGCGCGGCGCTGCGAAGCGACGAGGGCGACCGCTGGGCGCGCATCGTCGAGGCGATCGGCGCGATGAGCGCGACCGCGCAGGCCGACGCGACCTGGGTCTACTGGAAGGCGCGCAGCCTGCAGGCCAGCGCCCGCCCCGGCGCCGAGGGCGAGGCGCAGCGCAGCGCCGCGGCGCTGCTGCTCGAGCGCATCGCCGGCCAGCCGAACTTCTACGGCAAGCTCGCCGCCGAGGATCTCGGCCGGCCGCAGGCGCTGCCGCCGCGGCCCGCGCCGCTCAGCGCCGAGGAGCGCGTGCAGGCGGTGCGCCATGCCGGCCTGGGCCGCGCGATGGCGATGATCGCGCTGGGCCTGCGCAGCGAGGGCGTGCGCGAGTGGAACTTCTCGCTGCGCGACATGAGCGATCGCCAGCTGCTCGCCGCCGCCCAGCATGCCTGCGACAACCAGCTCTGGGACCGCTGCATCAACACCAGCGAGCGCACCCGCGAGGAGATCGACGTCGCGCAGCGCTTCCCGACGCCCTTCCGCGAGGACGTGCTGGCGGTCGCGCGCGAGGTCGGCATCGAGCCGGCCTTCGTCTACGGGCTGATCCGCCAGGAGTCGCGCTTCATCGTCGACGCGCGCTCCGGCGTCGGCGCCTCCGGTCTGATGCAGGTGATGCCGGCGACCGCGCGCTGGACCGCGCGCCGGCTCGGCATTCCCTACGGCGACGGCCAGATCACCGACCGGCTGACCAACCTGAAGCTGGGCACCGGCTACCTGAAGCTGGTGCTCGACGACATGGGCGGCTCGCAGGCGCTGGCCGCCGCCGGCTACAACGCCGGGCCGAACCGGCCGCGGCGCTGGCGCGACGGGCCGGTGATGGAGACGGCCGCCTGGGCCGAGACCATCCCGTTCACCGAGACACGCGACTATGTCAAGAAGGTGCTGTCCAATGCCAGCGACTACGCCGCGGTCCTCTCCGGCCGGCCGGTCGTGACGATCAAGCCGCGGCTGCAGCCGGCGATCGGCCCGCGGCCGGTCGGTGCGCCGCCTGAAAACCCCCAGCTCCCCTGATGCCATGGTCCCTCGCAAGCTGCTGATTCTCGGAGGCACCGGCTTTGTCGGTCGCTCGCTGGCCGCGCGCTGGGCGGCCGAGCCGGCCGCGGCCGGCAGCTCCATCGTCGTGCCCAGCCGCAGGCCGACCCGCGGCGGCGCGCTCGCGACGCTGCCGACGGTGCGCCGCGTGGCCGCCGACGTGCACGATCCGGCCACGCTGGAGCGGCTGCTCGAGGGCGTCGACGCGGTGGTCAACCTGGTCGCGATCCTGCACGGCAGCGCGGCGCAGTTCGAGGCTGCGCACGTCGTGCTGCCGCAGCGTCTGGCCGCGGCCTGCCAGCGTGCGGGCGTGTCGCGGCTGGTCCACGTCAGCGCGCTGGGCGTGCCCGACGGCGATCCGCAGTCGGCCCCGTCGCGCTACCTGCGCAGCAAGGCCGCCGGCGAGCAGGTGCTGCGCAGCGCCCCGGGGCTGGCGCTGACGATCCTGCGCCCGAGCGTGATCTTCGGCGCCGACGACCGCTTCATCCGCCTGTTCGCGCGGCTGCAGGCGCTGGCGCCGGTGATGGCGCTGGCCGGCGCGGACGCGCGCTTCCAGCCGGTCTGGGTCGAGGACGTGGCCGCGGCGCTGGTGCGCTGCCTGCTCGATCCGGCCACCGCGGGCCGGGTCATCGAGTGCGCCGGGCCGGAGATCTGGACGCTGGGCCAGCTGGTGCGGCTGGCCGGACGCTGGAGCGGTCACGAGCGCCCGGTGCTGCCGCTGCCGGACTGGGCCGGGCGGCTGCAGGCGGGCGCGCTGGGCCTGCTGCCGGGCGAGCCGCTGATGTCGGGCGACAACCTCGACTCGATGAAGGTGCCCAATGTCGCGACCGGGCGCCTGCCCGGGCTGGCGGCGCTGGGCATCCGGCCGTCCTCGGTCGGCGCGGTGATGGCGCCGCTGCTGGCGGGCGGACCGACCGACGCGGACCGGCGTCGCGCCGGCCGCGCCTGAGTCCCGCGGCGTCGGAGGCCGCGGGGCCGGCTCAGCGACGTGCCGCGCGGCGGCGCGTGGCCAGGCCGATCAGGCCCAGGCCGGACAGCATCATCGCCAGCGTCGAGGCCTCCGGCGCCGGCGAGGCGACGGTGTTCCAGGCCGACATCGTCAGGCGGTAGTTCCAGCCGGCGTTGCCGCCGCCGTCGAAGTCCCACCAGTGGTTGCGGTAGCCCATCACGCCGGCGTAGTAGGTGCCCGGATCGAGCTGCAGGTTGAAGGTCAGGCGGCTGAGGCCGTCGCCGGCGTCGTTGTCCAGCGCCGAGGCCAGCGTGCCGGTGGCCACCGAGCTGCCCTGGAACAGGCCGAGCACCGGCATCGCGCTGGCGCTGTCGGGCGTCAGCGTCAGCGTCAGCCACATCCTCTGCGGCAGCACGACGCTGTAGAAGTCCGTGGAGCTGCCCCCGGCCACATTGCTCATGCGCGAGCCGTCGACGCTCAGCGAGCTGTCCAGCGGCAGCGTGCCGAGCGACTGCGCCAGCGACAGCGCGTCGTTCCAGCCGATGCCCAGGGCCTCCTGCTCGGTGTAGGGCGCGGCCTGCGCGATCGCGCTGCCGGCGGCCAGTGCCAGCCCGAGCAGGGCGGCGCGAGAATGCTTCGTTACTGCCATGATGAGTGCTCCCTGTGCACCGTCTGCCCTGTCGCCGATCGGCGCTCACAATTGGTACGACGCAGTGCCACTGCATTATTGGACAGCATGAAACACTTCGATACCACCCCTGGGTTGCGGGAGGACCATTCGTGTCAATTGCAACGAAAGGCTCGCCCGACGAGCCGGTCGCTGCGCCGGGAGCGCGGCCGATGAAGGTCTTTCTCGTCGGCGGCGCGGTGCGTGACCGCCTGCTTGGCCGGGACGCGGGCGACCGGGACTGGGTCGTCGTCGGAGCGACCCCCGAGCTCATGGGTGCGGCCGGCTACCTGCCGGTCGGGCGCGACTTTCCGGTCTTCCTGCATCCGCGCACCCAGGAGGAATACGCGCTGGCGCGCACCGAGCGCAAGACCGGCCCCGGCTACCACGGCTTCGTCTTCCGCACCGGGCCGGAGGTGACGCTGGAGGACGACCTCTCGCGCCGCGACCTGACGATCAACGCGATGGCGCAGGACGAGGACGGCACGCTGGTCGATCCCTGGGGCGGCCAGGCGGACCTCGCGGCGCGGGTGCTGCGCCATGTCGGGCCGGCCTTTGCCGAGGATCCGGTGCGCATCCTGCGGCTGGCGCGCTTCGCGGCGCGCTTCGCCGACTTCTCGGTCGCGCCCGAGACGCTGGCGCTGTGCCGCGCGATGGTCGAGGCCGGCGAGGTCGACGCGCTCGTCCCCGAGCGGGTCTGGCAGGAGCTGTCGCGCGGGCTGATGGAGGCGCGGCCCTCGCGCATGATCGAGGTGCTGCGCGACTGCGGCGCGCTGGCGCGGCTGCTGCCGGAGGTGGATGCGCTCTTCGGCGTGCCGCAGCGCGCCGACTACCACCCGGAGGTCGACACCGGCGTGCACCTGATGATGGTGCTCGACATGGCCGAGCGGCTGGGCACCGCGCTGCCGGTGCGCTTCGCCTGCCTGGCGCACGACCTGGGCAAGGCGACGACGCCGGCCGACATCCTGCCGCGCCACCTCGGCCACGAAGGCCGCAGCGTGAAGCTGCTCGGGCCGCTGGCGGCACGGCTGCGCGTGCCGGTCGAGTGCCGCGAGCTGGCCGAGGTGGTGGCGCGCGAGCACGGCAATCTGCACGCCAGCGCCAGTTTCGGTGCGGAGGCGCTGGTGCGGCTCTTCGACCGCTGCGACGCCTGGCGCCGGCCCGAGCGCTTCGAGCAGGCGCTGCAGGCCTGCGAGTGCGACGCGCGCGGCCGGCTCGGCTTCGAGGAGCGGCCCTATCCGCAGGCCGACCGGCTGCGCGGCGCGCTGGCGGCGGCGCGCGCGGTCGACTCCGGGGCGGTCAGCGCCGAGGCGCTGGCGCGCGGCCTGAAGGGCCCGGCGATCGGCCAGGCGCTGCAGCAGGCGCGCATCGCGGCGGTGGCGGCGGCGGTGGCGGAGCCCGGCTGATCCGGCGCCGGATCAGAGCCAGCGCGCCAGCGCCAGCCCGACCAGCGTGATCAGCACGCTGGAGCCGAGCGGGAAATGCCAGGTGCGCCGGCCGACGCGCACGCTGAAGTCGCCCGGCACCCGGCCCAGGCCGAAGCGCTCCAGCCAGGGCTGCAGGCCGTTCCAGACCAGGCAGGTCAGCACGAAGACGATCAGCCAGCGCACAGCCCGGGCCTTCGTTCAGAGCGTGTGGCTGCGGTCGCCCGCGGCGAAGCCGATCGGGTCGAAGACCTCGGCCGGCGTCACGAAGCCGACCACCTTGAACAGCTCGCCCATCTCGTGCTCGGTGACGAGCTTCTGCGCCATTGCGCGCTCGCGCAGGTCGGCGCCCTCCAGGTCGGCGAGCAGGCCGCAGTTGAAGAGAAAGCGCGCCTGCGAGGTGTAGCCCAGCACCTCCAGCCCGGCATCCTGCCCGGCCAGCGCCACCGCGGTGAAGTCGACATGCGCGGTCAGGTCCTTGCGGCCGACGTCGACCAGCGGATCGGCGTCGGCCTGGTGGCCGCGGTGGCACATCAGCGTGCCGCCGGTGCGCTGCGGGTGATAGAACTCGTGCTCCGGGAAGCCGTAGTCGACGAAGAAGGCCGCGCCGCGCGCGAGCTGCGCCGCCAGCGTTCGGATGAAGCCGCTGGCCTGGCGCGGCAGCTCGGTGACGGTGCCGGGCAGGAAGGGGCCTTCCACCGGCGGGCGTTCCGCCGTCGGCCGGTCGGCCCAGGCGAAGCGGCCCTGCGCGTCCAGCGCCACGCCGCGCTCCAGCCACTGTGCGCCGTTCCAGTGCACCAGCATGACCGGCATCGCGTCGAGCACCTCGTTGCCGATGACCACGCCCTCGAAGCGCTCGGGCAGCGCGTCGGCCCAGTGCAGCTTGTCGAGGTGCTGCGGCACCCGCGCGGCGCAGGTCTGGCGCTGGCGCTCGCGCAGCGTGCCCGACAGGTCGACGATGGTGTAGCGCGTGATCCGGTCGCCCAGCGCCTCCAGCAGCTGCGAGGCCAGCGCGCCGGAGCCGGCGCCGAACTCCCACAGCTCGGCCGTGCCGGTGGCGTCGAGCGCCTGCGCGAGCTGGCGCGCCACCGCGCGGCCGAACAGCCCGGAGAGCTCCGGCGCGGTCACGAAGTCGCTGCCCGAGGCGGGCAGGGCACCGAACTGGCGGTCGCCGCCGCTGTAGTAGCCCAGGCCGGGCTGGTACAGCGCCAGCGCCATGAAATGCTCGAAGCCGATCCAGCCGTCGTGGCGGCGGATCTCGTCGGCGATGAGGAGGGCCAGCGGGTCGCTGGCTACACTGGGAGTGGAGGCGGCATTCACCCGCCGATTGTAGGAACCCGAGCCCTTTCCATGTCCACCACCCGCGGCACCCAGATCCTGACGCTCACCGGCCTGCGCTTCGATGCCAGCCTGGGCGTGCTCGAGCACGAGAAGGAGGCTCCCCAGCCGATCGCCGTCGACGTCGAGCTCAACCTCGGCAGCCAGCCGCTGCATCCGCGCGACGACGACCTGACCCATGTGCTCGACTACCGCCGCGTGCGCTCCATCGTCATCGAGGAATGCACCGCCCGCCACGTCAACCTGCTCGAGAGCCTGATCGGCCAGGTCGCCTCGCGGCTGATGGACCTGCCCGGCGTGCTGGGCGTGCGGGTGAAGATCGCCAAGCTGGAGATCTTCGACGACTGCGAGGTCGCGATCCGCATCGAGACCGGCCAGTGGTGAGCCGGTCCGGCCGGAGGATCCCGCGTCAGTAGACCTCGGGCACGAACAGCTCCGGCGCGACCGGGCTGCGGGTGTAGTCCTCGTGGCGCTCGCGCTCGGGCAGCGCGATCAGCGGCTGCTCGACGTCCCCGTAGGGGATCTGGCCGAGCAGGTGATGGATGCAGTTCAGGCGCGCGCGCTTCTTGTCGTCGGCGGCCACGATCCACCACGGCGCCTCCGCGATGTGGGTGCGCTCGAGCATCACCTCCTTGGCCTTGGTGTAGTCCTCCCAGCGCCGGCGCGACTCCAGGTCCATCGGGCTGAGCTTCCACTGCTTCAGCGGGTCGTGGATGCGCGCCAGGAAGCGCACGCGCTGCTCGTCGTCCGAGATCGAGAACCAGTACTTGATGACCTGGATGCCGGAGCGCACCAGCATGCGCTCGAACTCCGGCGCGGAGCGGAAGAACTCCTCGTACTGGTCGTCGGTGCAGAAGCCCATGACGCGCTCGACGCCGGCGCGGTTGTACCAGGAGCGGTCGAACAGCACGATCTCGCCGCCGGCGGGCAGGTGCGAGACATAGCGCTGGAAATACCACTGGGTGCGCTCGCGGTCGTTGGGCGCCGGCAGCGCGGCGACCCGGCAGACGCGCGGATTCAGGCGCTGGGTGATGCGCTTGATCACGCCGCCCTTGCCGGCGGCGTCGCGGCCCTCGAACAGGATGACGACCTTGTGCCCCGTCGCCACCACCCAGTCCTGCAGCCGCACCAGCTCGGCCTGCAGGCGCAGCAGCTCGCTGAAGTAGCGCCGGCGCGACTCGGCATCGGAGCCGGCGGCCGGCTGCCCCTCGGCCAGGGCCGTCGCGTCGAGGTGGCGGTCCTCGAACTCCAGCTCGATCTCCTCGTCCAGGTCGTCGCGCAGGTCGCGGTGCAGGCGGCGCATCAGGTCGTCGTCGGGGGGCAGGGTCGTGTTCATGGGCGGCAAGGGCAGCAGGGTCCGACCGGGATGCTGGCGTCCTGTCGTGGCGGGGCCGTGACAGCGCGCGCGCCGCGGGCATCCCCGCACGGCCCGTGGCGATGCGCTTGACCGACAATCCCGCCCATCATGCAGACCTCCGAACCCACCTCCACCGCCCAGCCGACCGAGGCCGAGCGCCGTGCCGCGCACGAGATCAACAAGCTGTCCAAGCGCCTGCACCGCCAGGTCGGCCAGGCGATCACCGACTACAACATGATCGAGGACGGCGACCGCGTGATGGTCTGCCTCTCGGGCGGCAAGGACAGCTACTCGCTGCTCGACATCCTGCTGAACCTGCAGCAGCGCGCGCCGATCAGCTTCTCGATCGTCGCGGTCAACCTCGACCAGAAGCAGCCGGGCTTCCCGGCCGACGTGCTGCCGGCCTATCTGAAGAGCCGCGGCGTCGACTTCCACATCGAGAACCAGGACACCTACTCGGTGGTCAAGCGCGTGATTCCCGAGGGCGACACGATGTGCAGCCTGTGCTCGCGGCTGCGCCGCGGCATCCTGTACCGCGTCGCCGGCGAGCTGGGCGCCAACAAGATCGCGCTGGGCCACCACCGCGACGACTTCCTCGGCACCGTCTTCCTGAACCTGTTCTTCCAGGGCCGCCTGAAGGGCATGCCGCCGAAGCTGGTCAGCGACGACGGCCGCCACACCGTGATCCGCCCGCTGGCCTATGTCGCCGAGACCGACATCGAGCGCTGGGCCGCGCACCGCCAGTTCCCGATCATCCCGTGCAGCCTGTGCGGCAGCCAGGAGAACCTGCAGCGCGTGCAGGTGAAGAAGATGCTGCGCGAGTGGGACCAGAAGTTCCCGGGCCGCATCGACAACATGCACCGCGCCTTCAGCCATGTGGTCCCGTCGCACCTGATGGACCGCAAGCTCTTCCCCTTCGAGACCATCCGCCCGACCGGCAAGGCCGACCCGATGGGCGACAAGGCCTTCGACCACGACGATGATGAGGACGACGACGCCTGCGCGACGCCGTCCGCCGCCGAGGCGGGACTGCCGGCCGAGGCCGCGATCTCGCTGGAGGCGCTGCGCCGCACGCTGACGTCCCCGGCCGCGCCGTCGCAGGACTGACGCGCCCCGCCCCGGACCCGACCGGGCGCGCCCGGATGACCCCGCCAGGAGACTGCCCGATGGACACGATGACCGCTTCGTCCCTGCTCCCATGCACGGACCCGGGCATGCGCCGCCGGCGCCTGCTGGCGCTGGGCGCGCTGGCGCCGCTGGCCGCGCTGCTGCCGGGCTGCGCGCTGCTGAAGCAGATCAGCGTCGACGTGGCGACCTTCGGCGCCTGGCCGGCCGGGCGCCGGCCGGGCCGCTACGCCTTCGACCGGCTGCCCTCGCAGCAGGCCGATGCGGCCGCGCAGCAGCAGCTCGAGCAGGCCGCGGCGCAGGCGCTGGCGCAGGCCGGCTTCGGCCCGGCCGCCAGCACCGCCCAGGCCGACGTGCTGGTGCAGCTCGACGGCCGGCGCAGCCGGGTGCTGTCGCCGTTCGCCGATCCCTGGCCCGGGCCTGTCGCGCCGCTGCGCCGCGTGCCGCCGCCGCCCGACCGGCGCATCCACGGCTCGGTGGGCATCGGCGTGGGCACGGGCTTCGGCGCCGGCTTCGGCTGGCAGGAGGTCTACGAGCGCCAGCAGCTGCTGATGCTGCTGGTCGACCGCGCCAGCCGCGAGCGCCTGCTCGAGATCCGCATCGAGCACGAGGCGCGCTACTCGGGGCCCGAATACCTGCCGCTGCTGTTCGGCGCCGGCCTGCAGGGCTTCCCGGATCTGCCGGCCGGCGCGCGCCGGGTCACGGTCCAGCTGCCGTGACCGGGGCGCCCGCGGCGCGCAGGTCGCGGGCCCAGCCCTGCAGCCGCTCGGCGGCGTCGCGCCGCTGCCCGGCGTCGGTGCGGTTGTGCAGGTCGGCGGCCAGCTCGCACTGGAAGCGCAGCAGCTGCTCGCGGTACTGGCGCGCTTCCTGTTCGTCCGGCTCGACCGCGCGCCGCGCCAGCGCCTGCAGCAGCGCGGCGCGCCGCTCGCGCTCGGGCGTGGTCCGCAGCGCCTGCAGCGTCTCGATCAGGTCGCGCTGCTGGCGCTGGCGCTCGGCCATCCAGCGCACCGGATCCCAGGGCGAGGCACGCAGCCGCTCGCCGACGAAGCGCCGCTGCGCCGCGTCCAGCCGGCCGTAGACCAGCTCGGCGCGGTCGATGACACGCTCGCGCGAGGCGCGCTGGCGCTGGTCGGCGTCGCCGCGCAGGAAGCGGTCGCGCCAGTCGCGGTTGTCCTCGTCGAGCGCCTGCTGCAGGTGGCGCAGCTGCGCGTCGCTCAGGCCGGCGAGCACGTCGGCCAGCGGCCCGGAGGCCAGCGTCTGCAGATAGAGCGCCTGGCGGTCGACCAGCGTCTGCCACCAGCGGCAGGTGCGCTCGGTCCGGGTGTCGGCGCTGGCCTCGCGCGCCAAGTCCTCGAGCAGCGCGGTGTCCTCGCCGAGCGGGCGGCGACGGTGCCAGTCGAGCCACTGCGCCAGCGCCTGACGCACCCGCGGCGCCTGCGCGTCGTCGAAGTCGAAGCGCCGGTCCAGCCACCACCAGGCCAGCGTGTCGGCCTGCCGATAGGCCAGACCGACCGTGCTGCACCCGGACAGGGGGAGGATCAGAGCCAAAACCGACACGAGCTGCCACCACTTAAGGCTGCAGAGTCGTCGTGGCGCCATGGCAATCCGGATAATCCGCGATTCGACACCGTCCGGAACATTCGGAACACGCTTGAGAGAGGATCTGCGCATGTCGCTCGATGTTGTGATCATGGCCGCTGGCAAGGGCACGCGGATGAAGTCTGCCCGCCCGAAGGTATTGCACCCGCTCGCTGGTCGGCCCCTATTGCAGCACGTCCTCGAGACCGGCATCGGACTGGGGGCGGAACGCCTGATCACCGTGACCGGCCATGGCGCCGAGCAGGTCGAGCAGGCGATGCGCCGCGCGCTGCCTGACGCGCCGCTGGCCTTCGTGCGCCAGGAGCCGCAGCTCGGCACCGGCCACGCGGTGCAGCAGGCGGTGCCGGAACTGCCCGAGTCGGGTACCACGCTGATCCTGAACGGCGACGTGCCGCTGGTCAAGGCGGAAACCGCCCGGGCGCTGATCCAGGCCTGCGCCGGCGAGCGGCTGGTGCTGCTGACGGTCGTGCTGGCCGATCCGACCGGCTACGGCCGCATCGTGCGCGAGGGCGAGGCGGTGCGCGCCATCGTCGAGCACAAGGACGCCACCCCTGAGCAGCGCCAGATCCGCGAGGGCTACACCGGCATGATGGCCGCGCCCACCGCGCACCTGAAGCGCTGGCTGGCCAGGCTGAGCAACGACAACGCCCAGAAGGAGTACTACCTGACCGACATCGTCGCGATGGCGGTGGCCGACGGCGTGCCGGTCGTCGCGACCCAGGCCACCGGCGAGACCGAGGTGCTGGGCGTCAACAGCCCGGTGCAGCTCGCCGACCTGGAGCGCCGCTTCCAGCGCGAGCAGGCCGACGCGCTGATGGAGGCCGGCGTGCGGCTGATGGACCCGGCGCGCTTCGACCTGCGCGGCACGCTGTCGTGCGGCCGCGATGTCGCCATCGACGTCAACTGCGTCTTCGAGGGCACGGTCGTGCTGGGCGACGACGTGCAGATCGGCGCCAACTGCGTGATCCGCAACGCCCGCATCGCCGCCGGCGCGGTGATCCACCCCTTCACCTGCATCGACGGCGAGGCGGCCGGCGCCGAGGTCGGCGAGGGCGCGCTGGTCGGGCCGTTCGCGCGGCTGCGCCCCGGCGCCCGGCTGGGCCGCGAGGTGCACATCGGCAACTTCGTCGAGGTCAAGAACTCGACGCTGGCCGACGGCGCCAAGGCCAACCACCTGGCCTACCTGGGCGACGCCACCGTGGGCGAGCGCGTCAACTACGGTGCCGGCAGCATCACCGCCAACTACGACGGTGCCAACAAGCACCGCACCGTCATCGAGAACGACGTGCACATCGGCTCGAACTGCGTGCTGGTCGCGCCGATCACCGTCGGCGCCGGCGCCACCGTCGGCGGCGGCTCGACGATCACGAAGAACGTCGGCGCCGGCGAGCTGGCCGTCGCGCGTGGCAAGCAGCTCTCGATCGGCGGCTGGAGCCGTCCGGTCAAGGCCAAGAAATGAACGCCACTGCCGGCACCGGCGGTCTGGCCGGCCTGTGGCGCAGCCTGTCGGGCACGCGGCCGGCGGCCGCGTCGTCCGCGCCGGCCCCGGCGCCCGCCCCGGTGCCGGCCGGCGTGCTGCCGATCGAGCCGACGCACTACCAGCGCCTGGGCCTGCCGGAGGACTGCACCGAGGCCGAAATCGAGATCGCCTGGCACCGCGTCGCCGCCGGCCTGCTGCCGCCGCGACCGCCGGGCGAGCGCCTGAAGCCGCCGCCCGCCAGTGCAGGCACCGCCGAGGAGGCGCGCACCGAGCAGATGCGCTCCGACGACCGCCGCCTGGCGCGCGCGGTGCTGGGCGATCCGGTGCGACGCGCGGTCTACGACGCCTGGCTGGCGCGCGAGCGTGCGGCGCGGCCGCCGCAGGGCTGGATGTCGAAGCTGCGCGGGCGCTGAGTCAGTCGAGCGGCTTCGCGGGCAGCGTGATCTGCAGGCCGCTCTTGGCGCGGTGCACGCTGAAGAAGCAGCGCACGTTGCGCACGTTCACGTCGCTGGTGAACAGGCGCTGCGCCAGCGCCTGATAGGCCGGCATGTCGGCGACCTGCGCGATCAGCACGAAGTCCGGGCCGCCCTGCGTGCGGTAGCACTGCTGCACGCCCGGCTCGGCCACCGCGCGCGCCTCGAAGGCCTCGATGCGGTCGATGGCCTGGCGGTCGAGCGTGATCTCGACGATCGCGGTCAGGCCGTGGCCGAGCGCCTCGGGCGACAGGATCGCGACGGTGCGCTCGATGATGCCGGCATCGGTGAGCCGCTTGACGCGGCGCAGGCTGGTCGCGGCCGAGACATGGACCGCCTCGGCGATCGCCTGGTTCGAGCGCGACGCATCGCGCTGCAGCTCGTCGAGCAGCTTCAGATCGATGGCGTCCACCGAGATGGGGGTCGTCATGATTGCAATCTTTCCTCAAGAAATGACTTCAAATTGTTATTTCATTGCATTCTGATTGCAAGGAGATGTTTTGAGTCAAAAGCGATAATTTTTTGCTCATTCATTTCACACGAGTCTGCCTACCATGCGGGCCTGCTTCCACTTCCTGAGGGCAAACACCCATGTGCGGCATCGTCGGCGCGGTCAGTCAGCGCAACATCGTCCCCATCCTGATCCAGGGTCTGCAGCGGCTCGAGTACCGCGGCTATGACTCCTGCGGCGTCGCGGTGCACCAGGGCGGCGGTCTGCGCCGCACCCGCAGCACCTCGCGCGTGGCCGAGCTGGACGCGCAGGTCGCGCAGGAAGGCGTCGAAGGCCTGATCGGCATCGCGCACACCCGCTGGGCCACGCACGGCGTGCCGGCGGTGCACAACGCCCACCCGCACTTCTCGCACGGCCCGGGCACGGACGCCAAGAGCGCGCGCGCCGGCCGCATCGCGCTGGTGCACAACGGCATCATCGAGAACCACGACGAGCTGCGCGACGAGCTGAAGGGCCGGGGCTACGAGTTCGTCAGCCAGACCGACACCGAGGTCATCGCGCACCTGGTCGACTCGCTGTACGACGGCGACCTGTTCGCCGCGGTCGAGGCCGCGCTGCCGCGCCTGAAGGGCGCCTACGCGATCGCCGTCTTCTGCCAGGACGAGCCGCAGCGCGTCGTCGGCGCCCGCGAGGGCTCGCCGCTGGTGCTGGGCGTCGGCCAGGGCGAGAACTTCCTCGCCTCCGACGCGATGGCGCTGGCCGGCGTGACCGACCAGATCATCTACCTGGAAGAGGGCGACGCGGTCGACCTGCAGCAGGGCAAGTACTGGATCACCGCCCGGGGCGAAGGCGGCGCGCGCGTGCGCGTCGAGCGTCCGGTCAAGACGGTCAACGCCCACAGTGGCGCGGCCGAGCTGGGCCCGTACCGCCACTACATGCAGAAGGAGATCTTCGAGCAGCCGCGCGCCATCGCCGACACGCTCGAGGGCATCGAGGCGATCACGCCGGAGCTGTTCGGCGACGGCGCCGCCGACGTGTTCGCGCAGGTCGACAAGGTGCTGATCCTGGCCTGCGGCACCAGCTCCTACAGCGGCCTGACCGCCAAGTACTGGCTGGAGTCGATCGCCAAGATCCCCTGCGCGGTCGAGATCGCCAGCGAGTACCGCTACCGCGAGAGCGTGCCCGACCCGAAGACGCTGGTGGTCACCATCAGCCAGAGCGGCGAGACCGCCGACACGCTGGCCGCGCTCAAGCACGCGCGCTCGCTGGGCATGGAGCAGACGCTGACCGTCTGCAACGTCGGCACCAGCGCGATGGTGCGCGAGTGCAAGCTGGCCTTCATCACGCACGCCGGCGCCGAGATCGGCGTGGCCTCGACCAAGGCCTTCACGACGCAGCTGGTCGCGCTGTTCCTGCTGACGCTGGTGCTGGCCAAGCAGCGCGGCTCCATCCCCGAGACCGGCCTGGAAGCCGGCCTGCGCAACCTGCGCCACCTGCCGGCCGCCGTGCAGTCGGTGCTGGCGCTGGAGCCGCAGATCATCGCCTGGGCCGAGCTGTTCACGCCCAAGCAGAACGCGCTGTTCCTGGGCCGCGGCCGCCACTACCCGATCGCGCTGGAAGGCGCGCTCAAGCTCAAGGAAATCAGCTACATCCACGCCGAGGCCTATCCCGCAGGCGAACTCAAGCACGGCCCGCTGGCGCTGGTCGACGCCTCGATGCCGGTGGTCACGGTCGCGCCGAACGACCAGCTGCTGGAAAAGCTCAAGAGCAACATGCAGGAAGTGCGCGCGCGCGGCGGCGAGCTGTTCGTCTTCGCCGACGCCGACACCCGCATCGAGAACGAGCCGGGCGTGCACGTCATCCGCATGCCGGAGCACTACGGCGCGCTCAGCCCGATCCTGCACGTCGTGCCGCTGCAGATGCTGGCCTACCACACCGCCTGCGCCCGCGGCACCGACGTCGACAAGCCGCGCAATCTGGCGAAGTCGGTGACGGTGGAGTGATCTAGTCGTTAGGCCTGACTGGAACAAATAAAGTCGGTCGGTGAGAAATAAAGTTGGTCGGGACGCTCCGGATTGCGAAAGCCGGCTGCTCCCCGCCAACTTGACATCTGCCGAGCGCCCAGCGCACCTTGCCTTTCACCGCGTGCATCTCAAGAGCGACTGGATCAGACTGGTCAGAGTCATTCACGGCAGACGGTCCGAGCGACCGCCGCGTTCGTCACCCGACATTCGATGTGCTGCGGCTCGTATGACCGCTGCGCATCGGAGACCGGGTACTCGATAGGGTGCGGCGGCAGTCCGATTCTGGATGACCGGTCCTGGCTGGGGCGAACTGCGCAGCCGACCCACCCGAGACATTGATTGTCTCCAACTCCTTGCCGCAAAGTGGTCGTTCGGATCGAAGTGGCTGAAGGATGCCTGGCGCCACGAAGTCTATGCGTTCACGCTGAGCCTAAAGAATGTGGAGTTGCCTGCCAACTCTGACTCGGGCGGGTTGCTCAGGGCAACACAGGCCCACGTGCAAAACCGTGGCAGCACCAACGGCCTGGCGGTCGCCTGCAGCCGATCCGACCTGACCACCAAAGCGCCAGTGCGCTTGGTCGCCGGCCTTGACGTCGAGATTCGCGACGCGCTGGTCTACGGCCGGGCCCGGCGCCGCGCTGACACCGTGGACAGCTTCAGGCGTCGCTATCATCGGCCCGCCAGATATCGACGCCCCATCTAAGATCGGACCTGGGAGGAGCCCCATTGCACAAGAACTACCCCGGATTGATCTCCGTGCTGACCGCGGAGGCGCTCGAGGACTTCGTCGACGACTGGTTGCACCAGCGTTGCGAGGACTACCACTCGCACGACCGGTGGAGCGGCACGGGCGACCTGGGCCGCGATGTCACGGGCTACGTCACCGACCGTCGGATGGACGGGCCATGGGACAACTTCCAGTGCAAGCAGCTTAGCAAGCCGCTGTCCGAGAAGGCGCTGTTCGTAGAGCTGGGCAAGATCTTCATGCACTCGGCGGCAGGCGCGTACGCGCTGCCGCGGGCCTACACCTTCGTGGCGCCCCTGGGCGTCGTGCGCAAGGTACGCGAGTTCGTCGCGCACCCGGACCGGCTGAAGCAGGCGTTCTTGGATCGCTGGGACACGTACATCGCGGGTGACCTGGTGGAGAACGCGACGGTAAAGCTGACGCCGGAGATCGAGGCCAAGATCAGGGCTTTCGCTTTCGCGAACGTCCACTGGCTCGACGCTAGGCTGCTGGCCAAGGATCCGGCATGCATGCCGGCGCTGGTCAAATGGTTTGATGCCGACCCCGGCCAGAGCCCCAGGGGCGTCGTGCCCGCTGCGATCCACGCCAGCGAATCGGCCTACCTCGGCCAACTGCTGAAGGTGTACGAGGAGCGGGGGCCGGGTACCTACCCCGATCCCGATGCCGCGCTGGCCTGCTCCGATGTGGGGCCGCATCTCAAGATCCAGCGCACCCGCTTCTTCGACGCCACGGCGTTCGACCGCTTCTACCGTGACTCGACGCCGGAGGAGTTCGTCCAGACCTTCCGCGACGAGGTCCACCACGGCGTCGTCGACGTCCACGACGCCGATCACTCCAACAAGTTCGCACGCCTGAACAAGGTCATGCAGCAGGCCGCCCTGCTGCAAGCTTCCGGCGTGCTGGGCCGGCATGCCGGACCGCAGGTCAAGCAGGGCACCTGCCACCTGCTTGCCAACGAGGGGGTCATGCCATGGGATCGGTAGATAGGCCGGCGCCCAGCACGCACCCCTTCAACAGCACGCTCGAAACAGGCATCCGCGCGCTGGTCGTGCTGGAAGCCTTCCATCCGCGGCGTTGCGACCTGCTGGAGATGACCTGGCTCGACCACCTGGTCGTTCACACCGGGGATCTCGACGACCCAGATGCCCCGAGCAGTCTGCACCCGGATCTGCCTAACCGCGCGGCCGAGCTCGTGGTGAGACGTCCGCTGGTAGAGAAGAGCCTTCGGCTGATGCAGCAGCTACACCTCGTCGACGTCTTCGAGACTGAAGACGGCATCACCTTCGGCGCGAGCGACGACGCCCCGATCTATCTCGACCTGCTGCAGGCATCGTATTCCGTCGCGCTCAAGGAGCGCGCCCAGTGGATGGCCGAGCGCTTTGCCAACAAGCCGGCCGCAGAGATGCGCGAGCAGATGGAAAAGCGAATCGGGCGGTGGACCGCCGACTTCCGCGTTGAAGAGACGTTTGCGGGAGCACGCGCATGAACGGTATCCGGCTGCGCCACCTGGCCTTCACCGGGCCCAACATTGAGCCTGCCAAACTTGAATTCGTCGACGGCCTGAATATCGTCTACGGCGCGTCCAACACCGGCAAGTCGTTCGCATCGGACGCTGTGCTCTTCATGCTCGGCGCGGTTTCCAAGCTTCCAAAGACCGATGAAATCAAGGCCTACGACGCAGTCTGGCTCGGCTTGACCCTTGGCGACCAGGGCGAGTTCACCCTGTATCGCGCGACCAAGGGTGGAAACCTTAAGCTCTTCCCGGGTCTCATCACCTCCCACCCGACCGGCAAGGGAGAGGTGTTGTCATGGAAGCACAGCGCGAAGGCAACCGACTCTGTCTCCTACCGGATCCTCGAGACTTTGGGCCTGCAGGACCGGTGGATCGTGCGCAATGCCAGCGGTGAGAAGGAACAGCTGGCCTTCCGCGTACTGGCGAAGTTCGCCGTGGTTGGGGAGGAGGACATCATGTCCAAGCGCAGCCCCGCCTACGTGTCGAACAGCTATACGGAGCGCACCCTCGATCAAAACCTGTTCAAGCTGCTCCTCACCGGTCAGGACGACGCGGCCACCGTGACAGTCCCCACCGAGCCCGCGCGGATTGCCGCCAAGGCGGCCAAACTGGAGCTCGTCGACGAGATGCTGGCGCAGCTCGACAAGGAACTGGGCGACGCGCCGGCAGACCGGACGCAGGTGGACGCACAGCTCGCGGAACGGGACGCCAGTGGCGCTACGACCACCGCCGAGCTGCAGGCCGTGCAGACTATGCTGGATGACAACGCCGCCAAGCGGCGTGCCGCGGTTGACCGCCGCCAGGAACTCACTGCACGAGCGGCAGAACTCGACATCACCCAGGAACGCTTCGCCAAGCTGCAGGCGGTCTACAGCTCCGACTTGGACCGGCTGCATTCCATCGAGGAGGGCGGCAGCCTGCTGGCCGCCATGGCCGGCCGTGATTGCCCGGTTTGCGGCGCCCCGCCCGGCGCGCAGAAGCACCAGCACGCCGCCAAAGAGATTTCGATGGCGCATACGGCCGCGGCAGCCGAAGCGCGCAAGATCGAGCGTGAGCAGCGCGAACTGGCTCACGTCGTCGATTCGCTGCACGCCGAGGCATTGGCGCTCACGACCTCCATCGCGTCACTCGAGGACCAGATTGAAGAATTCGATCAGCGAGCCCTGGACCTACGCCCCACGGAAGCGTCGCTGCGGAGCAGCTTCGAGAACTACAACGCCCAGCGCGCTGAACTGCGCAAGCTGATCGACCTGCACCTGCGGCGTGAAAAGTTGGCCAGCCGCCGAGCAGAGATCGCCGCGGCATCCACGAAAAGCGAGCGCGACCCTCTTCCCGTTGGCCCTGAATCCACGGTGCTCTTCGAGTTCGGCGAGACCGTCAAAGCGGTCCTGACCGAGTGGGGCTTCCCGGATGCGGACAAGATCCAGTTCGACGCAAAGGCCAACGACATCACTGTCGCCGGCAAGGCCAGGGACGCCAACGGCAAGGGTGTCCGCGCCGTGCTGCATGCGGCCTTCAACGTGGCAGTCGCCGTGCACTGCATTGACAAGGGCCTACCGCATCCCGGCTTCCTGGTGCTCGACACCCCGCTGCTGACGTACCGTGAGCCGCTGAAGTCAAAGCACGGCGATCTGTCGGACGACGAGAAGGCGCTGAAGGCGACAAGCCTCGCCGAGAAGTTCTACAAGCATCTCGCCAGCCTGGAGGAGAAGCTGCAGGTCATCGTCATCGAAAACTCCGACCCGCCTGCTGCGATCGAGGACCTGGCGTACATCAAGGTCTTCACCGGTCTGGTCGGCGACGGACGCTATGGGCTTCTTGCCCGCCATACCGGTTGACGTTTGATGTGGCCGTTGCCCAGTTCGATGCCGCGCAGTTGTTACGCTGAGGCTCTCGGGCTCGCGCTGGAGTGGCACCACCTGTCACTACAACTGGTGCCTTAGAGCAACTAACAAAACCGAACCAGCGTGCGCAGGCAGATGACGCAACAGGCCAGGCTGAGCAAGGCGACATGCGTCTGGGCCTGACGCTCGAAGCGGATGCGCAGCTTTCCAAACGCCGCCAGCCAAGCATGGGTGCGCTCGACCACCCAGCGGTGACGTCCCAGCCGCTCCCGGCTCTCGACACCTCGGCGCGCGATGCGCACCTTGATGCCCCTGGCCCGCACATGGCTGCGGCAACGCTCGAAGCGCGTAGCCCTTGTCGGCATGCAGCTTGTCGGGCCGCCGTCGAGGACGCCCCCGCAGCCCCGCCACCGCCGGCAATGCATCGATCAGCTCCTCGAACACCACCGAGTCATGTCGATTCGCCCCCGTCACGCAGAACATCAGCGGCACCTCTGCGCCGTCGGTGACGAGGTGGCGTTTGCTGCCGAGCTTGCCCCGGCCCGTCGGGTTCGGCCCCGTGAACTCGCCCCCCGGGGGCTGGCCACGCTGGCCCCATCCACACACGCTCGACTGAAATCGAGCTGACCCGCGCCCCGCAGCTCCGCCAGCAACGCCAGCAACGCCAGCAACGCCAGATGCAGCCGGTGCCACACGCCCGCAGCCTGCCAGGCTCTCAGCCGTCGCCAGCACGTCATGCCGTTGCCGTAGCCCAGTTCCTGAGGCAGGTGCTCCCAGCCTATGCCGGTGCGCAACACGAACAGGATCCCGTTCAACGCTCGCCGATCATCCACCCGCGGCCGCCCCCCTTGGCTGAGCGCGGTGGCGCCTCAGGCAGCAACGGCTCCAACTTCTTCCACAGGGCTGCGCTGACTTCCTTGTCTTTCATCGGCCTTCAACAATTCAGACTTCCATGGTGATGACTGTGTTTTGTTGGCTGCTCTGAAGGCGGTATCCATCGTGAAGTCAGTGTACCGATGCGAGTGCGCGGCGACACCGCCCCACCAGCAGATGACCTGTCGCAGTCGTTGCGCCACACTGCCAGTTTTTCGCGCTTTCTGGTGATCGGATGACCCTCTACAGCAAACCCTGGCGCAGCTACGAAGATCAGCTCGACGAGTTGCACCGGCGCGGCCTGATCGTGACCGACCGGCCCAAGGCGCTGGAATGCCTGGAGCGCATCGGCTATTACCGGCTCAGCGGCTACTGGTACGCGATGCGCGAACGTTCGGGCATCTGCTGCCCGCTCGATCCGGCCACAGGCCGCAAGCCCGCCAAGGTGCGCACGGAATCGTTCGTGCTGGACACCTTCAAGCCCGTCGCCACTTTCCAGAACGCTGTCGATCTGTACATCTTCGACAAGAAGCTGCGCCTGCTCGTGCTGGATGCGCTGGAGCGCATCGAGGTGGCGCTGCGCGTGGATGTGTCGCATCACCTGGGCCGCCAAGACCGGTTCGCCTACCTGAAACCGGATCTCTTCCATCACAGCTTCAGCGCCGCCCTCGACCCCAAGACCGGACTGACCACGCACCACGACTGGCTGGCCCATCAAGCCCGGCTGATCAACCGCTCGAAGGAAAAATTCATCGAGCACAATCGCAGCCGCTATGGCCTGCCGCTGGCGATCTGGGTGGCCTGCGAGGTCTGGGACTTCGGGGCGCTCTCGCGTCTCTACGGGGGATTGAAGGAAGCCGACCAGGACCACATCGCCAAGTGCTACGGCGTGAGCAACGGCCGCATCTTCGCGACATGGCTGCGCAGCCTGAACTACCTGCGCAATGTCTGCGCCCACCACAGCCGGCTGTGGAACCGCAACGTGGTGGACCAGCCGAAGCTGCCGCCTCCGGCAGAAGTCCCCGCGCTGACCGCCTTTCACACAGATGCCCAACTGCGGGCACGCCCGTTCCAGCTTTTCTGCATCGCGCACCATCTGCTGAAGATCATCCATCCAGCATCGCAGTGGGGCCAGCGGTTCAAGCGACTGCTGGAGGAGGACTTCCCCGCGCTAGATCACCTGGGACTCAATCTGCACGGCATGGGCGTGGATCCCGGCTGGCAGACACGCCCTTGGTGACCCTTGGGATCGGGCCAGCCATGAAAAAACCCCTGAGCAGTCTTTGCACCGAAGCGCATCAACCGACAGGGGCCGTGTTGCAGCCATTGTAGCCAGCCGAGTCCCGGCCCGTCCAGCGCCATTCGGGGTGCCAAACCCGGCATCACGCCCGCGAAGAGGTCGCTATTTCACCTTCGTGCGGGCTGCGAGCTTTGCCAGGGAGCTGAGGACTGGTGTGCCATGAACAGACCCGTCGAAGGCTGGTGGAGCCCTCCATAATCAAGACCAGCCCCCCTGCTTGTTCGAGACGCCCACCGCACCCATGGATAAATTCTTGCAGCAGCAGCAGGTCCTGCAACGGCTCTCCGAAGACCTGCTGCAGGCCGAAGAGGCCGTGCGGGAGGCCCATGAAACGGCGACCCACGAAGAAAACATCGCCGAGAACAAGTACGACACCCTGGGGCTCGAAGCCGCCTACCTGGCCACCGGCCAGGCCCGTCGCGCCGCAGCCATCCGCCAGGCGCTGGCCCGCTGGCGCCAGTTCCGCCCGCTGCCCTACGACGCCGGCAAAGGCATCCAGCTCGGTGCGCTGGTCTGCCTGGTCGATGCCGAAGACAGGCAGCAGCGGCTCTTTCTCGGCCCCGATGGCGGCAGCATGCAACTGGTCAGCGGCGCTCAGATCGTCCAGGTCATCAGCACCGATGCCCCGTTGGGCAGGGCCCTGCTGGGCAGATGCGAGGGGGATGAGGTGTCGGTACAGGTCGCCCCCAAGCGACTCCAGTTCGAGGTGCTGCGAGTGCTTTGAGCCGCAAGCAAGGATCAGCATGCCATTGCCCCACGCCGTTTCGATGTTGTCGGCCCTCGCGCTGACGCTGTTCGCCGGCTCCGCGTCGGGCGCACCCGCCTCAGCCGCCATGACCTACCGCGGTCCATGCGACGCGTCGGCCGCTGTCGCCCTGGACGCCGATCATTTCGTCGTCGCGGGCGACGAGGACAACACCTTGCGCGTCTACCGGCGAGGCCGGCCGGAGCCCGTGGGCGAGGCGCCGCTCGCCGCCTTCCTCGACAGCGGCAACAAGGAGTCGGATCTCGAAGCGGCGGCGGCTGTCGGCCAGCGCATCTACTGGATCGCTTCGCACGGCCGCAACAGCAAGGGCAAGCTGCGGCCCGACAGGCAGCGTTTCTTCGCCACCGACATCGTTCCGGGTGCGCAGCCGGGCGTCACCCCGGCAGGAACGCCCTACCGCGGGCTGCTCGACGACCTGGCCGCCGCGCCGACGTTGGCGGGTCTGCGTCTCGGCGATGCAGCGCGGCTTGCCCCCGAGGCGCCCGGCGGGCTCAACATCGAAGGGCTGGCGGCGATGCCCGATGGCAGCCTGCTGGTCGGATTCCGCAACCCGGTGCCCAACGGCCGTGCGCTGCTGGTGCCGTTGCTCAACCCCGCGGAGCTGGTGACGGCCGCGTCCGGGCGCAAGGCACGCTTCGGCGAGCCCATCCTGCTCGAACTGCGCGGCCGTGGTGTTCGCAGCATCGAACGTGCCCTGGACGGCCGTGGTTACTGGATCGTCGCCGGGCCGGCTGCCGACGCCGGTGCGTTCACGCTGTACCGCTGGTCGGGCCAGAAGCACGACGCGCCGCGGATCGTCGACAGCAGTGAACTCGTCGGCTTCAGGCCGGAGGTGCTGTTCGAGCCGCTGGGAGGTGGCGGCACCTTGCAGTTGCTGAGCGATGACGGCGGCGTCGTGACCAACGGCGTGGCGTGCAAGGACCGGCCGATGGCGGCGCAGGCGTTCCGCAGCATCACGCTCCAACCCTGAGCGCAGAGGAGGCCGCCCCGTCGCCCATCGGCAGCCGCGCGACGAAGATCACCCACCCCGGCCCGGCGTCGCCCGGACGGTGCTCGTGGTGGTAGCTCAGGTCGCCGCCGTGCTCCAGCGCGATCTGGCGCGCGATGTACAGGCCCAGGCCGAGGCCGCGGTGGGCGGTCGCGCCGGTTCCGGCCTCGCTGCCCGCGTCCTTGAAGGGGCTGAACAGCCGCGCGACCCGTTCGGCCGGGATCGGGGCGGCCACGTTGGCCACGCCCAGCACCGCCACCGGCCGGCCCGTCTCGTCGGTCTCGCCGCGCAGAGCGACCTCGACCGCGCGGGCCGGGTCGCCGTGATGGCGCGCGTTGCCGAGCAGGTTCGAGACCAGCTGGCCGACGCGGTCGGCGTCGAGCCGGCCCCGAACGTCGGCCTCGATCGCGCGCTGGTGCGGCAGCCGGCCGTGCGCGATCTCGGCCTCGTCGACCAGGCTCGACAGCAGCGCCGACAGGTCGGTGTCGCTGCGCCGGATGCCCAGGCCCAGCCCGCTGCGGATGCGGCTCATGTCCAGCATGTGCGCGATCAGCTTCTGCATGCGCCCGCTGGATTCGTGGATGCGCCGGCCCAGCGAGGCCGGATCGTGGTGGCGCGTCATGATCTGCGCGGCCATGCTGATGCTGTGCAGCGGATCGCGCAGGTCGTGGCCGAGGATGGCCAGCATCTGGTTCTTCGCACGGTCGAGCTCGCTCATGCGCGCGCTCAGCGCGCGGTGGATCGCGTGCAGCAGCTCCTGCGCGCAGTCGATGTCGGCCGCCGTCCAGGGCACGGCGCAGCCCGAGACCGTCTCCTTCCATTCCTCGAAGGAGCCGCGCGGCGTCAGCCGCGGACCCAGCGGGCCGATGCGCACCAGCTTCTCGGGCTTGCCGCCCCAGCGCACCGTCTCGATCTGCTCGAGGCGCCAGAACAGCGCCCACAGGTTCTCGACCGCGTCGCAGCGGATCGCCAGCAGCCCGACCCAGGGTGATGCGGGCGCCGTGCCCGCGGGCCAGTCGGCCACGCCGTTGCGGCAGACGATGTCGGTGCTCGCGTCGGCCAGGCTCGCCAGCGCCTGCTGCGGCAGCCCGGCCGGCAGCGTCGCGCCGGCCTGGACCTCGCGGCCCTGCCGGCTGACGATCGCGAAGCCGTCGCATTCCAGCAGCCGCGCCATGTCCGGCGCGTGCGCGCCCAGCGTGGCGGCCAGATCGTCGGACGAGACGTAGTCCTGCACGATGGCGCTGTTGAGCTGCGCGCACTGGCGCGAGCGCCCCTCGGCGCGCCGCGTCTCGGCCGCCTCGACCGAAGTGGCGATGACCTGCGCCATCACGTCGCAGGCCATGCGCACCGAGTGCGGCACCAGCAGCGGCTGGCGGTGATGGCAGGCGATCAGCCCCCAGAGCCGGCCGCGCACGACGATGGACACGCTCATCGAGGCCTGCACGCCCATGTTGCTCAGGTACTCGACATGGATCGGCGAGACGCTGCGCAGGATCGAATGACTCAGGTCCAGCGGCACGACGTCCGGCCGGCACAGCAGCGGCGAGGGGCGGTAGGCCACGTCGGCGATCAGCCGCAGCGTGTTGATCGTGTAGAGCCTGCGCGCCTGCGCGGGAATGTCCGAGGCCGGATAGCGGCGGCCCAGGTAGGGGTCCATGTCGTCGGCGACGTCCTCGCTGACGATGTCGCCGCTGTCGTCGTGGCGGAAGCGGTAGGCCATGACCCGGTCGAAGCCGGTGAGCTTGCGGATCTCGTGCACCGCGATCTGCAGCAGCTCCTCGGCCTGCCGGGTGCGGCGCAGCCGGCTGATCGCCCGGTTGGCCTGCAGCGCGAACGAGGCGATCTCGGGCGAGCCGACATGGCGGATCTCGTACTCGAGCAGCACGCGCTGCCGGTGCATGTGCACGACGACGTCGAACAGATGGCCGTTGGCCTGCACCTCGCCCGACAGCGGCGGCGATTCGCCTTGCGCGGCGGAGGCGAGGCACTCGTCGAGCAGCGCCAGCACCTCCTCGCCCAGCCCCAGCGCGGCGGCCGGCCGGTCCGGCGCCGGCCGGATCGCCAGCCAGTCGCTCGCGCTGGCGCTCCAGCCGCACAGGCGCAGGTCCGCATCGAAGGCCAGCAGCGCGCCGTGCGGCTGGATGGCGCCGGGAATGTGGATGGGTTCCCGGTCGCAGTTGCTCAGGTCCGGGGAGCCGGGCGGATGTTCTGTGGCGTCGTCCGGCATCGGCTCTCCTTGTGCATGGTATCCCGGGGTTTCCGGGCGGATTGAACCAGAAATGAAACGGGCGGGCGTAGGGGCAGGCGTGCCCCTGTTGCAGGACGACATCCCGGGATCGATTCCGCCGTCGCGGCCCTGCTGCGCTGGATCAGCGCGCGTGCAGAAAAGCGCGCATCCGCGGTCTCGTCCTACAGACCGGCGGGCCGCCGCACGGACAATCGGGGCCGCGCCCTGGCCGCGTGCCGGCGCTCCCGCGCCCCTTGTGTCCGCTCCTTCCCGACGCTCCCGATGACCTCGCTCTCCGCCGACGCCCATGCCGGCCTGGCGCTGACCGCGCTTCGACAAGGCACCCACGCGCTGCACCAGCAGCTCGACCGCCTGATGCCCCTGTCGGGCGCCTACATCAACCGACTCGACTATCTGCACCACATCGGCCTGATGGCGGCGTGGCTGCGTGCGCTCGAGCCGGGGCTGCGCGACCTGCGGCTGGGCTTGGCCGGGGGCGAGCGCTGGTCGCCGGCCGCGCGGCTGGCGCTGATCGAGCGCGATGTCGAGGAGGCGGTGCAGGCCGGCGTGGACACCGGGCTGCTGCGCTGGATTCCCGAGGCGCGCTTCGACTGGTCCGTGCCCCGCGCCGAGGGCGAGGCCTGCCGGCTGGGCATGGTCTACGTGCTCGAGGGCTCGCTGCTGGGCGGCGAGGTGCTGCGCCGGCGCTGGGGCGAGCGGCTGGCGCCGCTGCAGCTGCGCAGCCTGGCGGTCGAGGGCATGGGGCCGCGCTGGAAGGCCCTGCTGCAGCTGCTCGAGCAGCGGCTGTCGCGGCGCGAGCAGGTCGAGGCGGCGGTGCGCGGCGCGCAGGAGGCCTTCGGCTGCATGATCGAGCTGGCCGGGCACAGCCGCCGGCAGCTGTCGGTCACCGTCTGAGCGGCGGACCGTGCCGCGGGCGCCACACCCGCGCCCCAGCTTCAGGTGGATGCGACAGGATGGAGCTCAGCCGTCGGCTGCGCTCCCGCGCGTCGGCGCGCGATCCGAATTCATTCCAGGAGCGTTCCATGGCCGTTTCCCCCCGATCCGTCTACGACCCGCTGAGCCGGGCTTTCCACTGGCTGACCGCCGCCGCGGTGCTGGCCGCCTTCGTGCTCGGCCCCGAGCATTTCGGCCGGCAGATGCACGACGGGCTCGACCCGGCGACCCGCTGGGACATCGTCACGCACGAGTCGCTCGGCGTGCTGGTCTTCGTCCTGACGCTGCTGCGGCTGGTCTGGGTCGCGCTGCGCCCGGCCAGGCCCCGCTTCGAGATGGCCGGCTGGATGAGCGCGGTCTCGCACCTCGTGCACGGCCTGCTGTGGCTGCTGATGCTGGCCGTGCCGGTCACCGCGATGCTGGCGCTGGGCAGCGAGGGCCATCCGCTGACGCTGCTGGGCGGCCTGCGCGTCAACGAGATGCCCTTCATCGCGCAGTCCGCGCTGGCGCCGATGGCCGACTGGGGCGAGGTCCACGGCCTGCTCGGCGACATCATCCTGAACCTGGCCGGCCTGCACGCCGCCGCGGCGATCTATCACCATCTGGTGCTGAAGGACGGCGTGCTGCGCGCGATGGCGCCGCGCGGCTGACGCGCGCCGGGCGGGGGGGGGCCGGTCAAGTCCGCATGGCGCGGCGTCGATAGTCCGGGCGCGCCCGTCCCGCCCCACGGGAGCCCCTGACAGCCGGTCGACAGCGGGCTGCATGGAAAATCGAGGGTTTTCCCGAAAAGAACCGGACTCCCGCATGACCACCAAGCATCCCATCGGCCTGATCGGCCTGGGGGTGATGGGCCGCAGCCTGGCCCTGAACCTCGCCGACCACGGCTTCGACGTCAGCCTGCATGACCGCTCGCCGCAGGCGGTGGCGCGCAGCGTGGCCGATGACACCACCGGGCGGCTGCACGGCTTCGAGTCGCTGGCCGACTTCGTCGCCAGCCTGGCTGCGCCGCGCAAGGTGCTGATGATGGTCAACGCCGGCGCGCCGGTGGACGACGTGATCGCGAAGATCGCGCCGCTGCTGTCGCCGGGCGACATCCTGGTCGATGGCGGCAACAGCCTGTTCGCCGACACCGAGCGGCGCTCGGCCGAGCTGGCCGCCAGCGGCCTGTGCTTCGTCGGCGCCGGCGTCTCCGGCGGCGAGGAGGGCGCGCGCAAGGGCCCGGCCATCATGCCCGGCGGTCCGGTCGAGGCCTGGACCGCGCTGCGGCCGATGTTCGAGGCGATCAGCGCCAAGGTCGACGGCGAGCCCTGCGTCTCGCACATCGGCCCGGGCGGCGCGGGCCACTACGTCAAGATGGTCCACAACGGCATCGAGTACGGCGACATGCAGCTGATCTGCGAGGCCTACGCGCTGATGCGCGCCGCCGGCCTCGACACCGACGCGATGGCCGCCGTCTTCGACGAGTGGAACCGCGGCGAGCTGCGCAGCTACCTGATCGAGATCACCGCGCGCATCCTGGCGCAGCGCGACCCGGACACCGGCGCGCCGATCGTCGACGTCATTCTCGACAAGGCCGGCCAGAAGGGCACCGGCCAGTGGACGCTGATGAACGCGGCGCAGAACGCGGTGGTGGTCAGCACGATGGGCGCGGCGGTGGACGCGCGCATCCTGTCGTCGATGAAGGCCACGCGGCTGGTGGCCAGCACCCGGCTGCAGGGCCCCGAGGCGCGCATCGACCTGCCGGCGGCCGAGTGGGTCGAGCTGCTGCGCCAGGCGCTCTACGCCAGCAAGATCGTCAGCTATGCGCAGGGCCTGGACCTGATGCGCACCACGAGCGCGCAGCGCGGCTGGAACCTCGACCTGGGCGCGATCGCGCGGCTGTGGCGCGGCGGCTGCATCATCCGCGCGCAGTTCCTCAACCGCATCGCCGAGGCCCATGCCGACGGCCAGGCCCCGGCCAGCCTGATGCTGGCGCCGTATTTCGAGACGGCGCTCAACGGCGCGCAGCCGGCCTGGCGTCGGGTGGTGGCGCAGGCGATGCTGGCCGGCGTGCCGGTGCCGGCGATGTCGGCCTCGCTGGCCTTCTTCGACGCCTTCCGCAGCGCGCGCCTGCCCGCCGACCTGCTGCAGGCGCAGCGCGACTTCTTCGGCGCGCACACCTACGAGCGCCTCGACCGCCCGGCCGGCCAGTCCTTCCACACCGTCTGGCCGGAAGTGCAGGGCTGAGCGCTCAGATCAGCCCGGACGCGACGTTGATCATCAGCCCGACCAGGCTGGTGTTGAAGACGAAGGCCAGCACGCAGTGCACCATGCCGACGCGCCGCATCGCGCGGCTGGCGAAGGCGATGTCGGCGGTCTGGCCCGAGGTGCCGATGACGACCGCGAAATACAGGAAGTCGAGGTAGTCGGGCTCCTCGGTGTCGGGAAAGGCCAGCCCGGGCGGCTGGCCGTGCTGGCGCGCGAGGTAGTAGTCGTGGGCGTAGTGCAGCGCGAACATCACCTGCGTGAAGGCCCAGGACGACACGATGGTGGCCACCGCCAGCGCGATGTGCGTGATGCGCGCGCTGCCGTGCAGGTCGCGCGCGCCGCCGAGCTCGGCGACGATCGCGCCCAGGCTGCACAGCGCCGCGGCCACCACCAGCGCCAGGATGGTGCGCGCGCCCTCGTCCTCGCGCCGAGCCCGCCGGCCGATCTGCGACGGCGTGGCCGCCACCATCATCCAGCCCGCCAGCGCCAGATAGAGCCAGGCGCCGGCGTTCCACGCGACGACCAGCCGGGTGACCGGCCGCGGCAGCAGCCCGCCGGTGTCGGCCAGCGACAGCAGCAGTCCCGCCAGCAGCCCGACCGCGACCGACAGCAGCAGCCGCGGCCGCGCGCTCACCGGGGCCCACAGCCGTGCCAGATGCCGGAGCCGCCGCGCGGCGGGAGCCTGTCTCGGGGATGTCTTCGCCATGCGCCCGAGTGTGCGCGATCGTGCGGCCGCGCGATGCGCGTGCACCGGCGCAGGCCTGGGCATGTCGCTTGCAGACCCCCGGCACGCCGCACCGTGCCGGTGCAGCGATCCGAACCGATGGAGACCGCAGATGAGCCGACTCGACGTGACCGAAAAGATCATCGCCACCAAGGTGGCCAAGGGCCTGAAGTGGGCCGACGTGGCCCGCGAGGTGGGGCTCAGCAAGGAGTGGGTCACCGCCGCCTGCCTGGGCCAGATGACGCTCGACGCCGAGCAGGCGGCGGTCGTCGCCCGCCTGTTCGACCTCAGCGAGGCCGAGGCGCGCTGGCTGCAGGTGGTGCCGTACAAGGGCTCGCTGCCGACCTCGGTGCCCACCGACCCGCTGATCTACCGCTTCCACGAGCTCGTCAGCGTCTACGGCACGACCTTCAAGGAGCTGATCCACGAGGAATTCGGCGACGGCATCATGAGCGCGATCGACTTCCGAATGGACCTGCAGCGCGAGCCCGACCCGAAGGGCGACCGGGTCAGCATCACGATGAGCGGCAAGTTCCTGCCGTACAAGACCTACTGAGTCCCCGTCTCGCGACGGCCGGACCTGTCCCCCTGAACGCGGGGGATCGCGGGTCAGGGCGGGCAGGGTGCGCGCCACCACAATGCCGGATCACGAAGAAACGTGAATTTCCGCAAAGGTCCGCGCCATGAATCCCGTCCTGTCCCCGTCTGCGTCGCTGTCCGTCTGGCGTGCCCGTGCCCGCGTCCGTGCCTGCGCGCTGGGCGCCTCGGCGCTGCTGGCGGCCTGCGGCGGTGGCGGCGAGGCGTCGGAGACCTCGTCGGGCGCGGCGCCGCAGGCCCGCGCGCAGGCCGTCGTCGATCCGGTCACCGCCGCCACCGGCACCGGCGATGCGTCCGGGGTCACGCTGGCCCAGGTGATGTCGGCGACGCGCACGCTGCTGGCCGCGCAGCCGGCCGAGTACGCCGCGATCAAGCAGGCGCTGTTCGGCCTGAATGCCGACGGCTCGCGCGGCCCGGGCACGCTGGGGCCGCTGGACTGGAACCCGTCGCACGACTCGGTGTGGTTCTCGCTGCTCGACACGACGCAGAACCGGCCGATCCTGGTCAGCAACTGGAGCTACAAGGGCGGCAATGCCGGCACCCCGAGCGTGCTGGCGGTGGCCGGGACGCTGCCTTCGGGCACACGCTACGCCGCCTTCGGCGGCAATCCGCTGGGCGTGCGCGGCAACGCGGCGACGGACCAGCTGATGCAGCGCACCATCGCCTGGCTGACGCGGCGCACCAGCTTCGCCGGACTGAAGGTCGTCACCGCCCACCTGCCCGGCACCGAGACCTACTGGTTCCCGCACGAGGGCCGCACCCGCAGCTGGCTGGCCAGCACCTTTCCCGGCGTGACGATCAACGGGATCACGACGAATCCGGCCACGCAGGCCGACAACCGCTGCGATGGCGACCGGCTCGATGCCTGCCTGCAGGGCGCGCACCTGCTGGTCATCGGCCGCGAGCAGGGCCCGCAGGCCTACGACGGGCCGACCGTGATGAAGGCGGTGCAGGCGGCGCAGTCGCGCGGCATCCCGGTGCTCTACCTGCATCACTACCGCGACAGCAACGACCTCTCGGGCCGGCTGCTCGAGCAGTTCGGCCTGACGGTGACGAACAACTACTGGGCCGACAACGGCCTGCAGGCCTTCGACGCGGCCACGCTGCCGGCGATGCCGGCCGGGCTCGGCGCGGTGCAGGCCCTGGTCGACCGGCTCGACCGCGGCACCTTCACCTCGACCTGGAGCGGCTGCACCAGCAGCTACGGCCGCGTCGGCTGCTCGGGCGACGCGACCTACATGGCCGAGTTCGGCACGCCGGCCGGTGCGCTGCGCACCGCGCTGCGCGAGCTCGACGCCAGCGGCCGCGCGATCTTCTCGACCGCCGGCTACCGGCTTGAGAAGCTGCTGGTGCTGCTGGGCGACAAGTACCGCGAGCCGGTCAGCTATCCGATGAGCAAGCTGCGCCACGGCGCGGACTTCTACCGCGCCCACTTCTCCGACATCGTCTCCTTCCAGCACCGGCCCTACGCGGCGGTGGCGAAGAACCTCGGCAACTTCTCCGGCGCCATCCCGGCCACCACGCCGGCGCTGACGCGCACCGTCACCGTGACGCTGCCGGTCAGCGGCACCCGCGACGTGATGACCGGGCTCTACGTGATGCCGGGGCGGCGCATCAAGATCGTGCGCACCGACGCCGGCACCGGCGCGGTGCGGGTCGGCATCAACATGCTGCGCGACACCACCTGGGTCTTCAACGAGCCCTCCGGGCTGGACCGGCCGACGCAGCTGGCCTCGCCGCGCGCGGCGCTGGTGGCGGGCCAGCCCAAGGTGGTCACCAGCGCCTACGGCGGGCCGCTGTTCCTGCATGTGGACGCCGCGGCCAGCGGCGCGCAGACGGTGACGGTGCAGGTCAGCGGCGTGACGACGCACCCGGTGCTGCGCGACGCGACCGATCCGGCGCAGGTCGCCGCCTTCCAGGCCGAGCTGGCCGCCACGCCGACGAACTGGGTCGGCCTGGCCACCGACACGCTGACGCTGCACTCGACGCTGCCGAACTTCCGCCAGAGCCTGGCCCTGTACGGCGGCGATCTCTCGCGCCTGGTCGCCGAGACCTGGAGCTACACCATCCAGGACACCTACGAGCTGGCCGGCTTCAACGCGGCCACGCCCGGGCAGTACCGGCTGTCGCCGGAAGTGGCGGCCTTCTGCAGCGCGCAGGGCTGGGACTGCACCGGCACGCAGCACCGCCGCGACGTGATGCAGCACGTCATCAGCGACGTGCACGCCACCTGCGGCAGCGGCTGCAGCGGCAATCCCTACGACCAGGACTGGGCCTTCCAGCCGCTGGGCTGGGGCGAGTCGCACGAGATCGGCCACAACCTGCAGCGATCGCGGCTGAACATTCACGGCGGGCAGTCCGGCGAGGTGTCGAACAACATCTTCCCGGTGCACAAGCGCATGCGCTACAACCTGACGCCGGCTGGACTCGCCAGCCCGCTGGTCGACCGCTCCGGCACCGGCAAGGCCGTCTTCGACACGCTGAAGGCGGCGCAGGCGAGCACCGATCCGGTCGCCTCGGCCTATGCAGCGATCTGGTCCGACCCCGCCTATGCGGCGAACAACTCGGCGCGGCTGATGTTCTACCGCCAGCTCGTCGAGCATGCGCGCCACCACAACCCGGCGCTGGGCGACGGCTGGGCGCTGATGACGCTGCTGCACCTGCTCGACCGCAACTTCGACGCGAACAAGGCGAACTGGCCGGCGGTGGCCGCCAGCTACGGCTTCGGCACCTACGCGAGCTTTCCGTCGTCGATCAGCGGCAACGACTTCATGCTGGTGGCGGCCTCCTTCATCGTCGGCCGCGACCTGCGCCCGCTGTTCGACCTGTGGGGCGTGACCTACACCGCCACCGCCGCGGCGCAGGTCGCCGCGCACGGCCGCACGCCGGTGGAGCCGCTGCTGTTCCCGATGAGCCAGGTCAGCCAGATCCCGGCGCGTGTCGGCGCTCCGGTGCGGGTGAATGCCGCGGCGAGCTATCCGTCCGGCTACTGAGCGGCGGGCGCGGCGCGGGTCTAGGGCCGCGGCGGGCGCGCGTCGCGCGCATCGCGGCGCTGCTCGCGCAGCATGAACAGGTAGAGCCCCTCGACCTTCTCGCGCGCCCAGGGCGTGCGGCGCAGCATCTTCAGGCTGGAGGCGATGCTGGGCTGGTCGCTGAAGCATCGCAGCGCGATGCGCTCGGCCAGGCCGGGCCAGCCGTAGCGGGCGACCAGCTCGGTCAGGATGCGCTCCAGGGTCAGGCCGTGCAGCGGGTTGCGCGGCTGGGCCGGCGCGGGCGGGGGCGTTTGCATGGGCGGTTGCATGGACCGATTGTGGACCGTCGCGCCGGGTCGGGACGGGCTGGCTATCATCCGCCGCCCGCAGTCCCTGCCGCTGCGTCCCCGGAGCCCCGCCATGGCCGACGCCCCCTCGACCCTCAATCCCGCCCAGCTCGAAGCCGTCCACCACCTGCACAGCCCCTGCCTGGTGCTGGCCGGCGCCGGCTCGGGCAAGACGCGGGTGATCACCCACAAGATCGCCCGGCTGCTGCAGGCCGGGTTGGCCCCCAAGCAGATCGGCGCCATCACCTTCACCAACAAGGCGGCGCAGGAAATGCGCGAGCGGGCACGCTCGCTGGTGGGCGCGCGGGCGTCGAAGGATCTGGTGATCGCCACCTTCCACTCCCTGGGCGTGCGCATGCTGCGCGAGGACGGCGAGATGCTCGGCCTGAAGCCGAAGTTCTCGATCCTGGACGCCGACGACGTGCTGGGCGTGCTGAAGGACGCCGGCGGCACCACCGACGCGGCGGTGGCGCGGCGCTGGCAGTGGACCATCAGCCTGTGGAAGAACAACGGCCTGAGCTGCGAGCAGGCCGAGGCCGCCGCGCAGGACGACGACGAGCGCGTCGCCGCCCGGGTGATGAAGCTCTACGAGGAGCGTCTGGCGGCCTACTCGGCGGTGGATTTCGACGACCTGATCGGCCTGCCGCTGAAGCTGCTGCAGCAGCACGAGGCGGCCCGCGAGAAATGGCGCCGCACGCTGCGCCATGTGCTGGTCGACGAATACCAGGACACCAACGCGACCCAGTACGAGCTGCTCAAGGCCCTGGTGGGCGAGCAGGGGATCTTCACCGCGGTGGGCGACGACGACCAGAGCATCTACGGCTGGCGCGGCGCCACCATCGAGAACCTCAAGCGCCTGCCGCAGGACTATCCGAACCTGAAGGTCATCCCGCTGGAGCAGAACTACCGCTCCACCGGCGCGATCCTGACCGCTGCGAACAACGTCATCGCGCTGAACCCCAAGATCTTCCAGAAGAAGCTCTGGAGCGAGTTCGGCCAGGGCGAGCCGGTCAAGGTGGTCGAGTGCGACCAGGAGGAGCACGAGGCCGAGCGGGCGGCCGCGCGCATCCTGGCGATCCGCGCCAACACCGCGGGCGAGCACACCGGCTCGACCGAGTGGCGCGACTTCGCCATCCTCTACCGCGCCAACCACCAGAGCCGCAAGCTCGAAGAGGCGCTGCGCAAGGCGCAGATCCCCTACAAGGTCTCCGGCGGCCAGAGCTTCTTCGACCGCGCCGAGATCAAGGACCTGTGCGCCTGGCTGCGGCTGCTGGTCAACCAGGACGACGACCCGGCCTTCCTGCGCGCGATCACCACGCCGAAGCGCGGCATCGGCCACACGACGCTGGCGGCCCTGAGCGACTTCGCCGGCAAGTGGCGGGTGAGCCTGTTCGAGGCGCTGTTCCAGGAGTCGATCGGCACGGCGCTCTCGGCGAAGGCGGTGGGCTCGCTGCACGAGTTCGGCCGCTACGTGAACGACCTCGAATACCGCGCCCGCCACACGGTGGGCGCCGAGGCGGCGCGGCCGATGCTGATGGAATGGCTGGGCGAGCTCGGCTTCGAGCAGCACCTGCTCGACAGCGAGGAGAACCCCAAGGTCGCGGCGGCGCGCTGGTCCAACGTGCTCGACTTCATCGACTGGATCGCGCGGCGCTGCGGCGGCGAGATCGCCGAGGACGGCAGCGGCCAGGTGCAGACCGAGACGAAGAGCGTGCTCGACGTCGCGCAGACCATCAGCGTGATCCTGAGCCTGGCCGAGCGCGGCGAGGCCGACCAGAACGTCGTCACGCTGTCGACGCTGCACGCCAGCAAGGGCCTGGAGTGGCCGCATGTGGTGCTGGTCGGCATCAACGAGGGCACGCTGCCCTTCAAGCGCGAGGAGGAGGAGATGACGTCCGAGCGCCTGGAGGAGGAGCGCCGGCTGATGTACGTGGGCATCACCCGCGCGCGGCGCACGCTGCTGGTGACGACGCTGCTGCGCCAGAAGCGCGGGCGCGAGATCCGCCGCGCCTTCCCGAGCCGCTTCATCCAGGAGATGCGCCTGGACGAGCAGGTCGCCAAGGTCAACCCGCGCGAGCGGCTGGCGGCGCAGCGCGCGGCCTTCGCGGCGCGCGCGGCCCAGGCCACCCCGGAGCGGCCTGTCTGATGGTACTCATGTGTATTCAGTGTGTGAAAAGACGCATCAGAGACGTTGCACTGGTTATTTTTTGATAAGCCCCGCAAATACCCTCTTTTTTCCTGTCGATACTCCCCGTCGCATGTGATGACCTGGAGGCGCTGCCCGGAGCATCGGTCCGGGGGTCGGGCCGGGGGCCGTGCGCCTCGCGTGGCGCACGGGAGACGAAGCATGTCGATGCGGGGATTGAGGAATCCGGTGGCCATGGCGGCCCTGATGGTGATGCTGGCGGCGGGCGCCCGCGCGGGCGGCCCGAGCGTCGATCTGGCGCGCCAGGAGGCGCAGACCACCGATCAGCTGATCATCAAGTACCGGGATTCGTCGAGCCGCAGCGGCGCCGACCTGCGCATCGCCCAGGCCGGCCAGCGCGCCGGCATCGGCCTGACCCACAAGCGCGACATGTTCCATGGCGGCCGCGTCATGAAGCTCGACCGCGCGATGACCGTCGCGCAGATCCGCACGCTGGGCGCGGACCTGATGGCGGGCGATCCGGAGATCGAGTCGGTCGAGGCCGACATCCGCCTCTATCCGCAGCTCGTGCCGAGCGACACCAGCTTCGGCACCCAGTGGCACTACTACGAGGCCGTGGCCGGCATCAACCTGCCGGCCGCCTGGGACCGCTCGACCGGCACCGGCGTCTACGTGGCGGTGATCGACACCGGCTACCGGCCGCACGCCGATCTGGCCGCCAACATCGTCGGCGGCTATGACCTGATCGCCAGCACCACCGTCTCGAACGACGGCAACGCCCGCGACAGCGATGCCAAGGATCCGGGCGACTGGTGCGGCACCGGCTCCAGCAGCTGGCACGGCACCCATGTCGCCGGCACGATCGCGGCGGTGACGAACAACGCCACCGGCGTGGCCGGCGTGGCCCACGGCGCCAAGGTGGTGCCGGTGCGTGTGCTGGGAACCTGCGGGGGCTCGCTGTCCGACGTGGCCGACGGCATCGTCTGGGCTTCGGGCGGCACGGTGACCGGGCTGCCGGCCAACGCCTATCCGGCGCGGGTGCTGAACCTGTCGCTCGGCGGCAGCGCGAGCAGCTGCGGCACCACGATGCAGGCGGCCGTCAACTCGGCGCGCTCGCGCAACACGGTCGTGGTGGTCGCGGCGGGCAACGCCAACGCCTACGCCTCGACCCAGACGCCGGCCAACTGCACCGGCGTGGTCGCCGTCGGCGCGGTCGACCGCACCGGCGCGCGGGCCTCGTTCTCGAACTACGGCAGCCTGGTCGACGTCGCCGCGCCCGGCGTCTCGGTGCTGTCGACGCTCAACAGCGGCGCCACCGTGCCCGGCGCGGACGCCTACGCCTCCTACGCCGGCACCTCGATGGCGACGCCGCACGTGGCCGGCGTGGTCGCGCTGATGCTGTCGAAGAACAGCGCGCTGACGCCCGACCAGGTCGAGACGATGCTCAAGAGCTCGGCACGGCCCTTCCCGGTCACCCCGGACAGCATCAAGACCATCGGCGCCGGCATCGTCGACGCCAAGAAGGCGGTCGACACCGCGATGGGCTCGCTGCCGACGGCGGTGACCGAGGTCGAGTCGAACAACACGCTGGGCACGGCACAGACCGTCTCGGCCGCCCATGCGGCCGTCAGCGGCACGCTTTCCGCCAGCACCGACACCGACTACTACAAGGTCTCCGTGGCGGCCGGCAAGGTGCTGTCGGCGACGCTGAACATGGCGGTCTCGACGCAGAACTACCAGCTCTACCTGTACAACAGCGCCGGCACGCAGGTGGCCGCGAGCCTGAACGGGACCGGTCTGCCGGAGACGGTCAAGGTCACGAACTCGACGACCGCCGCGGCGACCTACTATGCCCGGGTGGTCTACGGTGCCGGCGGCACCGGCACGACCGGTGGCAAGTACCTGCTCAACCTGCTGCAGCAGTGAGCGCGGCGCGCACGCCGCCTGTCGCGGTCGTGCCGCGGGTCGAGGGCTCGCCGACATGCGAGTCCATGACCAGGCGGTGCTGGATGCGCGCGTGCATCAGCACCTGGGTCATCGTCGACGGGTCGAGCGGGCGCGACAGCAGCGGCCCCTGGAACTCGTCGCAGTGACGGCTGCGCAGGAAGTCGAGCTGGTCCTCGCTGCGCACGCCCTCGGCGACGATGCGCTGGCCGAGCGCGCGGCCCATGCCGATCAGCGCCGCGGCCAGGCGCACGCCGTCGCGGTGGCCGAGCCGGGACAGCACGCCGGCATCGAGCGTGAGCTCGTCGACCGGCAGCCGGCCCAGCGCCGCCAGCGACAGCGCCCGCTCGCCGCCGAAGCGCACCAGGCCGATGCGCACGCCGGTGGCCCGCAGCGATCGCAGCGTCGCGCGCAGAGCCCCGGGCTCGCCATCGAGCGCGGCCGCGTCCATCTGCAGCGTCAGCACGCCGCCCGGCAGGCCCTGGTCGACCAGCGCGTCGAGCGTCATCGACACCAGCGCACGGTCCCGCCACAGCGCGGCGGGCAGCTCCACCGACAGGCCCGGCACGTCCAGGCCCTGGTCGCGCCAGAGCCGGATCTGCCGGCCGACCGCCTGCAGCAGCAGCGCGCCGACTTCCGGCAGCCGTCCGGCCTCGGCGGCCGTCTCCAGCAGGTCGTGGTGTTCTCCCAGGCCGCCGCCGGGCCACTGCGGCAGCACCACCGCGCCGGTCAGCGCGCCGGTGCACATGTCGGCCTGCAGGTCGAAGCGCAGCTCCGGCGCGGCCGGTGGCGGCTGGCGGTGCAGCGTGTCCTCGCGGCGCAGCCGGCGCAGCGCCTGCTGCGTCATCGCGTCGTCGTGGAGCAGGCAGCTGCCGCGGCCGCGGCGCATCGCCTCGTGGCAGGCCCGGTCGGCCTGGCGCAGCAGCCGCTGCGGCTCGTGCGCGCCGCCGGCGTCGATGCGGGCCAGCCCGGCGCAGCCACCCGTCGAGAAGCGCTGCCCGGCGACCTCGAGCGGCGCCTCGAGCGCCAGCACCCAGGCCCGGGCGCGCTGCGCGGCCTCGTCGCCGCTCTCGGCGCAGACCAGCGCGAGCCGGTCGCCGCGGCGCAGCACCGTCGCGGCAGACAGGCCGGTCTCGCCGCCGGCGGTCTGTGCCAGGCGCTCGGCCGCCGCCTGCAGCACCGCCTCCCTCAGGCCGGCGCCGAGCGTCGTGACGATCTCGTCGAGCCGGGGCAGCCCGACGAGCACGAGCGTGCCGCCACCGGAGGCCTCGAGGGCCTGGTGCAGCCGGGAGTCGGCGCAGGGGAGGGGAGACGGGCTGTCCATGCGCCGATATCGGAGGTCCCGCACGCACGCTTGACCCCCGGCCCGCGCGGGACGCCCGGATGCGGGCTGCGCGGTTCCCGGGCGGCCCTACAATCGTGAGCTTTGTCCCGTTCTCTGACCGTTCTCCAGGAGCCCGAACGTGCTGTTCATTTCCGATGCCTACGCCCAGACGGCTGGCGGCGCTGCCGCCGGCGGCTCGTCGCTGATGCAGATGCTGCCGCTGGTGCTGATGTTCGTGGTGCTGTACTTCATCATGATCCGCCCGCAGATGAAGAAGCAGAAGGAGCACAAGGCGATGATCGACGCGCTCGGCAAGGGCGACGAGGTCGTCACCGCCGGCGGCCTGATCGGCCGCATCACCAAGGTCGCCGACGCCTTCGTCTCGATCGAGATCGCCTCCGGCGTCGAGGTCCAGTGCCAGCGCAGCGCGGTGGTGCAGGTGCTGCCCAAGGGCAGCGTCAAGTAAGCACCCGCTCGCTTCCTCCCTTCGTCCTTTCCGTTTCTCCTCGTTCCCGGGCCGCACGATGAATCGCTACCCCTGGTGGAAGTACCTGATCCTGGCCATCGCGGTGGTGGTGGGACTGCTCTACACGCTGCCCAACTTCTTCGGCGAGGCCCCGGCGGTGCAGGTCTCGAGCGGCAAGGCGACGCTGAAGATCGACGCCGGCCTGGTGCCGCGCGTCGAGCAGGCGCTGCAGGCCGCCGGCCTGAAGCCTGACTTCGTGCAGCTCGAGGGCACCTCGGTGCGCGCCCGCTTCGGCGACACCGACACCCAGCTGAAGGCGCGCGACGCCATCATCCGCGCGCTCAATCCCGATGCGGCCGATCCGTCCTACATCGTCGCGCTGAACCTGGTGTCGCGCTCGCCGCAATGGCTGACCGGCCTGCACGCGCTGCCGATGTACCTGGGTCTGGACCTGCGCGGCGGCGTGCATTTCCTGATGCAGGTCGACATGGCCGCGGCGCTGACGAAGAAGGCCGAGTCGCTGTCGGGCGACGTGCGCACGCTGCTGCGCGACAAGTCGATCCGCCACGGCGGCATCCAGCGCAGCGGCGACACCATCGAGGTGCGCCTGCGCGACCGCGAGACGCTGGACAAGGCGCGCGACCTGCTGACGGGCGCGCAGCCCGAGCTGCTGTGGAGCGAGGGCGGCGACGCCGCCGAGCCGAAGCTGATCGGGCGCATCAAGCCCGAGTCGGTGCGCAACATCCAGCAGCAGGCGCTGACGCAGAACATCAACACGCTGCACAACCGCATCAACGAGCTCGGCGTGGCCGAGCCGGTGATCCAGCAGCAGGGCGCCGACCGCGTGGTCGTGCAGCTGCCCGGCGTGCAGGACGTGGCCAAGGCCAAGGACATCATCGGCCGCACCGCGACGCTGGAGGTCCGCCTGGTCGACGACAGCACGGAGGCCCAGGCCGCGCTGACCGGCGGTGCCCCGGTGCCCTTCGGCACCGAGAAGTATCTGGAGCGCGGCGGCGTGCCGATCATCGTCAAGCGCCAGGTGCTGCTGACCGGCGAGAACCTGACCGACGCGCAGGCCGGCTTCGACGACAACCACCAGCCCGCCGTGCACCTGACGCTCGACGCGCGCGGCGCGCGGATCTTCCGCGACGTCACCCGCGAGAACATCAACAAGCGCATGGCCATCCTGCTGTTCGAGAAGGGCCGCGGCGAGGTCGTGACCGCGCCGGTGATCCGCTCGGAGATCGGTGGCGGCCGGGTGCAGATCTCCGGCTCGATGACGCCGGTGGAGTCGGCCGACACCGCGCTGCTGCTGCGTGCCGGCTCGCTCGCGGCACCGATGGAGATCATCGAGGAGCGCCTGATCGGCCCCAGCCTGGGCGCCGAGAACATCACCAAGGGCTTCGACAGCGTGCTGTACGGCTTCATCGCCATCGCGGTGTTCATGAGCGCGTACTACATGCTGTTCGGCATCTTCTCGACGCTGGCGCTGGGCGTGAACCTGCTGCTGCTGGTGGCGATCCTGTCGATGATGCAGGCCACGCTGACGCTGCCGGGCATCGCCGCCATCGCGCTGGTGCTGGGCATGGCGATCGACGCCAACGTGCTGATCAACGAGCGCGTGCGCGAGGAGCTGCGCAACGGCACCTCGCCGCAGATGGCCATCCACCTGGGCTACGACCGCGCCTTCGCGACCATCCTGGACTCGAACGTGACGACGCTGATCGCCGGCGTCGCGCTGCTGGCCTTCGGCTCCGGTCCGGTGCGCGGCTTCGCGGTCGTGCACTGCCTGGGCATCATGACCTCGATGTTCTCGGCGGTGTTCTTCTCGCGCGGCCTGGTCAACCTCTGGTACGGCCGCAAGAAGAAGCTGCAGTCCGTCTCGATCGGCCAGGTCTGGAAGCCGGCCGCCCAGCCGGGCGGCGCCGCGGCCGCGTCCTCGTCGTCCGCCGTCACCCCGCCGAAGGCCTGAGCCAGGGAATCACGCCATGGAATTCTTCCGCATCCGCCGCGACATCCCGTTCATGCGGCATGCGCTGGTGTTCAACATCATCTCGTTCGTCACCTTCGCCGCCGCGGTGTTCTTCCTGTTCACCCGCGGGCTGCACCTGTCGATCGAGTTCACCGGCGGCACGGTCATCGAGACCGAGTACGCGCAGAGCGCCGACATCGCCCGGGTCCGCGCCACCGTCGAGGCGATGAACTTCGGCGAGGTCCAGGTGCAGAAGTTCGGCACCTCGCGCGACGTGCTGATCCGCCTGCCGCTGCGCGAGGGCGTCAAGCAGAACGAGGTCGTCGGCCGGGTCTTCGCCCAGCTGTGCGCGGCCGAGAACGGCCTGGTCAAGCCGGTGCAGGTGACCACCGACAAGGGCGAGACCGTCAGCCGCCAGATCTGCGGCGTCGGCAGCGGCAGCAGCGCCACCGAGCCGCTCAAGCTGACCCGCAGCGAGTTCGTCGGCCCGCAGGTCGGCAAGGAACTGGCCGAGGACGGCCTGAAGGCGCTGGGCTTCGTCGTCGCCGGCATCGTGCTCTACCTGGCGGTGCGATTCGAATGGAAGTTCGCGGTCGCGGCGATCATCGCCAACCTGCACGACGTCATCATCATCCTGGGCTTCTTCGCCTTCTTCCAGTGGGAGTTCTCGCTGGCGGTGCTGGCGGCGGTGCTGGCGGTGCTGGGCTACTCGGTCAACGAGTCGGTGGTCATCTTCGACCGGATCCGCGAGGCCTTCCGCAAGTACCGCAAGATGACCACGCCCGAGGTCATCGACCACGCGATCACGTCCACGATGAGCCGCACGGTCATCACGCACGGCTCGACGCAGATGATGGTGCTGTCGATGCTGCTGTTCGGCGGCCCGACGCTGCACTACTTCGCGGTGGCGCTGACGATCGGCATCCTGTTCGGCATCTACTCGTCGGTCTTCGTCGCGGCGGCGATCGCGATGTGGCTGGGCGTCAAGCGCGAGGACCTGGTCAGCGGCGCCCGCAAGGATCACGATCCGAACGATCCGAATGCCGGGGCGGTGGTATAGGCTGGTGTAAAGTAGTACACACTATTTTTTCAGATCGCTTCGCCGCCTGCAGCCCATGGCCACCGTCTCCCCCTCTTCGGTTCTCGCCGCGCAGGCCCGCCGCCTCTACTGCGAGCATCTGGCGAGGACCATGCCGGGCGTGGCGCATGCGCTGATCGAGCGGCTGCGCGATCTGGTCGCCGAGCAGGCGCGCGCGCCCTCCGGCCTGCACGCGCAGTACCGCGACCTGCTGGTCGACCTGCCGCGGCTGGCGCCGGCCTGGAACCGGGCCTTCGCCGGGCAGATCCAGGCGGTCTCCGGCCTGGGCGGCAGCCGCAAGGGCGCCACGAAGCTCGACGAGCTGGCGATCGTCGACGACGACTCGGTTGACCAGGAGATCCTGGTGTCGCAGATGGCGATGGCGGCGGTCGGCGACGAGGCGGTCTGGGAGTTCTCCGACCTGCGCTTCCGCATGTCCGCGCTCGAGCGGCGCGAGGAGCTCGACGCGCAGGACGTGCTGCGCCCGCATGCGCTGGCGCGAGCGGCCATCGACAGCTGGCGCGCGGCCGGCCTGGGCATCGAGGCCTGGCGCGCGCTGCAGCAGCCGCTGCACGAGGAGTTCTCCGCGCTGATCCACGAGGCCTATCACGAGACCAACCGCTGGCTGGTCGGTCAGGGCGTCTGCCCGGAGATCGACCTGCGCAGCTACATCCGGCGCGGCCGCTCCGACGGTCCGCTGTCGCAGTCCGGCATGTCCGCCCAGGTGGGCGGGGGCGGCACGGGTGGCGGTGGCGGCGGCATGCCGGGCGGAGTGGGCGCCGGCAGCGCGGCGCCGACGGTGATGATGCCTCTGCCCTCCGAGCGCTTTCCCACGCCCGGCGGGTCTTCGGGCCGTGGCGCACTGGGTGGCGGCTGGGCCAGCGGCGGCGCGGGCAGCGGTGCGGGCGGTGGCGGTGCGGGCAGCGGCGGCGTTGGCGCTGGCGGGGCCGGTGGCGGAGGGCCGGGGGGCAGCGGCGGTGCCTCGGGCGATGCGCACGCGGCCGGCCGCGACAGCCGGCACGGCCGGATGTACGAGCCCACGGTGATGGCCGAGCTGCCGGGCCGGCTGCCTGGTGCGCTGCCGGTGCACGCCGGAGTGCATGACGAGACCCGGGTGATGACGCATTCGCCCGGCCTGCAGGTGACGCGCTCGCCGGGGCTGCTGCACAGCATCGAACGCGCCGAGGCCGTGCTGGGCCAGCTCAACCGGCTGGTCGCGCGTCAGGTGCCCGACTTCTACAGCCCGACCGTGGCCCAGCCGCATCCGCCGGCCTCGCCGGCGCTGAATGCGGCCATCAGCGATGCCGAGGTCGCCGTGCGGCGCCGCTTCGAGGAGGGCGCGCAGGGGGCCGACGGCGTGCCGGTGCTGTCGCAGCCGGTGTCGACGCCGGGGCTGCTGCAGGAGCTGCAGACCCGCAAGGCCGCGCTGAAGCAGGCGGCCACGACGCCGGTCGAGCGCGCCACGATCGAGATCGTCGCGCTGATGTTCCAGAGCCTGCTGACCGAGGAGCGCATCCCGGCCGCGGTGCGGGTGTGGTTCGCCCGGCTGCAGATGCCGGTGCTGCGGGTGGCGATCGCCGAGCCGGACTTCTTCGCGACGATCGACCATCCGGCGCGCAAGCTGATCGACCGCATGGGCGGCTGCGTGATGGGCTTCGAGGTCGACGCCGCCGGCGTCAGCGAGCCGATGGAGCGCGAGATCAAGCGCGTGGTCCAGGTCGTCGAGGCCTATCCGGACACCGGCAGGCGCGTCTTCCAGACCGTGCTGACCGAGTTCGAGCGCTTCGTCGAGGAATACTTCAAGACCGAGCATGTCGCCGCGAGCAAGGGCGTGTCGCTGGCGCAGCAGATCGAGCAGCGCGAGACGATGGCGATCCAGTACACCATCGAGATGCGCAAGATGCTCGACAAGGTGCCGGTCCACGACAGCGTGCGCGAGTTCCTGTTCCATGTCTGGGCCGACGTGCTGGCGACCACCGCGGTGAAGACCAGCCCGAACAGCGAGCAGACCAAGGCGATGACGAAGGTCGCCTCCGACCTGATCTGGCTGGCCAGCGCCAAGGTCTCGCGCGAGGAGCGCGCCGAGGCGATCCGCCGGCTGCCGCCGCTGCTCAAGCGCCTGCGCGAGGGCATGGGCTCGGCCGGCGTGCCGATCGCGCGCCAGGACGAGTACGTGCAGTCGCTGAACAATGCGCTGCAGGCGGCCTTCTCGGCCCGCACCGCGACCATCCCGACCGAGCGCCTCGACGAGCTGATGATGCAGCTCGAGGCGCTGGAGGACATGCTGCCCGACGTCGGCAACATCGAGATCGACGAGTCGATGGTGCGCGACCTCTCCGGCCAGGAGACGCAGGACCTGGAGGTGGTCGCCGAGGGCGGCTCGATGCCGACGCCGGCGATGCTGGCCTGGGCGGTCGACCTGACGGTGGGCAGCTGGTTCCGCCTCGACTACCGCGACCGCATCGAGCCGGTGCAGCTGGCCTGGCAGGGCAGCCGCAAGCAGTTCAGCCTCTTCGTCTCGGCGCAGGGCCGCGGCGTGATGTTCCAGAAGCACCGCCTGGCGGCCTTCCTGCAGGCCGGCCTGCTGGTGCCGTTCGAGGAGGAGTCGCTGACGGTGCGCGCGACCCGCGTCGCGCTGAACAAGCTCGACGCCGATCCGGGCCGGCTGCTGCACTGAGCGCAGCGTCGCGCCGGGGCTCAGTGGATGAGCCGGTCCTCGTCGTCGACGAAGAGCTCGTCGAGGATCAGCGCATCGGGCTCCTCGCCCATGCTCCAGAAGACCATCAGCACGATGATCTTCAGGTCCTCGAGCGCCAGCGAGCCGCCGGGGGCGGCCATCGCGCGGTCGACGGCGATCTCGCGCATCGGGGCCGGCAGCACGCCGGCCGATTCCAGGAAGCTCAGGAAGGCGATCGACTCGGTGCCGAGGCGCTCCTGCTCGGCCGGGGTGTAGACCCGCAGCGACAGCGGGCTCTGCGACTGCGACTGCGTCTCCGCGACGCTGGTCAGGCCGTCGAGCCAGCTCAGCGCGTCCTCGATCTCGTCGCTCTCGAAGCCGACCGCGGTCAGCTTGCGCGACAGCTGGTCATGCTCCGGACAGGCATCCGGGCGCCAGTAGTTTTCGTAGAGGTAGACGAGCACGTCGAACATGGATTCACTATACCCGAGGGCATGGTGAGCCGGAGAACCCGTGTTCGATCGCCCCCGTGCACGGGGTCACGCACGATTCTGGCGCTGGAAGATCTGTCCGGGCAGCCGCACGATCTCCTCCATCAGCTCCAGCTCGAGCAGGCGCGCCTGCAGCTCGGGCGTCGGCCAGCCGGTGCGTGCCTGCAGCGCGTCGAGCGTGGCCGGACTCCAGCCCAGCGCCTGAAGGATCGGGTCGTCGGGCGACTCCTGCGACTCCGGCGCGTCCGAACGGGGCGCTTCGCCGTGCGCCGCGGGGGTGTCGGCGGGCGGTGCAGGAGCGCGGCGCAGCGGGCGCAGGTCCTCCAGGATGTCCTCGACCGACTCGACCAGCCGTGCGCCGTCGCGGATCAGCCGGTGGCAGCCGCGCGACTGCGGGCTGCGTATCGGCCCCGGGATCGCGAAGACCTCGCGGTTGCTCTCGAGCGCCAGCCGCGCGGTGATCAGCGAGCCCGACTGCAGCGCGGCCTCCACGACCAGCGTGCCCAGCGCCAGGCCGGCGATCAGCCGGTTGCGCTGCGGGAAATGCGGCGCCAGCGGCCCGGTGCCGAGCACATGCTCGCTGACGATCAGGCCGCCCGAGGCGACGATGCGCGCGGCCAGCGCCTCGTGCTGGCGCGGATAGCAGCGGTCGATGCCGGTGCCGATGACCGCCACCGTCGGCGCGCCGGCGTCCAGCGCGCCCAGGTGGGCGGCGGCGTCGATGCCCAGCGCCAGGCCGGAGACGATGCCCAGGCCCTCGCGGCCCAGCCCGGCGGCGAACTCGCGCGCCAGCGCCGTGCCGCCGGCGGTCGGATGGCGGCTGCCGACGATCGCGACCGCGTCCCGGTCATCCAGCCGGCGCGGCTCGCCGTGCAGGTGCAGCAGCAGCGGCGAGTCGGGCATGTGCATCCAGCCGCGCGGATAGCCTTCGTCGCCGAGGACCAGCAGATGGTGGTCGGGCCGCGCCAGCCAGTCCAGCGTGGCGTCGACCAGCGCGTCGAGGCCGTCGGGCGGCGTGCGCAGCGCCTGCACCAGCGCCTCGCCGACGATCTGGCGCTGCGCCACCGACGAGGCGGCGAACACGCCCTCGGGCGAGCCGAAGGCCGCGAGCAGCTGGCGTGCGCGCTGGCGTCCGCAGCCCGGGGTCTGCAGCAGCCGCAGCCAGGCGGCGATCTCGTCGGGAGCGTGTCCGGCCAGCGGCATCGTCGCGCTCCCGGCCCGGCTCAGGGCTGCGTGAAGCGGTCGCCCGGGCGCACCGCGGTCTGCGCGTCGAGGATCAGCGCGTAGGCGACCCGGTTGAAGACGCGGAACACGAACAGGTGGCCGTGCGGCTCGTCGGGCAGCTGCAGCGTCGCGCGCTGCGGATCGGTGCGGTCGGCCACCCGCTCGCCGGCGCGCTGCAGCACCAGAACATGGCCGCGCTCGATGCCGTCGGCCTGGCCGCGGTTCAGCGCGACGATCTGGTTCTGCCCGGCCGACAGGCCGTCGCCGTAGATCGAGACGATGCGGCCGGCCACCGGTGCGGCCGGCGCGTGCGGCATGAAGTTGGTGGTGTCGCGCGTCGGCGCCTGGGCGAGGCGGTCGCCGGCGCCGGCCTCCTGGCGCAGCGCCGTCAGCACCACGGTGCCGGGCACGATCTCCTGGCTCTTGCCGTCGGCGCTCGGGGTCACGCTGCCCGGGCGCACGTACTCGGCCGAGCCGACGAAGGCGGCCTCGTGGCCGAGCAGCTCCTTCGTGTCGGGGTCGAGCAGCGGGCGTGCCTCGCGGAAGACGCGCCAGTTGCGCAGCGGCGGCATCTCGCCGCGCACGTAGGCCGTGTCGCCGCGGCCGAGCAGCACCCGGCCTTCGCGGCCGGCGACGATGCGCGGCGCGCTCTCCAGCTCGTTGGCCTCGAGCACGATCGCGTCGTTCAGGAAGGGCTCGATCAGGTGCAGCGAGATCGACGCGACCGGGCCGTTGTCGACGTCGCCCGCGCGCACCCGCGGTGAGAGCTTCACGGTGCCCTCGCCGGCCCGGCCGAACTGCAGCCGCGCGCGGCCGCCCTCGCGCACCAGCACCAGCTCCTGGCCGGGATAGATCAGGTGCGGATTGCGGATCTGCTCGAGGTTCATGCCCCAGAGCTCCGGCCAGCGCCAGGGGCTGCGCAGGAAGAGCTTCGAGATGTCCCACAGCGTGTCGCCGCGGCGCACGGTGTGGCTCTCCGGCGCGTTGGGCGCCAGTTCGGAAAGGGGCACGCCCGCCTCGGCCACCTGACGCGCGGTGCCACGCTGGGCGGCGGTGACCGGATAATCGGGGGCAGCGTGAGTCGCCTGGAGCGACAGACCCAGCGTCACCGCCGCCAGCAACCTCAGGGGGCTGGCGACCGTGCGCCGGGTTCGAGCGTGCTCGCCGTGGCACAGGATCATGGAGTTCTTCTCCGTGCGCCGACCCGGCAGGCCTGCGCGAAACACTTCATTCAGACTCGTCGATTCTGCCCCCGAAGCCCTGAGGCTGCAACGAAATCGGCTGTTTTGCCATTTCCGCCGCTTCCGGCGCCCTGATCCACCGTCGCGCCGCGACCGATCCGCCATGAGCCTGCTGACCATCCTCCGCTATCCCGATCCCCGCCTGAACAAGGTCGCCAAGCCGGTGGCGGCCGTCGACGCGCGCATCCGCACGCTGATCGACGACATGTTCGAGACCATGTACAAGTCGCGCGGCATCGGCCTGGCCGCGACCCAGGTCGACGTGCACGAGCGGCTGATCGTCATCGACGTGTCGGAGGAGCGCACCGAGCAGCTGGTGCTGATCAATCCGGAGCTGATCGCGCGCAGCGAGGAGCGCGTCGTCGGCGACGAGGGCTGCCTGTCGGTGCCGACGATCTACGACAAGGTCGAGCGCCACGAGCGCGTCACGGTGCGCGCGCTCGACCGCGAGGGCCGCTCCTTCGACCTGGAGGCCGACGGCCTGCTGGCGATCTGCATCCAGCACGAGATGGACCACCTGATGGGCCGGGTCTTCGTCGAGTACCTCTCGCCGCTCAAGCGCAACCGCATCCGCACCAAGATGATCAAGCGCGGCCGCGACGACGAGGCCGAGGCATGAGCGCGACGCCTGTCTCCCCCGCGCCGCTGCGCGTCGGCTTCGCCGGCACGCCCGAGTTCGCCCGCGAGGCGCTGGCGGCGATGCTGGCCGCGGGTCTGGACGTGCCGCTGGTGCTGACCCAGCCCGACCGCCCGGCCGGGCGTGGCATGAAGCTGCAGCCCTCGCCGGTCAAGCAGCTCGCGCTGGAGCACGGCATCGCGGTGGCGCAGCCGACGAGCCTGAGGCTCGACGGCCGCTTTCCCGACGAGGCCGCGGCCGCGCGCGAGGCGCTGCTGGCAGCCCGCCTTGACGTGCTGGTGGTCGCCGCCTATGGCCTGATCCTGCCGCGCTGGGTGCTGGAGCTGCCGCGCCTGGGCTGCCTGAACATCCACGGCTCGATCCTGCCGCGCTGGCGCGGCGCCGCGCCGATCCACCGCGCGATCGAGGCCGGCGATGCCGAGACCGGCATCACCATCATGCAGATGGACGAGGGCCTGGACACCGGCGACATGCTCTCGGTCGCGCGCGAGCCGATCGGCCCGGACGACACCACCGCGCTGCTGCACGACCGGCTGGCGCTGCTGGGCGGGCGCATGATCGTCGCGGCCCTGGCCGATGCGGCGGCCGGGCGCCTGCAGCCGGTGCCGCAGCCGCTGGAGGGCGTGAGCTACGCGCACAAGATCGACAAGAAGGAGGCGGCGATCGACTGGACGCTGCCGGCGGCGGTGATCGCGCGCCGGGTGCGCGCCTTCGATCCCTTCCCGGGCGCGAGCTTCATTCGCGGCGCCGAGACGATCAAGGTCTGGCAGGCGCGCCCGGTCGAGGGGCAGGGCGCGCCCGGCGAGGTGCTGCCCGGCGACGCCGGCCTGCTGCGGGTGGCCTGCGGCGAGGGCGCGCTGGAGATCGAGCGGGTGCAGCGCCCGGGCGGGCGGCGCCAGCCGGTGCGCGAATGGCTGGCCGGCTGTGACATCCGCCCTGGCGAGCGGCTGGGCTGAAACGGGGCGCTCCGCCCGGGATGCTCAAGTCGCTCCGGGCGACAGACGATAAGCGAGGCAGCCCCCGCCCTCCGCTTGCCCTCCCTCCGCCATGAGACTGCCGAGACTTTCCGTCATCGCCCTGCTCGCCGCGCTGCCCCTGCTGGCCAGCTGCGACCTGCTCGGCATCGAGTCCGGCGAGGCCGTCGCCGCCCGCAACGAGGCCGAGGGCAAGGCCGTCGGCAGCGCCTGCCGCCACGCGATGCGCGCGATCGAGGACTGCTACGTGCTCAATCCGAAGGCGCTGAAGGCTTCGGTCTACGCCGGCTGGCGCGAGATGGACGAATACATGCGCGAGAACAAGCTCGAGGGCATCGCGCCGGTCGTGCCGCGCCCGGTCGAGCCGTCGAAGAAGAAGAAGGCCAAGCCGGCCGAGGACGAGGAGATCATCGACGAGCCCAAGGCCCGGGCCGACGACAAGGCCCACGGCAAGTCGACGCATTGAGCCGGAATCCATGAGGTCCGTGCGCCGGATCTGCTCCGTTTGCCGGCGCCCGATGTGACAATCGGGGGATGTCCCCCCCCGGCTCCCTTGCGGCCGCGCTGAAGCGGCACGTGCTGTCCACCTGTCGCCATCCGGAATTCCGGCATGGCCTGCGGGACATGGCGCCGATGGTGCCGGGTCTGGCCGCCTGGGGCCTGGTCACCGGCGTGGCGATGGTGCGCAGCGGGCTCGATCCCTGGCTGGCGCTGCTGATGTCGCTGACGGTCTACGCCGGTTCGTCGCAGCTGGCCTCGCTGCCGCTGATCGCGGCCGGCGCGCCGATCTGGGTGGTGCTGCTGACCGGCTTCGTCGTCAACCTGCGCTTCGTCATCTACAGCGCGCAGTGGCGCTTCCACTTCGGCCACCTGCCGCGTTGGCAGCGCATGTCGCTGGGCTATCTCGGTGCCGACATCAGCTACGCGATGTGCATGCGGCGCTGGGGCGATTCCGGGGTGCAGCCGGGCCAGATTCCGTATTTTCTCGGCGGCGCGCTGCTGCTGTGGCTGGGCTGGCAGATCCCGTCGATCCTGGGCATCGTGCTGGCCGACGGCGTGCCGTCGCAGTGGGGGCTGGGATTCGCCGGCACGCTGGCGCTGATCGGCCTGACCTGCTCGCTGCTGGTCGACCGCGCGACCTGGGTCTGCGCCGGCGTGGCCGCGGCAGCCGCGGTGGCCGCCTTCGCGCTGCCCTACAAGCTGCACATCGTCGTCGCGGTGGCCGCGGCGGTGGCCGCCGGCCTGATGATGGAGATGCCCGGCGGCGGGGGCGGTCGCCCGGTCGGTGCCGTTCGCCCGGCGCGCCGTCCTTCCTGAGATCGCGTCCGGAGCACCCTGCACGATGTCCAGCCTCGAAGTCCTCCTCACCATCATCGGACTGGCCCTGGTCACCGTGCTGTCCCGCGGCTTCCTGATGCTGCCCGACCGCGAGCTGCCGATGCCGCCGTGGGCGCGGCGCGCGCTGAAGTACGCGCCGCTGGCCGCGCTGGTGGCGATCATCGCGCCCGAGGTGCTGATGAAGAACGGCGCGCTGATCGCCACGCCGCTCGACGCCCGGCTGATCGGCGCGGGCGTGGCGGTGGCCTGGTTCTTCTTCCGCCGCGGCATCCTCGGCACCATCGTCGTCGGCATGGCGGTCTTCCTGCCGCTGCGCATCGGGCTGGGCTGGTAGCCCGGCCGCGCCCCGCCCCGGCTTGTCCTCTTCCTTTCCCTGTTTCATCAACTCCGCAACAGCGACCCACCATGAAAGTTCTCCGCCTCCAGGACCTGATCGCCGACGGCCAGATCGCCGGCAAGCGCGTCTTCATCCGCGCCGACCTGAACGTGCCGCAGGATGACGCCGGCAACATCACCGAAGACACCCGCATCCGCGCCTCGGTGCCGTGCGTCAAGATGGCGCTCGACGCCGGCGCCGCCGTCATGGTCACCAGCCACCTGGGCCGCCCGACCGAAGGTGAATTCAAGCCGGAAGACACGCTGGCCCCGGTCGCCGCGCGCATGAGCGAGCTGCTCGGCCGCGAGGTCAAGCTGGTCTCGAACTGGGTCGACGGCGTGGACGTCGCCCCGGGCGAGGTCGTGATGCTCGAGAACTGCCGCCTGAACAAGGGTGAGAAGAAGAACAAGGAAGAGCTGGCGCAGAAGATGGCCGCGCTGTGCGACGTCTTCGTGCATGACGCCTTCGGCACCGCGCACCGCGCCGAGGCCTCGACCTACGGCATCGCCCAGTTCGCCAAGGTGGCGTGCGCCGGCCCGCTGCTGGCCGCCGAGATCGACGCCATCTCCAAGGCCCTGGCCAACCCGAAGCGCCCGCTGGTGGCCATCGTCGCCGGCTCCAAGGTCTCGACCAAGCTGACGATCCTGAAGGCGCTGTCTGCCAACGTCGACGGCCTGATCGTCGGCGGCGGCATCGCCAACACCTTCATGCTGGCCGCCGGCCTGAAGATCGGCAAGTCGCTGGCCGAGCCGGATCTGGTCGGCGAGGCCAAGGCCGTGATCGAGGCGATGGCCGCACGCGGCGCCGCCGTGCCGATTCCCGTCGACGTGGTCTGCGCCAAGACCTTCTCGGCCGACGCCGAAGCGACCGTCAAGGCCGCGACCGACGTCGCCGACGACGATCTGATCCTGGACATCGGCCCCAAGACCGCCGAGATCCTGGCCGCCCAGCTCAAGGCCGCCGGCACCATCGTCTGGAACGGCCCGGTCGGCGTGTTCGAGTTCGACGCCTTCGCCAAGGGCACCGAGACGCTGGCGCGCGCGATCGCCGAGAGCGAGGCCTTCTCGATCGCCGGCGGCGGCGACACGCTGGCCGCGATCGCCAAGTACGGCATCGAAAAGGACGTTGGCTACATCTCCACCGGCGGCGGCGCCTTCCTGGAAGTGCTGGAAGGCAAGACCCTGCCGGCCTTCGAGATCCTGAGCAAGCGCGCGGCGGGCTGATCCCGCGTGCTCACGCCGGGCCGCGCGCCCGGCCTGCGTCGTTCCGGTCTGTGCCGTTCTGGCACAGGCGGGTGTTCCTGCGCATCTTCATGCCTTTTCTGCATGAGCACTGCGGCTGGCGGCATGAACCCCGCTTTCAGGCCCTTGCGCACGGGAAGTACGCATGCGGGCCGCTTTCGTCGGCAGTAATCTGCGCTCCCTTGTTGATTTGTGTGCTTCAGGAGCGCCCTCGATGACCCAATCCTTGTCTCCCGCCGAACAGGCTCTGCGTGATGCCGCGCTCGAATATCACCGTGCGCCGGTCCGGGGCAAGATCGCCGTCACCCCGCTCAAGCCGCTGATGAACCAGCGCGACCTGTCGCTGGCCTACTCGCCCGGCGTGGCCTATCCCTGCCTGTCGATCGAGCAGGATCCGTCGAAGGCGGCCGAGTACACCTCGCGCGGCAACCTGGTGGCCGTGGTCACCAACGGCACCGCGGTGCTGGGCCTGGGCGACATCGGCCCGCTGGCGTCCAAGCCGGTGATGGAGGGCAAGGGCTGCCTCTTCAAGAAGTTCGCCGGCATCGATGTCTTCGACATCGAGCTGGCCGAGCGCGATCCGGACAAGCTGGTCGAGATCATCGCCTCGCTGGAGCCGACGCTGGGTGGCATCAACCTCGAGGACATCAAGGCGCCCGAGTGCTTCTACATCGAGAAGAAGCTGCGCGAGCGCATGCGCATTCCGGTCTTCCACGATGACCAGCACGGCACCGCGATCATCTCGGGCGCGGCGCTGCTCAACGGCCTGGAGCTGGTCGGCAAGAAGATCGGCGAAGTGAAGATGGCGGTGTCGGGTGCCGGCGCGGCGGCGATCGCCTGCCTGGACCTGATGGTCGGTCTGGGCGTGAAGGTCGAGAACATCTTCGTCTGCGACTCCAAGGGCGTGATCCGCGAAGGCCGCGGCGACCGCCTGGACGAGTCCAAGCAGCGCTACTGCCAGAAGACCGACGCGAAGACGCTGGCCGACGTGGTGCGTGACGCCGATGTCTTCCTGGGCTGCTCGGCCGCCGGCGTGCTGACCGCCGACATGGTCGCGACGATGGCCGACAAGCCGATCATCCTGGCGCTGGCCAACCCCGAGCCGGAGATCCGCCCCGAGATCGCCAAGGCGGCGCGGCCCGACTGCATCATCGCCACCGGCCGCTCGGACTATCCGAACCAGGTCAACAACGTCCTGTGCTTTCCCTACATCTTCCGCGGCGCGCTGGACTGCGGCGCCACGAAGATCACCGAGGCGATGAAGCTGGCCTGCGTGCGCGAGATCGCCGCGCTGGCCAAGGAGGAGACCAGCGACGAGGTCGCGGCTGCCTATGCCGGCCAGGACCTGAAGTTCGGCCCCGAGTACCTGATCCCGAAGCCCTTCGACGCGCGCCTGATCCTGCGCATCGCGCCGGCGGTGGCCGCGGCCGCGGTCGAGTCGGGCGTCGCCGAGCGCCCGATCGCCGATCTGGACGCCTACCGCGACTCGCTGACCCGCTACGTCTACCAGACCGGCATGTTCATGCGCCCGGTGTTCGCCACCGCCAAGGCCAATCCGGCGCGCATCGTCTACGCCGAGGGCGAGGACGAGCGCGTGCTGCGCGCGGTGCAGGCGGTGCTGGCCGAAGGGCTGGCCCGGCCGATCCTGGTGGGCCGCCCGGGCGTGATCGCCTCGCGCATCGAGCGCGCCGGCCTGCGGCTGAAGCCGGGCGTCGACTTCGAGGTGGTGAACCCCGACGAGGACGCGCGCTTCCGCGAATGCTGGGAGGAATACCACCGCATCATGAAGCGCGACGGCGTGTCGGTCGAGGCCGCCAAGGCCGCGGTGCGCCGCTCCACGACGCTGATCGCGACGCTGCTGGTCAAGCTCGGCCATGCCGACGGCATGCTCTGCGGCCTGCACGGCCGCTATGACACGCACTTCGACTACGTGCGCCAGGTCATCGGCCAGAAGGCCGGCGCCAAGGTCTTCGCGACGATGAACGCGCTGATGCTCGAGGAACACAACCTCTTCATCACCGACACCTTCATCAACGAGCAGCCCACCGCCGAGGAGCTGGCCGAGATCGCGCTGATGGCCGCCGAGGAGGTGCGTCGCTTCGGCCTGCCGCCGAAGGTCGCCTTCCTGTCGCACTCGATGTTCGGCACCTCGCAGCGCCCGTCGGCCAAGCGCATGCGCGCCGCGCACGACCTGTTCGTCGAGCGCGCGCCCGAGATCGAGTGCGACGGCGAGATGCACGGCGACGCGGCGCTGTCGGAGGAGATCCGCCGCAACATCCTGCCGGACTCGACGCTGACCGGCTCGGCCAACCTGCTGGTGCTGCCGAACATCGATGCGGCCAACATCCTGTTCAACGTGCTGAAGGTGACCGCCGGCAAGGGCGTGACCGTCGGGCCGGTGCTGCTGGGTGCGGCCGCGCCGGTGCACATCCTGACGCCGTCGGCCTCGATGCGCCGCATCGTCAACATGACGGCGCTGGCGGTCGCGGATGCGGCCGAAGCACGGCGTTCTTCGTAACCACCTTGTTCTGAACGGCGGTCGATAATCCCTGGCACTGCGTTTTTTCGACACCCAGGAGACCGCCCGATGCCCCGCCATACCAAGATCGTCGCCACCCTCGGCCCCGCCTCGTCCGACCCGGCGGTGCTGGAGCGGATCATCCGCGCCGGGGTCGACGTCGTGCGGCTGAACTTCAGCCATGGCAAGGCGCAGGACCACATCGACCGCGCCACGCTGGTGCGCGAGGTCGCCGCCCGCGTCGGCAAGCCGGTGGCGATCATGGCCGACCTGCAGGGCCCGAAGATCCGCGTCGGCAAGTTCGCCGAAGGCCGGGTGATGCTGGAGGCCGGCGCGTCCTTCGTGCTCGACGCCAGCCGCACCGAGCCGGGCGACCTCGAGGGCGTGGGCCTCGACTACAAGGAGCTGCCGCGCGACGTGCGGCCCGGCGACACGCTGCTGCTCAACGACGGCCTGATCGTGCTGGTCGTCGACGCGGTGCGCGGCGACAAGGTCCACACCGTCGTGAAGATCGGCGGCGAGCTGTCCAACAACAAGGGCATCAACAAGCAGGGCGGCGGCCTGACCGCCCCGGCGCTGACCTCCAAGGACATGGAGGACATCCGGACCGCGATGTCCTTCCAGTGCGAATACCTGGCGGTGAGCTTCCCGAAGAGCGCCATCGACATGGAGATGGCGCGCCAGCTCGCCAACGTCGCCGGCGAGCCGTGGCGCCACAAGCCGGGCATGATCGCCAAGATCGAGCGCACCGAGGCCATCCCGCAGCTCGAGGCCATCCTGAAGGCCTCCGACGGCATCATGGTCGCGCGCGGCGACCTGGCGGTCGAGGTCGGCAACGCCGCCGTGCCGGCGCTGCAGAAGAAGATGATCCGCATGGCGCGCGAGATGGACAAGGTCGTCATCACCGCCACGCAGATGATGGAGTCGATGATCCAGAACCCGGTGCCGACCCGCGCCGAGGTCTCGGACGTCGCCAACGCGGTGCTCGACGGCACCGATGCGGTGATGCTCTCGGCCGAGACGGCCGCCGGCAAGTACCCGGTCGAGACGGTCGAGCAGATGGTGGCGATCGCCGAGGCCGCCGAGGCGGCCGAGGAGATCCACTTCGAGGCCGACATGGGCAGCCGCACCGTCGGCCGCATCGACCAGTCGATCGCGATGGGCGCGCTGTTCACCGCGCATCACCTGGGCTGCAAGGCCATCCTGGCGCTGACCGAGTCGGGCTCGACCGCGCTGTGGATGAGCCGCCACCGCATCGACGTGCCGATCTACGCGCTGACGACGCAGTCGCTGTCCGAGCGCAAGATGGCGCTCTACCGCAACGTGCGTCCGATCCTGATGCCCAAGTTCGAGGACCGCGACACCGCGCTGGCCGCGGCCGAGCAGCTGCTGGTCGAGCGTGGCGTGCTGCGTCCGGGCGACACCTACGCGATCACCTGCGGCGAACCGATGGGGTACCCGGGTGGAACCAACATGCTGAAGGTCTGCCGCGTCGGCTGAGGCCGCGGACCCGCCCGCGGTCTGCGGGCCGGCGATGTAACCCGACGGGGGTGACGTGTAACTCGTCACCCCCGTTGTGCAAAATTGGCACGCATCGGGCCCCGGCCAAGGGGCTGCTTCAGCGGAAATCGCGCATCTGCACGATGGCGTGCCCGTAGAATCTCGGAAGTTTCAGGGTGGTTTCAGGGGTGTTCGACCCATCGGGTGCCCGGTCAGCCGCCCGCGCCGGTTTCCAGTCCCTTCTGAGGTTCTTCCCATGCCCCTCGTTTCCATGCGCCAGCTGCTGGACCATGCCGCCGAAAACGGCTATGGCATTCCGGCGTTCAACGTCAACAACCTCGAGCAGGTCCAGGCGGTGATGGCCGCCGCCGACGAAGTCGGCGCCCCGGTGATCCTGCAGGCCTCGGCAGGCGCGCGCAAGTACGCGGGCGAAGCCTTCATCAAGCACCTGATCCTGGCCGCGTCGGAAGCCTATCCGCACATCCCGATGGTGATGCACCAGGACCACGGCACCAGCCCGAAGGTCTGCGCCGGCGCGCTGGAGCTGGGCTTCGGCTCGGTGATGATGGACGGCTCGCTGCGCGAGGACGGCAAGACCCCGGCCGACTTCGGCTACAACGTCGACGTGACCCGCCAGGTCGTCGCGATGGCGCACAGGATCGGCGCCACCGTCGAGGGCGAGCTGGGCTGCCTGGGCAACCTCGAGACCGGTGACGCCGGCGAGGAAGACGGCATCGGCGCGGTCGGCAAGCTCGACCACAGCCAGATGCTGACCGACCCGGAAGAGGCCGCCCGCTTCGTCCAGGAAACCCAGCTCGACGCGCTGGCCATCGCCATCGGCACCAGCCACGGCGCCTACAAGTTCAGCCGCCCGCCGACCGGCGACATCCTGGCGATCTCCCGCGTCAAGGAGATCAACGCCCGCATCCCCAACACCCACCTGGTGATGCACGGCTCCTCGTCGGTGCCGCAGGACCTGCGCGCCATCATCAACCAGTACGGCGGCGCGATGAAGGAGACCTACGGCGTGCCGGTCTCCGAGATCCAGGAAGCCATCAAGTACGGCGTGCGCAAGATCAACATCGACACCGACATCCGCATGGCGATGACCGGCGCGGTGCGCAAGTTCATGGCCGAGAACCCGGAGAAGTTCGACGCGCGCGAATGGCTCAAGCCCGCCCGCGAGGCCGCCAAGGCGATCTGCAAGCAGCGCTACATGGAGTTCGGCTGCGAAGGCCAGGGCTCGCGCATCCAGGGCGTCTCGCTGGCCGTGATGGCCCAGAAGTACGCTGCCGGCGAGCTGGCGCAGAAGGTGCTCTGATCCCCGGAATCCGCGCGGCCCGCTGCCGGGCGCCTGCGCGTTTTTCCTGATCCGACGGCCCGCCCCTGGCGGGCCGTTCTTCTTGGTACCCGGGGTCGCGCGCCTACAATCGGCCGGTTTCAAGACAGCCTCAGCCGAGTCCACGCCGTGACCACCGCCCTGCACAACTCCAGCCTCCACTCCCTGCCGCTGCTCGCGCGCGGCAAGGTGCGCGACAACTACGCCGTCGGCGAGGACCGCATCCTGATGGTCGCCACCGACCGGCTGTCGGCCTTCGACGTCATCATGGAAGAGCCGATTCCCGGCAAGGGCGCGCTGCTGACCCAGGTCGCGCTGTTCTGGTTCGCGCGACTGGGCCACATCGTGCCGAACCACCTGACCGGCGAGGATCCGCTGTCGGTCGTGGCCGACGACGAGCGCGACCAGGTCCGCGACCGCTCGATGCTGGTCAAGCGCCTGAAGCCGCTGCCGGTCGAGGCGGTGGTGCGCGGCTACCTGGCCGGCTCGGGCTGGAAGGAATACCAGGACAGCCGCTCGGTCTGCGGCGTGGCGCTGCCCGAGGGTCTGACCAACGCGGCCAAGCTGCCCGCGCCGATCTTCACGCCGGCCACCAAGGCCGACGTCGGCGACCACGACGAGAACATCAGCTTCGACCGCATGGTCGAGATCATCGGCCGCGAGCTGGCCGAGCAGGTGCGCGACATCTCGATCCGCCTGTACACCACCGCGGCCGAGCATGCGCTGACCCGCGGCATCATCATCGCCGACACCAAGTTCGAGTTCGGCCTGGACGAGAACGGAGCGCTGGTGCTGATGGACGAGGTGCTGACGCCCGACTCCTCGCGCTACTGGCCGGTCGAGAGCTATGCCGCGGCCCTGGCCGCCGGCGAAAACCCGCCGAGCTTCGACAAGCAGTACCTGCGCGACTGGCTCGAGGCGGTGCGCATCGACGGCAAGCCGTGGGGCAAGGTCAAGCCGGCGCCGGCGCTGCCCGCCGAGGTGATCGAGCACACCGCGGCCAAGTACCGCGAGGCCCTCGAGCGCCTGATGGGCTGAGCCGGGCGGCCGCAGCCATGATGAACCGGCTGCTGCGCACGCTCGACGACGCGATCGCCGCCGCGCGGCTGCCGCGCGAGGTGCCGCTGCTGCGCGCCGAACGCGCGGTGCTCCTGGCGCGGCTCGGCGAGATCGAGCGCATGCATCTGGAGGTCGCCGCGCTGCGCGCGACGCCGGAGCTGCTGACGATGCCGGCGCTCAACGCCTGGCTGTGGCTGGCCGAAGGGCTGGGCGACTTCTACGCCGACCTGTCGACCCGCTCGCGCGACCGGGTGCGCCGTGCGCTGGCGCTGGCGCGCTCGGCGCGCAACCCGCGCGTGCAGGCGCTGGCCGCGGCCTGGCTGGCGCACCTGGACTTCCATGTGCGCGACGATGCCGCTGCGCTCGAGCATGTCGCGCTCGCGCTGGGCACCGCGGCCGCCGAACACCACGGCGCTCGCTCGCGCGCCTGCCTGGTGGTGGCCGGCATGCTGCACTACGCGCGCCGCGACGACGAGGCCCAGCCCTGGTACGGCCAGGCGCGCCGCCATGCCAACGCCGAGGGCGACGGCGCCGCGCTCAGCTCGATCATGTACAACATGGCCTTCCTGCGCGTGATCGACGCGCGGCTGGCCGACCTGCACGATCCGGACGGCTGCCCGGACGAACTGATGCGCCGGGCGATGCTGGGCACCGAGTCCTCGGTCTATCTGGACCGCAGCATGCAGATCCGCGCGCTCAGCCACCATCCGCCGATCCGGCGCGCGCAGATCCTGATGATGGCCGGCGAACCGGCCGCGGCACTGGCGCTGTACGAGGGCCATCTGGCCGAGGCGCTCGGCGAGGGGCTGGGGGTGTCGGAATGCGTGTTCCGCGCCGATCAGGCCTGGTGCCTGGCCGCGCTGGGGCGCGGCGACGCGGCGCTGCAGGCCGCGCGCGCGGCGCAGGCGGCGCTGCATGGCGCCACCGAGCCCGAGGATCTGGCGATCGCGCACGGCATGCTGGCGCGGGTGCACCACCGCATCGGGCTCGACGAGGTGGCCGAGCAGCATGGCCGGCGGGCCGCCGACCATTTCCGTCTCTACAGCCAGCGCATCGCGGCGCTGCTGGCCGGCCTGGACCGGCTCGGGCTCAGAACAGCGCCATGCTGAGGCGGCGGCGGTACTGGTCGACGACCGGATCGCCCTGCACGACCGCGGCGCGGCCGGCCACCTCCAGCGTGCTCTTGGTCTCGGTGGTCGAGGGCTTGGGCGCCGGCTTGCTCATCAGCTCCAGGATGGCCACATAGGTCTTGCGCGCCAGGCCGTCGCTCCAGCCCTTGTCGCGCATCAGGATCTCGAGCAGCTCGTCCATCGCCTCGGTCATCGCGCCGGCGGCGAACAGGTGGCGCGCCAGCTCCAGCCGGGCGGCGAAGTCGCGCGGCGCGGCGGCGATGGCCGCGCGCAGCGCCTCGGGCGTGCGGCCGGCGGCGCGGGCGTCGCGCACCGCCTCGGCGGCCAGCAGCCAGTGCTCGAGCGCGGCGAAGCGCGCATCGGCCAGCGCGCGCGGCGCGACCTGCGCGTAGGCCTGGCGGGCCTCGACCAGCGCCGCCTCGTCATGGCGCGCCACGCCCAGCAGCACCTTCAGGTAGTCGATCCAGGCGACGTCGCTGGCCGGATCGGTCTCGACCGCGGCGCGCAGGCGCTCCAGCACCGCCTGGATGTCCGGCTTGTCGCCGGCGAGCATCTGCTCGGCCTCCTCGACGTCCTCCTCGGCCTCGACCTGCTCGGGCGTGGCCACATGCTTGGCGAGGAACTCGCGGATCTGCGCCTCGGGGATGGCGCCGACGAAGCCGTCGACCGGCTGGCCCTGCGCGAACATCACGCAGAAGGGAATCGAGCGCACGCCGAACATCTGGCTGAGCTGGCCGGCGATCTCGGGCACCTCGTCGGCGTTGAGCTTGGCCAGCACGAAGCCGCCGGCGTATTCGGTCTCGAGCTTCTCGAGCACCGGGCCGAGCTGCTTGCACGGGCCGCACCACGGCGCCCAGATGTCGAGCAGCACCGGCTGCTGCATCGAGGCCTGGATCAGTTCGGATTCGAAGTTCTGGAGGGTGATGTCGATCATCGCGGCACCTGGTGGCGGCACGCGGCAGTCGCGTGCGCGGAAGTCTCGTCGGACGGGTCTGGCCGTTCCATCCGGCTCATCTGGGGGCGAAGCCGGACGAAAGCAAGCCCGGAGCGGCCGGCGCGCCTAAAATCACGCCTTTGCCCAAGCCCGGAGCCCGCCTTGAACAGCGCCTCGCCCGTGGTCGGCATCGTCATGGGGTCCAACAGCGACTGGGACACCATGAAGAACGCCGCCCAGATTCTCGCCGACTTCGGCGTGCCCTTCGAAGCCCAGGTCGTCTCGGCGCACCGCATGCCCGACGACATGTTCCGCTACGCCGAGAACGCGCGCTCGCGCGGCCTGCAGGCCATCATCGCCGGCGCCGGCGGCGCGGCCCACCTGCCGGGCATGCTCGCGGCCAAGACGCCGGTGCCGGTGCTCGGCGTGCCGGTGGCCAGCCGCCATCTGCAGGGCGTGGACTCGCTGCATTCGATCGTGCAGATGCCCAAGGGCGTGCCGGTGGCGACCTTCGCGATCGGCGTGGCCGGCGCGGCCAACGCGGCGCTGTTCGCGGTCGCGCTGCTGGCCAACCACGACGAGCGGCTGCGCGCCGAGCTCGACGCCTTCCGCGCCCGCCAGACCGAGGCGGCCCGCGCGATGGAGCTCACGCCGCTGGAGGGTCAGGGCTGATGACGATCCGACTGCTGCCCGGCGACCGCGCCGCGGCCGATCCCGAGCGCGCACTGACGCTGGGCGTCATGGGCGGCGGCCAGCTCGGCCGCATGTTCGTCCACGCCGCGCAGCAGCTGGGTTTCCGCACCGCGGTGCTCGACCCGGACGCGACCAGCCCGGCCGGTCTGGTGGCGCACGCGCATGTGCAGGCCGAGTACCTCGACGAGGCCGGCCTGCAGGCGCTGGCCGACACCGCCGACGCGATCACCACCGAGTTCGAGAACGTGCCGGCCGAGGCGCTGCGCCGGCTGGCCGAGCGCCGCCCGGTCGCGCCCTCGGGCGACGCGGTGGCGGTCTGCCAGGACCGCGCCGCCGAGAAGGCCCACTTCGTCGACTGCGGCGTGCCGGTGGCGCCGCATGCGGTGATCGCCGACGAGGCCGCGCTGGCCGCGGTGCCCGACGATCTGCTGCCCGGCATCCTGAAGACCGCCCGCATGGGCTACGACGGCAAGGGCCAGATCCGCGTCGCCGACCGCGCCGCGCTGGAGGCCGGCTGGGCCGAGCTCGGGCGCGTGACCTGCGTGCTGGAGAAGCGCCTGCCGCTGGCCTTCGAGGTCAGCGTGATCGTGGCACGCGGGCGCGACGGCCGCGTCGTCGCCTTCCCGCTGCAGCAGAACCTGCACCGCGACGGCATCCTGGCGGTCACCACGGTGCCGGCGCCGGCCGGCACGCCCGCGCTGGAGGCCGAGGCCATCGGCTGTGCCGCGCGCATCGCCGCCGACCTGGGCTATGTCGGCGTGCTGTGCATCGAGTTCTTCATCCTCGAGGACGGCTCGCTGGTCGCCAACGAGATGGCGCCGCGCCCGCACAACTCCGGCCACCACACGATCGATTCCTGCGACCTGTCGCAGTTCGACCTGCAGGTGCGCGCGATGGCCGGTCTGCCGCTGGCCAAGCCGCGGCTGCATTCGCCCACCGTGATGCTGAACCTGCTGGGCGACCTCTGGTTCGACGCGGCCGGCCAGGAGCGCACGCCCGACTGGGCCGCGGTGCTGGCGCTGCCCGGGGCGAACCTGCACCTGTACGGCAAGGAATCCGCGCGGCGCGGCCGCAAGATGGGCCACCTGACGATCACCGGCGCGACGCCGGCGGCCGCGCGCGAGACCGCGCTGCAGGCCGCGGCGCTGCTGGGCATCGAGCCGTTCTGAGCCGCGCCATGCCGCGCCTGCTCGATGCCACGACGCCCGCCGGGCTGGCCGCCGCGGTGACCGAGGCCGCCGCGCGGCTGGCCGCCGGCGAGCTGGTCGCCTTGCCGACCGAGACGGTCTACGGCCTGGGGGCGCGCGCCGACCGGGCCGAGGCGGTCGCGAAGATCTTCGCCGCCAAGGGCCGACCGAGCGACCACCCGCTGATCGTGCATGTCGCCGACGCGGCCGGCGCCGAGGTGTTCGCCCGCGACGGCGCGCTGCCCGAGGTGGCGCGGTGCCTGGTCGCGGCCTTCTGGCCGGGGCCGCTGACGGTCATCGTGCCGCGCCGCGAGGGGCTGGCGGCCGAGGCCGCCGGCGGCCAGGACACGGTCGGTCTGCGCTGCCCCGATCATCCGGTCGCGCGCGCGCTGCTGCGCGAGGCGGCCGGCCTGGGCGTGCCGGGCGTGGCCGCGCCGAGCGCCAACCGCTTCGGCCGCGTCAGCCCGACGCAGGCCGCGCATGTGGTGTCCGAGTTCGAGGGCATCGCGGGCCAGGACGATCTGCTGGTGCTCGACGGCGGCGACTGCGAGGTCGGCATCGAGTCGACCATCATCGACTGCAGCCGCGACCACGGCCGGCCGGTGCTGCTGCGCCCGGGGCGGCTGACGGTGGCCGAGATCGAGGCCGCCGCGGGCCAGGCGCTGGTGGCCCGGGACGGCTCGGCACCGCGCGCCTCGGGCACGCTGGAGGCGCACTACGCGCCGAGCGCCAAGGTGCGGCTGATGACGGCCGCGCAGATCGACGCGGCGCTGACGGTCTGGGGCGCGAGCGCGCCGGCGCCTGCAAAGGGCGCGACATCTTGCGCGCCGACGCTGGCGGTATATTCCCGCAGCGCCCGCGCCGCGGTCGCCGGCACGGTGCTGCGCCGGATGCCGGCGGATGCGGCCGCGGCCGCGCATGCGCTGTTCGCCGACCTGCGCGAGCTCGATGCCAGCGGCGCGCCGCTGATCTGGGTCGAGACGCCGCCGGACGATGCCGCCTGGGATGGCGTGCGCGACCGGCTGCAGCGCGCCGCCGCGGCCTGAGCGCCGAGAACCCCTCGCTGGAGATTGCATGAGAGTCCTGAAGTCCATCCTCGTCCCGGCGGCCCTGGCCGCGCTGCTGGCCGCCTGCGGCGGCTCCGAGCGGGTCGAGGACTATGTGCCGACGAAGCTGGTCGCCTTCGGCGACGAGCTCAGCGTCATCAACAGCGACGGCAGCAAGTACGGCGTCAACGCGCTGAAGACCAATTCGACCGAACTGGACTGCGCGACCTACCCGGTCTGGCCGCAGGTCGTCGCCTCCGGCTTCGGGCTGGTCTTTCCGCAGTGCAACAGCTCGGGCGTGCTGACCACCTCGGCCGAGATGAAGGCGGTGGCCGGCGCCAAGGTCGCCGACGTCGTGTCGGCGGTCGGCGCCTACCAGGCCTCGACCGGCTTCTCTCGCACGACGCTGGTCACGCTGATGGCCGGGCAGAACGACATTCTCGAGGCCTACGCGAGCTGGGTCGCCGGCACGCTGACCCGCGACCAGGCCAAGGCGCAGGTCGCCGCGCTGGGCAGGACGCTGGGCACGCTGGTCAACACCATCACCGCCTCGGGCAGCGGCGGCCGGGTGCTGTACGCGACGCCGGCCCACCTGGGCTACTCGCCGTTCGCCGCCTCCGAGGTCGCCTCCTCCGGCTCGGAGGACCGCCGCACGATGCTGAAGGAGCTGACGACCTCCTTCGTCGAGGCGATGCGCCTGGCGGTGGCCAACGACGGCCAGTACGCCGCGCTGATCACCGGCGACGAGCTCACCGTCAGCATGTCCGACAACACGCGTCTGGCGAGCTACTCGCTGACGAACAACACCGACGTCGCCTGCACCGTCACGCCGCTGACCTCGTGCACGACCGCGACGCTGGTGTCGGGCGCCGCGTCCAGCGGCACGACCTACCTGTGGGCCGGCGCGCAGGTGCCGGGTCCGAACTGGCAGTCCCGCGTGGGCAGCGCCGCGCTGAACCGCGCCCGCAACAACCCGTTCTGATCGTCGGCCCCGACGGCCGGCGGCCGGGCGAGGTCGTCGAGCGCCCAGCGCACGACCTCGTCGAGCACGGCGCGCGACTCCGCGCCGCCAGCCTTCGGGTGGTTCAGGATCGCCACCAGCGCATGGCGGCGGCCGTCCTCGCCGTGCACATAGCCGGCCAGTGCGGCCACGCCGTCGAGCGAGCCGGTCTTCAGGTGCGCGCGGCCGCTGGCCGCCACCGCCCGTCGCGCGGTCGTCTCGATGCCGGCCACCGGCAGCGAGGACAGCAGCTCCGGCATCCACGGCCGGCTCCAGGCCCACTGCAGCAGCCGGCCCAGGCAGCGCGGCGTGATGCGCTCCTGGCGCGACAGGCCCGAGCCGTTGTCGATCGCCAGCTCGTCCTCGCGGCAGCCGTGCGCGCGCACCAGCGACTGCACCTCGGCCCGCGCGGCCTCGAAGGTGGCCGGCTGCGCCGGCTGACCCGGCGCCAGCGCCAGCAGCACCTGCTGCGCGATCATGTTGTTGCTGTGCTTGTTCATGTCGCGCAGCACCTCGGGCAGCGCCGGCGAGCTCCAGTCGCTCAGCACGGTCGCGCCGGCGGGCGTGCGGCCCTCGCGCACCCGGCCGCCGATGCGCCCGCCCAGCGCCCGCCACTGCGCCTCGACCGCACGGGCGGCGAAGCCCGCCGGCGCCGGATCGGGAAAGGCGATCGGCCAGCCGCGCTCGCCGCAGGCGGCCGGAAAGCGCCCGGCCAGCCGCGGCCGCGACGGATCGGAGAAGTCCGGCGCGAGCTGCGCACGCCAGTCCTGGCAGTCGCCGCCGGCCAGCGGCACGGTCTCGGGCCACTGCACGCCGGCCAGCGGCAGATCGACCGCGACGCGCGCCACGCCGCGCGCCGGCTCGGGCCGCAGCGTCAGCACCACGCTGCGGTTGGCGATCATCAGCGCGTCCGGCCCGACGTTGTAGGGCCGCAGCGGCTGGCCGTCGAAGGCGGCCGGATCATGCGCGGGCAGCGCATAGGCGCCGCGGTCGAGGATCAGGTCGCCGTCGATCGTGGCGCCGCCGGCGTCCATCGCCTGGCGCAGCAGCAGCGTCAGCCGCTCGCCGGTCAGGCGCGGGTCGCCGCTGCCGCGCAGGATGCGGTCCGGTCCGGCCGCAAGCATCGGCGTGTGCCACTGGAAGACCGGCCCGAGCCGCTCCAGCGCCGCCACCGTCGTCACCAGCTTCATCACCGAGGCCGGCGCGACCGCCTCGGCCGGGCGCAGCGCCAGCCGCGGCTCGCCGCCCTCGGCCGGCGCGACCCAGGCCGACAGCGCGCCCGGCTCGATGCGGGCGCGCTCGAGCGCGGCACGCAGCGCCGGTGGCGCCTCGTCGGGGGGCGCCGCGCGGCCCCCCCCGGCCAGCGCCAGCAGCAGCATCGGCACCGCGGCGCGGCACCAGGTTCCCGACAGGGCCGGCAGCATCGTCATCCTCCGTGGCATCCAGGGCAGAGGCCGGATGATACGGAGTCGCCGGGGGGGCGCCGCTACACTGGCGGACCGCCGTCGCTCGCTCCGCCCCCCATGTCCTCGCCCCGTCTTCTTGCGGTCGATACCGCCACCGACACCGTCCACCTCGTGCTGGTCGACGGCCCGGACGTGCTTGTCCGGGCGCTGCCCGGCGGCGCGCAGGCCTCGGCGGCGCTGCTGCCGCAGGTCGCCGCGCTGCTGGCCGAGGCCGGGCTGGCGCTGCGCGATCTCGACGCGATCGGCTATGGCCGCGGGCCCGGGGCCTTCACCGGCCTGCGCACCGCCTGCGCGATCGCGCAGGGCCTGGCGGTCGGCGCCGGCCGGCCGATGCTGGCGCTCGACACGCTGGCGGCGCTGGCGGCATGTGCGCGGCGCCGGCTCGGCGAGGCGGCCACCCCGGCGGTCTGGAGCGCGCTCGACGCGCGCATGGGCGAGATCTACGCCGCCCGCTGGACCGCGGTGCCCGGCGGCGGCTGGCAGGCCGACGGCGCGGTCGCGCTGTGGTCGCCGGCGGCGCTGGCCGAGGCGATCGCCGCGCGCCCGGCTCCGATCGCCGGCAATGCGCTGCTGGCGCAGGCCGAGGTGCTGCCGTCGCTGGCCGCCGCGCTCGGCCTGGCGACCGATGCGCAGGCGGTGCCCGACGGCCTGGCGCTGGCCGAGCTGGCGCGAGCGGCCTGGGCGGCCGGTGCGACGCTCGATCCGGCGGTCGCGCTGCCGCTCTATGTGCGCGACAAGGTCGCTCAGACCACCGCCGAGCGCGAGGCCGCGGCCCGCGCCGCCCGCGGGGAGGCCGCATGAGCGCCGCTGCCGGCGGGGGCGAGCCGGTGCTGCTGCCGATGGGCGTGCAGCTGCTCGACGCGGTGATGGCGATCGAGGTGCGCGCCTATCCCTTTCCGTGGAGCCGCGGCAACTTCGTCGACTCGATCGCGGCCGGCTACCTGACGCGCTGCCTGGTCTCGCCCGAGGGCGAGCTGCTAGGCTATCTGGTGGCGATGGCGGGCTTTCGCGAGTGGCATCTGCTGAACGTGACGGTCGCGCCCGAGCACCAGGGCCGCGGCCTGGCACGCCCGCTGATGCAGGCGCTGCGCGAGCATGCCCTGGCCGAGGGCGCCGAATGCCTGTGGCTGGAGGTCCGCCCCAGCAACACCCGCGCGCGTGCGCTCTACGAGCGGCTGGGCTATGCCCAGGTCGGCGTGCGGCGCGACTACTACCCGGACGCGGGCGGCCGGCGCGAGGACGCGCTGGTGCTGTGCCTCGAACTGCAGCCCGGGGCGGCCGGATGAGCGCACGCTGGAGCGACCGGCAGCAGGCGATGCTGCGCGAGATGGGCGTGACGCTGTGGCTGCCGCCGACGCCTGCCGAGGTGCCCGTGCCTGAGGCTGCGATGCCCGAGCCGGTGCCCGCCGCGGTGGCGGTCCCCGTGCCTGTCCAGGCGCCGGTGCCGTCTCCTGCCCCTGCCCCTGCGCCGGTCCGGATGTCCCGGCCGGCGGCCGTGTCGACCGAGCCGGATCCGCCATCCGTGCCGCGGCCGCTGGCCGCGCGCCCGTCCGGCGTGGCGGCGATGGACTGGCCGGCGCTGCGCGAGGCGGTCGCCGGCTGCGAGGCCTGCGGCCTGTGCCGCAGCCGCCGCAACACCGTCTTCGGCGTCGGCCACGAGCAGGCGCAGTGGATGATCGTCGGCGAGGCCCCCGGCGAGCAGGAGGACCTCCGGGGCGAGCCCTTCGTCGGCAAGGCCGGCCAGCTGCTCGACAACATGCTGCGCGCGGTCGGCCTGACCCGCGCCGAGGCCGGGCCGGAGCAGCAGGTCTACATCGCCAACGTGCTGAAGTGCCGCCCGCCGATGAACCGCAATCCCGAGCCGCAGGAGGTCGCGCAGTGCGAGCCCTTCCTGAAGCGCCAGGTCGAGCTGGTGGCGCCGAAGCTGATCCTGGCGATGGGCCGCTTCGCGGTGCAGTCGATCCTGCAGACCGGCGAGCCGATCGGGCGGCTGCGCGGGCGGGTGCACGCCTATCACGGCGTTCCGGTGGTGGTGACCTACCACCCGGCCTACCTGCTTCGCAACCCGGCCGACAAGTCGCGCTCCTGGGAGGATCTGTGCCTGGCGCGCGAGGTGCTGCGGCAGGCCGGCGGCTGAGGCCGGTCCCGGCCCTCAGTGGTGGCTGCTGAGGTAGCGCTTGCGCCAGAAGAAGGCGGACAGCCCGATGCCGAGCGCCAGCATCAGCGCCAGCGCGGCCCAGAAGCCGTCGGCGGCGTGGATCAGCGGCAGCGCGTCGAAGTTCATCCCGAAGATGCCGGTCACCAGGTTCAGCGGCAGGAAGATCGCCGTCAGCACGGTGAGGGTGCGCATGATGTCGTTGGTGCGCTGGCCGACCGCCGAGAAATGCATCTGCACCGCGCTCTCGATCGAGGATTCCAGCCGGCGCACATGGCCGAGCACCCGCTCGATGTGCTCGAGCACGTCGCGCGAGCGCACCCGCAGCAGCTCGCGCTCGCGTCGGGCGTGGTCGTCGGCCTCGGGCGGCCACTCGTCGAGTGCGTCGATCCATTCCTGCACCGCGCTGCGCTGGTCCTCGCAGATGTCCTCGAGCATGTGCAGCGTGTTGCGCGACTCCAGCAGCATCTGCCAGTCGACGCTGCGGCTGCGCGGGCCGAACAGCTCCTGCTGCAGCGTCGCGAGCTGGCGGGTCAGCAGCCGGCGCAGCTCGAGGTAGCTGTCGACCATGTGGTTGACGATGCGCAGCATCAGGTCGGCCGGGCTGGGCGGGATGCGGCTGGCGCCGTTGCCGCCCGCGGGCATCTGCAGCAGCCGCTGCGCAAAATGCTCGCGCACCTGGCAGTCGGCCGGATGCACCGTCATCAGCAGCCGGTCGTAGACGGCGAAGCCGACCGGGCTGGTGTCGATCGCCTGCAGTGCGCGCCGCGCCGAGGCCAGCGTGCCGTGCTCCTCGTCGAGAAAGAGCTCGCTGCTGCCCGGCGCCGCCGCGAGCCGGCGAAAGACCATCAGGTCGTACCAGGAGGTGTAGTCGAAATGGGAGGGCAGCTGGTTGCTCAGCAGGTCCGAGACATGCAGGTCGACCAGCGGGCCGCAGCCCCACTGGTGCAGCCGCGACTGCAGCACCGGCACGCCGATCTCGAACTCGCGCCGCGCGCTGGCCACCCAGAGGAAGCCGCGCTCGGGCAGATGGTCGGGCAGGGCGTCGAGCTCGGTGCAGGTGTCCGCGATCAGGAAGATCCGCATCGGCCGCACGGGCTTCAGCCCTGCTGGCGCATCAGCCGGGCCGCGTCGAGCGCGAAGTAGGTCAGGATGCCGTCGGCGCCGGCGCGCTTGAAGGCCAGCAGCGACTCCATCATGACCGCGTCGTGGTCGAGCCAGCCGTTGAGCGCGGCGGCCTTGAGCATCGCGTACTCGCCGCTGACCTGGTAGGCGAAGGTCGGCACGCGGAACTCGTCCTTCACCCGGCGCACGATGTCCAGATACGGCATGCCGGGCTTGACCATCACCATGTCGGCCCCCTCGGCGATGTCCAGCGCCACCTCGCGCAGCGCCTCGTCGCTGTTGCCCGGGTCCATCTGGTAGACCTTCTTGTTGCTCTTGCCGAGGTTGCCGGCCGAGCCGACCGCGTCGCGGAAGGGGCCGTAGAAGGCGCTGGCGTACTTGGCGCTGTAGGCCATGATGCGGGTGTGGATCAGGCGCTTCGCCTCCAGCGCTTCGCGGATCGCGCCGATGCGGCCGTCCATCATGTCGCTGGGCGCGACGATGTCGACGCCGGCCTCGGCCTGGGTCAGCGCCTGCTGCACCAGCACCTCGATGGTCTCGTCGTTGAGCACGTAGCCGGTGTCGTCGATCAGGCCGTCCTGGCCGTGGCTGGTGTAGGGGTCGAGCGCGACGTCGGTCATCACGCCCAGCCCGGGGAAGCGGCTCTTGAGCTCGCGCACCACCGTCGGCACCAGGCCCTCCGGGTTGCAGGCCTCGCGGCCGTCGGGCGTCTTGCCCTCGGGGCCCAGCACCGGGAACAGCGCCATCACCGGAATGCCCAGCTCGACGCACTGCTCGGCCACCGGCAGCAGCTGGTCGAGGCTGCGGCGCTGCACGCCCGGCATCGAGCCGACATCCTGCACCTGGCCCTGGCCTTCCAGCACGAAGACCGGATAGATCAGGTCGCTGGGATGCAGGCGATGCTCGCGCACCAGATCGCGGGTGAAGGCGTCGCGGCGCAGACGACGGGGGCGGTGCAGCGGATGGCGGATGGAGATCGACATGGCGGAATCTGTGGATTCAGGAGGCAGGCGTGCAGTGTCGGTCAAGTCCGCTCCCGCGCCTACTGCGCCGGCTACATCGGGAAGCTGACACGAGTCCACAGGGGCAATCCGGGCATTGCCAAAATCAGGGCAGGTGTTAAGATTCACCTTGAATGACACGCCGCTCGGCGATCATTCCCTGCTTTTCCTCCCTGAGCAGGTGCCTTACCGTGTTGACAGCGTTAAGGCTTCGCAGCCCCGGCCCATTGCCGGGGCTCTTTTTTTTGGGTCGCCCTTTTGCGTCTCCGGACGCATGCCGCGACGAGAACATCGTGCATCCGGCGGCCTTCGAGCGCCATTCGCCGTGAAGTCGGCGGTCTGGCGCCGGGGCGTTCAGCGCGCCTGCATCGCCGGCCGGCCCGAACCGCCGCCGATCACCGGGGTGCCGTCGATCGACACGTCCACGCTTTCCTCGTCCAGCCGCACCGGCTGGGTTGCATGCAGTTCGTCGAACCAGGTGCTGCGCGGCGGATCCAGATCCTCGCGGCCCGGGCGGCGATGGCGTCCGAAGTCGAGCGGGCTGGTGTCGGGGCCGGCGTCGACATGGCGGTCGGCCTGCAGGTCCTCGGGCAGCAGCGTGCGGCGCACCGCGACCGGATCGGGCAGGAAGGCCTCGTTCCAGACATGCAGCGGGATGCCGGTGGCGCGCAGCACGCGCTCGACGCGCTGATGGCGCTTGCGGGCGCGCTCGGACTCCATCTTGTCGGCCTGTCGCACCTCGATGACCGCCAGCACGTTGGAGGCGGCGTCGCAGACCATCAGGTCGACGCAGACATGGCCGACGCGGCGCAGCCACTCGACATACGACAGCCGGGTCGGCACCTTGATGAAATGCGACAGCGGCACCTGCGCGAGGATCAGGTGGTCGGGCATCGCGCGGCGCAGCACTTCCATCGCGCGCTGGTGGCGCACCGTCAGCACCCGGGTGGCTTCGGGCGGCCAGCCGATGACGGTGTCGACGGCGTCGAGCGAGCGCGGCCGTCCCGGCCGGTTCACGTCCTGCCGGCGCTGCGCCAGCTGGCGCCACAGCCAGACGATCACCGCCGCACCGACGCAGACCGCGATCAGCAGTCCGCCATTCGAGAAATCGACAGATGGAAAATTCATTCCGTCAAGCTACCTGTGCCGGTGCCTGACGTCAATCCCGTCAAAGGTGTGATGGATGTAACAGGTTCGGGGCGGTCCAGACACCCGGTCGGTGCGCTGTTACAGGCGTGAGACCCTGTCGGCGAAACACCCTGGCGGGTGTCGCGCCGATGCATCGATCAGAAGCCCATGCCGCCCATGCCCCCCATGCCGCCGCCCATGCCGGGCAGGCCCTTCTTGCCGCCGAAGCGCTTCATCATCTTCATCAGGCCGCCGCCCTTCATCTTCTTCATCATGGTCTGCATCTGCTCGAACTGGTTGAGCAGGCGGTTGACCTCCTGGACCTGCACGCCCGCGCCGGTGGCGATGCGGCGCTTGCGGCTGGCCTTGATGAGCTCGGGCTTGCGACGCTCCAGCGGCGTCATCGAGCGGATGATGCCCTCCATGCGGCGCACGTCGCGCTCGGCCTTGTCCATGTCGGCCTGGCCGGCCTTGGCGGCGATCTCGGTGGGCAGCTTGTCGATCAGGCCGGAGAGGCCGCCCATCTTCTTCATCTGGCTGATCTGCGCCAGGAAGTCGTCGAGGTCGAAGTCGCCGCCGCCCTTGACCTTCTCGGCGAGCTTCTGCGCGGCCTGGATGTCGACGCCCTTCTGCACCTCCTCGACCAGCGCGACGATGTCGCCCATGCCGAGCACGCGCCCGGCGTGGCGGTCGGCGTCGAAGACCTCCAGGCCGTCGATCTTCTCGGACACGCCGGCGAACTTGATCGGCGCGCCGGTGATCTGGCGCACCGACAGCGCCGCGCCGCCGCGGCTGTCGCCGTCGAGCTTGGTCAGCACGATGCCGGTCAGCGGCAGCGCCTCCTTGAAGGCGCGCGCGGTGTTGATCGCGTCCTGGCCCTGCATCGCGTCGACGACGAACAGCGTCTCGACCGGGTCGAGCGTGGCATGCAGGTCGCGGATCTCGGCCATCAGCGCCTCGTCGATCGCCAGGCGGCCGGCGGTGTCGACGATCAGCACGTCGAAGAAGTGCTTGCGGGCGTAGTCCAGCGCGGCCAGCGCGATGTCGCGCGGCTTCTGCTCGCCGGTGGAGGGAAACCACTCGCCGCCGGCCTGCTTCGTCACGGTCTTGAGCTGCTCGATCGCGGCGGGGCGGTAGACGTCGGCCGAGACGGTCAGCACCTTTTTCTTGCGGCGCTCGATCAGGTGCCGGGTCAGCTTGGCGGTGGTGGTGGTCTTGCCCGCGCCCTGCAGGCCGGCCATCAGGATGATCGCCGGCGGCTGCGTGGCCAGGTTCAGGTCGGCCACGCCCTCGCCCATGGTCGCGGCGAGCTCCTTCTGCACGATGCTCACCAGCACCTGGCCCGGGGTCAGCGAGGTCGCGACCTCGGCGCCGAGCGCGCGCTCCTTGACGCGGGCGATGAAGTCGCGCACCACCGGCAGCGCCACGTCGGCCTCCAGCAGGGCCATGCGCACCTCGCGCAGCATGTCCTGCACGTTCGACTCGGTGATGCGGGCCTGGCCGCGCATCGTCTTGACCATGCGTGACAGGCGTTCAGAAAGGGCGGAGGCCATCGGGTGTCCCGGGTGAGGAGGATTAGTACACTGTGCGGGTGATTCTATCGACCCCCATGTCTCCCGGCCTGTCCCCGTGGCTGGTGCCGTCGCTGGCGGCGCTGGCGGGCTATGTGCTGGCGATGCTGCCCGGTGCGCAGGGCTGGCGCCATCGGCTGCTGCCGCTGGCCTGGATCGCGCATGGCCTGGCCGGCGTGATGCATCTGTTCGGTCTCGGCGAGGGCGTGTCCGGCGTGCGCTTCGGCTTCGCGCCGGCGCTGGCGGCCACCGCCTGGATGGTGATCGGCCTGCATGCGCTGGAGAGCCGCTTCCTGCCGGTGCCGGCGGTGCGGCGCTGGCTGGCGACCGCCGGCGCGGTGACGCTGGCGCTGGCGGCGCTGTTCCCGGGCGAGGGCCTGCACGCGGGCTCGCCGTGGGCGCCGCTGCACTGGATGATGGGGCTCGCCTCCTACGGGCTGGTCGCGGCGGCGGTGCTGCATGCGGCCTGGCTGGACCGGGCCGAGCGCCTGCTGCGCGACCGCGCGCGTGCGGTGCGGCTGGAGCCGACCGGGCGGCCGGGGCTGCCGCTGCTGACGCTGGAGCGGCTGACCTACCGCTTCGTGGCCGCCGGCTTCGCGATGCTGACGCTGGCGCTGCTGCTGGGCGCCTGGTTCACGCCGGTCTGGCACTGGGACCACAAGACGGTGTTCTCGCTGCTGGGCTGGGTGGTGCTGGCCGGGCTGCTGGCCGGGCGGCGCTTCTTCGGCTGGCGCGGCCGGCGCGCGACGCGCTGGCTGTATGCCGGCGGCGTGCTGCTGCTGCTGGCCTATGTCGGCTCGCGCTTCGTGATGGAGGTGCTGCTGCACCGTCCGCTCGGCGCGGTCGGTCTGTAGCGGCCGGACGAGGGGAGCGGGCCGATGGGCAAGCTGCTGCTGATGGTGATGCTGGGGCTGGCATTCGTGTGGTGGCTGCGCGGCGGGGCGCGGCGCGATGCCGGCGGGTCGGCGCGCGCGCCGGCCGCAGGTCCGGCCGGCGCGGGCTCCGCGCTGCAGACCATGGTGCGCTGCGCGCACTGCGGCCTGCACCTGCCGCAGGCCGAGGCGCTCGAGCACGAGGGCCAGGCCTACTGCGGCCGCCTGCACCGCCTGGCCGGTCCGCGCGCGCCCTACGCCCGCCGCTGAGCGGCCGGCCGGTGTGGCGATGAGCGACAGCACGGCCCGTCCCGGCGCGAAGCGCGGCAGCCCCTGGTTCGCGACGATGGCCTTCGGCCTGGACCGCGGCTCTCCGCTCGACACCGACCTGCCGCCCGACAGCCGGCCCGACAGCACCGGCCTGCAGGCGGACGGCCCGTCCTCGCCGGGGCTGCCGCCGGTGGCGCCCTTCGTGCGCCGGAACGCATCTCGCGCCGCCGCGAGCGGGGAGGGCACCGGCGCCGACGCCGCGCAGGCCGCCGGCGAGCGCGAGCACGAGCCCCCGGAGCGGCGCCGCCGCGAGCCGCCGGCGCCCTTCCTGCGGCTGTTCCGCGCCTTCTCGATCGCGCGCACGCTGCTCGGGCTGCTGCTGCTGGGCATCCAGGTGCTGGTGGTGGTCTACCTGGGCGGGCGCTCGCAGTGGCCCTCGCTGGGCGTGTGCGCGCTGCAGGTGGCGGCGGCGCTGGCGGTGCTGGCCTGGCCGGTGCCGCCCGACGGCTACATGGCGGCCTCGGGCCGGCTGCGCGGGCGCTGGGCGATGGCCACCGTCGCGGTCGACCTGAGCGCCTTCACGCTGCTGCTGGCGCTGTCCGGGGCGTCGGTCAACGCGGTGGCGCTGTACATGCTGCCGGTGCTGATGGCCGCGACGCTGATGCCGCGCCGGCCGGCGCTCGGCGTGGCCTCGACGGCGGCGCTGCTGATGCTGGTGGCGGCCTGGTGGAGCACCAGCTCGCCGGCGGAGCTGGCCACCGCGATGATGCAGGCCGGCATCGCCGGCGGCGGCGTGCTGACCGCCGCGGCGCTGGCCGGCGAGCTGGCCGACCGCCTGGCGCGCCAGGAGCTGGCCGCGCGCAGCACGCTCGAGCTGGCCCGCCAGCAGGCGCGGCTGAACCGGCTGATGATCGAGGAGATGCAGGACGGCGTGATGGTCGCCGACCGCCGCGGCCGCATCCAGGCGGCCAATCCGGCGGCGCTGCAGCTGATCGGCGCGCGCATGGGCGCGCGCTTCGAGCCCTTCGACCTCGACCTGCTGCCGGCCTGGCAGCCGATGCGCGACGCGCTGGTGCAGGCCTTCGCCGACGGGGCCTGGCCGGAGTCCGGGCGCGAGCTGGCGCTGAAGCTGCCCGGGCCCGGCGGCGACGAGCGCCATGCGCAGGAGCGGCCGCTGCGGCTGCGCATGCGCTTCACCCGGCGCCGCGCCCGCTCCGGCGAGGCGCTGTGCGTGCTCTTTCTCGAGGACGTGCGCACGCTGCGCGCGCGCGAGCGCCAGGAGCGGCTGGCGGCGATGGGCCGGGTCTCGGCCGGCATCGCGCACGAGATCCGCAATCCGCTGGCGGCGATCGCGCAGGCCAACGCGCTGCTGGCCGAGGACCTGTCCGGCGATCCGGCGCAGCAGCGGCTGGCGCGCATCGTCGCCGATAACGTCGTGCGGCTGCAGCGCATCGTCGACGATGTCGCCGAGGTCTCGCCGGGCGCGCCGCGCGAGGCGCCGGTGATCGACCTGGGCGCGCAGGTCGCGGCGCTGTGCGCCGACTGGGCGCGCACCGCCGGCATCGCCGCCGCGCGCGACGCGGTGCTCTTCGTCGATCCGGGCGACGGGGCGCTGCCGGTGCGCTTCGACGTCGAGCACCTGCGCCGGGTGCTGGTCAACCTGCTCGACAATGCGCTGCGCCACGGCAGCGGCCAGCCGCATGCGGTCTGGGTGCGCGCCTGCGCGCGGCCGCAGGGGCTGATCGAGCTGTCGGTGGCCAGCGACGGCGAGGTGATCTCGCCCGAGGTCGAGCCGCACCTGTTCGAGCCCTTCTTCTCGACGCGCAGCCGCGGCACCGGCCTGGGGCTGTACATCTGCCGCGAGCTGTGCGGGCGCTACCGCGCCTCGATCGAGTTCCGCCCGCGCGGCCCCGGCGCGCGCCACCGCAATGTCTTCGTCGTCACGATGCCGCGGGTCGCGCTGGCGTCGGCGGCACCGTCGACGCCGCCCTCCGCATCATGAGCCCGCCTCCGTCCCCGTCTCCCGCCGCGCCGGCGGCTTCCGTCCCGCCTCGCCTGCTTGTCGTCGACGACGAGCCGGACCTGTGCACGCTCTACGAGCTCGCGCTGCTGCGCGAGGGCTGCGACGTCGAGACGGCGTCCTGCGTCGAGGAGGCCTGGGGGCTGCTGCAGGCGCGGCGCTTCGATGCCGTCATCACCGACATGCGCCTGCCCGACGGCAACGGGCTGGAGCTGCTGCGCCGGCTCGAGCAGGCCGGCCGGCCCGAGAAGACGCTGGTCATCACCGCCTACGGCTCGGCCGAGAACGCGGTGCAGGCGCTCAAGGCGGGCGCCTTCGACTATCTGACCAAGCCGGTCGACCTGCGCCAGTTCCGCAGCGTCGTCGCCTCGGCGCTCGGCCGGGTGCCGGCGCCGCCGAAGGCCGCGGCCGCCGCGGCGCCGGCCGGCGCGGCCGCGGCGGCGCTGCAGCGCCTGTCGGGCCAGTCGGCGGCGATGCGCCAGGTGCGCGAGATGATCGGCAAGGTCGCGCGCGGCATGGCACCGGTGCTGGTGCACGGCGAGTCGGGCACCGGCAAGGAGCTGGTCGCGCGTGCGGTGCACCAGGTCAGCCACCGCGCGGCCCAGCCCTTCATCGCGGTCAACTGCGGCGCGATTCCCGAGCACCTCCTCGAGGCGGAGTTCTTCGGCCATCGCAAGGGCGCCTTCACCGGCGCCAGCGAGGACCGCGAGGGCTTCTTCCAGGCCGCGGCCGGCGGCACGCTCTTCCTCGACGAGATCGGCGAGCTGCCGCTGGCGATGCAGAGCAAGCTGCTGCGCGCGATCCAGGAGCGCGCGGTGCGCCCGGTCGGCGCGGTCGGCGAGACCGCGCTCGACGTGCGCATCGTCAGCGCGACGCACCGCGACCTGGAGGCCGAGGTGCGCGCCGGGCGCTTCCGCCAGGACCTGTTCTACCGCCTGAACGTCATCCAGCTGCGCGTGCCGCCGCTGCGCGAGCGGCTCGACGACCTGCCGCTGCTGTGCGGCGCGGTGCTGGCGCGCATCGCGGCCGAGTCCGGGCTGGTCGCGCCGCCGCGGCTGACGCCGGCGGCGCTGGCGCGGCTGGCCACGCACGACTTTCCCGGCAACGTGCGCGAGCTGGAGAACCTGCTGCACCGCGCCGTCGCGCTGTCGGGCGGGGGCGTGATCGACGCGGACGATCTCGGCCTGGGCGACTGCGGCGGACCGGCCGCGGTGGCGGGGCCGCTCGCCGGCACGGCGGACGAGGCGGCCGCCGTGCCGGTGCGCGCCGGCGAGGCTCCGCTGCCCTGCGACCTGATGGCCCATCTCGACGAGGTCGAGCGCGAGGTGCTGGTGCGCGCGCTGGCGCTGCACCGCGGCAACCGCACCGCCGCCGGCGCGGCCATCGGCCTGACGCTGCGCCAGATGCGCTACCGCATGAGCCGGCTGGGCGTGCAGGCCGCCGGCGACGGTGGCGACGAGGGCGAGGAGGGCGGCGCATGAGCCCGGTCGCCGCGCGGCGCCGCCAGCCCGCACCGACGCCCGTCTCGCCCTGGCAGGACGGCTGGCACCGCGACGCGCGCCGGGTGCCGAGCCCGAACTTCGGGCTGCGCCCCCCGGGTCGGGCGGTCGAGCTGGCGCTCATCCACTCGATCAGCCTGCCGCCGGGGCGCTACGGCGGCGACGCGATCGAGCGGCTGTTCACCAACCGGCTCGATCCGGCCGCGCATCCCTATTTCGCCGGTCTGGCCGGGCTGGAGGTGTCGGCGCATTTCCTGATCCGGCGCGATGGCGAGCTGGTGCAGTTCGTGGCGGTCGACGGGCGGGCCTGGCATGCCGGGCGCTCGTCGTGGCGCGGCGTCGACAACTGCAACGACCATTCGCTCGGCATCGAGCTGGAAGGGCTGGAGGGACACCCCTTCCGTGCCGCCCAGTACCGCGCGCTGGCTCGCCTGCTGAGACAGGCCGCGCAGGCCTGGCCGATCCTCGAGGCGGTCGGCCACGAGCATGTCGCGCCCGGGCGCAAGCACGATCCGGGCGCAGGCTTCGACTGGCGCCGGCTGGCGCGCCACCTCGGCGCGCACAAGCCGCTCCTGCCGCTCCTGTCAAGAGGCACATGAACTGAGGGACACTAGCCATAGTGTTTTGCAGATCGCAGGACACTACGGCTAGTGTTATGCTCGCGTCCGTCGCGGCTGCGGGCTCTCCGCAGAATGGCCGCGCGTCCAGCACAGCAGAGCCAGAACCACCCCCCTTTCACCGTCCAGGACGGCCCGCCGCCAGCAGGTCGACCGGGGCGGCGCATTGCCGGCGACGACCGCCTGACGTCCTCAGGGAACGAACCCAGGAAGACTCCATGTCCATGCAGACAACCGACTTCAGCTCCATCGATCCGTCCTCGACTGCCGCGACCGCGCCGTCGCCCTCCGCCTACGCCGGCTACCAGATCATCCGCCGCAACGGCGCGGTGGTCGCGTTCGAGCCGCACAAGATCGCGGTGGCGCTGATGAAGGCCTTCCTGGCGGTGCGCGGCGCGCAGGGCGCGGCCTCGGCCAGCGTGCGCGAGACGGTCGACGTGCTGACCGAGTCGGTGGTGCGTGCGCTGCTGCGCTCGCGCCCGAGCGGCGGCACCTTCCACATCGAGGACGTGCAGGACCAGGTCGAGCTGGGCCTGATGCGCGGCAGCCACCATGACGTGGCGCGCGCCTACGTGCTGTACCGGGAGCGCCGCTCGCAGGAGCGCCTGAGCCAGGGCCGCGCGCCGGCGCAGGCCCCGGCCGATGTGGTCGTGCAGGACCACGGCCAGCGCAAGCCGCTGGACAAGGGCGGCCTGCAGGCGCTGGTCGAGTCGGCCTGCGCCGGCCTGGGCGAGGAAGTCACCGCCGCGCCGGTGCTGGCCGAGACGCGCCGCAACCTGTATGACGGCGTGCCGGTCGAGGAGGTCTACAAGGCCGCGATCCTGGCCGCGCGCACGCTGATCGAGAAGGACCCAGGCTATACCCGCGTCACCGCCCGCCTGCTGATGCACACCATCCGCCGCGAGGTGCTGGGCGACGACGTGACCCAGGCCGAGATGAGCGTGCGCTATCCGCTGTACTTCCCCGAGTTCGTGCGCCGCGGCGTCGAGGCCGAGCTGCTCGACGAGCGCCTGCTGCAGTTCGACCTGCAGCGCCTGGGCGCCGCGCTGCGTCCCGAGCGCGACATGAACTTCGACTACCTCGGCCTGCAGACGCTGTACGACCGCTACTTCCTGCATGTGCGCAAGACCCGCATCGAGCTGCCGCAGGCCTTCTTCATGCGCGTGGCCATGGGCCTGGCGCTGAACGAGGTCGACCGCGAGGCCCGCGCGATCGAGTTCTACGAGGTGCTCTCCAGCTTCGACTTCATGTCGTCGACGCCGACGCTGTTCAACGCCGGCACTCGCCGCTCGCAGCTCTCGAGCTGCTACCTGACGACCGTGCCCGACGACCTGGACGGCATCTACGAGGCGATCAAGGACAACGCGCTGCTGTCGAAGTTCGCCGGCGGCCTGGGCAACGACTGGACGCCGGTGCGCGCCCTGGGTTCGCACATCAAGGGCACCAACGGCGAGTCGCAGGGCGTCGTGCCCTTCCTGAAGGTGGTCAACGACACGGCCGTCGCGGTCAACCAGGGCGGCAAGCGCAAGGGCGCGGTCTGCGCGTACCTCGAGACCTGGCACCTCGACATCGAGGAGTTCCTGGAGCTGCGCAAGAACACCGGCGACGACCGCCGCCGCACCCACGACATGAACACCGCGAACTGGATTCCGGACCTGTTCATGAAGCGCGTGATGGAGGGCGGCGAGTGGACGCTGTTCAGCCCGTCGACCTGCCCGGACCTGCATGACCTGTTCGGCACCGCTTTCGAGCGCGCCTACACGGCCTACGAGGAGAAGACCCGCGCCGGCGAGATCAAGCTCTTCAAGCGGGTGCGCGCGGTCGACCTGTGGCGCAAGATGCTGACGATGCTGTTCGAGACGGGCCATCCGTGGATCACGTTCAAGGACGCCTGCAACCTGCGCTCGCCGCAGCAGCATGTCGGCGTGGTGCATTCGAGCAACCTCTGCACCGAGATCACGCTGAACACCAACGCCCAGGAGATCGCGGTCTGCAACCTCGGCTCGGTCAACCTGGCGCACCACCTGACGACCGGCGCGGACGGCGCCAAGGTGCTCGACCAGGCCAAGCTGAAGAAGACGGTGTCGGTGGCGATGCGCATGCTCGACAACGTCATCGACATCAACTACTACGCCGTCGCCAAGGCCCGCAACTCGAACCTGAAGCACCGCCCGGTCGGCCTGGGCCTGATGGGCTTCCAGGACGCGCTCTACCAGCTGCGCGTGCCCTACGCCTCGCAGGCGGCGGTCGAGTTCGCCGACCGCTCGATGGAGGCGATCTGCTACCACGCCTACTGGGCCTCGACCGAGCTGGCCGCCGAGCGTGGCCGCTACGCGAGCTACGACGGCTCGCTGTGGTCGAAGGGCATCCTGCCGCTGGACTCGCTCAAGCTGCTGGCCGAGGCCCGCGGCGGCTACGTCGAGGCCGACACCTCGTCGACCCTGGACTGGGAGGCGCTGCGCCTGCGCATCCGCGACAACGGCATGCGCAACTCCAACTGCGTGGCCATCGCCCCGACCGCGACCATCTCGAACATCATCGGCGTGGACGCCTCGATCGAGCCGTGCTTCGGCAACCTCTCGGTCAAGTCGAACCTGTCGGGCGAGTTCACCGTGGTCAACGAGTACCTGGTGCGCGACCTGAAGAAGCTCGGCCTGTGGGATGACATCATGGTCATGGACCTGAAGCATTTCGACGGCTCGCTGCGCCGCATCGACCGCGTGCCCGAGGAGCTCAAGCAGCTCTACGCGACCGCCTTCGAGGTCGAGCCGCGCTGGCTGGTCGAGGCCGCCTCGCGTCGCCAGAAGTGGATCGACCAGGCGCAGAGCCTGAACATCTACATGGCCGGCGCCTCGGGCAAGAAGCTCGACGAGACCTACAAGCTCGCCTGGATCCGCGGCCTGAAGACCACCTACTACCTGCGCACGATGGGCGCCACGCACGCCGAGAAGTCGACCGGCCGCGCCGGCCAGCTCAACGCGGTCAGCGCCGGCGGCAGCAGCACCGGCCAGAGCGCGATGGAGAAGGCCGCTGCCGCTGCGCAGGCGCAGATGGCCGCGGCAGCCGGCGCCTCGACGCCGGCCACCGACGTCAAGTTCTGCGCCATCGACGACCCCGGCTGCGAAGCCTGCCAGTGACCAGCGGCGGCCCCGGCCGCCGTCGCAATGAAAGAAACCCGCCGCGGGGCGTGACCCCGTGGTGAAACCGGCCCGCGCATCCGCCATTTCCCCGAAGAAATGCTTGGTGTTTGCGGGCAAGGTTCCGATAATTCACCCCCACTAGGAAGTCAGACATGTCAGACATGCTGGTCTGGGAAGACACTCCGCTCTCCTCCACGCCCACCCCCTCGACCCCCGCCCAGTCGTCCCTCGATCGCGATGGATCGGCGGCCGCCGAGGGCGTGAGCCAGCGTCGCGTCAACATCGCCGACAAGCGCATCATCAACGGGCAGACCGACGTCAATCAGCTCGTTCCGTTCAAGTACAAGTGGGCCTGGGACAAGTACCTGGCCACCTGCGCCAACCACTGGATGCCGCAGGAAGTGAACATGAGCCGCGACATCGCGCTCTGGAAGGATCCGAACGGCCTGAGCGACGACGAGCGCCGCATCATCAAGCGCAACCTCGGCTTCTTCGTGACCGCCGACTCGCTGGCGGCCAACAACATCGTGCTGGGCACCTACCGCCACATCACCGCCCCGGAGTGCCGCCAGTTCCTGCTGCGCCAGGCCTTCGAGGAGGCGATCCACACGCACGCCTACCAGTACATCGTCGAGTCGCTGGGCCTGGACGAGAGCGAGATCTTCAACGCCTACCACGAGGTGGCCTCGATCCGCGACAAGGACGAGTTCCTGATCCCGTTCATCGACGCGATCATGGATCCGAACTTCGTCACCGGCACGCCCGAGGCGGACCAGACGCTGCTGAAGTCGCTGATCGTCTTCGCCTGCCTGATGGAAGGCCTGTTCTTCTACGTCGGCTTCACGCAGATCCTCGCTTTAGGCCGCCAGAACAAGATGACCGGGGCTGCCGAGCAGTACCAGTACATCCTGCGCGACGAGTCGATGCACTGCAACTTCGGCATCGACCTGATCAACGCGATCAAGCTCGAGAACCCGCATCTGTGGACGCCGGAGTTCAAGGACGAGATCAAGGCGCTGTTCCTGAAGGCCGTCGACCTGGAATACCGCTACGCCGAGGACACCATGCCGCGTGGCGTGCTGGGCCTGAACGCGTCGATGTTCAAGGGCTACCTGCGCTTCATCGCCAACCGCCGCGCGACCCAGATCGGTCTCGACGAGCTCTTCCCGAACGAGGAGAACCCCTTCCCGTGGATGAGCGAGATGATCGACCTGAAGAAGGAGCGCAACTTCTTCGAGACCCGCGTGATCGAGTATCAGTCGGGCGGCGCCCTGTCCTGGGACTGAAGCCTGCCGTGCCGCTGCCGCCCTTCGTCCGCCTCTCGATTCCCTCCCGTTCACGGATCCCGCGCGCCTGTGCTGCACAGCCGCACGGACCGATGATCACCCCCGGTCCTCTTTCCCGCGGCCGGTCGGGTGCGCAATGTCAATCTCATCTAGGAGAACTGTGATGGCAACGAAGAAGACGGCTGCGGCCCCGAAGGCTGTCGCGGCAACCCCGGCCGCAGCCCCGGCCGAGAAGCCCGCCCGCAAGACCACGAAGAAGGCCGCCGCCCCGGCCGTCGTCGAGACGGTCGCTGCAGCCCCTGCCCCGGCGCCCGCGCCGGCTCCGGTGGCCGAGACCGCCAAGCCGGTGAAGAAGGCTGCCGCGAAGAAGGCGGCGCCGAAGAAGGCCGCGGCTCCGGCCGTCGCCGCCGAGCCGGCACCGGCACCGGCACCGGCCCCCGCTCCGGTGGTCGAGGAAGCCAAGCCGGCGGCCAAGAAGGCTGCCGCGAAGAAGGCGGCGCCGAAGAAGGCCGCGGCTCCGGCCGTCGCCGCCGAGCCGGCACCGGCTCCGGCCCCCGCTCCGGTCGTCGAGGAAGCCAAGCCGGCGGCCAAGAAGGCTGCCGCGAAGAAGGCGGCGCCGAAGAAGGCTGCGGCCCCGGCCGTCGCCGCCGAGCCGGCACCGGCCCCCGCTCCGGTGGTCGAGGAGGCCAAGCCGGCGGCCAAGAAGGCTGCCGCGAAGAAGGCGGCGCCGAAGAAGGCTGCGGCTCCGGCCGTCGCCGCCGAGCCGGCACCGGCACCGGCCCCCGCTCCGGTGGTCGAGGAAGCCAAGCCGGCGGCCAAGAAGGCTGCGCCGAAGAAGGCGGCCGCTCCGAAGCCCGCGCTGAAGAAGGCCGAGCCGGCGAAGAAGGCCGCGAAGAAGAGCGCGACCGCCGCCGCACCGTCGACGACCGCCAAGACGACGCTGAACCCGAAGGCCGCCTGGCCCTTCCCGACCGGCGAGAAGCCGTGATCGCGGCCTGACCGGGAGCCTCGGCTTCCGGCCTGACGAAGCCCGGCCCCGGCCGGGCTTTTTTCATGCCTCAGCCGGGAAAGAGCCGGCGGAAGTCGGCCAGCACCCGCGCGACGTCGACGCCGGTGCAGACCTGCTGCTCGGGGCGGCCGTCCCAGTCGGTGGCGGGGAAGCGGCTGCCGCGCACCGACTGGATGGTCTGGCCGGCCGCCAGCCCCTCGGTCACGACACGCACCGCGCCCGGCCGGCGGGTGAAGGCCGAGGCATCGAGCGCGAAGGCCACCGCGGTGGCGTCATGGCAGCAGATGCCGCCGCCGGTGCGGAATTCGTAGAAGGCCTCGTAGAAGCGGGTGATGTCGCGCAGGAAGGCGCCGTGCGGGCCGCCGCGCGCGCCCAGCTCGTCGAGGTAGCCGGTCGTCATCACCACCTCGTGCGTCACGTCCAGGCCGACGAAGGTCACCGGCCACGGCGCGGTGGCGACGAGGTCGGCCGCATGCGGGTCGTTGAAGATGTTGGCCTCGGCCACCGGCGACATGTTGCCGCCGTGGCCGTGCGTGCCGAAGGCACCGCCCATCAGCACCACCTCGCGCACATGGCGGGGCAGCTCCGGGTCGAGCTGCAGTGCCAGCGCCAGATTGGTCAGCGGCCCGACCGGCACCAGCACCAGTTCGCCCGAATGCCGGCGTGCCATCTCGACGATGAACTGCGCGGCCGGGCGCGGATCGAGCGCGCCGCCGGGCTCGGGCAGCTCGACGTTGCCCAGGCCGTTGGCGCCATGCACGAAGTCGGCGAAGTCGCCGGCCGGCTTCACCAGCGGCCGCGCCGCGCCGCGCGCCACCGGCACCTCCGGAATGCCGAAGCGCTCGCGCAGCGCCAGCGCGTTGCGGGTGGTCAGCTCGATCGGCACGTTGCCGAAGACGGTGGTGATGCCGACCAGCTCGGCGCGCGGATCGAGCGCCAGCATCGCCAGCGCCATCGCGTCGTCGATGCCCGGATCGGTGTCGAAGAGGATGCGGGTGCGGTTCACGGGGTGTCTCCCTGAAGGTGCAGGTCGGCGACGAGGCGATCGACCTCGGCGGCCGTCGGCATCGCCGACTGGGTGCCGAGCCGGGTGACGGCCAGCGCGGCGGCGGCCTGGGCGCGGGTCAGCGCCTCGCGCAGCGGCCGGCCGGCGGCCAGCGCGGCCGCCAGCGCGCCGACCACCGTGTCGCCGGCGCCGGTGGTGTCCGCCGCCTGCACCCGCGGCGCCGGCAGCGCCAGCGTGCCTTCGGGGCCGGCCAGCACCAGACCCTCGGCGCCGAGCGTCACCAGCACCTGGCGCGGGCCGCGCCGGCGCAGCTGCTCGGCCACCGCGCGCGCCTCGGTCGGGCCGGGAACGGGCGTGCCGGCCAGCGCCGCCGCCTCGATCTCGTTGACCACCAGCCAGTCGAGCTGGCCGAGCAGCGCATCGTCCAGCGGCTGCACCGGCGCGGCGTTGAGCACCGTGACTGCACCCGCCTCGCGCGCGATCGCCAGCGCCTCGGTCACCGCGTCGAGCGGGCATTCGAGCTGCGCGACCACCACGCGGGCCTGGCGCAGCCGCGCGGCCTGCGCGCGCACGCGCTCGGGCGTCAGCGCATGGTTGGCGCCGGGAATGACGACGATGCTGTTCTCGCCGTCGGGCATCAGCAGGATGGCGGCGGTGCCGCTGGGCGTGCCTGCGATGCGCTCGACCGCATGGGTGTCGATGCCGTCGGCCTGCAGCGCCGCGAGCAGCGCCGCGCCGTGGGCGTCCTGCCCGACCGCGCCGAGCATCGCCACCCGGGCGCCCTGGCGTGCGGCGGCCACCGCCTGGTTGGCGCCCTTGCCGCCGCCGTCGGTGTCGAAGCCGCTGCCGGTCAGCGTCTCGCCCGGGGCGGGCAGGCGCGGCGTGCGGATGCGCAGGTCCATGTTCAGGCTGCCGACCACCAGCACGTCGGCGGCGGTCGCGGCGAAAGGCTCACTCATCGGCGTCTCCTGGATCGCGGGATCAGGGCGCCGGGCTGCCGCGGTCAGCGCGGCAGCGGCCGACCTCAGAACGGCCAGGCGCCGTAATGCTGCTCGAACTGCGCGCGGATCTCCTCGCGCGTCGGACGGTGATTCTGACAGCCCTGCACCGCGATCTTGATCGAGCCCAGCACGCTGCCCAGGCGCGCGCCGTCGAGCAGCGGGCGGCCGGTGGCCATCGCCAGCAGCAGGCCGGCGCGGTAGGCGTCGCCGCAGCCGGTCGGGTCCTTGACGGCGGCGGCCGGCACCGGCGCGATGGCCTGCTCGGCGCCGCCCTGCCAGACCACCGAGCCCTCGGCGCCGCGGGTGACGATCAGCGTGTCGACCCGCGCGGCCAGCTCGGCCAGCGTCAGGCCGGTCTTGTCGCAGATCAGCTCGGCCTCGTAGTCGTTGCAGACCAGCACCGGCGCGCGGTCGATCATCTCCAGCAGCTGCTCGCCGCTGAACAGCACGATGTTCTGGCCGGGATCGAGGATGAAGGGCAGGCCGGCCTCGGCCATCTCGCGGCTGTGCTGCTGCATCGCGTCGGGCGCGTCCGGGCCGACCAGGCCGACCGCGACCTCGCCGGCCTCGGCCAGCGCGATCTCGGCCGAGCGACCCATCGCGCCGGGGTGGAAGCCGGCGAGCTGGTTGTTCGACAGGTCGGTGACGATGAAGCACTGCGCGGTGTAGCTGTCGGCGGCGACGCGGATCGCGCGCTGGTCGATGCCGCAGCGCTGGTAGTGCTCGCGGTAGGGGCCGAAGTCGTCGCCGACCATGCCCATCGGCACCGCCTCGCCGCCGAGCAGCGCGTAGTTGTAGGCGATGTTGCCGGCGCAGCCGCCGTACTCGCGGCGCATGCGCGGCGACAGGAAGGACAGGTTGATCTTGTGGATCTGGTCCGGAAGGATGTGGTCGGTGAACTGGCCCTCGAACACCATGATGGTGTCGTAGGCGATCGAGGCGGCGATGGCGGCGCGGGTGCTCATGCTCATGGGTCGCGGTCAGCGGCAGGGGAGGGAGGGCCGGCGCGGCGCGGGCCGGGCGCGGAAGTGGCCGCGAGAATACCGCAGCCCCTGTGGAGCGGTCGGCGGAAACGGGAGGCCAGGGCCGGGGAGATCAGGCGCGAGGTCGGCGCAGGCCGTCGGCGGCGGAGCGGCGCGCAAAAAAAGAAGGGAGGCGGGACGGGGTGACCGGGTGCTCGCTCTCTCTGGCCCGGAACGCCCGCCTCCCTGGGACTGAGCCCAGTCCCCAAGGCTTCTCTGAGGAGGAGTTGCTCGGACGCGGGCCTTCAGCGAGCCGGCTGCACGGCCGGTTCGGCCGGCGATTCGGTGCCCTCATCGGCACCGGCGTATGCGCTGAAGGCGAAAATCAGGGCGGCGGCGGTCAGCCATTCGGACCAGCGGAACTTCATGGTGGGTCTCCCGTCGTTGCCAATCGACAGGTCTAGCGTACGCGTCTCGGGCCGACATGGCTGCGTCATCTTGCAACCGCCGTGACCCCTCGCGCAGAAGTTCACGCATTCTTTCCGAAGAGGGCGGAACCGACCGGGCAGTGCGGTCGGATGCCGGGGGGCTCAGCGCGACTGCGCCAGCAGCGGCAGGTCGTCGGTGGTCGAGACGGCGGCTCCGGCGCTCAATGCCAGGGCCAGGGCGGCGGCGGCCAGCCAGTCGGTCCAGCGGGGCTTCATGGGAGGGAACTTCCTTGCGGGTTGATGCCTGTCGATGTTCGCAAGGCTGGCCCGGGGCGCATCGGGCGATGAACGCAGCCATCCCGACCCAGAAAATCCGATGTGTTCCGCGGTTCAGTTCGTGCGTCCTGCCAGGCCGCGTGGCACCGCCGCCAGCAGCCGCCGCGTGTAGTCCTGGCGCGGTGCGGCCAGCAGCGCGCGGGTCTCGCCCTGCTCGACGACGCGGCCGTCCTTCATCACCAGCAGCTCGTCGGCCATGAAGCGCACGACGGCCAGATCGTGGCTGATGAAGACATAGGCCAGGCCCAGCTCGTCCTGCAGGTCCTTCAGCAGGTTGAGCACCTGGGCCTGCACCGAGACGTCCAGCGCCGAGACCGCCTCGTCGAGCACCAGCACCTCGGGCGAGAGCGTCAGCGCGCGCGCGATGGCGATGCGCTGGCGCTGGCCGCCGGAGAACTCGTGCGGGTACTTGCCGAACGCCGTGGCGTCCAGCCCGACGCGCTCGAGCAGCGCCAGCGCCCTGCGCTTGCGCTCGCGGTCGTCGGCGCCGAGGGCGTGGATCTGCATCGGCTCCAGCAGCGTCTGGCCGATGGTGAAGCGCGGGTTCAGCGACGCGTACGGGTTCTGGAACACGATCTGGATGCGCCGGCGCAGCGCCTGTCGCGCCGGGCCCTGGTGCGCGAACAGGTCCTCGCCGTCGAACAGCACCTGCCCGGCGCTGGCCTCGTGCAGCCGCAGCAGCGTCAGGCCCATCGTCGTCTTGCCCGAGCCCGATTCGCCGACCACGCCCAGCGTGCGCCCGCGCCGCAGCCGGAAGTTCACGTCCTGCACCGCCTTGAACTCGCGCCGGCGCCACAGGCCCTCGCGGAAGAAGAAGGACTTGCCCAGGCCGCACGCCTCGATCAGCACCGGCGCGTCGTCGGCCGATTCGGGGCGGGGGCGGCGGGCCGGGGCGGGCGCGCGGCCGGCGAGGTGGTCGTCGATGACCGCCAGCCGGGGGGTGTCGCTGTCGAGCGTCGGCCGGCAGGCCAGCAGCGCGCGGGTGTAGGCGTCCTGCGGCGCGGTGAAGATCGCCTCGACCGGGCCCTGCTCGCGCACCTGGCCGTGGCGCATCACCACCACCCGGTCGGCGATCTCGCCGACCACGCCGAGGTCGTGGCTGATGAACAGCAGGCTCATGCGCCGCTCGCGCTGCACCCGCTCGAGCAGCTCCAGGATCTGGCGCTGGATGGTGACGTCGAGCGCGGTGGTCGGCTCGTCGGCGATCAGCAGGCGCGGCTCGCAGGCCAGCGCCATGGCGATCATCACCCGCTGCTGCTGCCCGCCCGAGAGCTCGTGCGGATAGGCCGACAGCCGCCGGCGCGGCTCGGGCAGGCCGACCTCGGCGAGCAGTTCCTCGGCCCGCGCCAGCGCGGCGCGCCGGCTCAGGCCCAGGTGCAGCCGCAGCGGCTCGGCGATCTGCGCGCCCACGGTGAAGACCGGGTTCAGCGAGCCCATCGGGTCCTGGAACACGCAGGCGATCTGGCGCCCGCGCAGGCGCCGCAGCTCGGCCGGCGTCGCGCCGAGCAGGTCGCGGCCGTCCCAGAGGATGCGCCCGCTGCGCTCGGCGTTGTCGGGCAGCAGGTTCAGGATCGACATCGCCGTCACGCTCTTGCCCGAGCCGGACTCGCCGACCAGCGCGACGGTGGTCTCGGCCGGGATGTCGAGGTGCAGGCCGCTGCCGGGCGCCTCGCCACCGACCGCGCGGCCCCAGCGCGGCGCGCTGCCCGGCCCCGCCTCGCGGCCGAGGCGAAAGCGCACCCGCAGGTCCTCGATGCGCAGCAGTGGTGCATCCGGGCGCGCCAGACTGGCGGGCAGGGCGAGGTTCGGGATCGGCAGGTCCATCGCGTCAGCCCTCCAGCCCGCGCAGCTTCGGATCGAGCGCGTCGCGCAGCGCGTCGGTCATCAGCGAGAAGGCGGTGACGAACACCGCCATGAAGGTGGTGGCGGTGGCGATCTGCCACCAGTAGCCCAGGATCAGCTCGCTCTGCGCCTCGGCCAGCATCGTGCCCCAGCTCACCTGGTCGACGCTCACGCCCAGGCCCAGGTAGGACAGGATGACCTCGTACTTGATGAAGCCCACGACATGGATCGAGAGCTGCACCAGCACCACATGGCTGACGTTGGGCAGGATGTGGCGGAACATGCGTTGCGTGCGGCTGGCGCCGATGGCCTCGGCGGCGCGCACATAGTCGCGCGCGGCGTGCTTCATGAACTCGGCGCGCACCAGCCGGTAGATGCCGGTCCAGCCGGTCAGACCGAGGATCAGCACCACGCTGGTCACACCCCGCCCGGCCACCGCCGCGAAGGCGAAGATCAGCAGGATGCCGGGAATCGAGGTGAAGACGTTGTAGACCCACTCCAGCAGGTCGCCGACGCGCCCGCCGAGGAAGCCCGCCAGGGCGCCCAGCACCGTGCCGATCGCCGCGGCCACCACCGCCGCCAGCACGCCGACCAGGATGGAGATCTGCGAGCCCTTGATCGCCTTGTCGAGCACGCTGCGGCCGAGCCGGTCGCCGCCCAGCGGCAGCGTCTCGGCCGGTGTCGTCGTCTCGACCGACTGGCGCACGGTGGCCTCGTCCCATTCGCGGTAGCGCGGGGCGAGCGGGTCGACGCTGGAGAGGTCGAGCAGCGGCGCGCTGGCCGAAGGCGCCGGCAGCCCCGGCATCGGCAGCGCGGGCGCAGCGGGGCCCAGCAGCGTGGGCGGCGCGTAGGACACGCCGCGTTCCTGCTGCCAGTGCGCGCCGGCCAGGCCGGTGACGGCCGCCAGCACCAGGAGCGCATACAGCGCCACGACGACGATCGCCGTCATGCCGACGCGGTCGCCGCGCAGCCGCCGCGCCGCCAGCGCCCAGACGCCTTCGGAGGGAGCGCTCATTTCAGCGTCACCCGCGGATCGACCGCCTTGTAGAGCAGGTCGGTGAGCAGATTGATCAGCATCGTGATGACCGCCAGATAGATCGTCACCGCCTGGATGACGGGGTAGTCGCTGCGGTTGACCGCCAGCATCACCTCGCGGCCGATGCCGGGGATGGAGAAGAAGACCTCGATCAGGAAGGAGCCGACGAAGATGCCGGGCAGCTGCATCGACACATTGGTCAGGATCGGGATCAGCGCGTTGCGCAGCACATGGCGCATCAGCACCGCACGCTCGCCCAGGCCCTTGGCGCGCGCGGTGCGCACATAGTCCTGGCCGATCTCGTCGAGGAAGAAGCTGCGGTACAGGCGCATCTGCGGCGACAGGCCCACCATCACCGCCAGCAGCACCGGCAGCGGCGCGTAGGTCGTCAGGTTGGTCCAGACGCTGCCCGTCCAGCCCTGCACCGGGAACCAGCCGAGCTGGAAGGCGAACAGCCACTGGCCGACGATCACATAGACCAGGAAGCTGATCGACAGCGCCACGGTGGTGACCACCATGATCGCCCGATCGGTCAGCGAGCCGCGCACGGCGGCCACCGCCAGCGCGAACGGAATCGCCAGCAGCGCGTCGAGCACCAGGATCGGCGTCATCACCGTCAGCGTCGCCGGCAGCCGGGTGGCGAAGAGCTGCGCGACCGGCTCGTTGGTGGCCCAGCTCTTGCCCCAGTCGAAGTGCAGGATCTGGCCGACGAAGATCGCCAGCTGCTCCCAGACCGGACGGTTCAGGCCGAGCTGATCGCGGATCTGCTCGACCTGCTCGGGCGAGGCGTTCAGGCCGGCGAGGATCTCGGCCGGATCGCCGCCGAAGCCCTTGAACAGGAAGAACACGCCGAGCACGACGCCTGCGAGCGTCGGCACCATCTGCCAGAGGCGGCGCAGCAGGTAGGCCATCATCCGAGTCGGTCTCCATCGACGAACACCGCCAGCTCGCCCGGCGCGAGTGCCACCCAGGCCTCGTTGGTGGTCAGCGGCTCGGTCACCACGACGGCGACGCGGTCCTGCGGCGTGGTGTGCTCGGCGAAGTCGACCGTCAGGTCGGCGTCCTGCAGCTGCGCGTCCGCGAAGGGGTGGCGGCGCAGCACGTAGTGCAGCTTGGTGGTGCAGTGCGCCCACAGCGCCTCGCCCTGGCTGAGCAGGAAGTTGAAGGTGCCGTGGCGGGCGATCTGCGGGGCCAGCTCGGCCAGCGTCTGCGTCAGGTCAGGGATGCTGGGCATGCGCGCGTGGTTCTTCGCCAGCTCCTGCATCAGCCAGCAGAAGGCGCGCTCGCTGTCGGTGTCGCCGACCGGGTGGAAGCTGGCGTGCAGCTTGGGGCGGTAGTCGACCAGATTGCCGTTGTGGGCGAAGACCCAGTAGCGGCCCCAGAGCTCGCGCACGAAGGGGTGGGTGTTCTCCAGCGCGACCCGGCCCTGGGTGGCCTTGCGGATGTGGGTGACGATGTGGCGGCTGCGGATCGGGTAGTGGCGGATCATCGCCGCCACCGGCGACTCGGCCGCGCTCTGGTGGTCGACGAACAGGCGCAGGCCCGCGCCCTCGAAGAAGGCGATGCCGAAGCCGTCCCGGTGCTCGACGGCCCGATGGGCGAAGCCGGTGAAGCTGAAGACCAGATCGGTCGGGGTGTTCGCGTTGAGGCCGAGCAGCTGACACATGGCTCGAGACACTAACATGCCGGACATGATTTTCAGTGCCGGGGGAGCCTGGGGATGAAGGACGCAATGATGGACGGATTCCTGTCGCGGCTGGGACGACAGATCGCCGACCGCTGGCGCACGCAGCGCCAGCCGCGGACACCTCGCGCGTACCGCTGCCTGTGCGGCGCGGCCGTGTTCTTCCGTAACAGCACCTGCCTGGCCTGCGGCCGCGGCCTGGGCTTCGATCCGGCCGGGCGCACGCTGCTGGCGCTGGAGCCCGACCGCGAGGACGCCGGCCTGTGGCTGGAGGCGCGGCCGGCCTCTGCGCTGCACCTGCGCTCGGCGCGGCGCTGGCGGCGCTGCGCCAACGCGGTGTCGGCGGCCGGCTGCAACTGGCTGGTGCCCGACGAGGAGCGCACCGGCGCGGGCGAGCGGCCGGCGTTCTGCATCGCCTGCCGGCTCAACCGCGTCATACCGGACCAGACCTTCGAGACCAACCAGCGCGACTGGGGCCTGATCGAGCAGGCCAAGCGCCGGCTGGTGTCGCAGCTGCTGGCGCTGGGGCTGCCGGTGCAGTCGCGCCTGGCCGGTGCCGGCGGTGAGGACACCGCGCGCGGTCTGGCCTTCGACTTCCTGCGCCCGGTCGGCGGCGTGCCGGTGATGACCGGCCACGCCGGCGGCATCGTCACGCTCAACGTCGACGAGGCCGACGACCCGACGCGCGAGCGCATCCGCGCCAGCCTGCGCGAGCCCTATCGCACGCTGCTGGGCCACCTGCGCCACGAGGTCGGCCATTACTACTGGGACCGCCTGGTGGCCGGCAGCGACTGGATCGGTCCGTTTCGTGCCGCCTTCGGCGACGAGCGGGCCGACTACGGCGCGGCGCTGGAGCGCCACTACCGGCTCGGTCCGGCGGCGGACTGGGCGCAGTGGCATGTCAGCGCCTACGCCGCCAGCCACCCGTGGGAGGACTGGGCCGAGACCTGGGCGCACTACCTGCACATGGTCGACACGCTCGACACCGGCCTGAGCTTCGGGCTGGACGCCGACGATGTCGAGGTCGACGTGGCGCTGTTCGACGCCACGGTGCTGGAGTCGCCCGATGCGGACTTCCTGCGCCTGGTCAACGCCTGGGTCGAGCTGACCGCGCTGCTCAACGAGCTCTCGCGCAGCATGGGCGAGCCGGACTTCTATCCCTTCGTGCTGGCGCCGGCGGTGGTGCGCAAGCTCCACCTGGTGCACCGCATCGTCATGCGGGCAGCAGCGGCGCCGGGACAGCCGGCGTGATCCGTGCGGCGACATGCTCGCCGAAGGCCTGCGGCGGCATCGGGCGGCCGTAGAGCCAGCCCTGCGCCAGCTCGCAGCCCTGCTCGCGCAGGAAGGCGGCCTGCTCCTCGGTCTCGACGCCCTCGGCGACCAGGCCGAGCTTCAGGCTGTGGCCCATCAGGATGATCGCGCGCACGATGCCGGCGCGGTCCGGCCGGGTGGTGATGTCGCGCATGAAGGACTTGTCGATCTTCAGCGTGCCGATCGGGTAGCGCGTCAGGTAGCCCAGCGCCGAATAGCCGGTGCCGAAGTCGTCGATCGCCAGCGTCAGGCCCAGTGCGCGCAGGCCGTTGAGGATGTCCTCGGCCTGGTTGCGCTCGTCGAGCAGCAGCCGCTCGGTGATCTCCAGCTCGATCCACTCCGGGCGGCAGGCGCTGGCGTCGAGCGCATCGCGCACCGTCTGCACCAGGTCATGGTTCATGAACTGGCGCGGCGACAGGTTGATGGCGATGCGCAGCGGATCGCCGGCCGGGCGCTCGCGGTTCCAGGCGGCCGCGGCGGCGCAGGCCTGCTGCAGCACCCAGGTGCCGATCGGCACGATCAGGCCGCAGTCCTCGGCCACCGGGATGAAGCGGTCGGGCGGCACCATGCCGCGCTCCGGATGCTTCCAGCGCAGCAGCGCCTCGGCGCCGACGATGTGCGCGTCGCCGAGGCCGACCTTGGGCTGGTAGTGGAGCTCGAACTGGCCCTCGGCGATCGCGCGGCGCAGGTCGGCCTCGAGCGCGAGGCGCTCGCGAGCGCGCTCCGACAGCGATTCAGAGTGGAACTCGTGGCGCGAACGGCCGCGCGCCTTGGCCTCGAACAGCGCGGTGTCGGCCTGGCGCATCAGCAGTTCCGGCTCCGACAGCGTCTGACCTTCGCCCACCGTGGCGATGCCGATGCTGGCCGACACGAAGACCTCCTGGCCGTCGATCTCGTAGGGCTGGGACAGCGCCTCGACGATGCGCCGGGCGATGCGCTCGAGCGTCTCGCGCTCGAGCGCGTTGTGCACCAGCACCGCGAACTCGTCGCCCCCCAGGCGCGCCACCGTGTCGCGCTCGCGCAGGCAGCGCAGCAGGCGCTGCGCCGCGGCGACCAGCAGCCGGTCGCCGGCGGCGTGGCCGAGCGTGTCGTTGACGTTCTTGAAATGGTCCAGGTCCAGCATCAGCACCGAGCTGACCGGCTGCTCGCGCAGCCGCGCCTGGAAGCCGGCGCGGTTGATCAGGCCGGTCAGCGTGTCGCGGAAGGCCAGGTCGTGCAGGTCGCGCTGGGTGGTCTTCAGCTCGGTGATGTCCTGCGTCGTCGTCATCGTGAAGCGCGCGCGCCCGTCCGCCCCGTACTCGAAGCGGTGCACGACGCGCAGGTCGCGCAGGCCGTCGGGGCCGTCGATGCGGGTGTCGAAGTGCAGTTCGGCCTCGCCGCGCTGCATCGCCTCGCGGGTCAGCGCCTGCACCCGGTCACGGTCGCAGGCGACGACGCGGGCCCACAGCGGCGACAGGTCGCCGACCGTCTCGCTGTCGATGCCGAACTGGCGCCGTGCATGCGCCGACAGCGTCGCGGTCCGCGCGCGGTGGTCCCACAGCACATGGCCCATGCGGCCGACCCGCTCGGCGTCCTCGAGCCGGCTGACCAGCAGCTCGCGGTCGCGCCGGCCGTCGTGCAGCGCCTGCATCGCGCGGCTGGTGCGCCCGGGGCCCTTGACCATCACCAGATGCAGGTACCACAGCAGCGCCAGGCCGAGGAAGAGGTGGGCCGAGTCGCCCGCCAGCACCAGCGAGATCGACAGCGGCCCGAGCGCGAGCGTGCCGAAGACCGGCAGCGTGCCCTGCACCATGCCGGTCAGCGCGGCACTGCCGGCGCACACGCCCATCAGCGTGAACAGGATGATGATCTGGTGCAGCGGGTTCGCGCTCTGCCCGAAGAACAGGCCGAGCGCGCCCCAGGCCAGGCCGCTGAAGACGGTCTGCACCAGCGCGATGTGGCGCCAGGTGGGGCTGCTCCAGCGCCGCCGGCCGCCGCCGCGCAGATAGAACCAGGTCAGCGCGAGGCGGGCCGCCATCACCAGCTCGGTCATCAGCACCCAGGCCGGCAGCGCCGGGCCCGGCACCGAGTCGCGGATCACCAGACCGACGGCCGCGGCCACGACCATGCCGGAGCCGAGCGTCAGCGGCGACTCCTCGTAATGCATGTCGATCAGGCTGCGCTCCCAGGCGTCGTCGGCCTGGGGCGGGTGCGGTGTGCTGCTCATGATGCCGGGGCCGAGGCCCGTCTGTCCCTGGCGGGACATCGGCCATGGCGCCGGAAACTGGAGCCCGCGCCCGGGCGGGAGGGGGCTGGGCCGGCGATCCGCTCAGCGGGTCAGCAGCCGCAGCATGCCGCGCAGCGACACCAGATGGCCGGGATTGGCGGTCTCGTCGAGCACGCCGCTCATGCGCCGCAGCAGGCGCGGGCTGCGGCGGGCGCGCCAGATGACCAGATCGGCCAGCCAGGGGTGGCGGTTGACGCTGTTGGCCCGCTCGTAGAGCGCGAACTTCGGCTTCAGCGCCGCCAGCCGGGTCGCGTAGTCCTGCCGGATCGCCGCCTCGTCCCGGCCGGTGCGCTCGCCCGCCAGCAGCGTGTCGGCGGCCAGGATGCCGGTCTCGAGCGCCTTGCCGATGCCCTCGCCGGTGAAGTCGTAGGTCGAGCCGAGCGCCTCGCCGGTGGCGATCAGGCCGGCGCGGCCCTCGTGCCGTGCGCCCTCGAGCGTGCAGCGCAGCGGTGCGCCCTTCAGGCCGCCCAGCAGCTCGCCGCCATCCATCAGCCGGCGCGCCGGTTCGTAGACCCGGGTGAAGTCGTCGAACATCTGGCGCAGGTTGGCGTCGGCAGCGCGGTCGCGGCCGTCGTCGCCGCGGCGGAAGAAGGCGCCCACGCCGATGTTCCAGGTTGCCTCGCCGCAGGGGAAGATCCAGCCGTAGCCCGGGCGCAGCGCGCGGTCCCAGACGACGTCCATCGTCGCGAGCTGCCCGGCCAGCGCCGGATTGCGCACATGGCCGCGCAGCGCGATGCCGCTGGGCGTGCGCCGGGTGCACAGGCCGGTGGCGACCATCGGCCCGACCGTGGCGCCGGTGGCCAGCACCACCCAGCGCGCGTGCACCTCGTGCGTCAGGTCGCCCTGGCGCAGCCGCGCGCCGACGACCCGGCCGCCGGCCTCGATCACCGCATCGAAGCGCACCGGCGTGACCCGCCGCGCGCCGGCGTGCTCGGCGTGCCGCACCAGCAGGAAATCGAGCTGCCGGCGCGGCAGCACCGCCAGCGTGCCGGGCACGTCGACCTGCCCGCCGCGTGGCGCCACGCAGCGCACATGGCTGACCCGCGTCGCATGGCGCATCACCTCGTCGAGCAGGCCCAGCCGGGCCAGCGCCGCGTGCGCGTCCGGGATCAGCCCGTCGCCGCAGACCTTGTCCCGGGGAAAGTCATGCTGGTCGACCAGGCAGACCTGCAGCCCCGCGCCGGCCAGCACCGTGGCGCAGGCGCTGCCGGACGGGCCGGCACCGATGATCAGCACGTCGCAGGCATCCGGCAGCGTGCCGGTGGGGGCGGGTTCGGGCAGGCTCAGCATGAGCCCGATTCTAGGCAGCGCGACTAGGCAGCGCGAATGGCGCGCAGCGTGTCGAGCGTGATGTCGGCGATCACCGTGCCGTCGTCGGCCAGGATCTCGTAGAGCTTCTGGCCGGGCTCCGGGCGCATGCTGAACAGCACGATCGCGTCCTGGTCCGGGCCGCCGCCCTCGCGGTGCGGCACCTCGCTGGCGGGCGAGACGGTCAGCGTGCCGGCCGGGCGGATCTCGCGCAGCGCGCCGTCGGCCTCGTACAGCCGGTGCTCGCCCTGGATCACGAAGGTGTGGTTGGCGGCGAGGTGGCGGTGCAGCACGATCTGCTGCCCGGCCGAGAAGCGGAACAGCACGTCGGCGATGCCGCGCGGCTCGTCGATGTGCAGGATCGAGAACAGGAAGTGTGGCATGTCGCCGAAGGGCATCCAGCGCACCTGGCGGTCATCGAAGCGGGCGGGGGGCATGGGCAGTCTCCTCTCGGGGTGGATCACGCCGGGATTGGAGCGCGCGGGCCGGCCGGCCGTCCCGGGCAGGCTGCCCGCCCAGGCCGGGGCAGTCTGCCTCGCGCAGGTCGCGCGGCTTGAGCGGGATCAGTCTGGCCGCACCGCGACGGTGCGACGATGGTCGCGAGGCGGGTGCTGCTCGCCGCTGTCCAGGAGATCCGACGCCATGACCACGCTTGCCCGTTCCCCCGTTTCCGCCGCTGCCGCGCTCGATGCCGCGCAGCGGGGTTCGCTGTGCGAGGTGCTGCTGGCGCGCCGTCAGGCGCTGCTGGACTCGCTGGCGCTGCACACCGGCGGCGAGAGCCGCGCCCAGCATGCGCGCGAGCTGCTGCAGCAGGACAGCGACGATGCTCGCGAGCACGCCGCCGACCGCGAGGTCGATCTGGCCTTCACCGATCAGGTGCGGCTCGAGCTGGCCACGATCGGCCAGGCGCTGCAGCGCCTCGACGCCGGCGACTACGGCCAGTGCGTCGACTGCGGCGAGGCCATCGCGCTCGAGCGGCTGAAGGTGCAGCCGCAGGCGCTGCGCTGCATCGGCTGCGCCGGCCAGCGCGAGGCCCGCTCCGGCGGCGTCGGCGCGGCCACGCTCTGACGCGCGGACACGCGAACCGGCCCGTCCGGGCCGGCGGCACAATCCGGCCCCATGATGGGGCTGATGTCGTCTGTTCTGGCCCGGCGCCTGCGCCGGCTCCGGTGCCTGCCGGCCGCGGCGGCCGCGCTGCTGCTGGGCGGCGTGCTGGCGGCCGTGCCGGTGCGGGCCCAGGTCGGCCAGCCCGATCCGGGATCGGCGTCGGATCCTGAGCCGGTCGCGGCCGCGGCGGCGCTGCCGCCGGGACCGGTCGAGCTGGCCGGGCCGCAGCTCGGGCGCCCGCGCGTCGGGCTGGTGCTGTCGGGCGGGGGCGCACGCGGCCTGGCCCATGTCGGCGTGCTGAAGGTCTTCGAGCGTGCGCACGTTCCTGTCGACGCGATCGCCGGCACCTCGATGGGCGCGATCATCGGCGGCCTGTACGCCAGCGGCATGGGCGCGGTCGAGATGGAGCGCGAGCTGGGCGCGATCGACTGGGGTGCGATGTTCGCCAACCGGCTGCCGCGCGAGAGCCTGAGCCAGCGCCGCAAGGAGGAGGACTTCGAGATCTCGCCGGCGATCGAGGTCGGCCTGAGCCGCATCGGCAGCGAGCCGATGCTGCCGATCGGCTCGGTGTCAAGCCGCGAGCTCGAGCTGCTGCTGCGCCGCCACACGCTGGCGGTGCGCCGCGCGCCGAGCTTCGATGGCCTGCCGATCCCGTTCCGCGCGGTCGCCACCGACATGGAATCGGGCGAGGCGGTGGTCTTCCGCGACGGCGACCTGGCACAGGCGCTGCGCGCGAGCATGTCGGTGCCCGGCGTGTTCGCGCCGATCGAGGTCGACGGGCGCATCCTCGGCGACGGCGGGCTGGTCGACAACCTGCCGGTCGACGTCGCGCGAGCGATGGGCGTCGACCTGATCATCGCCGTCAACATCGGCACGCCGCTGGCCGGGCGCGACACGCTGGGCACCGTCACCGGCGTGACGACGCAGATGATCAACATCCTGACCGAGCAGAACGTGCAGCGCTCGCTGGCGCTGCTCGATCCGGCGCGCGACGTGCTGATCGCGCCGCCGCTGGGGCGGCTGACCTCGGCGAGCTTCGACCGCGCGGCCGACCTGGTCGCTGCCGGCGAGGAGCATGCCGAGCGCATGCTGCCGCGGCTGGCGGCGCTGCGGCTCGGCGAGGCCGACTGGCTCGCGCACCGCCGCGCGCAGGCTCGCCCGGGCGATCCGCCCGAGCCGATCGCCTCGGTGCGCTTCGAGGGCCAGGATCTGACGCAGCCGCAGCGGCTCTCGCCGGTGATGACGGTGCGTCCGGGCCAGGACTTCTCGGTCGAGCGGGTCGAGCGCGACAGCCGGGTGCTGGCCGCCAGCGGCGACTATCTGCATGTCGACTACCGTGTCGAGGACCTGCCGGCCGGCACCGGCCTGGTCTACCGCGTCGAGGAGAAGCCCTGGGGCCCGAACTATTTCCGCCTGGGGCTGGCGCTGCAGAGCGACTTCGCCGGCCGGGGCGAGTTCAACGCGCTGCTCAGCCACAACCGCCACTGGCTCGACGACAGCGGCAGCGAGTGGCGCAACCGCATCCAGATCGGCTCGGTGCCGCGCTGGTTCAGCGAGCTGTACGTGCCGCTGGGGGCGGGCAGCGGCCCGGCCAGCGACTGGTTCGTCGCGCTGCACGGCGACGCGTCGCGCCGGCGCCAGACGCTGTACGAGCCGGTCGGCGCCACCGACAGCGGCCGCGATCCGGTGGTCGCCGGCCGCCAGCTCCGGGCCGCCGCCGAGGTGGGCGTCGACCTCGGCCAGCCGCTGGGCGAGCTCGGCGAGTGGCGCGTGGGCCTGACGCAGCAGCTGCTGCGGGTGCAGCCGGAAAGCCAGGATGCCGTCGGCGCGTCCCGCACCGGCACGGTGCTGCAGGCGCTGCGCGCCGAGGAGCAGGCGCTGCAGACCACGCTGGTGATGGACCAGCTCGACCACGCGAGCTTTCCGCGCCAGGGCTGGCGGGTGCGGCTGGCGGCGCAGACCGGCCGGCGCCGCGTCTACGACACCGCCTCCGGCGAGGACTTCGGTCCCTTCCACCGGGTCGAGGCCGACCTGACCCGCGTCGCCAGCGCCGGCCGCCAGACGCTGGAGACGACGCTGAAGCTGCGCCATGCGCGCCAGCCCCAGCCCGACGGGGTCGCCGGGCACTACCTGCTGGGCGGCTTCCACAACCTCTCGGGCTACGAGAGCGACCAGCTCTCCGGCAACGACACGCTGCTGGCGCGGCTGACCTGGTCGGTGCGGCTGACCGGTCAGCCGGTGCTCACCCGCGGCATCTTCGCCGGCGTGACGCTGGAGGCGGGCAATGCCTGGCTGGCGCCGGCCTCGATGCGGCTGTCGCAGCTGCGCTGGGGCACCAGCGCCTTCGTCGCCGCCGACACCGGGCTGGGGCCGCTCTATCTCGGCCTGACCTGGGCCCCGCTGGGGCGGCCGGGCGTGACGCTGATGCTGGGCCGGCCATGAGCGTCGCGGCCGCGGCGGGCGTTCAGCGCATCGAGCTCTGGCGCACCACCAGCTCGACCGGCAGCGTGCGCGGCGGCGCGTCGCGGCCGGCGACCCGCTCGAGCAGCGCCTCGACCATCTCGACGCCGGCGCGCGCCACCGGCTGGCGCACCGTCGTCAGCGGCGGGTCGGCGTGGCTGGCCCACTCGATGTCGTCGTAGCCGACCACCGCGACATCGCGCGGCACCTCGCGGCCGTGCAGCCGCAGCACCGGCACCACCGCGGTGGCCAGCACGTCGGAGCAGGCCACCACCGCATCGAAGTCGACGCCCTGCTCGAGCAGCCGGCCGACCTCGGTGCGCGCGCGCGCTGCGTCGAATCCGACCGCCAGCACCCGGCAGGCCTCGGGACCGAGCCCGGCCTCGGCCAGCTCCTGCTGGTGGCCGCGCAGGCGCAGCGCCGATTCCGGCGTGGTCGGATCGCCCAGGAAGACGAAGCGCCGGCAGCCGCGCTCGATCAGGTGCCGGGTGGCCATGCGCCCGCCGCCGAGGTTGTCGCCGCCGACCGAGCAGTAGCGCTGCTGCGGCAGCTGTGCGCCCCAGACCACCAGCGGCACGCCCTGGTCGGCCAGGCGGTTGAGCTGCTCGTGGCTGTGCCACTGGCCGATCATGATGATGCCCAGCGCGGTGCCGCTGTCGTACGACTGCGAGGCCGTCTCGAGCTGGTCGGCGTCGATGCGCGACACCAGCATGTCGTGGCCGCGGTCGGTCAGCGCGTCGGCCAGGCTGCCCAGCATCGACAGGAAGAAGGGGTCCGAGACATGCAGCCGCGTCTGCCGGTCGTACGGAATGACGACCGCGACGGTGCGGTTGTGGCGCAGCCGCAGGTTCTTCGCGCTGACGTTGATGGTGTAGTTCAGCGAGCGCGCCAGCTCGGTGATGCGCTGGCGCGTGGCGGCGCTGACCTCGGTGCTGCCGTTGAGCGCGCGCGAGACGGTGGCCACCGACACGCCCGCGATGCGGGCGATGTCGGCCATCTGCAGCCGTCCCGGGCGCGCCGGCGCGGCCGGCCCGGGTTCAGGGCCGGTCGGCGGCAGGCTCATCGTCGGCCTCGTCGGCGGGGGCGGGCGGGGGCACGAAGTCGGGCAGCACCACGGCCTGGCTGGCCCAGTGCTGCAGCGTCTCGGCCGCGTCGCCGACACCGAGCCGGCTCAGCGAGGAGAACAGCGTGATGCCGATGTCGGCCTCGTCGGTCGACAGCTCGGCCAGCACCGCCTGCGCGCGGCGCAGCGACTCGGCCTGTTCCTTGCGGTTGAGCTTGTCGGCCTTGGTCAGCAGCACCAGCAGCTTGACCTCGCCGTTGCCGATGCGCGGCGCGACGAAGCTCAGCAGCTGGCGGTCCAGGTCGGTGAAGCCGTGGCGCGAGTCGACCATCTGCACGACACCGGCGAGGTTGCGGCGGATCTCGAGGTAGCGCGCCATCACTTCCTGCCAGCGCAGCTTGGACTGGCGCGCCACCGCCGCATAGCCGTAGCCGGGCAGGTCGGCCCACAGCGCCTGGGGCGCGTCGCGCGGACCGACCTCGAACAGGTTGATGTGCTGGGTGCGTCCAGGGGTCTTGGAGGCGTAGGCGAGCTGGCGCTGCTGCGCCAGCGTGTTGATCGCGGTCGACTTGCCGGCGTTGGAGCGTCCGACGAAGGCGATCTCGGGCAGTTCATGGGCCGGCAGCTGGTCAAGACGGCTGGCCGTCGTGAGGAAGCGGGCGGTGTGAGTCCAGGCGAGGGCCGCGCGCGTGGCGTCGGCGCCACCCGGGGGCGGTGTGGTGGTGGGGCTCATCGTGCGGCATTGTAAAATCGGCCGGTTTTACCGTCTGCCAATCCTCCGCCAGCCTCTGGGCCGCTTCATCATGAAATCGCACGTCAAGTCGCTCCTTGCCCTGCTCGCGGCGGCCGTCATGGCCACCCCGCTTGCCGCCTCCGAGTCCAAGCCTGCAGCCAAGGCCGACCTGGTCAAGGGCGAAGCCATTTCCGCCCAGGTCTGCTCCGCCTGCCACACCGCCGACGGCTCGCGCGGCGTCGCGACCAACCCGATCCTGCAGGGCCAGCACCCCGAATACCTGGTCAAGCAGCTGACCGAGTTCAAGGCCGGCAAGCGCGCCAGCGCGGTGATGAACGGCATGGCCGCGCCGCTGAGCGACGAGGACATGAAGAACGTCGCGGCCTTCTACGCCAGCAAGGAAGCCAAGCCGGGTGCGGCCAAGAGCCAGGAACTCGTCGCCCTGGGCGAGAAGATCTATCGTGGCGGCATCGCCGATCGCAAGGTCCCGGCCTGCGCCGGCTGCCACAGCCCGACCGGTGCCGGCATCCCGGCCCAGTACCCGCGTCTGGCCGGCCAGCATTCGGACTACACCGAACTGCAGCTGAAGAACTTCCGCGACGGCATCCGCAAGAACAACACCGTGATGAGCGGCGTGGCGGCGAAGATGAACGACCGCGAGATCAAGGCCGTCGCCGACTACGTGTCCGGTCTGCACAACTGAGGCCTGCGGGCCGGCGACCCGCTTCGAGGGTCGTCTCGTTGACGAAGATCAAAAGGGCCGGTCAATGACCGGCCTTTGTGCATCTTTACACTGCCTTCAGCCTCCCGTTCCCATAATCCGCCCGCCATGTCTTCTTCCACTGCCGGTCTCGAGATCCGTCGCGGTTCGCGCTGGGTGCAGGAGAGCGTCGAGCTGCTGTCGTCGATGCGCTTCGCCATCGCGCTGCTCACGATCATCTGCATCGCCTCGGTGATCGGCACCGTGGTCCAGCAGCACCAGCCGCCGGTCAACTACGTCAACCAGTTCGGTCCGTTCTGGGCCGAGGTGTTCGGTCGCCTGGGCCTGTACGCGGTCTACAGCGCCGGCTGGTTCCTGCTGATCCTGGCCTTCCTGGTGCTGTCGACCAGCCTGTGCATCGCGCGCCACACCCCGAAGATCCTCGCCGACCTGCGCACGACGAAGGAGGGCATCCGCGAGAGCGCGCTGCAGGCCTTCCACCACAAGGCGCGAGGTGAGCTGGCGCTCACCCGGGATCAGGCGCTGGCGCGGGTGCACGAGCTGCTGGCGGGCGCGGGCTGGAGCGGCAAGGCGCAGGTGCGCGAGGGCGGCGTGATGGTCGCCGCGCGCCAGGGCGCCACCAACAAGCTGGGCTACATCGCCGCGCACGGCGCGATCGTGCTGATCTGCATCGGCGGCCTGTTCGACGGCGACCTGATCGTGCGCGCGCAGATGGCGCTGCTGGGCAAGACGCCCTTCACCGGCGGCGGGCGCATCAGCGAGATCGGCGCCGGGCACCGCCTGTCGCCGGCCAATCCGACCTTCCGCGGCAACCTCTTCGTGCCCGAGGGGGCGTCGGCCGGCACCGCGGTCATCAACCTGACCGACGGCGTCGTGCTGCAGGACCTGCCGTTCCAGATCGAGCTGAAGAAGTTCGTCGTCGAGTACTACGACACCGGCATGCCCAAGCTCTTCGCCAGCGACATCGTCGTGCACGATGCCGACGGCACGAAGACCGTCGCCAAGGTCAAGGTCAACGAGCCCTTCATCCACAAGGGCATCGCGATCTACCAGTCCAGCTTCGAGGACGGCGGCTCGCGGCTGACGCTGACCGGCCGGCCCTTCGGCCGGCCCGGCGCGCCCTTCGAGATCAAGGGCGAGGTCGGCGGCGTGACGACGCTGAGCAAGGGCAGCGACCCGAAGGACGCGCTGCAGCTCGAGTTCACCGGCCTGCGCGTCATCAACGTCGAGAACATGGCGGCCGAATCGGCCTCGGGCGCGGACGTGCGCAAGGTCGACCTGGCCGGCTCGCTGGGCGAGCACCTCGGCTCGGGCGCGCGCCCGTCCGGCGACAAGAAGCTGCGCAACGTCGGCCCGTCGGTGGTCTACAAGCTGCGCGACGCCTCGGGCCAGGCCCGCGAGTACAGCAACTACATGCTGCCGGTCGATCTCGACGGCCAGAAGGTCTTCCTGGCGGGCATGCGCGACTCGCCCGACCAGCCCTTCCGCTACCTGCGCATTCCCGCCGACGACCGCGACACGATCGGCGACTGGATGGACCTGCGTGCCGCGCTGGCCGACCCGGCCAGCCGCGCCGAGGCCGCGCGCCGCTATGTGCGCAAGGTCTCGCCCGAGGGCAAGCCGGAGCTGGCCACCCAGCTCGAGGCCTCGGTGCTGCGCGCGCTGACCCTGTTCTCCGGCGACGAGGTGGTGCGCAAGGACGCGCCCAGCGCCGGGCTGATCGCGCTGCAGGACTTCATCGAGACCGGCGTGCCCGAGGCCGACCGCGCGCGTACCTCCGAGGTGCTGATCCGCATCCTCAACGGCGGCCTGTTCGAGCTGCTGAACCTGGTGCGCGAGCGCGGCGGCCACGCGGCGCTGCAGCCCGGCGAGGCCACGCAGCGCTTCATGAGCCAGACGGTGCTGTCGCTGTCGGACTCCTTCGCGTACTCCGCGCCGGTGCTGCTGAGCCTGAGCGGCTTCGAGCAGGTGCAGGCCAGCGTGTTCCAGGTCACCCGCGCGCCGGGCAAGACGCTGGTCTACGCCGGCTGCGTGCTGCTGGCCATCGGCGTGTTCGCGATGCTCTACATCCGGGAACGCCGGCTGTGGATCTGGATCGAAGGTCCGGCCGACGCGACGTCGACCACCGTGACGATGGCGCTGTCGGCCACCCGCCAGACGCTGGACAACGACAAGGAATTCGACGCGCTGGCGTCGAGGATGCTGAAGACCTGACCGGAGCGATGCCCGCCCGCCTGCCGCCATGAACACCACCACCGCGTCCCCGCCCTCCACGACGACGACGACGCTGACGCTCGGCCGGGCGTCCTTCTTCGCCTCGCGCAGTCTCTACGACTGGCTCTACGCGCTGCTGCTGCTGGCCGGCGCGGCCTTCGTCTGGCAGCGCTACGGCGCGGCGATGAACGACTACGAGGAAGGCATCCTGGTCGGCGCCGTGCCGAGCCTGATCGCGCTGGGCTGGTTCTGGGGGCCGCTGCGCACGCTCAGCCTGGGCGTGAGCGCGGCCACGCTGCTGGCGATCTCGCTGTACATGCGCCACACCGACGCCTTCGGCGCCGACCTGGCCGCGGCCGAGCGCATCTTCTGGCTGAAGTACATGCTCTCCAGCCAGAGCGCGATCCTGTGGATGGGCGTGCTGGTGTTCATGAGCACGATCACCTACTGGATCGGCCTGCTCTCGGGCAGCGCCACCGCGCAGCGCATCGGCTCCTGGCTGGCCTGGGGCTCGGTGTTCATGGCGCTGACCGGCACCTTCGTGCGCTGGTTCGAGAGCCACCAGATCGGCCCGGACATCGGTCACATCCCGGTCAGCAACCTGTACGAGGTCTTCGTGCTGTTCGTCTGGCTGACGACGCTGATCTACCTCTACTACGAGCAGCGCTACGCCACGCGCTCGCTGGGCGCCTTCGTGATGCTGGTGGTCAGCGCGGCGGTCGGCTTCCTGGTCTGGTACACGCTGGCGCGCGGCGCCCACGAGATCCAGCCGCTGGTGCCGGCGCTGCAGAGCTGGTGGATGAAGATCCACGTGCCGGCGAACTTCGTCGGCTACGGCACCTTCGCGATGTCGGCGATGATCGCGCTGGCCTATCTGGTCAAGACCGCGCCGGCGCGCTCGCTGTGGACCGGCCTGGTCGGCGTGCCGGGGGCGGTGATGCTGGTGCTGGTGGCCTTCTGGGCGGTCGGCGGCGTGTCCGAGCCGGTCGCGCAGGCGCTGCTGAAGACGATGCGCATGCTCGGCGGCTGCCTGGCGCTGTTCGCCTTCACCATCCTGGCGCGAGGCGTGATCGACCGCCACACGCCGGAGCCCGAGGTGCTCGACGACGTCATGTACCGCGCGATCGCGCTGGGCTTCGCCTTCTTCACGATCGCCACCATCCTGGGCGCCTTCTGGGCCGCCGAGGCCTGGGGCGGCTACTGGAGCTGGGACCCGAAGGAGACCTGGGCGCTGATCGTCTGGCTGAACTACGCGGCGTGGCTGCACATGCGCCTGGTCAAGGGCCTGCGCGGCCGTGTCGCCGCCTGGTGGGCGCTGGCGGGCCTGGTGGTGACGACCTTCGCCTTCCTCGGCGTCAACATGTTCCTGACCGGCCTGCATTCCTACGGCGAGCTGTGAGGCCGGGGGCCCGGCCGGTCGCGCCGCTTCAGGCGACCGGCCGGCACGCCGATAGCGGGGGCAGAGAGGTTCCCGCCATGCCCCATGTCCTGCGCGACGCTGCCGGCCGCATCGCCAGCGTCCACCGCGATCCGGTTCCCGGCGCCGAGATGGTGCCGCCCGATCATCCCGAACTGCGCGAGCTGCTCGGCGAGACGGCCAGCCAGGCCGCCTTCGCCAGCCTGGATGCCGGCCTGATCCGGGTGCTCGAGGATCTGGTCGACGTGCTGGTGGCCCGCAACATCATCTGCATCACCGACCTGCCGCCCGAGGCGCAGCACAAGCTCTTCGACCGCAAGAACTTCCGCGACCGCTTCCAGCGCAACGCGCTGCAGCTCTGGGGCGACGGGCCCTCGACCGCCTTCGACGGCGACACGCTGATCCCCACGATCGGCGGGGACGCCCCGGCAGCGCCCCGTCCGCGTCGCAGGCCGCTGTAAGAATCGGGCGTCTTCCCCGACAGAAGGGGCGTCACCCTGCTGTCAGCCCTGGAGCGCCCGATGCCCGTCCGACCCCACGCCCATTCCGATCACGGATTCATTCATCCGCGGTCCAGCGAGATCACGCCCCGCGAGGTCCACGACCGCCGCCGCGACTGGCTGCGCCAGATCGCGGCCGGTGCGGGCGGCCTGGCGCTGGCGGGCTGGGCCGGGCGCGAGGCGCTGGCGCAGCCGGCCTCCGCACCCGCCCGGCCGGGGCGGCTGGCCGCGCTGCCGGGCGCGCGCAGCGCGGTGGCCGGCGCCACGACGATGGAACGCGCGACCGCCTACGCCGACCTCACCGCCTACAACAACTTCTACGAGTTCGGCACCGACAAGGCCGATCCGGCGCGGCTGGCCGGACGGCTGCAGACCCGGCCGTGGAGCGTCGTCGTCGACGGCGAGGTGAAGCGGCCGCAGACGCTGGATCTGGACGCGCTGCTGCGCCTGGCGCCGATGGAGGAGCGCATCTACCGGCTGCGCTGCGTCGAGGGCTGGTCGATGGTGATCCCGTGGGTCGGCTGGTCGCTGGCCGAACTGATCCGCCGCGTCGAGCCGACCGGCAACGCCCGGTATGTCGAGTTCCACACGCTGGCCGATCCGAAGCAGATGCCCGGCGTGGCGTCGCGGGTGCTCGACTGGCCCTATGTCGAGGGCCTGCGCCTGGACGAGGCGATGCATCCGCTGACGCTGCTGGCCTTCGGCCTCTACGGCGAGGTGCTGCCCAACCAGAACGGCGCGCCGGTGCGGCTGGTGGTGCCGTGGAAATACGGCTTCAAGAGCGCCAAGTCGATCGTGCGCATCCGCTTCACCGAGCGCCAGCCGCAGACGGCCTGGAACCGCTCGGCGCCGCAGGAGTACGGCTTCTATTCCAACGTCAACCCGGAGGTCGACCACCCGCGCTGGAGCCAGGCCACCGAGCGGCGCATCGGCGAGGACGGCCTGTTCGCGCGCAAGCGCCCGACGCTGCCGTTCAACGGCTACGGCGCGCAGGTGGCCTCGCTGTACGCAGGCATGGACCTGAAGAAGTCCTTCTGATGACCGCGCCTGCGCTTGCCCGCCTCGACGCGGCGCTGCGCCGGCCGGGGGCCAAGTTCGCCGTCTGGCTGCTGTGCCTGCTGCCGCTGCTGGGCTGGGTCGTGCGCGGCAGCACCGGCTGGGCCGGCGGCCTGGGCGTCAATCCGGCCGAGACGCTGCTGCGCGGCACCGGCAGCTGGACGCTGAACCTGCTGCTGATCGGGCTGGCGCTGACGCCGCTGCGGCGCCTGTCCGGTCTGAACGGCCCGATGCGCTGGCGCCGCACCGTCGGGCTGTGGGCCTTCGCCTATGCGCTGCTGCATGCGCTGGCCTATGCCTGGCTGGACATGGGCCTGGACCCGGCGGCGATCGCCAGGGATCTGGGCAAGCGGCCCTTCGCGCTGGTCGGCTTCCTGGCCTTCATGCTGCTGCTGCCGCTGGCGCTGACCTCGACCGACCGCGCGATGCGTGCGCTGGGCGGCCGGCGCTGGCAGCGGCTGCACCGGCTGGTCTACCTGATCGCGCCGCTCGGGCTGCTGCATCTGGCCTGGATGCGGGCCTCGAAGGGCCGGCTGGCCGAGATCGCGCCCGAGGCGCTGGTGCTGGCGCTGCTGCTGGGCCTGCGCTGGATCCGGGTGCGTCATTCCCGCCACTGAAGGAACACGATCCCCCTTGTCTGCGGTCTTGATCTGGCTTGAAATCGGATCCGACTGTGACAGAGTTGGCAAATTTGTTGACACATCTTTCAGGCATCCTTAGGATTGTTTGTAACAAGTTGTCAGGGAATGGATCGTGAATGTCGCCACCGAAGAAGAGGATCTGGCCTCGCAGCCGCCCTGGGACCTGATCGCCCTGCTGGTCCTGGCCTTCATCGTGCTGGGCTGGATGGCGCTGGCGGTGTCCTACAACCCGAGCCACGGTGCGCAGGGCGCGTTCGAGCGGCTGCACAGCGTCGAGCTGCTGCAGTTCCGCACGCTGCCGTGGCGCACCTTCCTGCTGGAGATGCACGGGCGCTACGGGCCGGTCTTCTACGCGCTGATCGGGGCGCTGGGCCTGCCGCTCGAGAGCGCGCGCGCCGTCGGGCTGGTGATGCATCTGGCCTCGACGCTGCTGGTGCTGCAGCTGGCGCTGCACCTGGGCACGAGCTGGTGGCGCGCCTCGCTGCTGGCGACCGCCTTCTTCGCGTCGCCCTTCCAGTTCGGCCCGGCGCTGTGGGGGCATCCGGAGGCGATGGCGACGCTGCTGCTGGTGCTGGGCATCGTCGTGCCGCGCCTGGGTGACGGCACGCACCGGCGCGCCTCGGTCGTGCTGCTGCCGCTGACCGTGACCGTGGATCCGTCGGGCACCGCACTGGTGGCCTCGTCCTGTCTGGACGACCTGCGCCAGCGCCGCTGGGTCGACCTGCTGCCGAAGGCGGCCGCCGCGCTGCTGGCGCTGGCGCTGCTCGGCCTGGCCTGGGGCGGGGTGGCGCCGCCGCTGCTGCACGAGCCGGCCCGCGAGCCCAGCCTGCGCGCCTTCCTGATCGCGCTGGCGCTGCTGGTGCTCGGGCTGCATGCCGGCGACCGGATCAACCGCCGCGCCGGCACGGCGGTGCTGCTGCAGCGCTTCCTGATGCTGTGGCCGCTGGTGGTCGTGCTGTACGGGCTGTCGCCGGCGCTGCCGGCCGGCGGCTTCGTGTTCTCGCGCATCGACCGCCTCGAGAGCGCGCAGCTCGTGCCGAACCTGCTGAGCCCGGCGCTGATCGCCGCGGTGCTGGCGTGGAGCTGGAACTCGCTGCGCGACTACCGGCTGTCGAGCGCGCAGATCCTGGTCTGCGCGGCGGCGCTGTCGCTCGGCGGGGCGCTCTACCTGAAGGACGTCGACTTCTTCTTCTGGCCGCTGCTGCTGATGCGCCTGGTGCGCTGGGGCGGGCGGCGGCCGGCGCTGCGCGAGTCGCTGCTGCTGGCGGCGATCGCCTGGACCGTGGTCGGGCTGACGCTGGCGACGCTGTCCTATCCGATGTCCTGAGCCGCTCGGCGCTCCCGGGGCGTTCTTGAGGGGCGGGCAGGCATCGCCGGCGCTCCGGGCGTGCCGATTGCACGCTGGCGCGGCCTGGCTCGGGGCGAACCCTGAGGCAGGGGGGCGCCGGCCCCCGGCGCGCTGCCTACGATGCCCTGGCGTCGAGCGACCGGCATCAGCGTCGCCGACCACGCGGGGGAAACGATGTCGACGAACATGCACAACGAGAGGGCGACGGGCCGGCTGGAGCTCGAAGCCCGTCAGGACGGCTGGATGCAGCGCCTGGAGCGCGCCCGCCAGCAGCGCGATCATCTCGAGATGGCGCGGCTGCTGCTGAAGGCGGCCGACGGCGCGATGACCGAGGCGGTCGAGCACGACGACGAGGAGTCGCTCGAGCATGCGCAGTGGCTGCTGGCGCGCACGCAGCGCTCCGTCGGCGCCACCGGCGGCCATGCCGACGGCATCGCCGCGATGGCCGAGCTGCTCGAGGCGATGGCGCGGCTGCTGCGGATGTGGATCGCGCGCGAGCGGCCGGCCGCCGCGCGCCTGGCCATCGAGCAGGTGCGCGACACCGCCTTCGACCTGGCCCGGCGCGTCGAGCGCTGCGAGGACCTGGGCCTGCGCTGCGCGATGCTGCTGCGTGCGGCCGACGTGCTCGAGCAGGTCGGCGACGCGGTCGACGCGCAGTCGCTGCGCTCGCGCGCCTTCCACCGCCTCGGCAGCGCGATGAGCACGGTCGACATCGCGCTGGCGGCCTGAGCCGGCGCGGGCCGGTCGGCCGAGCCGGCCGGCGATCGCGGTGGGACAATGCCGCGATGACTGCCGCCGATCTGCCTGCCGATCTGTCTGCCGCTTCGACTGCCGATCCTGTCGCCCCAGCCGGTCCGCTGCTGCGCCGGCTCGGCCTGGTCGAGCACGGCCCGACCTTCGACGCGATGCGCGCCTTCACCGAGGCCCGCACGCCCGCCACGCCCGACGAGATCTGGCTGTGCGAGCACCCGCCGGTCTTCACGCAGGGCGTGGCCGGGCGGCCCGAGCATGTGCTGGGCGCCGGCAGCATCCCGGTGGTGGCGACCAACCGCGGTGGCCAGGTCACCTTCCACGGCCCCGGCCAGGTGGTGGCCTACCCGCTGGTCGACCTGCGCCGGCTGGGCATCTTCGTCAAGGAATACGTCTACCGCGTCGAGGAGGCGGCGATCCGCACGCTGGGCGAGTTCGGCGTGACCGGCCACCGCGTCGCCGGCGCGCCCGGCATCTACGTGCGGCTGGACGATCCGTTCGCGCACGGTGCGCTCACCGGACCGGCCGATCCGCGCGACCCCTTCCGCGGCCTGGGCAAGATCTCGGCGCTCGGCATCAAGGTCAGCAACCACTGCACCTACCACGGCGTGGCGCTGAACGTGGCGATGGACCTGGAGCCCTTCGAGCGCATCAATCCCTGCGGCTATCCGGGGCTTCGCACGGTCGACTTGGCTACACTCGGCGTCTCGACCGACTGGGCGACGGCCGCCGACCTGCTGGCCCGCTTCCTCGCCCGTCTGCTGAGCCGCTGAGGGCGACGCCGCCCGCCGGCCACGACGCCTTCCGCCCACCCGCTCCGCCGCCTCTCCATCCCCACCGGGATCCTGGACGCACCATGCCGACCGACAACGTCACCCACACCGCGCAGACCGGCGCGAACTACGACCCGACCGCCAAGCAGAAGGCCGAGGCCAAGACCGCGCGCATCCCGATCAAGATCGTGCCGGCCGAGACGCTGAAGAAGCCCGACTGGATCCGCGTCAAGGCCGGCAGCCCGACCACGCGCTTCTACGAGATCAAGGAGATCCTGCGCGAGCACAAGCTGCACACGGTCTGCGAGGAGGCGAGCTGCCCGAACATCGGCGAGTGCTTCGGCAAGGGCACCGCGACCTTCATGATCATGGGCGACAAGTGCACGCGGCGCTGCCCGTTCTGCGACGTCGGCCACGGCCGCCCGGATCCGCTGGACGTGGACGAGCCGGCCAACCTGGCCAAGACGATCGCGGCGCTGAAGCTGAAGTACGTCGTCATCACCTCGGTCGACCGCGACGACCTGCGCGATGGCGGCGCCGGCCACTACGCCGAGTGCATCCGCGCCACCCGCGAGGCCTCGCCGCAGACGCAGATCGAGGTGCTGGTGCCCGACTTCCGCGGCCGCCTGGACAAGGCGCTGGCGATCCTGAAGGACGCGCCGCCCGACGTCATGAACCACAACATGGAGACCGTGCCGCGCCTGTACAGGGAAGCGCGCCCGGGCGCCGACTACCAGTTCAGCCTGACGCTGCTCAAGCGCTTCAAGGAAGAAGTGCCGAACGTGCCGACCAAGAGCGGCCTGATGGTCGGCCTGGGCGAGACGGACGAGGAGATCCTCGAGGTCATGCGCGACATGCGCGCGCACGACATCGACATGCTGACCATCGGCCAGTACTTGGCGCCGAGCGGCCACCACCTGCCGGTGCGCCGCTACGTGCACCCGGACACCTTCAGGATGTTCGAGACCGAGGCCTACAGGATGGGCTTCACGCACGCGGCCGTCGGGGCGATGGTGCGCTCGAGCTACCACGCCGACCAGCAGGCGGCTCACGCGGGCGTCACGCCGGCGGCCTGACGCTGCTCGGCGAGAAGATCCTGCCGCCGGCCTCGGGCGGGCCTGGTCAGGCCGGCCGCGGGCACGGCGCCATCGGCGGCGGCCCCGGATCGACCGCGGCGCGGTAGGGCCCGGTGCCGGCATGGCTGGACTCGGCCGCGGGCACGAAGCGGCCGTGCTCGACGTCGAAGACATGCACCTCGCCGTCCTCGATGACGTAGTGCCAGCCGTGCAGCGTCAGCCGGCCGGCCTCGACGCGCTCGCGCACCATCGGATAGCTCATCAGCCGCTCGAGCTGCAGCACCACCGCGCGCTGCTCGGTGCGGCGCAGCGCCTCCGGCGAGGGCCGCACCGGCAGCGCCGCGTCGCGGCCGAGCTCCAGCCAGGCGCCGAGGTTGCTCGCGCCGACCGGATGGCCGAAGTAGAGCGCGCGGATGCCGCCGCAGTGGCTGTGGCCGCAGACGATGATGCGCTCGACCTCCAGCGCCAGCACCGCGTACTCGATCGCCGCGGCGGTGCCGTGAAAGCCCGCCGAGCCGTCGTGCGGCGGCACGAAGGCGGCGACGTTGCGGATCATGAACAGCTCGCCCGGGCCGGCCCCGGTCAGCAGGTAGGGCACCAGCCGCGAGTCCGAGCAGCCGATGAACAGCGTCGAGGGCCGCTGCCCCTGGGCGACGAGCTCGTGGAACTGCTCGCGGGAGCCGGGAAAGGTGTCCTCGCGGAAGCGTTTCAGTCGGGCGAGCAGGTCGTCGGGCATCGGCGGGGTTCCTTTCCGGGACGCATCGTAGGCAGCGCCGCCCCCGCCCGGGGCTGATCTGGATCAGGCTGCTTCGGCGCCGCCCTCGCCGAAGCGGTGGCCGCGCGCCGGATGCAGCGACCAGCCGCCGTCGCCATGCAGCCGCAGCACCTGCTGGTGATAGGCCAGCAGCGCCGGCCGGTGGCTGATGCTGACCGGCGTGCTGCCGGCGGCCACCAGCCGCGCGTACAGCAGCGCCTCGTTGGCCGCGTCCAGCGCGCTGGAGGCCTCGTCCAGGATGACGAAGCGAGCCCGCGAGCGCAGGGCCCGCGCGAAGGCCAGGCGCTGCTGCTCGCCGGTCGACAGCACCTTGGCCCAGTCGCGCACCGCGTCGAGCCCGCCGACGCGGTCGGCCAGGTCGGGCAGGTTGACCTCGCGCAGCAGCGCGCGCAGCTCCTCGTCGGGCAGCGGCCGCTCCGGATGCGGGTAGAGCAGCTCGTCGCGCAGCGTGCCGGTGCCCAGGTAGGGGTGCTGCGGCAGGAACATCACCTCGTCGCCGTCGGGCCGGACGATGCGGCCCGAGCCGGTGGTCCACAGCCCGGCGATCGCACGCAGCAGCGAGCTCTTGCCGCAGCCGCTCGGGCCCTCGATCAGCAGGCCGTGGCCGTCGCTGATCGTCAGCGACAGGTCGCGGATCAGCAGGTGCTCGCGCTGCGGCGTCATCACCGCGACATGCTCGAGCGCGAAGTCGCGTCCGGGCAGCGTCTCGATGCGGCTGTCGCTGCGGCCGCCGCCGGCCTCGAGCCGGTCGAGCGCGCGGCTGAACTCGTGCAGCCGGTTCACCCCGGCGCCGAAGCGGCTCAGGCTCTCGAAGTGCTGCACGATCAGCGTCAGCGCGCCCAGGATGGCCGAGAAGGCGCCGGCGGCCTGGATCGCGCGGCCGACCTCCATCTCGCCCGACAGCACCTGGTCGGCGATGATGATGCTGGGCAGCGCCATCGTCAGGAAGCTGTGGCCGTACTGGAACAGGTTCAGGCCGAACTGCCAGCGCAGCACCTGGCGCGCATTGCCGTACAGGCTGGCGAACAGGCCGCGCAGCCGGCCGAGCTCCTCGCGCTCGCCCTCGTGGAAGGCGATCGGCTCGGCATGCTCGCGCAGCCGCACCAGGCCGAAGCGGAAGTCGGCCTCGCGGCGAAGCTGGCGGAAGTTCAGCCCGATCAGCGGCCGCCCGAACACCGCGATCGTGATCCAGGTGCCGGCCACCGCGTAGACGATCAGGAAGGCGACGAGCAGGCGCGAGATCGACCACAGCACGCCGGTGAAGGCCACCAGCTCGATGAGCGCGCCGAGCAGCACCATCAGGAAGTACAGCGACTGGCCGGTGAAGCTGTTGACGTCCTCGGCGATGCGCTGGTCGGGGTTGTCGATCGCCGCGCCGGACTGCTGCGTCAGCCGGTAGAAGGCGCGGTGGCCGAGGTAGCGGCCGAGCAGGTGCGCCGTGAGCCAGCGCCGCCAGCGCAGTCCCAGCGTGTCGCGCACGAAGTAGTAGCAGGCCCACAGCGGCACGGCCACCAGCAGCAGCAGGCTGAACTGGCGGATCGCGCGCCAGAAGCGTTCGGCGTCGCCGGCGGCCAGCGCCGAGGTGAACTCGCCGCTCTGCTGGTTGAACAGCACGTTGAAGCTGGTCTGGCCCAGCAGCAGCACGATCAGCAGCGCCAGCAGGCCGATGGCGCGCGTGCGCTCGGCGCCGCTCCAGTACGGACGGGCCATCGCGACGAAGCGCCACCACAGGCGGCGGTCGACGGGAGGATGGGCGTGGGGGGCGTTTCGGTTCATCGGGCGCTCGTGCAGGACAGGACTGACAGGCCGTCGCGGTCCGGGCTCACAGGTCCGCACAGGCGCGATGCCTATGCTGAAGTCCGTGGTCCCGTGTGGTTTCGGGGCTGATCATGATCTGTCCTGGAGTGTTCATCATGGATCTTTCCGCCCGCTGCCTGTCCGCCCACCGTGCGCGCCCGGGGGCGCTGATCGCCTGCCGGGCCGGCTGCTCCTCGCGACTGCGCCGCCAGGGGCGCGGCCCGGTGCCGGCCGGCGCGGGCACGATCGTGCGCTGCCGCTGGAACGAGCGGCTGCATGGCATCAGCCTGCAGGCGTGCTGCGGCTGAGCGCGGCCTCGCGCACCGTCCGGTGCACGAAGGCGAGCCGGTCCAGCACCGGATCGGCGACCACGAAGGGCCAGGCGTCGCCCTGGCCGAGGCTGCGGCCCATGCTGTTGAGGAAGCGCGACAGCGGCAGCCACTCGTCGACCAGCACCCGGCGGAAGTCGCGCGTGCCGGGCAGCGCGGCCAGTGCGGTGTCGGGCTCGACCGCCGGGCCGGCGACCGGATCGCCCTGCAGCCGCACGCCCCAGTGGCTGGCGGTGTCGAGCGAGTCCGAGATGTGCATCCAGTGCGCCCAGGTCTCGGCCCAGTCCTCCCACGGGTGCATGGTCGCGTAGGCGCTGATGTGGCGCTGCGGCCAGTCGGCCGGCGCGCCCTCGCGGTAGTGGCGCTCCAGCGCCTGGCCGTAGTCGGCGCGCTCGTCGCCGAACAGCGCGCGGAAGGCGGCCAGGCGCCGCTCGTCCTTCGCGATCAGCTGGTCCCAGTAGAAGTGGCCGATCTCGTGGCGGAAGTGGCCCAGCAGCGTGCGGTAGGGCTCGTGCATCGCGGCGCGCCGGGCCTCGCGGGTGGCGTCGTCGGCCTCGGCGATGCTGACGGTGATCAGGCCGTGGTCATGGCCGGTGAGCACCGGCTCGGGCGCGTCGGGCAGCTCCTCCAGGAAGCGGAAGGCCAGGCCCTGCGGATCGACCGGGCGACGCGGGATCGGCAGGCCGGCCGCCAGCAGGCCGTGCAGCAGCCGGCGCTTGGCGGTCTCGAGCCGGCTCCAGGCCTCGAGATTGCCCGGCCGGTCCAGCGCCGGCAGCACTTCGGTGCAGCGGCAGCTCAGGCACAGCGGCCCGCCGTCGGCGTCGTCCGCGTCGCTCAGCCAGTTGCAGACGCCCTGCGGGGCCGGCGCGGCGTCCGCCCCGTGCGGCAGCGCGTGGTGGGCGCACGGCCGCAGCCGGCCGCCGGCCGCACGCTGCTGCAGCGCCTGCGCGGCCTCGGGCGCCAGCGCGGCGGTCGAGGGCTGCAGCGTGCCGTCCGGTCCGGGCTGCCAGGCCAGCAGGCTCATCGTGGCCGGATCGAAGGCCAGTGCATGGCCGCAGCCCTCGCAGCGGGTGTTCTCGAAGAAGACGGTCTGGCCGCAGTGGCTGCAGTGATAGGTGTTCATGACGGATCGAAAGAGGAGGCGGGGGGGCCGGTGGGGGCAGGGGGTGGGCGCGTCGCCAGTGTGGTCTTGGCCCGGGCGCGCGGCCGTCGTCCGAGGGCGTGAGCGCGCGTCGGTGCCGTCCTACGGCCGGCTGCGCCCCCGGCCGCTGGCCGCAGGCCCGCCCGGCGGCGACAAAGGGTGGATGAACGCACCCCTCGCTCCCCTCCCTCCCCACGCTCCCGCTCCCGCCGCCGCTGCGTTTTCGCCGGCCTGGTCGGCGATGCTGCGCCGCACGCTGTCGTCCTGGATCGACGACGACGCGCCGACGCAGGGTGCGGCGCTGGCCTACTACACGCTGTTCTCGATCGCGCCGACGCTGCTGATCGCCATCGCGGTGGCCGGGCTGGTCTTCGGCGAGGAGGCGGCGCGCGGCGAGATCCTGGGGCAGCTGCGCGGCCTGATGGGCGAGGAGGGCGCCGCCACCGTGCAGGCGCTGCTGGCAAGCCTGCGCCTGCCCGAGACCGGCGGCCTGGCGATGCTGACCGGCCTGGGCACGCTCTTCATCGGCGCCACCACCGTCTTCGCGCAGCTCCAGGGCGCGCTCGACCGCATCTGGCAGGCGCCGCAGCCGCCCGCCGCCGGCCTGCTGGCCTGGGTGCGCGCGCGGGTGCTGTCCTTCGGCATGGTGATGGCGATCGGCTTCCTGCTGATGGTCTCGCTGGTGACCAGCGCGGCGCTGGCGGCGTGGACGAACTGGTGGAACACCCGGCTGCCGGCCTGGTCGCTGCTGCTGCAGGGGGTCAACGCGCTGGCCGGCTTCGGCCTGGCGACGCTGGGCTTCGCGATGATCTACAAGATCATGCCGCGGGTGCGGATCGCCTGGCGCGATGTCTGGGTCGGGGCGGCGGTCACCGCGCTGCTGTTCAGCGCCGGGCGCACGCTGATCGGCCTGTACATCGGCCGCAGCGGCGTGAGCAGCGGCTTCGGCGCGGCGGGCTCGCTGGTGGTGGTGCTGGTCTGGGTCTACTGGTCGGCGCAGATCTTCCTGCTGGGCGCGGAGTTCACCTGGGTCTGGGCGCATGCACGCGGCTCGCGGCGTCCGGCCGGGCCCATCGGTGGCGTCCTACAGCGGGCGGCGGGCTTCTCCGATCGAAAGGCCCTGCACGGCCTCCCACAATGAAGTCATCGGGAATCGAGCCCGATGACCAGCGGATCGATCCCGATCGCCACCACTTTCAAGGAGATACACCATGTTCCGTGCCACCGTCGCTGCCCTTGCCGCCGTGTCCGCCCTCGTCGTCCTGCCGGGCTGCGCCGTCAGCCGCGGCCAGTCCACCGTCGGCCAGTATGTCGACGACACCGCGATCACCACCGCGGTGAAGGCCCGCTTCGTGGAGGCCAAGAGCGTCGACGCCTCGGCCATCAGCGTCGAGACGCTCAACGGCACGGTGATGCTCTCGGGCTTCGCCAAGAACGCGACCGAGAGGAGCTCGGCCGAGTCGCTGGCCCGCGCGGTCAACGGGGTGAAGGAAGTGCGCAACGAGATCGTCGTCCGGATGTGATGATGAACGACGGGATCGCCGCCGATCCCGCCGTCCGCACGCCGACCGCCGCGCCTTCGCGGCGGTTTTTGCTTGTGCGTCGGACGGCGGCCGCGGGCGCCGCGCTGCTGGTGGCGGCTGCGGCCGCGCTGGCCTGGGGCGAATGGCGCGGCTGGCCCTGGCTGGCGGGCTGGAGCGAGGGCTGGCTGTCGGGCCGGCTCGGCCGCGAGCTGCGCTGGCGCCCGCCCGAGGCACCGTCCGGCAGCGCGCCCGGCTGGCGGCTGTCGCTGATCGGCCCGCTGCGGCTGCAGGCGGCCGACCTGGCGGTGGCCGATCCGGCCGGTGCGGCCGCCGCGCGGCCGCCGGCGCCGGAAGGCCTGCCGGCGGGCTGGACGCTGCATGCCCGCGATCTGGACCTGCGGCTGCGCTGGCGCGACCTGCTGGCCTGGCGTCGCGGCGAACCGCTGCGCATCGAGCAGGTCGGCATCGGCCGCATCGCCGCAAGGCTGCAGCGCGAGGCCGACGGCCGCGCGAACTGGCTGCTCGAGCGCGCCGCGGACGCGCCGGCACGGCCGCGGCCGGCGGTGCAGATCGGCACGCTGTGGCTGCGCGAGGGCCGGGTGGCGATCGACGACCGGCCGCTGGCGCTGCAGGCCGACGCGATGTTCTCGCTCGACGATCGCGGCGTGAAGCTGCGCTCGGGCGGGCGCTGGCGCCAGCAGCCGCTGTCGCTGGCGCTCGAGACCGGCTCGCCGCTGCCCTGGATCGCGGCCGGTGCGGCGGCGCCGGTCGGCTTCGCGCTGTCGCTCGAGGCGGGCGCGACGCTGCTGCGCGCGCAGGGCCGCGTGCGCGACCTGCTGGGCCTGCGCGGGCTCGACACCGGCTTCACGCTGTCGGGGCCGTCGCTGGCGCGGGTGGGCGAGCCGCTCGGCCTGACGCTGCCGACCACCGCGTCGTTCCGGGCGCAGGGCCGCATCCTGCGCGAGCCGGCCGAGGCCTCGCCGTGGCGGCTGCAGCTGGCGCAGGCCCGCATCGGCCGCTCCGAGCTGAGCGGCGACTTCGTGCTCGACACCGCCGCTGCACGCCCGCAGCTCGGCGGCACGCTGCGCGGGCGCGCGCTGTGGCTGGCCGATCTCGGACCGGCCATCGGCGTGCCGGCGCAGGCGGCCGAGCGCCAGGCCGCGGCCTCCGACGGCCGCATCCTGCCGGACCGCCGCTTCGACCTGCCTTCGCTGGACCGCATGGACGCGGCGCTGACCGTCTCGCTCGACCGGCTCGAGCTGGGCGAGGCCTTTGCGCGGCCGATCGCACCGCTGCAGGCGCGGCTGCGGCTGCAGCATGCGGTGCTGTCGATCGACGAGCTGGCCGCGCGGGTGGGCTCGGGCGGCCAGATCACCGGCTCGATCGGCCTGGACGCGCGCGGCGCGCAGGCGCGGTGGACCACCGCGCTGCGCGCCACCGGCGTGCCGCTGGAGGACTGGCTGCGCCAGACCCGCGCCTCCGGCGCCGGGCCCTGGATCAGCGGGCGCCTGTCGGGCGACCTGCTCATGAAGGGGCAGGGCCGCTCGACGGCCGAGCTGCTGGCCAGCGCCGACGGGCGGCTTCGCCTGGGCATCACGCAGGGGCGCATGTCGCAGCTGGCGCTGGAGGCCGCCGGCATCGACGTCGCGCAGGCGCTGGGCCTGCTGCTGGTCGGCGACCGGGGGCTGCCGCTGCGCTGCGCGGTGGCCGACCTGCAGGTGCGCGACGGCACCGCGACGCCGCGCGTGATGCTGGTGGACACGCCGGACTCGCTGGTGGTGGTGGACGGTGCGCTGTCGCTGGCCACCGAGCAGCTGATGCTGCGCGCGCGGGTGCGGCCGCACGACTTCAGTCCGCTGTCGCTGCGCACGCCCATCGATGTGCGCGGCACGCTGGCCCGGCCGAAGGTCTCGCTGGACACCCGCGGCCTGGTGCAGCGGCTGCTGCCCTCGGCGCTGCTGGCGCTGGTGACGCCGGCGGCGGCGCTGCTGCCGCTGCTCGACCCGGGCGACGGCGGCAGCGATGCCGGCTGCCGCGACCTGGCCTTGCGGCTGAGCGCGGCCAGCGATCGCCGCGGCGCCGGCCGCTGATGCCGCCGCCCGCCCGGAGGCCGGGACGGCGGCATCGTCCTACAGCGATGCCGGATCCGGCCCACACGCCGGCGCGGCGACGGCTCATGGGCAGCGGCCCGGGCGGCTCCTAAAGTGACTCCATCGCAGTTCAGCCCCCCTCACTCAAGGAGATCCAGATGTTCAACGACAAGCTTCCCCTGACCCCCGACACCCCCGCCTCGGCCAAGCTGCACGACGTGGCCGACCGCATCGATGCCGCCGGCCAGAAGGCCGCCGACAGCGCCTCGACGCTGATCGAGAAGACCCGCGACGGCGCCGCCTCGGCGCTGGACACGCTGGCCGACAAGGTCGAGACCGCACGCGCCGAAAGCGGCTCGGCGCTGCATCGCGCGGCCGACAGGATCGAGTCGCTGCACACGCGCGGCATGGCCGCGTGCCGCGACACCGGCGCCAAGGTGCGCGAGCAGGCCTGCGTGAAGCGTGACCAGGCGGTCGGCTACATCCGCAGCGAGCCGGGCAAGTCGGTGCTGATGGCCGCGGCGGCCGGTGCCGCGCTGGTGGGCCTGATCGGCGCCATGTCGAGCAGCCGCCGCCGCGACGCGGTCTGAGCTGTCCTGCCGGGCCCCGCGGGCCCGGTTCCCCAGGGGCGACCCGCCGCCGGAGTCCGTGATGCGCGACCTGCTCGATGTGCTCGATGTGCCGACGACCTGGCCGGCTGCTCCTGCTGCCGCCGCTGCTACAGCCGAGAGCGACGGCGAGGTCGCGCGCCTGCTGCACTGGTTCTTCGACGGCGCGGCGCCGCCCGAGCTCCATCCGGCGGGACTGATTCCCTGCGAGGCCGGGGCGCTGCTGCGCCGCAGCGGCGCCGGGTACGATCCGGGCATCATGAAGACCACCGGATCCTGCTCGAGTGGATGAGGCCCCGTCTCCTTCGCCGAGGGCTGCGCCCCATGTCCATGCCGCCGGCGAACCCGGCGGCGTGACCGTCTGGACGCTGTCGGGCGACTGGCGCGCCGCGGCGCTGCCGGACTGGCCGCCGCGGCCGGCCGCGGCCGGCCTGAGGCTGCGCGCCGAGGTGCTGCAGGGCTGGGACGCGCGCCTGGCCGCGCGCCTCTGGGGGCTGCTGCGATCGGCATCGTCCGGCGCGGAGGTGCAGCTCGACGACTCGCTGCCCGAGGGCCTGCGCGCGGTCGTCGCCCAGGCGGGCGCGACGGCTGCGCCCGCGCCCGCGGCCGCTCCCGCGCCGAAGCCGGCCGTGTGGTGGCGCGGGCTGGAGCGCCTCGGCCGGCGCGTGCTCGACGGTCACGGCCAGTTCGCGGTCAGCCTCGGCTTCGTCGGCCAGACGCTGCTGGCGCTGGCGCGCGTGCCGAGCGGCGGCAGCGGCCTGCGCTGGCGCGACCTGGTCTGGCAGGTCGAGCAGACCGGCCCGCGCAGCCTGCCGATCGTCTCGCTGGTCAGCGTGCTGGTCGGCATGATCCTGGCGTACATGGGCGCCGAGCAGCTGCGCCGCTTCGGCGCGCAGGTCTTCATCGCCGACCTGGTGACCATCGGCAGCGTGCGCGAGATCGCCGCGCTGATGATGGCCATCCTGCTGGCCGGTCGGGTCGGCGCGGCCTTCGCGGCCGAGCTGGCCAGCATGAACGCCAGCGAGGAGATCGACGCACTGCGCACGCTCGGCCTCGATCCGGTCGAGCACCTGGTGCTGCCGCGGCTGCTGGCGCTGCTGCTGGTGGCGCCGATGCTGACGGTCTACGCGGCGCTGCTGGGCATGGTCGGCGGCTGGGTGGTCGCGGTCGGGGTGCAGGGCGTCGATTCCTTCCAGTACCTGCAGCGCGCCGGCGAGGCGCTGACGCCCGCGCATCTGGGCATCGGCCTGTTCAAGGGCACGCTCTACGCCGGCCTGGTCGGGCTGGCGGGCTGCCGCCAGGGCCTGAACGCGCAGCGCAGCGCCGAGGGCGTCGGCCGGGCGGTGACCGCCTCGGTGGTGCAGGCCATCGTCTGGATCGTCGTGGCCGCGTCGGTGACGACCATCGTCTTCCAGAGGCTCGGATGGTGAGGGCGACGCCGGCCGACATCATGCGGGTCGAGGGCCTGACGATGGCGCACGGCGGGCGCGTCATCCAGCAGGGCCTGGACTTCGCGGTGCGCCGCGGCGAGATCCTGGCGATCATGGGCGGCAGCGGCTGCGGCAAGAGCACGCTGCTGCGCCACATGATCGGGCTGCAGACGCCGGCGGCCGGGCGCCTCCTGCTCGAGGGCGAGGACCTGAACGACGCCGACGAGCGGGTGCGCCGGCGCCTGCGCCGCCGCCTGGGCGTGATGTTCCAGGCCGGCGCGCTGTGGAGCTCGATGAGCGTCGGCGAGAACCTGATGTTCGCGCAGCGCGAGAGCCTGCGCGACGACGACGGCCGGCTGCGCCAGCGCGTCGACGACGAGGCGCTGGCGCTGCAGGCGCGCTTCCGGCTCGCGCTGGTCGGGCTGGACGGCAGCTTCGAGCGCCTGCCCGCCGAGCTCAGCGGCGGCATGCGCAAGCGCGCCGCCATCGCGCGCGCGCTGTGCGCCGACGCGCCGCTGCTCTTTCTCGACGAGCCCTCGGCCGGGCTGGACCCGCTGGCCTCGGCCCGGCTCGACGCGCTGATCCTGCAGCTGCGCGACCGGCTCGGCACGACCGTGGTGCTGGTCACGCACGAGCTCGACAGCCTGTTCGCGGTCGCCGACCGCGCGCTCTTCCTCGACGCGCGCCAACGCACCATGACCGCGCTCGACAACCCTCACCAGCTGCGCGAGCACGGCCCCGACGAGGTCCGGGCCTTCCTGCGCCGCGACCGGAGCGATTCCCGATGAACGACGGCCCGCCTTCCCGACCTTCCCGCGCCTCGCGTCCGGTGCTGATCGGCGCCTTCGTGCTCGGCGCGATCGTGCTGATCGTCGCGGCGGTGCTGGCCACCGCCGACGGCCGGCTCTTCGCGCGCAAGGACGCGGTGGTGATGCATTTCCGCGGCTCGATCTTCGGGCTGCAGGTCGGCGCGCCGGTGGTCTTCCGCGGCGTGCGCCTGGGCAGCGTGACCTCGATCGGCCTGCGCTACGACGCCGGCCAGGATCGCTTCTCCATCCCGGTGGTGGCCGAGCTCGACCCGGAGCTGATCGACCAGGTCGGCGCCGGCGGCGAGCGCCGCGACGGACTGCGGCTGGAGACGCTGGTCGAGCGCGGCCTGCGCGCGCAGCTGCAGATGCAGAGCCTGCTGACCGGCCAGCTCTACGTCGACCTGGACTTCCGCGCCGACAAGGAGGCCTCGAGGCTGGGCGCGCGCAGCGGCATGATCGAGATCCCGACGGTGACCACCGCGATCCAGGACATCAAGAACCAGGTCGACGGCATGGACCTGCGCCGCATGGTCGACGACCTGTCGTCGATCGCCGCGTCGGTGCGTCGCACCGTGGACTCGCCGCGCATCGACGCGACGCTGGCGCAGGTCGAGCAGGCGGCCACCCGGCTGAACCGGCTCGCCGCGCAGTTCGACCAGCGCGGCGGCCCGCTGCTCGACGAGGCCGGCCGCACGCTGAAGGACACCCGCCGCTCGATGGCCGACATGTCGGCCGCGGCCGCGCGGGTCGGCGCCGCCGCCTCCAGCGCCGATGCGCTGCTGCGCCCGGATGCGCCGCTGATGCGCAGCCTCGGCCGCGGCGCCGACGAGCTGGCGCGCACCGCCGCGGCGCTGCGCGAGACGGCCGAGGCCGCCGGCCCCGACAGCGCGCTGCAGCAGAGCCTGGAGCAGACGCTCGACGACCTGTCCCGTGCCGCGCGCTCGCTGCGCGCGCTGTCCGACACGCTGGAGCGGCAGCCGCGTTCGCTGCTGACCGGCCGCCCCGAGGAGTTGCCATGAAGTCCGTGACGATGACGACCGCGCCGGCGCGTCGCCTGCTGCTGCGCCGCGGTGCCGGGGTGCTGGCCGGTGCGCTGGCCGCCACCGTGCTGGCCGGCTGCGCGGCGGCGCCGACCCGGGTGCCGCGGCTGCTGCGGCTCGCCGGCAGCGACGACGCCGCCGCCGCCGGCGAGGCCGCGCCCGACCTGTCGGCCGCGCCGGTCTGGCAATTGCAGCGGGTGCAGCTGCCGGCCTATCTGGACCGCGAGCTGATCCTGGCTGGTCAGGGCGCGCACGGCCTGCAGGCATTGCCCGACGTGCGCTGGGCCGAGCCGCTGGGCGAGGCGGTGCCGCGGCTGCTGCGCGCCGACCTGGCGGCTGCGGCGGCGGCCGCCGGCCTGCCGGTGCAGGTCTGGGGGGCGGCGCTGCCGGCCGGCCTGGTGGCGGTGCAGCGCCTGCGCATCGACATCGATCGGCTCGAGGCCGACCGGCCGGGCGGCGTGGTGCGCCTGGGCGCGAGCTGGGTGGCGACCGATCCGGCCGGGCGCCGGCCGCCGCGGGCGGGTCGGATCGACCTGGCCGAGCCGGTGGATGCACCGGGTCCGGACGGGGCCGCGCCGGAGGCCGAGCGGCTGGTCGCCGCCCACCGCCGCGCGCTGCGGCGGCTGGCGCAGGCGGTGGCGCCGGCCGTGGTGCGCGTGGCGCAGGGCGCCCGCGAGACCGACTCCGCCTTTCAGGGGTCTTGACCGACGGGTACGGTTAGATACCAATTGACGGCGGATGTCGGGCCGCCGCGATCCGACATCCTGGGCCCTGGTCCGGCGCCGGCACCGGTGGCAGCGCGGTCTGCAGGAATTGTCCTGCACGACGCAGCGCCGCCTTCCGGCAGCGTGCACGCCGACGCCCGGGCACAGTGGATCCCATGCCCTGTTCTTGCTGACGACCTGGAACCGGATGCCGACCGACCCCTGAACCTGGAGCCCGCCATGGACGCTCTTGCCCGCTGGATCTATCCGCTCATCTGCCTGCTGAGCCTGCTGCTGGTGATCGCCACCGCCGCGATCGACCATCAGGGCGCCTACCCGGACGGCAGCGCCGTCGGGCAGGTGGGCCTGATGCTGGAGACGCTGGCCGCTCAGCCCAGCGCCGGGTAGTCGGTGTAGCCGGCCTCGCCGCCGCCGTAGAAGGTGGACGGATCGGGCCGGTTGAGCGCGGCGCCCTGGCGGATGCGCTCGACCAGATCGGGGTTGGCGATCGCCAGCCGGCCGAAGGCGATCGCCTCGGCCTCGCCGCGCTCGAGCAGCGCCGAAGCGCTGTCCGGGTCGAGGCCTTCATTGGCGATGACCGCGCCGCCGAAGGCCTCGCGGATCACCGGAAGCAGCCGGCCGGCGCCCAGGTGCTCGCGCAGGCACAGGAAGGCCACGCCGCGCCGGCCGAGCTCGCGCGCCACCTGCGTGAACAGCGCCTGCGGATCGGAGTCGCCCATGTCGTGCGCATCGCCGCGCGGCGCCAGATGCACGCCGACCCGCCCCGCGCCCCAGACCTCGATCGCCGCGTCGACGATCTCCAGCAGCAGCCGCATGCGGTTCTCGATCGGGCCGCCGTAGGCGTCGGTGCGCTGATTGCTGCGGTCCTGCAGGAACTGGTCGATCAGGTAGCCGTTGGCCGCATGGATCTCCACGCCGTCGAAGCCGGCGCGCCGGGCGTTCTCGGCGCCCTGGCGGTAGGCGGCGACGATGCCGGGCAGCTCGTCCAGGGCCAGCGCACGCGGCGTCACGTAGGGGCGCTTCGGGCGCACCAGGCTGACCTCGCCGGCCGGCGCGATCGCGCTGGGCGCGACCGGCAGTCCGCCTTCGAGAAAGACCGGGTCGGAGATGCGGCCGACATGCCAGAGCTGCGCGACGATGCGCCCGCCGGCGCCATGCACTGCCTCGGTCACGCCGCGCCAGCCCTCGACCTGCGCCTCGCTCCACAGCCCCGGCGTGTCGGCATAGCCCACGCCCTGCGGCGTGACCGCGGTGGCCTCGCTCAGGATCAGGCCGAAGCCGGCGCGCTGCGCATAGTGGCGCGCCATCAGCGCGTTGGGCACCCGGCCGGGGCCGACCGCGCGGGCCCGCGTCAGCGGCGCCATCACGACGCGGTTGGGCAGAGGCAGCTCGCCGAGCTGCAGCGGTTCGAGCAGGCGGGTTCGCGGAGTCGTCGTCATCAGCGGGTCCGCGCGGAGCGCGGCGTCGGTGGAGGGAGCGGCGATTGTGCGGCGGCGTCGCTCGACCCTGATGTCGCCCCCGTTTCCGGATCCGTGCTTGCGCGGCACACCAGCTGCACCGGCAGCACGATGTGCTGCGGCAGCCGCGGCGCCTGCGCGCTGTCGAGCGCCAGCTCGACGCCGAGCCGGCCCAGCTCGGTCTTGTCGACCCGCACTGTCGTCAGCGGCACCGGTGCGGCCGCCGCGTCGGCGATGTCGTCGAAGCCGACGAAGGCGATGTCCTGCGGCACGCGCAGCCCGGCGGCCAGGCAGACGCGCATCGCCGCGATCGCGGCCGCGTCGTTGTAGGCGAAGACGGCGTCCGGGCGCTCGCGCAGCCGCAGCAGCTCGCGCATCGCCGCCTCGGCGCCTCGCCGGGTGTCCAGGCCGGCCGGCGCGCTGACGCCCAGGGCCGGATCGGCCGGCAGGCCGGCCTCGAACAGCGCGCGCCGGTGGCCGCGCTCGCGCTCGCGGATGCTGTGATGCGCGGGCGGCCCGCCCAGGAAGGCGATGCGCCGCCGCCCCAGCGCGAGCAGGTGGCGCGTGGCCTGGCGGCCGCCGTCGGCATCGTCGGCATGGACCGCGCGGCAGTCGCCCTGCCGGTCGTCGACCAGCGCCAGCGGCAGCTCGAGCCGACGCAGCAGCGCCACCAGCTCCGGCTCGAAATGGCCGGCAGCCACCAGCAGGTCCGGCTCGTGCATCCGCAGCCAGTCGCGCAGCGGATCGGCCGGCCCGGCGCTCAGCAGCGCCAGCACCAGGCCGCGCTCGCGGCAGACCTGCTCGGCGCCCTGCAGCACCTCGGCATAGAAGGGGTGCGCAGGCCGCTCGTCATGGTGGCGGTGGATCAGGAAGACCAGCCGGCGCGCCTGGCGCCGGCGCAGGCGGTCGTGGTCGTAGCCCAGGCGGTGCGCGATCTCGCGCACCTGCCGGCGCGTCTCGTCCGACAGGCCGCGCTGGTTCTTCAGCGCGCGCGAGACCGTCCCGATCGAGACACCGGCGGCCAGCGCGATGTCGCGCAGGCCGACCTCCGCGGCGGCGTGCCGGAACCGGTCGGTGTCGTCGTCGGGAGCAGGGTCGGGCGCGGCATTCACGATCGGTCGGTCCCTGTCGGTTTACTAAACAGACATGAGTTTCGCCGAATTCTTATCGATCACTGAAGCCGTGTCATCCGTGGAGCCGGTCGGTCCGTTGCCGATGTACCCGACAGAGTCCATAGCGAAAGAAGACCATGCCCACCGCCATGAAGCATTTCCTCCGCACCATCGACCATCAAGCCCCGCGTCGCCTGCCGATGCAGGAGCGCCAGACCGACAAGGGCCGCAAGCAGGAAACCTTCGACTACGGCCGCATCGATGGTCATTCGCGCGGCCTCGCGTTCGCGATGCGCATGGACCGCAAGCGCTGACATCCCGCCACCTCACCCTCGAGCCCCATCGTGCTCCGAGGGTTCCGTGCTTTTTCACCTTGATCCGGAAAAGGCAAAAGTTTCGTGATGTAATTCTCTGAATCGAACAATTCGAGGCAGGAACGGTCGTCCACGGCGTGTGCCGGGCGCCCTCATCCTGCCGGAGCAGAGAGACATCATGAACGGCCGCCATTCCCTTCCGCGCTGGCGTCACGGGCCGGGCTCGATCCACTGGGCCCAGGTGCTGCTGCTGGCGCTGGCCCTGCCCGCCGTGCTGCTGGCGATCGCTGCGGGTGCGCTGTTCGCGCTGCTGGCCGGGCTGCTGTCGCTGCTGGGGCTGGCGGACCGCCAGCCGCGGGCGCCATGGCGCAGCGCCGGCGTGGCGCTGAAGAATCTGCTGCGCCGCGCCGCCGGCTGAGCGCCGGTCCTTGCCGCTTTACTGCTTGACCGCCTCGACCTGGATCACCAGGCGCATGTCATCGGCGAAGCCATAGTTCAGGCCATAGCTGGCGCCCCAGAGGCTGCGCTTGATCGTGGCTTCGAAGTCGCCGCCGCAGACCTCGCGCTTGAGCATCGGGTTCTGGTAGCAGTTGAACTTGGTCGCCTTCAGCGTGACCGGGTGGGTCTTGCCCATCAGCGTGAACTGGCCGGTCACTTCCTTGACCTTGTCGCCGTCGAACACGAACTTGTCGCTGACGAAGCGCGCGGTCGGGAAGGCCGCGACGTTCAGGATCTCGGCGCTCTTCAGGTGGCTGTTGAACGGGCCGGTGCCGGTGTTGACCGAGTCGACATCGATCGTGATGTCGACCTTGCCGGTCTTGCCGGCGCGATCGAACTGGACCGTGCCTTCCTTCTTGTCGAAGCGGCCGCGGTTGGTCGAGGTGCCGAAGTGGTCGATCTCGAAGGTCACGAAGGTGTGCGTCGGCTCGATCGCGTAGGTGGCCGACTGGGCCTGGGCGGCGGTGGCGAACAGGGCCGAGGCGGCGGTCAGCGCGAGCAGGGTCTTCTTCATGGCAGGGGCTCCGTGGGGAAAGTCAGGGGTTGAAAGGGGGAAATGGCGGGTCACAGCGCCGGCACGCCGCTCAGGCTCAGCTTGAACTTCACCTGCACGTCGTTGGCGACCATCGAGGTGTCGGCCCAGTCGCCTTCACCGATCTTGAATTCCAGGCGCTTGATCGCGAAGGCGCCCGTGGCGGTGGTGGTGCCGCCGGCCTGGGTCAGCGCGACCGGCACGACGACGTCGCGGCTGCTGCCCTTGATGGCCAGCTTGCCGGCCACCTCGAACCTGCCGGCACCGACCGCCTTGATCGCGCTGGACTGGAAGGTCGCCTGCGGGAACTTGGGCACGTTGAACCACGGCGCCTTGGGCAGTTCGGCGTCGGTCTCGGGCACGCCCAGCGTGGCGCTGCCCATGTCGATGGTGAAGGCGACCTTGCCGGCTTCGGGCTTCTTCGGATCGAAGGCGATCTGCGCGTCGAACTTGCGGAAGCGTCCCTCGACCGGCACGCCCATCTGCTTGCTGACGAAGAGCATCTCGCTCTTGGCGGCGTCGAGCTTCTGCTGGGCCAGCGCCGGCGTCGGGGCGACGACCAGGGCGGCGAAGGAGGCGGCGGCCAGGGCCGCGGTGCGCAGGATGACGGTCATGGAAAGACTCCGGGAATCAGGGTGAGGACAGGGCGTGCCGCGCGTCTCAGCGCGGTGCCGGACCCAGGCCCATGCGGCCGAGCAGGCGGTCGCGGTCGATGATCTGGTGCTTGAGCGCGGCGGCGACATGCAGCACCACCAGGCCGGCCAGGCCGAAGGCGCTCAGCTCGTGCAGCGGCTTGATCGATTCGGCCAGCGCCTTGTCGACCGGCATGAAGTCCGGCAGCGGCAGCACGCCGAACCAGACGATGGGGAAACCCATCGCCGAGCTGTAGGCCCAGCCGGTCAGCGGCACGGCGAAGAACAGCAGGTACATCAGGTGGTGCGTGCCGTGGAAGGCGGTGCGCTGCCAGCCCGGCATGGCCTTCTCGATCGAGGTCGGCAGCGCCGGCGGACGGTTCGCCAGTCGCCACAGCAGCCGCGCGGCCGACAGCGCCAGGATCGTCACGCCGGCCCACTTGTGCCAGTTGTAGAGCTTGAGGCGCGTCGGCGAGAAGGGCAGGCCGGTCATGTACACGCCGACGCCGAAGGCGCCGACGATGCCCACGGCCAGCAGCCAGTGCAGCGCGATCGCGGTGGCGCCGTAGCGCGAGGGGGTGGAGGCGGTGGTCATCGCGGCAGAACTCGTCTTGATCTGCCGCAAAGCTTACGGGGCCCGTCGTTCAGTCGGATTCATCGGTCTTGATGCATGCGTAGCAAGCATTTGAATGACGATGCCGGACCGCACGAGTCCGCCCGCCTCAGCCTGGGACCGTGCGGGCGCGCCAGCGGCCGACCTCGGCATGGATGCCGCCCAGCTCGGCCAGCATCAGCACGCCCTCGACGCCCCGGCGCTGCATCGCCGCCAGCGGCGTGCCGGCCCAGAGCTCGACCGGTGCGTCCAGCCGCGCGCGCAGCTCGGCCAGGTGCTCGAGCGAGGCGCCGAGCGGGCTGACCAGCGAGAAGCCCAGCGCGACGATGTCGGCATGGTGCGCCCGCGCCGCCGCGACGATGTCGGGCAGCGGCGTCTGGCAGCCCAGGTTCATGCAGCCCGCGCCCTCGAGCGTCAGCAGCGCCTCGGCCATCAGCAGGCCCAGGCCGTGCTGGTCGCCGGGAAAGGTCGTCAGCAGCACCCGCGGCGTGCCGTCGGCGCGCACCTCCGGCGCGGTGGCGATCGCCGCGCGCAGCACCGTCTCCAACGCCTCGCTGCACAGGTGCTCCTCGAAGACCTCGAGCTGGCCGCGTGCCCAGGCCTCGCCGATCTCGATCAGCAGCGGCTGCGCGACCTCGGTGATGAAGTGCGCCAGACCCCGGCGCAGCAGCGTCTGCATCAGCGCGCGGCGCAGCGCGACGACGTCATGCGCGCGCAGCAGCTCGTACAGCGCCTTCGGCTCGGCCTGCAGCGCCGGCTCGGCGCGGGCGCCGGGCGCGTCGCCCGAGAGCTGGCCGACGCGCTGCAGCTCCTCGAGCGGCAGCCCGACGATGCGCCCGGGCCGCCAGCCCGCGTCGAGCAGGCGGCGGATGTGGCGCAGCTGCTCGACCTGCTCGGGCGGGTACAGGCGCTCCCCGTTGTCGTCGCGCAAGGGGCGCGGGAAGCCGTAGCGGCGTTCCCAGACGCGCAGCGTGTCCTTGCCGAGGCGGGTGTCGCGTTCGACGGCGGCGATCGTGAACATGGTCAGTGAAGTGGGTGCCCGGTCATTCATCGGAGGGCTCCGAGTGTGCCGCACACGGCCCGGTGGGCCGACCTGTGGCGCTCATTGTCGTGGCATCGTCGACGTATTGTCCTGGACAAAGCTTGTGGTCTTTGTTCCTGAGGCCTAATATTAGGACCACATCCACTGTTTGCCCAAGACAAATCATGTTCAAGGCAACGCTTTGCACCTTGCTGTGCACCTTGTCCGCGCTGGCGATGCCGGCGCAGGCGGCCCCGTCCTCCCCGAGCGGCGCCGCCGCGGGAGCCTGTCCGGCGCTGTTCGACCGCACGGTGCCGCGGCTGCAGGACGAGAAGCCGCAGTCGCTGTGCCAGTACGCCGGCCGGGTGGTGCTGGTGGTCAACACCGCGAGCCAGTGCGGCTTCACGTCCCAGTACCGCGGCCTGGAGGCGCTGTACGAGAAGTACCGCGAGGCGGGCCTGGTGGTGCTGGGCTTCCCGTCGAACGACTTCGCCGGCCAGGAGCCGGGCTCGAACGCGGAGATCGCCGCCTTCTGCGAGGACCAGTTCTCGGTGCGCTTCCCGATGTTCATGAAGACGCCGGTCACGGGGGCCAAGGCGCATCCCTTCTACGCCGACCTGGCGCGGCTGTCGGGCAGCACGCCGAAGTGGAACTTCCACAAGTACCTGATCGGCCGCGACGGGCGCACCGTCAAGGCCTACACCAGCCTCACCACGCCGGAGGACGGCGCGCTGCTGCGCGATCTGCGTGCCGAGCTGGATCGGCGCTGAACCGGCGCCGCGCGCGTCGCCTTCCTGGTCACGAGGAGTCCGGACATGTCTGCTCACAACTCGATCGCGCTGCCTCGCCGCAGGCGGGAACTTTCTGCGGCGCCAGCCTTCTCAGGCTATGCATCCGATCGGACGCGGGCTGCGTACAGGGTCCTCATGGACACCCACCACCCCGACCGTTCGCAGGTTTTCACGCCGTGCAGCCTGTCCGGACCCCGTGTTCCGGCAGCCCCCCGGAGGCGGCTCATCTCCTCCTCCCTCCCTCCCTCCTTCGTCTCCGGGCGCTGCACGGCGTCTCTTCTTGCCGACCTCCGCGGCACCGCCGGGAGGGCCTGAGCCATGCGACGCATCGCGATCATCGGCTCGGGCATCGCCGGCCTGTCGAGCGCCTGGCATCTGTCGGCCCCGGGCTCGGACTGCCGGGTCACGCTTTACGAGGCGGGCGACTACCTCGGCGGCCACACCCACACCGTCGACGTGACGCTGCCCGGCCCGGACGGTCGGCCGCACACGCAGGGCGTCGACACCGGCTTCCTGGTCTTCAACCACCGCACCTACCCGGAGCTGCTGAAGCTCTTCGCCGAGCTGCGCGTCGACACCGCGCCGTCGGACATGTCCTTCTCGGTCCAGGCCGAGCAGGGGCGGCTGGAGTGGAGCGGCTGCAACCTCGACACGGTGTTCGCGCAGCGCGCCAACCTGTTCAGCCCGCGCTTCCTGGGCATGCTGCGCGAACTGCTGCGCTTCAACCGCCGCACCACCGAGCTGGCCCGCAGCGGCAGCGAGGCGCAGCTGGCGCAGTCGATCGGCGACTTCCTCGATGCGGAGCGCTTCTCCGACACCTTCCGGCGCTGGTACTTCCTGCCGATGATCGGCTGCATCTGGTCCTGCCCGACCGAGCAGATGCTGCAGTTCCCGATCGCGACGATGATCCGCTTCTGCCACAACCACGGGCTGCTGCAGGTCAGCGACCGGCCGCAGTGGCACACGGTGCTGGGCGGGGCGCGCCACTACGTGAACCGCATCGCCGCGCGGCTGTCCGACGTGAGGCTGTCGACGCCGGTGCATGCGGTCAGGCGCCTGCCCGAGGGTGGCGTGATCGTCACCGCCGCCGACGGCGAGGCGCGCTACGACGAGGTGGTGCTGGCCTGCCACTCCGACCAGTCGCTGCGGCTGCTGGGCATGGATGCCAGCGCGGACGAGCGCGCGGTGCTGGGCGCGATCCGCTACCACCCGAACCGCGCGGTGCTGCACACCGACGAGCGCCAGCTGCCTCAGCGCCGCAAGGCCTGGGCCGCCTGGAACTACGAGCACGCCGGCGACGAGGGCCGCGAGCGCTCGGGCGTGTGTCTGCACTATCTGCTCAACCGGCTGCAGCCGATGCCGTGGACGCAGCCGGTGATCGTCTCGCTCAATCCGGTGCGGCCGGTCCGGCGCGAGCACATCCTGGGCGAGTACGACTACAGCCATCCGGTGTTCGACCTGGCGGCGATCGAGGCACAGCGCCGGCTGCCCGCGATCCAGGGTCGGCGCCACACCTGGTTCTGCGGCGCCTGGACCGGCTACGGCTTCCATGAGGACGGGCTGAAGTCGGGCCTGGCGGTGGTCGCGGCGCTGCGCGAGCGCGCGGCCGGCGCCGGTCCGCACCTGACGCTGGTCCGGCCGGTGTCGGCGGCGGAGGCGGCATGAACCCGCCGCGTGCGCTGATCGGCCGCGGCCCGGTGCGCCATGCGCGGCGCCGGCCGGTGCCCCGCGCCTTCCGCTACGACACCTGGTTCCTGCTGCTGCCGATGCGCACGCTGCGCCAGCAGCCCGATCCGGTGCTGGCGCGCAACCGCGCCGCGCCGGTCAGCTTCCACGACCGCGACCACGGCGACGGCGGCGACGACGCGCTGGCCTGGTTCGAGCGCCTGCTGGTGACCGAGGGCATCGCGGACGCCGACGGCGAGGTCTGGCTGCACACCTATCCGCGCGTGCTGGGCTACGCCTTCAAGCCGGTGAGCTTCTGGTACGCGCACCGTGCCGACGGCTCGCTGCGCGCCATCGTCGCCGAGGTCAACAACACCTTCGGCGAGCGCCACTGCTACCTGCTCGACGCGCCGGCCTGGGGCCGCGAGCTGCGCGCCGACAAGGTCTTCCACGTCTCGCCGTTCTGCCGCGTCGAGGGCCGCTACCGCTTCCGCTTCCTGCGCACCCCGGAGCGCACCGTGGTGCGCATCGACCATGACGACGCCGACGGCCGCGAGCTGATCAGCACCAGCGTCAGCGGCCACCTGGAGCCGCTGACGCCCGAGGCGCTACGCCGCGCCTGGACCGCCCACCCGCTGCTGACGCTGGGCGTGATGGCGCGCATCCACTGGCAGGCGCTGCAGCTGTGGTGGCGCCGCGTTCCCTTCTTCCACAAGCCGGCGCCGCCCGCGGCGCTGGTGAGCCGATGAGCCCTACCGAGCGAGACCCACGATGAACCAGCCCGTCCGTTCCGCCGCGCTGCCCGGCCTGCCGCTGCGCCCGGCTCCCTCCTCGTCGACCCCGGTCGAGATGCTGCTGCCGCGCGGCGCCGATCCGGCCGCCCGTGCTGTGCTGCGGCTGCTGCAGCGCCTGGAGCATGGCACGCTCGACCTGCGCTGGCCCGATGGCTCGCACCTGCGCCTCGGGCCGGGCGGCGAGCCGCGCGCCATGCTGGCGATCCGCGACGAGCGGGTGTTCCGGGCGGTGCTGCGCAGCGGCGACATCGGCTTCGCCGAGGGCTACATCGCCGGCCAGTGGCAGACCGACGACCTGCCGGCGCTGCTGCGCCTGATGCTGGCCAACCGCGAGACGATCGAGCGGCTGATCTTCGGCGGCTGGTGGGGCTCGCTGCTGCACCGGCTGCACCACTGGCGCAACCGCAACAGCCGCGAGGGCAGCCGCCGCAACATCCACGCGCACTACGACCTCGGCAACGCGTTCTACCGTCTGTGGCTCGACCCGACGATGAACTACTCGAGCGCCTGGTTCGACGGCGATCACGCGATGGGGCTGGCCGACGCGCAGACCGCCAAGGTGGTGCGTGCGCTGGCCGAGGCCGGCGTGCAGCCGGGCAGCCGGGTGCTGGAGATCGGCTGCGGCTGGGGCGCGGTGGCCGAGGCGGCGGCGCGGCGCGGCGCGCACCTGACCGGCGTGACGCTGTCGACCGAGCAGCTCGCCTGGGCCCGGGAGCGCCTGGCGGGCCAGGGCCTGGCCGGACGCGCCGACCTGCGGCTGCAGGACTACCGCGACATCGCCGACGAGCCCTTCGACGCGCTGGTGTCGGTCGAGATGTTCGAGGCGGTCGGGCGCGAGTACTGGCCGTCCTACTTCGAGACGGTGGCGCGCTGCCTGAAGCCGGGCGGCCGGGCCTGCATCCAGAGCATCACCATCCGCGACGACCTGTTCGACCGCTACGTGCGCTCGACCGACTTCATCCAGCAGTACATCTTTCCCGGCGGCCTGCTGCCGAGCGACCGCGAGTTCCGCCTCGCCGCCGAGCGTGCCGGGCTGGTGGTCGAGCGTGCGCTTGCCTTCGGGCCGGACTATGCCGAGACGCTGCGGCGCTGGCGCCAGTCCTTCCACCTCGCCGCGGGCAAGGTGGCGCGGCTGGGCTTCGACACGGCCTTCGTGCGGACCTGGGACTTCTATCTGGCCTATTGCGAGGCCGCCTTCGACACCGGCAACACCGATGTCGTGCAGTACACGCTGAGGCGGCCATGACGACGCGGCGGGGCTGGCTGCAGGCCGCGCCGGCGGCGGCGCTGGGGCTGCTGGCGCCGGTCGCCCGGGCGACCGAGCCGCCGGCGGAGGTGCGCGCCGCGCTGCCCGAGCCGCGGCTGCAGGGCACGATGCGCTTCCGCTGGCTCGGGCTGTCGATCTACGACGCCCGGCTGTGGCGGCCCGGTGCGGCCGCGCCGCTGAGCGCCGACGACTATGCCGGCCGCGACTTCGCGCTGGAGCTGATCTACGCCCGGCGCCTGTCGGGCGAGGGCATCGCCGACCGCTCGATCGAGGAGATGCGTCGCCTCGACCGCTTCGACGAGGCCCGCGCCGAGGCCTGGCGCGCGGCGATGCGCGCCGCGTTTCCGGACGTGCAGTCCGGCGAACGCCTGGTGGGCGTGAACCGGGCGGGCCGGGGCGCGCGCTTCCTGCATCAGGGCCGCCCGACCGGCGAGGTGGCCGAGGCCGAGTTCGCGCGGCTCTTCTTCGGCATCTGGCTGTCGCCGCGCGGGGCCGAGCCGGCGCTGCGCGCCGCGCTGCTGGGGGCGGTCGGATGAAGCCGCCGGTCGCCGGCGGGCTGGCCTACGGCGCGCTCGGGCTGCCGCTGGCCTTCGTCGCGCTGCCGCTCTACGTGGTGCTGCCGAACCATTACGCCGAGCAGTTCGGCGTGCCGCTGGCGGCGCTGGGCGGGGTGCTGCTGGCGGTGCGCTCGCTCGACGCGCTGCTCGATCCGTGGATCGGACGGCGGGTGGACGCGCTGCTGTCGGGGTCGCTGCCGCGGGCGCTGCGCTGGCTGGCGCTGGCGGCGGCGGTGCTGATGCTCGGGCTGACCGGGCTGTTCTTCCCGCTGCCGGCGCTGCACGGCGATCGGACGGCGCTGCTGGCCTGGTGCGCGGCGCTGCTGCTGGCGACCTGCCTGGCCTGGAGCGTGGCCAGCGTGCTGCACCAGGCCTGGGGCGCGCGGCTGGGCGGCGACGACGCGACCCAGGCGCGCCGGGTGGCCTGGCGCGAGGGCGCGGCGCTGGTCGGCGTGGTGCTGGCCAGCGTGCTGCCCTCGCTGGCCGGGCTGCCGAGCAGCCTGACCGTCTTCATCGTGACGCTGGCGCTGGGCGTGCTGGCGCTGGCCCGGGCGGACCGGCCGGCACCGGAGCCCGATCTGCCGGATGCCGAGGCGTCCTCGCCCGGGCCGTGGCAGGTGCCGGCCTTCCGGCGGCTGCTGGCGGTGTTCATGCTCAACGGCATCGCCAGCGCGGTGCCGGCGACGCTGGTGCTGTTCTTCATCCGCGACCGGCTGCAGCTGCCGCAGTGGGAAGGTGCCTTCCTGGCGAGCTATTTCCTGGCCGGCGCGCTGTCGCTGCCGCTGTGGGTGCGTGCGGTCGATCGCTTCGGCCTGCTGCGCGCCTGGGCTGCCGGCATGGCGCTGGCGGTGCTGACCTTCTGCAGCGCGGTGCTGCTGGGCGCGGGCGACGGGCGCGGCTTCCTGCTGGTCTGCGTGGCCAGCGGCCTGGCGCTCGGCGCCGACCTGGCGCTGCCGGGGGCGCTGCTGGCGGCGGTGGTGCGGCGCAGCGGCCTGGGCGGCCGGGCGGAAGGGCGCTTCTTCGGCTGGTGGACGGCCGCCTCGAAGCTCAATCTGGCGCTGGCCGCCGGCCTGGCGCTGCCGCTGCTGCAGTGGGCGGGCTACCAGCCCGGCTCGCGCGATCCGCTCGGGCTGGAGATGCTCGGCCTGACCTACGCGCTGCTGCCCTGCATCTTCAAGCTGATGGCGCTGGCGCTGCTGTGGCGGCTGGCCGGCGCGCTGCATCCGACATCCCTGCAAGGAGATCCGCGATGACATCCCTGTCCCCCCCGCTGCGCCGCGCCGCCGGCGCCGGCCTGCTCGGCGCGCTGCTGATGCTGGCCGGCTGCGCCTCGCCCGCGGTCGAGCAGTACGCCGCCGAGCAGCCGCGCCTGCTGCTGCGCGAGTATTTCGACGGACCGATGACCGCGCATGGCGTCTTCACCGACCGCTCCGGCCAGGTCGTGCGCCGCTTCACCGTGAAGCTGGTCGGGCGCTGGAACGGCCCCGAGGGCGTGCTCGAGGAGGACTTCGTCTACAGCGACGGCAAGACCGAGCGCCGCGTCTGGCGCCTGACCGACCACGGCGGCGGCCGCTACACCGGCCGCGCCGACGACGTGGTCGGCGAGGCGCGGGGCCAGGCCGCCGGCAACGCGCTGCGCTGGCGCTACACGCTGGCGCTGCCGGTCGACGGCCGCGTCTGGGAGGTGCAGTTCGACGACTGGATGTACCTGATGGATGCCGAGCGCAAGGTGATGCTGAACAAGGCGACGATGAGCAAGTTCGGCATCCGCCTGGGCGAGGTCACGCTGGCCTTCCACAAGCCATGAGCAGCGCCGGTCTCAATCCGCGCCTGCGCGACTGGCGCGGGCAGGGCGTCTGGATCGTCGGCGCCTCGTCGGGCATCGGCCTGGCGACGGCCGAGGCGCTGGCCGCGGCGGGCGCGCGCGTGGTGGTGTCGGCGCGCAAGGCCGGGCCGCTGCAGGACTTCGCCGCGCGCCACGCCGGCGCGCTGGCGCTGCCGCTCGATGCCGGTGCGCCGGGGGCGCTGGCGGGCGCCGTGCCGCAGGTGCAGGCGCATCTGGGCCGGCTCGATCTGGCGATGTACTGCGCCGGCCACTACACGCCGATGCGCGCCGACCGCCTCGATCTGGAGGAGGCGCTGCGCCATCAGGACATCAACGTCGGCGGCGCCTGGCGGCTGCTCGACGCGGTGCTGCCGGTGCTGCTGGTGCAGCGCACGGGCCATGTCAGCCTGGTGTCGAGCGTGGCCGGCTACCGCGGCCTGCCGATGGCGCTGGCCTACGGGCCGACCAAGGCGGCGCTGAGCAGCCTGGCGCAGAGCCTGTGGCAGGACCTGCATCCGCGCGGGCTGGGCGTGTCGGTGGTCTGCCCGGGCTTCGTGGCCACGCCGCTGACCGCGGGCAACACCCACCCGATGCCGGCGATCATCGCACCCGAGGAGGCAGCGCGCCAGATCCTGCGCGGCTGGGCACGGGGCGAGTTCGAGATCCATTTCCCCAAGCGCTTCAGCCGGGTGATGAAGCTGCTCGGCCTGATCGGCCTCGTCAGCGATCGCGCGGCCTTCGCGCTGCTGCGACGCACGACCGGGCTGTGAGGGCCGGCGCCGCCGGGCTGGCTCACTCGTCCCCGTCCTCGTCGTCTTCGTCCGTGTCGTCGCCGGCGGGCACCTGCTGCTGGCCCTCGGAGAGCGTGTGCAGCTGGAAGCTGCCGCCGCGGTCGATCAGCCAGAGCTCGTTCCAGACGACCTCGTCGAGACCGGCCGGCGGGCGCGGGTAGGGCGCAGCTGCGCGGATCATCCGCTCGATCCAGGGCAGGACCTCGCGTGCGACCGCCGGCTCTCGGGTGATCTCGATGCGGCGGACCTGACCGGCGGCGTCGATCGTCGTGCGCACGCCGGCGATCGCGTGCAGCAGCGGCGGCAGCAGGCCGTCGTGGATGCGGTCCGCGTAGCGCAGGTAGATGTGGCGGGCCGCGTCGATGCGGTAGGCCGGCTCTTCGGTGGCCATCGTCGCCAGCGGTGCGGCCATCGGCCGCGGCTCGGGCGCGCGCTCGAACTGGGCTGCGGCGGGCAGGGCGATGCCGATCAGCAGCCACCCTGCCAGCCAGCCTCTTGTCCCCCGCACGCGTGGCGGTGTGTCCGGGCTTTCCTTGTCCCGCCGCGGGCGCGACGGGCAGACCAGTCTAGCGAGGTGGTGGCGCAGCAGGCCGTGCATAGTGCACATCGTCCGCATCGGTGACCGTCCGTTCAGCGCATCCAGCCCTTGCGGCGGAAGTACAGCAGCGGCGCCGCCACCGACGCCACCATCAGGCACAGCGCGAACGGATAGCCCCAGGTCTGGCGCAGCTCGGGCATGTGCTCGAAGTTCATGCCGTAGATGCTGGCGATCAGCGTCGGCGGCAGCAGCGCCACCGAGGCCACCGAGAAGATCTTGATGATCTTGTTCTGGTTGATGTTGATGAAGCCGACCGTGGCGTCCATCAGGAAGTTGATCTTGTCGAACAGGAAGGCGGTGTGGCTGTCGAGCGAGTCGATGTCGCGCATGATCTGGCGCGCCTCCTCGAACTGCTCGGCATTGAGCAGCCGGCTGCGCATCATGAAGCTGACGGCGCGCCGGGTGTCCATGACGTTGCGGCGGATGCGGCCGTTGAGGTCTTCCTGCAGCGCGATGGCCGACAGCGCCTCGCCGGCGGCACGGTCGTCGACCTCCTGCTTGAGCACGCGCGCGCTCACCTTCTCGAGCGCGTCGTAGATGCCCTCGAGCGCGTCGGCGGAATACTCTGCGTCGGCGTCGTAGAGCTTGAGCAGCACGTCCTTGGCGTCCTCGATCATCGCCGGGATGCGCCGCGCGCGCAGGCGCAGCAGCCGGAACACCGGCAGGTCCTCCGCATGCACCGAGAACAGCACGCCGTGCTTCAGGATGAAGGCCACGCGCACGTTGCGCGGCGTCTCGCCGTCATCGATCAGGAAGTCCGAGCGGATGTGCAGCTCGCCGTTGTCCTCCTCGTAGAAGCGCGCGGATTCCTCGAGGTCGTCGTCGACGATGTCGTCCGGAATGCTCAGCTCGAAGCGGCCCTTGATCCAGCCCTTCTCGAGCGGCGTCGGCGCCTCGAGGTCGACCCACACCGGCGCGACATGCGCCAGCGCGTCGGGGTGTTCGATCTCTTCCTGGAACAGGCGGCCGTTGGCCAGCGTGAAGACGTTGAGCATCAGGAAGAGGCGGCGCGCGCGAGGGACAGTTCGGATCGAACCGATTATTGCATCGCCACCATGGCAGGCCCTGAATGCTGGCAAACCCGCAGGGTAGCGCCGTTCTCGCGGTACCAGCGCAATTCCACACGGACGTCTTCCGCAAGGCTTGTCAGCCTTTCATGAAAGGGTCACACTGGACTCACAGAACGATCACGGCCCGAACCGAAGGGCCTCCAAGAAGCAGTCCTTTTTCAGTCCTTTCCTGTCCGCTTGCAAAGCGTCTTCCCCACCCCAACCTCTCGAAAGGAGGACTCATGAATCTGACGATCAGCGGTCACCATCTGGAAGTCACGCCGGCACTTCGCGAGTACGTTCTCACGAAGCTGGATCGAGTGACCCGACACTTCGATCAGGTGGTGGATGTCAGCGTGTTGCTTACCGTGGAGAAGAACAAGGAGAAGGAGCGTCGCCAGCGTGCCGAAGTCACCCTGCACGTCAAGGGTCGTGACATCTTCGTCGAGAGCTCACACGAGGACCTGTATGCCGCGATCGATCAACTGATGGACAAGCTCGACCGGCAGGTCGTTCGACACAAGGACAAACTTCAGAACCACCATCACGTCTCTCCGAAGCGCATTCCCCAATCCGCCGAGGCCGCGTGAGCCCGACGCGCGGAAGATACTGATCACGGCCTCATCCAGGCCGGGTTCTCCGGACCAGACGGCCCCTCCCGAGGGGCCGTCGCCATTTGCGGCTGTGCCTTGCCCGCGACGGGAAAACCGCGGCAGTCGCAGGATCAGGGTGCGCGAGCGTGCATCGTCCCGCATGGTTCCTATAATCGTCTTCCGATCACACCTGACTGCGCGCCTGCCAAGGCTCCGTGCTCAAACCGGCGCCCGATCCCATGAACCGTCTCGCCGCGATTCTTCCCGCTGGCAATGTGCTGGTGAACGTCGACGCTTCCAGCAAGAAGCGCGCGTTCGAGCAGGCGGGCCTGCTGTTCGAGAACCAGCATGCCATTGCCCGAGCCACCGTCTCCGACAACCTGTTCGCGCGTGAACGGCTGGGCTCGACCGGTCTCGGTCATGGCGTGGCCATTCCGCACGGGCGCATCAAGGGCCTGAAGAACCCGCTGGCCGCGGTGATCCGCCTGGCTCAGCCGATCGCCTTCGAGGCGCCCGACGACGAGGCGGTCAGTCTGCTGATCTTCCTGCTGGTGCCGGAAGCGGCGACGCAGCGCCATCTCGAGATCCTGTCCGAGATCGCCGAGCTGCTGTCCGACCGCGACCTGCGCGAGCGGCTGAAGGTCGAGACCGATCCGGCGCGCCTGCACGAGATGATCTCCCGCTGGGAGCCGATGCGCTCGGTGGCCTGAGTTGAAGCCCACCGTCATCAGCGCGGAGGCGCTGTTCGATGCGCATCGCGCGACGCTGAAATGGGAGTGGATCGCCGGCCACGCCCATCCCGAGCGCCGCTTCGACGAGGTCGCGGTCCGCGACGCGCAGTCCTCGGCCGACCTGGTCGGCTACCTGAACTACATCCATCCCTACCGGGTGCAGATCGTCGGTCGCCGCGAGGTCGCCTACCTGCAGGAGTCCGACACCGAGACGCAGGAGCGGCGCATCTCGCGCATCGTGGCGCTCGAGCCGCCGGTGCTGGTGGTGGCCGATGGCTGCACGCCGCCGGACCGGCTGGTGGCGATGTGCGAGCGCGCCGACATCCCGCTGTTCTGCACCCAGGACTCGGCCGGCCATGTCATCGACGTGCTGCGCGGCTTTCTCGGCCAGCACTTCGCCGAGCGCACCTCGCGCCACGGCGTGTTCATGGACATTCTCGGCCTGGGCGTGCTGCTGACCGGCGAGTCCGGCCTGGGCAAGAGCGAGCTGGGGCTGGAGCTGATCTCGCGTGGTCACGGCCTGGTGGCCGACGATGTGGTCGACCTGTTCCGCGTCTCGCAGTCGGCGATCGAGGGGCGCTGCCCGGAGCTGCTGCGCGACCTGCTCGAGGTGCGCGGCATCGGCCTGCTCGACATCAAGGCGATCTTCGGCGAGACCGCGGTGCGCCGGAAGATGCGGCTGAAGCTGATCGTGCACCTGGTGCGCAAGGAGACGCTCGAGCGCGACTTCGAGCGCCTGCCCTACGAGCCGCTGCACGAGACGGTGCTGGGCATGCCGGTGCGCAAGGCGGTGATCGCGGTCGATGCCGGCCGCAACCTGGCGGTGCTGGTGGAGGCGGCGGTGCGCAACACCGTGCTGCAGCTGCGCGGCATCGACACCTACAAGGAATTCATCAAGCGCCACCGCGAGCTGATGGAGCGGGGCGACACCGGCCTCTGAGCCGGCGGGCGGGCCGGCGCGTCAGCGGCCGTGGCGGTGCGGGCAGGCGTCCTTCGTGCAGTGAGCGTACAGCGCCAGCGTGTGTTCCTGCAGCGTGAAGCCGCGCTCCTGCGCGACCATGCGCTGGCGGGCCTCGATCTGCGGATCGTAGAACTCCTCGACATGGCCGCAGTCGAGGCAGACCAGGTGGTCGTGGTGCTGGCCCTCGTTGAGCTCGAAGACCGACTTGCCGCTCTCGAAGTGGTTGCGGCTGAGGATGCCGGCCTGCTCGAACTGCATCAGCACGCGGTACACGGTGGCGAGACCGATGTCCGAGCCTTCGGTCAGCAGGATCTTGAAGACGTCCTCGGCCGTCATGTGGCGCTGCTGGGCGCGCTGGAAGATTTCGAGGATCTTGATGCGCGGCAGGGTGGCCTTCAGGCCCGAGCTCTTGAGTTCTTCCGCGTTCGTCATGGGGTCGCCTGTGTCATGCAGGCCTCGGCGGCCTCGCTAGAATGCCCGGATCATATCGGGATGTGCCGATCCCGTCGGTCCCCGTCACCAAAATCGACATGGCTGCTCTGTCCAGACTTCTTCGTCCCGCCCTGGCCATCGCGGCGCTCGCCGCGGGCGCCGGATGCTCGTCGGTGTCCGCCGACGGCAGCCTGCTCGGCTTCATCACGCCCTACCGGATGGAAGTCGTGCAGGGCAATGTCGTCACGAAGGAAATGGTCGCGCAGCTGCGCCCCGGCCTGAGCCGCGAGCAGGTGCGCAACCTGCTCGGCTCGCCGCTGCTGACCGACGTCTTCCACGGTGACCGCTGGGACTACGCCTTCACGATCCGCCGTCAGGGCGCCGCGCCGCAGCAGCGCCGCGTGACGGTGTTCTTCGACGGCGACCGCGTCAGCCGCTTCGACGCCGGCGAGGCGCCGAGCGAGCGCGAGTTCGTCGACGCGATCGACGTCTCGCCGCCGAAGCCGCGCCGCACGCCGCTCGAGCTCGACGAGCAGCAGCTGCGCGCGATCGCGCCGCCGAAGCCGACCCGCGCCGCCGCGCTGGTGCCGGGCACCGCCGCCAGCGGTCCCGCCCGTTCCTATCCCCCGCTCGAGACCGTCTCCCGATGAACGCTTCCGCTCCTTCCGCCGACGCCCGCCTGCGCGTCGCCATCGCCGGCTGCACCGGCCGCATGGGCCACATGCTGATCGAGGCGGTGCTGGCCTCCGACGACTGCGTGCTCGCCGGCGCGCTCGACCGCGAGGGCAGCCCGGCCGTCGGCCAGGACGCCACCGCCTTCCTGGGCAAGGTCAGCGGCGTGAAGATCGCCTCCGACCTGCGCGAGGGCCTGAAGGACGCCGACTTCCTGATCGACTTCACCCGCCCCGAAGGCACGCTGGCGCATCTGGCGGTCTGCCGCGAGCTCGGCGTCAAGCTGGTGATCGGCACGACCGGCTTCAGCGGCCCGGAGAAGGCCGAGATCGGCGCAGCCGCGAAGGACATCGCCATCGTGATGGCGCCGAACATGAGCGTGGGCGTCAACGTCGTGCTGCGTCTGCTCGACACCGCGGCGCGGGCGCTCTCGCACGGCTACGACATCGAGATCGTCGAGGCCCATCACCGCCACAAGGTCGACGCGCCCAGCGGCACCGCGCTGAAGATGGGCGAGGTCGTCGCCGCCGCGATCGGCCGCGACCTGAAGGAGTGTGCGGTCTACGGCCGTGAAGGCGTGACCGGCGAGCGTGATCCCAGCACCATCGGCTTCGCCACCGTGCGTGGCGGCGACGTGGTCGGCGACCACACCGTGATGTTCATGGGCACCGGCGAGCGCATCGAGATCACGCACAAGTCCAGCAGCCGCGCCACCTACGCCCAGGGCAGCCTGCGCGCGGTGCGCTTCCTGGCCGCGCAGGCCAGCGGCCTGTACGGCATGGACGACGTGCTCGGCTTCTGAGCCGGCTCACCGGGCCCGCACGCGTGAACGCGCTGACGCAGATCTGGTCCTCCGGCGACGGCGTGTCGCGGGCGGTGGCGCTGCTGCTGCTGGCGATGTCGGTGTCGGCCTGGGTGATGATCCTCTGGAAGGGCTGGGTGCTGGCGCGCGTGCGCCGCGACCTCGCCCGCGTGGTGCCGGCCTTCTGGGCCGCGCCCGACCTGCGCGCCGGGCGCGAGCGCCTGGCCTCGCTCGACCGCGAGCGCGTGCTGCTGCCGATGCTCGAGGCGGCGCTGCTGCCGGCCTCCGACGGCACGCTCGATGCCGGCAGCGACGCCGAGTCGCGTCTGACCCGCCGGCTGCGCGACGCGCTGCACGCGGCGCTGGCGCAGCTGCAGCTCGGCCAGGTGCTGCTGGCCTCGGTCGGCAGCACGGCGCCCTTCGTCGGCCTGTTCGGCACCGTCTGGGGCATCTACCACGCGCTGGTGGGCATCTCCGCCAGCGGCTCGGTCAGCCTCGACAAGGTCACCGGCCCGGTCGGCGAGGCGCTGATCATGACCGCCGCCGGCCTGGCGGTGGCCATTCCCGCGGTGCTGGCCTACAACCTCTTCGGCAAGTGGGTCGGCCGCTGCGAGGCCGAGCTCGAGGGCTGGGCGCACGACCTGCGCGAGATGGCGCTGCAGCGCGCGCGCAGGGAGTCCTGAGATGGCCTTCGGCCGGCTCGAGCGCCGCAAGGCCGAAGCGCCGATGAGCGACATCAACATGACGCCGCTGATCGACGTGATGCTGGTGCTGCTGGTGATCTTCATGATCACCGCGCCGCTGATGAGCTCCAGCCTGAAGCTGGAGCTGCCCAAGGCCGAGGGCGGCCAGCCCACCGAGCAGGCGCCGGAGGCGGTCCGGCTGTCGCTGCAGGCCAATGGCGCGCTGTACTGGGGCGAGGAGCGCCTGGAGGCCGAGGCCTTCGAGCGCCGGCTCGCCGAGGTCGCGCGCCGGCCCGGCGAGCGGCCCGAGGTGATGCTGCGTGCCGACCAGGCCGTCTCCTACGGCCGGGTGGCCGAGCTGATCGGGCGGCTGCAGCAGGCCGGGCTGAACCGGATCGCGTTTGTCACCGAGCGGGCCGCAGAAGGCTCTGTGCGGTAAGGCTGGATTTCAGATCAGGCTGAACTGGCGCGTCGCATCCGCTGCGGCGATGCAGCGAGCCTGACGCAGCAGATCGGCCAGCCGTGCCTGCCCGCCTTGCCACTCGTCCACAAGATCCTCTCCGAGCAGGACGTAAGACCAGTGCCGGTCGGCTCGGGCGTCGGCCGGCAGGGCATTGATGCGCTCGCACCAGGCTACGGCCGCGCGGCGCTTGCGCTGCACATCGGGGTGGATGACTTGCTGTTGCGCCTTGGTCTCGACGAGATAGATCGCGTCGGCGGTGCGCACGAGAAAGTCTGGTGAATAGAACGCCGGCAGCCCGTCTTCCTTCACATAGCGCAGTCGCATGAAGTCATGGCGGGTCTCGCTGATCTTGCAGAAGGCCTCGATGTGACTGTCGGCCTGGGCCCAGTGGATGAAGCGCTTCTCCAGTCCGCCGTTGCGCGCTGGATAGGGCAGGCGCGGATAGATGCACTTGCCGACCTCGATCGAACTGCTCTCGCGCACCAGCAACTGCCGCACTTCCGAGAGCCTGCGGTGGCGGACCTCGGTCTCGCCGACGGGGCGCGATTGGGCGGCTTCGCGCAGGGCGTGACCGAAGATGCGCGTGAGGTGGTCGATGACCGGTTTCAGCAACAGCACGCGCCAGTTCTCTCCGTCATGCGGATTGAAGGCGGCGTCGAACAGGTGGCTCCAGATGTAGTCGTCCAGCCAGCCGGTCAGCGCTGCGGTGTTCACCTGCAGGTAGGGCAGGTCGAGGTGATGGGCAATCTTGTTGCCCTTGGGCAGCGGTTGGCTCAGGGACTGTCCGATGCGGCGGGTCAGTCGCGACAGGTAGTCGTTGTAGCCGCTCACCGTCATCACCGCGCCGTCGACGCGGTAATCGCCGAACAGCGTGCTGCTCTGCAGATCCTGGGAAATGAACTGATCGCCCCGCCCCAGCAGATCGACGAGCTGCTCCCGCGACATTGCCGTGAAGGCGGGTAGCCTGGAGACTTCCAGCTCGTTGTGCGCGATGACCTCGTCGGCTTCCTGAAGGATGAACGGAATGGCGAAGTCGAACGCCTCGAAGCCCTCGCGCAGCCGGGCGGCCATCAGGTCGCCTGTGCTGGTGTCCCGGTCGCTTTGCTCGGTGGTGGTGCCCGCCAGCTTCTCGTCCATCAGCTCCTGGTAGAACGTGTTGAACGCCGGGTGTTCGACGATGGTCAGCACATCGAGCAGGCTGCCCGGCTCCTGACCGTTGTTGATGCGCAGGCGGTTGTCGGCCTTGATCTCGTCGTATTCGCGGTCACGCCACATCAGCCGCAGGCCGCGCCCGATCGTCTGTTCCAGCAGGATCTGCGCCTGAGACGAGCGCAGCGGCACGATGACGCAGATGTTGTTCACGTCGAAGCCCTCGCGCAGCATCAGCACGCTGACGATCACGCGGGGTGTGGCGTGGTGATCGACGCCAAACAGCCGTTCGCGCACGGCGGCCCAGTCCTTCTCGCCCAGTTCGGCCTTCTTGCCCGAGTCGACCGACATCACGGCGTCCTCGGCCAGCCCTTCTTCTTCGGTCAGGAAGCGGGCGACCAGCGGCGAGACGCTGGTGTCCTCGCAGACGACCAGCATCTTCGGGTGGCGTGTCGGGTCGATCTTCGCGAAGTCGGTTTCCAGCTTGCGCAGCTTCATCAGACCGGCGCGCAGCATGACGCGCTGGCCCGCGCTGAGTTCGACGGCTCGGCCCTTGTCGTCGCGCTCCACGGTGAAGTCGAGCGGCAGCGCGCCAACTTCCTTGCGCCGGTCCAGCACCAGCGACTTCACCAGCCCGGCGCGCATGGCGGCTTTCAGGTCGAAGTCGGTGACGATGTGCGGAAAGTAGACCTTGCGCTTGTTCTTCGGCGTGCCGACGTCGTTGTACGGGGTGGCCGAGAAATCGATCTGCACGAAGCGCTGGCCTTTCGGCTCGGCGATGCGCGACAGACTTTTCTGCCACTCGACCTCGGTGGCTTCGCCCTCGCGCCTGAGTTCGTGAATGTGGTGGGCCTCGTCGTTGAACACCATCAGGTCGGGCAGCGCGCTCAGGTACTCCAGCACGTCGCCGCGGGCGTAGCGGCGGTCGAGCGTGTCCAAGCTGTTGCCGTTAGCGCGGCCTGGGGTCAGCGGTAGCACGGCGTCGATCACGCGATGCGCTGCCAGCGGGAGCGGGGTATCGCTGGTTTCGTCGGTTGCGTCAGCCTCGTCGTCCACGCCGTTTAGGAGGTGCCAGTTCGTGATGGCGATCATCCCGTTCCCTGTCGCCTTCAAGCCGATCTCGCCCTTGGCGCAGACGTTGCCGCGCACGAATGCCAGCACGCTGTCGCGGTATGCCTCGGGGATGAACAGCTCGGCGTTGCGGGCCATGTCGGAGGTGCTGAAATCGCGACCGCTGCCCACCAGCCGGCCGCAGAACGCATCCAGCAGCCGCTCATAGACGATCAGGCCTGGCGCGACGACCAGGAAGCGGCGCGTGAAGCGTGGGTCGTCCACGCCCTCGGCCTGTGCGGCATTGCGGTTGAGCACCTGCCAGACCATCAGCGCCTGCATGACCCAGGTCTTGCCGGTGCCGGTGGCCATTTTCAGACAGTATTTCGGGTGGTCGTGCTTGTGCTGCGCGACCTCCTGGCGGCGTGCGCCGGTCAGCGCGTGCGGCGCGACCTGCTCGTAGAGGTCGAGCAGCGAGCTGGATTCGAGCACCTCGTGCGCGACGATGGTGTTCAGGATCGCTTGTTTCTGGCCCGCGTGGAAGTTCAGCGATCCGCGCGCGGTGCACATCTCGTCGCTGAACCACCAGTGGAGCAGGTCGGCGGTGTAGGGCGTGACCTTGTGGAGGATCTCGGCCGAGCCGTCTTCCAGCCCTCGGCAGAGGGCGCGGGTGTATTCGGTCAGCGCGATCGACAGCGCGAGCGGGTTCGGGCTGGTCGCCGTGGCCGGTTTCGTCTTGGCGGTGCTCATTGCGCGGCCTCCGCCACCGTAGTGACCACCTCGGCCTCGAAGCCGAACACATCCACCGCCCGCACGCACACGCGCCGCGGGCCGGCCTTGTGCGGCACGGTCAGTCGGGCGTGGGTGACGACGCGTAGCGCGTCGTCGTCGTTGGCGGTGTTGCCGCGGTAGTCCTGCCAGACCGAGCGGAAAACTTTGCCGTCGTAATCCGGGTCGACGGCCCAGTATTCGATCAGCGCGAGCGGCTCCTGGTTCATCACCGCCTGGAGTTTCTGGCGGTTGGCATCGTCGAGATTGATCGCCTCGGGCGACAGCAGCACGTAGTTTCTGAGCTTGACGGCCAGGTGGTCAGCATCGTCGCTGCGGGTGCGCTCGACCGGGTGAAGAGTCAGATATTGAAGCGACGAGAAGCGGACCTGGCCGCGCAGTTTGTCGATGCCGCCCTTTTTCTTCAGGCGGTCGAGCAGGTCGGGGGGAATAACCAGCACTTCGAGGCGGTTGTCGTTGAGCGCGGTGATGTCCTGGCCGATCGAGGGCTCGAAATTCCAGCCGAGCACGACCACGCGGTCCCAGCCGCCGAGCAGGTTGTCGCGCTGGGCGATGGCCTTTTTCAGCGTGGCGATGCCGGTGAGCTTGTTGGGGGAGTCGGCCAATACCAGTGTCTTGCTGCTCTTGCGGGGGCCGAGGTCGAGGCCGGCAATTTGGCCGAGGTTGCGTTGCGGGTTGAACTCGGCGGGCAGCGGCTGGGCGCCGTAGAGCGACAGCACGATCTGCGACAGGTCGCCGATGCGGAACTCGCGGCCCAGCGTCGCCTTGGCGGCTTCGACCTGGTAGTCGCCGATGGCCTGGTACAGGAAGGGCTTGGCGCTCTGGTCGATCAGCCGCTTGCGCATGATCATGCAGGCGGGCTTGCCGAGGTCGGTCGTGATCCAGCGCCGGCCGAGCTTTTCAGCGACGGCAGCGGTGGTGCCGGAGCCGCCGTTGAAGTCGGCGACGAGATCTCCTCTTGAGGACGAGGCTTTGATGATCCGCTCCAGCAATGGGAGCGGTTTTTCGGTTTCGTAGCCAACGCGCTTGACACCGTCGATCGGGTATCTACCGGCAATGGCCATGTTCCACCATGACTCTGGCACCTTGCCTTCGGTCGCCAGATCGTAGTTATCAGATACAAACCCAGAGCCAGCAAGACCTGCTTTGAAGTTCTCAAGCGTCTTGTCGCTGTGGGCGGTCCGGATTTCGCGATCGTTGAACTGCCATGTTTCGCTCTTCGAGTACCAGTAGATGGTGTCGTGTTTCCGATTGAACTGGCGCATTCCGGGTGATCCTGGACCGTTGTAGCACCAGACGATTTCGTTTCTCAGGAAACGCTTCCCGAATACGTCGTCGAGGATGACCTTCACGTAGTGCGCTACATGCCAGTCAAGGTGAACGTAGATCGACCCGGTCTCGGCCAGCAGCTCGCGCATCAGGACCAGCCGCGGCGTGATCATCGCCAGATACGACGCCGTGCCATCCGCCCAGGTGTCGGAGTAGGCGAACTGCTCGATCACGGTCGGCTTCTGCTCCAGCTCGACGCCGGGCAGCGTGACCTTGGTGCGGTAGTCGGCCTTCGAGTCGAACGGCGGGTCGATGTAGATCAGGTCCACCTTGCCGCGCAGTGACGGCGTGTTGTCGTCGCCGGCCAGCAGCGCGGCCATCGCCAGCAGGTTGTCGCCGTAGATCAGGCGGTTGACCCAGGCGTCCTGCTCGGACTGCGCCAGCCGGTCCTCCCGGGCGGCGCCCTGAATCCAGTCGGTGGCGCTGCTGTCCTTCGAGGGCAGGACCCACTCGCGGGTCTGCAGGCTCACGCGGTGGCGGCTTTCGAGGCTCTCCAGGATCTTCTCGGCTTGGCGGCGCCCGTTGGCGACGATCTCGGGCAGTTGTTCCAGCAATGACTTCGGCATGACTTCTGGTTCAGTTTTTCACCAACAGGAAGTTTATGAATGAAGTGAACTGAAAGTTCATCAGGCGCAAGCCTTGGTTGAACTATTTGTTCATGAAAGAGAAGATTGAATTCGCCGAGAGACTCCGCGACGCGATGACCCGTGCGGGTCATGCCGCCCGCCCGTCTGTGCTGGAGCGCGAATTCAATACCCGCTACTGGGGCAAGTCGGTCACGCTGCAGGCAGTGAGCCGCTGGCTGAACGGGCAGGCCATCCCATCCCAGGACAAGCTGCAGGTGCTGGCCGAGTGGCTCAAGATCGAGCCGCAGGTTCTGCGCTTTGGCGAAGGCGTGGCCAAGTCGGTTCATGAGTACCGCCAGCGCTGGGACGAGAAGCTGACCTACCTTGAGCGCGAGACGGTGGACGCCTATTTGCAACTGCCTGCGCCGCAGCGCAAGGTCGTGCGGGAGGTGATCCTGACCTTCGCCCGCGTGCACGGACAAGGCGGCGACGAGCCGGGCGACCGCTCGTCCTGAGCCGCTGCGGGCCGCGGGCGATAATCGCCGGATTGCGCACACCGATGCCCGCCAGCCCCATGAGCCTCCAAGACCGCTACGATCCCGCCGCCGTCGAAGCCGCCGCCCAGTCCGCCTGGACCGCCGCCGACGCCTACCGCGTCCTTGAAGACGCGAGCAAGCCGAAGTTCTACGCCTGCTCGATGCTGCCGTACCCGAGCGGCAAGCTGCACATGGGCCATGTGCGCAACTACACCATCAACGACATGCTGGCGCGCCAGCTGCGCATGCGCGGCTTCAACGTGCTGATGCCGATGGGCTGGGACGCCTTCGGCCTGCCGGCCGAGAACGCGGCGCTGAAGAACGCCGTGCCGCCCGAGAAGTGGACGCGCGAGAACATCGCCTACATGAAGGGCCAGATGCAGGCGATGGGCCTGGCGATCGACTGGTCGCGCGAGGTCGCCACCTGCGACCCCGAGTACTACAAGTGGAACCAGTGGCTGTTCCTGAAGATGCTGGAGGCCGGCATCGCCGAGCGCCGCACCCAGACCGTCAACTGGGACCCGGTCGACCAGACCGTGCTGGCCAACGAGCAGGTGATCGACGGCCGCGGCTGGCGCTCAGGAGCCTTGGTCGAGAAGCGCGAGATCCCCGGCTACTACCTGAACATCGTCAAGTACGCCGACGAGCTGCTGGGCGCCGTGGCCGATCCGCAGGACCCGAACTATCTGTCGGGCTGGCCGGAGCGCGTGCGCCTGATGCAGGAGAACTGGATCGGCAAGAGCGCCGGCGTGCGCTTCGCGTTCCCGCACGAGATCAGGGGCGCGGACGGCGCGCTGATCCAGGACGGCAAGCTGTTCGTGTTCACGACGCGCGCCGACACGATCATGGGCGTGACCTTCTGCGCTGTCGCGCCCGAGCACCCGCTGGCTGCGCACGCCGCGGCGACGAACCCGGCGCTGGCCGCCTTCATCGCCCAATGCGCCCAGGGCGGCACGACCGAGGCCGAGCTGGCCACGCAGGAAAAGAAGGGGATGGCGACGGGCCTGTTCGTCACCCATCCGCTGACCGGCGCGCAGGTCGAGGTCTGGGTCGGCAACTACGTGCTGATGTCGTATGGCGACGGCGCCGTGATGGGCGTGCCGGCGCATGACGAGCGCGACTTCGCCTTCGCGAAGAAGTACGGCCTCGAGATCAAGCCGGTGATCGCGGTCGAAGGCGAGACCTTCAGCCTGGACGCCTGGGCCGAGTGGTATGGCGACAAGCAGCGCGCCGTCTGCATCAACTCGGGCGAGCTCGACGGCCTGGGCCACAAGGCCGCGGTCGACAAGGTCGCCGAGCTGCTCGGCGCGAAGGGCCTGGGCGAGAAGAAGATCACCTGGCGCCTGCGCGACTGGGGCATCAGCCGCCAGCGCTACTGGGGCACGCCGATCCCGATCATTCACTGCGAGAGCTGCGGCCCGGTGCCGGTGCCCGAGAAGGACCTGCCGGTGGTGCTGCCGATCGACTGCGTGCCGGACGGCTCGGGCAATCCGCTGAAAAAGCGCACCGACTTCCTGAACGTCGCCTGCCCCTGCTGCGGCCAGCCGGCGCAGCGCGAGACCGACACGATGGACACCTTCGTGGACTCGTCGTGGTACTTCATGCGCTACTGCGACGCGCGCAACGACCAGCGAATGGTCGCCGAAGGCACCGACTACTGGATGCCGATGGACCAGTACATCGGCGGCATCGAGCACGCGATCCTGCACCTGCTCTACGCGCGCTTCTGGACCAAGGTCATGCGCGACCTGGGCCTGGTGAAGGTCAACGAGCCCTTCACCAAGCTGCTGACGCAGGGCATGGTGCTCAACCACATCTACTCGCGCCGCACCGAGAAGGGCGGCATCGAGTACTTCTGGCCGCACGAGGTCGAGAACGTACTGGACGCCGGCGGCAAGGTCGTCGGCGCGAAGCTGAAGGAAGCCAAGGGCGACCTGCCCGCCGGCACCGCGATCGACTACCAGGGCGTGGGCACCATGTCCAAGTCGAAGAACAACGGCGTCGATCCGCAGGAGCTGATCAACCGCTACGGCGCCGACACCGCGCGCCTGTTCGTCATGTTCGCGGCGCCCCCGGAGCAGACGCTGGAGTGGAACGAGTCGGCCGTCGAAGGCGCGCACCGCTTCATCAAGCGCATCTGGGCCTTCGCGTTCAAGAACGAGACGGTGCTGACCGGCGCGCCGGCCGAGGTGCCGGGCGAGCTGTCCGCCGAGGCCAAGTCGCTGCGCCGCGAGGTCCATCTGGTGCTGCGCCAGGTGAGCCACGACTTCGAGCGCATGCAGTACAACACCGTCGTCTCCGGCGGCATGAAGCTGCTCAACGCGCTGGAAGGCTACCGGCATGACGGCAGCGCCGGCTCCGCCGCGGTGCTGCGCGAGGGCTTCTCGGTGCTGCTGCGCGCGCTCTACCCGGCCTGCCCGCACATCACCTGGAAGCTCTGGGCCGATCTGGGCTACGCCGGCGCACAGGGCGACCTGCTCGACACCGCCTGGCCGGCGGTGGTCGAGGCCGCGCTGGTGCAGGACGAGATCGAGCTGGTGCTGCAGGTCAACGGCAAGACGCGCGGCGCCATCAAGGTGCCGGCCGGTGCCGACAAGGCCGCCATCGAGGCCACCGCCGCCGCCAGCCCCGAGGTCGAGAAGTTCGCCGAGGGCCGCACGCCCAAGAAGATCATCGTCGTGCCGGGTCGCCTGGTGAACGTGGTGGTCTGAGGCCGTGGTGCAGCCGTCACGCCGCCGCCTGCTGGGGGCCGCCGCGCTGGCCGCAATGCTGGCGGGCTGCGGCTTCCAGCTGCGCCGCCCGCCGGAGCTGGCCTGGAAGCGCGTCTTCCTGTCGGGCTTCGCCGAGGACTCGACGCTGGCCGACGAGCTGCGCCGCCAGCTGCGCGCCAGCCCGGGCGTGACGGTGGCCGAGACGCCGGCCGAGGCCGACCTGATCGTCGAGTCGCTGCAGGACGCCAGCGAGCAGGTGGTGGCCGCGACCACCGCCAACTCGCAGATCTCTGAGATGACGCTGCGCGCACGGCTGCGCTTCCGGGTGCGCACCCCGGCCGGTCGCGATCTGATCGCCCCGACCGAGCTGGTGCAGAGCCGCGACATGAGCTACAGCGAGAGCAGCGCGCTGGCCAAGCAGCACGAGGCCGCGCTGCTGTTCCGCTCGATGCACGCCGACCTGGCGATGCAGGTGCTGCGCCGGCTGGCGGCGCTCGGACCGGCCTGAGCCGCGAGTCCGCCGATGCAGATCCGCGCCGAGCAGCTCGCCGCCGCGCTGGCCAAGGGCCTGCGCCCGCTCTATGTCATCCACGGCGACGAGCCGCTGCTGGCGCAGGAGGCGGCCGACGCGGTGCGCGCCGCCGCGCGTGCGGCCGGCTGCAGCGAGCGCACGGTGCACACCGTCGCCGGCGGCCATTTCGACTGGGCCGGCCTGCTGGGCGACGCCGGCGCGCTGAGCCTGTTCGCCGAGCGGCGGCTGATCGAGATCCGCATTCCCTCCGGCAAGCCGGGCAAGGACGGCTCGGAGGCGCTGCAGCGCTATGTCGAGCAGCTCGGCGCCGACGACGTCACGCTGGTGATGCTGCCGCGCCTGGATCGCACCCAGCTCGGCAGCGCCTGGTTCGGCGCGCTCGACGGCGCCGGGCTGGCGGTGCGCGTCGATCCGGTCGAGCGCCGGGCGCTGCCGGTCTGGATCGCGCAGCGCCTGGCGCAGCACGGCCTGCGGGTCGAGGACGGCGAGGCGGGCCAGCAGGCGCTGGCCTTCTTCGCCGACCGGGTCGAGGGCAATCTGCTGGCGGCGCACCAGGAGATCACCAAGCTGGCGCTGCTGCACGCGCCAGCCGATCCACGCGGCGCGCCCGCGGTGCTGGCGCGCGAGCAGATCGAGGCGGCGGTGCTCGATGTCGCGCGCTACGACGTCTTCCGCCTCGGCGAGGCGGTGCTGGCGGGTGACGCGGCGCGCGCGCTGCGCATGCTCGACGGCCTGCAGGCCGAGGGCGAGGCGGCGGTGCTGGTGCACTGGACGCTGGCCGACGACCTGCGCGGCCTGCAGCGGGTGCACGCGGCGATGCAGCAGGGCCGGCCGCTGCCGATGGCGCTGCGCGAGGCGCGGGTCTGGGGTCTGAAGGAAAAGCTCTTCGAGCGGGTGCTGCCGCGGCTGGACAGCGCGACGCTGGCCACGCTGGTCGATGCGGCCCACGCCTGCGACGGGATCGTCAAGGGGCTGCGCGATCCGCGCTGGCCGGACGATCCATGGGCGGCGCTGCAGCAGCTGGTGCTGATGACGCTGGCCGCGGTCGCGCCGAAGTCCGGGGTGCCGGCCCTGGCTGCGGCGGCACGACCGCCGGCCGCACGCCAATAGCGCTCGCTTCGGCGCGGTTTTCCATCGGCCGTGGCCGGCCGGGCTGGGCGATGCTCGGGCGTTCTTCCGCATCCGCAAACCGTTGCGCTGCCGTGCCCAAGCTGTTCCGTCGCCGTCCGCGCTCGCTGGCGCTCTACATCGCGTTGCCCTTTGTCGGCATGGTCCTGCTCTGGCAGGCCGTCGGCCTGTGGCTGACGCATGGCGCGATCGACCGCAGCGCGACCCGCTCGATCGAGGCCGAGCTGCTGACCGGCCGCCGCGTCTTCGAGCAGCTGCTGGCGCAGCGCTCGGGGCGGCTGGCCGAGGGGGCGCGGCTGCTGGCCAGCGACAACGGCTTCCGCTCCGCGGTCGCCGGCGGCGATCTGGCGGCGATGGAGAGCGCGCTGCGCGAGCACGGCCAGCGCCTCCATGCGGCGCTGGCGCTGGTGGTCGACACCGACTGGCGGCCGCTGGCCGCCACCGGCATCGACATGCGCACGCTGGCGCCGCTGCTGGTCGAGGCGCGCGAGCTCCAGCACGAGGCGCCGCGGGTGCCGGCCGGCGCCGATGCCGAGATGCATGTGCCCGGTCTGGTGGGCGTGCAGGAGCGGCCGCTGCAGATCGTCGCGGTGCCGATCCAGGTGCCGCGCCGGGTCGGCTGGGTGCTGCTGGGGTTCGAGATCGACCAGACGCTGCTGGCCCAGCTCGGCGCGATCACCGGACTGCGCTCGGTGCTGACGGTCGACCGGCCGGCCGGCGCGCGGATGCTGGCGGGCACGCTGCAGGCCCGGATGCTGCCGCCCTCGCACGAGCATGGCGGGCTGCGCTGCGACCTGATGCTGCAGCAGGACGGCGAGGACTGGCAGGCCTGCGACTTCCGCATCGACCTGCAGGTCGGCTCGGCGCCGGGCCAGCACGGGCACCTGCATCTGGTGCTGGCGCGAGCGGTCGCGCCGGCGCTGCAGCCCTTCCGCGAGCTGCAGCATCAGCAGATCGAGCTCGCGGCGGTCGCGCTGGTGCTGCTGGCGCTGGGCAGCATGGCGCTGGCGCGGCGCTTCAGCGCGCCGATCCTGGCGCTGCGCCAGGCGGCCGAGCGGCTCGGCGCCGGCGAGCTGGCCGAACCGGTCGCCCAGCCCGATCCGGCCCGCACGCCGCCGGACCTGCAGCGCCTGGCACGCTCCTTCGAGGCGATGCGCCAGGCGGTGCAGCAGCGCGAGCACCGCATCGGCCGGCTCGCCTACTGGGATCCGCTGACCGGCCTGCCCAACCGCGCGCAGTTCGTCGACCGCCTGGGCGCGCAGCTGGCGCTGTGCGACGCGGCCCGGCCGCTGGCGGTGCTGATGCTCGACCTGGACCGCTTCAAGCATGTCAACGACGCGCTCGGCCACCCCTTCGGCGACCTGATGCTGCGCAAGGTCGCCAGCCGGCTCGAGCCGACGGCACGCCAGGCCGGCGCGCTGCTGGCGCGGCTCGGCGGCGACGAGTTCGGGCTGCTGCTGCCGCGCGCCGGCGTCGAGCATGCGCGCGAGGTCGCGCAGGCGGTGCTGCAGGCGCTGCAGGCGCCGCTGCGCATCGACGGCCAGCTGGTCGACTGCTCGGGCGGCATGGGCATCGCGCTGGCGCCGGCGCACGCGACGCAGGCCGAGGCCCTGCTCGGGCAGGTCGAGGTCGCGATGTACGCGGCCAAGCGGCGCCTGGCCGGCGTGCTGGTCTACGAGCCGTCGATGGACAGCCGCAGCAGCGGCTCGCTGTAGCTGCTCAGCGAGCTGCGCGCCGCGGTCGAGAACGACGCGCTGTGCCTGTACCTGCAGCCGAAGATCGAGCTCGATGGCGGGCGGGTGATCGGCGCGGAGGCGCTGGTGCGCTGGATCGACCCGGTGCGCGGCATCGTGCCGCCGATGCAGTTCATCCCCTTCGCCGAGCAGACCGGCTTCATCCGCGAGATCACCCGCTGGATGCTGTCGCACGGCGTGCGCGAGATGGCGCGCTGGAGCGAGCTGGGCCAGCCGCTGCGGCTCAGCATCAACCTGTCGACCCGTGACCTGCTCGATGTCGATCTGGTCGACTAGGTCGCCGGCCTGCTGGCGCAGCATGACGTGCCCGCCGGCCGCCTCTGCCTGGAGATCACCGAGAGCGCGATCATGGACGATCCCGCCCGCGCGATGCAGACGCTGCAGCGCCTGAGCGAGCTGGGCGTGCGGCTGTCGATCGACGACTTCGGCACCGGCTATTCCTCGCTGGCCTACCTGAAGCGGCTGCCGGTCGACGAGCTCAAGATCGACCGCAGCTTCGTCATCGGCATGGAGCGCGACCTCGACGACGCGCGCATCGTGCGCTCGACCATCGGCCTGGCGCACACGCTGGGGCTGACGGTGGTCGCCGAGGGCGTCGAGAACGAGAAGCTGATGGCGATGCTCGAGCACCTGGGCTGCGACGAGGCCCAGGGCTACGGCATCGCCCGGCCGATGCCGGTCGAGGACTGGCTGCCGTGGGTCGAGCGCTGGCAGGCGCCGCAGACCGGCACCGTGCGCCTCGACACCGATTTCCAGCAGCTCTGAGGGCGGCGCGCCCGGGCCGGGCGCCGTCGGCCGGGGTCAGTAGCCGCGGCTGCGCTCGACCCGGTTCGGCACCGGGCGGCCCTCGCGCCAGGCGCGGATGCCCGCGGCGGCGATGCGCGCGGCACTGCGCGGATCGGTCTGCGCCGCCGCGTGCGGCAGCAGCGTGATCGCCGGATGGCGCCAGAAGCGGTGCGCCGGCGGCAGCGGCTCCTGGTGGAAGACATCCAGCACCGCATGCGCGATCTGCCCGGCGTCGAGCGCCGCGAGCAGGTCGGCCTCGACCAGATGCGCGCCGCGCGCCAGGTTGACCAGGCTGGCGCGTGCCGGCAGCCGTGCCAGGAAGGCCGCGTCGATCAGGCCGCGGGTGTCGGCGGTCAGCGGCAGCAGGTTGATGACGATGCGGCAGTCGGCCAGCACCGGCGCGAGCGGCTCGCCCCGGCGCCAGCCGGCGGCGCGGTAGCCGCGCTGGCGCAGCGCGTGCATCACCGTGCCGCCCATCTGGCCCTGGCCGAGCACGGCGACCTTGATCTCGTCGGCGCGCAGCTGCGGCAGCGCCTGCCAGACGCCGGCGCGCTGCTGGCGGGCGTACAGATGGAAATGGCGGTGCAGCGTCAGCACCGCCCACAGCGCGGTCTCGGCCATCGCGGCGTTCATCGCCGGATCGACCATGCGCGCCAGCGGCACCTCGGCCGGCAGCGTCGGGTCGGCCAGCAGCCGGTCGACGCCGGCCCACAGCGACTGGATCAGCCCGAGCCGCGGCAGCCCGGCCAGCAGCCCCGGCGGCGGATTGGCGACGATGGCCACATCGATGTCCTCGCGCAGCGCGGGCTGCGCGGCCAGGTCCTGCGGCAGCAGCAGCCGCTCGCCCGGCAGCGCCGCCTGCAGCGCGGGCAGCCAGGCGGCCCAGTCCGCGGCGTCGAAGTCGCAGGCCAGCAGGACGCTCATCGCAGCGCGTCCAGCAGCACGGTCAGCGCGTGGTCGCGGGTCTGGCGGCGCACGGCCGCACGGTCGCCGTCGAAGCGGCGCATCTCGGTCCAGCTGCGTCCGGGCAGCGTCCAGCCGAACCAGACCGTGCCGACCGGCTTGGCCGCGCTGCCGCCGCCGGGCCCGGCGATGCCGGTGACCGCCAGCGTGCACTGCACCGGCGCGTGGCGCGCCGCGCCCTCGGCCATCGCGCGCGCCACCGGCTCGCTGACCGCGCCGTGCGCCTCGATCAGCGCGGCCGGCACGCCCAGCAGCTCGGTCTTGGCGGCGTTGCTGTAGGTGACGAAGCCGCGCTCGAACCAGTCGCTCGAGCCGGCCAGATCGGTGCAGGCCGCGGCGATCAGGCCGCCGGTGCAGCTCTCGGCGCTGGCCAGGCGCCAGCCGCGGCTGTGCAGTGCGGCCGCCAGCGCGTCCAGGTCCGGGGGCAGGGCGGAGGAAGAGGAATCGGTCATGTGCATCATCCCGCGAGCTGGCCGTGCAGCAGCCGTGCGAAGGTGATCGCCGCGGCGATCACGAACAGCGTGCAGCCGGCGGCGATCAGGTCGTCGAACAGGATGCCGAAGCCGCCGCGCCAGCCGCCGCCCTTGAAGCGGCGGTCGGCCCAGCGCACCGGGCCGGGCTTGGCCGCATCGAAATAGCGGAACAGCACGAAGGCGATGAGCTGCATCACCGGCGTGGCCGGCATCAGCACCCACAGCACCAGCCAGAAGGCCAGCACCTCGTCCCAGACGATGAAGCCGGGATCGTCCGAGCGCGCACGCCGCGCGGTGGCGGTGCAGGCCCACCAGCCCAGCGGCAGTCCGATCAGCAGCGTCCAGCCCCAGGCGGCGGTGTCGAGCCAGCGCGACAGCAGCGCGAACGCGCCCCAGGCCCACAGCGTGCCGGCGGTGCCGGGCGCGACCGGGCTCAGGCCGCTGCCGGCGCCCAGCGCGATGAAGTGCGCCGGATGCGACAGCAGGAAGCGCAGGTCGATGCGCGGTCGTGGCGGCGTCGCGGTCGCGGCGCTCCCGTCGCCGGCATCGGCCTCGGAGTCGGCGCCGACGTCCGTCGGCTCGGTGGGAAAGGCGGTGCTCATCGGCTCAGGAAATGGTCGAAGGAGGCCCAGGCGGTGGCCAGCGGGCGGCCGTCGGCACCGATGACCTCGACCGGCGAGCCGGCCGGGCCGATCGTGCCGATGCGCGTCACGCCGCAGCCGGCCTGCGCCGCCAGCGCGGGCAGGGCCTCGCGGTCGGCCGGGTCGGCGCTGAACAGCAGCTCGTAGTCGTCGCCGCCGGCGAGCAGGCATTCGAGCTGCAGCGCCTCGTGCTGGCGCAGGATCGCCGCGCTGCGCGGCAGCGCCGCCGCCTCGATGCGCGCGCCCAGGCCGCCGGAGCGGCGCAGCACATGGCCGAGGTCGCCCAGCAGGCCGTCGGAGACATCGATGGCGCTGCGCGCCACGCCGCGCAGCGCCAGCCCGAGCGCCACCCGCGGCTGCGGGCATTCCATCGCCAAGCGCAGCCGGTCCAGGTCGAGCCCCTCGGTGCGCACGCCCGGCGTGCCGCGGAAGACCTCGAGCATCAGCCGGGCCTCGCCGAGCCAGCCGGGTTCGTCCGGGTCCGCCGGGTGGCTGATCCACAGGTCGTCGCCGGCGCGCGCGCCGCTGCGCAGCAGCGCGTCGCCGGCCGGCACCTCGCCGAACACGGTGATGCACAGGTTCAGCGGCCCGGCGGTGGTGTCGCCGCCGACCAGCTCGATGTCGTGGCGGTCGGCCAGCGCGTGCAGCCCCGCGGCCAGGCCGGCCAGCCAGGCGTCGTCGACGCGCGGCAGCGCCAGCGCCAGCGTGCAGGCCAGCGGGCGCGCGCCGCAGGCCGCCAGGTCCGACAGGTTGACCGCCAGCGCCTTGTGGCCGAGCCGCTCCGGCGCGACGGTGGACAGGAAGTGCCGCCCCTCCACCAGCATGTCGCTCGAGACGGCGAGCTGCATGCCGGGCGCCGGCGCGAGCAGCGCGCAGTCGTCGCCGACGCCCAGCGGGCTGCGCCGCACCGGGCGGGTGAAGTGACGGGCGATGAGGTCGAATTCTCCGAGGGCCATGCCCGCATTCTCGCCGCTTGTCGGCCTGCTCAGCCCAGGCCGGCGCCGCGCAGCAGGTTGGCCAGCTCGACCGCCGACTTCACGTCCATCTTGTCGAAGACGCGTGCGCGGTGGACCTCGACGGTGCGCACGCTGATGTCGAGCTCGTCGGCGATCTGCTTGTTGGCCCGGCCGGCGATGACCAGGCGCATGACCTCCTGCTCGCGCTCGGTCAGCTCGGCAAGGTGGCGGCGCAGACCGTCGCGCTCGTGGCGGCGCGCCAGCGCCTCGCCGCTGCGTGCTAGCGCCTCGACCACCCGGTCGACCAGCGCATTGTCCGAGAAGGGCTTCTCGACGAAGTCGAAGGCGCCGCGCTTGACCGCCATCACCGCGGTGGCCACGTCGGCATGCCCGGTCAGGAAGATCACCGGCATCAGCTCGAGCCAGCCGCCCTCGATCAGGCGCTCGAACAGCGCCATGCCGTTCATGCCCGGCATGCGCATGTCCAGCAGCAGGCAGGCGGGCGAGTCGGCGCGCACCTCGCCCTGCTCGGCCGCGGCCCAGAAGTCGTCGGCCGAGGCGTAGGCGCGCGGCAGCAGCCGGCGCGAGCGCAGCAGCCACGACAGGGCATCGCGCACCACCTCCTCGTCGTCGACGACGAAGACGGTGCCGCTGGGGTGCTGGACTCGGGCGCTGTGGGTCATGGTCATGAGGGCGGCAGGGACGGCGAGGTCGGCGATGACGACGACGAGGACGGCAGGGGCGGCGTCGCGGGAGCCGCGGCGGGAAGGGTAAACCGGAACACCGTGCCGCGGCCATCGGGTCCGGCCTCGAAGTCGAGCGCGCCGCCGTGCTGCTCCACCACCGTGCGGCACATCGCCAGGCCGATGCCCATGCCCTCGGGCTTGGTGGTGAAGAAGGGCGTGAAGAGCTGGCGGGCGATCGGCTCGGGAATGCCGGGGCCGCGGTCGACGATGCGCAGCTCGACCCAGCGCTCGCTCTGGGCGCGCACTTCCAGGCGCAGCTCGCGATCGCCCGCGGCCACCGTCTCGTCCTCCATCGCCTGGATGCCGTTGCGCGCCAGGTTCAGCAGCACCTGCTCGACCATCGTGCGGTCGCACGACACGCGCGGCGGCGGCTCGGGCACATCGACCGCGATGCGGGTGTGGCTGCGCCGAGCCGCCAGCCGCACCAGCGGCAGCACCGCCTCGAGCAGCTCGGACGCACGCACGTTCTCGCGCAGCCGCTCGCGCCGGCGCACGAACTGGTGCACGCTGCGGATGACGCGCCCGGCGCGCTCGGCCTGCTCGGCGATGCGCGCCACCGCCTGGCGGATCATCAGCTGCGTCTCGAGGTCGGCCGGCGGATCCTGCTCGCCGGCGGGCATCAGGTTCAGCGAGCCGGTGGCGTAGCTGGCGATCGCCGCCAGCGGCTGGTTGAGCTCGTGGCTGAGCAGCGTGGCCATCTCGCCCATCGTCGCCAGACGGGCCGCGGCCTGCAGCTTGTCCTGCTGCTGGCGCGAGAGCTCCTCGATGCGGCGCTGCGCGCTCACGTCGAGCACCGTGCTCATCCAGCCGCTGCGCCGGCCGCGCGCGTCGACCAGCGGCGCCTCGAAGATCAGCACCGGGAAGCGCTCGCCGCCGCGGCGCATGAACAGCGTCTCGTGGCCCTCGCGCGGCGGCGTGTCGCCGGCCTGGCGCTCGGCCTGGCGGCGGGCGTAGAGCTCGACCATTTCCGGCGGCCAGTACGGCGGCACCGTCGTGCCGAGCAGCTCCTCGGCGCTGAAGCCCACCATGCGGCAGAAGGCCGGGTTGACATAGGTGATGCGACCGTCGGCCGAGCGCGCGCGCAGGCCGGTCACCAGCGAGTCCTCCATCGCCTTGCGGAAGGTCAGCGCCTCGGCCAGCGCCTGCTCGGCCGCCGCGCGCCGGCGCACGTCGTACACCAGCAGCACCACCACGCCGCCGAGCGCGGCCGACAGCATCACCACCAGCGCCGCGCTCAGGTTCGGGATCAGCGGCGGCACGCCGCTCAGGCTGTCCAGGCGCAGCAGCGCGGTGAAGCCGGAAATGTCCACCAGCCGGTCGGCGACGAAGACGCCGGCGCCGCGCCGCGCCCCGGTGCGCGCCAGCCGCGTGCCGTCGGACTCGACCAGCATGACCTCGTGGCGGCGCACGATCTCCGGCGCGACCGCCGCGTGCAGCAGGTCGGGCAGCGCCACCGTCGCGACGAGGGTGCCGTCGGAGCGGCCCTCGCCGGGCTGCGGGATGCACAGGTCGACCACCTCGACGCCCAGGCCGCCGGCCGAGGGCAGGAAATAGCTGCGCGAGAAGGCCGGCGAGGAAAAGCGCCGCGCCGTGGTGCAGGCGATCTCGGCATCGACCGACATCGCGCTGCGCGGGATGGTGGCGAACTGCTGCGGATAGGTCGGCGAGCGCATCGCGTCGATCACCGCGAAATGCGCGTCGCGTCGCTCGATGCGGATGATCTCGGGCGTCGTGCGCAGCAGCGCCTCGACCTGCAGGTGCCAGCCCGGACCTTCGGCGGTCTGCCACATCAGGCGCTGCAGCGCCTGCATGTCGTCGCCCAGGCGCTGGCGCATGTCGGCCGCGGCGGTCTGCGCCGCCGCGTCGGTGGCCTCCTGGACCTGCGACTGCTCGTGCTGCCAGGTCATCCACAGCAGCACCGCCAGCACCGCCAGCACCAGCGCCACCAGCGCCACCCACAGCGGCGTGCCGCGCCAGCGGCGCGACAGGCCGAAGAGCATCGAGTGCGGGTCGGGCGGCGGCATGTCGGACATGATCGCAGTATTCCCGCGCCAGGCCGCGCCTCGCTACGCAGTTCCTCGGATGAGACGCGCGGCGCGCGTGGCGCATCATCGCCGGACCGGTCCGGAGCGCCGGCGTGCGCGGTCATGACGCATGGGTATGCGCTGCGTGCATGGCTTCATGCGGCGGCCGGTCTGACAGGACAGCGCACGCCGACGAGCCGCTTCCTACAATCGCCAGCCGCCCCGGACCGGAGCCTCCCAGGCGCCGGACCGTCCGCACTCCCGAACCGAGACGCCCGACTCTCTCCCTGCGGAACACGAACATGACAACCTCCGAACAGAAGCAAGCCGAACTGCGCCGCGCCGCGCTCGAGTACCACGAGTTTCCGACGCCCGGCAAGATCGCCATCGCCCCGACGAAGTCGCTGGTCAACCAGCGCGATCTCGCGCTGGCCTACTCGCCCGGCGTGGCCGCCGCCTGCGAGGAGATCGTCGACGACCCGGCCAACGCCTTCCGCTACACCAGCCGCGGCAACCTGGTGGCCGTGGTCACCAACGGCACCGCGGTGCTGGGCCTGGGCAACATCGGCCCGCTGGCATCCAAGCCGGTGATGGAAGGCAAGGGCGTCCTGTTCAAGAAGTTCGCCGGCATCGACGTGTTCGACCTGGAGATCGCCGAGAACGACCTCGACAAGCTGGTCGACATCATCGCGGCGCTGGAGCCGACCTTCGGGGGCGTCAACCTGGAGGACATCAAGGCCCCCGACTGCTTCTACGTCGAGCGCAAGCTGCGCGAGCGCATGAGGATTCCGGTCTTCCACGACGACCAGCATGGCACCGCGATCGTCGTCGGCGCGGCGCTGCTCAACGGCCTGAAGGTGGTCGGCAAGGACCTGAAGCAGGTCAAGCTGGTGTCCTCGGGTGCGGGCGCGGCGGCGCTGGCCTGCCTGAACCTGCTGGTGAAGCTGGGCCTGCCGCGCGAGAACATCTGGGTGACCGACCTGGCCGGCGTGGTCTACGAGGGCCGCACCGAGCTGATGGACCCGGACAAGGCCGAGTTCGCGCAAGCGACCGAGCTGCGCACGCTGCGCGAGGCCATCAACGGCGCCGACATCTTCCTGGGCCTGTCGGCCGGCGGCGTGCTCAAGGCCGACATGGTGGCCTCGATGGCGGCCAGGCCGCTGATCTTCGCGCTGGCGAACCCGAATCCGGAAATCATGCCGGAGCAGGTCCGCGAGGTGCGCGACGACGCCATCATGGCCACCGGCCGCACCGACTATCCGAACCAGGTCAACAACGTCCTGTGCTTCCCCTACATCTTCCGCGGCGCGCTGGACTGCGGGGCGACCACCATCACCGACGAGATGGAGATCGCCGCGGTGCACGCGATCGCCGAGCTGGCGCAGGCCGAGCAGAACGACGTCGTCGCGGCCGCCTATGGCGGCGCGACGCTGAGCTTCGGCCCTGAATACCTGATCCCGAAGCCCTTCGACCCGCGCCTGATGATGCAGATCGCGCCGGCGGTGGCCCGCGCGGCGGCCGAGTGTGGCGTGGCCTCGCGTCCGATCGCCGACATGGACGCCTATGTCGAGAAGCTGCGCGCCTTCGTCTATGCCGCCGGCACCGTGATGAAGCCGATCTACGCGATCGCCAAGCGCGCCAAGGCCCGCCGCGTCGCCTACGCCGAGGGCGAGGACCGCCGCGTGCTGCGCGCGGTGCAGGTCGTCGTCGACGAGGGCCTGGCCTACCCGGTGCTGATCGGTCGGCGCAGCGTCATCCGCACCCGCATCGAGAAGCTCGGCCTGCGCCTGGAGGAGGGCCGCGACTACGAGATCGTCAACATCGACGACGATCCGCGCTACCGCGACTTCTGGGAGACCTACCACGGCATGATGGACCGCCGCGGCGTCACCGAGCAGCTCGCGAAGATCGAGATGCGCCGGCGCATGACGCTGGTCGGCTCGATGCTGCTGCACAAGGGCGAGGTCGACGGCATGATCTGCGGCACCTGGAGCTCGACCTCCTACCACCTGCAGTACATCGATCCGGTGATCGGCCGCCGTCCCGGCGTCAAGACCTACGCGTGCATGAACGGCCTGGTGCTGCCGGGCCGCCAGATCTTCCTGGTCGACACGCACGTCAACTACGACCCGACCGCCGAGCAGCTCTGCGAGATCACGCTGCTGGCGGCCGAGGAGATGCGCCGCTTCGGCATCCAGCCCAAGGTCGCGCTGCTGTCGCACTCGAACTTCGGCTCGAGCAACCAGCCCTCGGCGGTGAAGATGCGCGAGACGCTGGCGCTGCTGCGCGAGCGCGCGCCCGACCTGCATGTCGACGGCGAGATGCACGGCGACACCGCGCTCGATCCGGCCTACCGCGCCGAGCTGATGCCGCGCAGCACGCTCTCCGGCGAGGCCAACCTGCTGGTGCTGCCCAACATCGACGCGGCCAACATCAGCTACAACCTGCTGAAGACGACCGCCGGCGGCGGCATCGCCATCGGCCCGGTGCTGCTCGGCGCGGCCAAGCCGGTGCATGTGCTGACGCCCTCGGCCACGGTGCGCCGCATCGTCAACATGACCGCGCTGACGGTCGCCGACGCCAACGCCTCGCGCTGAGATCCGGTCGGTCCGGGCGCGCGGACTGATCGATCCGGCAACACGTCAGGCCCCCTGCGCCCCCGCGCAGGGGGCTTGCCCCTGTCGGCATGCTGAAAATTGAGGCAGAAAGCTTGAGATCGGGGCCCTGATTCGCTACCATCGCCCCTCCACGATTCAGGAAAACCCGTGTCAGATCAGGCTCGACCTGCGGTTCCATGGCTTGGCCAGGGGCTCCGCGGGCGTTTTGTCGCTGCGGCGGTCCAGGCGATGGTCATCGCCGGCGCGGTGTCGGTCGGTGCGCTGGCGGTATCCCTGCCCGCCTCGGCCCGCGCTGCAGGACAGTCCGTCGACGCCGTCGCAAATCCGGTCCGGCTGGACGACCTGCCCGACGAGGCGGTCACCGTTCACCGGCAGATCCAGGCGGGCGGGCCCTTCCTCCACCCCGAAAAGGATGGCGTCGTCTTCGCCAACCGGGAGAGGCTGCTGCCGCGGGAGACCCGAGGATACTACAGAGAATACACCGTCCCGACTCCGGGATCGCGCGACCGGGGCGCGCGGCGCATCGTGTGCGGCGGCAGGGAGCCGAAGACTCCGGACGTTTGTTACTACACGCAGGACCATTACGCGAGCTTCCGCCGCATCGCGCCATGAGTTCCGCGAGGATCGAGAGCCCCAAGGGACCATCCACCATGCTTATGCAGACCGTGCGTCCGAACATCGTGCAGGCGATCCGCGCCTTCCGTGTGGACGACCTCATGTCGGCGGCCCAGGATCTGGGTCACCACTTCCTCTACGCCAATCTTTCCGGCACGACGACCAAGCAGGAAGTGCTGGAGACGATCGCCAAGGCCTTCCTGTTCCCGGCGCACTTCGGCAAGAACCTGGACGCGCTGCATGACTGCATGACCGACCTGGTCAACAAGTCCGGCACGCAGCCGGGCTTCGTCGTCGTGCTCGAGCAGCTGCCCGACAGCGCGAAATTCGATCGCGAGGCGCGCGAGCAGCTGCTCGACGTCTTCCGCGATGCGGCCGACTTCTGGGCCGAGCGGAAGATTCCCTTCCGGTGCTTCTATTCTTTTCAGTAGCCCGCTCCCAGGACAACGGGCAATGGGAGCGGGCGGAAGTCGCCCAGGAGCCGGTCAAGCCGCCTCCTAAGCCGAGCAAGAACGCCGCGCCGGCCTTCGCGCCGCACATGCCGGTGATGAGCAGCGCCTTCGACACGTCGGGGCTGCTGGCCGTGGCCGCATGAGCCACGGGCCCGGCGCACCGGCCGGATGCCGGTGCAGCTGATCTGATCTCACGGGCCCGCCTTGCGCGGGCCCGATTCATTTCGGCTCAGGCCGCCGGTGCCGTCGGTACCGACGGGCTGCGCGGCGACAGCGCCTGCGCCAGCGCGACGTAGTCGGCCACCGGCACTTCCTCGGCGCGACGCTGCAGGTCGAACGCGGGCACGCCCTCGCGGCCTTCCAGCCAGCGGCCGAGCGTGTTGCGCAGCACCTTGCGCCGCTGCGAGAAGGCGACCGTCACCAGTTCGCCCAGCAGCGCTGCGTCCAGCGCCGGCGCCACCGCCTTGGGCACCACCCGCACCACGGCCGAATCCACCCGCGGCGGCGGATCGAAGCATTCCGGCGGCACGTCGATCAGCGACTCGACGTCCTGGCGCCACTGCAGCATCACCGACAGCCGGCCGTAGTCCTTGCTGCCGGGCGCGGCGGCCATGCGGTCGACCACCTCCTTCTGCAGCATGAAGTGCTGGTCCTCGATCAGGTCGACCGCGTCCTGCAGGTGGAACAGGATCGGGCTGGAGATGTTGTAGGGCAGGTTGCCGATCACGCGCAGCCGCCGGCCGCTGCCCGGGGCCGCGCCCAGCGACTCGGCCAGCGCGCGGAAGTCGACCTTCAGCACGTCGGACTCGACCACGTTCAGCTCGGGGCGGCGGCGCAGCCGCGCGGCGAGGTCGCGGTCGAGCTCGATGACGGTCAGGCGCTCGCAGCGCTCGACGACCGGATCGGTCATCGCGCCCATGCCGGGGCCGATCTCGACCAGGATCTCGTCGGGGCGCGGATCGATGGCGCGCACGATCGCGTCGAGGATGCTGCTGTCGGTCAGGAAATGCTGGCCGAAGCGCTTGCGGGGAATGTGCTTCAAGGTAGGGGGCCCGCGCGGGCGGGCCGTCAGGCAGGTTGGGGGCGGGGCGGCGTCACTGGCCGGGCGGATCGCGCAGCTCGACGTAGGCGCGCGCGCGCACGTCGCGGGCCCATTCGGCGTAGGCCTCGTCGGTCTTCTGCTCGCGCAGCGCGCTGCGGGCCATCTCGCGCTGCTCGCGCACGTCCAGGCGCACGTCGCGGCGCTCGAGCAGCTGGATCAGGTGCACGCCGAAGCGCGAGACCACCGGATCGGACACGCTGCCCGGGCGCAGCGCCGACAGCGCCTGCTCGAACTCCGGCACGAACTGGCCGGGGCCGGCCCAGCCGAGGTCGCCGCCCTGCGGCGCGCTGCCGTCCTCGGAATACTGGCGCGCGAGCTCGTCGAAGCGGGCGGTGCCGGCCTCGATCTGGCGTTTCCAGCCGCTCATGCGGCGCACGATGGTCTCCTGCGTCAGCCCGGCGTTCGGGCGCAGCAGGATGTGGCGGGCGTGCTGCTGGGTGACGGTCAGCGCGGCGTCGCGGCGCTCGATCAGCTTCAGGACGTGCAGGCCGGCGCCCGAGCGCAGCACCTGCGGCGCGACCTCGCCGGGGCGCAGCGGCGCCAGCGCCTCGACGAAGAGATCGGGCAGCCGGTCGGCGCGGCGCAGGCCGAGCTCGCCGCCGTTGTCCTTCGCGGCGTCGGAGTACTGGCGCACCAGCGTGGCGAAGTCCTCGCCGGCGCGCAGGCGCTGCAGGATCGCCACCGCGGTCTGGCGCTTCTGCGCGACCACGTCGGGCGGCGCGCTCTCCGGCAGCGACAGCAGGATCTGCGCGACGTTGTATTCGGTGGCCGCGCCGTTCTTCGCACGCTGCTCGACCAGCCAGGACTCGATCTCGGCGTCGCCGATGCGGATGCGGCTCTGCACCTCGCGCTCGCGCACCCGCTCGAGCAGGATCTGGTCGCGCAGCATGTCGCGGAAGCGCACGTAGTCCAGCCCCTCGCTGCGCAGGCGCTCGCGCAGCTGCATCACGCCGAGCTGGTTCTGCGCCGCGACGTTGGCGACCGCGCGGTCGATCTCGGACTCGTCGACGCGGGTGCCGCTCTCGCGGGCCTGGCTGAGCTGGGCGCGCTCGTCGATCAGCTGGTCGAGCACCTCGCGCTGCAGCGTGTCGCGGTCGGGCAGGCGCGCGTTGCCGCGCGCAGCGTCCTTCTCGATGCGCTGGACGCGCTGCTGCACCTCGCTGTTGGTGACCAGCTCGCGGTTGACCACCGCGACGATGTAGTCGCCGCTGCGCCGGCCGGCGGGCGCGGCCGGCTCGGTCGCGGCCGGCGCGGCGGGGGCCGAGGCGGCCGCGGCGGCGGGCACGGCCGCGGCCGGCGCGGGTGCGGCCGGCGTGGCCGGGGCGGTCTTCGGCGCGGGCGTGCGCGCCGGCTTGCGGGTGGCCGCGGCGCCCGGTCCGGCGCTGCTCAGCAGGGCCAGCGCCAGCAGCGCGCCGAGGCCGCGCTGCCACGGCGAGGCCGTCGCGCGGCACGGTTCGGAAGGCGGGAACGTCGTCTCGGACATGGCGGGTCAGGGGGCACCGGGGTTGTCGGCGGCAGTGCCGCGCGGGTCGCGCAGCATCTGGTAACCGGGAATATTGTCCTTCAACAGCGACAGCGGGTTGCTGCCGGCGCTCAGGCGGGACAGGCCGACGAACTCGATCTGCAGCATCAGCTGCGTCGAGGCGTTCTGCGCGCTGGTGGACTGGCGTCGCGCCGCGAAGCGGCCGATCCAGCAGCCGGCGTCGTACTCGAGGCCGAGGATGGCGCTGCTCATGCGGCGGTCCTGCAGGCTGTAGTCGAGGCCGCCGACGCCGTAGAGCCGGCCGCGGCACTCGCCGGTCGGCGAGGCGGACGGGCGGGCGGCGGCCGCCGCGGCGCTGCCGCCCATCAGCCGGGCCAGCGGGCTGGCCAGGTCCGACAGCGGCCACTGCCAGGCCAGCGCCAGCTGCTCGCTGGCGCCGCGCTTGAGGCGGTGGCTGAGGTAGATCGAATGCAGCGGCTCCGGCGCCCAGCGCACGCTGGTGATGGTGCGCACGAGGCGGTCGGTGTCGGTGTTGAACTGCAGCGAGGTGTCGAAGGTCCACGACGGCACCAGGCCGACCGAGGCCTGCAGCAGCACGTCGGAGAAGCGGCTCGACAGCGGCACGCCGTCGGCGGTGATGCGCTGGTCGCGCAGCAGGTAGCGCTGCGCGATGCCGAAGCGCGCCAGCTCGGCGCCGCTGCTGCGGTCGAGGTAGCGCGTGGTCAGGCCGGCGGTGACCTGGTTGGCGTCCGAGACGCGGTCGACGCCGGAGAAGACGTTGTCCGAGAACACCGTCGTGGCGTTGAAGTCGAGCGCGGCGCTGTCGAAGTTGGGCAGCGCCGACTGGTCGCGCCACGGCGTGATCGCGTAGAGCAGCCGCGGCTCGAGCGTCTGCACCAGCGCGCGGCCGAAGCCCGCGGTCTCGCGCTCCAGCGTCCAGGCGCTGTCGAGGCTGAAGCCGGGAATCGTGCGGCTGGCGTGGCGCCGGCCGTCGCTCATCGGCGTGTCGGTCTGGTAGCTGGCGCTGTTGAGGCTCAGCTTCGGCGTGACCCGCCAGCCGGCGTCGCCCAGCGGCAGCGCGACCTGGCCGAGCAGGTGGGCGCGGCTGCCCTGGATCTGCGTCGTGTCGACGTTGGTGAAGCGGTTGGCTTCGGTCTGCAGCGACCACTGCAGCGCGCCGCCGTGATCGCTCCACTGCACGCCGACCTGCGGCGCGCGCTGGTAGGGCGTGGCGATGCGCGTGCCCGAGGCGCTGTCCTGCAGCAGCTGCCACTGCTGCACGCGGGCGTAGAAGCGCTGCTCGACGTCGCCGAGCCAGCCGCCGGTGCGCAGCAGCCGGGTCTGCCCGAGGCGGCCGCTGCTCGACAGCAGCCGCGGCGTCAGCGATTCGGCGCCGCGCAGGCCGTCCTTCCAGTAGTCGCCGTCGGACGCCCGCAGCACGCTCCAGTCGTAGCGCAGGCCGCCGGCGAGGTCGAGGCTGCCGCGCTGGGCCGAACGGAGCGCCCAGCGTGCCTGGCCGGTCTGCAGGTCCTTGGGCAGCGCGAACAGGTTGGCCTCGCCGCTCCAGCCGGGCTGCAGGTAGCGGTATTCGGTCTCGAGCGCCGCGCCGCGCTTGCTCATCAGCGTCGGCGTGAGCGTCATGTCCTGGTCGGGCGCGATGTTCCAGTAGTACGGCGCCGACAGGCCCAGGCCGCTGTTGCTGGAGGTGCTGATCATCGGCGGCAGCCAGCCGGACTTGCGCGCGTCGGTGACCGGGAAGCTCATCACCGGCAGCGCCAGGATCGGCACGCCCTGGAAGCGCAGCACCGCGCCTTCGGCCACGCCCTCGTTGGCGTCGAAGTCCAGGCGCACCCGCCGCGTCGTCAGCACCCAGGCCGGCGTCTCGCCGTCGACCAGATCGCAGCTGCTGTAGGCGGCGGCGCGCACCACCATGCGGTTGCGGCCGATGAAGTCGACCCGCTCGGCGCGGCCGCCGGCCTGCGTGCGGCCGAGGTAGAAGCGCGGCGACAGGAAATAGCCTTCCTGGTGCTCGGTCTGCAGGTCCAGCTCGGTGCCGAGAAAGTGGCCGTCGTCGCGGTCCAGGCGCACCGAGCCGCTGGCGCGCACCCGGTCGTCGTCCTGCAGGTACTCGATGCGGTCGGCCTGCAGCGACAGCACGCCGCGGCGCAGCGTCGCGCGGCCCTCGGCCAGCAGCGAGCGGCCGGTCTGGCCGCTGAGCCGGTCGGCCTCGACCTGCACCTGCTCGGCGTCCGCGCCGCCGGCCTCGCCGGTCCACGGCAGCTGCAGGCCGCCGCCCTCGCGCACCCAGGCCGGCGCGCCGGGGCGGCACGCGGCCGGTGCGCCGGCCTGCGCATGCGCGCCGGCGGCCGCACCGCTGAGCGCCAGCAGCAGCAGGCAGGCACGGGTCACGGGGCGGAGCGCGCCGGGCAGGCGGCGGCAGGGCAGGGCGTTTTCGGTCGGCAACGGCACGGCAGACGGCGGCAGGGGGCCGCCGGGGCGGCTCGCTAGAATCAGCCGATTATTTCACGCAGCCCCGTTCCGCCCGTGACCACCGCCGATTCCCAGCCCACCTCGTCCGCTCCGTCGTCTTCCTCCACCGAGATCGCCTGGAGCGATGACGCGCGCCGCGCGGCCTTCGCGCAGTGGCTGGCCGTGCAGGCCGCCGCGCATGGCCTGGACGCCGCCAGCGTGCGCCCGGCCAGCGCCGACGCGAGCTTCCGCCGCTATTTCCGCGTCGATGCGGCCGACGGCTCCGGCCGCAGCCTGGTCATCATGGACGCGCCGCCCAGCCACGAGGACTGCCGCCCCTTCGTGCAGGTCGCCGGCCTGCTGGGCACGGCCGGGCTGAACGCGCCCGAGGTGCTGGCCTGGGACGAGGCGCAGGGCTTCCTGCTGCTGACCGACCTGGGCGCGCGCACGCTGCTGGCCGAGCTGCAGGCGCAGGACTTCTCCACCCGCGAGGGCCTGAAGGCGGCCGACACGCTGTACCGCGGCGCGCTCGACGCGCTGATCGGGCTGCAGAAGATCGACGCGCAGGCGCAGGTGCCGGCCTACGACCGCGCGCTGCTGCGCCGCGAGCTCGACCTCTTCCCCGAGTGGTACGTCGCGCGCCACTGCGGCGTGACGCTGGACGCCAAGCAGGCGGAGCAGCTGGAGAAGTGCTTCGAGCTGATCCTGAAGACCTGCGAGGCCCAGCCGGCCGTGCTGGTGCACCGCGACTTCCACAGCCGCAACCTGATGGTGAACGTCGATGGCGACGCGACCCGGCCCGGCATCCTCGACTTCCAGGACGCGGTCTGGGGCCCGGTGACCTATGACGTGGTCTCGCTGCTGCGCGACGCCTACATCGAGTGGGACGAGGCGATCCAGATCGACTGGGCTGCCCGCTACTGGGAGCGTGCCCGCAAGGCCGGCGTGCCGGTGCAGGAGGACTTCGGCCTGTTCTGGCGCGACCTCGAGTGGATGGGCCTGCAGCGCCACCTGAAGGTGCTGGGCATCTTCGCGCGCCTGTCCCACCGCGACGGCAAGGACGGCTACCTGAAGGACCTGCCGCTGGTCTGGCGCTATGCGCACCACGTGGCGATGCGCTACTCGGTGCTGACGCCGCTGGCGCGCCTGCTGGAGCAGCTCGGCGACGTCAAGGCCGAGGACGGCTACACCTTCTGATGCCCGCCCGGACGCCGCAGTGAACCGCCTGACGGCCTTCGGCCGCGATCTCTCCGTGTCGGCGGTCGTCGCCGGCTTCGTGGCGATGCTGGTCGGCGTGACCAGCTCCATCGTCGTCGTCTTCCAGGCCGCGCAGGCGCTCGGCGCCGATGCGGCGCAGGTCACGTCCTGGATCTGGGCCACCTGCATCGGCACCGGCCTGACCAGCCTGGGTCTGAGCGTCTGGTACCGCCGCCCGGTGCTGACCGCCTGGTCGACGCCCGGCGCGGCGATGCTGGTCAGCGCCGCCGCCGGCGTCACGCTGCCCGAGGCGATCGGCGGCTTCGTGGTCTCGGCGCTGCTGATCGCGCTGTCGGGCGCCACCGGCCTGTTCGCGCGGGTGATGGACCGCATTCCGCAGCCGCTGGCCGCCGGGCTGCTGGGCGGCGTGCTGGCGCGCTTCGCGCTCGACGCCTTCGCGGCGATGCATGGCGATCCGCTGCTGGTCGGCACGATGTTCCTGGCCTACCTGCTCGGGCGGCGGCTGTGGCCGCGCTATGCGGTGCCGGGCGTGCTGCTGACGGGCCTCGTGGTGGCGGCCGGCACCGGGCGCATGCACCTGGAGACGGTCGACTGGCGCCTGGGCGCCCCCGTCTGGATGGCGCCGGAATTCACCTGGCGCGGCCTGTTCAGCGTCGCGCTGCCGCTCTTCGTCGTGACGATGGCCTCGCAGAACCTGCCCGGCGTGGCGGCGCAGAAGGCCGCCGGCTACGACACGCCGGTCTCGCCGGTCATCGCCACCACCGGCGTGGCCACGCTGCTGCTGGCGCCCTTCGGCGGCTACGCGCTCAACTTGGCGGCGATCACCGCGTCGATCTGCATGAGCCGCGAGGCGCACGAGGATCCGGCGCGGCGCTGGCCGTCGTCCGTGATGGCCGGGATCTTCTATCTGGCTGTGGGGCTGGCGGCCGGCGCGGTGGCCGGGCTGCTGGGCGCCTTCCCGAAGGCGATGGTGCTGGCGGTGGCGGGCTTCGCGCTGCTGGGCACGATCGGCGGGGGGCTGGCCGCGGCGATGGGCGATCTCACCTGGCGCGAGCCGGCGCTGGTGACCTTCCTGGTCACGCTCAGCGGCCTGTCGATGGCGGGCATCGGCTCGGCCTTCTGGGGCGTGGTCGCCGGCACGCTGTGCGTGGCGGTGATGCGGCTGCGCGCGGGCTGAGCCCGTCGCGGCAGGGCCGCGCGGGCTGTGCAACACTGCGCCGGATTCCCTCCCGCCAGCCTGCCCGCACGCACGACCATGGACCTGCTCTTCGTTGCCGACCCGATCGAAACGTTCAAGACCCACAAGGACTCGACCTTCGCGATGATGCGCGAGGCCGCCCGGCGCGGCCACCGCCTGATCGTCTGCGAGCCGAGCGACCTGGTGTGGACGCGCGGCCACCGCGTCGTCGCCCGGCGTGCGCGCACGCTGGCGCTGACCGGGCGCGAGCAGGCCGACTGGTTCGAGGTGCTGGCCGAAGGCGAATGCGTCCTGGCCGAGACCGGCGCGGTGCTGATGCGCAAGGATCCGCCCTTCGACGCCGAGTACATCTACGCCACCCACCTGCTGCAGCAGGCCGAGCGCGAGGGCGCGCGCGTCTTCAACCGGCCGTCCGCGCTGCGCGACCACCCCGAGAAGCTCGCCATCCTGGAGTTTCCCGAGCTGATCGGCCCGACGCTGGTGACCCGCCAGCCCGAGGCGATCCGCGCCTTCCACGCCGAGCACCGGGACATCATCCTCAAGCCGCTCGACGGCATGGGCGGCATGGGCATCTTCCGGGTCGGTCCGGACGGCATGAACCTGGGCTCGATCATCGAGACGCTGACCGACGACGGCGCCACCACCATCATGGTGCAGCGCTTCCTGCCGGAGATCGCGCAGGGCGACAAGCGCATCCTGCTGATCGGCGGCATGCCGGTGCCCTTCGCGCTGGCACGCATTCCTCAGGGCGGCGAGGTGCGCGGCAATCTGGCCGCCGGCGGGCGAGGCGTGGCGCAGCCGCTGTCGCGCCGCGACCGCGAGCTGGCCGAGCACCTGGGCCCGATCCTGGCCGCGCGCGGCCTGCTGCTGGTGGGGCTCGACGTGATCGGCGAATGCGTCACCGAGATCAACGTCACCAGCCCGACCTGCTTCCAGGAGATCACCCAGCAGACCGGCTTCGACGTGGCGGCGATGTTCGTCGACGCGCTGGAGGCGGCGCTGCGCGACCGCGAGGCCTGAACGAAAAAAAGGGCCGCACCCCGGACGAGGGATGCGGCCCGCAAGGCCCGCATGGGCAGGGGTCTCGAGAGAGGAGGCTCAGCGTTCCTTGCGCAGCGCGCCGGTCACGCTGCTGCCGCTGGGCAGCATGAAGACGGTGTAGACGCCCTTGGCCGACAGCGTCACGTCGCCGAGGCTGTACAGCGCGGTCGACAGCGTGGTGTCGGTGACCTCGATCGACGAGCTCGATCCGGCCGTCACGCTGGTGTAGCCCGAGGCCTGGCCGAGCGCGATGTTCTCGGCGACGGCGGAGTAGTTCGTCGTCAGCGTCAGCGGGTTGCTGTCGGTCGAGGCGCCGTGGATCAGGCGGATCTTCGCGCTGGTGCTGCTGGTGGGCAGGCGGTTGTCGTCGCTGATCACGCTCAGGCTGGCGCTGGCGGCCGGGCCCCAGACCATCAGCGTCGAGTCGCTGCCGGCCGCCAGCGTGATCGCCGAGGTCGACAGACTCGCGCCGTTGACGGTGATCGTCGGCGTGGCGCTGCCGGCCTTGACCAGCGCGTAGCTGCCGATGGCAGGCGACGTGACCGAGGTGGCCAGCGTGCTGCCGTTGAAGGCGGCGCCGACCGTGCCGCTGCTGGCGACGGCCGAGACCAGGCGCACCCGTGCCAGATCGGTGTCGAGCGCGGTGATCGTGCCGCCCTGGCGCACCAGCAGGCTGTTGACCAGCACGCCGCCGCTGGTCGGCGTGACCACCAGCGCGTAGACGCCCTGGCTGTCGAGCGTCATGCTGCCCGCGTCCAGACGCAGGTCGGTGGTGCTGCCGGCCGCGGCGATGCGCAGCCGGTAGGTGCCGCTGCCGACGGTGGTGTAGCTGCCGCTGCTGCTGCCGGCGCTGACGGCGGAGGCCACCAGCGTGGCGCTGTCCAGCGTGTCGCTGCTGCCGCTGATGTAGACGTCGACGCTGCCGGCATCCGGCGAGGCGTTGAACACCAGCAGCTTGGCCCGGCCGGACGACGGCGCGCTCTCGCTGTCGCTGAGCTGTGCGGTCTTCAGGCTGCCGTCGGCCTGGTAGGCGATGACGGTGGTGCCGTGGTCGCTGCTGAGCGAGCGCGAGACGCTGCTGAGAGCGGTGGTCGAGCCGGTGCGCGTCAGTGTCGTCGTGTGGCTGCCGTCCTCGAAGCCGATGTAGCCGCTGGTCTGGCCGTAGGCGATGGCCGAGCTGCGCAGCTCGTCGTCGACGTAGAGGTCGAGCGCACCGTAGTTCGTGCTGGCATTGATGACGCGCACAGTGGCGTCGTCGTCGGAGGAGGAGCCGCCGCAGCCGCCGATCAGGGCGACGGCGGCGGACAGCAGCAGGGCGTGGAGCCAGCGCAGCGAGGTCATGTCAGGGCAGGGGTCCGGAGTCGGGAATGCCCCGAGTGGACCTGTGCCCTTTCAAGCCTTGATTGCCGAGCGTGTCGACCCGGTCGCCGGATCGTGAAGAAGATCCCTGCCGCGATCAGGGGCGGGCGACCGTTCAGAAGCTTTCCCAGCTGTCGACCGAACCGCTGTCGTGGCTCGCGGCCACCGGGGCCGGCGCGGGAGCCGGTCGTGCCGCCGGTCGCGGGGCGGGTGCCGTGGCCACCGGAGCCGGAGCAGGGCGGGGTGCCGGGGCCGGGGGGGCTGAGCGGGGCGGAGCGCTGCGCGGGCGGGCGGACGCCGCGGGCGTGACGGCGGCCGTCGCGTCGATGCGGAAGCGCTGCACCGCCGCGTCCAGGCGCTCGGCCTCCTCGCGCAGGCCGTCGGCGGCGGCCGCGCTTTCCTCGACCAGCGCCGCGTTGCGCTGCGTCATCTCGTCGAGGTGGCTGATGGCGTGGTTGACGTGCTGGATGCCGCTGTTCTGCTCGGCGGCCGAGGCGGTGATGCGGCCGATCATCTCGGAGACGCGCTGCACCGAGCCGACCAGCTCGTCCATCGCCTGTCCGGCCTCCTCGACCAGCCGAGCGCCCTGCTCGACGGTGCCGGTCGAGGCCTGGATCAGCGTCTTGATCTCGCGCGCCGCCGCGGCCGAGCGCTGCGCGAGGTTGCGCACCTCGCTGGCCACCACCGCGAAGCCGCGGCCCTGCTCGCCGGCGCGGGCGGCTTCCACCGCGGCGTTCAGCGCCAGGATGTTGGTCTGGAAGGCGATGCCGTCGATCACGCCGATGATGTCGCCGATGCGCCGGCTCGACGAGGAGATCTCCTGCATGTTGCTGACCACCTGGCTGACGACCTGGCCGCCGCGCTCGGCGGCGGTGGCGGCCGAGCCGGCCAGGCGGTTGGCCTCCTCGGCGGCCTCGACGCTCTGGTGCACCGTCTGCGTCAGCTCGCCCATCGAGCCGGCGGTGTCCTGCAGGTTGCTGGCCGTCTGCTCGGTGCGCTGCGACAGGTCGAGGTTGCCGGCGGCGATCTCGGTGCTGGCGGTCTTCAGGGTGCCGGCGCTGCCGCGCACCTCGCCGACGAGCTGGCGCAGCGAGGCGGTCATGCGCTCGAGGCCGCGCATCAGGTCGCCGAGCTCGTCGCCGCGGCTGGTGTCGATGCGCGCCGTCAGGTCTCCGCCGGCGATGCGCTCGGTGGTGTCGATGGCCTCGCGGATCGGCTGCAGGATCGAGCGCGACATGCGCCAGGTCGACACCAGCAGCAGCGCGACCAGGCCGAGCATCATGCCGGTGACGATCTGCACCGTGGTCATGCGCGAGCGGGCGACCTCGCCCGAGAACTGCTCGACCTGGGCCTTCTGCGTCTGCACGAAGGCCTGCTGCGCGTTCATGTAGTCCTGGAGCCGGTCGCGCAGGCCGCGCATGCGGGTCTCGTCGATCGCCTCGCCGCCGGCCTGGGCAGCGGCGAGCTGCTTGCGCAGGTCCACATAGACCTTGCGGGTCTCGGCCACCTTGTCCAGCGCGGCCTTCTCGTCCGGGCGCTGCGCGCTCTCCTCGATGCCCTTCTGGATCTCGGTGATGCGCGCCGAGGTGGCCTCCATCTCGGCCTTGATCCTGCCGCCCAGCGCGGTGTCGGTGCTGGCCAGCACCGTCAGCGCGCGTGCGGCGTTGGCCTCGGTCAGCGCGGCCCATTGCGCGGCGCGGTCGAGGTGCGAGTCCAGCTGCTGCTCGACCTGCCGGCCCTGCTCGATCTGGCCCCGGGTGCGCACGCTGACCGAGACGGCGACGATGCCGATGACCACGGCGGCCAGGACGGTGGGCAGCCACAGGCGCCGGTTCAGGGAGTTCTTCTTCATCGTGGTCTTCTTCGTGTGGAGAGAGCGGTGAGGCGCGTGACGGGTGCGGCGGAGGCAGACCGTTTCGCGCTTCCGCAGCAAGTCGGCTGAAGTGGGCTCCGACTGGAGCGAGCGAGGAGCACAACAGCCGGGTCGCTGCGGCGCAATTCCGCCTTTCCTCCCTTCGGGGGGAGGTCGAGCATCGCCACTCTGTGCGAGCCCCGAGCAAGGAGCCCCTGCCATGCTGTCCTGGCTGATCAAGATCGATCGTCTCGTCCCGGTGCGCTACCTGACGCTGGCGGTCTGCGTGCTGATGGTGCTGGCCGGTGCGCTGGCCTGGTGGCTGGCCCATGGCGCCGGACCGTGGCTGCTGCTGGTCGGCGGCGCCGGCACGCTGCTGGGGGTGCGCGACCTGCGCCAGACCCAGCGCTCGGTGCTGCGCAACTACCCGGTGCTGGGCCACATGCGCTACTGGCTCGAGTTCATCCGGCCGGAGATCCGCCAGTACTTCATCGAGAGCGACAACGAGGCCGCGCCCTTCTCGCGCCAGCAGCGCTCGCTGGTCTACCAGCGCGCCAAGGGCGATCCGGACAAGCGCCCCTTCGGCACGCAGGTCGACGTGCATGCCGAGGGCCACGAGTGGATCAACCACTCGCTGGCGCCGACGACGCTGGACTCGCACGACTTCCGGGTGCTGATCGGCGGCCCGAACTGCCTGCAGCCCTACAGCGCCAGCGTCTTCAACATCTCGGCGATGAGCTTCGGCGCGCTCAGCGCCAACGCCATCCTCGCGCTCAACGGCGGCGCGAAGAAGGGCGGCTTCATGCACGACACCGGCGAGGGCTCGATCAGCGCCTACCACCGCAGCCACGGTGGCGACCTGGTCTGGGAGATCGGCTCGGGCTACTTCGGCTGCCGCGACGCGCAGGGCCGCTTCAGCGAGGAGAAGTTCGTCGCCAACGCCACCTCGCCGCAGGTCAGGCTCATCGAGATCAAGCTGTCGCAGGGCGCCAAGCCCGGCCACGGCGGCGTGCTGCCCGGCCCGAAGGTCACGCCGGAGATCGCCGAGACCCGCGGCGTGGCCGCGGGCGAGGACTGCGTGTCGCCGGCGGCGCACACCGAGTTCGGCACGCCGGTCGAGCTGCTGCTCTTCCTGTCGCGGCTGCGCCGGCTCTCGGGCGGCAAGCCGGTCGGCTTCAAGCTCTGCATCGGCCATCCCTGGGAATGGTTCGCGATCTGCAAGGCCATGCTGGAGACGGGCCTGACGCCGGACTTCATCGTCGTCGACGGCGCCGAGGGCGGCACCGGCGCGGCGCCGCTGGAGTTCTCCGACCATGTCGGCGCGCCGCTGCAGGAGGGGCTGCTGCTGGTGCACAACACGCTGGTCGGCCTGAACCTGCGCGACCGCATCCGGCTGGGCGCCTCGGGCAAGATCGTCAGCGCCTTCGACATCGCCCGCGCGATGGCGCTGGGCGCGGACTGGTGCAACTCGGCGCGCGGCTTCATGTTCGCGCTGGGCTGCATCCAGGCCCAGCACTGCCACACCGGCGCCTGCCCCACCGGCGTGGCCACCCAGGATCCGCAGCGCCAGCAGGCGCTGGTGGTGCCCGACAAGATCGAGCGGGTGGCGCGCTACCACCGCAACACGCTGCACGCGCTGCAGGAGCTGGTGCAGGCCGCCGGCCTGCACCATCCGGGCGAGATCACGGCCGCGCACATCGTGCGCCGCGTCGCCAACGACCAGGTGCGGCTGCTGCGCAACCAGCTCTGCTTCCTCGAGCCGGGCGAGCTGCTGGCCGCTGCCCGCGGCGAGGGCGACTGGCCGCACAACGTCTACCGGGTCTACTGGCCGATCGCGCGCGCCGACAGCTTCCAGCCGGTCGAGACCGAAGGTGCCGCGCCGCACCGGCCGGTCGGCGCGCTGCCGCGCCGGGTCGTGCCGCTGCACCCGGTCGCGGAGAGCGCCGGCCGCTGAGCCGCGCTGCGGCCGGCCTTCAGTCGCTCAGCACGATCACCGCGACGCGGCGGTTCTGCGTCCGGCCGGCCTCGGTGGCGTTGTCGGCGATCGGGCGGGTCGCGCCCAGGCCGCGCGCCTGCAGGCCGGCGGCCGGGAAGCCGCGCGATTCCATCTCGCGCGCCACCACCTCGGCGCGGCGCAGCGACAGGCGCTGGTTGACCGCGGCGTCGCCGACGCTGTCGGTATGGCCCTCGATGCGCACCCGCGTCAGGCCGACCTTCACCAGCGACTCCGTCAGCCGCGCCACGGTCTCGGTCTCGCCGGCGCCGAGCCGGTCGGCGCCGAAGCCGAACAGCACGCGGCTGCCCATGCTCAGCGTCCAGCCCTCGTCGGTCTCGACGAAGCCGAGGTCGCGCATCGTGCGCACCTGTTCCGGGCTGAACTTCGGGGCTGGCGGTGGCGGGGGCGTCGCGCAGCCGCTGGCCAGCGCCGCCAGCGTCAGGCCCAGGGTCATCATCCGCCGTCGCGAGGTCCGGGCGGGCAGGGGGAGCGAGAACATCTTCTTTTCTCCAGGGGAGCAGGTCAGGTCGCGGCGCCCTCGGGGCTGCCGCGCAGGGGCCGGCGATGCTGCCGTCCGGCCTGCTTGGCGCGATACATCGCGCGGTCGGCGGTGTCGAGCAACGCCGGAATCGTGTCGCCGTCCTGCGGGAAGGTCGCGATGCCCGCGCTCAGGCCGCAGCGGAAGCAGCCCGACTCGCCGAGATCGAAGGGCACCTGCATGATCCGGCCGATCTCGCGCGCGATGCGGCGCGCGTCGTCGACCTGGCGCAGCGGCTGCAGCAGCACCGCGAACTCGTCGCCGCCGAGCCGGGCGACGACGTCGCCCTCGCGCACCACCGCACGCAGCCGCTCGGCCATCTGCACCAGCAGCCGGTCGCCGGCGGCATGGCCGGCGGTGTCGTTGACGGCCTTGAAGCCATCGGCATCGAGGTAGAGCACGCCGAAGGGCTGGCCGTGCTGCTGCGAGGCCAGCAGCGCCTGCTCGAGGCGCTGCTGGAAGCTCGCCCGGTTGGCCAGCCCGGTCAGCGCGTCATGCCAGGCGCGCTGCGACAGGCTGTCGCGGTCCTGCTGCAGATGGCGGTGATGCACGTCGATCTCGGCCAGCATCGCGTTGAAGTCCTCGCCCAGCGCATGCAGCTCGGCGATCGGCGCGGCCGGCGCGCGCCGGTCGAAGGCGCGCTCGCAGCGGATCGAGCGCGTCAGCGCCGCCAGCCGGTCGATCGGCTCGACGATCGAGCGCTCGAGCCGGCGCGTCATCAGCGAGGCCACGCCCAGCGTCGCGGTCACGCACAGCAGACCCGCGCCCAGCCCCCAGAGCAGCAGCTCGATGAAGTCGCTGCCCTCGCCGCTGAGCTGCACCTCGCCGATGCGCCGGCCGTTGCCGTCGAGCACCGGGGCGCTGGCATGGTCGTGCATCAGCGTCTGGCCGATGCCGGCCTGCAGCGCGGCCAGCCCGGTGGGCGCCGGCGGGCGCAGCTCGACCAGCACCTGGCCGTCTGGCAGCACCACCCGCAGCAGGCCGAGCTTCTCGCGCCGCTGGATCGGCTGCAGCACCTCCCGGATCGCGTCGAGGTCGCGGAACATGACCGCCGCCTCGATCGAGTAGCCGGTGGCTCGTGCCAGCAGCTCCAGATGGCGTGCCTGCATCGAGCCCAGCACCGCATGGCCGATCAGGCCCAGCAGCAGGCCGAACAGCAGCAGCGTCACCGACGCGACCTGCCAGTGACCGCGCCGCAGCACCCGCGCCAGGGTCGGTCGCGCCGTCATGGCATGCCCCCTTCGCCGCGCGGCTGGCCCAGGCGCAGCACCTGCGGATGAACCTTCAGGCCGCTGCGCGAGACGATGTCCAGATTGAGCTCGAGGCGCAGCCCCGGCGTGCTGCCGCGCGGCACCAGGCAGAACATGCCCCCGCGCGAGCAGAAGGCCGCTCCCTCGCCGATCGTCACCACCGGCAGGCCCGCCAGCCGAGGCAGCGCCGCCTCGGCCGCCGCTCCCGCGCCGAGGTAGATCACGTCGCAGTTGCCGGGCAGCTCGGCCCCGGCCGCCAGCGCCCGCACCGGCTGCATCCGGCCGGCGGGCACCTCCTCGTGCAGCTTCAGCAGGTCGGCGGCATGCAGGCTGGTGCTGCTGACGCACAGCTGCACCGGCCGCGCCGCGCCGGGCCAGCGGGTGTGGCCGATGATGCCGGCCACCGCATCGACCACCGCCAGCGGGGGCGTCGCCACCTGCGCCCGCACCGGATCCGCCTGCGGCAGCAGCAGCGCAGCCAGCATCAGAAGGCTGGAGCTGCGCTGGCGAAAGGGGGCGGAGCGGATGGACACGGCCGGCGGTCAAGGCATGGATCGTTCTCTGGAACGCGGCGGATTCTCGGTCAGGGGCCACGTTAAGACACCCTGCTTGAGTTCGCATGAATTCCGCCTGGGCGACTTTGTGCCGTGAAGAAAATCACGCGGTACCCCCAGGATCCTAGGTCGAGATGTTCGACCGGATCTGAAAAGTTGTGTCAAGCCGTTGCGAGGCGTGAAGTCCGCCGCGCCGAACCCATCCGTACCGCGGCAGCATCTGGATATTCGGCAAATGGGATGTTTTCCCATTTATTGCTCACTTCCGGAGAATCCGACATGTTCCGAACTGTTCCGACTGTCCGTCATCGCCTGCCGCGCAGGATGTCCCTCGGCCTGGGCTCGGCCGTGCTGGCGGCCGCGCTGGCCGCCTGCGGTGGCGGGGGCGACACCAGCGCCACCATGGCCTCTTCCACACCGACGGCCGCAGCCGCCTCGGTCACGCTGCAGACCTACATCACCGACAACCTGACGAGCGACTACGCCAAGGTCTGGGTGTCGATCCAGCGCATCGTCGCCACCGCCGCCGACGGCACCGAGGCGGTGCTGCTCGACGCCTCGGCCGAGCCGGTCGTGGTCGACCTGGCCTCGCTGGCGTCGGTGGGCGAACTGGTGTCGAGCGCCACCGTGCCGGTGGGCGTGTGGACCGGGGTGAAGGTGACGCTCTCGAACGCGGTGCAGCTGGTCTCGCTCGACGGCGCGAGCACCACCGAGGCCAAGTTCGCCGCCAGCGGCGACACCTACGACTGGACGGTGCGCGGCGTCACGCTCGACACCGCGACCGCGGCGCAGCTGGTGCTCGACTTCGACCTGCAGCACTTCAGCTACAGCGCCACCACCGGGCTGGTCACGCCGGACGTGAAGGTGCCCTCGACCAGCAGCGCCTTCGGCAAGTTCGTGCGCCAGCAGGGCCGGGTGCACGGCACGGTCAGCGCAGTCGATGCCACGGCCGGCACGCTGACGATCACCGATGCCCGCCTGGGCAGCGTCGTGGTGACGCTGGCCAGCGATGCGGTCATCACCAACGCCTCGACCGGCGCGACGATGACGCTGGCCGAGATCGCCGCCGGTGCCACGGTGCGGGTCAAGGGCACGGTCACGCCGGGCGCGACCACCGACGATCCGGTCACGGTGACCGCCACGCTGGTGCAGGTCGAGGCCGCCTCGTCGGCCAGCACCGCGACGACGGTGGTGGTGCGCGGCACCGGCACGGTGGTGTCGCTGTCGGGCACGACGCTGACGCTCGCGCTGACCGAGGCCAGCTTCCTGCCCTCGAGCGCCACGCTGGTGCTCGATCTGGCCTCGGCCCGCTATGCGCACGGCACGGCGGCCGATCTGGTCGCGGGGGCCACGGTCAACTTCCGCGGCAAGCTCTCGGGCAGTGGCTCGTCGTCGAGCGTGAGCGCGTCGATGATCGACGTCGAGGGCGCCTCGTCGGCCACCGAGCGGGCGCGCCACGGCTCCGACAGCACGGCCGCGACCCTCGCGACGCTGGCGGGCACCGTCGGCACGGTGGCCGGCGACGGCACCTTCACCGCGACCGTGGCCGCCTCCAGCGCCGCCCGTGCGGTGGCGGCCGGCACCTACACGGTCGACCCGAGCGGCGCGGTCTGGCGCGCCGGCAGCGCGAGCTGCCTGGTGGCCGGGGCCAGCGTGCGCGCCACCGGCACCCTGGCCGACACCACCTTCACCGCGAAGACGATCGAGGTGCCGGGCTGCAGCGGCACCACCCGCCGCTCGGTGGCGGGGCGCCGGCGCTGAGGCGGCCGCGTCAGTCGAGACCGCCGCCCGGTGCGGAGGCCAGGCGCTGCGTCGACGGATCGCCGAACTGCACATGGCGCACGCCGGCGCGCTGCAGGCCGGTCTGCAGCGCCTCGACGCTGGCGACCGGCGCCTGCGGGGCGATCTTCAGCACGATGCCCAGCGTGTCGGCGCTGCGGCCATCGGCGAGCGTGGCCGCGGCATGCGCGCAGTCGAGCTCGCGACCGGCGCTGCGGCAGCGGCCGTCGGCCCCGACCTCGACATCGACGCGCTGGCGCGCCACCGGCTTCGGCGCCGGGCTGCAGCCGGCCAGCGTCGCCAGCACCGACAGGGCCGTCAGCGCGAGTCGCGCCGACGGCCGCGCCGGGCGGCAGGAGGGGAAGGAGAGCCCGCAGCGGGCCGGCAGGTCGTCGATCATGGTTCGGCTGGACGGTGAGGCGATGGGCCGGGGCGCCCAGAAGCACAAGGGCCCCGACAGGGGCCCACAGGGTACCGGTTGCCGAGGCCACCGGTCATCACATCATCGCATCGGCGCGCGGCACGAAGCCTGCGCACCTCGCGACATCACTTCGACGCGGCAGCGGCCGGCGCTTCGGCAGCGGCAGCCTTCTTGGCCTTGTGGTGATGGTGCTTCTTCTTGTGCATCGGCTTGGCGGCCGGAGCGGTGGCAGCAGCCGGAGCAGCCGGATCCGCGGCCGGAGCATCGGCGGCGAAGGCACCAGCGGCGAACAGGGAGGCGATCAGGGCGGCGAGCAGCTTCTTCATGGTCGAGACAGTGTCCATGTGATTCCCGAGCCGGTGTCTTGCGGAGATCGGTCCTGCGCCGGCTCGCCGATTCAACGATGACCCTGTGGCAAACGTTGACGATTTTCCAGATCTTCACGTTTCTTTGCCGATGTTCACGAGGGTGTCGGAATCGGGCTCAGGCACCCCAGCGGCGCCGCCGGCCGGTGTCGAGGTGGACGAAGTCGTCGGCGCTGTAGAGGCCGACGCCGCCGGCCTCCAGCGACAGCGCCGCCTGGTGCAGTTCGGCCAGTGCCACGCCCTGCAGCCGCAGGTCGATCGCGCGGCCGTCCATGTGCAGGCTGTGCCGGGCGACGCCGCCGCCCCGGTGGCTGCGCAGGAACTCGTTGGTGTCGGGCGAGCGGTAGCCGGACACGATCATGACCGCGCCCCGGTGGCCGAGCTGGCGCTGCACCGCATGGATCTGGTCGAGCACGGCGGGATCGATGCGGCCGACCGCGCCGCTGTAGTGGTCGCGCAGGAAGAGGTCGATCCGGCGCAGCGCCGGATCGAGCCAGCGGCCGGCCTCGGCATAGGTGATCTCGAGCACTTCGCCGGTGTGGGTGTGGTGCAGCTTCAGGCGGCGGTCCTCGTCGGGCGCGGCCCGGACTGCGGTCGGCAGCGCGGCGGCCGAGGCCAGGGCCAGGGCCTGCGGCAGGCCGTGGAGCAGGCGGCGGCGCACGGGGCAGGGCGGAGCGGTCATCGTCAGGTCCTCCGGAGGCTGTCGGAGCGGCGGCGCAGCGCCGCGTCGAGCACGCGGTCCAGGCCGTAGAGATCGTCGAAGAAGGCGGTGCGGCCGTCGCGCACCAGCGCGGTGCCGTAGGCCAGCAGCACCGGCACCGGCTCGGCCAGACGGATCGTCTTCGAGCTGCCGGCCTGCATCGCCGCGCGGATGCGCGTCTCGTCCCAGCCGGGCTGGTTCTTCAGCACGAAGCCGGCGAGCACCTCGGGCTGCTCGACGCGGATGCAGCCGTGGCTGAGGTCGCGGCGGTCGCGCGCGAACAGGCCGGTCGAGGGCGTGTGGTGCAGGTAGATCGCGTCGCGGTTCGGGAAGACGAACTTGATGTCGCCCAGCGCGTTGCGCGGACCCGGGCGCTGGCGCAGCCGCAGTCGGCCCTCGAGCACCGCGTCGAGCCGGTCGGCCGAGAGCGCCTCGATCGCGCGGCCCTCGCCGTCGACGAACTCGAAGCCCTCGCGGCTCCAGAAGCCCGGATCGCGCCGCAGCCGCGGCACCAGCTCGCCGCGTGCGATCGACGGCGGCACGTTCCAGTACGGGCTGAACTCGATCGAGCGCATGTCCTCGTCGAACAGCGGCGTGCGGTGGTCCAGCGCCTGCCCGACGATGACGCGCATCTCGTGGCGCACATGGATCTCGCCGTCGGCGTCGACCTCGCAGGCGCGCAGCACGAACTCGGGCAGGTTGACGATGACGATGCGCGGCGCCTGGCGCAGCGGCGTCCAGCGCAGCCGCTCCATCGTCAGCTCGATCTGGCGCACCCGCGCGGCCGGCGGCACCTGCAGCTGCGCCAGCGTGGTGCGGCCCAGCACGCCGTCGGGCGTCATGCCGTGGCGGCGCTGGAAGGCGCGCAGCGCCTCGGTCAGCGTGGCGTCGAGCACCGGCGCGGACCCGGCCGGGCGCGGGCCGGCCAGATCGCCGCTGGCGCGCAGCCGCCGCTCGAGCAGCGGCACGCCCGCCCAGCGCCCGCCCGGCGCCAGAGAGCGGCCCGGCAGCGGCGGCAGCGTCTCGCGCCACGCGGCCGGATCGGCGGCGAGCCGGCGCCAGCGCGCCAGCGCGGCCCGCAGCGCGCGGTAGGGCTGCAGCGTCGGCGCGGCCTCGCGCACCGCGCGGGCAAGGTCGCCAGCCGCCAGTGCGGCGTCTAGCCGTGCGCCCGCGTCGAACGCGCCGCGCGGCGGCGGCGTGAAGTCGCTGTGGATGCTGCGCGGATCGACGCGGCCGTGGTGCAGGTCGTCGAGCAGCCGGCGCATCGCGCGGGTCAGCGCGGCCTCGAAGGCGGCCGGATCGTCCGGGCGTGACGCGCCGGCCGGCAGCCGCGCGGCGAGCCGGTCGGCGTCGTAGTCCAGCGGATCGAGCCCGTCGTCGCCGGCCGCGGCCAGGAGCGCCAGCGCGGTGCGGGCGGCCGGCCGGGCCTGTCCGTCGGCATCGATCCAGCGCGGTGCGCTGTCCGCGGCTTCGGGATCCTGCGCTGCGGCCGGTGGCCAGGCGGGCAGCGCCAGGCAGGCGGCGCCCGCCTGCAGCAGCGCGCGCCGGCGCAGGCTTCGGGAAAGGAGGGGCGAAGTCATCCCCTGATGATGGACCGCCGCGTCTTCGCCGGGGATGAAGGGGCTTGCGCTGGCGCAAGCGGGTCGGGATCGGGTCCAATCGCGCGATGACGACCCCCGACGCCCGCCTGACCGAGCTGGAGATCAAGGCCAGCTATGCCGACGACCTGCTCGACCACCTCAACGGCGTCGTCGCGCGCCAGCAGCAGCAGATCGACCTGCTGGTGCGCGAGGTGGCGCGGCTGAACCGCCAGCTCGGCGAGGCTGCCGCCGCCTCGGGCGGAGCCGGTGCGCGTGACCCGCGCGACGAGATCCCGCCGCACTGGTGAAGCGGAGGCGAGCCGTCACGGCCCGCGCCCCGCTCCCCGCGCCTCATTCGATGCCGACGATCTTGTGCATCTGCACGCCCAGGCGCCATTGCGGGTGGGCCATGCAGTAGTCGGTCGCGGCGCGGGTGTGGTCTCGCCGGTCCGGGCCGTCCATCGGCTGCAGGAAGAAGTGGTCGAAGGCCAGATGCTCGAAGCGCTCGGGCCGGGCCAGCGGCTGCGGGTAGACGAGCTTCAGCTCGTCGCCCGCGGTCAGCAGCAGCGGCGCGTCGGCCTTGGGGCTGACGCAGATCCAGTCCAGGCCCGCGGGTGCGGGCTGCGTGCCGTTGGTCTCGACCGCGACCTCGAAGCCGCGGGCGTGAAAGGCCTCGACCAGCTCGTCGTCGAGCTGCAGCAGCGGCTCGCCGCCGGTGCACACCACGTAGGGCCGTCCGCCGGCGCCTGCCGGCCAGCGCGCCGCCACCGCGTCGGCCAGCGCATCGGCGCTGGCGAACTTGCCGCCGTTCTGGCCGTCGGTGCCGACGAAGTCGGTGTCGCAGAAGGTGCAGACGGCCGTGGCGCGGTCGCTCTCGCGTCCGCTCCAGAGGTTGCAGCCGGCGAAGCGGCAGAACACCGCCGCGCGGCCGGCCTGTGCGCCCTCGCCCTGCAGCGTGTAGAAGATTTCCTTGACGGCGTAGCTCATCAGACGGGCACCAGTTCGTCGGCGCGCGCGCTGGCCAGCACGATGGCGCCATTGCCGCGGGTCTCGTAGACATCGATGCGGTCGAGCTGCGGCAGCACCGCGCGCCCCTGCGCCAGCACCCAGCGCGCCAGCGAGAGCGCGTCGCCGTCGTCGATGGCCTCGTTCTCGAACAGCGGGCGGTGGTCGATGGCCTTGAAGACCGGATCGAACAGCGTCTTGACGTCGCCGAAGTCGACCGTCCAGCCCATCACCGCGTCCAGCGGCGCGTTCAGGTGCAGCCGCAGCGCCCAGGTGTGGCCGTGGATGCCGCGCAGCGGGCTGCCCTCGGGCGCGTGCTTGAGCCGGATCGCGCTGTCGAAGGTCATCTCCTTCCAGATGCGGTAGTTCTGGCCGTCGAAGTTGGCCCCGCACGAGCCCGTCTCGTAGACCGTGACCCAGGACAGCTCGGGCAGCAGGGGCTTGAGGCGCCGCCACAGCCAGGCCGAGATCACCTCGCTGGTCGGGTTCTCCAGGCCCTCGATCTCGTTCAGGCACTGGTAGTTCAGCTCGAAGTGCAGCGGCGCCCAGATGTCGTCGATGCGGTCGTAGTCGAGGCCGAGGTCGCTTTCGCCGATGTCCTGGTCGGCATGCAGGATCACCTCGAAGCCGTGGCCGTGCATGCGGCCGCACTTGTGGCCGGCGGGCACGTTGGGCAGGCGGTGCGCGGCCTGGAAGCGGTAGCGCCGCCACAGGTGGGCGTGGCCGGCGCGGTCGAGGTCGACGCCGGTGTGCGCGGTGCTCTGCACGCCGACCTGCTCGATGCCGGGCACGCCGAACTCGCCCTCGAGGCGGCGGCGGATCCAGCGCGCGATGTTCTCGTCGGTCGGCGCGCCCAGGCCCTCGACCTCGTTGAGCAGCGCGTAGTCGAGCGGCGCGCAGCAGGCCTCCATGCGGCGCTGCAGCTCGGCGACCTCGCCGCCGGCGAAGGGCGCCCAGCCCGCGGGCAGCTCGGCGCGCACCGCGGCGAAGAAGCTGTGGCCGTGCAGCCGGCGCGAGCGGTGGCCCTCGGGCAGCAGATCGACATGCAGCGCGGCCTCGAAGCCGGCCGAGGCGGAATGGAAGGAGCGTGGGGACATGGGGCGGGACGGCAATGCAGGGCGTGATTGTCGCCGTCCGGGGTGACCTTGGCGACAGCCGGGGCGCACTGGCGCGGCTACACTCGCCTCCCGGTGCCGTTCCGTGATCTGAATCTGCAAGAAGCCTGCAGAAGCCGACACGAGCGCGGCACCTGCGTTCTCAGGGCGGGGTGGAAGTCCCCACCGGCGGTCAGCCGGCCGGCGCGCTCCTTCGGGGGCGGGCCGGCCGTCGAGCCCGCGAGCGCCCGGCAGCCGTCCTGGTTGCCGGGGTCAGCAGATCCGGTGCGACTCCGGAGCCGACGGTCACAGTCCGGATGAAAGAGAACCGCGCTCGGCGCCGCCGCGTGACCGCGAGGGCGCCTGCGCGTTCCTGCGCCCTGATTCTGGCCTCCGTGTCCCGGGCCTCGAGCCCGTTTCGCTCACCATGAATCAGTCCACTGCTTCTCTTGCTTCTTCCTCCGCCGCTGGCGTGCGCCGCGTCGCGGCCATCAGCGCCTCCTGGCACACCGACATCGTCCACCAGGCGCGCGACGCCTTCGTCGCCGAGCTGGGGCGCAGCGGCGTCGCCGCCGAGGCGGTCGAGCACTTCGACGTGCCCGGCGCCTTCGAGATCCCGCTGCTGGCGCGCCGCCTGGCCGAGTCCGGCCACTACGACGCCATCGTCGCCTTCGGCCTGGTGGTCGACGGCGGCGTCTACCGCCACGACTTCGTCGCCACCGCGGTGATCGACGGCCTGATGCGCGTGCAGCTCGACAGCGGCGTGCCGGTGCTCTCGGCGGTGCTGACCCCGCACCAGTTCCACGAGCACGCCACCCACCGCGAGTGGTTCACCGCGCATTTCGTCATCAAGGGCCAGGAGGCCGCGCGCGCCACGCTGCAGACGGTCGCGCTGCACCAGCGGGTGTCGACGCTGACGGCGCGCTGAGGCTCGGCCCGCCTTACTTCGCGTCGACCAGCGCGCCGATGTCGAGCAGCGTCAGCTCGTTGTCGTCCGGCTTGCCCAGGCGGCGGCCCGACGAGAACGGGAAGTTGTTGTCGTTGACGACGACGATGTGGCGCGCGTCGACCCGCGCCAGCCCTTCCGGCCCCAGGTGCGGCAGCACGAACACGTCCTCGTTCGGGCCGGCATGGGCCAGGCGCTTCGGGTTGGCGATCTTCGTCAGGTCGATGAAGGCGATCTTCTTCACGAAGCCGTCGGCGTCCGCCTGGGCCAGGTCGATCTTGTAGATGCGCTTGAACTTCGCCGGCCGGGTGAAGCAGTCGGTGCGCGGCTCGTCCGGGCAGCCCGGGCCGGCGCCCTCGGTCGCGTCGTCGCGCTCGATCACCAGGCCGGTCGTGGCGTCGAGCAGCTGGAAGTCGGCCGCGACGTTGCCGGCCGCCTCGAAGCGGTATTTCCACTGCCGGCCGGTGTAGCGCCGGCTGGCGACGTCGAGTTCGAGGATGCGCGTGTACGGGCGGCCCTCGTGGCTTTCCTGCGCCTTCGCGGCGGCGTCCCACAGCGGCCACTCGAACATCGGGTAGAGCGTGCGGCCGTCCGGCGACTTCGCCATCGGCTCGAAGCCGCCCGAGCGGCGCACCTCCCAGCCGCCGGCCTCGCCGGGGTAGTTCGGCAGGCGGCCCTGCAGGTAGTGGTCCGGGCTGCGGTAGGTCCTGTCGCCGACCTGCGTCTCGATCAGGCCGAGCGCGCGGCCCTGCGCGTCGAAGCGGATCACGTAGGGGCCGAACTCGTCGCCGATCCACCACTCGTCGCCGACCTGCTGCAGCGACTCGATGTCGAGGTCGGCGCCGGTCAGGTAGCGCTCGCGGGTGGCCTCGTTCTGGATCGCGAACGGAATGCGCCGCTGCGGATCGCGCAGGAAGGTGGTGTGCTCGCGCTGCACCCGGCCGGTCGCCCAGTCGACCTTCAGGCGATGCACCATCAGCAGCGCGTCCTGCGAGTTGATCCTGCTGCCGAAGCCGTTGTCGGTCATCGCCAGGAAGCGGTCGCCGCCCAGCGAGACGATGGCCGAGAAGCCCTGCACCGACTGGCCGCGCACCGGCAGCGCGCCGCCGGACGCGCGCGGATGTTTCGGGTCGCCGACGAAGGTGTTGGCGGGGATGGCGCCGAGCGTCTCGGTGCGCAGCCTGCTCGGCGCGGTGAACTTGCCGGCCGTGGCGAAGAAGGCGCCGGCGTCACGCGGCGCGGCCACCGTGGTGTCGTGCGGCAGCAGTGCGTGACCGGCCAGCACGGCGGTCACTTCGGTCTGGGCCTGCGCGGTCAGGGCGGCAGCGCCCAGGCAGGCGAGGGCGACGAGGCGGGACAGCAGGGACATCGGCGCATCCGGTGAGGCGGTGGGAATGCGCCGGATGCTAGGCAGCGGGCGTGAAAGGGGCGTGACCGGCGCACACCGGTCACGCCGGCCGGCGCCTCAGCCCCGGCCGCCGGCCTCGAGCGCGGCCCACTTCGCCCGCACCTTCTCCAGATTCGCCGCCTTCACATGCCCGAAGCCGCGGATCTCCAGCGGCAGCCGGGCGATCTCGACCGCGGTGTCCAGCCGCTCCTTCGAGAGCCGCGCCAGCAGCGCCTCGACGCTGGCGCGGTACTGCTGGATCAGCGCCCGCTCGGTGCGGCGCTCATCTGTGCGGCCGAAGGGGTCGAAGGCGGTGCCGCGCAGGAACTTCAGCTTCGCCAGCCACGGTAGCGCCTTGTGCATCCACGGCCCGAAGGCCTGCTTGAGCGGTCGCCCCTGCACGTCGGTGCGGCCCAGGATCGGCGGCGCGAAGTGGTGCACCAGCTTGACTTCGCCCTCGAACATCTCGCCGATCTTCGCGGCGAAGGCGGCATCGGCGTGCAGCCGCGCGACCTCGTACTCGTCCTTGTAGGCCATCAGCTTGAACAGGCCCTGCGCGACCGCCTCGGTCAGCCGGGTGCTGGAGAGCGGCGCCTCGGCCTCGCGCACCCGGGCGACGAAGGCGCGGTACTGCTCGGCATAGGCGGCGTTCTGGTAGGCCGAGAGGAACTCGGCGCGGCGGGCGATCGTCTCGTCGAGCGAGGGCCGGCGCACGATCTGGATCACCTTCTGCGCCGCGAACAGGCTGCGCACGCCCGACGGATCATGGGCGCAGCGCCGGCCCCATTCGAAGGCGGCCTGGTTGGCGGCGACCTGCACGCCGTTGAGTTCCATCGCGCGCAGGATCGCGGCGCGGCCCAGCGGGATGCGGCCGTGCTGCCAGGCGTAGCCGAGCAGCAGCGGGTTGGCGTAGATCGAGTCGCCGAGCAGCTCGGTGGCAGCCTGCTCGGCGTCGAAGGCGCCCAGGCCCTGCGCGCCGACCGCCCGCTCCAGCGCGCCGTCGCAGCCGGCCTCCGGGAACTGCCAGTCGGGATTGCGCACCAGGCTGGCGGTCGGCGTGCCGTGGCGGTTCAGCGCCACCCAGGTGCGCCCGGGCTGCATCGTCGCCAGCGTCGGGCGCTGCGCCGCCACCAGCGGATCGCAGGCGATGACCAGATCGGCCTGCGCGGTGTCGACCTTGGTGGTGAAGATGGCCTCGGGCCGGTTGGCGATCTGGATGTGGCTCCAGGTCGCGCCGCCCTTCTGCGCCAGGCCGGCGGCGTCCTGCGTCACCACGCCCTTGCCCTCCAGGTGCGCGGCCATGCCCAGGATCTGGCCGATGGTGATGACGCCGGTGCCGCCGACGCCGGCCACGACGATGCCCCAGGCGCTCTCGGCCACCGGCAGCGCCGGCTCGGGCAGCGGCGGCAGCGCGGCCAGGTCGCCCTTCTTCTGGCGCTGCGGCGTCCGGAGCTGCCCGCCCTCGACGGTGACGAAGCTCGGGCAGAAGCCCTTCACGCAGGAAAAGTCCTTGTTGCAGGAGTTCTGGTTGATGCGGCGCTTGCGGCCGAACTCGGTCTCGACCGGCTCGACGCTCAGGCAGTTGCTCTGCACCGAGCAGTCGCCGCAGCCCTCGCAGACCGCCTCGTTGATGACGACGCGCTTGGCGGGATCGGCCATCAGGCCGCGCTTGCGGCGCCGGCGCTTCTCGGTCGCGCAGGTCTGGTCGTAGATGATCGCGGTCGTGCCTTTCAGCGCGCGGAACTGGCGCTGGATCGCGTCGAGCTCGTCGCGGTGGTGGACCGTCACGCCGGGCGAGAGCGCCACGCCGGCGTACTTGGCCGGATCGTCCGTGACGATGACCAGCTTCGCGACACCCTCGGCCACCAGCGTCTGCATGATCTGCGGCACCGAGTGGCCTTCCGGGCGCTCGCCGACGCGCTGGCCGCCGGTCATCGCCACCGCGTCGTTGTAGAGGATCTTGTAGGTGATGTTGACGCCCGAGGCGATCGACTGGCGGATCGCCAGCAGGCCGCTGTGGAAGTAGGTGCCGTCGCCGAGGTTGGCGAAGACATGCGCGTCGGTGGTGAAGGGCGCCTGGCCGACCCAGGCCACGCCCTCGCCGCCCATCTGGCTGAAGGTGACGGTGTCGCGGTCCATCCAGGTCGCCATGTAGTGGCAGCCGATGCCCGCCAGCGCGCGCGAGCCCTCCGGCACCCGGGTGCTGGTGTTGTGCGGACAGCCCGAGCAGAACCACGGCGTGCGCTCGCCCACCGGCGTCTTCGCCTGGGCGGCCAGCGCCTGCTCGCGCGCGTCGATGACGCGCAGCCGCTCGTCCATGCGCGCGGCCACGTCGGCCGGCACGCCCAGGCGCTTCAGGCGCCGGGCCACCGCGCGGGCGATGATCGACGGCGTCAGGTCGGCCTTGGCGCGCAGCAGCCAGTTCTGGCTCGGGTTGGGCATCGACCATTCGCCGCCGCTCTGGTCGCCGTCGGGCTCGTCGAACTTGCCCAGCACGTTCGGGCGCACGTCGGCGCGCCAGTTGTACAGCTCCTCCTTCAGCTGGTACTCGATCATCTGGCGCTTTTCCTCGACGACCAGGATCTCCTGCAGGCCCTGCGCGAACCGGCGGGTGATGCTCGCCTCCAGCGGCCAGACCACGCCGACCTTGTGCACCCGCACGCCCAGCGCGCGGCAGGTGCCGTCGTCCAGGCCCAGGTCGTGCAGCGCCTGGCGCAGGTCGTTGTAGGCCTTGCCGCTGGCGATCAGGCCGAAGCGGTCGTTCGGGCCCTCGACGACGTTGTGGTTGAGCCGGTTGGCGCGGATGTAGGCCAGCGCGGCATACCACTTGTGGTCCATCAGCCGTGCCTCCTGCTCCAGCGGCGCATCCGGCCAGCGGATGTGCAGGCCGCCGGGCGGCATCAGGAAGTCCTCGGGCAGCACGATGTCCACCCGGTCCGGATCGACGCTGACCGACGACGACGACTCCACCACCTCCTGGATCGTCTTCATGCCGGACCAGACGCCGGCGTAGCGGCTCAGCGCGATCGCGTGCAGGCCGTGGTCGAGGATCTCCTGCACCGTGCTCGGGAAGAACACCGGCATGCCGCAGGCCTTGAAGACATGGTCGCTCTGGTGCGCGGCGGTGCTGCTCTTGGCGATGTGGTCGTCGCCGGCGATGGCCAGCACGCCGCCGTGGCGCGCGGTGCCGGCCATGTTGGCGTGCTTGAAGACATCGATGCAGCGGTCCACGCCCGGACCCTTGCCGTACCAGATGCCGAAGACGCCGTCGTGCCTTTTCGTCTGCGGGAACAGGTCGAGCTGCTGCGTGCCCCAGACCGCGGTGGCGGCCAGCTCCTCGTTGACGCCGGGCTGGAAGACGATGCGGTGCTCGGCCAGATGCTTCTTCGCCGCCCACAGCGACTGGTCGTAGGTGCCCAGCGGGCTGCCGCGGTAGCCGCTGATGAAGCCGGCGGTGTCCAGGCCGGCGGCGCGGTCGCGCTGCCGCTGCAGCATCGGCAGCCGCACCAGCGCCTGCACGCCGCTCATGAAGGCGCGGCCGCGGTCCAGGGTGTACTTGTCGTCGAGCGTGATGTGCTCGAGGGCGCGGCGCACGGCGTCGGGCAGCGGGGCGTTCATCAGGCGGTCTCCATCTCGTGAATGGGGGCGCGCATGGAGCGGGTGTCCGGTCGGCGCCGATGCCGCCAGTCTAGGAGGGGCGTGCCGAGAGGTGTTTTCTTTCGATGGCGTCTATCCGCTAATCTGGGCAACAGTCATTCCCGGAAAAGATCATGAGCGAAAGAGAATTTCAGGAAAACGCGATTTCAGGGATAACCCGCACGCCGGCGGGCATCGATCTGGACCGCTACGACATCGCGATTCTGGGCGAGCTGCAGCGCGACGGCCGGCTCTCGAACGCCGAGCTGGCCACCCGCATCGGCCTGTCGGCCGCACCCACCTGGCGGCGGGTGAAGCGGCTCGAGGAGGAGGGCTACATCACCGGCTACCGTGCGGAAATCGACAGAAGGCGAATCGGCCTGGGCGTCTTTGCATTCGTTCGCATCGACGCAGAACGAAACAACGCCGCAGCAACACAGGCCCTCGAGGATGGCATCCGCGCGCTGCCCGAGGTGGTGGCGTGCCACTACATCAGCGGCACCGGCACCTTCGAGCTGCAGGTGGTCACCACCGATCTGGACGCTTACTCGCGATGGGCCCGGGACACACTCTTCAAGCTGCCGAACGTCAAGGACATGCACACCAGCTTCTCGCTCGGCGAGGTCAAGTCGGCCGGATCGGTCTGGCCGCTCACGCACTTGCGTGGCCGGAACTGAGGGATGGGCAGAGCGGCACAAATCGTTCAATATTCACGAAGGTAACACAATGTTTCCATATTTTCGTGAATTCCCTCTCGAACCGTGCTGTCGAGCAGCTGCTCGGTGCTCCCGGCCCGCAGCGCTGGCGCATCACCCAGAGCCTGATCGGGCTGACGGGCTACCTGGCGCTGGCGCTGCTGCTGTGGCTGGGCAGCGCCGGCGAGGGGGCGCTGCTCGACCGGGCCCGCGTGCAGCCGCCGGCGCTGGCGATGCTGCTGGCCGGGCTGTCGGGCTATGCGCTGATGCGCAGCGGCCGCAACCGCGCGCTGGCAGCCGTCTGGGGCTGCGAGCCCTCGCTGACGCTGCCGCAGTCGCTGATCGGCCTGATGCTGGTCACCTGGGTCTATGCGGTCACCGGCGCGGCACGCGGCGCGGTGCTGGCGCTGCTGGTCGTCGTGGTGATGTTCTCGATGTTCGCGCTGGGGCGCCGGCAGGCGGTGCTGCTGGCGGCGGTCGCGCTGCTGCTGCTGGCGGCGGTCATGCACGCGATGACGCTGGCCGACCCTTTCCGCTACCGTGCCGACGTCGAGGCGGTGCACCTGGCGCTGACCGCGCTGGTGCTGACCGGCGTGACGCTGCTGTCGATGCGGCTGGCGCGGCTGCGCCAGCGCCTGCGCGACCAGCGCACCGCGCTGGCCCGTGCGCTCGAGCAGCTCAGCGAGATCGCCACCCGCGATGATCTGACCGGCCTGCCCAACCGCCGCGCGATGGGCGAGCTGCTGCTGACCGAGACCGCGCGCCACGCCCGGCTGAAGGCGCCGCTGTCGCTGGCGCTGCTCGACATCGACCATTTCAAGCAGATCAACGACCGCCTCGGCCATGCCGCCGGAGACGAGGTGCTGCGCGGCTTCGCGCGCCGGCTCGAGGCCGAGCTGCGCGGCGCCGACGTGCTGGCGCGCTGGGGCGGCGAGGAATTCCTGCTGCTGCTGCCCGGCACCGACGCGGCGCAGGCGCTGCAGGCGGTCGAGCGGCTGCGCGAGGGCCTGCGCCTGCAGCCCTTCGACGGCATCGAGCCGGGCATGCAGGTGAGCTTCTCGGCCGGCGTCGGCCTGTGCCTTGGCCAGGGCGACATCGACAGCGCGATCGAGCGCGCCGACCGGGCGCTCTACCGGGCCAAGGCCGCCGGGCGCGACCGCTCCGAGCCGGCCTGAGCCTTTCGGGCCCGCGTCCCGATCGCATTCCCGAGCGCCGCTCCTGGGCTTTTTCAAGTCGGGGCGCCGCGCGTCGATAGGCCGGCATGTCCGCGCCGTCCCTGCCTCCGCCGTCACCGCCCCCGGGATCCTCGGCCGCCGCTCCGCCGTCCGGGCCGCTGACCCGGACCGTCGCCCGCTGGGTGCTCGGGCCGGCGGGCAAGCAGCGGGTGCGGGTGTCGCAGACGCTGCTGTCGCTGGGCGTGTTCCTGCTCTTTGCGCTGATCCTGCAGGCCGCCGTGCTGCTCGGCCTGGCCGACGAACGCGCGGCGGGCGTGCTGACGGCCTTCAGCCTGTCGACCGCCGGGGGCTTCCTGCTGCTGATCCGCAGCGGCCTGAACGAGGCGCTGCATCCGCCCGAGCCCTCGCTGACGCTGGCGCAGATGGTCTGCGCGATCGTCGAGGTCTGCGGGGCCTATGCGGTGATGGGCGCGGCGCGCGGCGTGGTGATCGTGATGCTGATGGTCGTGCTCACCTTCGGCATGTTCGTGCTGCGCCCCGGGCAGGCGCGGGCGATGGCGCTGCTGGCGGCGCTGCTGCTGGCCACCGTGATGGTGCTGGGCAACCGGCTCGACCCGGAACGGCATCCGTCCGAGGTCGAGATCGTCCATGCCGCGATCGCGGCGCTGGCGCTGGGATCGGTGTCGATCCTGACGATCCGCTTCGGCCGCATGCGCGCGCGGCTGTCGGGCCAGCGCGAGGAGCTGCGCCAGGCGCTGGCCAGGATCCACGAGATGGCCACCCGCGACGAGCTGACCGGCCTGCCCAACCGGCGCACGCTGCGCGAGATGCTCGAGCGGCGCAGCGTCGACGCCGCGCCGCTGGCGGTGGTGCTGATCGACCTCGACCACTTCAAGCGCATCAACGACGAGCACGGCCACCAGATCGGCGACCGGGCGCTGTGCCATTTCGCGCGGCTGGCGCAGGAGGAGCTGCGCGGCAGCACCGACATCGTCGGGCGCTGGGGCGGCGAGGAGTTCCTGCTGCTGCTGCCGGAGACGGCCAGCATGTCGGCGCGTGCCTGCGTCGACCGGCTGCGCCAGCGCCTGGGGCGCCATCCGCTGCCCGGGGTGGCGCCGACGCTGGCGCTGAGCTTCTCGGCCGGCGTCGGCGACTGCCGCGGCCCCGATGACATCGAGGCCGTCATCGAGCGCGCCGATCAGGCGATGTACCGCGCCAAGGAGGCCGGGCGCGGTCGCACCGAGCTCGAGTGAGCCGCCGCCGGGCTCACTTTGTCACTTCGGCCACAGCGCCCACAGCCGCAGCGGCTGCTTGGTGCGGCCGGCGCGGTCCTCGGCGCCGTCGCCCCAGCCCCAGAAGTAGTCGGCGCGCACCGAGCCGGTGATCGCGCTGCCGGTGTCCTGCGCGACGACCAGGCGCTGCATCGGCCGCGGCGTCGGCGGCGTCGCGCTCCACGGCTGCGGCTCGGTGCTGGCGAGCCAGACCGGCGTGCCGTACGGGATGCTGTCCTTGTCGACCGCGATCGAGCGGCCCGGCGTCAGCGGCACGCCCTGCGCGCCCAGCGCGCCGATCGACGGATCGGCCAGCGGCTCCTCGCGGAAGAAGACATAGCGCGGGTTGACCGCCAGCATCTCGCGCACCCGCTGCGGGTTCTGGCGCGACCACTGGCGGATCGCCGGCCAGCTCGCCTGCTCGAGCGTGAACGCGCCCTGGTCGACCAGCCAGCGGCCGACCGACTGGTAGGGCTGGTCGTTGTGGCCGGCGAAGGCCAGCCGGACCATGCTGCGCCGGCCTGCGGCATCGGTGAAGGTCAGCCGGCCGGAGCCCTGGATCTGCACCAGCAGCAGGTCCATCGGATCGCTCAGCCAGGCGATCTCGCGGCCCTTGAGCGCCGTCTGAGCGGCCGGCAGCGTGTCGATCTCGGCGCGGGTGTACCAGGGCTTGCGCGTGCCGAGGTCGGCCGGCGCGGCATGCACCGGCACGGTGTGGCGCTCGGTGCGCACCCGGCTGGCCTCGAGCAGCGGCTCGAAGTAGCCGGTCAGCAGGCCGTCGGTGCGGCCCTCGGCGGTCTCGATGCGCCAGGGCTGCAGGCGCTGCTGCAGCAGCTGGCGCACCTGCGCCTCGCCGGGCGTGGCGCCGAGGCGGCGCACCTCGCGGCAGGTGGCGTTCCACGCCGAGGCGACCGCGTACGGGTTCAGGCTGACGTTGCCGGTGGCCACCGCGGCGGCGGCCAGGCCGCGGCCGCTGGTGTTGCCGCTGTTGGCGGCGGTCAGCACCTTGTCGCAGCTGCGCAGCAGCGCCGGCCAGGCCAGTGTCAGCGTGTCCTGCTCCCAGCCGGGCAGGTCGCGCCACTCGGCGCGCACCCAGCGCCCGCGCGGCGTCATGCGCACCTCGGCATCGGTCGAGCTCGGCGGCGGCGTCTGCACCGACGGCGGGATCTCCAGCGGCGGCAGCGGCGCCGGAGCCGGCGGCGAGCTGCCGCAGCCGGCCAGCGTGCCTAGAATCAGTGCCGTCGCCAGGCTCGGCAGGCCGGCGGTCGGCAGTCGGCGGGACGAAGGCAGGCGGAAGGACGGGAACGACATGACGCTGGTGATTCTGGAGGCTCTCGGGGCCGGGGCCCTGCTGGTGGGCATCGTCTGGTGGACGATGTTCGCAGGCCGGCGCGGCGGCGAGCGCCGCAGCGACAGGCGCCCGGACTGAGCGCCCGACCGGCCGCGGCCGCGACTGTAGCGCGACCGCCGTCGGCCGGGTGGGCGGAAAACGCCGGTCCGGACGGGCCTCGTCGGTCCTCAGCGGTGCTCGGGCTGCGCGGCGGCGTCCTGCTCGAGCCGCGCGGTCGGCCACAGGAAGCTGGCCGGGGCCTGGCGCAGCCGGCGGCGCAGCGCCGCGTACAGGCGGCTGCGCTCGCGCACCTTCAGGCCGCGCGAGCGCAGCGCCAGCCGGAAGGCCAGCAGGAAGCTCACCAGCACGTTGAGCATGCCGGTCAGCGGAATGGCCGCGACGCTCCACCAGAAGACCGGCTCGTGCAGCGCCTGCACGCCCAGCGTGCCCAGCGCCGCGCCGATCTGGCCGGCCGACAGCGTGACGTGGCGCACCTCGATCGGCAGCCCGAAGAAGGCGGCCAGCGCCGGCACGATGCCCAGCATCAGGCCCAGCGAGATGTTCGCCGCCAGCCCCGAGATGCTGGCGCGCCACCAGCGCGCCCAGCGCTGCGCGCGCGAGCTGCCCAGCCAGCGCACGAAGGCCGGGTTCCAGGCGATCGCGCTGTCGATCCGGTGGAAGACGAAGGCGTTCTCGACCCAGCCGGCGATCAGGCTGGAGGCGAACAGCAGCACGCCGGTGAAGGCCGCGTAGGCCAGCGTCGGCCCGGGCAGCACCAGCTTGTCGAGCGCGTGGTGCGCGGTGGCGGCCGACACCAGCGGCGCGCCCTGCAGCTGCCAGGCCAGCAGCTGCAGCAGCAGCACGACCGGCGCCACCGTCATGACGTTGCCGATGATGCCGGCGATCTGCGTGCGCAGCAGGTGCGCGACCTCGTCGACGAAGTCCTCGATCGCCGCGTCGCTGCCGCCGACCTGCTCGAGCTTGGCGGCCATCGCCGGCGCGGTCATCGCCGGCTGCTTGGTCGCCACCGTCCAGTGCAGCAGCTGCACCAGCACGAAGCTGATCGCGTAGTTGATGCCGGCCCAGAAGCCGCCCCAGAAGGCCGACAGCCCCATCGCGCCGATCGCGAACTTCAGCAGCGTCGTGCCCGAGATCACCAGGCCGCCGCCGCAGGCGCGGCGCAGCATGTCCAGCCATTCGGCGCGGTTGCGGGTGATGTAGTGCTCGCCGGTGGCGGCGCTGCGCTCGGCGACCTTGCGCGCGAGCATCGAGTAGTGGTGCGAGAACAGCGCACCCAGGCTGCGCCGCGTCTGCACGCCGCGCGCGAGCTGCGCCATCAGCCATTGCCAGTCGCGCGCCGGCGTCGTCGACATCAGGCAGTTCAGCAGCGCCTCGATGCGCTCGCAGCGCTCGTGCAGCTGCTCGACCTGGAAGACGATGTCGACCGAGACACCGTGCTCCTCGAGGTGGTCGCGCACGCTGTCGATCGCGCGCCGGCAGGTCGCCAGCAGCGCGCGCAGGTAGTGGATCTGCTGGCGGCGCGCCAGCGCGTCGCCGGCCTCATCGACCTCGGAGAGCTGCGCGGCACATTGCGCGAGCTGGAAGAAGGGGCGGTCGGCCAGCAGCGCCGGATCGAGCCGCGGGCGGATCGACGCCGACAGGCCGACGGCGCGGATCTGGCTGGCGAGCATCTGCACCGAATCGACCGCCGCCCGGTGCCACTGCGCGCGCAGCGTGTCGTCGAGCAGCAGCGCGCCCAGGCGCTGCAGCGTCGTCTCGTCGAGCGTCTCCAGCCAGCCGGCGTCGCCGCGGTCGGACAGCACCATCTGGAAGAGCTGGCCGAGGTCGCCGGTGTCGGGCGTGGCCGGCAGCAGCCGCGCGCGCAGCCGCTCGGAGAACTCGCTGCCGAAGCCCGAGCGCGGCGAGAAGCCGAAGTCCGCCAGCAGCGTGGCCGCGTCGAGCGTGCCGAAGATCGAGCGCAGCTGGGCGCGCACCCGGAGCGCGTGCTCGGGATGGCGCTCGAGCACGTCGAGCATCAGCCGCAGCCGGCGCACCGCCACCGGCGTCGCGCCGGCTTCGCCGGCTGCGGCGCCGGTGCCGTCGAGCGGCTCCTGGCGGCCGATCGGGCGGCGCAGCCATTCGGCCAGCCGGATCAGCCACAGATGGCGTTCGGGTCGCGGCGCGCGTGCGTCGGCCGCGTTCAGCAGCGCGCTGAGGTCCCAGTCGGCGGCCCGGCCCAGGTTCAGGCCGCCACGGATCGACTGCAGCAGCCCCTTCAATGCAGCGCGTGAGCCTGCGACAGCTCGAATTCGGCGATCTCGACCTCGAAGGGACGGGCCTCGTCGGTCATGCAGAAATAGGTGCCCTTCATGCGTCCGCGCGGCGTGGCCAGCCGCGTCCAGCTGGTGTACTCGAAGCGCTCGCCGGGCTGCAGCATCGGCTGGTGGCCGACGACGCCCAGGCCGCGCACCTCCTCGACATGGCCGGCGCCATCGACGATGACCCAGTGCCGGCCGATGAGCTGGCCGGGGACCTCACCGGTGTTGACCACGGTGACGGTGTAGGAGAACGCATAGATTCCCTGGGCCGCATCGGACTGCTCGGCCAGATACGCGGGCGTGACGGTGCAGGTGAACTGGGGCTTGGGCATGCGGGGCATCATAGACGCCTGGGGAATGTCCTGATGTTTCAGGACATTCCTCACGTTCCGTCCCTTGTCAGTGCAGGGCACGGAACCGGTTCTTATACTTGGCGGGGTACCTGCCTCTTCATCCTGGCGAAAGGAATCGCGATGTCCACCGAACTGACCCTGAAGATTTCCGGCATGAGCTGCGGCGGCTGCGTGCGCAGCGTGAGCGGCGTGCTGTCGGCGCTGCCCGGCGTCGAGCGCGCGGAGGTCTCGCTCGAGCGCGGCGAGGCGAGCGTGCGCTTCGACGCCGCGCAGGTCACGCCGCAGCAGCTGCTGGCCGCGATCGACGACGCCGGCTTCGAGGCGGCGCTGCCGGCCTGACGCTGTCCCCGAACGCTGCGGCGTCGCGCGGGGAGTTGCCGGGCGTGATAGAAAACGGCATGCCCAGCAGCACCCCGAATCCGCATTTCGAGATCAACGGCTATCGGGCGCGCGCCCAGATCGGCTGCGCGCCCGACGAGCATGGCGTCACCCAGGAGACGATCGTCGACCTGCGGGTGAACCTGTTCTTCGATCCGGCCCTGTATCTCGACCGCTACGAGATGCCCTACGACTACCTGCAGGCGCTCGACGCGATCACCACGACGGTCGCCGAGGGCCACCACATCCTGCAGGAGTCGATGGCGCTGAAGATCGCGCGCCGGGTGCTCGAGAGCGAGCATGTCGAGAGCGTCGACGTGCGCATCCGCAAGACCGAGCGCTACGAGGGCGTCGAGAGCATCGGCTTCTTCACCCATGTCGACCGCGACCTGCTGATGAAGGTCGACGCGGCGGCGCGCGCGCGGGCCCGGGTCCGGGCATGAGCGCGCCGCAGCGGCTGGCGCTGGTCACCGGCGGCCATGCGCGGGTCGGCGAGGTGATCTCGCGCACGCTGGCCGCGCGCGGCTGGACGGTGCTGGTGCATGCGCGCCAGGGCGCCGCACGCGCCGAGGCGCTGGCGCACGAACTGCACGGCGCGGCCTCGCCCGGCATCTGGGTGGCCGATCTGGCCGAGCCGGAGGCGGCGCTGGCCTCCTTCGAGGCGCTGCTGGCGCGGCTGCGCGAGGCGGTGGGCGAGGGCGCCGAGATCGCGCTGGTCCACAACGCCAGCGCCTTCGAGAACGACGACCGCGACAGCGTGACCGGCACGCGCTGGCAGATGCACCACGCGGTCCACTACGAGACGCCGGTGCGGATGATGCTGGCGCTGGCGCGGGCCTGCCCGCGCGGCCAGGCGGTGCTGCTGCTGGACCAGAACGTCGAGAACCTGCACGAGCAGTTCCTGAGCTACTGCCTGTCCAAGGGCGCGATGCATGCGGCGATGAAGCGCCTGGCGCTGGCGCTGGCGCCGTTCCGGGTCAACGCGGTCGCGCCGGGGCCGACGCTGCCGCTGCCCGAGGCCGACCGGGCCGCCTTCGAGGCCGCCGCGCGCGCCACGCCGCTGCAGGGCGCGGTCGATCCGGCCGAGGTGGCCGATGCGGTGGCCTGGCTGCTGGACGCCCGCCGGGTGACCGCGCAGACGATCTTCGTCGATGCCGGCCAGCACCTGCGCCAGTGGAAGGAGCCGGCGGCCTGAGGCGGCTGGCGCGCGTGGCGCGGGACCCCCGGGAGATTCCTGAAACTGCCGTGTTACCGGCCCCTAGAATTCCGGGCCATGAGCTCCACCCCCACCTACCGCATCGCCCCGTCGATCCTGTCGGCCGACTTCGCCCGCCTGGGCGAGGAAGTCAAGAACGTGCTGGCCGCCGGCGCCGACTGGATCCACTTCGACGTGATGGACAACCATTACGTGCCCAACCTGACCTTCGGCCCGATGGTCTGCCAGGCGCTGAAGAAGCACGCCGTGAAACCGGATGGAACCCCGGCGCCGATCGACGTGCATCTGATGGTGCAGCCGGTCGACGCGCTGGCCCAGGCCTTCTGCAAGGCCGGTGCCGACATCGTCACCTTCCACCCGGACGCCTCGACGCACGTCGACCGCACGCTGCAGCTGATCAAGGCCGAAGGCGTGCAGGCCGGCCTGGTCTTCAACCCGCACATGCCGGTCGATGTGCTGGAGTGGGTGATCGACAAGGTCGACGTGGTGCTGCTGATGAGCGTCAACCCCGGCTTCGGCGGCCAGAGCTTCATCGACAGCACGCTGAAGAAGGCCGAGAAGGTGCGCCGCATCATCGACGCCTCGGGCCGCGACATCCGCCTGGAGATCGACGGCGGCGTCAAGACCGACAACATCCGCCGCATCGCCGACGCCGGCGCCGACACCTTCGTGGCCGGCAGCGCGATCTTCAACGCGCCCGACTACAAGGCGGTCATCGACGCGATGCGCGCCGAGCTGGCGCGCTGAGCCGCCGGGCGGTCAGAGCCGGCCGGGATGCCGGCGCCGGCTGATGAAGATCAGCGCGATCAGGCCGCCGACCGCCAGCGCGCCGCGCTCCAGCGGCGTGCTCTCGACGCGCTCGGTCTGCACGAACAGCGGGCCGAGGACCGGCAGATCGAGGGCGCCGGTCATCGCGCCGGCCGTGCCGGCCACCAGCAGCGAGCCGGTCAGCACGCTCAGCAGGCGCCATGGCAGCCGCTTGCTCAGGGATGTGTCCATGTCAGGGAACCTCTGGATTTTTTCATCTGCGGCGTTCTGCGACGCTGCTGTGCACACACTGTAGAAACCCTGATCCGTCTTCACGATCCCCTGGATGAAGGGACATGGCTCGACCGATGCGCCCGTCAGGGCTCTTTGGCGAGAACCGCACGCGAGACGGCAGGAGCGTCCGCCCAGGCTTATCGACCGCCGCATCCGAAAGCTGCAATCCATGACCTCAACTTCCTGCTGCTGGAACCTGGCCTGGAACGAATCGGAACCCGTGCGGGCGCATGACGGGCCGATGCCGGACGCACGTCAGGCGGTGCTGGCGCCGCTGCGCGTGCTGGACCTGTCGCGGCTGCTGCCCGGCCCGATGGCGTGCCGGCACCTGGCCGATCTGGGCGCGCAGGTGCTCAAGGTCGAGCCGCCGTTGCCCGGCCGCCCCGGCCTGCCGGGCGATGACGCGGCGTACATGGGGCCGGGTGAAGCCGGCGTCTCGCACTTCTACCGCGTCGTCAATCACGGCAAGCGCCGGCTGGTGCTCGACCTGAAGCAGCCCGAGCAGCTCGACCACTTGCGCGCGCTGGTGCGCGAGGCGCATGCGGTCGTCGAGGGCTTCCGGCCCGGCGTGATGGAACGGCTCGGCCTGGGCTACGAGGCGCTGCGGGCGATCAATCCGGCCATCGTGCTGACCAGCATCAGCGGCTACGGCCAGGACGGGCCGCTGCGGCTGGCGGCCGGGCACGACCTGAACTACCTGGCGCTGGCCGGCGTGGTCGACCAGACGCGCACGCCCGATGACGGCCGCCCGGTCTTCAGCCACCTGCAGATCGCCGACCAGCTCGGCGGCGCGCAGACCGCGGCGATCGGCACGCTGGCCGCCGTGCTGGGCGCGCAGTGGACGGGGCAGGGGCGCTGGGTCGACGTGTCGATGACCGACGCGGTGCGCCAGCACCAGGTGATCCTCGGCACCGACGCGCTGGCCGACGGCCGTTCGCCGCAGGCCGGCGCCTCGCTGCTCAACGGCGGCGTGCCCTGCTACAACCTCTACCGCTGCGCCGACGGCGGCTGGCTGGCGGTGGGCGCGCTGGAGCTGAAGTTCTGGCAGGGCGTGTGCGCGGTGCTCGGGCGCGACGACTGGGCGGCGCGGCACTGGAGCCTGGGCGAAGCGCCGGGCAGCGAGGGCGCGCGGGCGCTGATCGACGAGCTGGCGGCGCTGATCGCCAGCCGGCCGCTGGCGGTGTGGGCCGAGCGGTTCGCGGGCGCGGACTGCTGCGTCACGCCGGTGCTCGGCGCGCACGAGGCGCTCTTCGGGCGGACGCCGGTGACGCTGGCCGAGGGCATGCAGCGCCTGACGGCACCGGCGCTGACGCTGCGCTGAGCCGTCGTTTCATCCCCTGCGGGCGAAACTCCGCGGGGGTCGCGTCAACGATCCCCCGCCGCAGCCCACCCCCATCGCACTTCCTCCCCCCCTCCCCGTCATCCTCGCGAACGCGAGGATCCACGCCTGCCCCATGTCTGCGCAGGCTGTCTGGCAAGGCGCCGAAATCAAGCTTTGCGGCGCGGGCCAGATTGTTGGGTCGCCCACTGCGGACCCGCGCGGTGGGTGGTTTAGGGGTTGTGAGTTAGGTGTCTCGACTAAATGTGCTTAAATGTTTTCCGCAGTGCGCGATTTGAATTTTGCCTCCAGGCGCGGCATCATAATAAACTTGCATGCATTTTGCCTCAAATTGCCCGTGGCCGAGTGTGATATGTTTTTGAAATGTTTTTATTTTGCCCTCATAATCTAGGTGTTTTCGCTGACTGCCATAGGTATCCATGGTTTTGTCGTGTTCTTTCGGTTTCCATTTTACTCTGTTTCCGTAATTTGATTCAATCACGCTCGATATATTAAATGAAGTCTCGCCACATGAATTTGCCAATATAGATATGGCCCCAAAAAGATCATTTGGGTGTCTAAACTGACAATTGGCGACAGATTTTTTTGCAGAATCTAAGACAATTATTTTTTCCTTAAAAATATTCTCCGCCAAGCGAAGTGCATCTTTTGCGCTCTGAAGCTCAAAGTCAAAAGCGGTATCCACTTGTTGTTGTTCTAGCTCTGCAATGCGAGCCTCTTTTGAACAAAGGTCATTGCTTATTTTTGTGTGCTCTTCAGAAAAATAATTCTGCATATCTTGTGATTTTTTGAGCGCGTCTTCGAGTGTTTGAATACGTCCCCTTAGTGCGGTTATTTCTTCTGTTGTGTCAACAGGGGAGGTCGTCGGAGTAATTAGTGCTGAATTTGCTTGCTCTTTCCACTGAGCCAAGTCAATTTGCTCAATAATGGAAAGTGTTGATGAGGATGCTTTATTGCCTGCGACATTCCTGACAATGAGTCCACCAATTACTTGATCTCTGATTTTATTTGGGAATTTTTGTATAAATCTCGGAGAATACCCAAATATATTTTTCTTTGTTATTTTTGCATCTGATGCAGAAATTACGCGTATTGCTCCATTGTGGCAGGCGATATCCTCCGGTAACCCCGCTGAAATTAATTCGTCTCGTAAAATCCAGCTTGATTTGGAGTCGTTTAATACAAATACGTGGGCTGTTCCCCTTAAAGATTTATAAATTTTTTGAATATCTACCAAATATTTCTCTGTTTCTTGGTCTTTTGATACCAAAATAATTGGAATTGATATGGATTTTTTAAGATACTGGTTAACAAAATCTTTTATTTCGTGAGAGTTTATGGCTGTCGGGTGTTCTAGTTGTATTTCTGAGGGGTGGATGTCTTCGAACTCTGATACAAGTATTGGTAGTATTGCTGGGGCGGCAGCAAATGGTGCGGGAGATCCCGATTCTGTTGTTCTTGCAGTTAGATGCTGCAATCGAGTTCTTTGTTCAATTCTGTCAATAAGAACAACATTGTGCCAGCGCTCATCAATATTTTTGCTTCTATCCTGATGAACCCAATGTAGAACCCATCGATTACCGTCCTGGCTAACCCGAGTTCTTAGCGCGCCAATTCCAGAGGTTCTGAAATCACCGCCTTGTAAAACATTTTCTTTTTCAATGTCTTTGGGGATGCCTTTTTTGATTCTATCGATGCGTTTTTTGCTGAAGTTGTTTATTCCGATAGACCAATCAACATACAAATTAATTAGTCGATCAAAACTTTCTTTGGTGAGAGTTAGGTTGATGTAAGATCCGGATTGCATTTTCTTCTGCCAGTTTTAATTAAAATCAAGAGGTCAACGTAATATCGACATCACGCCTTTCCGGCGTAACAACCAAGATGCTGTATCTCAACTTGTGGACAACGGAAAATCAGTCCGCGCCAAGATTGAAGTCTTTCTCTGTATTTCACGGTTCCTCTCCCATAAAGCAGGCTCAAGGCCTGCACTGCTGGCACAACTTGTGACGCCGTCAAGGCCTGATAAGCATAGTTTTTTCATTTCAACTCCGCGCGTGAAAGAACTCACGTCCAGTTCGGTTCCGTCTCGACCCGGATTGCGCGCCGGAGTACCGAATCAGCCCCTTTCCCGCGCCATCTTTCACGTGTGGCGCGGCAGTTCGTTGCGTAGACTGCCCGGCACTTCAGCAACCCTGGGTGCCGGGAGTCCGATTGACCGAACCATCGACTGCGTTGACCCGCGAGGCCGTGCTGGCCCTTGCGCCTGACGAGGCCTCCGCCAAGGCGGCGCGCGGGCTGATTTCCCCGGCGAAGTGGCCGCTGCTGGGTCATGACGCGCAGGCCGCCTGGGGCGAATGCCAGGGCAGCGGCTCGAAGCCCTATCAGACCCAGGTCGACCTGAGCGGCCCGGTCTTCAAGTGCAGTTGCCCGAGCCGCAAGTTCCCGTGCAAGCACGGGCTGGCGCTGCTGCTGATGCGCGCACAGGAGCCGCAGCGCTTCAGCACCACCGGCGCGCCGCCTGCGTGGGTCAGCGCCTGGCTGGACGGCCGGCGCGAGCGCGCCGAGAAGCAGGCGCAGAAGGACGTCCAGAAGCAGGAGCAGCGCCAGGCCGCCGCGGCCGCCGGCGAGGACGCCGCGCCGCCGGCCGCGAGCCCCGACGCCACCGCCCGGCAGGCGAAACGCTGGCAGCGCATCGAGGCCGGCCTGCAGGAGCTGTCGCGCTGGCTGGCCGAGCGGGTGGGCCAGGGCCTGGCGACGCCGCCGGCCGGCGGCGCGGCCGAGTGGCGCACGATGGGCGCGCGGCTGGTCGATGCGCAGGCCGGCGCGCTGGCCGGCTGGCTGCAGGCCGCCGGCGCCGAGGTCGACGCCCCGGCCCGGCTGCTGGCGCGGCTGGGGCGGCTGCAGCTGCTGATCGACGCGGTGGCGCGGCGCGACGCGCTGAGCGAGGCCGAGCGCGCCGATGTGCGCGCCACGCTCGGCTGGCCGCTGGAGCGCGACGAGGTGCTGGCGCGCGGCGAGGCGGTCGACGACCGCTGGGCGGTGCTCGGCCAGATCGTCGAGGAGCGCGAGGGCCGGCTGGTCGAGCGCCGCGTCTGGCTGCAGGGCCTGGACAGCGGCCGGCGCGCGCTGCTGCTCGACTTCAGCCACGGCACCGCCGGCTTCGACATGCCGTGGGTCAGCGGGCAGGTGCGCGCGGGCCGGCTGGTGTTCTTCCCGTCGGCGGCGCCGCTGCGGGCGCTGGTCGAGCAGCGCGGCCCGGCCGAGGCCGCGCCGCCGCCCGACGCGGGCGACTGGACCGCCGAGCTGGACCGCGCGGCCGCCGCGATGGCCGCGCATCCGTGGCTGCCGCTGTGGCCGCTGGCGCTGCAGGGCGTGCTGCGGCTGCACGGCGAGCAGCTCTGCCTGCTCGGGCCGCAGGGCCGGGCGCTGCCGCTGCGGGTGCCGGCCGATCAGGTGCTGACGCTGCTGGCGGTCGGCGGCGGCGCGCCGGTGCAGGCGAGTGGCGAATGGAATGGCGAGGCGCTGCGGCTGCTGACGCTGTGGGGCGATGACGCCTGGCAGCTCGGGCGCGGCGAAGGAGCGGGGCGATGAGCACGACGGGTGTGATGCCGGATGCGGCGGTGTCGGCCGCGCTGGAGCGGCTGCTGCCGGCGGCGCTGGTCGGCACCGAGCGCGCGCCGGGCTGGCGGGCCGCGCTGTCGGCCGCACCGGCGCCGCTGAACAGGCTGATGGCGGCGCTGGCCGCCACGCCGGACGAGGACGCGGCGGTGCTGCTGCGCGCGGCCGGCGTGCTGGCGCTGGCGGCCCGGATCGGCGCGGACGGGCTGGCGCTGCCGGCCGAGGCGGACGCGCCGCCCGCCCGCCCGGAGCGCCGCCCCGCGCTGGCGGACCCGAGCAGCCGCGCGGTGGTCGAGACGCTGCTGCAGGACGACTGGCCGCTCGGCCTGCGCCACGCGATGCTGCGCCGGCTGGCCGAGCGCGGCTGGCGGCTGCCGGCGGCGCTGCTGCCGCAGGCGCTGGAGCTGGCGCAGCGCGAGCCCGCGCTGCGCGCGGCGGTCGGCGCGGTGATCGGCGAGCGCGGCGCCTGGCTGATCCGCCAGCAGCCGCGCTGGCGCCAGCTCGGCGAGGCGCCGGCGCAGCCGACCGAGGCCGACTGGACCGACGGCGCGCCGACCGCCCGGCTCGCCTTCCTGCGCCACGCGCGGACGCAGGATCCGGCGGCGGCGCGCGCGCGGCTGGAGGCCGAGCTGGGCCAGCTCGCCGCGGCCGAGCGCGCCCAGCTGGTCGAGGCGCTGGCGGTCGGCCTGTCGATGGCGGATGAGCCGCTGCTGATGCGCCTGCTGCAGCGCGACCGCGGCGGCGAGGTGCGCGCGGTGGCCGCGCGGCTGCTGCAGCGCCTGCCGGACAGCGCGCAGGCCGGTTGGCTGGCGGCGCAGTGGGACGCGCTGCTGAAGAGCGAATCGGCCTGGCTGGGCCTGAAGCGGCGCTGGACGATCGAGCCGCCGGCCGCCGAGGGCGCCGACTGGAAGGCGCACGGCCTGGACCTGCAGCGCCCGCGCCATGACGGGCTCGGCGAGCGCGGCTGGTGGCTCTATCAGCTGGTGCGGCTGACGCCGCTGAGCTTCTGGACCACGCGCACCGGCCTGACGCCGGCCGATCTGATGGCCTGGGCCAAGGGCACGGACTGGAAGGACGCGCTGCGGCGCGGCTGGTTCGAGGCGGCGCAGGCGCTGCCGGACGACCCGGCGGCGCTGGCGCCGGTCGAGGTCGAATGGCTGCTGGCGGTGCTTGGCCGCGACGCCCGTGGCGCGTCGGTCAGCGAACAGGCCGCCCTGCGCCGGCGCCTGCCGCCCGCGCAGCGCACCGCGCTGTGGCGCGCGCGCCTGGCCGGCGATCCGGTCGAGGTGGCCGGCGAGATCGTCCTGGTCTGCGAGCAGGCGGCGCTGGCCGGCGTGCCGGATCCGGCCGGGTCGGTGCTCGACGCCGCTTTCCTGGCCGAGCTGGGCGCGGTGCTGGAGGCGCAGTGGTCGGCGCTGTGCGCCGGCCAGCTCGACGACCGGCGCTGCAACGACTGGCTCGGCCGCGCGCCGGCGCTGCTGGCCTGGCTGCCGGCCGATGTGCCGGGCTGGGTCGAGGCGCTGCCCGAGCCGGTGAACCCGACCGACGCCGCAGTCAGCTGGGCGCAGCAGCAGCGCACCACGCTGCACGCCCGGCTGCAGCGCATCGCCGCGCTGCGCCGTGCCCTCGAGGCGCTGCCCGCGGCCCCCGCTTGCTGATCTTCTCCGTACCGCTCTTCCCGTACCGCTTCCCGCCTTGCTTCTCCCGCACTGGATCGCCCTGACATGACCGACACCGCTGCCCCTGCTCCTGCCGCTCTCTCCGCCTCGACCGTGCTGCGCCGCCATGCCGAGCAGCAGTACGCCGAGGAACTCGACGCGCTGGCCCGCGCCGACCGCCGTCCGCGCCCCGAGAACTGGCGCCTGTCGCCGCAGGCGGTCGTGACCTACCTGCTGGGCGGCACGCTCGATGACGGCTTCGTCGTCACGCCCAAGTACATCGGCGCGCGCCGGCTGATCGAGATCGCGGTGGCGACGCTGGCGACCGACCGCGGCCTGCTGCTCTACGGCGTGCCGGGCACCGCGAAGTCGTGGGTGTCGGAGCATCTGGCCGCGGCGGTCAGCGGCGACTCGACGCTGCTGATCCAGGGCACCGCCGGCACCGGCGAGGAGCAGCTGCGCTACGGCTGGAACTACGCCGAGCTGCTGGCGCACGGGCCCTCGGAGAAGGCGCTGGTGCCCAGCCCGCTGATGAACGCGATGCGCGGCGGCCGCATCGCCCGCATCGAGGAGCTGACGCGCATTCCCGCCGACGTGCAGGACACGCTGATCACCGTGCTGTCGGAGAAGACGCTGCCGGTGCCGGAACTGGGCGTCGAGGTGCAGGCGGTGCGCGGCTTCAGCGTCATCGCCACCGCGAACAACCGCGACAAGGGCGTCAACGAGCTGTCGAGCGCGCTCAAGCGCCGCTTCAACACCGTGATCCTGCCGGTGCCGGCCAGCGAGGAGGAGGAACTGGCGATCGTCGTCAAGCGGGTCACCGAGATGGGCCGCGCGCTCGACCTGCCGGCCGAGCCGCCGGCCCTGCGCGAGGTGCGCCGCGTGGTGCAGATCTTCCGCGAGCTGCGCAACGGCCAGACCGAGGACGGCAAGACGCGCCTGAAGAGCCCGAGCGGCACGCTCTCGACCGCCGAGGCGATCTCGGTGGTGGGCAACGGCATGGCGCTGGCCGGGCATTTCGGCGACGGCGTGGTCGGCGCGGCCGATCTGGCCTCGGGGCTGCTGGGCGCGGTCATCAAGGATCCGGTGCAGGACGCGGTGGTCTGGCAGGAATACCTGGAGACGGTCGTCAAGGAGCGCGACGGCTGGAAGGACCTCTACCGCGCCTGCCGCGCGCACGGCTGACCATGGCCGAGGTCCGCTATTTCGGCATCCGCCACCACGGCCCGGGCTGCGCACGCAGCCTGGTGCGCGCCTTCGCGGCCTGGCAGCCCGACGCGGTGCTGGTCGAGGGGCCGCCGGAGGCCGATGGGCTGCTGCCGCACCTGAACGACGCCGCGCTGGTGCCGCCGGTGGCGCTGCTGGTCCATGCGGTGGAGACGCCGCAGCAGGCGGTGTTCTACCCCTTCGCGCGCTTCTCGCCGGAGTGGCAGGCGCTGCGCTGGGCGGCCGGCGCGGGCGTGGCGGCGCGCTTCATCGACCTGCCGCGCACGCACGCGCTGGCGCTGGACGCCGCCGATGCGGCTGCGGCGGCCCGGGCCGACGACGCCGCCACGCCGGCCCCGGCCCGCCATGGCGACCCCTTCGACGACTTCGCCCGCGCCGACGGCCATCCGGACGGCGAAAGCTGGTGGAACCGCTGGATCGAGGAGCGCGGCGAGGACGCCGACATCTTCGCCGCCATCGCCGAGGTGATGACGGAGCTGCGCCGCCACGCCGACGCCGAGACGCCGCTGCCCGCGCGCGAGGCGCAGCGCGAGGCCCACATGCGCCAGAGCCTGCGCGCGGCGCGCAAGGAGGGCTTCGCGCGCATCGCGGTGGTCTGCGGCGCCTGGCATGTGCCGGCGCTGCAGGACGGCGTGTCCTCGGTCAAGGCCGATGCGGCGCTGCTCAAGGGCCTGCCGAAGCTGAAGGTGCAGGCGACCTGGGTGCCGTGGTCGCACCGGCATCTGACGCGCCGCGGCTATGGCGCGGGCGTCGCCTCGCCCGGCTGGTACGACTTCCTCTGGCAGCACGACGTCGCGCGCCACCCGCGCGCCGCCGGCTGGCTGGCCAAGGTGGCGACGCTGCTGCGCGCGCACGAGATCGACTGCTCCAGCGCCCACGTCATCGAGGCGATCCGGCTGGCCGAGACGCTGGCGGCGCTGCGCGGCCACGGCGCGCCGGGGCTGGCCGAGCTGGACGAGGCGGTGCGCAGCGTCATCGGCCAGGGCGACGACGCGGTGCTCGGGCTGATCGCGCCGGCGCTGCATGTCGGCGACGCGCTCGGCACGGTGCCGGCCGACGTGCCGCTGGTGCCACTGCAGCGCGATGTCGAGCAGCAGCAGAAGCGCCTGCGCCTGAAGGCCGAGGCGGCCGAGCGCCGACTCGAACTCGACCTGCGCGAACCGAACGATCTGGCGCGCAGCCGGCTGCTGCACCGGCTGCGGCTGCTCGGCCTCGACTGGGGCGTGCCCGAGCGCGGCAGCCGCGGCGCGCGCGGCAGCTTCCACGAGGACTGGCGGCTGCGCTGGGAGCCCGAATACGCGATCACGCTGATCGAGGCCAGCCGCTGGGGCACGACGGTCGAGGCCGCCGCCAGCGCGCGCGTGGCCGAGCGGGTGCGCGACGAGACGCGGCTGGCGGTGCTGGCGGCGCAGGTCGACGACGTGCTGCGCGCCGACCTGCCCGGTGCGGTCGCGGCGGTGACGCAGGCGCTCGACCGGCTCGCGGCGGTCAGCGGCGATGTCGGCGAGCTGCTGCGTGCGCTGCCGCCGCTGGCGCAGGTCTTCCGCTACGGCGACGTGCGCCAGACCGACACGGGCCAGGTCGGCCGGGTGCTCGACCGGCTGATCGAGCGCGCCGCGATCGGCCTGCCGCTGGGCTGCGCGGCGCTCGACGCCGACGCGGCGCAGGCGCTGCGCGAGCCGCTGCTGGCCGCGCACGCGGCGGTGGCACGGCGCGACGGCGAGGCGCAGACGCAGGACTGGCGCCGTGCGCTGGCGGCGCTGGCCGGTGCGGCGACGGCCGCGCCGCTGCTGCGCGGCGTGGCGACGCGGCTGCTGCTCGACGACGGTGCGCTGGATGCCGAGGCGGCCGGCACCGCGCTGGCGCTGCAGCTCTCTCGCGCGACCGAGCCGGGCGCGGCGGCGGCCTGGTTGGAAGGCTTCCTGAACCGCAATGCGCTGGTGCTGCTGCACGACGCGCGGCTGTGGGCGCTGGTCGACGGCTGGCTGAGCGGCCTGGGCGACGACCATTTCCAGCAGGTGCTGCCGCTGGTGCGCCGCACCTTCGCCGATTTCAGCCGCAGCGAGCGCCGCTCGATCGCCGAGCGCGCCGCGCGTCCGCCCGAGGCGCCGGCCGACACCGTGCGCGCCGACGCCCCGCCGCCGTGGCAGGTCGGGCGGGTCGCGCAGGCGCTGCCGCTGCTGCACCGGCTGCTCGGCCTGCCGCTCGAGTCCGTGTCTTCGATGGAGAACCCCCGCGATGTCCGCTGACGCCGAGACCTCCCTGTCCGCCCCCCCGCCGAGCCTGGACCGGCAGCAGCGCTGGCGCCTGGTGCTGGGCGACGAGGCCGACGCCAGCTGCGGCAAGCCGAGCGGCGGCGCGCTGGAGATGGACCGCGCGCTGGCCGCGCTCTACGACGCCGACGGCCCCGGCCGCGGTGGCAGCGCCCGCGTCGGCGGCTCGGGGCGCGGCGCGCCGACGGTGGTGCGCTGGCTCGGCGACATCCGCCAGTACTTTCCGGCCTCGGTGGTGCAGGTGATGCAGAAGGACGCGCTGCAGCGCCTGCGCCTGAACGAGATGCTGCTGCAGCCCGAGATGCTCGACGCGGTGCAGCCCGACGTGCACCTGGTCGCCAGCCTGGTGTCGCTGTCCCGTGCGATTCCGGCTGGCACCAAGGAGACCGCGCGCCGCGTGGTGCGCCAGGTGGTGGACGAACTGATGAAGCGCCTGGAGGAGCCGCTGCGCTCGGCGGTGACCGGCGCGCTCGACCGCAGCACCCGCAACCGCCGCCCGCGCCACAGCGAGATCGACTGGCACCGCACCCTCCGCGCCAACCTGCGCCACTGGCAGCCCGAGCTGCGCACCGTCATTCCGGAGCGGCTGCACGGCCACGGCCGCAAGTCGCGCCGGCCGCAGCGCGAGGTCATCCTGTGCATCGACCAGAGCGGCTCGATGGCCGCCAGCGTGGTCTATTCGAGCATCTTCGGCGCGGTGCTGGCCTCGCTGCCGGCGGTGTCGACGAAGCTGGTGGTGTTCGACACCGAGGTGGTCGACCTCAGCGACCAGCTCGACGATCCGGTCGAGCTGCTGTTCGGCGTGCAGCTCGGCGGCGGCACCGACATCGGCCAGGCGGTGGCCTACTGCCAGGGCCTGATCCGCGATCCGCGCAACACCATCTTCGTGCTGATCTCCGACCTGATCGAAGGCGGCGTCGAGCAGCGCCTGCTGCAGCGCGCCGCCGAGCTGGTCGGCTCGGGCGTGCAGTGCGTGGCGCTGCTGGCGCTCAGCGACGAGGGCGCGCCGAGCTACGACCGCCAGATCGCCGCGAAGCTCGCCGGCCTGGGCGTGCCGTCGTTCGCCTGCACGCCCGATGCCTTCCCGGGCCTGATGGCCGCGGCGATCCGGCGCGAGGACGTGGCGGGCTGGGCGGCGCAGCAGGGGCTGGTGACGAGCCGGGCCTGACACGCCCGCGGCACGCGCCCCGGCTTCATGGCGCGAGCACGGCGGGGCCGAGCAGCCGGTCGGTCAGCGTCAGCGCCCCGGGCCGGCGGTCCTTCAGGCGCCAGAGCTGCGCCGGGCGGTGCGCGCCGCCGGTGCGCTCGCCCTCGATGGGTTCGAGCAGGTCCATCTCTTCCATGCGCCGCCGGAAGCTCACCTTGTTCAGCGGCTCGCCCAGCAGCGCCTCGTAGACCGCCTGCAGCTGCGGCAGCGTGAAGCGCTCGCCGCACAGATGCACCGGCAGCGACGAGTACTGGCTCTTCGAGCGCACCCGCGCCACCGCCTGCGCGACGATCTGTGCATGGTCGAAGGCCAGCGCCGGCAGCGCGTCGACCGGATGCCAGCGCAGGCCGGCCGCGCCGCGCGCGAGCAGGTCGGCCGGCACCAGCGCCACATGCGCCACCGAGATCGACCAGCCGCGCGGATCGCGCTCCGGCCCGCCGAAGGTGGCGAGCTGCTCGAGATAGGGGCAGTCCAGCCCGGTCTTGGCGCGCAGCATGCGCGCGGCCGCGGCCCGCGGGTCGGCGTCCTCGTCGGCATGGATGAAGCCGCCGGGAAGCGCGAGCGCACCGGCCAGCGGCGCGCGGTCGCGCGGCAGCAGCGCGACCTGCAGCTGCGGATTGAGCGTCAGCAGCACCACGTCGACGGTGCACAGGATGGGCGCAGCGGCGGCCTCAAGGGGCGGGGAGGGCGGGATCGGCGGGGGCATGGCAGGTGGGGATGGAATCGACTTAGTTGCAATGTTGTACTAAGTGGCTTATCGTGTCCACCATGACGCCGAACCTGCCTGCCTTGCACCTCCTGCTGATCGATGCGCAGAACGACTTCTGCGACCTGCCCGCCAGCGCGTCGGGCACGCCCGCCCTGCCGGTGCCGGGCGCGGACGCCGACCTGCGCCGGGTGGCCGAGCTGCTGCGCCGCGCGGCCGACCGCATCGACGCGCTCACGCTGACGCTCGACACCCACCACCGCCGCGACATCGCGCATCCCGGCTTCTGGTGGGCGCACGCACCGGGGCAGGAGGTCGCGCCGTTCACGTCGATCACCGCCGCGCAGGTGCGCGCCGGCCAGTTCCAGCCGCGCGACCCGGCGGCGCTGCCGCGGGTGCTGGCCTACCTCGACGCGCTGGAGGCCCGGGGCCGCCACACGCTGATGGTCTGGCCGGTGCACTGCGAGCTGGGCACCTGGGGCCATCAGCTGCATGCGGCTGTGCGCGAGGCCTGCGCCGACTGGGAGCTGCGCCGCCAGCGCGCGAGCCATGTCGTCTTCAAGGGCCTGAACCCCTGGACCGAGCACTACAGCGCGCTGCAGGCCGAGGTGCCCGATGCGGACGATCCCGATACCGGCCTGAACCGCGCGCTGATCGCCCGGCTGGACGGCCCGGGCCGGCTGCTGATCGCCGGCGAGGCCGGCAGCCACTGCGTGCGCGCCACCGTCGAGCATCTGGTCGACCATCTGCCCGACGCCACGCCCGAGCGGCTGGCGCGCATCACGCTGCTGACCGACGCGATCAGTCCGGTCGCCGGCTTCGAGGCGCATCAGGCCGACTTCTTCGCCGACATGGCGCGCCGCGGCCTGCGGCTGGCCACCTGCGCCGAGGTGCTGCCATGAAGCGAGCCCCCGTGCTCTCCAGCCTGCTGGAGACCGACCTCTACAAGCTGACGATGTGGCAGGCGCTGCTGCACCGCCACCCGGCCACGCAGGCCGAGTACCGCTTCGTCTGCCGCAATCCGCAGGCGGCCGCCTTCCCGCTGGCCGAGCTGCGCGCCGAGGTCGAGGCCGAGCTGGACCACCTGTGCGCGCTGTCCTTCACCGCCGCCGAGCTGGACTGGCTGGGCCGGCTGCGCTTCATCCGGCCGGACTTCGTCGACTTCCTGCGCATCTTCCGCTTCCAGCGCGACTTCATCTCGGTGCGCACCGAGGGCGAGCGGCTGTGCATCGAGGCACGCGGGCCGCAGGTCCATGTGATGGGCTTCGAGATCCCGGTGCTGGCGATCGTCAACGAGCTGCATTTCCGCCGCCTCGACCGCCCGGCGGTGCGCGAGGAGGGTCGGCGCCGGCTGGCGGCCAAGATCGAGCGGCTGCAGCGCGCGGTCGCCGACCCGGGCGCGGCGCGGCGATTTCCCTTCGAGCTGTTCGAGTTCGGCCTGCGCCGGCGCTTCTCGGCCGACTGGCAGCGCGAGATGCTCGAGACGCTGGCCGCGCGGCTGCCCGGCGTGTGCCGCGCCACCTCCAACGTGCACCTGGCGCGCACGCTGGGCCTGACGCCGATCGGCACGATGGCACACGAGTACCTGCAGACCTACCAGGGCCTAGGCGTGCGGCTGCGCGACTTCCAGAAGGCGGCGCTGGAGGACTGGGTGCAGGAGTACCGCGGCGACCTCGGCATCGCGCTGACCGACGTCATCGGCATGGACGCCTTCCTGGCCGACTTCGACCTCTACTTCGCCAAGCTCTTCGACGGGCTGCGCCACGACTCGGGCGATCCGGTCGTCTGGGGCGAGAAGGCGCTGGCGCACTACGCCGCGCTGGGGCTGGACGCCGGCACGCGCCGGCTGGTGTTCTCCGACGGCCTGACGGTGGAGCAGGCGCTGGCGCTGCACGGCCACTTCGCCGACCGGGTGCGCACCGGCTTCGGCATCGGCACCCAGCTCAGCAACGACCTGGGCCCGACGCCGCTGAACATCGTCATGAAGCTGGTGCGGGTCAACGGCCAGCCGGTGGCCAAGATCAGCGACACGCCGGGCAAGGCGCTGTGCGACGACGCCGGCTTCCTGGCCTATCTGCGCCAGGTGTTCGGGGTCAGAACTGGCAGCTGATGCCGGCGTCGAAGCGGGTCTCGCCGACCGGCTGCAGCGTGTCCATCGGCAGCGCCTTGCGGTAGGTGAGCTCGTACTTCAGCCAGACGTGCCGGCTGATGCGGTTGCGCAGCGTGGCCACCGCGGTCTGGTAGTTCTCGCGGCTGGAGCGCTCGCCCATCAGCATCAGCCGGAAGTTCGCGCTGTCGCTGAGGCGGTAGTCGAGCTGCGAGGTCATCGTCAGCACCGCCTCCTCGACCGTCTCGCCGCTCTGCGCGCGGCCGTGGCGGTAGCCGGGGCCGAGCTCGAGGCTGAGCGTCATGTCGCGGACCGGCTCGAAGCGGCGTCCGGCACCGGCGCGCACCGCCTGCGACGACGAGAAGTAGCCGAAGCGGTTGCGCCGCAGCCGCGGCGACAGGTAGGTGTAGTAGGTCGAGGCGCCCTCGCGCGGCGGGTCGTCCAGTGCCATCAGGTCGCGGCGCCACTTCACGAAGGTGTCGACCTCGTCGACCCGCAGCGTCGATTCGCCGCCATTGAGCGCGATGGCCTCGCGCTGGGTGCGGAACTCGCCGCTCCACTCGTCGTGCTCGGCGCGGTGCAGCCAGTCGCCTTGCAGGCCCCAGCGCCGGCCGGCGAAGTTGGTCGTGCGGTTGGTGGCGTAGTGCAGCGAGAGGTTGAACTTCGAGTCGGGCGACGCGGGCGCGGGCGCAGCCGCCTCGGCGGCGGACGCCGCGCCCGGCCAGGTCGCCGCGATCAGGGCAGCCAGGCACAGGGCGCGGCACGACGGAACGGGGAGCGGGCACGGCATCTTCATGGGCGCGGATGCTGCGCCGCCCGCGGGCCGAACTGAAGTGCAAAAGTCTGTCGAATCCGAAACCTTTGCACACCTTTGAGCCTGTGCCGTGATCGGCGCCAAGGATTGCCGGGAAGCCCGGCCGCGGGCAGGGGCTCGTCGGGCGAGCCCGCGGCGCGGACCTCAGGCCTGCTCGGTCAGATGGCGCAGGTCCCAGTCCCGGTGCGGGTCGGTCAGCGCGGCGCGCTCGTCCAGCTCGTGGCGGCGCTGCGCGACGAAGAGATCGACCAGCACCTCGCCGAGCAGATCGCGCAGCGCGGCGCTGGCGTGCAGCGCGTCGAGCGCGTCCTGGGGCGTGCGCGGCAGCGCCGGGCCGCGGTCCTGGCGCGGCAGTTCGCCCTGCAGGCCCAGCAGCCCGGTGCCGAGCATCGAGGCCAGCGTCAGGTAGGGGCTGGCGTCGCCGCCGGGCAGGCGGTGCTCGATGCGGCGGTTGGCCGGGCTGGAGGCCGGCAGCCGGAAGGCGACCGCGCGGTCGTCGTCGCCCCAGCGGGCGTCGGTCGGCGAGGCGTCGCTGCGGCGCAGCCGCTCGAAGGAATGCGCCCACGGCGCCAGCAGCGCCATCGCCGCCGGCGCATGCGCCTGCAGTCCGCCGATGAAATGCGCCAGCTGCGGCCGGTCGCGGCCCTGCTCGTCGACGAAGGCGTTCAGGCCGGCGTGCGGACCGCGGGCATGCTGCAGGCTGGCATGCCAGTGCATGCCGGTGCCGGGCTGGTCGGCGAAGGGCTTGGCGATGAAGCTGGCCAGGAAGCCGTGGCGCACCGCCGTCTCGCGCGCCAGGCGCTTGAAGCGCCAGACCGCGTCGGCCATCGCCAGCGGCTCGCCTGGCGCGAAGTTGACCTCGTACTGGCCCGGCGCCGACTCGTGGCCGTGGCCGGTGACCGGAATGCGCTGCGCCGCGCAGGCGTCGAACAGCGCGTCGAAGTAGGGCGCGAACATCGCGGTGCGCTCCAGCGAGGCGATCTCCAGCGCGTGCTCGCGTGCGCCTGCACCCCCGGGCACGCCGGCCGGGCGCAGGCCGCCGTCGGGCGTGCGCTCGACGAGGAAGAACTCCAGCTCCGGCGCCACGGTGGCGCGCAGCCCGGCCGCCGCCAGCCGCGCCAGCACCCGGCGCAGCGCGGCGCGCGGCGACAGCGCGCTGGCATCCAGCGCCGCGCGCCCGGGCCGCGGCAGCGCGCCGGCCGGCTCGCAGATCACGCTGACGCGGTCGCTGCGGCCGGGCACCGGCACGGCGCTGGCCAGATCGGGCACGAGATGCAGGTCGCGGTAGTCCTCGGGCAGGATCGGGCCGAAGACCGCGTCCGGCTCGCCGCCGGTCAGCGTCACGCCCAGCACGACCGAGGGCAGCCGGCAGCCGCCCATCGCGTCGAAGTCGGCGCGCGCGACGATCTTTCCGCGCGCGACCGACGTGAAGTCGGCCACCGCGCACTCGACGCTGCGTGCGCCGTCGGGCAGGGCGTGCGGCGCGTTCATGGCTGGGCGACGCCCAGGAGGTCCGCGCCCAGCGCCTCGGCCACCTCGATGCCGTCGACGCCGGCCGACATGATGCCGCCGGCATAGCCCGCGCCTTCGCCGGCCGGGTAGAGGCCGCGCACGTTCAGGCTCTGGTAGTCGCGGCCGCGGGTGATGCGCAGCGGCGAGGAGGTGCGCGTCTCCACGCCGGTCAGCATCGCGCCGGGCATCGAGAAGCCCTTGATCTGGCGCTCGAAGGCCGGTAGCGCCTCCCGGATCGCGTCCAGCGCGTAGACCGGCAGCGAGCCGCGGTCCTTCTGCGCGAGATCCGTCAGGTGCACGCCCGGCTTGTAGGACGGCTCGACGTCGCCGAGCGTGCGGCTGCGCTGGCGCTTGATGAAGTCGCCGACCAGCTGGCCCGGCGCGCGGTAGTCGCCCTCGCCCAGCTCGAAGGCGCGGCTTTCCCAGAAGCGCTGGAAGGCGATGCCGTCGAGCGGGTTGACCGGGCCGCTGCCGCCGCGGTCCTGGCGGTAGTCCTCAGGGGTCAGGCCGACGACGATGCCGGCGTTGGCGTTGCGCTCGTTGCGCGAGTACTGGCTCATGCCGTTGGTCACCACCCGGTTCGGCTCGGAGGTGGCCGCCACCACCGTGCCGCCCGGGCACATGCAGAAGCTGTAGACCGAGCGGCCATTCTTGGCGTGGTGCACCAGCTTGTAGTCGGCCGCGCCCAGGATCGGGTTACCGGCGTTCGGGCCGAAGCGGGCGCGGTCGATCACGCCCTGCGGATGCTCGATGCGGTAGCCGATCGAGAAGGGCTTGGCCTCCATGTGGACGCCGCGCTCGTGCAGCATCGCGAAGGTGTCGCGCGCGCTGTGGCCCAGTGCCAGCACGACATGGTCGGTGCGGATCTGCTCGCCCGAGGCCAGCGTCACGCCGCGCACATGGCGCACGCCGTCGGCGTCCGGCTCCAGCAGCAGGTCGCTCACCTTCTGCTCGAAGCGGATCTCGCCGCCGAGCGCGACGATGTCGGCGCGCATCTTCTCGATCATGCTCACCAGCCGGAAGGTGCCGATGTGCGGCTTGCTGACGAACAGGATCTCCTCCGGGGCGCCGGCCTTGACGAACTCGGTCAGCACCTTGCGGGTGAGGTGGCGCGGGTCGCTGATCTGGCTGTAGAGCTTGCCGTCGGAGAAGGTGCCGGCGCCGCCCTCGCCGAACTGCACGTTCGACTCGGGGTTGAGCTCGCTGCGCCGCCACAGGCCCCAGGTGTCCTTGGTGCGCTGGCGCACGTCCTTGCCGCGCTCCAGCACGATGGGCTTCAGGCCCATCTGCGCCAGGATCAGCGCCGCGAACAGCCCGCACGGCCCGAAGCCGACGATCAGCGGGCGGCGATGCACCTCGCCGCCGCCGTCGGCGTGGAAGTCGGCCGGCGCGTGGCCGACGAAGCGGTAGCCGGTGTCCGGCGTCGGGCGGATCTGGTGGTCCTTCGGAAAGCGCGCGAAGACCGCCGCCTCGTCGCGCAGCGTGCAGTCGATCGTGTAGGTCAGGACGATGGCGGTCTTCTTGCGCGCGTCGTAGCCGCGGCGGAAGACGTGGAAGTCGATCAGCTCGGCCGCGTCGGCGAGCTGAAGCCGCGCCACGATGGCCGAGCGCAGCGCGTCCTCGGCGTGGTCCAGCGGCAGGCGGAGTTCGGTGATTCGGAGCATGACGGAATTGTCGCGCGGCCCGTGGCCGGCGCGGTCATCCGGCGCTCATTTCAGGAACCAGCCCCACAGGTTGTAGACCGCGCCGTTGACGCCGCCGGGCGTGCCGGCGCTGGGCAGCGAGGCCAGCGTGCCGCTGGTGACCAGCGCGCCGACACCGCTGCTCGAGACCATCAGCGTCGCGTTGCCGAGGTTGAAGCCGAACAGCCGGCCGCTGGTCAGCGTCGAGATCGGGAAGCCGAACAGCGTGTCGGCCGCGCTCGTCGATCCCGGGGCGGCCAGCGGCCGGGTGATCTGGTTCAGCGCCAGGTCGTAGCTCGACCAGCGGCCGTCGTTGGCCATCCACAGCAGCTTGCCGTCGGCGGCCTGCGCGCGCTGGGTGGCGCTGCTGCGCCAGGCGTCGCAGCCGGCGGGCAGGGTCTGCGCGGCGCCCCAGGCCTGCGTCGCCGCGCTCCAGGGCGTGCGCTGGCAGGTCGTGGCGTGGAACAGGCCGCTGCCGGCCCAGGCACCGCTGCCCGGGGCCTGCAGCCAGCCGGAATAGGCGCTGGCGCTGGTGCCGAGGTTGCGTGCCGCCCAGGTCCCGGTGGCCGAGGCGCTGGCCGCGCCCCAGATCACCGGCACGCTGGAGCCGGTCGGCGCCTGGCGCCACTGCACGAAGCTGCGCCCGCCCGGGCCGGCGGCCAGACCCAGGAAGCTGGCGTCGGCGCTGCCGGCGTCGATCACCTCCTGCGCCCGGAAGCTGCCGCCGACCGTGCCGCGCCGCGCGACGATGTCGCCGGTGCCGGCGCGCAGGTTGCGCCCGGCCACGGTCAGGTTGCGCGCGGCGTCGAGCTGCAGGTCGACATCGCCGCCGAGCCCGATGGCGGCCTGCAGCGTCCAGTCGGCGAAGACGCTGCGCGCGAAGCTGCTCTGGCCCTGCAGCCGCGCGGCCACCGCGACCCGCTGGGTGCCGATGGTGCTGCCCGGCGCGACCCAGCCCTCGTGCAGCACCGCGATGTCGCCGCTGTCGTTGATGCGCGGGATCGGCGCGCCCCAGTTGCGCGGCGAGTCGGCGATCAGCTCGGGCACGCCCCAGTTGCTGCCGTCGAAGGCGGCGCCGTAGAGGTAGTTGCAGGTCGCGACGGGGCTGGCGATGTAGGTGGTCGCGGTGCAGGCGCGGCGCACGAACCAGGTCGCGTAGGCGCGTCCGCCCGGCGCGACCGACAGCCCGAGGTCCCAGGTGCCGTTGCCCGGATGCATCGCCGGATCGGCGGCGCCGCTGATGACGGCCGGCGCGGTCCATGCCGGCGGGGTGCCGGCGCTGCCTGGCGTGCCGCGCACCGCCTGGAGCTGATAGCGCGAGCCGATCTTCTGCACGAAGACCGCGGTCACCGCGCCGCTGGCGTCGGCCATGCCCGCCTTGTAGGCGACGACCTCGGTGCCGCCGTTCTCGAGCAGCTGTCCGGCGCGCCAGGTGCGTCCGGCCAGCGTGCTGGCGGCCAGCGCGCCGGCGCGCGGCGCCTCGGTCACCTGGGATTCGGCGACGCTGCCCTCGTCGCCCCCGCCGCCGCAGCCGGCCGTCATCAGCGTGGCGGACAGCAGCGACACGGAGATCAGCGCTCTGGCCGGCGTGAAAGGCGTGCTGGTGGACATGGCATTTCTCCCGCAAGGAGCCTCGACCTGCTGCATGTGCGTGTTCTTCGTGAGATCACGCCACCATTCGCCCTGCCTGCTCCAGCCCTGATGAATGCCTGTCGTGAGGCCCCCAAGATGCCCGAGCGCCGCGCTGCCGGCAAGGCACGGCACGTTTGAAACGGTACCGGGCCGCAAGAGGTGTTTCGGGGGTGTGTCCGCTGGCCGGGCGCGTGGGCGGGCGAGGACCGTGCACGGCGTGGGCCCTCGCCTGCGCGAGGGCGACGGGAGGGTTGCGGCAGAGTGGGGGCTGGGGCTTGGGCGATGTTGAACCGGGTAGCCTGGCTCAGTTCAGCCCGCAATGCTGTTGGCATCCATCAGTCCGCGCAGCCGGGCCAGGGCCTCGCCGACCGTTCGCCCGTGGCGCTCGATGGTGTCGAGGATCTCGGCCGGGGTGCGGGTGTCCTGGGTGGTGCGCGCGTTCGGGTTGACCGCCTTGAGGTCGAAGGCGGCCGCGTCGATCGCCGCCGCGCGGGTGTCGGCCTCGCGGGCGGCTTTCTCCGCCGCCTGGATGGCCTGCTGACACGCCTCGATGTCGGCCTGCGGCACCGGCCGCGTCTTCTTCAGCGTGGCGAGCCGGGTCTTCAGCGTCACCGCCTGCTCGCGCCAGCGGGCCGTCTCGGCGTCGTGGGGCGCCTTGTCGGCCAGGGCCTGGGCGCGGCGGGCGGCGATGTCCACCGTCCACGAGTAGTCGCTGTCCGCCTCGGGCTGGCCGCGCCGGGCCAGCAGGCGGGCGAAGCTCGGGAAGGGCTGGTCGGCGTGGCGCTCGTGCCAGTCCTCGACCAGCGTGGCCGGCAGGGCCGCGTCGTCGAGCAGCGTGAAGTCGTCGGCCCAGCCGAAGTGGGCCAGCGTCATCGGGGTCTTCTTGCCGACCTTGACATGCGAGAGGTCGTAGTACCAGGTGCGCTCGGTCGGTCGGCCCTTGGTGAAGAACAGCAGGTTGGTCTTCACGCCCGCGCCGGCCGTCGAGAACACGCCGCCCGGCAGGCTGACGATGCACCACAGGTCACATTCGTCCAGCAGCCGGCGCTTGGTCTCGACGAAGGCGCTTTCGTTGGTGCGGAACAGCAGGCCCTCGTCGAACACCACGCCGCAGCGGCCGCCGGCAAAGCCCTCCTCGGGCGCGGGGGCCGACAGCTCGTCGAGGATCTGGCGCAGGAACAACAACTGCGTGGCGCCGCTGCTGGACTTGTAGCGCTTCTGGACGCGTGCGCTTTCCTTGCCGCCGAAGGGCGGGTTGGTCAGGATCACGTCGAAGGTGGCCGGGGCCTGCTCGAACAGGCCGGCGTAGGTCGGCAGGTCGGCCAGGGTGTTGCCGTGCCAGAGGTTGGGCTGGTCGATGCCGTGCAGCACCAGATTGGCCAGCGCGATCGGGAAGACGAGGTTTTCCTTTTCGCGCCCGAAGAAGGTCTCGTGGCGCAGGCGCTCCAGGTCGGTGCTCAGGGCTTCGTCGCCCATGCGCGCCTTCATCCACTCGAAGGACTGGGCCAGGAAGCCGCCGGTGCCGCAGCACGGGTCGTAGACCGTCTCGCCGAAGGTCGGGTTCAGCGTCGCCACGACGGCGCGCACCACCTCGCGCGGCGTGAAGAACTGGCCGCCGTCGGAGTTCTTCTCGCCCATCTTCAGCAGCAGATCCTCGTAGACCTGCGACAGCGTGAAGGTGTGGGTGTCGTCGAGCTGGCTGACGTCGATGGCGTGCAGCCGGTCGAGGATGTCGGTGAAGTCGCCTTCCGTGTCGACGCGCACGCGCTCCACGGCCGTCATCAGCCGGCCGATGACGCGCTGCTTCGGTGTGGCGTCCGGGTTGGGGCGGCCGTCGGGCAGGGTGGCCAGGCGGTGCAGGTGGGGCAGCAGTTCCTTGTTGACGAACTCGATCAGCGCGCCGATGCGCTGCTCGCCCAGGGCCTTGCGCTTCCAGCCGACGGGCTGGCCTTCGGGCGTCTGCCCGACGGATTCGGCGTTGGGCGGCGTGGGCGCGGCCCAGTCCTGCCAGCGGAACGGGGCGTGCAGCGAGGGCGTGAAATCGTTGCCGCCGGCCTCGGCTTCCTCGCGGGCGAGGGTTTCCTGGGCGTCGAGGATGCGCAGGAACAGGATCCAGGTCAGCTCGGGCACGTACTGCAGCGCGCTGGTGCAGTTGGAGCGGCGCAGGATGTCGCAGACCGTTCGGATGGTGCCCGACAGGCTGGGCGGGGTGCCGGCGCTGGGGCTCGGCTTGGCGTCGGCGGGCGCGGTGGTCTCGGGGGCGGTCTTCTTGGGGCGGGGCATGGATCGTTGTCTTGGATCAGTCGGTCTGCCGGAGCGCGTGCTCCAGCACCGACAACAGTGGGTTCAGCTCGGTCTGCACCGTCTGCCAGACCACATCGTGGTCGATGTCGAAGTAGGCATGCACCATGCGATTGCGCATGCTGATGATGGCCGGCCAGGGGATGCCGGCGATGCGGGCGCGGCCTTCCGGGGTGATGCGCGATGCGGCCTCGCCGATGATCTCGATGGCGCGCACGACGGCAAAGCGCAGCATGTCGTCGGTGTCGAGGTCGCTGCGCTGACGGCCGAGGAGAAACCGTTGCGCGGTGCGCGCGGCGTCGATCATGTGGCGCAGCCGGTTGCGATCCTCAGGCGACATAGGCCACCTGCGCCTGGTTGATGACCTCGTCGCGGAAATAGGGGCTCAGCTCCTGCGCCGTGCGCAGATCGACCTTGACGCCCAGCATCTCGGTCAGCTCCAGCTCGATGCCGCTCAGGCCGAGCAGGCCGGGCACCCGGTCGGGCTCGAATTCGACGAGAAGATCCAGATCGCTGTCGGGGCGGGCGGTGCCTTTCAGGCGAGAACCGAACACCGCCAGGCGCCGGATGCCGTGGCGCCGGCAGATCGGGGCCAGATCACCGGAAGACAGATGGGTCAGCGAGGGCGTGGACATGTCGGGTCTCCTTCGACGAGGCGCCATCTTCGGACAAGGCGGCTCACGGCGCCAGATCGAACGCCTGCGCCAGCAGCCGCGCCGGCAGTTGCTTCAGTTCTGCAAGCTGGCTGCGTGCGTGCTCTTTGATCAGTCGAGCCTGTGCGAGCTTGCCCGACAAGGTTTGACAGAACGCCATCTGTTCGGAGACGGGCGGCAGCGGCAGGGTCATGGCTTCAACCACGCCCTTGTTGATGTTCGGATCCTTGCGATTGCCTCCGCTGTACTTCATCCACTCCGGCCTGATGAAGCGTACCCATTCATGCAGAAAGTCGGGGGTCAGCAGATGTGGGTGCGGTTGCAGGGCACAGATGGCTTGGTTGGTGCATGCCGAGATTCCCAGGACGCCCGATTTGCCGATGGTCCCTGCTCCGCCATACATGGCGACCATGACCGTGCCGGCGGGCAGCAAGTTGCCTCGCATGGAGCGCATGGCCTCTGCCGAGATGGACTCCTCGGTGTGGGTCACGGTCCCGAAATTCAGGTCGAGCGTCTTGACCCAGGGAATGTCTCCGCGAAAGTAGTCGGCTTTGCCGCGACTCGGTGTGCCGCCCGCAGAGAGGTCACAGACCTCGACGAAGGCACTCTCGCGCGGCCACACATCAAGCACTGCCAGGAAAGCCTCTTGGCGCAATGCTGTTTCCAGCAGATCAGCGTGATCTACCTGCGCCTGCGCCGCCTGCCGCGCCGCTTCCGCTGCGGCGAGCTGTGCCTTCAGCGCCTGCACGATGGCGACCTGGGTCGGCCGGTCGGGCAGACACAGGTGGAAGGATTCCAGCATCGGCATGTAGATCGTCTTGTGCGTCGCGCCGGTGGCGAGTGCGCGCAGTTCGCGGCGAGAGCAGATCAGCGCGTACATCAGGAACTCGGGGTCGAGTTCGTCGCCGCAGACCCAGTTGGCAAAGTCCTGGCTGGTCGCCATCGGGCGGGCCATGATGGTGACGAAGCCGACCGAGGCGGTGCGCGAGAAGCAGACCGTGCCACGCGGCAGGATGCGCGCCGACGAGTTGGCAATGCCGGCCTCGTTGGTCTTGATCTGCGTCGATTTGACCCAGGTGCCGTCCAGCGCCCGGATCTCGGTCAGCGACACCCACGAGATGTCGCCGCCCCACCAGTCGGGCCGCGACCGGCTCGGCGTGTGGCCGCTTTCCAGCCGCGCCAGATCGGTCAGTTTGGCCCAGCGCCAGCCCTGCGGCGGCTCGGGAAGGTTTGGCGGCAGCATCACCGGCACGATCTCTTGCACAGATAACCTTTCTGAATTCATCAGGCGCGAAACAACCTCATCTTCACGTCCTTCACCACCTCCACCCCCTTGCCCAGCCCCGCCAGCGCCTTGAGCCCGCCCGCGCGGGCGATCTCGGGCACGCGCCAGAACTCGGGCGACTCCAGCGCCTCGGTGCCGCCGGCGGCGAACTGGTGCGCGAAGCCGCGCAGGACGATGGCGGTCTTGTCCGGCTGCGCCGCCAGCCACGGCGACTGCTGCGCCAGGAAGGCGTCGGCGCGCTCGCGTCGGCGCAGCGCCGGGGCCTCGTAGCCGTAGCGGGCGAACAGGTCGAAGGTGTCGAAGTCGTCCATCTGCACCAGCTCGCGCACCGCCTCGGGCGAGTAGTGTGCCCCGAGCAGGTGCTCCACCAGCGCCCGGCGCCGCTTCGCCTCCACCCACAGCCCACGGAAATCGGCCAGCGTCGCCGCCTCCTCCAGCACCCGCGCCACCATGCCGCGCCGGTACTCCTCCAGCGGCACCGCCACGTCGCGCCGCACGCCGTCCACCTCGCGCGACTGCAGGATGAAGCGCCCGACCAGTTCGACCCCCACCGCCTCGCCCGTCACCAGCTCCGGCACCACCGGCGGCGGCCGCCGATCGCCATCACCCGTGCCCACATCGCCCGCGCCACCGCCCGCCGGGCCGCCGCCGCCGTCGCCGCCACCGTCCCCGCCCAGCGTCTTGCGCCCGTTGCGATCCACCGTCAGGAACTCGGTCCCGAACAGATCCGTGACCCCGGTGTAGTCGTAGAGCCAGAACTTGAACTTGCGCGTCGGCTCGTCCAGCCGCGTGCCGCGCCCGACCATCTGATAGAACAGGATGCCCGAGGCCAGCGAGCGGAAGAACACCACCGCGTTGAGCCGCTCGATGTCCACGCCGGTCGCCAGCAGATCGACCGTGCAGGCGATGAAGCAGCGCTCGCCCGAGCTGCGCATCGGCCCGAGCAGCTCCGCGCCGCCGCTGGCGGTGCACTTGAAGGCATAGCTGTCCTTGGGCCGGCGCCCCTGCTGCGCGCACCAGTCGACGTACAGCCGCTGCATCTGCAGGGCCACCCGGTCGGCGTGCAGGTCGCGGGTACAGAAGATGATGACCTTCTGCTCCGGCCCGCCGCTGGCGCACAGCCGCGCGAACAGGTCGGCGCACATCGCCTCGATGCGCTCGGGCAGGATCAGGTCGTCGTCGAACTGGCGCGCGCCGTATGCGGGCTTCAGCTCCTCGGCCGGAATCGCCGCGCCGGTGCGCGCGTCGATGGCGCCGAGCGTCTCGATCTCTTCGCGGGTGAAGGTGCGCCCGTCGATCGAGGGTTTCAGCCGCACGATCTCGCAGGCGGCCAGATAGCCGTCCTCCTGCGCCTGGATCAGCGTGTAGGCATAGACCGGCTCGCCGAAGTAGGCGATGTTGTTGGCGCTGATGCGCTCGTCCTCGGCGGCCGCCGCCTCGATGTCCGGCGCCAGCGGCCCGTGCCGGCGCGGCGCACGCAACTGGCGCGGCGTGGCGGTCAGGCCGATCTGGATCGCCTGCGGATTGCGCTGAAGCACCGCCGACCAGCGCCCCCAGGCCGAGCGGTGGCACTCGTCGATGACGATGACCGAAAAGGCGTTCTCGCCGTAGTGCCGGCTCAGGAAGCTGTCGGCGCCGGGCGCACCGTCCTCGCCCGGCTCGCCGTCGATGCCCAGCGTCTGGTAGGTGGCGATGTGGACGCGGGCGTTGCGCGCCGCGTTGAGCCCGCCCGCCTCGGGGCGCACCGCGCGCACGCTGCCGCCCGGAAACGCCCGGCCGATCTTGTCCAGCGCCTGCTCGCGCAGCTCGTCGCGGTCGCACAGGAACAGCGCCGGCTTGGCGAGCTGCCCCGCCTCGTGCAGCCGCCACAGCAGGTTCGCCGCAATCACCGTCTTGCCCGCGCCGGTCGCCAGGCTCAGCAAGGCGCGCGGCGGCTGCCCCTCCTGCTGGCAGCGCAAGACCTTCTCGAAGACCGCCCTGATGGCGGCGCTCTGGTAGTAGCGCGGCCGGTCATAGGCGCGGCTGTCGGCCTGGAACAGCATCGCCGCCGCCGGCCGGCTCAGGTCCACGCCGCTGTCGCGCACATAGCGCGCCGTCAGCTCGGCATGGGTCGGGAACTCGCTCAGCGGCCGTACCGCGTCGCCCGGCTGCTGCGTCACCCGGTCGAACTCGGCATAGCGGTGCCCGTTGGTCGAGAACAGATAGCGCACCGCGTGGCGCTGCGCCGTGCCGGCGTAGTAGCCCTTGGCCTGCTGCATGCCCTTGAGCGGGTCGGCGTGCTCGTCCTTGGCCTCGATCACGCCCACCGGCAGCGGCTCGGGCAGGCCGGGCGGGTGGATGCACAGCAGATAGTCGGTGCGGCCCTTGCCGGAGCGGCGCCGGCCCTTCAGGTCGTCGGTCGCCAGCTCGACCGGAGCGGGTGTCTCCAGGCGCATCTTCCAGCGCTCGTCGTAGCCCTTGCTGCGCAGAACCGGATCAATCAGCCACAGGCGTGTTTCCGCCTCGTTCGACTGTGTCGTCATCGTCGAGTCCTTCTTTTCCCCTGAGGCTCGGATTTTCCACTCTGCCCGCGGGTCCTGCGTGGGCCCTCGCCTGCGCGAGGGTGACGGCATGGGGCGCGAGGGTGATGGAAGGGCGCGTGAGGGTGACGGAAGGGGGGGAGGGTGACGGCAGGCGGGCGCAACCTCTCTCCCGTCATGCCCGCGCAGGCGGGCACCCACGAGCGGGCAGGGCGCCAGGCCCGACAATCCGGGGCTGACCGTTCAACCTGCTCTGCATCCGCCCGCCCCGCCATGCCCCTGCCGCCGTTCTCCGATCTCCAGGCCGCCATCGTCGATCTCGACGGCACGATGGTCGACACCCAGGGCGACTTCGTCGTCGCGCTGAACCTGACGCTGGCGGAGCTGGCGCTGCCTGGCGTGGACCGCGCCTTCGTCGAGCGCACCGTCGGCAAGGGCAGCGAGCACCTGCTGCGCTCGACGCTGGCGCAGGTCGGCGGCGACGCGGCGCTCTACGACGCCGCCTGGACGGCCTACCAGCGCCATTACCTGGCGATCAACGGCCAGCATTCCGATGTCTATGCGGGCGTGGTCGAGGGCCTGACGCGGCTGCGCGCTGCCGGCCTGCGGCTGGCCTGCCTGACGAACAAGCCGCTTGGCTTCGCCCGGCCGCTGCTGGCGGCCAAGGGGCTGGACGGCTTCTTCGAGCTGACGTTCGGCGGCGACAGCTTCGCGCGCAAGAAGCCCGATCCGATGCCGTTGGTCGAGACCTGCCGCGCGCTGGGCACCGACCCGGCGCGCACGCTGATGATCGGCGACTCGCGCAACGATGCCGAGGCCGCGCGCGGCGCCGGCTGCCCGGTGGTGCTGCTGAGCTACGGCTACAACCACGGCGAGCCGGTGCGCGAGGTGCCGGCCGACGGCTGGTTCGACCGGATCGACGAGATCGGCTGACAGGCTGAAGACGGGCGGGCGACGCCCTGTTCGCGCGTCTTCGCCTTCGGCGTCAAGTCGGGGCTGGAGAAGACCCGAGCCGTCCCGCCGTCACTTGACGATGACGCGCTGCCAGCTGAACGGTCCGAAGGCATAGGCGCCGTTCGGCGCGCTGGCGTTCGGGTCGATCGTCAGCTTGAGCCATTCCATCGGCATCGTGCTGCCGTGGAAGACGACGCGGTGGAAGTTCGGCACGCTGTAGCCGCCGGGCTGGTTCAGGTAGGCATCGCTGCCGTAGGCGTTCTGGCCGGCCACGTCGGTGCACGGGCCGGCGGTGCCGCCCGAGGTGCTGCCGTCGGCCGCCACCGGCTCCTTGACGCAGCCCGCGCCCGGGGCCAGCGGGTTGTCGGAGCGGAAGGTGTGCGAGTCGCCGTTGAGCAGCAGCACCGGCTTGCCGAACGAGGCGGTGCGCGCGGCGATCGCGTCGACGAAGGGCTTGTACTGCGCGATGTGGGCGCGGCCGGCGGCCAGGTCGGCGTTGTCCGGGTCCCACATGTCGGCCTGCAGCAGGATCACCACGCCCGCGGCCCCGGCGCTGCGCGCCTGGCTGAAAGCGGTGTCGATCCAGCGCAGCGTGGCGGCGGTGCGCGTGCTGACCTCGCGCGCCTGCGCGCTGCTCATCGTCGGTGCGCCGTACCAGATGTCGTTGTCGCTGTTCGAGCCTCCGGGCACGTTCAGCGTCACGAACAGCACGTTCGACTGCAGCCACCAGACGTTCTCGACGAAGGCCGCATCGTCCGGGTAGGCCGCATCGTGCTCGCTGGCCTGGCTGTGCACCGTCATCGCCTTGCCGAGCGTGCGCCCGGCGGTCGGGAAGAAGACGGAGCGCACCAGCGCCAGGTTGGCGGCCGGATCACCGCCCTGGTAGCTGACCTGGCGGCCGCTGCTGTCGAGCACGTAGTCGACCTTGCCGCTGGTGGCGTTCCAGGTGCCGCCGCCTTCCTTCTTCTTGTGGCAGTCGGTCCATTCGTTGTCGCCCGGCGTGTAGACGACCGGCACCGTCAGCGCGTCGAGCATCGCCGCGACCGAGCGGTCGTAGCTTTCGGTGCAGTACTCCTTGCCCGAGTGGATGTCGCCGCCGTGCAGCAGGGCCGAGACGCTGGTGTCGGCCACGATGGACTTCAGGAAGGCCGGGGCGGCATTGAACTCGGCCGTGTCGGTCGGCGAGGTGCCATAGGGCAGGTCGCCGATCACCGCGACGGAGGTCGCGGTGGCGGTCGGCGCGCTGGCGGGGGCGGTGTCGGTGAGCGGGACGTCGCTGCCGCCGACGCAGGCGGCCAGGGCGAGCGTGAGCGGGGCCAGCCAGAGCGGCTGCAGTTTCGGGCAGGTCATGTGGGTGGATCCGGTGATCGTGTGTCGAAAGATGGGCTTCGCTTGAAATGATGTGAATGCCCGGTGACCTGCGTGTGGCAGGAACCCGTCGTGCGAAGGCTGACCGCATCCGGCGGCGCTGCTACACTGCGCCCCACCATGTTCACCACGCGCAAACACAGCATCGGCCGCGCCGCCGGGTCGCAAGACCGGGGAGCCTGGCCCTGGCGTCGCTGACCGCGATGCCTGGAGGCGGCCGCCTCTCCCACGCCCGGTGACGGGTCGGCCGCAGCAGATCCGCTGACACCTTGCTGCCGCGCCCCCGGTGCGGCCTGCGCCCCCCGACCAGCGAATCGACATCAACCAGGCCCGCGGCACGCACGCGCGTCCTGCACTGGTTCCTGACACGCGAGCATGCCGGCGGGCCCCGCCGGAGCCACACGTGATCACCGAACTCGAATTCAAGAGCCTGGCCGAACAGGGCTACAACCGCATCCCGCTCGTGTCCGAGGCCTTGGCCGACCTCGAGACACCGCTGTCCCTGTACCTGAAGCTGGCCGGCGGCAAGCCCTACAGCTTCCTGCTGGAGTCCGTCGTCGGCGGCGAGCGCTTCGGGCGCTATTCCTTCATCGGCCTGCCGGCGCGCACGCTGCTGCGGGCATCGAACGGCGTCACCGAGGTCGTCACCGACGGCAAGGTCGTCGAGCGCCACGAGGGCAACCCGCTCGACTTCGTCGAGGCCTACCAGAAGCGCTTCAAGGTGGCGCTGCGCCCCGGGCTGCCGCGCTTCTGCGGCGGGCTGGCGGGCTACTTCGGCTACGACACGGTGCGCTACATCGAGAAGAAGCTCGCCGACACCCGCCTGCCCGGCGGCATCGGTACGCCCGAGATCCAGCTGCTGCAGACCGAGGAGCTGGCCGTCATCGACAACCTCTCCGGGCGCCTGTACCTGATCGTCTACGCCGACCCGCGCACGCCCGAGGCCTACTTCAGCGCCCAGAAGCGCCTGTCGCAGCTGGCCGACCAGCTGCGCTACAGCGTCAGCGCCCCGCAGGTGAAGCGCGGCGCCTCGCACCCGGTCGAGCGCGAGTACGCCAAGGCCGACTTCGAGGCCGCGGTGCTCAAGGCCAAGGAATACATCGCCGCCGGCGACTGCATGCAGATCGTCATCGGCCAGCGCCTGAAGAAGCGCTACACCGAGAACCCGCTGTCGCTCTACCGCGCGCTGCGCTCGCTCAACCCGTCGCCCTACATGTACTACTACGACATGGGCGACTTCCACATCGTCGGCTCCTCGCCCGAGATCCTGGTGCGCCAGGAGGCGCGCACGGTGGAGGGCCGGGCGGAGAAGATCGTCACCATCCGCCCGATCGCCGGCACCAAGCCGCGCGGCGCCACGCCCGAGCAGGACCAGCAGAACGAGCGCGACCTGCTCGCCGACGCCAAGGAGCGCGCCGAGCACCTGATGCTGATCGACCTGGCGCGCAACGACATCGGCCGCATCGCCAAGACCGGCACCGTCAAGGTGACCGAGGCCTTCGGCATCGAGCGCTACTCGCACGTCATGCACATCGTCAGCAACGTCGAGGGCGTGCTGAAGGACGGCATGAGCAGCCTGGACGTGCTGCGCGCGAGCTTTCCCGCCGGCACGCTCTCGGGCGCGCCCAAGATCCACGCGATGGAGATCATCGACCAGCTCGAGATCAGCGAGCGCGGCATCTACGGCGGCGCGGTCGGGTATCTCAGCTTCGCCGGCGACATGGACGTGGCCATCGCCATCCGCACCGGCGTCATCAAGGACCAGACGCTCTACGTGCAGGCCGGTGCCGGCGTGGTCGCCGACTCGGTGCCCGAGATGGAGTGGAAGGAGACCGAGGTGAAGATGCGCGCGGTGATCCGCGCCGCCGAGCTGGTCGAGGAAGGTTTCTGAGGAACGAAGGAGAACGCCATGCTGCTGATGATCGACAACTACGACTCGTTCACCTTCAACCTCGTGCAGTACTTCGCCGAGCTGGGCGAGGACGTGCGGGTGCACCGCAACGACGAGATTTCCCTGGCCGACATCGAGGCGATGAAGCCCGATCGCCTGGTGCTGTCGCCGGGCCCGTGCTCGCCGGCGGAGGCCGGCATCTGCATCGAGGCGATCCGGCACTTCAAGGGCCGGCTGCCGATCCTGGGCGTGTGCCTGGGGCACCAGAGCATCGGCGCCGCGCTGGGCGGCAACATCATCCGCGCGCAGGTGCAGATGCACGGCAAGGCCGACACCATCACCACCGATCAGCAGGGCGTGTTCGCCGACCTGCCTGCGCAGTTCCGCGTGATCCGCTACCACTCGCTGGCGATCGAGCGCGCCACGCTGCCGCCCGAGCTGGTCGTTACCGCCACCAGCGGCGACGGCGAGATCATGGGCGTGCGCCACCGCGAGGTCGCGCTGGAGGGCGTGCAGTTCCACCCCGAGTCCATCCTGAGCGAGCACGGCCACGCGATGCTGCGCAACTTCCTCAACACGCCCAACCGCTGACCGCCCACCGAGCCAGGAGCCGCGCCATGTCCATCACCAACACCGAAGCCCTGACCCGCGTCATCGAGCACCGCGAGATCTTCCACGACGAGATGCTCACGCTGATGCGGCGCATCATGGCCGGCGAGATGTCGCCGACCATGACCGCCGCACTGCTGACCGGCCTGCGGGTCAAGAAGGAGACCATCGGCGAGATCACGGCCGCCGCGCAGGTCATGCGCGAATGCTCGGTCAAGGTCAACGTCGCCGACCGCACCCATCTGGTCGACATCGTCGGCACCGGCGGCGACGGCTCGCACACCTTCAACATCTCGACCTGCACGATGTTCGTGGCCGCGGCGGCCGGCGCGCGGGTGAGCAAGCACGGCGGGCGCAGCGTCTCCAGCAAGTCCGGCAGCGCCGACGTGCTCGAGGCGCTGGGCGTGCCGATGACGCTCTCGCCGCAGGCGGTGGCGCAGTGCATCCAGGACACCGGCATCGGCTTCATGTTCGCGCCCAACCACCATCCGGCGATGAAGAACGTGGCGCCGGTGCGCCGCGAGCTGGGCGTGCGCACGATCTTCAACATCCTCGGGCCGCTGACCAACCCGGCCGACGCGCCCAACATCCTGATGGGCGTCTTCCACCCCGATCTGGTCGGCATCCAGGTGCGCGCGCTGCAGCGCCTGGGCGCCGAGCACGCGCTGGTGGTCTACGGCCGCGACGGCATGGACGAGGTCTCGCTGGGCGCCGGCACCCTGGTCGGCGAGCTGCGCGACGGCGAGATCCGCGAGTACGAGATCCACCCCGAGGACTTCGGCCTGACGATGGCGAGCAACCGCGCGCTGAAGGTCGACACGCCCGAGCAGTCGCGCGAGCTGCTGCGCGCGGTGCTGGACAACCAGCCCGGCCCGGCGCGCGACATCGTCATGCTCAACGCCGGCGTGGCGCTCTACGCCGCCAACGTCGCCGCGACGATGGCCGAGGGCGTCGAGCGTGCCCGCGAGGCGCTGGCCAGCGGCCGCGCCGCCGAGCGCCTGACGCAGTTCGTCTCCCGCGCCCAGCAACTGGCTGCCTGAACCATGAACCCGAACACCCCCGACATCCTCGCCCGCATCGTCGTCACCAAGCACGAGGAGGTGGCCGCGGCCCGCGCCGCGAAATCCCTGGCCGCCGTCCGCGCCGAGGCCGAGGCGCGCGCCGCCGACCTGCGCGGCTTCGAGGCCGCGCTGCGCGCCAAGGTCGCCGCCGGCCAGCCCGCGGTGATCGCCGAGATCAAGAAGGCCAGCCCGAGCAAGGGCGTGATCCGCGCCGACTTCCGCCCGGCCGAGATCGCCGCCAGCTACGCCCGCCACGGCGCCGCCTGCCTGAGCGTGCTGACCGACGTGCAGTACTTCCAGGGCCGCACCGAGTACCTGCAGCAGGCGCGCGCCGCCTGTGCGCTGCCGGTGCTGCGCAAGGACTTCATGGTCGACGAGTACCAGGTGCACGAGGCGCGCGCGATGGGCGCGGACTGCATCCTGCTGATCGCCGCCTGCCTGGACGACGCGCAGATGGCCGACCTGGAGGCGGTGGCGCTCGCGCACGGCATGAGCGTGCTGGTCGAGGTGCATGACCGCGCCGAGCTGCACCGCGCGCTGAAGCTGAAGACGCCGCTGCTGGGCATCAACAACCGCGACCTGCGCAGCTTCTCGGTGACGCTGGATACCACGCTGGGCCTGCTGGGCGAGGTGCCGGCCGACCGGCTGCTGGTGACCGAGTCCGGCATCCTGGGGCCGGCGGACGTGGTGCGCATGCGCGGCGCCGATGTCAACGCCTTCCTGGTCGGCGAGGCCTTCATGCGCGCCGACGACCCTGGCGCGGCGCTGGCGGCGCTGTTCGCGGCATGACGCTGCCCGACAACCGCCTGCGCGTTCCGCTGGCCGAGGCGCTGCGCCAAGGCCTGCCCGAAGGCTGGAGTCGCCTCGTCGAGGGCTTCCTGGCCGGCGCGGCCGGGCAAGGGCTGTGCGAGGCGGTCGATGCGCGCGTCGCGGCCGGCACGGAGGTCTATCCGGCGCGGCCGCTGCGCGCGCTGCAGGGTCTGGCGCCGCAGCAGGTGAAGGTCGTCATTCTCGGCCAGGACCCGTACCACGGCCCCGGCGAGGCCGAGGGCCTGGCCTTCTCGGTCGCCGAAGGGGTGAAGATCCCGCCCAGCCTGCGCAACATCCGTCAGGAGCTGCAGACCGACCTGGGGCTGGCGGCGCCGGACTCGGGCAGTCTCTCCGCCTGGGTCGAGGCGGGCGTGCTGCTGCTCAACACCAGCCTGACCGTCGAGCGCGACCGTCCGGCCAGCCATGCGAAGCTGGGCTGGCAGGCGCTGACGGACGCGATCGTCGCGCGGGTGGCCGCGGCGCCGCAGCCCAAGGTCTTCCTGCTGTGGGGCGCGCATGCGCAGGCCCGCCTGCCGGTGATCGAGGCCGTCGGGACCCACACCCACGTCATCGCCTCGAACCATCCGTCACCGTTGTCGGCCCGGCGTCCGCCGGTGCCCTTCGTCGGCAGCCGGCCGTTCTCGGCGGCGAATGCCTGGCTGCAAGGGCAGGGCGTCGAAGCGGTGAACTGGGCTCTCGAAGCGACTTCAACAAAAAAATTGCCCAAAACGCTTGCGTCGCAGATGAGCCTTTGCTAAAGTTTATGTCTCGCCCAGGAGGGGTGCCCGAGTGGCTAAAGGGGGCAGACTGTAAATCTGTTGGCTTACGCCTACGCTGGTTCGAATCCAGCCTCCTCCACCAAGCGAAACGCGTCTAGGCGGTTGCTTCGGTCTTCGAAGTGAATCCGCATGGCAGGGCGGGAGTAGTTCAATGGTAGAACCTCAGCCTTCCAAGCTGATGACACGGGTTCGATTCCCGTTTCCCGCTCCAGGTGTCGTTGTCGCGGCGAATCATCTTTGGTGTTGTGTCGATCGTGTCGACACGGGCTTGCGCGTGATGCGCTCAAGCCTGTGTCGATGCCCATGTGGCTCAGTGGTAGAGCACTCCCTTGGTAAGGGAGAGGTCGCGCGTTCGATCCGCGCCATGGGCACCACCCGATACCGCCTGTCTTACTCGTCGTATTGAACGCACTCAGGAGCGCGAAATCATGGCTAAGGAAAAGTTCGAACGGACCAAGCCGCACGTCAACGTCGGCACCATCGGTCACGTGGACCATGGCAAGACCACCCTGACGGCAGCGATCACGACCGTTCTGTCGAAGAA
>NZ_JABSNM010000002.1 GCF_013294065.1 Sphaerotilus uruguayifluvii
GGAAGAACTGCGAGCGCTGGCTCAACACCAGCCTGCAGTTCGTCCATCTCGCCTTTCTGGCCTTGCTCCTCAGGAGATCGTGAACACGCTCTCAGGTCGATGCAGACCTGTTCGAGGATGCCGGCGCGAATGCGGCCGAGCACGTAATCGCCGGTCTGGCGTTCGAGGACGATGGTGTCGATGCCGGCCTTGTGCAACAACTGGCCGAGCAGGAGCCCGGAAGGACCGGCTCCGATAATGGCGACCTGGACGCGGGTAGTGGTCACGGAAAGCTCCTGGTCGGGTTCAATGCGTGACGCCGGGGTTGGTGCGGTGGGTCACGGGTGTCTCCGGAGTCGTGGTGGTTCTCGGGTATCAGCGATCGGCCGCCAGCCCTTCTCGAAGTCGCACGAGGGCATCGAGCGACTCCGTGCAAGGCGCCGGGGCGCCGAGCCGTCGCGCGGCGCGCAGCACCTCGCCGTTGATCGCGTCGATCTCGGTAGGCCGGCCAGCCAGCAGGTCCTGCAGCATCGAGGGCTTGTGCGCCAGGTGGTGGTCCAGCGCGTGATCGAGCGTGGCATGCAGGCCGGCCTCGTCGACGCTGATGCCGTCGGCCACGGCCACGGCGAGCACCTCGGCACCGATGCGGTGCGCCAGCGCCCGCGCGCCGGCTGCTCGGCCGACGTCGCCGACGGTTGCATTCGCCACTGCACAGATGCTGTTCAGTGCCGCGTTGAAGGCCACCTTCTGCCAGATGGCTGCCTGCACCGTCGGATCGATGCTGGCAGACAGGCCGGCCTCGGTCAGCGCTTGCGCCAGCGCGGACAGGCGTTCGTCGTGGCGGCCGTCGGCCATCATCATGCGGATGTGGCCTTCGCCGTGCGAGTGCACGTGGCCGGGGCCGACCATATCGGACGGCACGGTCGTCACGCCCACCGCGATGCGCTCCGGCGCGACGAAGCGCGCGAGGCGCTCGACATTGCCCAGGCCGTTCTGCAGCGTCAGCACCAGCGTGTCGGCCTGCAGCACGCCGCGGGCGGCCTCGAGCGCGTTGGCGGTGTGCAGGGTCTTCGTGAAGACGATCAGGCACTCCGGCCGGCTGGTTGCAGCTTCCGGGCGGTTGATCGCGACCCGCACCGTGCGAAGGCCTTGGCCGTCGGTGTCGAGCGTGAGGCCCTGCGCCTTCACTATGTCAATGTGCGCCGAGTTGACGTCCAGCAGTTCGACGTCGTGCCCGCGCTCGGCGAGCAGGCCACCAAACAGCGAGCCCATGGCGCCTGCGCCCAGGATGGTGACTTGCATGGTCGTGCTCCGTTCAGCGGCTGTACTGCTTGACCAGGTTGCGCGCATCCTCCAGCAGGCGCTTGCCGTCGGCGCCCTTGGCGCCGACTTCCTTGACCCAGTCGTCGTCCACCGAATCGGTGGCCTTGACCCAGCGCTGGTACTCGGCGTCGGGCAGGTTGTAGAAGGTGCCGCCGGCGTCCTTGGCTGCCTTCTTGTAGGTTTCGGCCACCGCGTCGAAGCCGGTCTCGCCGGCCCAGGCCGATGTGGCAAGGCCGCTGTTGGCGTCGATCACGCGCTTGAGCTCCGGGGCCAGCGCGTCGTAGCGGGCCTGGTTCATGGCGAACAGGAAGATCGTGTTGGAGATGCGCGGTGCGCCTGCGGGCACGTCCAGGTGGTACTTGGCGATCTCGGCGAGCTTGATGGAGGGCGTGCCTTCCCAGGGCACGGCGGCGCCGTCGACCACGCCCTTGGACAGCGACTCGGGCACTGCCGGCAGCGGCATCTGCACCGGGGTGGCGCCCAGGGCCGCCAGCATGCGCGAGTTGGCGCGGGTGGCGGCACGCACCTTCAGGCCCTTCATGTCCTCCAGCGTCTTGGGCTGCTTGCTGGTGAAGTGGAACAGCGCGCCGTCGTGCAGATGCATGAACAGACGCTTGACGCCCTTGAACTCGTCGGCCGCGTTCTTGTCGACATAGGTCCACAGAGCCTGGCTGCCGGCCTTGGCGGTGACCGCCATCCAGGGCAGCTCGAACACTTCCGACTTGGTAAAGCGGCCGGCCGCGTAGGTGGGCACGGTCCACACGATGTCGGCCACGCCGTCGCGTGCCTGGTCGAACAGCTGCGCCGGCGTGCCGCCCAACTGCATGGCCGGATAGATCTGGCACTTGAGCCGGTCCCCGGACTCCTTGGCGATCTTGTCGCACCAGGGCTGGATCAGCTTCTGCTGGGCGCTCGAGGTCGACGGCAGAAAGTGATGCACGCGCAGCACCACCTGCTGTGCCCAGGTGGTGGTGGGCAGGCCGGCGGCCAGGGCGATGCCCATCAGGCCGACGGCACGTGCCAGGGTGGAAGTGCGATGCGCGGTGGCGGTCATGTGTGTCTCCAGAAGGTTGTTTGTCGAACGAGCGGGTTGCGGATTCAAAGCGCCTGTCAGGCGCCGCCGAAGGTGTGCACCAGGATCAGGGCGGTGCTCGGGAACAGCACCATCAGCACGATGCGCACAAAGTCCGAGGCCAGAAAGGGCATGACGCCCTTGAAGGTCTCGACCAGGGGCACGTCCTTGGCCAGACGGTTGATGATGTAGACGTTCATGCCCACGGGTGGGTGCACCAGGCCGATCTCCACCACCATCAGCGCCAGGATGCCGAACCAGACCGACTTGTCGACGTCCGGCAGACCATAGAAGTCGAGCCCCATCACCATCGGGTAGAAGATCGGGATGGTCAGCAGGATCATCGCCAGCGAGTCCATCACGCAACCCAGCAGGATGTAGATCAGCAGGATCATGGTCAGCACCAGCAGGGGCGGCATGCCGCTGCCCTTGACCCAGGCCGCCAGTTCGGTGGGCATCTGCGACAAGGCCAGTGCCGTGTTCAGCATGTCGGCGCCCAGCAGCACCAGGAAGATCATGGCCGTGGCCTGGGCCGTACCGAGCGCGCTGTCCAGCAGGCCGCGCCAGCGCATGCCGCCGGTGACCACCGCCAGCACGCCGCAGGCTGCCGCGCCGATGGCCGCAGCCTCGGTGGGATTGGCCCAGCCGCCGTAGATGCCGATGATCACCACAACAAACACCAGCAGCACCGGTGTCACCTGCAGCAGCGCGCTCAGGCGCTGCGGCCAGGGCACGCGCGGGCCGGCCGGGCCCATCTCGGGCTTCCAGCGCACGATCAGCTGAATCACCAGCATGTAGCCGGCCATGGCGATCAGGCCAGGCAGCACTGCCGCCATGAACAGCTTGCCGATCGACTCCTGCGTGAGGATGGCGTAGATGACCAGGGGCACCGAAGGCGGGATCATGATGCCCAGCGTGCCGCCGGCCGCCAGCGCGCCGGTGGACAGGCTGCCGGCGTAGCCGTAGCGGCGCAGCTCGGGCAGGGCCACCTGGCCCATGGTTGCGGCGGTGGCCAGTGACGAGCCGCAGATGGCGCCGAAGCCGGCGCAGGCGCCGATGGCCGCCATGGCCACACCGCCGCGCCGATGCCCCATGAAGGCGCTGACGCAGCGGAACAGGCTGCTGCTGAGCCCGCCGTGGGTGGCGAACTGCCCCATCAGCAGGAACAGCGGGATGACCACCAGGTCGTAGTTGGACAGGCGTGCGTAAGGCAGCGACTTCAGCAGGTTCAGCCAGGGTCCGGTGTCGCCGCCCTGCAGGTAGACATAGCCACCCGCACCGGCGAAGAACATCGCTATGCCGATCGGCACGCGCAGGGCCATCAGCGTCAGCAGGAAGCCGAAGATGGCCAGTCCGAGGGCGATGCCGCTCATGCTGAGCCCTCCGCCGCGCCTTCTGCAGCGCCGCCCCATGCCTGGCCCAGGTGCCAGCCGGCGACGTACAGCCCGGCCAGCGCCAACAGCGCGAAGCCCGGCAGCATGGCCAATTGGGCCCAGCCCACCGGCCAGCCCAGGATGGCCGACGTTTCGCCGGATTCCAGCGTCGACAGCGCACCCACGCCGGCACGCCAGAACAGCAGCACGCCCAGTGCGCTCACCAGCAGCGAGCCCAGGGCATCAAGCTGGTGGATCACGCGGGCGCGCAGCCGCAAGGTGAAGAAGTCCACCTTCACGTCGCCATGGTTCATGTGGCAGTAGGCGAAGAAGCTGGCCGACGCGGCGGCGGCCACCATCTGCAGCACCTCCACGTCGCCGGGCACCGGCGCCGAGGCCAGCTTGCGCCCGACGATGGACACGATGGACATCGCCACCAGGCCCACGAAGAGCAGGCCGCCAGCCACCGACAAGGCCTTGCAGCTGTTCAGCAGCAGGCGGCCGGCCGGTCCGTAGGGGGAGGGGGCCGGCGCGAGGTCGCCGGGCAATGCGTCATTCATGGTTTCGATCTCTTTCTCATCACGAACCGGACGATCCGCTTCAGAAGGGGTAGTGGCGAGGGGCGGTCTGCACGGTGATCCATCGCAGTTCGCTGAAGGCCTCAATGCCCGCTTGCCCACCGAAGCGGCCCCAGCCGCTGGCCTTGACGCCGCCGAAGGGCATCTGCGCCTCGTCGTGCACCGTGGGCCCGTTGACGTGGCAGATGCCCGACTCGATGCGCTGCGCCACACGCCAGCCGCGCGCGGTGTCGACGGTGAACACAGCGGCCGACAGGCCGAATTCGTTGTCGTTGGCGCAGGCGATCGCGGCCTCCTCGCCGGCCACGCGCACGATGGCCTTGACCGGCGCGAAGGTCTCCTCGCGGTAGATACGCATCGCGGGCGTCACGCGGTCCAGCAGCGTGGCGGGCATCAGCGTGCTGTCGGCCTTGCCGCCGCACACCAGCACGGCACCCTGGGCCAGCGCGTCGTCGATGAGTTCGTTGACGCGGTGGACCGTCCTCATGTCGACCACCGAGCCGAGCACCACCGGGCCCTGGCGCGGGTCGCCCAGCGGCAGCGCCTGGGCCTTGGCCGCGAGCTTGGCGACGAAGGCATCGGCGACCTTCTCGTCGACGACGATGCGCTCGGTAGACATGCAGATCTGGCCCGAGTTGGCAAAGGCGCCGAAGGCAGCGCCGTTGACGGCTGCGTCGAGGTCGGCATCGTCGAGCACCAGCAGCGGCGCCTTGCCGCCGAGTTCGAGCACGGAGGGCTTGAGATGCTCGGCACAGACCTTGGCGATGATGCGGCCCACATGGGTGGAACCGGTGAAGTTGACGCGTCGCACCGCCGGGTGGGCGATCATGGCCTCGACGACCTGTGCCGCATCGGCCGGCGCATTGGTGACGAAGTTGACCACGCCCTTAGGCAGTCCGGCCTCCTGCAGCGCCTGGATGATGAGGCCGTGCGTCTCGGGGCACAGTTCGCTGCCCTTGAACACCACCGTGTTGCCGCAGGCCAGCGGCACGGCGACGGCGCGTACGCCCAGGATGACCGGCGCATTCCACGGCGCGATGCCGAGCACCACACCGGCGGCCTGTCGCGTGGCCATCGCGAGGCTGCCCGGCACGTTGGAGGGGATCACCTGGCCTTCGATCTGCGTCGTCAGCGCGGCAGCCTCGACAAGCATGTCCGCCGCCAGGTGCACGTTGAAGCCGGCCCAGATCGCCGAGGAGCCGATCTCCGCAGCCATCGCACGGGTGAAGTCGGCGGCACGTGCTTCGAGCGCGTGAGCGGCCTTGAGCAGCAGCGCGCGGCGCTCGCCCGGCGCGGTGCCGGACCACGCAGGGAAGGCCGCCGAAGCCGCTTCGACGGCGGCGACCGCATCCTCGGGCGAGGCGGCAGGCGCCGTGGTGGCCACTTGGCCGTCCAGCGGGTTGGCGCGCGTGAAGCTTGCGCCCGAGCGGGCCTGCGCCGGCTCGCCGTTGATGAGCATCGAAATGGAAGCCATGATGTGTCTCCAGTGTGGGTATGGGTGCCAGTGGCCTCAGGCCACCACGATCTCGACCAGATTCGCGCTTGGATGCGCCTGCGACAGCGCCTGCGACAGCGCAGACCGCAGGTCGGCAGCGGACTCGATGCGCACGCCGGGCAGCCCGTGGCCCTTTGCGAGGGCGATGAAGTCCAGCCCCGGCAGGTCGGTGCCGGCGGGCTTGTCGCCAGGTGCGTAGCCGAACACCGGCGCGAAATCCTGCAGCGCGGCGTAGCGCCCGTTGTTGAGGATGACGAAGGTGAGCGGCAATCCGAGCTGTGAGGCGGAGTACAGCGCCTGGATCGCGTAGAGGCTCGAGCCGTCGCCGATCAGCGCGATCACCCGGCCCGGCTTGCCGAGCCGCTGGCGGGCCAGCGCGACGCCGACCGCCGCCGGCATGCCGTGGCCCAGGCCGCCGCTGGCCATGGTGTAGAAGGTTTCCGCGCCGTGCATCGGCAGGTAACGCTGCATCACGCCGCGCGAACCTGGGGCTTCCTCGACAACGACGTCGTCCGCGCCACGCACGGCATCGAGGGTCTGCAGCGCAAAGGCGACCGACATCGGTGAGCCGGCCTCTGCCGGCGGCACGGGCTGGCGCTCGGGCGGCGCCGCACGGTCAACCTGCGCCGCAGGGCCTTGCAGCAGCGAGTCAACCGCCAAGTCGATGCTGGCGACCACCGCGTCGCCTGTCGGCGTCCAGGCTGCGATCTGCGGGTCGTCGACCACCTGCCAGAGTTGTGCCTGCGGCGGGATGTGCGGACCTTGGCCCTCGACGTGGTAGCTGAACGCGGGCGCGCCGAGCACGAGCAGCAGGTCGTGGCCCGACAGCGCCTCGACGATGCGCTCGCGCATGGCGGGCAGGAAACCCTGGAATAGGCGGTGCTGCTCCGGGAAGCCGCAGCGTGCGCTCATCGGTGCGGCGTACACGGCTGCGTGATGGCGCTCGGCCAGTTGCACGACGCGTTCGACGGCACCGTCGCGGTCCACGCCCGCACCGACAACAATCGCCGGCGCACGGCTCTGCGCCAGCGCCTGAGCGACGCGGGCGATGGCGTGCGGCTCCGGCGCGATCGCATGACTGACCTGTCGCGGATCGACCCAGTCGCACGGCCGGTCCCAGTCATCGGCCGGGATCGACAGGAACACCGGTCCGCATGGCGGCTGCATCGCCATGTGCCAGGCGCGCAGCAGCGCGAGCGGGACGTCCTCGGCGCGCGCCGGCTCGCAGGCCCACTTCACGTAGGGTTTCGGCAGTTCGGTGGCTTGCGTGGCGGCCAGGAACGGATCGAACGGCAGGATGGCGCGCGACTGCTGGCCGGCGGTCACGATGAGCGGCGTCTGGTTGCGAAAGGCGGTGAAGATGTTGCCCATCGCATGGCCGACGCCAGCGGCCGAATGCAGGTTCACCATCGCCGCTCGGCGCGTAGCCTGGGCATAGCCGTCGGCCATGCCGACGACGACCGACTCCTGCAGGCCGAGGATGTAGCGAAAGTCTTCTGGGAAGTCGCGGAACATCGGCAGCTCGGTCGAGCCGGGATTGCCGAAGACGGTATCCAGGCCGAGCTCGCGCATCAACCGCAGGAACGCGTCGCGAACAGTGGGGCGAGGGGTCGAGGAGGTGTGGCTGGAAGGCATGGCGCCAGTCTCCCCCCTGTGAAATCATTGGACAATAATATGATGCTGCTAAGTGATATCCAGAAAACCAATATGAAGGACATCGACCTGAATCTGCTGCGGCTGTTCGACGCGGTCTACCGCACGCGCAACATCAGCCGCGCGGCCGAGCAGCTCGGCATGTCGCAGCCCGCCACCAGTCAGGCGCTGACACGGTTGCGACTCGCCCTCGGCGACCACCTGTTCGAGCGCACGGCGGGAGGTGTGCGCCCGACGCAGCGCGCGGAGCGCCTGGCGCGTTCGGTGCAGGCTGGCCTGGCGCTGCTCGAGGCGGGCGTCAGCGACGAGGACTCCTTCGAGGCGAGCACATCGACGGCGGAGCTTCGGCTGCACCTGACCGATATCGGCGAAGCACGCTTTCTCCCGGCACTGATGGCGGAGATGCGGCGCGTGGCGCCCGGCATCCGGGTCAGGGCTGCGACGTGGCCGCGCGACGACATCGCGCAGGCGCTCGACAACGGGCTGATCCACTTCGCGATCGGCTTCCTGCCGGAAGTGGACCAGACCGCCCGGATTGACCTTCTGACCGATCGTTATGTGCTGCTGATGCGGTCCGGCCACCCGCTCGCCCCGCCGGCGGGGCGCCGGTCCCTCGGCCTGGAGCAATTGCGGCGCCTTGACCTGGTGTCGGTGCAGTCGCACGCGCAGACGCTGCGGATCCTGCATTCGCTCAAGCTCGAGGATCGCATCCGGCTCGTGACCTCCACATTCCTCGCGCTGCCTGCGATCGTGCGCACCACCGACATGGCCGTGCTGATGCCGAAGGCTATTGCCGAGACATTCGAACCCGCCGAGCAATTCAGGGTGATCGACGCTCGCCTGCCGGCCGGCGACTTCACCGTGGCGCTGCACTGGAGCCGCCGACACGAGCACACGCCGATGCTTCGCTGGGGCCGCGACGCCATCGTGCGCTTGTTCAAGGCACCGTCGAAGAGGCGCTGAAGTTTCCCAAAGTCCGGGAACAAGTGCATCGGCACTGGCTGGCGCACCGTGGCCTTGGCCTGATGGAGGGCCGCTTTGCCGAGTCACTGGGGACTGCTTTGGGTCGATTCGGGCCTGCCGCTCCGGCAGGGACCGGTCGTTCACAGCGCCACACTGCTACCAGGCAACGCGTACGGCCGCTGCCCAACAGTTCGCCGACATTCACGGCGGACCCGGCCGCCAATGCGAAGGTCGGCTTGATGGTGGTCAGCGTGAGTTCGCCCGTCCGAGTCGACCGGCGACAACCGCTGCCTAACCGCCGTCCGGATCAACTGCAGCGCCACACCTCCCACTCAAGCCCCAGCATCCACCATCGGCGGTGACTCCGATTGGCCGCGCATCTGATCCGTCAGCAGCCCGGGGCGCCCAGCCGCGCCCTACCGCCACCGGCTCGGCGGGTGCGCCGGCCGGCAGCCCCTGCAGCTTGGCGAAGGCGGCTTCCAGCGTCAGTTCTCCGGCGGGCAGCGTGCACCGCGTCGACCGACAGGCCCGGATGTACCCTTTGAGGGCACGCACCTGCGGCGCCCGGCGCTCGTCCACGCCCCGGACGCCCCGCCGGGCCGCGCGATCGTGGTCGAGGTGTGGGCGCTGCCGGCCGCGCCGGGGGGCGCGACCGACATCACCGGCCGGGGCGACTGGCGGGCCGGGCTCGCCCAGAAGCCGGGGCTCAGCGCACCCGGCCTTCCTTCCACGCGCCCAGCAGCTTGTCATAGGCGATGGTCTCGCCCTTGGGCTTCTCGTTGGCGAGCTTCTTCCACGGCGCGTGCTGGTCCGACAGCCACTTGTCGGCGCTCTCCTTCTTGTTGAGCTTCGGGGCGCACTGGGCCATGCCGGCGCGCTCCAGGCGCGCCATCACGTCGTCCATCTCCTTGGCGAGGTTGTCCATCGCGCCCTGCGGGGTCTTCTCGCCGGTCACCGCCTGCGCGACGTTCTTCCACCAGAGCTGGGCCAGCTTCGGATAGTCGGGCACGTTGGTGCCGGTCGGCGTCCAGGCCACGCGCGCCGGGCTGCGGTAGAACTCGATCAGGCCGCCGTACTTGTTGGCGTTCTTGGTGAAGTAGTCGCTGCGGATGTCGGAGTCGCGGATGAAGGTCAGGCCCTGGATCGACTTCTTCAGCGAGGTGGTCTTGGCGGTCACGAACTGCGCGTACAGCCAGGCGGCGGCGGTGCGGTCGGCGTCATGGCCCTTGAAGAAGGTCCAGCTGCCGACGTCCTGGTAGCCGTTCTGCATGCCCTGCTTCCAGTACGGGCCGTTCGGGCCGGGCGCCATGCGCCACTTCGGCGTGCCGTCGTCGTTGACCACCGGCAGGCCCTTCTTGGTCATGTCGGCGGTGAAGGCGGTGTACCAGAAGATCTGCTGCGCGATCTGGCCCTGCGCCGGCACCGGGCCGGCCTCGCCGAAGGTCATGCCGGTGGCCTCCTTCGGGGCGTACTTCTTCATCCAGTCGACGTACTTGGTCAGCGCGTAGACGGCGGCCGGCGAGTTGGTCGCTCCGCCCCGCTCGACCGAGGCGCCCACCGGGGTGCACTTGTCGTCGGCGACGCGGATGCCCCACTCGTCGACCGGCATGCCGTTGGGAATGCCCTTGTCGGCGGTGCCGGCCATCGACAGCCACGCATCGGTGAAGCGCCAGCCCAGGCTGGGGTCCTTCTTGCCGTAGTCCATGTGGCCGTAGACGGGCTTGCCGTCGATGGTCTTCACGTCGTTGGTGAAGAACTCGGCGATGTCCTCGTAGGCCGACCAGTTCAGCGGCACGCCCAGCTCGTAGCCGTACTTGGCCTTGAACTTCTCCTGCAGGTCCTTGCGCGCGAACAGGTCGGCGCGGAACCAGTACAGGTTGGCGAACTGCTGGTCGGGCAGCTGGTAGAGCTTGCCGTCGGGCGCGGTGGTGAAGCTGGTGCCGATGAAGTCCTTCAGGTCGATGCCCGGATTGGTGAACTCCTTGCCGGCGCCGGCCATGTAGTCGGTGAGGTTCAGCACCTTGCCGTAGCGGTAGTGCGTGCCGATCAGGTCGGAATCGCTGATCCAGCCGTCGTAGATCGACTTGCCCGACTGCATCGAGGTCTGCAGCTTCTCGACCACGTCGCCTTCCTGGATCAGGTCGTGCTTGACGGTGATGCCGGTGATCTCGCTGAAGGCCTTGGCCAGCGTCTTGGACTCGTACTCGTGCGTGGTGATGGTCTCGGAGACGACCGAGATCTCCTTGACGCCCCGGGCCTTGAGCTTGGCCGCGGCCTCGATGAACCACTTCATCTCGGCCAGCTGCTGGTCCTTGCTCAGCGTCGAGGGCTGGAACTCGCCCTCCACCCACTTCTTCGCCTCGGCCTCGCCGGCCTGCGCCAGGTTCGAGCCCAGCGCGCACAGCGCGGCCAGGGCCAGGACGGTGTATCGCATCTTCATCGCTTGTCTCCTCATCCTCGAAAAGGGGAATGCTTCAGGAACGCGCTGCCCCGTGTTCTCGTGCGGAGGCCCTCGGCCCCGGGGCAGCACCCGGGCCGGATTCCTCGTTCTTGCGTCCTCGTCGTCGCGCGGCGCCCGGCCCTCAGCCCTTGCGCATCACCAGTGCCAGGAAGGCCATCGACAGCACGAAGCTGATCCACACGCTGGGCTCCTCGTCGAGGTGGAACCACCCGGCGAAGTGGCCGGCCAGGCCGACCCAGGCCAGATTGATGTAGGCCGCCGACAGCAGCCCGATGAACAGGCGGTCGCCCCGCGTGGTGGCGATGGGCAGGAAGCCCTTGCGCAGCGTCGTGGGCGAGCGGATCTCCCAGACCGTCATGGCGACCAGCATCGCGACGATGCAGCTGAAGAAGACGGCGACGGGCGTCGTCCAGACCATCCAGTCGAACATCACACTCTCCCCATGGCGAAGCCCTTGGCGATGTAGTGCCGGACGAACCAGATCACGATCGCGCCGGGCACGATGGTCAGCACGCCGGCGGCGGCCAGGGTGGCCCAGTCCATGCCGGAGGCCGACACGGTGCGGGTCATCGTGGCGACGATGGGCTTGGCGTTGACGCTGGTGAGCGTGCGCGCCAGCAGCAGCTCGACCCAGCTGAACATGAAGCAGAAGAACGCCGCCACGCCCACCCCCGCCTTGATCAGCGGCAGGAAGATCGTCAGGAAGAAGCGCGGGAAGCCGTAGCCGTCGATGTAGGCGGTCTCGTCGATCTCGCGCGGGATGCCCGACATGAAGCCCTCCAGGATCCACACCGCCAGCGGCACGTTGAACAGCAGGTGCGCCAGCGCCACCGCGATGTGCGTGTCCATCAGCCCGACGGTCGTGTAGAGCTGGAAGAAGGGCAGCAGGAACACCGCCGGCGGCGTCATGCGGTTGGTCAGCAGCCAGAAGAAGACGTGCTTGTCGCCCAGGAAGCTGTAGCGGCTGAAGGCGTAGGCGGCAGGCAGCGCCACGGTGACCGAGATGACCGTGTTGATGCCGACGTAGATCAGGCTGTTGATGTAGCCGGAGTACCAGCTGGCGTCGGTGAAGATCAGCCGGTAGTTGTCCCAGGTGAAGTGCCGGGGCCAGAGGCTGAAGCTCGAGAGGATCTCCTCGTTGGTCTTGAAGCTCATGTTGACCATCCAGTAGATGGGCAGCAGCGCGAAGACCAGATAGGCGACGAGGAACAGCGAGCGCTTGTGGAAACGGTGCTCATGCATGGTCGGCACCCTCCTTCTCGGCAGCGCCGAGGCGCTGCATCCAGTTGTAGAGGATGAAGCACATCAGCAGGATGATGAGGAAGTAGATCAGCGAGAAGGCCGCCGCGGGGCCGAGGTCGAACTGGCCGACCGCCTTCTGCGTCAGGTACTGCGACAGGAAGGTCGTCGCGTTGCCGGGGCCGCCGCCGGTCAGCACGAAGGGCTCGGTGTAGATCATGAAGCTGTCCATGAAGCGCAGCAGCACCGCGATCATCAGCACGCCGCGCATCTTGGGCAGCTGGATGTGGCGGAACACCGCCAGCTTGCTGGCGCCGTCGATGCGCGCGGCCTGGTAGTAGGCGTCCGGGATGGAGCGCAGGCCGGCGTAGGCCAGCAGCGCCACCAGCGGCGTCCAGTGCCAGACATCCATCAGCAGCACCGTCAGCCAGGCGTGGGTGGCGTCGCCGGTGTAGCTGTACTCGATCCCCAGCGCCTGCAGCGCGTGCCCCATCAGACCGATGTCGGCGCGGCCGAAGATCTGCCAGATGGTGCCGACCACGTTCCACGGGATCAGCAGCGACAGCGCCACCGTCACCAGCACGGCGGAGGACTTCCAGCCGGCGGCCGGCATGCACAGGGCCAGCGCGATGCCCAGCGGGATCTCCACCGCCAGCACCGCCAGCGAGAAGCGCAGCTGGTTCCACAGCGCGGCGTGCAGGTCCTCGTCGCGCATCACCGCGGCGAACCATTCGGTGCCGACGAAGACGCGCCGCTCGGGGCTGATGATGTCCTGCACCGAGTAGTTCACCACCGTCATCAGCGGCAGGATGGCCGAGAAGGCCACGCACAGGAACACGGGCAGGATGAGGAACCAGGCCTTCTGGTTCACGGGCTTGGTCTGGGGGCTCATGCGACCAGCTCCTCGTCGGCATAGAAGCAGGTGTGGGCGCCCAGCAGCCGGGCCCCCACGGTCGTGCCGACGGCGGGCACGAGGGCGTCGGCGGGCAGGCGCGCCTTCAGGGGCTGGCCGGCCACGTCCAGGCTGACCAGGAAGTAGGTGCCGATGTCCTGCACCCTGCGGACGGTGGCGGGCAGGCTGCCGGCGCTGCCGGGCGCGTCCAGCGCCAGGTACTCGGGGCGGATGCCCAGACGCAGCGTGGCACCGTCGGGCAGCGCGCGCGGCGTGGCACCCAGCGCGTGGCCGGCCACGCTCAGCGCGCCGCCCTGCAGCGTCGCGGGCAGGAAGTTCATGCCCGGCGAGCCGATGAAGTGGCCGACGAAGGTGTGTGCCGGGCGCTCGAACAGCGCGTCGGGCGTGCCCTGCTGCACCACCCGGCCGCGCGTCATCACCACCACCTGGTCGGCGAAGGTCAGCGCCTCCACCTGGTCGTGGGTGACGTAGATCAGCGTGAGCTTCAGCTCGTGGTGGATCTGCTTGAGCTTGCGCCGCAGCTGCCACTTCAGGTGCGGGTCGATGACGGTCAGCGGCTCGTCGAACAGCACCGCCGCCACGTCCGGGCGCACCAGGCCGCGGCCCAGCGAGATCTTCTGCTTCTGGTCGGCCGACAGGCCGGCGGCGCGCTGGTCGAGCTGGTGGCTCATCTCCAGCATCTCGGCGATCTGACCGACACGCTGGCGGATGGTCTCCTTCGGGACGCGCCGGTTCTTCAGCGGGAAGGCCAGGTTCTCGGCCACGGTCATCGTGTCGTAGATCACCGGGAACTGGAAGACCTGCGCGATGTTGCGCTCCTGCGGCGTGGCGCGGGTCATGTCGGCGCCGTCGAACTTCACGCTGCCGTGCGAGGGCACCAGCAGGCCCGACATGATGTTGAGCATGGTGCTCTTGCCGCAGCCCGAGGGGCCGAGCAGCGCATAGGCGCCGCCGTCCTCGAAGCTCATCTTCAGCGGCAGCAGCGCGTAGTCGTTGTCCTGCGCCGGGTTCGGGCGGTAGGAGTGGGCGAGGTCGAGGTCGATGCGGGCCATCTCAGTGCACCTCCCGGCGCTGCGGTGCCACCAGCAGTGCGCCCGACGCGTCGAAGGCGTAGACCTGTGCCGGCTGCACATGCAGCGTGAGCGCGGCGCCCAGCTCGAACTCGTGCACGCCGGTGAGCTGCGCGACCAGCTCGCCCACCGCGGTGTGCACATGCACGAAGGTGTCGGAGCCGGAGATCTCCGCCAGCTCCACCCGGCCGGGCAGCGCCAGGTCGCCCGGGCGCGCGTCCGGCCGCAGCGCGCTGGCGCGGATGCCCAGCGTCAGCGCGCGGCTTGTCTGGCGCGGCAGGTCCACGGCGACCACCGCCCCGTCCTGCAGGCGCGCGCCGCCGTCGGCCACCTCGGCGGCCAGCAGGTTCATCGGCGGGTCGGAGAAGGCCCGCGCCACCCGCAGCGAGGCCGGGCGGTGGAAGACCTCGGCGGTGGGCCCGTACTGCAGCAGCTCGCCCTGGTCCATCACCGCGGTCCAGCCGCCCAGCAGCAGCGCCTCGCCGGGCTCGGTGGTGGCGTAGACGACGGTGGAGTCGCCGGCGGCGAACAGCGCCGAGAGCTCCTCGCGCAGCTCCTCGCGCAGCTTGTAGTCGAGGTTGACCAGCGGCTCGTCGAGCAGCATCAGCGGCGCGTTCTTGGCCAGCGCACGCGCCAGCGCCACCCGCTGCTGCTGCCCGCCCGAGAGCTCGGCGGGCAGGCGGTCGAGAAAGACGTCGATGTGCAGCCGCTCGGCCAGCTCTTGCACCCGCCGGTCGATCGTCGCCTTCGGCACCCTGTGCAGCTTCAGCGGCGAGGCGATGTTGTCGCGCACCGTCATCGACGGGTAGTTGATGAACTGCTGGTAGACCATCGCGACGTTGCGCTCGCGCACCGGCAGGCCGGTGACGTCCTGGCCGTCGACGCGGACGTGGCCGCGGTCGGGCCGGTCGAGCCCGGCCATGATGCGCATCAGGCTGGTCTTGCCGGCCTGGGTCGCGCCCAGCAGCACCGTGACCGTGCCCGCACGCAGGTCCAGGTCCATCGGATGCAGCCAGGTCTCGGCGCCGACGGTGCGGCCGATGCCTTCGAGCCTCAGCTCCATGGGTTCACCTTCTTCATGATGGCGTTGTCTCTCTCGTCGTCGTTGTCGGGAAATCAGTGATCGAGGCCGCGCGCGGCCATCCAGCGCGCCACCGCCTCGCGCTCGGCCGCGCTGAAGTGCAGCCCGAGCTTGCTGCGGCGCCACAGCACGTCCTCGGCGCTGTGCGCCCACTCGTGGCGGATCAGGAAATCGAGTTCGGCCTCGTGCAGGCCGGGCGCGATCTCCGCGCCCAGGTCGGCCACGGCGGTGGCGGTGCCCAGCACGCCGTCGACCCGGCTGCCGTAGGCGCGCGCCAGCCGGCGTGCCAGCGGCGCCTCCAGCCAGGCATGGCGCGCGCGCAGCTGCACGACGAAGCGCTCGAAGTCGGTGTCGGGGCGCTGCGGCGGTCCGATCCAGGCGCTGAGATCGCCGCCCGGCAGATGCGCCGCGGCGGTCCAGGCCGGGCGGCTCTGGCCGAGCAGCCGGCCGATCTCGCCGGCGGCGTCTTCGGCGAGCTTGCGGAAGGTGGTGATCTTGCCGCCCCAGACGCTCAGCAGCGGCGCGCCGCCGTCGGTGTGGGCCTCCAGCAGGTAGTCGCGCGTCACGGCCGACGGATCGCCCGAGGCGTCGTCGAGCAGCGGGCGCACGCCGGCGTAGTGCCAGACCACGTCGGAGGGCGCGACCGCGCGGGTGAAGTAGCGGCTGGCCTGCTCGCACAGGTAGGCGATCTCGCCCGCGTCGATGCGCGCCCGCGCCGGGTCGCCTTCGATCTCCTGGTCGGTGGTGCCGATCAGCGTGAAGTCGCGCTCGTAGGGGATCGCGAAGATGATGCGCCGGTCGGGGTTCTGGAAGATGTAGGCGTGGTCGTGCTCGAAGCAGCGCGGCACGACGATGTGCGAGCCCTTGACCAGGCGCAGGCTCTTCGTCGCCAGCGTCTCGCCGGCGGCCGGCCGCGCCACGCCGCGCAGGAAGCTCTCGGCCCACGGGCCGGCGGCATTGACCAGCAGGCGCGCCTCGACCGTGCGCGCAGGACCGCCGTCGGCCGGCTGCAGCACCGCGCGCCAGCCCTGCGCGCCGCGCTGGGCCGACACCACCCGGGTGCGCGTCAGCACCTCGGCGCCGCGCTCGCGGGCGTCCAGCGCGTTGAGCAGCACCAGGCGCGCGTCGTCCACCCAGCCGTCGGAGTAGACGAAGCCGCGGGTGTAGCCCGCCTTCAGCGGCGCGCCGGCCGCATGCGTGCGCAGGTCGATCGCGTGCGAGCCCGGCAGCACCTCGCGCCGCGCCAGATGGTCGTACAGGAACAGGCCGATGCGGATCATCCAGGCCGGGCGCATCGACGGGTCGTGCGGCATCACGAAGCGCAGCGGCCACATGATGTGCGGGGCGCTGCGCAGCAGCACCTCGCGCTCCTGCAGCGCCTTGCGCACCAGGCCGAATTCCTGGTGCTCCAGGTAGCGCAGGCCGCCGTGGATCAGCTTGGTCGACGACGACGAGGTGTGCTGCGCCAGGTCCTCGGCCTCGGCCAGCAGCACCCGCCAGCCCCGGCCGGCGAGGTCGCGGGCGATGCCGGCGCCATTGATGCCGCCGCCGACGACCAGCACGTCGAAGGTGTCCGCGGTCGCGCCGGCCGGAGCCGTGCGCGCTGGCGATGATGGATTCAAGAAGGTCTCCTCGGGCGGGCCGTCGCCGGTCGTCGGGCGGTGGCCGCGTTCTGGTTCTGCGGTGTTCTTTTTTCTTTTTATGCGATCGGAAGTTCGTTTGCAAGATGGTTTCCCATCGTTTGCTTTCGTTTTTGATGCGAATAGAGTTCGGCCACGTTCGCTTCTGATCATCCCGCGAAGCGTGTCGCGGTGTCAGCCGCGGCCCGGCACCGCGCCGCGACAATCCCGCGCATGACTCCGAACCCCCGCCAATCCGAACTGCTCGACGAGGTCCGCGCCCGCGGCGTGATGACGGTCGAGGCGCTGGCCGAGCGCTTCGGCGTGACGCTGCAGACGGTGCGCCGCGACGTGAAGCTGCTGGCCGAGGCCGGGCTGCTGGCGCGCTTCCACGGCGGCGTGCGCCTGCCGATGTCGACCACCGAGAACATCGCCTACCGCCAGCGCCAGGACCTGCATGCCGAGGCCAAGCAGCGCATCGCGCGCGCGGTGGCCGCGGCGGTGCCCGAGGGCTGCTCGCTGCTGATCAACCTGGGCACGACCACCGAGGCGGTGGCGCGCGAGCTGCTGCGCCACCGCGGCCTGCGGGTCATCACGAACAACCTGAACGTCGCCGCCATCCTGGCGGACAACCCGGACTGCGAGGTCATCGTCGCCGGCGGCGTGGTGCGCCACCGCGACCGCGGCATCGTCGGCGAGGCGGCGGTGGACTTCATCGGTCAGTTCCGGGTCGACATCGGCATCATCGGCATCTCCGGCATCGAGCCCGACGGCACGCTGCGCGACTACGACTACCGCGAGGTCAAGGTCGCGCAGGCCATCATCCGGCAGAGCCGCGAGGTCTGGCTGGCCACCGACCATTCCAAGTTCAACCGCCCGGCGATGGTCGAGATGGCGCGCATGCCGCAGCTCGACCGCCTGTTCACCGATGCCGAGCCGCCCTCGCCCTACGCGGCGCTGCTGGCCGAGGCCGGCGTGCAGCTCGACATCGCGCGCTGAGGGCCGCGACCCCACGACAACGACCGTCCGAGGAGACTTTCCCATGACCTATCTGCTGGCCCTGGACCAGGGCACGTCGAGCTCGCGCAGCATCGTCTTCGACGAGCACGGCCGCATCCGGGCGATGGCGCAGCGCGAGTTCCGTCAGCACTACCCGCGCCCGGGCTGGGTCGAGCACGATCCGATGGAGATCTGGCACAGCCAGCTCGAGACCGCGCGCGAGGCGCTGCAGCGCGCCGGGCTGCAGGCCGGCGACATCCGCAGCATCGGCATCACCAACCAGCGCGAGACCACGCTGGTGTGGGATCGACGCACCGGCCGGCCGATCCATCCGGCCATCGTCTGGCAGGACCGCCGCGCCGAGCCGCTGTGCGCGCAGCTGCGCGAGGCCGGTCACGGCGACTGGGTGCGCGAGCGCACCGGGCTGGTGATCGACGCCTATTTCTCGGCGACCAAGATCCGCTGGCTGCTCGACGAGGTGCCGGGCGCGCGGGCGGCGGCCGAGCGCGGCGAGCTGGCCTTCGGCACGGTCGACAGCTGGCTGCTGTGGCAGCTCACCGGCGGGCGGGTGCATGCCACCGACGTCAGCAATGCCGCACGCACCCTGCTGCTCGACATCCGCACCCAGCGCTGGGACGCGGAGCTGCTGGCCCTGTTCGACATTCCGGCCAGCCTGCTGCCCGAGGTGCGCCCGAGCAGCCATGTGTTCGGCGAGACGCTGCCGGAGCTGCTGGGCGCGGCCATTCCCGTCGGCGGCATGGCCGGCGACCAGCAGAGCGCCCTCTTCGGCCAGGCCTGCCTGTCGCCGGGCCAGGCCAAGAACACCTATGGCACCGGCTGCTTCATGCTGATGCACGCCGGCGAGCGCTTCCGCGCCAGCGAGAACGGCCTGGTCACCACCAGCGCCTGCCGCACCGGCGGGGCGCAAGCGCCGGAGTTCGCGCTGGAGGGCAGCGTCTTCATCGGCGGCGCGGTGGTGCAGTGGCTGCGCGACGGCCTGCGCGCCATCGAGTCCAGCCACGAGGTGCAGGCGCTGGCCGCCAGCGTGCCCGATGCCGGCGGCGTCCTCATGGTGCCGGCCTTCACCGGGCTGGGCGCGCCCTACTGGGACGCCGACGCGCGCGGCACCATCGTCGGCCTGACGCGCGGCACGACGATGGCCCACATCGCCCGCGCCGCGCTGGAGAGCATCGCCTTCCAGAGCGCCGCGCTGCTGCAGGCGATGAGCCGTGATGCGGTGGCCGCCGGCGGCGAGCCGGTCAGCGAGCTGCGGGTCGACGGCGGCGCCTGCGTCAACGACCTGCTGATGCAGTTCCAGGCCGATCTGCTCGGCATCCCGGTGCTGCGCCCGAAGGTGATCGAGACGACCGCGCTGGGCGCGGCCTTCCTGGCCGGGCTGTCGGCCGGCGTCTGGCGCGATCCGGCCGAACTCTCGGCGCTGTGGCAGGCCGATCGGGTCTTCCACCCGACGCTGCCGCGCGAGCGCGCCCAGGAGCGCATGGCGCAGTGGGAGCGCGCGGTGCGCCAGGCCTGCGCGCGCTGAGCCGGGCGGGTCGGGCCGGAGCTCCGGCCGCGGCTAGACTCCGGGCACACGGAGAGAACACGCCGATGATCGAGCCCGACCACCCGGATTTCGAGGACCTGCGCACCGCGGTGCGCCTGCTGGAGGCGCCGTCGCTGACGGTGCGCATCGCCCATCTGGCCGGCACGCCGCTGGATGCGCTGATGCGCCGCCTGCCCTCGGGCGCGCGCGAGCGCATCGATGCGCTGGTGCATGCCGCGCTGCACAAGGCGGCGGACGCGGCGCTGTGGAGTCTGGACGGGCGGGCGGCAGGCGCGCCTTCCAACCGCATGCACAAGGCGCTGGCGGCGGCCGCCGGCGCGGTGGGCGGGGCCTTCGGCCTGGGCGCGCTGGCCGTGGAGCTGCCGGTCACCACCACGCTGATGCTGCGCTCGATCGCCGACATCGCCCGCAGCGAGGGCTTCGATCCCGAGGATCCGGAGACCCGCCGCGCCTGCCTGGAGGTGCTGGCCTTCGGCAGCCCGGCCGAGCGCGACGATGCGGCCGAGTCGGGCTACTACGCCGCGCGCGGCTTCATGGCCGAGGCGACGCAGACGCTGGCGCGCGAGCTCTCGGCCATCGCCGCCCGCAGGGCCGCCGGCAGCACCTCGGGCGCGGCCGGATCGCTGATGGCCCGGGTGATCGAGGTGGTCGCCTCGCGCTTCGGCCTGGTCATCACCGAGAAGGTCGCCGCCCAGGCGGTGCCGGTCCTCGGCGGCCTGGCCGGCGCGACGCTCAACACCCTGTTCACCGGCTTCTACCAGGAGATGGCGCGCGGGCATTTCATCGTCAGGCGGCTGGAGCGCCGGCATGGCGCGGACGTGGTGAGGGCGCAGTACGAGCTGCTGCGCGCGGCCCGATGAGCCGCTAGACCGCCGGACCGCGGCGCATGTCCGTCTCCCCACACGACCCCGGTGCGGTCGCCCGGGCGCTGCACGAGGCCTGGCAGCGCCTGCAGGACGCGGCCGCACGCGAGGCCGCCGCCGCCAGCGGGCTGGAGGCCGCGCTGCAGGCGCCCGCCGAGGCGATCGCGCGGGCGCTGCGGCAGCTGGGCCTGCTCGAGGCGCTGACGCCGGTGCAGCGCACGCTGGTCGGCGCCGAGCCGGCCGGCCACCAGCTGGTGCTGGCCGGGCCCGGGGCCGGCAAGACCCGCGTCATCGCGCACCGCATCGCCTGGCTGCTGCAGGTGCGCCAGGTCGCGCCGCGCCAGATCGTCGCGCTGGCCTTCAACCGAGGCGCGGCGGCCGAGCTGCGCCAGCGCCTGCAGCAGCTCGTCGGCGAGACCGCGCGCGGCGTCACCGTGCTGACCCACCACGCGATGGCGCTGCGGCTGACCGGCGGCCGCCTGGCCGGCAGCGAGCGCGACGACGCGCCGATCGACTTCGCACGCCTGCTCGACGACGCGGTGGCGCAGCTGCGCGGCGCCGCGCACCCGCCGCAGCCGGCGCACCTCTTCGTCGACGAGTACCAGGACATGAGTCCGGCACAGTACGCACTGGTGGCCGCGCTGACCGGGCCGCACACCCGGCTGATGGCGGTCGGCGACGACGACCAGACGATCTACGGCTTCGGCGGCGCCAGCATCGAGTTCATCCGGCGCTTCCGCCAGGACTACGCGCCGGTGACCACGACCTTCCTGGTCGAGAACTTCCGCTCCAGCGCGCACATCCTGGCGGTGGCCGCGCGGCTGATCGCGCCGGCGGCCGAGCGCATGAAGGGCGACGACGCGCCGGTGCGGGTGGCCGATCTGCGTGCGCACGAGCCGCCGGGCGGGCGCTGGCAGGCGCTCGACGCCGAGGACGGCCGCGGTCGCGTGCGCCTGATCGATGCGCCGGCCGATGCCACCCGCCAGTCGGCGCTGGTGCTCGACGAGGTGCGCCGGCTGCTGAGGCTCGATCCGGCGCTGCGGCCCGGCGACATTGCGGTGCTGGCGCGCACCCGGCGCACGCTGGCGGCGCTGCAGGCGCTGTGCCTGCTCGAGGGCCTGCGCTGCGAGCTGGTGCCGCGGCCGCAGGCACCGACGCGGCTGACGGTGCTGCACACCCGCGAGGGCCACCGGCTGCTGGAGCTGCTCGAGCGCGCCGACCGCCCGGTGCGGCGCAGCGCCGGCCTGGTGCGCTGGAGCGCCGCGCAGCTGCGCCGCCGTCCGGGCCATCCGGTCTGGCAGGACCTGCACCTGCTGGCCAGCGAGCTGGCGGCGGCGGTGGCGCCGCGGCTGGCCGCGACCGAGCTGGTCGAGCGGCTGCACGAGCTGGCCCGCGAGACCCGCCGCGCCGGCAGCGCGCAGGCGCTGCGGCTGATGACGGCCCATGCCGCCAAGGGGCTGGAGTTCCGCCATGTCGTCGTCATGGACGCCGACGACTGGCTGCCGGGGGACGACGAGCGCCGGCTGCTCTATGTCGCCGCGACCCGCGCGGCCGAGACGCTCGCGCTGATGCGCGCGCGGCCCTCGCGCCACGGCCTGCTCGACGATCCGGGGCTGCAGGCGCTGGAGGCGGTGCAGCGCCTGAGCCCGCCGGTGCCTGCCGGCGAGGTGCCGGCGCCGCGCCACATGCTGGCGATCAGCCCGGCCGACATCGACCTCGGCCACGCCGGGCGCATGCCGCCGGGCCACCGGCTGCACCGGCGCCTGGCCGGGCTGGAGGCGGGCGACCCGGTCCGGCTGATCGGCCGGCGCATCGAGAACGCCCGCGGCGAGCTGGTCGGCCAGCTCTCGCGCCGTGCGCAGGCGCTGGAGCAGCGCGCCCGCCCGCCGGGCCTGCCCGGCCGTGTCACCGCCATCCTGGTGCGCCACCGCGAGCAGGCCGGCGAGGCCTTCCGCGCCGACCTGCACTGCACGCGCTGGGAGGTGCCGCTGGTGGAGGTGGTGGTCACGGACGTGCCGCCGGGAGAGGGGCGGTGAAGCTGGCGCATCGCCCGGACCTGTCCCGCCTGGTGATGCGCCGCGCCGCCCGCGTCGGCCTGATGGCGGTGCTTCTGGCCCTGGTCATCGGCCTGCTGCGCATCGACGAGGCCATCGAAGAGGAGGTCGAGGCGGCGAGGCATCTGGCCGAGCTGTCCGTTCGACTGCTCCATATCGAGACACTGACCGACGATGGCGCCATCGGTGCGCTGCGCGCCATCCAGGACGGCCATGCGCTGCGCCATCTGGCGCTGCGCATCGTCGACGAGCGGGGCCGCGTGCTGCTGGAGCCGCCCGCGCCGCGCACGGCGCCGGGGCCGGTCGATCTGCTGGCGCAGTGGCACCGGCGCTGGAGCCCGCTGCTGCCGCCGCCGAGCGTGGGCTGGCAGCTCCGCCGGCCTGACGGTCAGACCTGGACGCTGTCGCTGCAGCCCACGCCCGACGGCGAGCGCCGCGAGGCCGTGGCCGACTTTCTGGGGCTGTTCCTGGTGCTGCTGGCCTGCATTGCCGGGCTGCTGCTGGTCATGCGCTGGAACGTGCGGCGCTCGCTGGCGCCGCTGGGCCACCTGCTGGCGGCGATCGACGGCATCGAGCACGGCCAGCGCGCCGAGGTTCGCCATCTGCCGGAGATGCCCACCCGCGAGCTGGCCTCGATCGCCGCGGCGCTGCGCCATCTGGCTGAGGCGCTGGAGGTGGCCGAGTCCCGCCGCCGGCTGCTGAGCCAGAAGATGCAGACGCTCCAGGAGGACGAACGCGCCCGGCTGGCGCGCGAGCTTCACGACGAGTTCGGCCAGCGCCTGACCGCGCTGCGCTTCGACGCCGCCTGGCTGGCGCGCCAGCTCGCCGACCAGCCCCGCCTGCTCGAGGTGGTGCAGGCCATCTCGCGCCACGGCGCGGAGGTGCAGCGCGACATCCGCGACCTGCTGGTGCAGCTGCGCCCGCTCGGACCGCTGGCCGACGGCGCGTCCGCGACGCTGAGCCCGCAGCGGCTGCAGGAGCTGCTCGAGCCGCTGGTGCGCAGCTGGCAGCAGGCGCCGCATGACGGACTGGAGGCGACCGCCTTCTCGCTCGCGATCGACATCGATGCGGCGGCGCCCGCGCTGCCGCGCGATCTGGTGCTGGCGCTCTACCGGCTCAGCCAGGAGGCGCTGACCAACGCGGCCCGCCATGCGCACGCGCGCCGGGTGGCGCTGACGCTGCGCATCGGCCCTGACGAGGTGCTCTGGTCGGTGCAGGACGACGGCCGCGGCCTGGGCGATGCGGCCGCGGCGATGCAGCGCGGCAACGGCCTGGGCGGCATGCAGGAGCGGGTCTGGGCGCTGGGCGGACAATGGCGGATCGTGGAGGCCTCGCCTCCCGCGCCGGGGCTGCACCTGCAGGCCCGGTTGCCTCTGTCCCCCTCTGGAACCGCCGATCCCGCCCCATGATGTCCGCCCGACTCCACCTCGCCATCGCCGACGACCATGCCATCGTGCGCCTGGGCTACCGACGGCTGCTGGAGGGCGAGCCGGATCTGGCGGTGGTGGCCGAGTACGCGGACGCGGACGCGGCCTGGACCGACCTGAAGGGGCGCCGGCCCGGCGAGATCGACCTGCTGATCCTCGACCTGTCGATGCCCGGGCGCAGCGGGCTGGACCTGCTGCGCCAGCTCCAGGAGGCCCTGCCCTGGCTGAAGGTGCTGGTCTTCACGATGCACGACACCCCGGCGCTGCGCCAGCAGTGCCAGCGCGCCGGCGCGACCGGCTTCCTGGGCAAGTCGAGCGACCCGGAGGCGCTGATCGAGGCGGTGCGCCGGATGATGCACGGCCAGGCGCCGCAGCCCGACATCCCGCCGCGCCGCGCCGCCGCCACGCCGCACGAGCAGCTCACCGCACGCGAGCACCAGATGCTGCTGCTGCTGCTGACCGGCCAGCCGCTCGAGCAGATCGCGCGCGACATGGGCGTCAGCGACAAGACCGTCTCGAACTACCAGACGGCGATCCGGCAGAAGCTGGGTGTCTCCAGCGCGGTCGAGCTGATCCGCTATGGCCAGCAGCATGGGTTGATGCCCTGAGGCCGGACTGTCCCATGACGGGACAGTCGCCCCGGACAGACCCTGTGCCGGGAAGTTTTCCCTGTCGCCGGGCCGGGGGGCTGAGCAACATGACGACATCGTTCTTCACGTTTCCACGCCAAAGACACCATGTCGTCCCGTTCCTGCCTCCGTCTGCGCGCACCGGCCCACGCCGTCCTGCTGCTGTGCGCCAGCCTGTCCGCCGCCGCCCAGACCCTTGAGCCCTCGCCATCCCCCCGCGCCGAGCTGCCGCGCGTCGAGGTCCGCGCCACGCCGCAGGGCGGCGCGACGCTGCGCCGCGACCAGATCGCCGCGCCGGTGCAGACCGCCAGCGACGCCGACCTGCAGCGCAGCGGCGCGCTCTCGCTGGGCGACTTCCTGCAGAGCCTGGGCAGCGTCCACCTCAACGAGATGCAGGGCAACCCGCTGCAGCCCGACGTCAGCTACCGCGGCTTCACCGCCTCGCCGCTGCTGGGCACGCCGCAGGGGCTGTCGCTCTATGTCGACGGCGTGCGCCAGAACCAGCCCTTCGGCGACACCGTCAGCTGGGACCTGATTCCGCGCTCGGCGGTGGCGGGCATGACGCTGATGCCCGGCTCGAACCCGCTGTTCGGCCTCAACACCCTCGGCGGCGCCCTCGCGGTGACGACCAAGACCGGCCGCAGCCACCCCGGCACCGCGGTGCAGGCCGAGGTCGGCAGCCACGGCCGGCGCGGCCTCGAGATCGAGCACGGCGGCTCGAACGCCGAGGGCTGGGACTGGTTCGGCACCGGCCGCAGCTGGCGCGAGGACGGCTGGCGCGACCATTCCGCCTCCTGCATCGGCCAGGTCTTCGGCCGCGTCGGCTGGCGCGACGGCCGCACCCGCATCAGCGCCTCGGTGGCGCATGCCGAGAGCCGCCTGAACGGCAACGGCCTGCAGGAATCCCGGCTGATGGCCAGCGACTGGAGCAGCGTCTACACCTGGCCCGACGAGACGCGCAACCGAGCCACCGGCGCCACGCTGCAGGTCGAGCATGACCTGAGCCCGGCGCTGACGCTGGGGGCGACCGCCTACCTGCGCGGCCAGCGCACCCGCACGCTCAACGGCGACGTCAACGAGGGCTCGCTCGACCAGTCGGTCTACACGCTGTCGGCCGCCGACAAGGCGGCACTGACCGCCGCCGGCATCGCCTACCCGAGCACCACGATCACGGCCGCCAGCACGCCCTTCCCCTACCTGCGCTGCATCGCGCAGGCGCTGCAGGGCGACGAGCCCGGCGAGAAGTGCAACGGCCTGCTCAACCACGGCAGCACCGACCAGGACAGCGCGGGGCTGACGCTGCAGGCTTCCGGCCGCCAGGGTGCCCACCGCTATGTCGTCGGCCTGGGCTGGGACGGCGCGCGCGCCGCCTACGGCCAGTCGACCCAGCTCGGCTATCTGAACGCGGACCGCAGCGTGACCGGCGTCGACGCCTGGGCCGACGGCGTGAGCGGCGGCGACGTCGACGGCGTGCCGCTGGACAACCGCGTCAGCCTGGTCTCGCGCACCCGCACCACCAGCGTGTTCGCCTCCGACACCTGGTCGCTGCGCCCGGACCTGCACCTGACGCTGTCGGGCCGCTACAACCGCACCCATGTCGTCAACAGCGACCGCATCAACCCGGGCGCGGGCGCGGATTCTCTCGACGGCGACCACCGCTACGCGCGCTTCAACCCGGCGCTGGGCCTGGCCTGGAGCGTCACGCCGAGCCTGGGCGCCTACGCCGGCCTGAGCGAGAGCAGCCGCACGCCGACCGCGATCGAGCTGGGCTGTGCCAACCCGGACCGCCCCTGCCGCCTGCCCAACGCGATGGCGGGCGACCCGCCGCTGTCGCAGGTCGTCACCCGCACCGCCGAGATCGGCCTGCGCGGCCGCCTGGACGAGCGCACCGAGTGGCAGGCGGGCGTCTTCCGCGCCGACAACCGCGACGACATCCTGTTCGTCGCCGACGACCAGGCCGGCTATGGCTACTTCCGCAACATCGAGCGCACCCGCCGCCAGGGCCTGGAGCTGGGCGCGGCCCACCGCACCGGTCCGTGGCGCCTGAGCGCGAACTACACCTGGCTGGACGCCACCTTCCAGAGCGACGAGACGCTGGGCGGCTCGGCCAACAGCAGCAGCACGCCCGGCGGCGGCCTGGAGGGCACGATCGACGTCCGCAAAGGCGACCGCCTGCCGCTGATCCCGCGCCAGATGCTCAAGCTCGCGGTCGGCTGGCAGGTGACGCCGGCGCTGGAGCTGGAGCTCAGCGGCGTGGGCATCGGCGGCAGCCTGGCGCGCGGCAACGAGAACGGCCAGCACCAGGCCGACGGCAAGTACTACCTCGGCTCGGGCCGCAGCGCGGGCTACGCGGTGTTCAACCTCGGCGCCTCGTGGACGCCGACGCCGGGCCTGAAGCTGTTCGCGCAGGTCGCCAATCTGGCCGACCGCCGCTACAGCACGGCCGCCCAGCTCGGGGCGACGGCGTTCACCGCCAGCGGCGCCTTCCAGGCCCGCCCCTACGGCGGATCGGCGGCGGCCGGCTATCCGCTGCAGTCCTCGACCTTCTACGCCCCCGGCGCCCCGCGCAGCCTGACGGTGGGCTTGCGCTGGGAGATGGATCCGGTCTGATCGATCTGGTTTGAACGTTCAAACCCTGTGCGGGGCGTGTCAGCGCGCTTCAGGGCGCGGCGGCCAGCAGCTGCCGGGCGGCGTCGCCCAGCGCCTGCGCCTCGGCGGTGCACAGCCGCAGGCGCCGCTCGAACCACGGCGTCAGATCGGCCTGCGCGTCCTGGGCGGGCCAGATCGCGGCGGCATCGCCGGAGAGCGGGGCGGCGGACGCGGCCGGGTCGGTCGACCCGTCCGGCTGCAGCGTCTGCCGGCACTGCGCCACCATCGCCTGCAGCGCCGGCGCGATGCGTCCGGCGTCGAGCTGGGCCGAGCGGCGATGGAGCGTCTGCTGCACCGTGCCGAGCAGCGCCATCAGCGTGTAGCCGTGCGAGAGCAGCGCCTCGAACGGGGCCTCGGGCACCCGCGCCCAGCGGGGCTCGGCCCGGGCGCGCTGCGCCGAGGCGGCCAGCGCGCCCAGCACCGCATAGGCGCGCGCGCGGCTCTGGCGCTGGCGCAGCTGCGCCGCCGCATCGGCACCGACCTCGCTGATCTGCCGGGCGTGGTCGGCGAGCGCCTGCAGCACCGCGGCGGTCTGGCGCCGCAGCGTCCGGCGCTCCCAGGAGGGCAGCACGAAGCAGGCCGCCCAGGCCAGCAGCGCGCCGATCGCGGTGTCGGCCAGCCGCTCGGCCAGCGCGGGATGGCTGCCGGGCTGCACCATCAGCGGCTGCAGCAGCGCCATCAGCGTCGCCGCGGTGGCGGTGACCAGGTAGCGGTCGATGACGTTGGCGTGCGCGGTGCCGACCGCGACCAGGAAGATCCACGGCAGCCAGTGCGGCCGGTCCAGCGCCATCAGCGCCGCGGTCAGCAGGCAGCCCAGCACCGTGCCGAGCAGGCGCTGGTTGCGCCGCGCCAGCGTCTGCTCCAGGTTGCCGCGCAGCACCACCGCCACGCTCAGCAGCAGCCAGTAGGGATGCGTGCGCCACGGCAGCACCTGCGCCAGCAGCCAGGCGCCGGTGCAGGCCAGCGTCGCGCGCAGCGCATGGCGCAGCACCGGCGAGTCCAGGCGCAGGTGCGGTCGCAGCGCCGCCAGCGGCCAGCCCTCGGGCGAGACGAAGAGCTGCAGCGCCTGGGGCGCCAGCCGCGCCGGGCGGTCCGGCCCGCCGGCGCGCTCGACCATCGACTCGACCTCCTCGAGCAGATGGGCCATCCGGGCGCCGACCGTCTGCACCAGCGGCCGGCGCGGATCGTCGGCCGCCACCGGCACCGCGGCCAGCGTCCGCAGCAGGCGCGCGCGCAGCGCCGCGGCCTCGAAGCGCGGCCGCACGCCGGGCCGGCCGACGGCGTCGGCCAGCTGCTCCAGCGCATCGGCGGCCGGCCGCAGCGCCGCGGCCAGCGCCGCGCGCCAGGCCGCGGCCGGGGCGTCATGGCCGATCTGCGCCAGATCGAGCCGGCTGGCCAGCAGCAGGTCGCGCAGCTCGATGAGCTGCAGCACCAGGTCGGTCAGCCGGCGCGAATGAGCCGAGGGCCGCGCGGCGAAGACCAGGTCGCGTGCGGCCTGCAGCGTCTCGGCCAGCGTCACGTCGTCGCGGATCGAGGCCTGCAGCAGCGCCTCGTCGGCCGGCTCCGACTGCGCGATGCGCTGCGCCCGCGAGCGCAGCCGTGCCGCCACCGCGCGCAGCGCCTGCGCGGTGGCCAGCTCGCGCCAGCGCCGGCGCAGCAGATGGCTGCACAGCTGCGCCCAGCCGGCATAGGCCAGCGCGCCGGCCAGCGTCCAGCCGGCATGATGAAGCGCTGCGCCCGGATCGGCCGGCACCGGCCCGGCCAGCGCGAAGACCAGCGACAGCGTGCCCGAGAAGGCCAGCGCTCCGGCGCGCGGTCCCCAGGCCAGCGTCATCTGCGTCAGCAGCGTGACCCCGGCCACCAGCAGCGCCATCGTCCAGGCGTCGGCACGCCACAGCGTGGTCGCCAGCGTGACCGCGCTGACCAGCAGCGCCGCCGGCAGCATCCGCCGCCAGGTGCGCTGCGGTGCGTTGGGCACGTCGGGCAGGCTGGTGCAGACCGCGCCGCCGCTCATCGCCAGCGCCACCGCCGGGCCGCCCAGCAGGCCGCCGGCCAGCTGGATCAGTCCGACGCCCAGGGCCACCGCGGCCCCGTTCAGGGCCCGTGCGGGCCAGCGGCGCGGATCGCGCCACGAACTCAGGAAGGACATCACCCGGGCGAGTGTGCCAGAGGCGGCCGGCCCGGCCGGACCCGGGGGCGTGTCCGGATCCGTGTCAGACCGAGCGGAACAGCGGGCTGCGCACCCGCTGGGCGTCGGCGGCCGACAGGAACTGCTCGGTGTGGATGTCGCGCTCGAACAGCCGGCCCTGCATCAGCGTCGACACCGCCGCCTCCACCATCGCCGGCGGGCCGCAGAGATAGGCCTTCAGGCCGCGGAAGTCGCCGTCGAACAGGTCGCGCGCGGCTTCGTGCGCCCAGCCGCGCAGGCCGCGCCAGGCGCTGCCCTCGGGCTCGTGCGACAGCACCGGCAGGTAGCGCAGCCGTGCCGGATCGGCCTCGGCGCGCGCGATCCAGTCCTCGTGCTCGTAGAGTTCTTCTCGGCAGCGCTGGCCGACCACCAGCGTGATCGGCGGGCCGTCGCCCTGTTCGAGCAACTCCAGGATCATGCTGCGCGGGCTGGCCAGGCCGGAGCCGCCGGCGATGAAGAGCATCGGCCGCGCCGCCGAGGTGCGCACGAAGAAACGGCCGTAGGGCCCGGCGAGATCGAGCGTCATGCCCGGGCGCAGCGTGTCGTGCAGCCAGCCGGTGCCCGCGCCGCCGGGCACGCGGCGCACCTGCAGCGCGATGCGCGCCGTGTCGCGCGAGAGCGACGGCGGCGAGGCGATCGAGAAGGCGCGCCGCGACGCCAGCCCCGGGATCGCCAGGTTGATGTACTGGCCGGCCTGGAAGTCGATCGGCCGGTCCAGCTGCAGCGTCAGGCCCAGGATGGTGGGCGTCAGCGCCTGGCGGGCCAGCACGGTGGCGCGGAAGTCCTCGACCGGGATGACGCGCGCGTCGGCGTCGACGTCCAGATCGGCCTCGATCACCGCGTCGGACTGCAGCGTCGCGCAGCAGGCCAGCGTCCGGCCCTCCTCGCGCTCGAAGTCCATCAGCGCGAAGGGCGAGGCCTCGCCGTGGTCGACCTCGCCGTCGAGCACGCGCACCTTGCAGGTGGCGCACAGCCCGTGGCAGCAGGCGTGGGGCAGCCAGAGGCCGGCGCGCAGGCAGGCGTCCAGCACGGTCTGGTCCGGCGCGACCTCGAGGGTCTGGCCGGTCGGTTCGATGCGCAGCTCGAAGCTCATGGATCAGGCTCCTGGGCTTGCTCAGAAGGCCGCGCCGGCCAGGCCCGGGAGCTGCGGCGTGCGCAGGCGCAGCGAGGTCTTGTGGCCGATGCCGTTGGCCGCCAGGCTCGCCGCCGGGTCGGGCACGAAGGGCTGGCCGCCGCGCAGCCATTCCACCCGGCCCCAGTCGATGCGCGCGAAGTCGGGATGCTGGCCGTAGAGGCCCGGCAGCACCGCCTCCTGCAGCGCGCCGAAGGGCATCTCCGGCGGCACCGGAATGCACAGCGGCGCGGCGAACATCAGATGCCGGTCCCAGTGTGGGGAGTCTCTTGAATTAAGACAGGTACGGGGGCGCGAAAAAATCGCCTAACCTGTTGATCCAATTGAGAAAACGCCGATTCTGTGTCTCAAATGGGATGTGATCGGAAGTGCGCAGGCTTGCGCCCGAATCGCGCGCGCTTTAAGACACGACCGCGCGGATCCGAGCGCGAATGAGCTGCGCTACTGCCCCGAGGCTCTGGGCACTGCCGCAGGGTCGTTTAACGCGACCACTGCGCCAGGCATGTGCAGGTTGCCCAGGCTGATGACGTTGCCGTTGCCCGTGATGTTGAAGACGGGCGTCACTGTCGGCATGGCATGGGGAGCGGGTGTGGCAGTCTGCATGAGCTGCGAGATGACGCCATGCAGGTCAGCGGGTGAAGACATGGTTTTCCTCCTGAGTTCATTCGGGGCTGAAATCTACCGCCAGGAGGTACCGCATAGAACCTTACGCGGGGGAAAACGTGATCATCCTCACGACAAACGCCCTGTTGATGGGGCCTTCTGTCTCGTAGATCAGCGAAATCAGCTCGGCATGCTTGTCCGGGGACAGCTGCTTCTGGGCCACTCGGAGGCCCTCCTCGACGGCAGCAATGGCGTCCTTCAGGCGCTGCTTGTCCAGACCTCCTGTGGCCTTGATGACGTCGGCGCGCAGTCGGGGCTCCCGTCCCGTGGCAAGCCAGTCGACGGTCACGCCCTTGGCTTGTGCCATCGCCACCAAGTGATCCATGCCAGGCTTGATGCCTCTGGTCAGGTACGCGCGAAGGCTCGACTCTGCAACCCCTGTGGAGCGTGAAAAGGCTGCGACTGAGTCCTCCCCAATCAGCTCCAGCAGGCGATCACGGACGTTCTTTTCTGGCGTGAGAAAGGAACGCTCCTGAGCCGGTTCGCTCTTTGCGTTCTTTTCGACTGTAAGTTGTTGATTTTTCAAGGTTTTTTGGCTGTTGATGGGTCTTGGTGCCCACGATGACAAAAGAACGGGGTGCCTTGGCGCAAAAAAGGACTTGCATCCCATCACTTTTTGCGGGATAGTTCATTCACCATGAACATTAACGCACAAACGACCGAAGCGACAGAAGACGCCGACCTGCTCGGCGATCGCCTGCGTCTGCGCGGGCAGTTGGCGCTGTTGGGGTGGCCCAGCCTGCAGGCTTGGGCGGTTCATCACCGCTTTGATCCCACTGCGGTTCACCATGCGCTCCGCACTTGGGCCAGACCTCGCAAAGACGGGCGCCGCCCTCACGGGAAGGCTTCGTCAGCCATCATCAGCAGCCTGCGTGAAACGCTGGCTGATGGCCGTAGATTCAAGGTGAACTGATCGTGGCCGAATGGTTCACCCCCCAAGAGCTGGCTGGTCTTCCTGGTATGCCGGGATCGCCACAGAAGGTTCGAGATCGTCTGCAAAAAATTTTGGACGCAGACCGCAAAAAGTGGCGGAAAAGGGTCGGTACAAAGGCGATCGAATATCACATTGACCTGCTGCCCGCAGAAACCCGCGCCTACCTGGCCGAGCAAGAACTTGTCGCGGTGGCCGCCCAGCTCTCCGAGCCGACGCGTGCCACGCTGGCTCTGCCAGCGCGTGCCGCGCCCACGCCTGCTGTGGCACCTGCGACCGATCGGCGCGAGCTGGTGAGTGTCGAATCTCCGGTGGCGCGCGCCACGACCGAGCAGCGAGCCATCCTCACCGCGCGCAAAGTCGTCATCGGCCACATCGAGCGCCTGGCCAGAGATCAGGGATGCAGCACCCGTGCGGCCTGCACGGTGTTTCTCTCCAGGGCTCGATCGGGCGATCTGTCCACCGAGGTGCTGGGGGTCTTGCGCCGCACGCAGGCGCCGCAGGGCCGGAAATCTGCGGATGGCCTGCCCAGCCTGCCGACGCTGCAGCGCTGGATCGGACTGAAAACCCAGCGCGGCGCCGATGCACTGCTGCCGGCAGATACCTCCACGCCGGATTTCACTGAACGGCCCTGGCACCCCGTGGTACGCACGCTGTACTGCCGGCCGCAGAAACCCACGGTCCGCTCGGTCTACGAACAGATGCAGGTCGAATGGCGACCCGAGTGGGGTTTCCCGCCCGGCGCACCGGCCCCCAGTTACCAGCAGGTGCTGCGCTATCTGCAGAAGCTGTCCGAGTCGGACAAGATGCGTGGCCGCTACCAGGGTTCGGCCCTGCGGGCGAAGAAGTTCTATCAGCACCGTGATGCCGAGGGACTGCAGCCCTGGGATCTCGTGCACGCCGACGGCTGGAATACCCACTTCCGCGCACCCCACCCGGTGATGGGCGAGCCGGTGACCTATGAGGTCTGGCATTTCCATGACGTGGCGACTCGCTACGTCACGCCGATGAGCATCGGCCTGACCGAGAACACGGACGTGATTCTGGACGGGCTGAAGGAATGCATCCGCTTCGGTGGCGTTCCTGCCGTGCTGCAGACCGACTCGACCCGTTCCATCAAGAACGACCGGGTGAAGTCGGAGCAGTTCGACGGCCTGGCCTCGCGGCTGGGCCTGGAAATCAAGCATCCGGCCGAGGTCGGAAACTCGCAGGCCAACGGCATCGCCGAGAACTTCAATACCTGGCTCGACCGGGAATCCCGGGCGCTGGCGACCTACCAGAACCCGAAGGGCATGGACGAGCTCGCCTACAAGCGGGTCGGCCGGATCTACAAGGGCATGACGAAGGCGCGCCGCGCCGGCGATTTGGAGAGCGCCCACGCGCTGAAGCTCCAGGCCCAGAGGGAGGGGCGCGGGCTGGTCTTCGAGACCTGGCAGCAGGCCTGCGACTGGATCCACGCCTTGGAAGAGAAGTGGAACAACCACCCCCACCGGTCTCTGCCCAAGGTGCGTGGTGCCGACGGCCGCAGGGTCCACATGACGCCTGCCCAGGCGCTGCAGGCCGCTCGCGTCGCGGGCTGGTCGCCGGTGGTGATGACCGAGGATGAGCTGCGTGATGCCTTCCGGCTGCACGTCATCAAGACGGTGCGCCGCGGTGCGGTCAGTGCCTATGCCGGCCAGCGTTACCGCTGCATCGAACTGGATCACCTGGAAGGCACTGATGTGCTGGTGGCGATCGACGCCGACGAGTACCGCCACGTCTGGATCAAGCACCTGGACGGCCGGCTGATCGCGCGCGCCGAACTGGTCGAGGCCTCCGGCTACATCACGCAGACGCTGGCCGACGCGGCGCGCGAGAAGCGCGCCTCTGCGCAGATCCGCCGGCGCGAGCGACAGATCGAGCAGATCGAGCAACGCACCGCGCCCCCTGCTCTTGAGCACCACGGGGGGGAAGTGTTCGAGATCCCGACCGACCTGGTGCAGCAGCGCCCGGAGCTGGAAGTCGTGGCCCGCGTGGCCGAGGTCGTGCCCCAGCAGGCCCCCGACGAGCCCGAGGGCATGGACGACTTCGACCGCTACTGCCTGCAGTTGGCCCACGAGCGCAAGGCCGCGAAGGTGGCGCAGGAGCAGGCCGAGCTGGCCGAGATGTCCGCCCGCCTGGAGCGCGAGCGCCGCGAGGCCGGCGAGTCGACCGGGGACTACATCCGCCCCGCGATGGGCGACTTCGATTTCTATTGAGGTGAGCCCTCAATGAAAAAGCCCGGCCACCGCGAAGTGGCCGGGACAAAAAACCCCCCAGAGGGGATTCAACGTAAGAGAACCGAGAGTATCCATGAAACGACACTTCGTCCGAACCGAAAATCTGGCCCGTCTTGAGGCCGGTATTGCGAGCTTGGCCGTGCGCGGCGCCCGCGAGGCCTCCTGGCTGCTGGTCACCGGCCGGCCTGGCGAGGGCAAGACGACCACGCTGTACCACTGGGGTGCGGCGGAAGCTGCGGTCTACCTGACGGCCGTGCAAGGCATGACGCCGGGCCGCCTGATCGCGGCGCTGGCTGAACGCATGGGCATCCCGCAAGGGCGCACCATGGAGACGGCCATCGGCGCCCGGCTGGTGGCCAGCCAGTCGGCCATCATCCTGGACGAGTCCGGGTTCGCCTTGGATGACCGGGCGGCCTGCCTGGAGCGGCTGCGCGGCATCACCGACAAGTCGGGTACGCCGGTGATCCTGATTGCCATGCCGCAAGACGTGTGGCGCTTCGGTCAGCACCAGCAGATCAGCAGCCGCATCTTCAACTGGGTCGAGTTCGCCCCGGCCAGCGTCGCGGATGTGGCCGCCGTCTGCCAGCAGCTGGCCGATGTGCAGATCGAGCCGGATCTGGTCCAGCGCATCCATGCCGAGACCGAGGGCCGCATGCGCTCGGTGCTGAATGCGATTGCCCGGATCGAAGGTGTCGCCCGCGCCGCCAGCAAGACCCGCATGGCCAGCGCCGACATGCGCGGTGCGCTGTGCGAGGACTACCGGCGCGGCCGCCAGGTCCTGTCGCGCGTCAGCCGCAAGGGAGGTGAGCTGTGAACACCCCCCAGAAGCCGATCCGCTCGATTCGCCGGCCGGCCCGGCTCGAGCTCAACAACGCGGGTGCCTGGCGCATCCTGATGACGATCGACGCCACTGACCCCCAACAGGTCGCGGATGTCAAGCGCGTCGCCGCCGAGATGGGCCAGGTCTACGCTGACCTCGGTGGTCGCATGGTCTGGCGCCTGTACGCCCCGATCGATCAGAAGGTGCAGGCGTACTGGGAGCCTGGCAGCGGCTGGAGGGACGTGACGTGCTGATCCCTCTGCTGACCCCGTCCACCGTGCAGCGTGCGGCCAGCGCGCCCGCCGTGATGCAGCCCCGGCCGAAGCGACCGCTGCGCACCCGCGCCTGGTGGGTGATGCGTGCCATGCCCGTCTTCAGCATGCAGGACCTGCTGATGACCTGCGCGACCTCCTCCGATCTGGCTGCGCGCAACAACCTGAACCGCTATCTCGCGGCCCTGCTGCGTGCTGGCGTGCTCGAGTCGGCGCCGGCTCTGCCTGGACAGCCGCCGGTCTGGCGCCTGGCTCGCGACCTCGGTCCGTTGCCGCCGTCGGTCAGCCACAGCGGCGAACTGACCGATCCGAATCCGCTGGTGGCACCGACCCGGCCCGCCGTCAGCGAAGCCGCGACGGCCTCATCGGGTGCGGCTGCGACGCGCAACCGAGCCCAGGTGCTCGAGGCCTGCCGGAAGTGCATGCCTGCGTGCGTCGACGATCTCTGCCGTGAGACCCAGCTCTGCCCTACCGTGGTGCGCCGCCATCTGCGTGCCCTGGAGCTGCGCGGCGAGGTCTACCGCATCCCCAGACCGATCAGCACCGACCCCGACCTCTGGATGGTCGCCACCACCGATGCCCAGCGCCGCGCCGCCGCCGAGCGCGCAGCCCAGCCCGCCAAGACCCGGAAGTGATGAGGATGACCATGACCCAATCCAACCCCATGATCCGTGCCGATGTCCTGCGCAACCGTCTGGCCGTCTTCGAGGCCCTGATGGACATTCAGCCGGCGACCAAGTACGAGCTGGCCGAGGCGACGAAGCTGTGCGTCGGCAGCGTCCAGGGGCACCTGTTGGCGCTCATTGACGCGGGCGAGGTCTACCGCATCGAGGGGTCGCGCGGCCAGCGTGCGACGCAGCCGGACCGGTTCCGCGTCGAGCTGAACGACGCCGCTCGCCGCGCTGCGGCTGCCCAGGCGCGCATGCTGCGCTCGCCCGCTGGAGGTGCTTCCGCATGAGCGCTGCCGACCTCACCCACACCTGCGCGGTCTGCGGCGCCGAGGAGTCCCTCGACGCGCTGCTGATGCGCATGATCGACGACGACGAGACCCGCCGGCTGCTGGCCGACGTGGTGACCTGGAGCCTGCCGCTGGGCGGCCAGGTCGTGCAGTACCTGCGCCTGCACAAGCCGGCCAAGCATGTGCTCAGCCTGGTCAAGGTCCGCAAGCTGCTGGCCGAGCTGGTGCCAGACCTGCGCCGCGGCGCCATCCTGGCCCGCGGTCGCGAGTGGTCTGTCTCGCCGGAGATCTGGCGAGACGCCTTCGCCGAGCTGCTGCGCGCCCGGGATCGGGGCCTGCTGGAGCTGCCGCTGCAGGGCAACGGCTACCTCTACGCCGTCCTGGTGCGGCTGGCCGACCGCGCCGAGGGGGTGGCAGAGCGGGCCGTCGAGGTCGAGCGCCGGCAGGGCCGCGCTGCCGTGCCTGCCCCGGTGCCGGTTGTGCCGGCCCCGGCGGAGCCCGATCTGGCGCCGGTGCGCCGCGGCGTGCCCGAGGGCGTGCGGGCCCTGGCCGATCGGCTGCGCCGACCCGGCACCGTCTCGACCAGCACCGCCCATGACCCGAAGGAGCCGTCGTGATGGCCACCCGCATCGATGTCACCCGCCGCCTTGACCAGGCGCGCGCCGCGATCCCGCCGGACTGGCGTGCTGTGCTCGAGCGCGAGATCAGCGCCGACCCGCGCGGCAAGCTGGGCCTGGCCGAGCGCATGGGCGTGAGCCGCGTCTACGTGAGCCGGGTCGCCACCGGCCACATCCCGCCCGAGCAGGTCAGCCCGAGATTCATCGCGCGCCTGTACGAGTCGCTGGAGGCCTACATCTGCCCGCACACCGGCCAGACCATCGCCCCCAGCCTGTGCCGCCAGACCGCGGCGCGGACCTACGAGTCCTTGACCTTCGCCGAGGTCGACCAGTGGCGCGCCTGCCAGTCGTGCCGTCACAACCGGCTGGCGGCTCTCGCCGGCCCGTCCGAATCGTCCCAGGAGAGCTGAGCATCATGTCGATCGACCACCACAACCACGATGCGCCGGAGCTGCGCGTGCTCAGCCTGGTGCTGGCTTTCGCCGCCGGTGTCGCGACGATGGGCATCGCCTACAACCTGCAGGCAGAAGATCGCGTCGCCGACGCAGAGTCGACGGCGGTTCGTGCCGTCGAGGACAGCGAGCGGGCGCGCCGCATTGCCCACCAGGCGGTCAACCGCGCAGCGGAGTGCCTCGACGAGCTCGCGGTGGAGCGGGCGAAGTCGCCGGTCGCACCTGCTCTGCGCATGGTGCAGCCGAAGGAGGCTCGCCATGGCTGCTGATCGCACGCACCACCGTCCCAGCACGCTCTCGATCGAGGTGCGTCGCCGCAACGGCATCAAGGCCATCAAGGCAGCTCAGCGCGCGCTGGATCTGGATGACGCCACCTATCGGGCGATGCTGGCCACGCTGACGGGCAAGACCAGCGCGACCGAGCTGAGCCTGGCGCAGATCGGCCGCGTGCTCGATCACCTCAACCGCGCAGGCGGTGTCAGCCCGAAGGCCAAGGCACGCGCCGCCGGGCGTACCCGTCCGGTGCCTGCGCAGGATCGCGCAGCGCTGATGGCCGAGGTGCACGGCTGGCTGAATGAGCTGCAGCGCATCACGGGCAAGGAGCACACGCTGCGGTACGCCGATGCGATCGCCAAGCGCAATGGCTGGGGCGAGACGGTGGACCTGGTGTCACCGCAGGACCTGCATGCGCTGGTCGGGGCCCTGGCGCGCACTGCCCGGCACAAGGCCTACCAGGCGCATGAGCGACTGCAGCGCGAAGCAGGAGGTGTGTGATGCCCTCCACGAGTCCTTCCACACCGGTCTGGCCGATCACGCCCGAGCAGCTGCGGCACCTGATCACCTGCGTGACGCCCCGCGATCTGATCGATCTGTCTGAGCACCTGCCCGCTGGCACGGCCGAGATGGTGCGTGTGCTCGGGCGCGAGCATGCGGCCCGGCTGGTCAACAGCCTGCCGGGCGTGCTGATCCGCGTGCCGGTGGCCGAGAGCACGAACGAGTCGGGGCGTCGCCGGCGCGCCGAGCTGGGCCGGCTGCTCGGCGACGAGCTGGCGACCACGCTGTTCGGGGCCTATGGCGGCGAGACGATGCGTGTGCCCGTGCTGCGCACGCTGCTGGCCCACAAGCGCCGGCGCTGGATCTCGGCCGCCTACGACGCGCTGACCACCGGCCCCAGCCCCACCTGCTCGAGCCAGTACGACGCGATCAACCTGCTCTGCATGAGCCTGGCTGCGGCCGGGCTGACGATGACTGCCCACCAGATCGAGCGATCGCTCAATGAGGTGGCCCCAGACGCCAGCGATCTCCATCAGCTGCGCCTGCTGTGAGCCGCCACCGGCCTGCCGGGGTGGCAGGCCGGCATCCCGCTGAACTGAACGACGAAGGAGGCCATCATGGCCACGAAGAAGACCCGCATGAAGTCGACCGCCGTTGCGGTCGCCGTGCCCCAGTCGCGCAGCATGTGCGCTGACGACATCCGCCGCATCGGCGACCTGCAGCGCGAGCACGCCCGCGTCGCCGCCGAGCTGAACGACCAGATCGCCGCCCTGACCAACGCCGCCGAGCCGGTGCTGGCCGAGCTGTCGCAGCGCATTGCCGCGTTACAGACGGGCGTGCAGACCTGGTGCGAGGCCAACCGGGTCACGCTGCTGGGCGAGGACGACCGGAACGGCAAGACGGCCAACCTGGTCACCGGCGAAGTATCCTGGCGCGTGCGCCCGCCCAGCGTCAGCATCCGCGGCACCGAGGCCGTGCTGGAGGCGCTGCGCCGCGGCGGTCTGGAGCGCTTCATCCGAACGAAGGAGGAGCCGAACAAGGAAGCCATGCTCAACGAGCCCAGTGCGCTGGCCGGTGTTCCGGGCGTCAGCATCGTGCGCGGCGTCGAGGACTTCATCATTACCCCCTTCGAGGCTCAGACCGAGGTGACGGCATGAGCCGGGCCGTGCCTGCGGTCCTTCTGTGGATCGTGATGCTGGTGCTGGTCGCCCAGTGCATGGGGTGCGGTGGCGGCGATGAGGTGGATCGGCCCGACGTGCTGGTGCTGACCGATGTGCCCGAGCTGGGGCCTGACCTGGCGCGTGCCCTGCCCGTCAAGGTCGAGGCGCGCATCGTGGCCACCAGCGCCGCTCCGGCGCTGCTGTCCTCGCCTGATGTGGCCAGCGCTCGACTGGTGGTCGCTCATCACGCTGCGCCGGCTGCCACGGCCGAGCAGACCTGGGCTGAGCATGACCGGCTGTGCGCAGCAGCCTGGAACGCCGGCATGCGCTGCCTGATCACGCTGGTCGCAGCCGATGATCTCGACCAGATCAGCACCAAGCGTGCCATGGCTGCCTGGTGGGACGGCACCACCTGCGATCTGCGGCCGCTCGAGGGTCAAGACCTGGTGCGTGCCCTGGTCGGCTGCGTGGCGTCGGCGATCGATGTGCCGTCGCCCGCGAAGATGCCGCGTCAGCCGGTGGCACGGATCGCACCGGTCAGCTCGGCGGAGGCGCAGTGATGGGGACGACCACCACGGCCGCGGCCCGCTCGGCTACCCTCGCCTGGCGCCCGGTGACGGCCAGCGACTGGGCCAGCATGCAGCGCGACCTGTCAGGACGGTTCGGTTCGGTGAAGTTGCGCTGCGACAGCTACCTGATCAGCATAGAGCGCGCCCTGATCGACAAGAACAGCCTCGGGCTGCTCGTCTACGTGAACGGCTTCATCCGAGGTGAGTGGCTCATCAACGACTGCGAGGAGCGGCGCCGTTTCCTGCGGAAGTCCATGCGCCGGGTCTTCTCTGCGGTGGATGTCGAGAAGATCTGCAAGGGGCTGGGCAAGCGTGACCGGGAGGCCTGCATCAAGCGTCTCGACCTCGAGCGCAAGCGCGAAGCCTACTCGTTCCACTGGGGCAGCTTCGACGCGCTGCGCCGACACCTGATCGCCCACAACCGCGTGATCCAGGTGCAGCACTGGCCCTATGCGATCGTGGCTGGCGCCGGCACCGATCAGGAGCACGTCGTGGGGCATTCCGACCGACTGACCGACGCGATCGATCGGGCCCTGCAGCTGCGCTGCGACGTCATGAAGTGCCTGGAGGACGGGTCGATGACGACCGAGTTCTGATCAGGTCACGAGCCGGCGCCGCATGCGCCGGCTCTTCTCCTCTTGGTCCGGGTGGGGCAAGAGGAGAGGAAGAGGGTTTCGTTGCGGCAGAATCCCCGCGCGAATTTTCGCGTTAAAAGGGAGATGCTATGTCGCTATGGAAGTACGCCCCGATCGGGCTGGTGGTGGGGGCTGTGGCGCTGATGACGGTGCCTGACATGGTGAGGGATCACAAAGAGAGGCAGAAGGCGGCCGAGCATGAAGCGCTTGTCGCATCCATCGAGAAGAAGCTGGATGCCACAGAAGCAGCCCGGAAAGCGGAGGTCGCATCAACTGCCGCTGCTCGCAAGCCCGGAATCGCAGTGGCATCCCTGAACAAGTCACGTAGCGATGTGGACGAGATCGACTGGTATGCGCCATCCAGTGCCACGAGCGGCCAGGATGTGTTCACGGCCTATGTCGGAGACAAGGGTGAGCGCCCGTGGCTGCGCGTAGTGCTGTCTCGGTCCGACGGCGGAAACTTCCTGATCCTGAACGGCGTGACGCTCGTGGCTTCGGGTGTCCGGGCAACAGCATCGGGCAAGCTCCAGACCGAAGCGACGAGTAGCGGCAAGGTGTTGGAGCGGATCGACTTCCAGGCCGAGCCAGACATGGTGGCTGCACTGATCGCGGCGGCCGACGGCGGCAAGGGGGTGATCAAGCTGATCGGGCACAACGCCAGCGAGGAGCGCCACCTGACGGAGATCGAGTTGGTCGACCTGAAACGTGTTGTTGACGCCTATCGTGAGCTGGGTGGCAAGTAGAGTTCCGAGAGCAACCCAGGGGAGAAGCGGTGCTGCGCCACTGGTTCCCCTGCCCGCCCGGCTTGCCGTGGCGGGCTTTTTCATGGCGATCGGACCGGATGAGTGCCGTCTAGCTGCGGCCGACTGACTGCCGGCTGACATCGGGCGGACCATCGGGCACCATGGATGCCCCTTCCGCTACCCCTCCTCTCCACCCCCGTCCGTCGTCGGGGCCGCGCATGTTCGGCTGGCTCGTGCTGGCGGTGCTGCTGACGGCGCTGACCTACACGCTCGCGCCGCAGCAGCTGCCGGTCTCGGTCTACAAGCTCAGCCTGGTCGCCACCGCGGCGGTCGTCGGCTACTGGATCGACCGGGCGATGTACCCGTATGCGCGTCCCGATGCGCTGCTCGACATCGCCGGCGGCGCCGACCACATGACGCTGTGCGTGCTGATGACGGGAGCCACGCTACGCCGTGCGCTCATCGTCAGCGCGACGATGCTGGCCGTCGGTCTGGGGGCATGAGCGTGCCGCACCGCATCGACACCCGGTTCCGCGCTCGCCTGCGCCTGTGGATCGGGGTGCTGCTGGTGCTGTGGGTGCTGGCCGGACTGTGTGTCCTGGCGGCGCTGCCGGCGCAGGCTGCGCCAGCGCGTGGGCCGGTTGCCCTCCAGCCCGCCCGCGGCGCCGTGCCGCCGCCCGCACCCACCCTGCCCGATGGCGCCCGGCGCTGGCGCGGTGACCTGGTGCGGGCCGCGCATGCCGCCTGGGGGCTGGATGCCCCGATTCCGGTCTTCGCCGCGCAGGTTCACCAGGAAAGCGAGTGGCGTGCGGAGGCAGTCAGCCCGGCCGGTGCTGTCGGCATGGCCCAGTTCATGCCTGACACCGCATCGTGGTGGTGCCGCCTCAACAAGATGTCGCGCGAGCAGTGCCAGCCGCGCCAGCCGGTGTGGGCGCTGCGTGCTCTGGTCGGATACGACCGCTGGTTGTGGGACCAGATTGGCAGCCTGCCCGGCGCGCATCGCATCGATCCTGCCAGTCGGATGTGGGCTGCGCTGCGTTCCTACAACGGCGGCCTGGGGCATTGGCAGGCTGAGGCCCGCGTCGCCGGTTCGCTCGACCGCCTGGCGGTCGATGCCGCCTGCGGTCGCGCGCGGCGTCATCGTTCGCACTGCGCGGAAAACCTGGGCTATCCGCAGCACATCATGGTCCGGCTGCAGCCGCGCTACGCCACCTGGGGCCCGGTGCTCGATCTGCGTTCTTCGGGTGGGGTGCGGTGATGGCCGAACAGGACATCTTCGTCTCGGTGCTCACGGGCTTGAATCTGGTGGTCACCCTGGTGGCCATCGCGGTACGTCGGCGGGGTGACACCACACGCATCGCCGCGCTCGAGCGCGAGATGGGCGAAGCGCTGGCCGCCCATGACGAGCGCCTGGCCCGCATCGAGGCCGCCGCGCGCTCGCATCCGACGCACGACGATCTGGCCAAGATCTACGAGCGCATCAACGAGACCAGCCGCCTGATCCATCGTGTCGAGGGCACGGTGGAGGGCATGGACAACAACCTGCGCCTCGTGCTGTCCAAGCTCGTGCGCAACTTCGACACCACCCGACCGGGAACCCTCCATGACCGCACCTGATCCCGTGCGCCGCCGCCGAGCCAGCACGCTGGCCAGCGTCTTCTTTGCCCCGATGGGGCAGGCCACCGTGCGCGACCTGCAGCGCGAGCTGGAGGCCGTCCACAACATCGCCGCCAGCCGCGATGCCGTGCGTGCTGACCTGAGCTGGTTGCAGGAGATGGGGCTGGTGCGGCTGCTCGACGACACCGCCCAGATCACCGAGCGCGGCCGCGACGTGGCCCGCAACACGGCCCCGTGGCCGGGGGAATGACGAGATGGCCCACCCGAAAGAGACCCGCCTGAGCCTGCGCGCCGCCTTCCTGGGCGGCCTGCCGCTCGACCAGGCCGCGCAGAAGGTCGGCGTGCCGGTGCAGACCGCGCGGCGCTGGAAGTCCGAGGCGGCAGCCGAGGGCGACGACTGGGACAAGTTCCAGGCCGCCAGCCTGCTGGTGAGCGGCGGCGGCTTCGAGCAGGCCATGGGCCGCGCGGCGGCTGCGATGGTGCTGCGCTGCGAGGCGCTGCTGGAGCGGCTGCAGCACGACACCGAGATCGACCCGCTCGACGCCTCGAAGGCCATTGCCTCCCTCAGCGACAGCTTGTCCAAGGCGCACGGCGCGGCCAAGCGCTTCATGCCCGAGACTGACCGCCTGGCGGTCGAGAACGAGGCCGTGAAGGCATTCGCCGACCTGATCATCAAGCGCGATCCGACGGCGGCCGAGGCCGTGCTGTCGGCGCTGGAGGCATTCGCCATGGGCGAGCGATGACCGGCATGTCTGACATCGTCGATCGCCTGCGCCGTCCTGGCTTGCCGGCCGTGTGCGCCGAAGCAGCCGCAGAGATAGAGCTGCTCAGGCTGCAGGAGGTGGGTGCGAAAGAGGCGTTCGGCGTCGTCGTTGACGATTGCGATGCCCTCAGGGGCGAGTGCAAACGACTGCAGGCACTGCTTGATGGTGCACACGAAATCATCCGCCGCAATGCGGCCTCAAAGAAACTCACATGACCAAGCCGACCAATGACCAGATCGAGGACGCCATCGCCGACGCGGAGGAGGCAATGGATGGGGACTCGAAATGGCCTGGCCTGACCTACGAGCAGGGAGTGGCTGAGGCGCTGCGCTGGTCCCTCGGACAGACCAACTTGCATCCGCTCAGCGACTGACCAGCATTACACCGGGCGGAAAGATGGCCACCAAGGGCAAGGGTTTAACGCAGAAGCAAGCCGCGGCCGACCTGTCGGCCTACGCCGCGCAGCTGCGCCAGCGCATCGAGGCGCAGGTGTCCGGGTTCGACCCGGACCCGCGCGCCCGGGCCGAGCGGCGCCGGCGCGCCGACCAGGACTTCGAGTTCTTCATCGGAGCCTACTTCCCGCACTACATCCGCTCGCCCCACAAGAGCGAGCTGCACCGCTACCTGTTCAAGCGCCTGCCCGAGATCGTCGCCAGCACCAGGAGCGAGACCGACGCCATCGCCGCGCCGCGCGGCGAGGCCAAGAGCACGCTGGTGTCCCAGCTCTTCGTGCTCTGGTGCCTGGTCACCGGCCGCAAGAAGTACCCCGTCATCGTGATGGACTCGATCGACCAGGCGTACCCCATGCTGGAGGCGATCAAGGCCGAACTGGAGTTCAACCCGCGCCTGTCCATGGACTACCCCGACGCCTGCGGTCAGGGTCGGGTCTGGCAGTCCGGCACCATCGTGACCCGCGGCGATGCCAAGGTGCAGGTGGCGGGCTCGGGCAAGAAGCTGCGCGGCCTGCGCCACGGCCCGCACCGGCCTGACCTCTGCGTGCTCGACGACATCGAGAACGACGAGCAGGTGCGCAACCCCGACCAGCGCGACAAGCTGCAGTCCTGGCTGACCAAGACCGTGCTGCCGCTGGGCGGTGCGGCGGCCAAGTTCGACGTGGTCTACATCGGGACCATCCTGCACTACGACAGCGTGCTCAACCGGACGCTGTCCAACAAGATGTGGCGCACGGCCAAGTTCCGCGCGCTGCTGCAGTGGCCTGACCGGATGGACCTGTGGGACACCTGGGAGGCCATCCTGCGCAGCGAGGGCGAGGCTGAGGCTGACGTGTTCCACGCGCTACACCGCACCGAGATGGATGCTGGCGCGGCCGTGTCCTGGCTGGCGCGCCCACTGGTGGCGCTGATGAAGATCCGTGCCCGCGACGGTCACGACGCCTTCGACAGCGAGTACCAGAACGACCCGGTCGCGGGCGACAACGCGCCGTTCGCCAACTGCCTGCAGTTCTGGGTCAACCGCCTGGCGGACTGGATCTTCTACGGCGCGTGCGACCCGTCGCTCGGCAAGGCCGGCGCCAGCCGCGACCCCTCGGCGCTGCTGGTCGGCGGGCTCAACCGCGTCACCGGCGTGCTCGATGTCGTCGAGGCTCAGATCAAGAAGCGCCTGCCCGACCGGATCATCGAAGACGTGATCGAGCTGCAGAGCCTCTACAAGTGCGTGCTGTGGGTCGTCGAGTCGGTGCAGTTCCAGGAGTTCCTGCGCACCGAACTGGTCAAGCGCTCGGCGACGCGCGGCGTGCCGGTGCCGGCCCGCGCCGTGCAGCCCATCGCCGACAAGCTGCTGCGCATCGAGAGCCTGCAGCCGCATGTGCGCAACGGCCTGATCCGCCTGCACCCCAGCCAGCAGACCCTGATCGACCAGCTCCGCCACTTCCCCAAGGCCGACCACGACGACGGCCCGGACGCGCTGCACATGCTGTGGATGGCCGCCACCTCCGGCCTGGCCAGCGTCGCCGTGGCCACCCGCGCGCCGCGCGCGCCGGCCGCCAGCCGCATCAGCCTGCGCGGCTACTGACTGACCCCCGACGCCCACCATGCCCGACCTCATCGCCACCCGCCGCGCCACCCTGACCGGCCCCGACATCGCCACCCGCGTGCGGGCGCTGGACTTCAATGCGCTCGGCCTGATCCTGCCCAACCCGGACCCGCTGCTGAAGGAGCTGGGCCAGGACGTGGCGGTCTACCGCAACCTGGCGCGTGACCCGCATGTCGGCGCCTGCATCCGCCGGCGCAAGGCGGCCGTGAAGGCGCTGGAATGGGGCCTGGACCGCGGCAAGGCGCGCAGCCGCGTGGCCCGGGCCGTCGAGGACATGCTGGCCGACCTGGACATGGAGCGCCTGATCGGCCAGGCGCTGGAGGCGGTGCTCTACGGCTACCAGCCGATGGAGATCACCTGGCGCGGCGGCGCGCGCGCCGTGGCGCCGACGGCGGTGGAGGCCAAGCCGCCGGAGTGGTTCCAGTTCGATCCGGCCAACAACCTGCGCATGCGCACCTGGTCGTCGCCGACCGAGGGCGAGCTGCTGCCTGAGCGCAAGTTCCTGCTGCCGCGCCAGGATCCGACCTACGCCAACCCCTACGGCTTCGCCGACCTCTCGCTGTGCTACTGGCCGGTGATCTTCAAGAAGGGCGGCATGCGCTTCTGGCTGAGCTTCGCCGAGAAGTTCGGCGGCGCCTGGGCCATCGGCAAGCAGCCGCGCACGGCCACCCAGGAAGAGCGCGACGCGCTGCTGATGGGCCTGGAAGAGATGCTGGCCAACGGCATCGGCACCATCCCGGACGACGGCGCGGTCGAGATCATCGAGATGGCCGGCAAGTCCGCCAGCGCCGACCTCTACGAGCGCCTGGTCATGCACTGCCGGGGCGAAATCAGCATCGTGCTGACCGGCACCAACCAGACCGTGGAGGCCAGTGCCAACCGGGCCAGCGCGCAGGCGGGCATGGACGTGGCTCGCGACCTGCGTGCCGCTGACGCCGAGATCGTCGCTGCCGCCGTCAACCAGCTGATCCGCTGGATGGTCGAGATCAACTGGCCCGGGGCCGACGCGCCGGTCTGGTCCCTATGGGACCAGGAGGAGCAGGACGAACTGCAGGCCCAGCGCGACGAGCGCAACGCCAAGTCGGGCGCACGCTTCACGGTCTCGTACTGGCAGCGCGCCTACGGCTACCAGCCCGGCGACATCGAGGAGCGCACCGCGCCACCGGCCGGCCTGGCGGATTCGGCAACAACACCGGCTGCCGTGGCCTTCGCCGAGACGGCGCTGGGTGCTGCAACGCAGTCCAACGACGACCCGGCCACCGGGCTGACCGACCGGCTGACCGGCGACGCCACGGCGCGCCGGGCGTGGGGCTCGCTGATCGACCAGGTGCGGGCCGTCGTCGAGCGGGCCGACAGCCTGGCCGAGCTGCAGCGCGCGCTGACCGAGGCCTACGGCGGGATGGATCCTGACGACCTGGTGCGCGTGATGGCCGCCGCCGTGGCGCTGGCCGAGCTGCGCGGCATGGCCGATGTGGCTGACGAGGCGCAGGCGGAGCGGGCCTGATGCCGCAGCGGCAAGACATCACTGCCGGCATCGGCTTCAGGCAGCCCTTCCAGGATCAGCTCGACTTCTTCAGGTCCAAGCTCAACCTGCCCACCGATCGCTGGGACGACATCATGCGCGCCGCGCACGACCGGGCCTTCGTCGTCGCCGGCGCCGCCAAGGCCGACCTGCTCCAGGACCTGCGCAGATCCGTGGACGACGCGATCGCCAAGGGCATCAGCATCGGCGAGTTCCGGAACCAGTTCGCCGAGATCGTCGCGCGGCACGGCTGGACGGGCTGGACCGGCCAGGGCACGGCCGGCGGCGAGGCGTGGCGAACCAGGGTGATCTACCAGACCAATCTCCAGACCAGCTACGCGGCCGGGCGCTGGCGCCAGCTCAACGAGCCGGCGGTGCTCGCCGGGCTGCCGTACTGGGAGTACGTCCACCGCGACGGAGTGCTGCACCCCCGGCCGGAGCACCTGGCCTGGCATGGCTTGACGTTGCGCCACGACGACGCCTTCTGGCGCTGGCACTACCCGCCCAACGGCTGGGGCTGCCACTGCCGCGTGCGCGCCCGGGTCAAGCCGCGCGCCGGCATGCCCACCGAGCGGCCTGCCGGCTGGGACGAGATCGACCCGAAGACCCAGGCGCCGCGCGGCATCGACAAGGGCTTCGACTACGCGCCCGGGCGGACCTGGCACCCCGATCTGGACAAGTACCCGCCTGAGCTGGCGCGCCAGGTGGTCGCAGCCAATCTGAAGGATGGCGTGTTCGATCGCTGGCTGACGCAGATTGAACAGCGCATCACCGGTCAGCGCACCACCACCATCAGCTCGATGGAGCTTCGCAAGTTGCTGGCCCGTGGCGAGCGGGTGCCCGTGGCGGTGCTGGATGAACAGGGATTGCGGTCGATGGGCATTCAGCGCGATGAGCGTGGACTGCCTGTGACCCACACGGTCTGGCTGTCCGACGACACCGCGATCAAGCAGTCGATGCACCGAGAGGGCCAGGCGCTGCCGATCGGGGGGTATGTGCGGCTGCAGTCGATCCTGGATCAAGCGGAGTTCGTGGAATCGGACGGGTCGACCCGGATGGTGTACTTCCACCAGGGGCCAGACCTGTCCGTGGCCGTCATCAAGTCGGCAGCCCAGGGGGCGGAGCTTTATCTGCTGTCCATGCGCCGGGCCAGCCAGCGCGAACTGGACGCATCGATCCGTTCAGGAAAGGCCAGGAAGTGGGAGAGGCAGGGGGCACCCGAAAACCCCTGATGGTTCATGCGCGACTGGCTCGCATCTCAGTCGTTTGCACTCCGACCCATCCGGGTGTGGGTCACCCCTTTCGAGGCGGCAGTTCGCTGCGAGATTTTTGCCACATGAACTTGCACCGAGTTTAACGCGACTCCAGCATGAGCAACACCTTTTCCATCCAGACCAGCGATGAAGGTTTCACGGCCGGCCTGCAGCGCCTGCTCGAGCGCGGTGGCGACACCAGCACGCTCACCTTCCTGATCGGCCAGGGCATCGAGGAGCGCATCGACGCGCGATTCGCCAGCAGCACCGGCCCGGACGGTCAGCGCTGGAAGCCCAACAGCCCGGTCACGCTGGCGCGCGAGGCGCTGCGCCTGGCGGTATCGAAGGGAAACCGCCGCAAGGGCGGCTCTCTCAGCAAGCGCGGCGCCGAGCGCCTGGCAGCCAAGAAGCCCCTGATCGGCGAGACCGGCATGCTGCGCGACCAGATTGCCATGCAGCATGATGGCGACGGGGTCACGGTGGCGGCATCGGCCGTCTACGCCGCCATCCAGCAGTTCGGAGGCACCCGTGCCGAGTTCGCCCACCTGTGGGGCGACATCCCGGCGCGCCCCTTCATGCCGGTCACGCCCGATGGTGAGCTCTACCCAACAGAGGCGGAGGCGATCATGGACGACCTCAACAAGTTCTTCGCGGGGCTGGAATGAGTGGCATGGCAAGCATGCGCAGCGCCTGTCTCGCATGGCCGCTGCTCGTGGCGCTGATCTGCGCACCCCTGGCGGGCTGTGGCGCCCTGACCGCGGGCCAGATCTCGCGTGATGCCATGCAGTCGTGCCCGGCCACACGGGAGCTGCAGTTCGACGCGGCGCTGTTTGCCTCCCGGGTACGTGTGTCCTGTTTTCGCGAACCACCCACCCCCCGATGGGTGCCATGACAGCGACATCCGGCCATGCGGCGCCCCCGTGCCCGACCGGAAGGCGCAGGAGCCGCGTTAAAACGGCCTGTGCCGCGTTAATTTTTTTTGGATGATGCGGGGTGGCCTGAGGGCGTGAAAACGCCTCAGAGAGCCTGTTTTCGACTAGGCCCCGATTCCTGACTTGAAACTGACTTGGCGCGCACAGTGGCGGCATGCCCAGCCCGCACGCCCCTGCCGCAGCACCGCGCCCGATCGAGATCTTCCGTCCCGGTCGGCACACCGCCATGGCGGGCCAGACGCTCGACTTCACCGAGGCCGATCTGGCCGCGACCGTCGCCGCCTACGACCCCGCGCTGTCCGAAGCGCCGATCGTCGTCGGCCACCCTCGGCATGATGCGCCGGCCTACGGCTGGGTGCGCGCGCTGAGCGTCAATCCCGCCGGCGGCATCGACGCCGATCCGCACCAGGTTGACCCGGCCTTCGCAGAGATGGTCTCGGCCGGTCGCTTCAAGCGCGTGTCCGCGAGCTTCTACGCCCCGGACGCCCCCGCCAATCCCAAGCCGGGCGTGTACTACCTGCGCCACGTCGGGTTCCTGGGTGCCCAGCCGCCGGCCGTGAAGGGCCTGCGCACGCCCGAGTTCGCCGACGGCGAGACCGGCGTCATCGAGTTCGCGGCCTGGGATGACACCAACAACGCTGGCCTGTGGCGCTCGCTGCGCGACTGGCTGCTCGCCAAGTTCGGCCGCGAGGAGGCCGACCAGGTCGTGCCGGGCTATCTCGTCCAGTCGCTGGAGCAATCCGCACAGGACGAACTGCGCGCCGAGTTGTCCCCCGCAGCCACCGACCCCGCCCCCGCATTCGCCGAGGAACCCACCATGACCCCCGAACAGATCGCCGCCCTCCAGGCCGAGAACGCCCGCCTCAAGGCCGACGCCGAGGCCCTGCGCCGCAGCCAGGCCGAGCTGCGCCGCGCCGCGCTGCATGCCGAGAACGTCGCCTTCGCCGAGCAGCTCGGCAGCGAGGGGCGCCTGGCTGTCGCGCACCAGCCGGTGATCGTCGCCGCCCTCGACGCCTTGGGCTCGGGTGAGCAGCCGATCGAGTTCGGCGAGGGCGAGGCCCGCCAGCCGCTGGCCGCCGCCGTGCGCGGCGTGCTGGCCAAGCTGCCGCAGTCGGTCGAGTTCGGCGAGGTGGCCACCGGTGCGCGCGCCGTGGGCACGCCGGGCACCGTCGACTTCGCCGCGCCGGTCGGCACCGTCGTCGATCAGGGCTCGCTCGCCCTGCACGGCAAGGTGGTGGCCTACCAGGCCCGCCATCGCACCAGTTACGAAGCGGCGCTCGACGCCGTTCTCGCCGGCGCGGCCTGACCGGCCCGCCGAATCCATCCTCAAGGAGCCCGGCATGTCCGCCCAGTCTCGTCCCGTCATGGCGCTGTCGCTGCTCGCGATGGCCACCGTCCCCTATGCGCGCTTCGTGGCGCTGTCCGGCGCGCCGAGCCTGCTGCCCGGCATGCCTGGCGCCGCGCCCGTCGCGACGGCAGGCGTCAAGGCGCTGGCCGTGTCCGGCCGTCCGGCGCTGCTTGGCGAAGCCTTCGACGGCATCGCCCTGGGCACGGCCGTCGTGGAGGCCGGTGGCGCCATCACGGCGGGCGCCGAAGTGGCCAGCGATGCGCAGGGCCGCGCCGTCGCGCAGTCCGGCACGGCCAAGACGGCCGGCGTCGCCCTGGAGGCGGCCACCGCCGCCGGCGAGCTGATCGAAGTGCTGCTCACGCCCTGACCGTTCGCACCCTGCATCTGGAGTCTCACCCATGCCCGCACCGCTCAACCCTTCGTCCGCCCGGGTCGTCGATCCGATCCTGACCACGCTGGCCCAGGGCTACGGCCAGGCCGAGTTTGTCGGTCACCGCCTGTTCCCGCGCGTGCCGGTCACGGCGCGCGGTGGCCAGATCCTCGAGTTCGGCAAGGAATCCTTCCAGCGCTATGCGTCGCGTCGCGCCCCGGGCGCGCGCACCGCGCGCATCGAGTGGGGCTACGCTGGCAAGCCGTTCGCGCTTTACCAGGATGCCCTGGAAGCCCCGGTGCCGCGCGAGATCGCTCAGGATGCCTCGGTCGTGCCGGGCATCGATCTCGGCCGCGGTGCGGTCGCGACGGTGATGCGCTCGCTCCTGCTCACCCAGGAGTGCGATCAGGCGCGCCTGGCGACCACGGCCTCGAACTACGAGGGTGACAGCGTGCTGGCCCTGTCCGGCGGCGCGAAGTGGTCGGCCAGCACCGGCAACCCGATCGCCGACATCGACAGCGGCCGCGAGGTCATCCGGCGCAAGTGCGGCCTGTACCCGAACCTGGTGACGATGTCGGCCACGGCCTTCAACGCAGCCCGCAACAACCCGAACGTGCTGGCCCGGGTCATGCAAGGCGGCAAGCCCGTGGAGCCGGCGCAGGTCACCCGCGAGGCCCTGGCGATCCTGTTCAACGTCGACGAAGTGGTCGTGGGCAGTGCCATCGAATTCGTCGGTGGCTCCAGCCGCGACATCTGGGGCGACGATGTGGTCCTGGCCTACGTGCCCAAGGGCTTTGCCGGCAACGCCATGGACCTGGCCCAGCCGAGCTACGGCTACACCTACACGCTGAACGGTCATCCGTTGGTCGAGTCGCCGTACTGGGAGCAGCAGTCCAAGAGCTGGATCTACGGCGTGACGTTCGAGCGCGCCCCGGTGCTGTCGGGCATCGCCTCCGGCTTCCTGATCAAGGGTGTGCGCTGATCATGGCCCGCCTGATCGCCCATTACCCCATCAAGCACGACGGCGGCACGGCTCAGCCCGGCGACGCCTTCGAGGGGGACGAATCGCTGATCGAGCAGGGTCTGGCCGAAGCTGATCCGAGCACGCCGCCGGTCGAACCCGTGCCACCGCAGCAGCCGACCCGAGCCGTGCGCCGGGCCGCCGCCGATCCATCGGCCGACGCGGTGGCCGCTGGGGCCTGAGATGCAGCCGATCGTCTGGCGTCCACCCACCCGGCTGCTGATGGCCGATGCCGACCCGGTGCAACCGGGAGGTGATCGCGCGGGCTGGATCTCCGGATCACTGCGCGGGGCGATCGGTGGCGCACGGTCCGGCAGTGGGCTTGTCGCGGGCGCGGTGACGATGGCCGGCGGCGCCATCACTTCGGTCGCTGCGCCCGCCAACGGAGGCAGCGGATACCCGGCCTCGACGCGGTTCGAGGTCGAGGTGGTCGGCGATGGTGCTGGTGCGCGTGTCCAGGCCAACACCAATGCATCGGGGGTGGTGGTGTCATTCACGGTCCTGAGCGCAGGGGCGGGCTACTCGACGGCATCCGTGCGCGCTCGTGCAGCCGCGGTGGTTGACGTTCTGTTCGACGGCGGCCCGACGTGGCACCAGTACCCGATCGCCATTGCGACTGTGTCCGACATGTCTGCCGGCAGTGTCGGACTGATGGAGATCTCGGCATCCAGCAGCCATGCCGGCGGGTTTTTTCCATGTGGTCAGCTCGATGGCAAGTCCGAGTCCTACTTCATCGGACAGGAGAACGCTATCTATCCGTCACGAGGTGCGAGGCTGCAGGCCCGATTCATGCGGATTCGATGCCATGTCGCCATGTCGATCGGCCCGTCGGCACGCGTCGGACTGGCCCTGCAGGTGGCATGAATGAGCCTGTACGCCACCCTCTCCGACCTCCTCGCCCGCTACGGCGAGGACGAGCTGGCCCAGCGCTCCGACCGCACCGCCGGCCAGGTGATCGACTCGGCCGTGATCGACCAGGCGCTGGCGGATGCTGCCGCCGAGATCGACAGCTCGATCGCCGGGCGCTACGCGCTGCCGGTGGCCAGCGTGCCGCCGCTGCTGGTGCGTCTGGCCTGTGCCATCGCCCGCTACCACCTGCACGACGAGGCCGCCACCCAGCGCATCCGCGACGACTACGAGGATGCGCTGAAGGTGCTGGCCGAGATCCGCTCCGGTGCCCGTCTGCTGCCGCTGGCTGCGACCGACGGCGGCGGCACCGCGCCGGCGGCTGGCTCGGCGGGTGGCGGCGTGCAGGTGCGCGCCCCGCAGCGCGTCTTCACCGCTGACCTGCTCGCCCGATTCGGGAGGCTCTGACCCATGGACCTGACCCCCGTCATCACCCGCCTGCGCCAGTGGTGCCCGGCCGGCACGTTCCGCCAGATCGGCGGCGCGGCCGAGCTGGACGCTGCCATCAGCTCGGCGCCGGTCACGCCGTCGGCGTTCGTCATGCCGCTGGCCGACCGCGCCGACGATCCGTACCTGGCCAGCTACCACTTGCAGCACGTCATGCGGCACTTCGCCATCGTGCTGTGCGTCGCCAACCGGGCGGACGCCACCGGCGAGGCTGCCGCCAGCGAGCTGGCCTCGCGCCGCAGCGCCGTCGCCATGGCGCTGCTCGGCTGGGCGCCGGACGAGAGCACGGGCGACCCGATCGCCTACAGCAGCGGCCGCGTGCTGCGCTTCGCCGATGGCCGACTGTGGTGGTCGGATGAATACCGCCACCAGGCCACGAACCTCAACCTCGCATGAGGACCACTCCCATGGCCCAACCGACCCGCATCGAACCCCTGCGCCTGCCCGACGGCAAGGTCGTCACCCCCAACCCGCCCACCGGCGGCTCCTGGCAGATCACGGCTGACGGCGCCCTGCAGCCCCGCGACGCGGCCACCGCGCGCGCCGCAGGCCTGGCCTGGCAGCCGGCGGAACCGCCCGCGCCGGCTGCGGTGCCGGCCACCGAAGCCGCCCCTGCGTCGGTTGCCGCACAGGCCACCGCAGCGAAGCCCGCCACCAAGTAACCCAAGGAGCCTCACATGGCTGGAAGCAAGAAGAAGTCGGGCCTCCTGCTCGACCTGGAAGCCACCAACGGCACCGCCGTCACGCCCACCGCCGCCGCCAACGCGGTCGCCATCCGAGCGAAGGGCCTGAAGATCAAGAGCAATGTCTCGACCTCTACACGCGACGTGATCACCGGCGTGATGGGCAACGACGACAAGCTGCCCTTCAGCCACACCGCCGACCTGTCTTTCGGCGTCGAGCTGGCCGGCTCCGGCACCGCGGGAACGGCCCCGGCCTGGGGCAAGATCATGCAGATGGGGGGCTTCGCCGAGACGGTCGTCGCCACCAGCCGGGTCGAGTACACGCCGGCGGCCAGCGCGTTCAAGTCGGCGACCATCTTCGCCGAGCAGAACGGCCGCCTGGAGCGCTACTTCTACCTGATGGCTGCCCTGAAGCTGGCTTTTGCCGTCGGCGAGATCGCCAGCCTCGAGGCGAGCGCGAAGGGCCTGGTCACCAGCGTGGCGGCCGGCTCGATCGGCACCAAGACCTTCACGCCCTGGAAGCGCGGCCTGGCCGTCGGCCCGATCAACACCAGCAAGGTCTCGCTGGGTGCCGTGACGTACACCGCGGGCGTGCTGGCCGGCGGCACCACGTTCGACTTCAAGAGCTACAGCCTGGACTGCGGCCAGGATGTGCAGATCCTGCAGCTTGCGGCCCGCGAGACCGTCGACATCTACGACTTCAAGCCCAAGGTGGAGCTGGTCGTCGATCTGACCCCGGCCCAGCACGCCCAGTTCGTCACGGACATGAAGGCCGGCACCATGCTCGGCCTGGGCTTCGTGCACGGCACGGCCGCCGGCCAGAAGATCGTCGTCTACCACCCCCGCTGCGTCATCGCCGACATCGAAGACGTCGAAGAGGGCCCGATGCTCATCAGCAAGCTCATCCTGGAGCCGCGCGACAGCGTCGACGGCGCCGGCGACTGGATGCGCCTGGCCAACCTCTGACGCCAGCCCTGACGCCGTCACCCACCCCTTTCACCGCCCTGCCCACACCGGAGCCTCACGTGTCCACCATCAAGTCCTACGACCTCCAGCCCACCGTCTTCACCGGCGAATCGGTGTTCAACATCGCCGAGCTGCTCGACCAGCGCGCCCGCCAGCTCGTGGCCGCCGAAGAGGCGGCGCGCACGAACGCCGACGCCAAGATCGTCAGCGACTTCACCGCCGAGGTCGCGGCGATCAACGCCGAGGTCGCCCGCGTGCGCCTGCTCGCCGAGTCGCTGGGCGACGCCGAGCTGGCCCAGCTGGAAGATGCGCTGCTGCGCGTGCTGACGCAGCCCACCTTCCAGGAGCTGCTGTCCGGCGGTGCGCTCGACGGTTTCCGCCTCAACAGCATCGTCAAGGCCCTGAAGGACCAGCCGGACCCGGCGAGCATCGAGCGCCTCAAACCGGTCCACGGCGTGGCCACGGTCGTCAAGATGGGATTCACCGACGGCCGCGTCTCGATCCTGTCGGCCAACATCGTCGAGATCCCCGCCGATGATGTGGCCGGCACGCCCGAGCGTCTGCGCTACGACTACACCACCGAGGACTTCCTGGGTCTGCCGGCCGTCCAGAAGGTGCTGTTCAACGTCTACCGCTTTGCGGGCAGCACCAAGCTGTGGCTGGAGGAGGTGCGCCGCGACCTGGTGCTGTTCGACATCACGCCGAAGTTCATCGCCGCCGGCCCGGCGCCGGTGCTGCTCACGCCCGACCTGAACACCGACGGCACGATCGGCCTGCAGCCGGCGGCCGATCCGGTCGCGCTGGCCCGTGCGGCGCTGGATGCCGCGCTGGCCGAGAAGATCGCCGCCACCGTCGCCCGCGAGCAGGCCGACGCCGCCGTGGTCACCGCCGAGGCCGATGCCGCGCGCCTGCGCGCCGCCTACACCGACCTGGTCGCCAGCGCCGAGACGCAGCTCACCGATGCCCGTGACCTGGTCGACGCCAAGACCCAGGAGCGCGCCGCCGCCCAGACTGCCGTGACCACGGCCGAGGGCGAACTGGCCAACGCCCAGGCGGGCGGCGACCCGGCGGCCGTCTCGGCGGCCGAGGCCGCGCTGCAAGACAAGCGCGACCTGCTGACCCAGGCCGAGCAGGCCCTCACTGCCGCGACCAACAGCCTGGCCACGCTGCAGGGCCAGATCGGCCAGGCCAGCGCCGCCGCCGACCAGGGCGACCTGGACGTGACGGCCGCGATCGAGCGGGCCGCTGCTGCCGCCGCGGTGGAGGGCGCGAAGATCAAGGCCGCGGCCGACGCCCAGGCCGCCTACGACGCCGCCGTCGCCAGCGCCACCGTCTGATGACGAAGAACCCGGCCGGGTCGCATGATCCGGTCGGGCCCGACACGAAAGACCGATCCCGCACATGGCCCTCAAGCTCATCACGCCGGCCCACGTCGCCGGCAACGTCGAGATCACCGTCCCGGGCTCCGAGCAGCTCGGAAGCCTCAAGGTCCGGTTCGCCTACCAGACCGCCAAGGCGCATGACACCTGGCGCGACACCGCGATCGCCGACGCCTCCAGCGGCAAGCGCACGATGACGCAGATCCTCGCGCCGGTCGTCATCGGCTGGGACGGCCTGGAGGACGATGCCGGCGCGCCGGTGGTCTATAGCGTCGAGGCGCTCGACGAGCTGCTCGACCGCTACCCCGCCTCGGCTGGCGAACTGTTCCGGGGCTACACCCGCGTGCTGACCGAGAGCCGCGTAAAAAACTGAGGGCGGTCGCGCGCAACCGGCTCGACCCACCCGAGCAGGCCGCGGCCGACTACCAGCGCTCCCTCGATGTCCTCGGCATCTCCTGGGGCGACGACGAAGACGACGCCGAGGCGCAGGTCGAGGACGACGGCACCGAGGTCTGGCTCGAGAACGAGCGAGCGGTGCGCCTCTTCATCGCCTGCATCACGCAGTGGCGCATGGGGCCGGCCGGCCCGATCGGGCTGGACTACGCGGTGGTGCCACTGGTGGCCAGGGAGGTCGCCGGCATCCGGCCCCGCGAGCTGCGCGGCCTGTGGTGGCAGCTGCAGGTGATGGAGGGCGCCGCGCTGCAGTGGTTCGTCGAGCAGCGCGAGAGCGACAACTGAGCGACGACCGAGACCGACCCCGTCCACGACGACCCCGAACAACATCACCCACGCACGAGACCCGACACCATGGCCCGCGACCTGCGCTTCCGGCTGCTCATCGACAACAGCCAGTTCCTGGCCGCCGCCGCGCAGGCGGGGCAGGGTGTCGCGGGCATGGGCCGGCAGATCGTCGATGGCGGGCGCAACGCCTCCGGCGCGCTCGACGGCATCACCGACGCGGCCCGGCGCCTCGGGCCCGGCGTCCAGCAGGGCGCGGCGACCGCGACCCAGGGCCTGCGCCAGACTGCGGGCGTGGCCGCCACCGCCGCCCAGGCGCTGCAGCAGACCGCCGCTGCCGGCGACACGATCGGCCGCAGCCTGGCGCAGGGCGCGGCCCAGGGTGGGCAGGCGCTGCAGCAGACCGCCACCGCCGCGCAGGCCGTGGCCCAGGCCACAGGCCGCATGCGCGACGAGACGGGCCGCTTCGTGTCCACGGCAGCCCAGGCCGGGCAGGCTGGCGGCCAGGCGATGCAGCAGACCGCCGCCGGCGCCGAGCGCGCCACCACGGCCATCGCCGGCACCGAGCGCGCGGCGCGCACCACCGCCGTGTCGCTGCGCGAGATCGCCGGCGGCGCGCTGGCCTTCGGCGCCGTCACGGCGGCTGCGAACCAGGCGTTCGATGCGATCGGCAAGATCCCGAAGGACGGCATCAAGTTCGCCATGGATGTCGAGGTGTCGCAGCTCGGCATGGCTGGGGTCTTCTCGAGCATCCTCGAGGTGGATGGCAAGGCCATCGCCTTCGACCAGTCGATGCAGCTGGCCGAGGGCTCCATTCGGCGCCTGCAGAAGGCTGCCGCCGAGACCGCCTCCAGCTCGGGCGAGCTGATCGACACCTTCCAGGCCATGGTTGGCCCGGCACTGGCCGCCGGCATGACCATCGAGCAGGTCGAGAAGGCGGTGGTCGTTGGCGTCAATGCGGTCAAGACGCAGGGCCTGGCAGGCGCCCAGATCAAGCAGGAGCTGCGCGACATCATCGGGGGCGGCGACATCACTGCCGCCTCCTCGATCGCGACGATGCTGGGCATCACCGACGCCGACATCGCCAAGGCCAAGGCCTCGGCGGAGGGGCTGTTCGGCTTCGTCATGCAGCGCATGAGCGGTTTCAGCGAGTCCGCCGACCGCTACAAGACCACGCTGCGCGGCGCCATGGAGGGCCTCCAGGAGGAGGTGACGCAGGCCAGCGCCCAGGCGATGGCGCCGGCGGTGGATGCGGCCAAGGATGCCGTCCAGCAGATCAGCGCCGCACTCGACACGGGCGGCGCTCGCAATGTACTGGCCGGCGTCGGCGAAGGCATCGCGGCCACCATCAGCGTCATGACCTCTGCCGTTGGCGTGGCCCAGCAGTATGGCGGTGCGATCATGGGCATCGCTGCGGCCTATGCGGCGATCAAGGTCGGCACGGTGGCCAGCCAGTTCGCCGCTGCCACCACCGCCAAGATGGCAAGCGCCGACGCCAGTCGGCTCGCCGCCGTGCAGGCCTTGCTGGCGGCCGAGGCCGACGACAAGGCTGTGATGAGCAGCCGTGCGCAGCTCGCCGCCGTGCTGGCCGAGCAGCGCGCCAAGGTGCAGGCGCTGATGACCGAACAGGCGCTGACCGCCGCGAAGCTGCGCACGGCGGAAGCCTCGGCGGCCCAGCTCACCGGCATGCAGCGCCTGCACGCGATCGAGACCCAGGTGCTGCCGCTGCGCCAGCAGCACGCCCAGCAGACCGCGGCGCTGGAGCAGGGCCAGGAGCGGCTGACCCGGGCCACGAATGCCTCGTCCATGGCGCTGCGGGCCATGGGCGGTGTCTTCAATGCGTTGGGCGGATGGGTGGGCATCGCCATCACCGCATTCACCATCATCATCGGGAAAATGGCGTCGGCCCGCGCCGAGGCCGAGCGCATGGGCGAGGCTGGCGCGTCGAAGGTCGCCATCGACCGCATGGAGGCCACGGTCAAGGCTGGGGGCGTGGCCAGCCAGCGTGACCTGGGTAAGGCTCAGTCCGCACTGGAGGCTGCCAAGGATGAATATGACGAGGCGCTGGCTAAGCTGAATCGCCCTCGCGGTATCTACGACCGCGACACCACCGAAGACAAGGCAGCCGTCGACAAGGCCAAGGAGCGCATTTTCGCGCTGACGGGAGCCGTGGCACGCGGCGAGGCGTCCATCGCCCGCGCCAACCCCACCCCCAAGCCCGGCGACATCAACCTGGCTGCCGGTACCAGTGCCAAGGGTCTCGAGAAGACGGGCGAGAAACTCCAGACCCGTGACGGCATCATCGAGGCCGGCCAGCAGCGTTTGCAGACGCTGGAGCGGTAGGCGGCTCAGGAGCGTGCGCTGATGGTCAAGCGCAACGCCAGCGCGGCCGATCTGGCGACCTTCGACAAGATGGTCGCCGACAAGAAGTCGGCCTCGCAGCGCGAGACCACCCTCGACCTGCAGAAGCTCCACAAGGCCGAGAACAAGGCCTCGGGGGGCGAATTCGGCGGCGGGCGCAGCGCAGACCAGGCCGCCCAGCTGGAGAAGGCCCAGGCGGATCTGAGCCTGGCGCAGCTCAAGCGCAGCAGTGCCGACCGTGTCGCTGCGCTGGACGAAGAGCTGCAGCAGGTCGAGGCGCTGCATCAGCGCGGTCTGACCGGTGCCGAGGAGTACGAGGCCGCGCGCCTGCGCATCGGCCAGGACAAGCGGGCCGAGCGGCTCAAGCTCATCGATGAGGAGATCGCTGCCGAGGCGCGCCGCAAGCCGGCCAGCCCGGTCGAGCAGGTCCACCGCGAGAAGCGGATCACCGAGCTGATGACCGAGCGTGATGGCGTCACGACCGAGATCAAGAGCAATGCCACGACGGCGGCGGCTGGCGTCGTGCAGCGCCAGACAGAGCGCGATCGTCAGGCTGCTGCCGACAACGTCCAGGTCTGGCAAGACGCGCAGCAGCGCATCCAGCAGTTGCGGCAGCAGAACTCGAGCGCCGCCATGGGTCTGATCACCGACCCGGCGACCAAGGCGCGCGCCGAGGTCGAGACCCAGATCATTGAGATCCGCCGCGCGGCCGAAGAGATGCGCGGCAAGCTCGACCTGCGTCTTTCCCTGACCACCGACCCCGGCCAGCGCAAGCTGATCGCCGACCAGATGGCAGCTGTGGCCGACGAGAGTGGTCGCGCCATCGAGCTGGCCAATGCGGGTCTGGCGGAGCGTCTCAAGCCCGGGTGGCAGCAGATGCTCGAGGGCTGGCGCGACACCACGCGCCTGATGCGAGAAGCCAATGACCAGGCCATGTCCGGTCTGCTCAGCAAGGCCGAGGACACCTTCGTCAACTTCCGCAAGACCGGCAAGGTCAACATCAGGGGGCTGGTGGATGACTGGGTCGACGCCCAGATGAAGATGCAGTTCCGCAAGTTCATGGGTGGCGAGCAGGGCACGGCCATCACCGGACTGCTGCGCGGCCTCATGCCTGGAGGCGGGGCCAAGTCAGCCGGAACGGAGCTGGCCGCAGGTGTTGCCGGCCCGGTCATGCCCGTCGATGTGGGCGCGAGCCGTGCCCTCGAGGGGCTGCAGTCGGCAGGATCTGGCGCCGCGGCGGCACTGAATGAGGCCGGCGATGCAGGAGGGGGGCTGGCCAAGGGCCTGGGTGGCGTCATCGGGCAGCTGGGCAGTTTCGGCGGCTCGCTGATGTCGACGCTCTCCAGTCTGATGTCCGCGGTGGGGGGCGGCGGTGCTGCCGGCGGCGGTGGGCTCTGGAAGACCATCGGCAGCGGCATCGGCATGTTGCTCGGTGGCGTGGGATCGGCGGGCAACGCAGGCTTCGGCGACTACTCGGCCGCCGGCATGAAAGCCGCCTTCGGCTTTGCCCAGGGGGGTAGCTTCGCAGCCGGCGGTCAGCTCGCGAACCAGATCATCGACCGCGACACCAACTTCCGGTTCCTCTCCGGTGGTCGAGAGCGCCTCGGCCTGCTCGGAGAGGCTGGCCCCGAGGCCATCATGCCGCTGTCCGGCGGGGGGGCTCTGGCGATTGACGCGACAGGGCGCCGCGTCGGCAATCTGCCTGTGCAGCGTGGGCCCGGGGGGCGACTGTCGGTGGTCGTGCAGGGCCTGGCGTCGGCACTGGCGCCGGATGCGCGGCAGCGCCCAGCCACTGCAGCCGGATCGGTCCCCGCGACGAACGGCCCGGGCGCGATGACTCGCTTCGCTGCTGGCGCCGTCTTCGGGCGCCAGGACACGCAGGCGGCGGCAGGCAGCGGCTTGTCGACCAGTGCCGCAGGACAGCTCAAGGCCGCAGCCATGGCGGGCGCACAGGCCAAGGCCGGTGACCTGGCCATCGACGCCAGCACCACGCTCCACGTGATGGACATGACCAAGGTGCAGGCCATGGTCTCGCAGGCCTGCGCCGGTGTCGAGCGACGCATCTACGAGCACCTGAAGGCCGTGGGGGCCATGCGCTGATGGCCATCATCACCCTCCCCACGCTGATTCGTCCAGGCGTCGGCTCTGGCATCACACAGCGCCTGTACGGCACCGGCGGCGAATCACGCTTCGGTGGATCGATGCAGTACGTCATGACGGGCGAGCCACGCTGGGTGCTGACCCTCACGAGCCCGAGGGTGATGCTTCCCGACGAGGCCGGGCAGTGGCGATCCATGCTGCTGCGCCTGCGCGGCAGGCTCAACCACCTGGCGTGCCACGACCCGTCTCGGCCGGTGCCGGTGGGCTCGGCGCGTGCGGCGATGACCTTCGGCGGTGCAGCCAAGGGGGCGACCGCGGCCACCATCAACGGCGGCAACGGCACGCTCAAGGCGGGCGACTGGCTCCAGGTCGGGCCGGTGGGTCTGGGGACATCGCAGCTCATCTGCCTCACGGCGGACGCTACGGTGCCAGGCGCAGTCGCCTTCGAGCCCCCGCTGCGCCAGGCGTTCGGCGCCGTGGCGGTGACATGGGACAGGCCTGTGACGACGTTCAAGTTCGCAGGGACCGGAGGAGACCTTCCAGAGTTCACGGCAGCCAACGGCTCCGGACAGATCGGTGGACTGAAGATGACGTTCTTGGAGCAGTGGTCATGATCGCGATGACGCCGGAAGAGACGGCGCTGCTGTCGAGCGGGACGCTGGGCGTGGCTGCGCTGATCGAGCTGGACTTTGCCGCGCCCATTGGCACCCAGCGCTACACGTCCTGGTCGAGCGACATCGTGTTCGGCGGACAGAGCTACAAGGGCATCGGGCACATCCTCGCCCTGCCGGATGTCAAGTACAGCGCCGAGCCCAACAACGACTCGCACACGCTGGCGATCTGCTCTGCAGACCTGTCGGTGCTGTCCTTAGCTCTGGGCCCGGCCAACACCTATGTCGGCAGGAGGGCGCGCCTCTACACGATCTTCATCCAGACGGACGGCGTGGCGCTCTCGGTGCGTCGCCTCTACTTCACCGGCGTGATGGAGCCCGTGTCCATCGCCGAGGATGACGACGGTGCGGGCACGACCACCGGTCGCATCGAGCTGCCGCTGCGCCGGCTCGGATTGGCGCGATCCCGGCACGCCGAAGGCTGGCGGGCCACCCATGCGCAGCAGCAGATCGACTACCCCGGAGACATGGGACTCAGCGGCATGGACAAGATGCTCAAGTCCCAGGTCTGGTACAGCAAGGAATACCAGCGTGCAAGCCAAGGATGACCACATCGACCCGAGACACGACGATCGAGTCCGGATCCAGCTGCTCGACTTCGTGACCAGCTGGGCTGCTCGCCCCACGTCCTTCGACTGGGGCGATGCCAACTGCACGCACTTCGCCGGCGCCTGGGTAGGGCGCATCGAAGGCGTCAGCCCGCTGCGCCGTGTCGAGTACACCCCGTCAGCCCTGGCCGCCGCGCGTTACTGCGATCGCCATGGCGGTCTGGCCGGTGCGGTCAGTAACGCGCTGGCGCGCGATCCGATCGATGTCGCGCAGGCCCGCGTTGGTGATGTTGTCCTGATCCCGCGCGAGTCACGGGTCGGCAGTGTGGTCGGCCTGGTCGGCATCTGCGCAGGAAGCCTCGTGATCGTGCGCGCAGGTGATTCGGTCACGATGCTGCACATCCGCTTGGCCACCAAGGCATGGAGAGTGAGATGCGCCGTCGCCTGAGGTCGCTGAGACACGGTGCCATCGCGCTGGCGGCTGCGATGGCACTGGGAGGTGCGGCCCCGGCTCGTGCAGATCCCGTCACGATCGTCGTGGTCGCTGCACAGGCGCTGGGCGCGGCTGGCGTCATTGCGGCGGCAACGGCGACGTACATCGCTCTGGCTGCTACCGTGGTCGGCGGTGTCATGGCACGCCGCAAGGCCAAGCGTGCCGCCGCCGAATCCCGGGCGGCAGGGGCTGCGGCGTTGCAAGACCGAAGCGTCACGCTGATGACGGCGGAGCCCGAACCGAAGATCGTCTACGGGCGGTGCACCATCGGGGGCTGGGTGATCGACAAGATGACCTCCTCCAAGACCTGGATGGACGACAAGGGGATCACGCGAACGAAGCCCGATGCCTATCAGCATGTGGTCATCGGGCTGACCTGTCACGAGGTGCACGCCATCCACGACGTGTTCATGTACGGCGAGTGGCTGGGGGTCAATGGGGCCAATGGATGGGTCAATGGCGGCCCGGCCGATGCGCCGTATGGCAAGCCCCACAACGTCGTGGGCGTATCTGCCGTGACGTTCACCAACGGGACGGCCACCCTGCCGGCTGCCGAGAATGGCTACGCCATCTCACGGATCATCTCCATTTCCAGGCGACTGGGCGGGCGCGATGGGGATGAGGTGTACGGCGGGGCAGCAGCGTTTAGCGGATCTACCGTCACCGGCGGTCCGGCCAGCGGCCTGTGGAACGTCAACTATGAGGTCACCAAGATGATCTCGTCGCTGCGGGTCGAGTTCCACACCGGATCGCCTGATCAGGTGGCCAGCGCATGGCTCAAGTCGGTCGCCCCGGGGTACTGGACTGATGCGCATCGGCTGAGGGGCATCGCCTACGCGGTCATCACCTTCGACCTGGATGATGGCCGCCATCAGGGTATTCCTGGCGATCTGACCTTCGACGTATCGGGGCGCCGGGTATTGGACCCTCGCACTGGCCTTACAGCCTGGTCGCGCAATGCAGCGCTTTGTGCAGGCGACTGGATGATGCAGCGCTGGGGTCTGTCGCTGAATCAGGATGATATGCGTGACCTGAAGGGCTTGGCCGACATCTGCGATCAGCAGGTGTCCCTGACCGTCGGAACGACGACCACTCTCGGCCCGCGCTACACCGTCGACGGCGCTTTGGGGGTCAATGCCGATCGGGCGGCGACCCTCGCGGATCTGACAGAGGCCATGGGAGGATTCGCATCGCAAGGGGCGCAATGGGGCCTGCATGCTGGAGCGTGGACAGCTCCGGTGCTCGACATCGTCGAGGACGACCTCGCAGCCCCGGTGCGCGTGGTCAGGTCGTCCAGTGCGCTCGATGACAGATTCAACGCTGCCCGTGGCACCTATGTGCCCGAGCGCACGACCCAGCCCACAGACTGCGATCCGTACATCAACACCGCATTCGTCGCTGCAGACGGGCAGCGCGAGTGGTCCGACTTCACGTTCCCGTTCACGAACCACAAGGCGCGTGCGCGCAACCTGTTGAGGCAGTTCGTCGAGCAGGTTCGGGCGGGCCTGATGCTCCAGGTCGTCGGGAAAATGAGGCTCTGGCCTCTGGAAGTCGGCGACCGCGTGACTGTCACCTATGCCCGGCTGGGGCTGGCTGCTGACACCTTCCGGGTGATCGACTGGAGCTGGTCGCCTGGATCGTGGGTCATGCTGACCCTGCAGCGCGACATCGCGGCCTCATACGATGACGCCGATGCCAGCTCGGCCGATCCTGCTCCGGCGACCCGACTGCCCAATCCGGGCTTGGTCGACGTGCCCAGCGAGCTCCAGGCGACCAGCGGATCAGCGCAGCTGCAGAGACTGGGCGACGGAACCATTATCCCGCGCGTGCTCGTGTCCTGGAAGTCGGCGGCATCGATCTACATGAGCGATCCTGGCGCGCGAATCGCGATTCGATGGAGGAACCACTCGGATCCCGTCTGGACGGAAATCGTTGTCTCCGGAAACTCGACATCGGCATACCTGGAAGGCGTCGCAGACAAAGCACTGATCATCATCAGCGTGCAGTTTCGGAACTCGTTCGGTGCGGTGTCTCCGTGGATCTCAACACCCCACAAGGTCATTGGCAAGAGCGGTGCGCCGACGGCACCTACAGCGTTGGCGGTCACAGAAACGATGTCGGGGCAGCGCCTGTTCCAGGTCACGCATGTCCAGGATCTTGACCATGCGGGCTATGTCATCCGCTACAGCACCAACACGGCGGCCACCTACGATCAGATGACACAGGTCGCGGCAATGTGGTCTGGCGATGCTCTGACTGGCCAGTCTGCTCTGCCTGCGGACGGGACCTATCGGTTCGGCTGTGTTGCGTATGACGGTAGCGGCAACACCTCGGGCGCGGTCTATGTGGTGGCGACACTCAAGGCCGTGAGCGAGATGGCGGCGGGGGGCGACAACCTGGTGCAGACCGGCTTCCCGAAACAGGCTGGGCAGCAGACGTTCTGGTCGGCTCCGGTCGTGGCTGTATCGCCTGCCGGGTCGACGGCGTGGCCATGCGCGATCGAGGTGACGCAGCGCGACACGGTCGAGAACCAGGCGGGGTTCCCGATCTCGGCGGGCGATTCAATCTACGTCGAGGCGGACGCGACGACCTGGCGCACGCCAGTGCAACTCCAGGTCGGCCTGCTCGTGCGCAAGTCGGACGGATCGCTGGGATTCCTGGACGGGTCCTACGGTGCGCCAACAAAAGCCGGCGGAACAGGGTGGACGCACCTTTCCGGCAAGATCGTCGTCCCGCCAGGAGGGTGGATCATGGCGTGGCCGTGGGTCCAGCTCGATACGCCGAACGGCACGCCCCAGCCCGGAGCCTGGGTCAGCAACATCATGATGACCCGCTCGCAGCTCGGTGCGACCAAGGGCGCCGACTGGGCGACGAATGTCGTTGGCAGGCCAGCGAACATCGCTGGTCTGACGGGCGGAGAGCGGATACGGAATGACCAGCTGCCCAGCGGTGCGAACGTCCTGTTCGACTCGGATTTCACCGTTGGCGTCGACACAAAGGCGTGGACACTCGGCAACAATGTGGCGGCGAACATCGACCAGATCGGGATCAATCTGTCGCAGCAATGGACGATGGCGGGCGGCGTCGGGCCATCGACGAATACCCTCTATGTGCATCAGCAGGGGCGCACAGCAAGCAATGCAGACTATATCGAGGTCTCAAGCCAGCCGTTCGCGGTAGATCCTGCCAAGCTCTACTGCGCCAGTGCCCACACGGGAGCCCATCGGTGCAAGGTGGCGGCATTCATGTACTTTTTCGACAGCGCGAATGCGGTCGTCGGTCATTCGTACAACAACGGCCAGACCGTTGAAAACGATGAGGCCACCAACGGAGACTCAAATCTTGGTGCGTCGGCATGGAAGCGCTGCTTTTCGATCGCCCAGCCGCCCTCTACCGCGAAGCATGCCCGACTGTACCTGCGCAAATACAACACCAAGCCCGGGCAGGTGGATTCGTGGATGTTTGCGGCGCGCGCCCAAGCGGAAGAAGTGGGGGCTGCGGCAGATGGTCCAGCGCCGTGGACGATCGGGCCGGGAGCGGCCAAGTTTGGGGCCAACATTTATGGCCGAGCGGCGACAGATGACATTGCGGACAGCGCCGCAACCGATGTTGTTGCTATCTCGATCAACAACGTCCAGATTCCTCTGTCACAGATCGATCTTGCAAGATTCGTCTTGCCTGCCGCGAGTCGCATCAGAAGGGTACTGGTCTCACTGGACTGCAGTGCCTACCGAGTCAATACAAACGAGGTCTGTCGAGCCTTGTACGCCTTGAACATCGCAAATGATCAGGGCACTGTGGTCGCGACAAGCCAGTATAGGGCCACTGACGTGTTCACGTCGTCACCTGCGATCATGTCGGCTCGCATGTCTTTTGAGGTTCCTGCAGGCATGCAGATCGCCGTTTTTTCCCAAGGCATTCCGTCTCAGGGTCAAGTGGCTGTTTCTGGATCGATGATCGTGGAGGTCATCAAGCTGTGAGCATTTGGAGTTTCTACAACGAATCTGGATCCATCTGTCCGAATCATTATTCAGGGCCAGATGACTACCTTGAGGCCAATACTCCGAAAGGCATGCGGCCTATCGCCGGAGCATATGACTGTGATCGATGCAAGGTAGTGCACGTCGATGATGGGATGGGGGGTGAGGTCACGCCTGTCGTGATCTCTTGTAAGCCTCCTCGACCTGCTGATTCAGAGTTCGAGGTATGGGAGTGGTCGGAATCTCTCGACGACTGGGAACCTCAGCCAACTCGGGCCGGCCTGGCTCGCCAGCTCAGATCAGCACGCAACCAGGCACTCTTGGCGACTGATGCAGCTGTGCAGGGAGGCATTGAGCAACTCTTGGTGCGCATTGCTGTGCGCTTAGGGGTTCCTGTCGAGCGAGGGCTTGCAGGACTGATCGACTACCGGCAACGCCTTCGTGACGCCCCTTCCAGACCTGATTTCCTGGCGCTGCAACCGTCTGACTTGGCACCACCGGCTGGCACTGATTAACGCGAGGCCGTGTCTCAAAGCGCGTGATCCGGTGTCTCAAAGCGCGCGATTTCGTACACCAGCCGATGTAGAGCAGCTGCTGGCCGCGGTAGTGGTCGGCGCTGTCCTTCATGTCGCCGTGGTAGTCGGGGCGGATCGCCTTGACGCTCATTCGTGTCTCCTTCTGGGTGTCTTGGACGTGTCGATGGGGGCGGCGCTCAGGCGGCCGGTCCGTGCAGGCTGGCCGGGCGGCCGGTCCATTCGGCCCAGTGGCGCGCGTCGGCATGGGTGTCGAAGTCGCCGCCGTCCACGCCCGGTTCGATGCCCATGTAGCGCAGCGCCGCCACATGCGGGTTGAAGTCCGGTGCGCCGGGGTCGCTGTCCGGGTGGAACTGCGTGCCCTGGTAGATCTGGTGCACCGGCAGATGGGCATGCACATACTTCTCCGGCTCGCGGCGGAAGATGTCGCGGCAGCCGTCGGAGCAGCAGTGGAAGGTCTCGCCGAGGTATTTCTCCTCGCGGTGGCAGATCTGCGTCGGGTCGCCCGGCTCGGTGAACAGCATCGGCCACTGGCAGACCTGGCAGAGCTGCGGCAGCGTGCCGTTGACGAAGGGTCGGCCCTCGGCGGCCAGGCGTGCCCAGTGCTCGTAGCGCGGCCGGTAGAGGCGGTCGAAGCTGTCCGGGTACTTGGCCGACAGCCAGTCCATCTCCTCGGCCGAGGGCAGCCACACCGGGAAGCCCGCCGCGTGGCGGTACTGGTAGAAGGTGCTCCAGAGCTGGTGGCTGGCGTGCGCCTTCTCCTCGACGGTGACCTCCCAGTGCGCCGGCATGCGGATGCCGTAGCGCGCCAGATCCCTGAAGAGCGCGCCGCCGTTCTGCTCGAAGTAGATCTCCCAGGCCTCGTGCCAGCTCATCACCCGCTTCGGGAGCATGTAGTCCATCATCGCCGCCACCAGCGTCAGCAGCCGGTAGCCGCGCCAGAACCACTTGTCGATCCAGCCCTGCACGATGGGCACGTTGGCCGGATCCTGCTCGAGCAGGAACTTGATCACCTCGATGCCCAGCGTCATGTGGCGCGCCTCGTCGCTCTGCGCGCTGAAGCCGAAGCTCACCGTCGAGAGGTCGCCGTTGTAGGCCGCGCCCGACATCCACGGCATGAACACCAGATTGGTCAGCACGTACTCGAAGGAGAAGCTGATCGCGACGATGAACTCGAACGGCCCGGCGCTGATCGCGTCCTCGAAGAAGGACTTCGGGATCGACAGGTACCAGGTGCGGTCGAACTGGTGCGGGAACTCCGCCATCCCGGTGAAGAAGCGGTTGTAGTGCGACAGCGCGTGGATCTGGGTCTGCGCGTGGCGCAGCTCGTCGATCGACTGCATCTGCGCGGCGATGCGCGCGCCGGTGCCCGGCAGCTCGCGCCCGATCATCGCGAAGCCGCGGTGCGCGGTGTATTCCAGCCCGATGACGCCGTTGACGAAGAGCTTGAGCGCCTGGATGTAGCGCGCGTCGCTGACGTTGAACTGGCCGTTGTTCTGCTGGAAGGCGTCGATGATGGCGTAGAGCTTGCGCTCCTTCTCGCCCTGGTATTTCCAGTAGGCGTCCATCGTCAGCCGGAACGGGTCTTCCCAGCCGCTCCAGTCGTGGATGCGGATGCCCTCGAAGGCGGTCAGCGGGTAGACCGCCTCGGGCGGCTGGTAGCTCGGCGTCCAGCCCAGGTCCTGGGTCAGCAGCGCGTGGCTTTCCTTCAGGCCCAGCTTGCGGGCGGGGGCGGCGGCCGGGGTGGCGGGGGCGACGGTGGCGGTCATGCGTTCTTCCATTCGAGCGTGAAGCGGTCCTCGGTCTCGTCGACCTCGCCGGAGAGGGAAATCAGGTTGAGCTGCATCTCGCGCAGGTCGTAGTCGCGGCCGATCTGCTCCTCGATCGACTCGCGCCGGATCACCAGCACGCCGGGCGCGTTGATCTTGACCATGCCGGGGTACTCGAGCACCTCGGCGTGCGGGTTGTCGGCGCGGATCGCCTCGACGATCGGCAGCGTGTCGTGGTTGGCCTGCAGCGCGATGAAGACCGGCGCGCGGGCGGTGGGGGGGGCGAGCGTGTCCATGTCAGGCGTCCTCGATGCGGTTCAGCGGGCGTCCGTCGTCAGGCCCAGGCGGGCCAGCCGGGTCTGCAGGGCGTCTTCGGCCTGGCGCAGCGCGGCGTCTCCGGCCGCCTCGCCCAGCACCCGGCGCGCCAGCGGGCGCAGCGCGGCGGTGAAGGCGCGGCGCCAGGCGTCGGCCCAGTCGCGCAGCAGCGTGCGGTTGGACTCGCTCTCGGCAGCCATCACCTTGACGATCGCGTCGACCCAGCGCGCCGATTCCTCGTGCCAGCGCAGCGGAAAGTCCAGCAGCATCGCCATCACCGCGGCGTCGCCGCCCGCACCGCTCCAGGCCGGCTCGAAGCGGCGCAGCACCAGCGCGTCGACCAGCGCGTCCTGCACCAGCGACTGCGCCACCAGCACCTCGATCGGGTCGCGGCGCACGAACAGGTTCTCGATCTCGCGGCGCAGGTCCTGCCAGGCCGCGTCCTCCAGCCAGGCGGTGCGCGCGGCCTTCAGGCTGGCGCCGGTCTGGCCGTCGAGCAGCAGGCCGATGCGCGAGAGATGCTGCGCCAGCCCGAGCCGGTCCATCATGCCCATCGCCGCGGCCTGGGTCAGCGCGGTGCCGTAGCCGTAGGCGGCGACCAGCCCGAGGCTGGTGTTGGCGCCCCACTCGACATGGCGCAGCGGCAGCAGCCCCAGGATCACGCCCTGGCGTGCCTCGTCGCCGAGCTGGCGCAGCCAGTCGCGCTCGCGCACCAGCTCGATCTGGCGCTCGGCCGATTCCTGCTGGCGGGCGCGCGCGATGGTCCAGCTGCCGTAGTAGTGCTGGCGCGGATCCTTCAGCGCGTACCAGTCGCGCATCACGATGGCGGTGCGGCGGGTGTCGTAGATCTCGCGCTCCGGATCCCAGAGCGGCTTGTAGTGGTGGTTGACCTCCGACTGGAGGTCATAGGTGCCCTCCTGGTAGCGGCTGGCCGGCTTGTCGCCGAAGCGGCGGGCGATGTGGCCAAAGGTGTGGCGCAGCGGCTTGACGCTCTGCACCCGGATCTCGACGGTCATGGGCGTGTCTCCTCGCGGTGGTCGTTCAGGCTCCAGGTCCGGACGCGCTGCTCGGCGCAGAACGCGGTGAAAGCCGGCTCGGGCAGGATCAGCTCGACGGCCAGCGCCGGGTCGCCGATCGAGAACGCGAACTCGACGAAGCCGTCGGGTCGGCGCTCGAGCACCCGCACCCAGCGGGGCAGGTCGGGGGCGGTCGGATCAGGCATCGGGGGTCTCCAGGGTTCTGGTCGTGTCGTCTCGGACGCCGGGCGGGGGGCTGTCGAAGCTGATGCAGCGCGCCCGGCGGAGTCTCCTGGTGCGAAGGCCGTGCCAGAACGCGGCGCGAAGGCCGCCCATGGGGCCAGGATCAGGGTAGATCCCGAGTCGGGCGGCCCGGTGCGACCGCGCACGGGCGTGCTGGCGGCGGTTCGCGGCACGGCAGCGGCATGGGGGTGTCTGGAATCCGCCAGGTCCGGGGCGGCGGCTGTGGATTCCTGCTCGGTGGCACCGGCGACTGGACAGGGTGCGGCAAGCGGCGAATAATTGGACCGATTGGTCCAATATCCGATGTCCAGTGTCTGAAGCCAAGCCTCCGATGTCCGACCGCCTGCCCGGGCCGCCCCCGCCGCGGCGCCGCGGCCGCCCGCCCCGGCGCGCCCAGGCCGAGACGGCCATGCACGACACGCGCACGCTGCTGCTGCGCATCGGGCTGGAGGTGCTGACCGAGAAGGGCTACGGCGCGTCCGGTCTGGACGAGATCCTGCGACGCGCCGGCGTGACCAAGAGCTCCTTCTATCACTGCTTCGACGACAAGGAGGCCTTCGGCCTGGCGCTGGTCGAGGCCTACGCCGACTACTTCGCCCGCAAGCTCGACCGCCATCTTCTCGACGCCACGCGCACGCCGCTGCAGCGTCTGGACGGTTTCATCGACGAAGCCAGCGCGGGCCTGGTGCGCCACGACTTCCGACGCGGCTGCCTGATCGGCAACCTCGGGCAGGAGATGGCCGCGCTGCCGGAGTCCTTCCGCGCACGGCTGCTGGCGGTGCTGGCCGACTGGCAGGCACGCACCGCGCGCTGCCTGCAGGCCGCGCGCGAGGCCGGCGAGATCGCCGCCGACGCCGAGGTCGAGCGTCTGGCCGACTTCTTCTGGACCGGCTGGGAGGGCGCGGTGCTGCGAGCCCGGCTCGAGCGCTCGACCCGGCCGTTGCGCCAGCATGCCGAGGGCTTCGCTGCACTGCTGCGCGCCGGGGCCTGAGCCGCATCAGTCCGCGGTCCCGCCCTGCCCTCTTCTTGCGTTTTCCTGCTTCTTTCCCCACTGGACAACAAGGAGTCCCGCCATGTTCCGAGGTCTGCTCATCGACAAGCAGGACGGCCCGCAGACGGCCGCCGTGCAGGATCTGTCCGAGGCGTCGCTGCCCGAGGGCGATGTCACCGTGCGCGTCGCCTGGTCGACGCTGAACTACAAGGACGCGCTGGCGATCACCGGCCGCTCGCCGGTGGTGCGGCGTTTCCCGATGGTGCCGGGCATCGACTTCGCCGGCGTGGTCGAGAGCTCGCAGGATCCGGCCTGGCAGCCCGGCGACGCGGTGCTGCTCAACGGCTGGGGCGTCGGCGAGACGCGTTGGGGGGGACTGGCCGAGCGCGCGCGGGTGCCGGGGCGCTGGCTGATCCCGCTGCCGGTGGCCTTCGACGCGCGCCAGGCCATGGGCATCGGCACCGCCGGCTACACCGCGGCGCTGTGCGTGCAGGCCCTGGAGCGCCACGGCCTGGCGCCAGGCCAGGGCCCGGTGCTGGTGACCGGCGCGGCCGGCGGCGTCGGCAGCGTGGCGGTGGCGCTGCTGGCGCGGCGCGGCCACGAGGTGGTCGCGCTGACCGGCCGGCCGCAGGAGGAGGCGTTCCTGCGCGGCCTGGGCGCCTCGCAGGTGATCGAGCGCGCCGAGCTGGAGCGGCCCGGCCGCCCGCTCGAGAAGGAGCGCTGGGCCGGAGCGGTCGATGTCGTCGGCGGCCAGGTGCTGGCCAGCGTCTGCGCGGCGATGCGCTACGGCGGCACGGTCGCCGCCTGCGGCCTGGCCGGCAGCATGAACTGGCCGGCGACGGTCGCGCCCTTCATCCTGCGCGGCGTCACGCTGGCGGGCATCGACAGCGTGATGGCGCCGATCGAGGCACGCCAGCAGGCCTGGGCTCGCCTGTCGAGCGACCTCGACCCGGCGCTGCTCGAGCGCCTGCTGCGCGAGATCGCGCTGGACGAGGCGGTCGCGCTGGCGCCGGAGCTGCTCGACGGGCGGGTGCGCGGGCGGCTGGTGGTGCGGATCTGAGCGGGGCCGCCGTCAGGCGTGGCGCCCCTCCTGCTCGATCAGGCGCGCCAGCAGCCGGCGCACCCGCACCGGCGCGACATCGCTGGTGATCAGCACCGGGTCGAGCGCGAAGAAGTCGCGGGTGTTCATCTCGCGCTGGGCGGCCTCGATGATCGGGCCGTCCTCGTTGACGAAGGCGCCGTGCATCGCCTCGATCTTCATCCGGTTGTAGGCCTCGTCCTCGACCAGATGGTTGCGCCGGGTGGCGAAGAAGTAGTGCGTCTCGGTGGCGCTGGCCGGGGTGCAGGTGTGCAGGTCGTACTGGCCCTGGGTGTGGGCCAGGTCGAGCGCGGCGTCGGCATCCTGGGTGGCGCCGATGCTGAGCTGGATGGTCGCCGGCGCGTGCCAGGTGACCTGCACGAAATGGCGCGCCGCGGCGGCCGGCTCCGGCAGGAAGTTCGCCAGGATCAGGATCGGCGGCGTCTGCTGCCATTCCCAGCGCACGCTGACGCTGCCGTTCTCCTCCTTCACCGGCGGGATCTGCGGCGTGAGCTGGCCGCGGGTGGAGATGATCTCGCCGTGCACATGGTCGACATGGCTGAGGTCCATGACGTTGTCGATGATCAGCTCGTAGTTCGCCTTCATCGACATGCTGGTGTGGCCGATGCCGCTGGCCGGTCCGTCGTCGAGCGGGCTGAAGTCCGGCAGCTTCGCCGGATCGGCCGGCGCGTCGCCCATCCAGATCCACACGAAGCCCCAGCGCTCGAGCAGCGGGAAGCTGCGCACCCGGGCCGCGGCCGGGATGCGGCCATGGCCGTGCGGGTTGTGGGTGCAGGCGCCGCTGCAGTCGAAGCGCAGCGCGTGGTAGCGGCAGACCACCTCGTCGCCCTCGCGCCGGCCCATCGACAGCGGCACGAAGCGGTGCGGGCAGCGGTCGTGCAGCGCCACCGGCGTGCCGTCGGCGCGGCGGTAGAGCAGCACGCCGGTGTCGAGCAGCTGGCGCGTGAGCAGGCCTTCGGCCGGAATCTCGCGCGACAGCGCTGCCGCATACCAGCAGTTCAGCAGATAGGGCGTGTCCGGCTTGCCGACCGGGTTGCCCGAGGGGTGCAGCAGGATGCGCGCCGTGGCGGTGCCGGCATCGGTGGGGGTCGTCATCGTCTGTCTCCTTCGTGATGTGCGATGTCGCTCTGGACATCGGGTTGAGGACATTCAGGGGGCCGGCGCCCAGCCCAGCGGCGCCAGCACCAGCCGGCTGGCGGCGGGCGCGCGCGAGCAGCAGGGCGTGAAGCGGCGCTCGACCTGGTGCTCGTGCGCGCCGTAGACCAGGTCGCGGTGATCGGCCGGGCCGTCGAGGTGCTGCACGCAGCACTGGCCGCAGATGCCCTGCTCGCAGCTCAGCGCCACCGCGATGCCGGCGGCCTGCAGCACCTGAGCGACGCTCTCGTGCGGGGCCACCGCCAGGCGCTGGCCGCTCGGCGCCCAGTCGATCTCGAAGCTGCCGGACGCGATCCGGTCGCCCGGCTCCAGCGTCGGCACCGGTGCCGGGGCGGCGAAATGCTCGGTGACGACCCGGTCGGCGCTCCAGCCGGCGCGTGTCGCGGCCGCGCGCACCGCCGCCATGAAGCCGGCCGGGCCGCAGGTCCAGATCCGGGTGCCGGCCGGCTGCGCGGCGATCAGCCGGTCGAGCGCCTCCGTGCCGGCCGGCACCTCGTCGTCGGCGAGCACCTGCACCGCCTGCGCCCAGGGCGCCTCCTGCAGCCGGCGCGCGAAGGGCAGCCGGGCGCGGCTGCGTACCCGCACCTGCAGCGTGAAGCTGCGGTCCTGCGCCCACAGCGTCTCGGCCATCGCCAGCAGCGGCGTCAGTCCGATGCCGCCGGCCAGCAGCAGGGCGTGCGGCGCGGGCTGCAGCGCGAAGAGGTTGCGCGGCGCGCTGGCGTCGATGCGGTCGCCCGGCTGCAGCCGCGCGTGCAGCCAGGCCGAGCCGCCGCGGCCGGCGTGTTCGTGCTGCACCGCGATCAGGTAGCGGTCGCGCTCGTCCGGCGGGTTGCACAGCGAGTAGCTGCGCCGGCGCGGCGCCTCGCCCGGCCGGGCCGGTGGCAGGTGCAGGTCGATGTGCGCGCCGGCGTCGAAGGCGGGCAGCGGCCGGTCGTCGGTCGCGCGCAGCTCGAAGGCGACGATGCCGTCGCAGAGCGGCTCGCGCCGGCCGACGCGCAGCGTCAGCGTCTGCGCTGGATCGAGGGGCATGGGCTTGTCTCCGTCAGGGTCCCGGTGTTCCGGTGTGTCCGTCCTTCTGCAAGCCGCGGGCCAGCGGGACGAGTCGGGCCGCCGCTGTCGATTTCCGGACATGAGGAGCAGTGCGGATGGCCGCGGCGCCGGCCGCGTTTCATGATCTGGCGCAGCCGCGGCCCGCCGGCGTTTCATGAATCCAAGCAAGGCCCCCCGACGATGATCCGAGCCATCACGCCCAGCGACGACACCCGCGCGCTGGCGGCCCATCTGCACTTCGCGCCGGAGTCCGGCCACATCCGGCTGTTCGACCAGCGCATGCTGCTGATGCATGCCGACGCGCTGGCCGGGCTGCGCCGCGAGCTGGTGGCGCGGCTGGGGCTGGCGCCGGCCCGCGAGCTGCTGATGCGCATGGGCTGGCAGCAGGGTTTCGAGGACGGCCAGCGGGTGCGCCAGCGCATGGACGCGCGCACGCCGCAGGCGGTGGCGCAGGCGCTGGCGATGGGGCCGCGCCTGCGCGAGATCGAGGGCTTCGTGCGCCACCAGCCGGTCGAGGCCATGCAGCTCGACGTCGAGCACGGCCGCTTCTGGGGCGACTTCCTGTGGCACGACAGCTGGGAGGCGCAGGCGCATCTGGCGCACTGCGGCCCGGGCAGCGAGCCGGCCTGCTGGACGGTGACCGGCTATGCCGACGGCTACAGCACCGCGGTGACCGGCGTGCCGATCCACTGGCGCGAGGTCGAGTGCGTCGCGACGGGCCATGCCTGCTGCCGGGTCGAGGGCCGCACGCTGGCCGACTGGCAGGCGCATGACGCCGAGGCCGATCCCGGCGCCTACCTGCGCGCCGACAGCTTCGTCAGCGCGCCGGACACGACCGGCGCGGCTGCGCCCGGGCTGGCGGGCTTCGTCGGCGCCTCGGCCGGCTTCAACGCGGTCGCGCATCTGGTGCGCAAGGTCGCGCCGACCGACTCGACCGTGCTGTTCCGCGGCGAGAGCGGCGTCGGCAAGGAATGCTTCGCGCGCGCGCTGCACGGGGTGAGCCCGCGTGCGGCCGGCCCCTTCATCGCGGTGAACTGCGCGGCCATTCCGCCCGATCTGGTCGAGGCCGAGCTGTTCGGCGTCGAGCGCGGCGCCTACACCGGCGCCGATCGCCCGCGCCCGGGCCGCTTCGAGCGCGCGCACGGCGGCACGCTCTTTCTCGACGAGGTCTCCAGCCTGGCGCTGGCGGCGCAGGGCAAGCTGCTGCGCGCGCTGCAGGAGCGCGAATTCGAGCGCGTCGGCGGCACCGAGCTGCGCCGGGTGGACGTGCGCATCGTCGCCGCGGCCAATGTCGACCTGCGCGAGGAGGTGGCGGCCGGGCGCTTCCGCCGCGACCTGTTCTACCGCCTCAACGTCTTCCCGATCGAGATCCCGCCGCTGCGCCAGCGCCCGGAGGACATCGCGCTGCTGGTGGCGCATTTCCTGGCCCGCAGCAGCCGGCGCTTCGGCAAGACGCTGCAGGGCCTGAGCCCGCAGGCCGCCGGCGCGCTGCACGACTACGACTGGCCCGGCAACGTGCGCGAGCTGGAGAACATGATCGAGCGCGGCGTGATCCTGGCCGACGAGGGCGGCGTGATCGAGGTGCAGCACCTCTTCGCCGGCGGCGAGCGGCTGCGCGGGCGCATCTGGCGGCTCGGCCGCGGCGGCGCGCTGGAGCAGCCGCCGGCGCCGGGCCCGGCCGAGCCGCCGGTCGATCCGCGCGCGCGCCGGCTGGTCGACCAGCTGCTGGAGACGCTGCCGTCCTTCGAAGCGATCGAGCAGCTGCTGATCGACCGCGCGCTGCAGCGCTGCGAGGGCAATGTCTCGGCGGCGGCGCGGCTGCTGCAGGTCGGCCGCGGCCAGATGGACTACCGGCTGAAGAAGCGCGCCGACGCCGCCGGCGCGGCTCCTGCGTCCGCGCCCGCGCCTCAGCCGCCCGAGGACGCCTCCAGCCCCTTGAGCCGGTAGATCAGCTGCGCCCGGCTCAGGCCGAGCAGGCGCGCGGCGGCCGACTGGTTGCCCCCGGTGGCGGCCATCGCGCCGCGCACCAGCGCGGCTTCGAGCTGCTCCAGCGACAGCCGTGCCGCCGCGCCCGGCGCCGCCTGGCCGGCCAGCAGCGCCTGCACCTGGCGCGCCAGGCGTTCGGCGTCGTCGTGCGCGCCGGCCGGGCTGCCCGCCTCGGGCGCGGCCGGGTCGTTGGCAGCCTGCAGGCGCAGGCTGCCGTCGCGCTGCAGGGCCAGCCAGCGCGCCGGCAGCGCCTCGTCGCCGACGAAGAGATGCGCCAGGTCGATCGCGCCGTCGTCGCTGGCCAGCACCACGCCGCGCTCGACCAGGTTCTCGAGCTCGCGGATGTTGCCGGGCCAGTCGTAGGCCAGCAGTGCGTCGATGGCGCGGCCGGTGAAGCCGGTGACGCGCCGGCCGTCGCGCTGGTTGAAGCGGTGCAGGAAATGGTTCAGGAAGACCGGAATGTCCTCGCGGCGCTCGCGCAGCGGCGGCACCCGCACCGGCAGCACGTTCAGGCGGTAGTACAGGTCGGCGCGGAAGCGCCCGGCCTCGACCTCGCGCTTGAGGTCGAGGTTGGTCGCCGCCACCACCCGCACGTCGACCCGCACCGTCTGCGTGCCGCCGACGCGCTCGATCTCGCGCTCCTGCAGCGCGCGCAGCAGCTTGCCCTGCGCGGTCCAGCCCAGGATGCCGATCTCGTCGAGAAAGAGCGTGCCGCCGTGCGCGCGCTCGAAGCGGCCCGGGCGCGTCGCCATCGCGCCGGTGTAGCCGCCCTTGTCGACGCCGAAGAGCTCGCTCTCGATCAGCTCGTCGGGAATCGCCGCGCAGTTGATCGCGACGAAGGGCCCGGCCGCGCGCGGACCGATGCGGTGCAGTGCCTGCGCCAGCACCTCCTTGCCGACGCCGCTCTCGCCGAGAAAGAGCACGGTGGCCTGGGTGCGCGCGGCGCGGCGCACCATGTGGCAGACGGCGTTGAAGGCGGCCGAGACGCCGACCACCGCCTGGTCGTCGAGCGGCGAGCGCCCGGCGCGCGCGGCCACGCCGAGGCTGAGCTCGTCGGCGCGCAGCCGTGCCAGGTCGGCCTCGGCATCCTGCCAGGCCTCGGCCGGGCGACCGACGATGACGCAGTGCGGCGCGCCCTGCGCACGGCACTGGATCTCGCGGAAGACCACCGGCCGGCCCATGAAGCGGCTGACGAAGCCGCTGGCATAGCCGGTCTGCTGCCAGCAGACGGTGTCGCTGCCGATGCCGTAGGCCTGCACATGCGCCTCGGCCTCGGCGCAGCCGTGCCAGTTGAACTCGCCCAGGAAGTGGCCGGCCTCCTGGTCGACCTCCAGGCGCACCTTCTCGACCCGCGCGACCCCCTCGAGCATGTGCAGCTGCGGCCCGATGCAGACCGCGTCGGCCGAGGCGCCCTGCGGATGCAGATGGCGGGCCAGCTCGGCGTCGTGCGCGCCGCAGTGGTAGCCGATGCGGGTGATCAGGCCGCGGGCGCGGTCCAGTCCCAGGCCCTCGATCAGCTCCTGGCGCAGCACGCCCATCGTGCTGCTGTGCAGCAGCAGCATGCGCTGCTCGCCCAGCCAGATGCGGCCCTCGGCGGCATCGAAATGCAGCCGCGAGACCAGCTCGTCGGTCGGCCGCAGGGATTCGCAGGCGCAGCCGTGCGGCTGCAGCCGGCAGGCAGGCTCGGCCATCGCGCGCTCCGGTTCAGAGCGGGAAGACGGCCTTCAGCCACAGCGACGTGCCGCTCGAGTGATAGCGCGCACCGCTTTCCTTCAGCACGCGCATCTCGAGCGAGGGGCTGGTCGGCGAGGCCTGCCAGCGCACGGCCGGGCCGGCGGCGAAGACGCGGGTGCGGAAACCGTCGCCGACGGTGGCGCCGCCGAGGGTGTCGTCGGTGGTCTGGCGGATCAGGTAGCCCTGCAGGCCGATCTGCCAGGTCGGCGCGACCCGCCAGCCCAGGTTCCAGTCCGCATGCAGGTACTGGCCGCTGCGGTAGTCGGTCGCGTCGTTCTTCCGGTTGATCGAGTAGGTCAGCTTGGTCGACGCGTCGACCGACTCGCCCAGGTAGGACGCCACGTACACGCCGCGCAGCGTGGTGACATGGTTGCCGGTGTTGGCCAGGCGGTCCTTGTCGTAGTCGCCGGTCGGCAGCACCCCGACCAGCGCGGCGGCGGTGTGCAGCTGCGGGCTGTGGTGCCAGGCGATCAGCGGGCCGGCCTCCAGGTCGCCCAGGCCGGTGTGGCTGCCGCGGGCGCCGCCCGCCTCGACCTGCAGGTCGACCAGCGGCAGCACGCCATAGGCACCGAGCTGGCCGCCCAGCACCTGGGTGTCGCTCATGTAGACGAGGCGGCCGACCAGCACGTTGGCGCGCACCTTGAAGCCGGGGATCAGGGCCTGGCCGTCGCCGCCGTCGAAGCGGTCGGCGCGGTAGTGGTTGGCGTAGACCAGGCCGTAGAGGCCGGGCGGCGGCAGCGCGCCGGCCAGGAAGCCCTCGGCGCCGGCGGCGGCGGTGGTCTGGCCGTTCTCGGTGGCATGGGCGCCGGCGCCCAGGGCCAGCAGCAGCGCGGCGGCCGCGGTGCGGGTGAAGTTCATGCTTGTCTCCTCGTGGGGCATGGAAAAGGGATAAGAGATCCCCAAGACCCCCGGTCTGGTCGCCGGGGTGCCTCGAGGGCCGTCAGGGAATCGGGAGGACTGCGGCCGGGAAGCGGGCGGCCGCGCGCGCGCTCAGCGCCGCGCCGCGAGCTCTGCCGCGCGCGCGACGCTGGCGGGCACGCCGCCGATGGCCCAGCGGTCGGGGTGGACCGGATCGATCATCACCCGCACCCGCTGCGGATCGCCGCCGAGCACCCGTGCGGTGACGGCGCTCATCTCGGCCATGACGCGGTGCAGCGTCTCGACCGGGCGGCCCTCCATCAGCGCCAGGCGCACCAGCGGGATCTCGACCTCGGCGCGCGGCCGCTCGGCCAGCACCTCGTCGGCCGGCACGCCGGCGACCGCGTAGAGCTCCGGATCGACCTCGGTGATCCAGACCTGCAGGCGGTCGGGCGGCGCGTCGATCACGCGCGCGAGCGTGGCCGCGGCCTCGCGCACCAGGGTCTTGAGCACCGGCCGCGGGTGGCCGGCGAGCACATGGATAGTGGCCAGGGGCATGGAATCTCCTCGCGAGCGATCAGGCGGTTCAGGGCAGCCCGCGCCGACGCCCGGCGTCGAGCATCAGCGTCGAGCCGGTCAGCACGTCGGCCTCGGGGTCGAGCAGCAGCGCCACCGCCCAGGCGACCTGCGCCGGCGTGGTGAGCTGGCCGATGCTCGAATCGGCGCGCATGGCGTCGAGCACCGCCTCCGGCGTCGTGCCCTGCAGCGCAGCGCGGTCGGCGACGACGCGGTGCAGCCGCTCGGTGTCGGCCGGGCCCGGCGCCAGCGTGTGCGTGGTGATGCCGCGCGCGCCGTGGTGCAGCCCGAGCTGGCGCATGACGTTGAAGAGCGCCGCATTGGCCACGCCGGCCGCCGCCGCGTAGGCGGTCGGCTCCAGGCCGTAGTGGCCGGCGATGGCCACCACGCGCGAGCCGCGCACCAGCCGGTGCTCGACCGCGCGCGTCAGCCGCAGCAGGCCGCCGACCTTGATGTTGACCGCATCGACCATTGCCGAGGTCGGCACGCTGGCGATGCCGCCGGCGACCGCCACGCCGGGGCCGTGCACCACCAGCCGCACCGGCGCACCGTCCAGCGCGTGCTGCGCGTCGACCGCGGCGCGGATCGCCTCGACCGAAGCGTCGTCCGCGATGTCGGCCGCGCACGGCAGCAGCCGCGGGCCGAAGCGCTCGGCCAGACCGGCCAGGCTGTTCGTGCTGCGCGCCACCGCCAGCACCGTCAGGCCGCGCCCGACCAGCCGCTCGACGATCGCCTGGCCGAAGGCGCCGGTGGCGCCGACGACCACCGCCAGCTCGCGCTGCGTGCCGGCGTTCATGCGCCCACCTTGGCGCGGACCACGTCCTTGAGCAGGCCGCGCTCCTTGGCCATCGTCATCGCGGTGTCCTCGATCATGTCCTCCTGGCCGGAGATCATCTTCTTGCGGCCCAGCTCGACGAGGATGTCGCGCGCGGGCACGCCGAAGCGCTTCTCGGCCCGCTTGGCATGCAGCAGGAAGGTCGAGTACACGCCCGCGAAGCCCAGCGTCAGCGAGTCGCGGTCGACGCGCACGATGCGCTCGGCCATCATCGGCAGGATGATGTCTTCGGCCACGTCCATCAGCTTGAAGAGATCGACGCCGGTCTCGATGCCCATGCGCTCGCACACCGCCAGGAAGACCTCCAGCGGCGTGTTGCCGGCGCCCGCGCCCAGACCGCCGACCGAGCCGTCGATGCGGCTGGCGCCGGCGGCGATCGCGGCGATCGAGTTGCTGATGCCCAGACCCAGGTTGTGGTGGCCGTGGAAGCCGATCTCGGTCTCGGGCTTGAGCACCTCGCGCAGCGCGGTGACGGCCGCCGTCACGTCCTCGGGCAGCATGTAGCCGGCCGAGTCGGTGATGTAGACGGTCTGCGCGCCGTAGCTTTCCATCTTCAGCGCCTGCTGCGCCAGCCCTTCGGGGCTGTTCAGGTGCGCCATCATCAGGAAGCCGGTGGTGTCCATGCCGAGCTTGCGCGCGAAGGCGATGTGCTGCGGCGAGGTGTCGGCCTCGGTGCAGTGCGTCGCCACGTGGACGCTGCGGGCGCCGCAATCAAAGGCGCTCTGCAGCTCGCGCATCGTGCCCAGGCCCGGAATCAGCAGCACGCTGACCTTGGCCTGCTTCATCAGCGGGCAGACCGCGCTCAGGTACTCCTCGTTCTTCGCCAGCGCGAAGCCGTGCTGCAGCGAGTTGCCGCCCAGGCCGGCGCCGTGGGTGACCTGGATCAGCGGCACGCCGGCCGCGTCCAGCGCGGTGGCGACCTTGACCATCTCGTCGATCGAGATCTGCTCGCGCCTGGCGTGCATGCCGTCGCGCAGGCACATGTCATGCAGCACGACCTTGCGGCCCTTCAGGTTCGTCGTCATGTCGGTCTACTCCTTCGGGCGTCAGGCGACCAGCGCCGGGGCAGTGGTCACGGTCGGCTTGAGCGTGATCTTTCCGGCGAGGATCTCCTCGGCGAACATCTCGGCGGTGCGGCAGGCGGCGGCGGTCATGATGTCGAGGTTGCCGGCGTAGGTCGGCAGGTAGTCGCCCAGGCCCTTCACTTCCATGAAGACCGCGACGCGACGGCCGTCGAACAGCGGGCCGTTGACCAGCCGGTAGCCGGGCACGTACTTCTGCACTTCCTCGATCATGGCCAGCACCGAGTCGATGATCCTGGCCTGGTCCGGCTCGTCTTCGGTCAGGCAGTTGATGGTGTTGCGCATGATCATCGGCGGCTCGGCCGGGTTGATGATCGCGAGCGCCTTGCCCTTCCTGGCGCCACCGACACGCTCGATCGCGCTCGAGGTCGTGTAGGTGAACTCGTCGAGGTTGGCGCGCGTGCCGGCACCGACCGACTTCGACGCCAGGCTGGCGACGATCTCGCCGTACTCGACCGTCTGCACGCGGCTGATGGCGTGGATGATCGGAATCGTCGCCTGACCCGCGCACGAGATCATGTTGACGTTCATCTCGACCTTGTCGGCGTGTTCCTTCAGGTTCACCGGCGGCACGCACAGCGGGCCGATGGCCGCGGGCGTCAGGTCGATCATCAGCACGCCGAGCTCGTTGAGCTTGCGCGAGTTCTCGGCGTGCACATAGGCGCTGGTCGCGTCGAAGGCGATCTGGATGCCGTCTTCGAGAACATGTGGCAGCAGGCCGTCCACGCCCAGATGGGTCGTCTTCAGGCCCATGTCGCGGGCGCGCTGCAGGCCTTCCGATTCGGGGTCGATGCCGACCATCCAGACGGGTTCCAGCACCGGGCTGCGCTGGATCTTGTAGATCAGGTCGGTGCCGATGTTGCCCGAGCCGATCAGCGCGCACTTGATCTTCTTGCTCACGTTGATTCCTTGAAGAATGGATTCCTGGCCGCTTCAGCCGAAGCGCACCGCGACGCTGCCGAGGTCCTGGAAGCGCGCGCAGACGAAGTCGCCCGGCTTCACCGCGATGGCCTCGGTGATGCCGCCGCTCATGACGAAGCTGCCGGCCGGCAGCTCGCGGCCCAGCTCGGCCAGCACGCGCACCAGCAGCGCCACGCCGTCGGCCGGGTGGCCCATCACCGCGGCCGAGGCGCCCATCGCCACCGGCTCGCCGTTCTTCTCCAGCACGACGCCGAGCGTGTCGAGCGCCAGCGCCTCCGGCTCCAGCGCCCGCCCGCCCGTCACGTAGCGCGCCGACGAGCTGTTGTCGGCCACCACGCTGGGCAGGTCGAACTTGAAGCCCGAGAAGCGCGAGTCGATCACCTCGATGGCCGGCACGACGAAGTCGGTCGCGGCCAGCACGTCGGCGCGAGAGCAGTCGCGCCCGCCCAGCGCCGACTTCAGCACGAAGGCCACCTCGCACTCGACGCGCGGGTGCACCAGGTCATCGGTCGCGATGACGCTGCCCTCGGGGCGCGCCATGTCGGCCAGCAGGAAGCCGACGGTGGGCACGTCGACACCCATCTGGATCATCTTGGCCTGCGAGGTCAGCCCGGCCTTCCAGCCGATCTGGCGGCGGCCCTCCTTCAGCCAGCGCTCCAGCAGCCCGAGCTGCACGGCGTAGCCATCGCCCAGCGTCATGCCGGGGAAGTCCTCGGTCAGCTTCGGGATGGCGGTGGCGCCCTTCTGTGCCGCCTCGATGCGGTCGGTGAGCGCCTGCACGTCGGCGGGATCGAGCGTGGTGCGCATGTCGGTGGCGGGGGTGAGGTTCACAGTGCGGCCTTTCCATGAAAACGCGCCCGGCAGGTGCCCAGGCCGCCGATGGTGCAGACCAGCTCGTCGCCGCCCGTCACCGCCACCAGCGGCGACTGCGAGCCCGACAGGATCACCTCGCCGGCACGGAAGGGCAGGCCCAGCCGCCCCAGCGTGTTGGCCAGCCAGACGACGGCATTGATCGGCGAGCCCTGCACCGCCGCGCCCACGCTGGTCGAGTGCAGCGCGCCATTGCGCTGCAGCACCATGCCGGCCAGCGCGGCGTCGAACTTCTTCAGGCTCATCCGGGCGTCACCCAGCACGAAGACGCCGCAGGAGGCGTTGTCCGCCACCGTGTCCTGGATCCTGATCTTCCAGTCGCGGATGCGGCTGTCGACGATCTCGAAGCACGGCGAGACAAAGGCGGTGGCGCGGATCACGTCAGTGGCGGTGATGCCCGGGCCGACCAGATCGCGCTCCAGCACGAAGGCGAGTTCCGCCTCGGCCTTGGGCTGGATCAGGCCGTCCAGGCTGATGCCGTCCGATTCGCTGCAGACCATGCCCGAGGTCAGCTGGCCGAAGTCCGGCTCGAAGACGCCGAGGAAGTCCTGCACCGGCTTGCTGGTCACGCCGATCTTCTTGCCGACGAGGGTCTCGCCGGCCTGCAGGCGCCGTGCAATAAAGCGCGACTGGATCTGGTAGGCGTCCTCGACGCGGATGTCGGGGAAGCGCTCGAGCAAGGGCGCCAGCGTGCGGCGCTCGCGCCAGGCGTCGAACAGCTCGTCGCCGCAGGCGGTGATCTGGTCAGGTTGCATCACGGCCGGCCCTTCAGAGCTTGACGCAGACGTTGCGCGTCTCGGTGTAGAACTCCAGCGAATGCACGCCGCCCTCGCGGCCGATGCCGCTCTGCTTGGAGCCGCCGAAGGGCGTGCGCAGGTCGCGCAGGAACCAGGAGTTGATCCAGGTGATGCCGACCTCGATGCGCTCGGCCATGCGGTGGGCGCGCGCCAGGTGCTGGGTCCAGATCGTGGTCGAGAGTCCGTAGACGTTGTCGTTGGCCAGGGCCACCACCTCGTCCTCGCTGTCGAAGGGGCGCAGGTGGCAGCAGGGGCCGAAGATCTCCTCGCGCACCACGCTGGCGTCGTCGCTCAGGCCGGTCCAGATGGTCGGCTGGACCCAGCAGCCGCCCTTGAGATCCGCCGGCATGTCGGGCACGCCGCCGCCGGTCACCACCGTGGCGCCCTCGTCGACGGCGCGCTGGTAGTAGCCCAGCACCTTGTCGCGGTGTTCCTGGCTGATCAGCGGGCCGTAGGTGCTGGCGTGGTCCTCGGGGCGGCCGTACCTGACCGCCTCGACCTTGGCCTTCAGCGCATCGCGGAAGCGCTCGAAGATCGGCCGCTCCACATACACGCGCTCGGTGCCCAGGCAGACCTGGCCGGTGTTCAGGAAGGCCGAGCGGAAGATGCCGTCCACCGCGGCGTCGAAGTCGGCATCCGCGAAGACGATGCCGGCGTTCTTGCCGCCGAGCTCGAACGAGACATCGCGCAGGCCCTCGGCCGCCGCCTTCATGATGGCGGTGCCGGTGCGCGTCTCGCCGGTGAAGGTGATCGCGTCGACCTGCGGATGCGTGGTGACGAACTCGCCGGTCGACTTCGGCCCGAAACCGTTGACGACGTTGTAGACGCCCTTCGGAACACCGACCTTGGCCATGACCTCGCCGAGCAGCGCGGCGGTCAGCGGCGTCTCCTCCGAGGGCTTGACCACCACGGTGTTGCCGCAGGCCAGCGCCGGCCCGAGCTTCCAGGTCATCAGCAGGAAGGGCGCGTTCCACGGGCAGATCACGCCGATCACGCCTTTGGGCTTGCGGATGGCGTAGTTCAGCGCGCCGCGGCCGTCGGGCGTGTCCATGCGGAAGGACTCGGTCGGCACGTTCTTCACCACGTCGGCGAAGATCTTGAAGTTGGCCGCGCCGCGCGGGATGAAGACATGCGTCATCACGTGGCTGGGCTGGCCGGTGTCCGCCATCTCGGCCTCGACGAAGTCGTCGAAACGGCGCGTGATCTCGTCGGCCACCGCGTGCAGCATGGCCGCGCGCTGCTCGACCGTCATGCGGCCCCAGTCGCCGCGCAGCGCGGCGCGGGCGGCGCGCACCGCGCGGTCGACCTCGGCCTGCGGGGCCTCGGCGATGCGGGCGATGACCCGGCCGTCGACCGGCGAGCGCTTGTCGAAGAGCCGGGCGCCCTCGGCCGGCTGGAATTCGCCGTCGATGAAGCTGGTGATGATTCGTGTCATGTCGTCGGTCCTGCAGGGGTTCTTCTCGTGGGCAGCTCGCGGGCCAGCTTCAGGTCACCACGGTCAGGAAGGTCTCGTGCATCTTGCGGTGGGCCACGTCCAGGCCGCCGCCCTCGCCCAGGCCTTCCCAGGTCCAGGCGATCGGGGGCAGATCCGGGTAGGAGGAGTTGCCGCCCGAGAAGGTCTCGAAGCGGTTGCCCGACGGGTCCCACGCGTAGATCGTGCCGCCGCGGGTGATGCCGTGGCGGGTCGGTCCGATGTCGACCTTGATGTCGTGCGCGGCCATGATGTCGGCGGCGCGGAAGACGCGGTCGATCGACTCCATGTAGAACGAGACGTGGTGCAGCTTGCCCGGCTCGGGGTGGATGACGAAGGCGATGTCGTGCGCCTTGTTCGAGCAGCACAGCCACAGCGCGCCCTTGACGTCGCTGTCGGGCAGCGTGACGTACTCGGCCAGGTGGAAACCCAGGATGCGCGTGAAGATGTCGAGCACGCGGTCGACGTTCGGGCCGTAGAGCAGCGCGTGGTCGAAGCGCATCGGCGCGATGCCGCGGTCCTGGTGCGGCGTCCAGGGCTTGGGATCCTTCTGGCCGAAGTGGCTGCCGACGAAGGTCTTCTCGGCGTAGAGCTCGATCAGGTGGCCGCTGGGAAGCTCGAAGCGCAGGCGCTCGCCGGTCTCGAGCAGCTCGCCGGCCGGGATGCGTTCGGTCTTCAGTCCGTCATCGCGCAGCTCGGCCTCGAAGCGGTCCAGGTCGGCGCTGCCGGCGACCTTGAAGCCGAAGAAGTCCAGGCCGGCGCGATCGGCCTGGCGCAGCACGATGCTGTGGTGATCGCGCTCGTCCCAGGCCTTCAGATAGACCCGGCCGGCGGCGTCGCGCCCGGTCTCCTCCAGTCCGAGCACATCGCGATAGAAGCGCACGCCTTCCTCGAGGTCGAGCATGCGCAGCTGAACATGTCCGGGTCGCAGTACGCCGGTCAGGGCCATGATGTCTGTCTCCTGTCGTTGCCGTTTGAAGGGGGAACGACTGGATTCTGGGCAGGCCCCGCCATGCCGTCCAATACCATCGAGCTGGGTCTGTCATACCCTCCGGGAATGTCTGGACACTGCGTTCACGGCAGATCGCCCAGCAGCCGCGCGCCCTCGCGCATCGAGCGCAGGAAGGCCTGCTTCAGCTCGGAATCGTCGTCCTCGCGGTAGATGCAGCACAGGTCGATGCGGTCCTGCGTCGGGTGATGCAGCGGGCGGAAGGTCACGCCGGGCATGTTCATGTTGGCCGCCGAGCGCGACACCAGGCAGGCGCCGAAGCCGGTGCCCACCAGCGTGACCGCATGCACCACGTCGCCGACCTCCTGCGCGACCTGCGGCGTGAAGCCCGCGCCACGGCACATCTCGTGCACCCGGTCGATGAAGCTCGGCCGCGAGCCGGTGGGAAACAGCACCAGCGGCTGATCGCGCAGCTCCTGCATCGTGATGGCGGTGCGCGCGGCTAGCGCGGTGCCCGAGGGCACGGCGACCCAGATCGGCTCGGTCAGCAGCGTCTCGCAGGTCAGCCCCTCGACCGGGCGCATCAGCCGGTTGAAGGCGACGGTGATGCGACGGTGGTGCAGCGCATCGATCTGTGCCTCCTTGTCGAGCGAGTGCAGCACGATGCTGACCTCGGGACAGGCCTCGCGGAAGCGCCGCAGCAGCTGCGGGATCACGCCGAAGATGCCCGAGCCGAAGATGGCCACGTCGACCCGGCCGAGCAGGCCCTGCGCGGCCTTGTGCGTGCGCTCGGCGGCGCGCTCGGCCTGGGCCAGGATGCCGCGCGCGTCCTCGTAGAGCACCCGGCCGGCATCGGTCAGCTCGACGCCGCGCGAGGTGCGCCGGAACAGCAGCGCGCCGAGTTCCTCCTCGAGCTGCTGGATCTGGCGGGTCAGCGGCGGCTGCGAGATGTGCAGCCGCAGCGCGGCGCGACCGATGTTCTGCTCCTCGGCGACGCAGACGAAATAGCGCAGGTGACGGAGTTCCATGGCGGGCACTCTAGCGGCAGGGACCGGCCCGCGTCGCCCGCGGCGAGCGCGGGTCGGTCAGGCGCGGCGGCAGACGCTGCGCTGCATCCGGCCGATCACCTTCAGGCTCAGGTCGCTGCAGGGCCGGATGCGGCACGACAGCACCCGGCCGCAGGCCTCGTCCTCGGCGCTGACATGCTCGCGGCTCATGACCCGCGACTCGTACTGGCCGGCGGTGATCTCGACCTTGCAGACGCCGCAGCCGCCGTTGCGGCAACCCACCGGAATGCCCTTGCGCCCGAGCGCCTCCATGCCGACGAGCACCGTCTGGCGCTCGTCGCAGCGGTAGATCTCGCCGGTGTCCTCGATGCGGACCTGGTGCTTCATGTCCTGTCTCCGTGTCCCGCCGTCTTTCGCGGACCGATGTCGGCCCGGTGCGGCGTGTCCGGCGAAGATAGAAAACATGGCGCGTCCTGTCCAATACCGAGAAGGACGGCAGCGATACCTTCAGGGTATGTCGGCAGCCGGCCTGTGGCGCGGCCGCGATGGCGTCCATGTTGCACTCGGCCCAGCGCACCAGTGCGGCGACCGTTCCCTCGCGCATGGGCTGCGTCCTACACGCGGCCCCGGGTCCGGCCGACAGAGGCGGTGCGGGGATCGGGCCATCATCGAGCCCATGATCACCCCCCCTGCGCCGCGTTCCACCGACCCGACGGGCTCCGTCTGCCCGGCCGATGCCTCGACCCCCTGGCTGCCCGTCTGTGCAGACCATCGCGTGCAGGGCGAGCTTGACTACCGGCTGTCCACCCCCAGCGTGCTGGTGCTGCCGGCACGCCTCGAGTGGGCCGACGCGTCCAGCGCGCTGGACGTCGATCTGGTGCTGCCGCGTTCACAGTGCCGCCAGGGTCGCCCCTTCCTGCAAACGCTGCGCGCAGCCGCCAGCGATCTGGTCGCACGCCACGCAGGTCGCCTGGGCCGCCTGCCCGACCTCGCGGCGCTGAGCGTCCCGATGGGCGGTCGCCTGCACCGCGTCGCGCTGGCCTGACCATCGCCCGGCTCATCCCATCTGTTGGCATGTCCAGTTGCGCTTGACGCGCCATGCCATGGTTTGAACGTTCAAACTGCGGAGATGGCCACGCCTGGCGCCGGCAGCACCGTGCCGCGGCACTCGCCGAAGCCGATGGAGCGCGCGCCGGCGCGCTCGCAGCGCGCCTTCAGCACCACGGTGTCACCGTCCTGCAGGAAGGTGCGCGTCTCGCCGCCGGGCAGCTCGAGGGCCCGCTTGCCGCCGTCGGTCAGCTCCAGCATCGAGCCGCCTTCGCCCTCGCCGGGGCCGGAGAGCGTGCCCGAGCCGAACAGGTCGCCCGGCTGCAGGTTGCAGCCGCCCACCGTGTGGTGGGCGACCAGCTGCGCGATCGTCCAGTAGGCGGCCGAGGCGAAGTTCGAGCGCGCGATGCGCGCCGGCGCCTGGCCGCGCTCGGCCATCGCGGCGGTCTGCAGGTGGACCTCCAGCCCGATGTCGATCGCGCCCGAGGCGCGCTGCTGCGCCGAGTCGAGGTAGGGCAGCGGCGCCGGGTCGCCCTCGGGGCGGGTGAAGGGCTGGCGGAAGGGCGCCAGCGCCTCCAGCGTCACCACCCAGGGCGAGAGCGTGCTGGCGAAGTTCTTCGACAGGAAGGGACCGAGCGGCTGGTATTCCCAGGCCTGCACGTCGCGCGCCGACCAGTCGTTGAAGAGGGTCAGGCCGAAGACATGCTCTTCGGCGCGCTCGATCGGGATCGGCTCGCCCATCACGTTGGGGCGGCCGATCAGCACGCCCAGTTCCAGCTCGTGGTCCAGGCGCTGGCAGGGGCCGAAGCGGGGTTCGGTCGCGCCCGGCGGCATCGACTGGCCGTTCGGGCGCCGGAAGCCCTGGCCGCTGGGGATGAGCGAGGAGGCGCGGCCGTGGTAGCCGATCGGCACCCACTTGTAGTTGGGCAGCAGCGGGTTGTCCGGCCGGAACAGCCGCCCGACGCGGGTGGCGTGGTGGATGCCGATGTAGAAGTCGGTGTAGTCGCCGACCTCGCAGGGCAGACCGAGCTCGACCCGGCGCATCGGCACCAGCGCCTCGGCCCAGGCGGCCTGCTGGGGGCTGCCCTCGCGCAGGCCGCGCGACAGCGCCAGGCGCAGCGCATGGCGCGGCTCCGGGGCCAGGCGCATCAGCCGGTTCATGTCGGCGCTGTCGATCAGGCGGGCGCGGCGCAGGTCCAGCACCTGATCGCCGATCGCCACGCCGATGCGCCAGTCGCCGTCGCGCGGTTCGCGGAAGCGCCCGAAGGGCAGGTTCTGGAGGGGAAAGTCGGTGGCCGGATCGTTGGCGGACGCGACCCAGCTGCGCAGCGCCGGGTCATGGGTCTCGTCGATCTGCAGCCAGAGCGGCGTGGCGTTCATCGGGTGGCCTCCGCGGCGGGCGTGAACTCGCGCTCGTGGAAGAAGGCGGCGTGCTTCGGCGCCCGCTTGGTCAGGCTCCAGTCCTCGAGCATCTTCCATTTGACCTCGTCCATGCGGCGCAGCATGTCGGCCTCGTCGGGGTCCGGGCAGGCCAGCTCGACGCGGTGGCCGTTCGGGTCGAAGACATAGATCGAGTGGAAGGCGCCGTGGTCGGTCACGCCCAGCACCTCGACGCCCTCGGCTTCCAGATGCGCCTTGTAGGCCAGCAGCGTCTCGCGGTCGGCGACGCGGAAGGCGATGTGCTGCACCCAGGCCGGCGTGTTGGGGTCGCGGCCCATCTCGGGCTGGGTCGGCAGCTCGAAGAAGGCCAGCACGTTGCCGCCGCCGGCGTCCAGGAAGATGTGCATGTAGGGGTCGGGCGCCTTGGTCGAGGGCACGCGGTCCTCGGCGATGGCGAGCATGAAGTCCATCTTCAGCATGCGGCCGTACCACTCGACGGTCTGCTTCGCGTCCTTGCAGCGGTAGGCGACGTGGTGGATGCGGTCGATCTTCAGCGGGCGGGGATCGCTCATGTGCGGCTCCTTGCGGATTCGGGGGCGGACCTTCAGTCCAGCCGGATGTTGTTGGCGGCGATCAGCCGGCCCCAGCGCTCGCGCTCGAGGCGGGCGTAGTCGGCCATCTGCTTCGGCGTGCCGGGCAGGGCCTCCAGCGCCAGGGTCTGGAAGCGGGCCTTGACCATCGTCGTGTCCAGCGCCTGCTGCAGCGCACGGTGCAGCTGCGCGACCGTCTCCGGCGGCGTGCCGGCCGGCACCACCAGGCCCTGCCAGGCGTAGGCCTCGAAGCCGCTCAGGCCCTGCTCGGCCAGCGTCGGCAGGTCGGCCATCGTCTTCAGCCGCGTCGGCGAGGCCACGCCGATGCCGCGCAGCTTGCCCGAGAGCAGATGCGGCTGGGCGCTTGCGCTGTCCATCATCGCGAAGGGCACGCGCCCGCCGATCAGGTCCTGCACCGCCGGCGCGGCGCCCCGGTAGGGAACATGCTGCATCTTCAGCCCGGTGCGCTCGCGCAGCAGCTCGCCGGCCAGATGGTGCGGGCTGCCCGGGCCGGCCGAGGCGTAGTTGAGCGCGTCCGGGTTGGCGCGCGCCCAGGCCAGGAACTCCTTGTAGCTGCGCACCGGCAGCGCCGGGTTGACCACCAGGATCATCGGGAACCGCGCCAGCAGGCCCACCGGCACGAAGTCGCGCTCGGCGTCGTAGGGCAGCTTCGCGAACAGCGCCGGGTTGGCCGCCAGCGTCGCGAAGTCGGCCGTCAGCATGATGTTGCCGACGTCCTTCGACTTGGCGACATAGTCGGCGGCGATGTTGGTGGCCGCGCCCGGCTTGTTGTTGACGACGATGCTGCGGCCCAGCGCCTTGCCCATCGCCTCCGAGAGCGTGCGCGCCACCGCGTCGGAGCCGCCGCCGGCGGCGTAGCCCACCACCCACTCCAGCGGCCTGCTGTCCTGGGCCTGCGCGACGGCGGGCAGCAGCGCGGCGCCCAGCGAGGTGGCGGCCAGCGCGCCGCCCAGCAGCGTGCGGCGGATCAGGTCGATCTTCATGTCGATGTCTTCCTTCAGACGCCCTGGCGGGCGGCGGCCAGCGCCTCGCGCAGCACGCGCAGGTCGCCGATGTGGTTGGCCAGCAGCAGCACCAGCCGGGCATTGAGCATCTGGCTGCGCTCGTCGTCGAGGTCGCGGTGGGTCTCGATCAGCGCCTCGTAGAAGTCGTCGCCGGGCGAGAAGGCGTGGCGGTCGCGCCGGCCGGGCTCGCCGAAGTGGGGGCGGGTGATCAGCGTGTTCATCGTCGTCTCCTCCGTGTCACTGCAGCGCCAGGCTGCGGCGCAGCGCGTCGCGCAGCGCGTCGGCATCGAAGGCGCGCCAGCGCGCCGCCACATGCTGGTCCGGGCGCAGCAGGTAGACCGTGCCGGGCTGGCCGTCGTAGCGGCGGCTCAGGTGGCCTTCGGTGTCGAGCAGATCGCCCGGGCCCGCGGCGCTGCCCGGGCGCTGCACCCGGCGCAGGCCGACCGGCACCGGCAGATCGTCCGGCAGCGTCACCGGCGCATCGCCGAAGACCAGCAGCGTGAACTCGCCCGCCGCCATCTGGCGCAACAGCCAGGTCGGTTGGCCGTCGACCGCCACCGGCGCGTCGTCCATCGGCGCGCCCGGCAGCATCCAGCCCTCGAAGCTCTCGCCCGCGCGGTCCGGCGTCACCAGGGAGGACTCGCGCAGCGTCGCCGGCACCGACAGCCGGCCCGAGTTGACCAGCGCGCGGGCGAACGCATGCTCGCGCGCCAGGCCGAGCACCGCGTTGCGCAGGCGCTTCGACATCGCGCTCTTCGGGGTGATGAAGTCGGTCGAGCGGGTCGAGTTCAGCAGGTTCTCGTCGGCGGCGAAGGCGCGCTCGGCGTGGTAGCTGTCGAGCAGCGTCTCGGGCGCGCGGCCGCTCAGCACGGCGTCCAGCTTCCAGCCGAGGTTGTCGGCGTCCTGGATGCCGGAGTTGGCGCCGCGCGCGCCGAAGGGGCTGACCTGGTGCGCCGCGTCGCCGGCGAACAGCACCCGGCCGTGGCGGAAGTCCGTCATGCGCCGGCACTGGAAGGTGTAGACGCTGACCCATTCCAGCTCGAAGGGCCGCTCGTCGCCGAGCATCGCGCGGATGCGCGGGATCACCCGCTCGGGTTTGCGCTCCTCGTCTGGGTCGGCGTCCCAGCCGAGCTGGAAGTCGATGCGCCAGACGTTGTCGGCCTCGCGGTGCAGCAGCACGCTCTGGCCGCGGTGGAACGGCGGATCGAACCAGAACCAGCGCTCGGCCGGGAAGTCGGCCTTCATCACCACGTCGGCGATCAGGAAGCGGTCGCGGAAGACGCGGCCCTCGATGTCCAGGCCGAGCATCGAGCGCACCGGGCTGCGCGCACCGTCGCAGACCACCAGCCAGTCGCAGGCCAGCGTGAAGGCGCCCTGCGGCGTCTCGACCTGCAGCGTGGCGCCGCGGCCGTGCGGCTCGACCTGCGTCACCTTGTGGCGGAAGCGCATCTCCAGCCCGGGCAGCGCGCGGGCGCGCGCCACAAGGTATTCCTCCAAATAGTACTGCTGCAGGTTGACCATGCCGGGGCGCTCGTGGCCGGCCTCGGGCAGCAGGTCGAAGTGGAAGACCTCCTCGGTGTCGAGGAAGGTGCGCCCGACATTCCAGGTCACGCCCTTGTCGACCACCGGCTGGCCGCAGCCGAGCCGGTCGAGGATCTCCAGCGTGCGCTTGGCGTAGCACAGGCCGCGCGAGCCGACGCTGACCGTGTCGTCGTCGTCGAGCAGCAGCACCGGCTGGCCGCGCTGCGCCAGGTCGATCGCCACGCTCAGGCCCACCGGGCCGGCGCCGACCACCACCACCGGGCGGTGGGCGCTGCCGGGCGGGGCGTCGAGCTCCGGCGCGCGGGGCGCGTCGAACTTCGGATAGCTGTAGGTGGAATGCATGGCTCAGCCTTCGAGCGTCTTCCACATCTCGATGTCGCGCTCGGCGGTCCAGATGCGCGGATCGGGGTAGCGCGTGGCCTCGTCGTAGGCGCGGGTCACGTCGAAGGGCATGCAGTGGTCGAAGATCACCCAGCGGCCGTACTTGGGCTGCAGCGCCGCGTAGGTCTCGCGGTAGACCGCGTTGAGATCGCGGCCCGCATCGGCGCCGGCCTTCACGCTCGTCCAGACATCGCGGATGAAGTCGCGCGTCACCGTCAGGCCCTGCTGCACCTGCTCGGGCCCCTTCAGCGCCGGGCCGCGGCCGGGCACCAGCTGCGCGGGCTGCAGCCGCGCGATGTTGTCCAGCGTGCCGGGCCAGTCCTGGAAGTAGGCGTCGCCGGCATAGGGCGTGGCGTCGAACTCGACCAGGTCGCCCGACAGCAGCGTCTTCTCGCCCGGCAGCCACACCACCGTGTCGCCCTTGGTGTGGCCGCGGCCGAGCTGCAGCAGCTGCACTTCGAGCTTGCCCAGCCACAGCGTCATCTTGCCGGTGAAGGTCATCGTCGGCCAGGTCAGGCCCGGCGGCACCGTCTCGACATTGCGGAACAGGCGCGGGAAGCGGCCGATCTCGCTGGCCTTGTCGAACTCGCCGCGCTCGACGATCAGGTCGTAGGTGTCCTGGCTGGCGAGGATCTGCTGGCCGCCCTCGGCCAGGTAGGCGCTGGCGCCCAGCACCCGCACCGCGTGGTAGTGCGTCATGACGACGTACTTGATCGGCTTGTCGGTGACCTCGCGGATGCGGCGGATCACGTCGGCGGCCATCGCCGGCGTGGCCTGGGTGTCGGCCACCAGCACCGCGTCGTCGCCAATGATGACGCCGGTGTTGGGGTCGCCCTCGGCGGTGTAGGCCCAGGCGTGCTCGGAGATCTGCTCGAAGGTGACCTTCTTCTCTTCCAGATCGGCCTGGGAGGCGAACTTCTTCGTCGGGGTGGTCGGCGTGCTCATCGGGTGGCTCTTGCGGTGGTTTGTCATTGACGAACTGATTTGCTGATAGCAATCAATGCGCGGCAGTGTAGGTTGATGATTCGCCATTGGCAAACGAATTGACTAGTGACAAACCCGAGATTCCCGACCGGCCCGGACGCCACATCGGTTCCAATCCCTGTCGAAGAAGGAGAGACGACACGATGTCGAGACAGGACAAGGACGGCGACGACGAGGAGCGCGGCCAGCGCGCGGTGCAGTCGGTGGAGGTGGGCGGGCGGCTGCTGCTGGCCCTGTCGCGCAGCCCCGGGCCGATGTCGCTGAAGGATCTGGCGGCGCAGGCGGGGTTGCCGGCCTCGCGCGCGCACCCGTATCTGGTCAGCTTCGGGCGGCTGCGCCTGATCGAGCAGGACACGGTGAGCGGGCGCTACGCGCTGGGCGCGGCGGCGCTGCAGCTCGGTCTGGCCTGCCTGCACCAGCTCGACCCGCTGCGCGCGGCGCAGCCGGTGGCCGAGGAGCTGGCACGCTCGACCGGCCACGCGGTGGCGCTGGCAGTCTGGGGCAATCTGGGGCCGACGGTGGTGCGGCTGCACGAGGCGCGCCAGCCGCTGCATGTGGCGATGCGGGTCGGCACGGTGATGTCGGTGCTGGGCACCGCGACCGGGCGGGCCTTCGCCGGCGTGCTGCCGCCCGAGCGGGTGCACGAGGCGCTGGCCTTCGGCGTCGGGCCGCTGGGCGAGAGCGCGGTGGCGGTGGCGCCGGCCGCCGAGGTCGAGGCCGAGCTGGCCAGCGCCCGGCGCGAGATGGCCGAACACGGCCTGGGCCGCGCCAACGGCCGGCCGATCCCGGGCGTCAACGCCTTCAGCGCGCCGGCGCTGGACCACGAGGGCCAGCCGGCGATCGTCATCACTGCGCTGGACCACCAGGACCGGCTGGCGGCCGACTGGGATTCGGCCGCCGCGCGGGCGGTGCGGGCGGCGGCGGCGGAGATCTCGGCGCGGCTGGGCGGGCCGGGTCAGCCCGCCGGCCTCACTTGCGCAGGCTGATCACGCGGGTGCGGGTGAGCGCGCGCAGGCCCTCCAGGCCGAACTCGACGCCCGTTCCCGAGCGCTTGTGCCCGCCGAAGGGCACCATCGGATGCACCCGGCCGTGCTGGTTGATCCAGACGGTGCCGGCCTCCAGCCGCTCGGCCACCGCGCGCAGCGTGGCCGCGTCGCGCCCCCAGACCGAGGCGCCCAGGCCCAGGTCGAGCCGGTTGGCCGAGGCCACCGCGGCGTCGAGGTCGCCGTCGCGGTAGCGGATCACCGGCAGCACCGGGCCGAACTGCTCCTCGTCGACCAGCGCGTCGCCGTCCTTCAGGCCGGTCACGATCGTCAGCGGGTGGAACAGGCCCGCGCCGGGCTGCGGCTCGCCGCCGCAGACCACCGTGCCGCCGGCCTCGCGCGCCAGGCGCAGCAGCCGGCCGATCTTGTCGAGCTGCATGCGGTTCTGCACCGGGCCCATCGCGGTGCCCTCGGCCAGCGGGTCGCCCATGGGCAGCGCCTCGGCCAGCGCGCGCAGCCGCTCGACGATCGCGTCGTGCAGCGAATCGGGCACGTAGAGCCGCTTGATGCAGGCGCAGGTCTGGCCCATGTTCAGGAAGGCGCCCCAGAACAGGTCCGGCGCGATCGTGTCCGGGTCGGCGTCGGGCAGCACGATCGCGGCGTCGTTGCCACCCAGTTCCAGCGTGACCGGCATCAGCCGCGCGGCGGCCTGGGCCGCGATGCGCTCGCCGGTCGGGCCCGAGCCGGTGAACAGCACCTTGTCGACCTGCGGATGCGCGACCAGGCGCGCGCCGACCGGGCCGGCGCCGCTGACGGTGTTGAGCACGCCCGGCGGCAGCGCCGCCGAGATCAGCCGCACCATCTCCAGCGTGCCGGCCGGCGTGTGTTCCGAGGGCTTGATGACCACGGTGTTGCCGGTGCGCAGCGCCGGCACGATCTGCCAGATGGCGATCATCAGCGGCCAGTTCCACGGCGCGATCGCGGCGACGACGCCGTGGGGCAGGCGCTGCAGCTCGTCGCGGCGGGTCTCGTCCTCGAAGACCACCTCGGTGCCGAGCGAGAGCGCGGCGGTGGCGCGGGTCCAGCCCTCGCAGGCCCAGGCCTCGAAGCGCGCGCCGGGCACCTGGTCGGGACCGACGCCGCCAAGCGGCTTGCCCTGCTCGCGCGCGATCCAGTCGGCCAGCAGCGCCGCGCTCTCCTTCAGCAGATCGGCGACGCGGTTCAGCGCGGCCGCCCGCTCGGCGTCCGGCAGCGCCGCCCAGGCCGGCTGCGCCGCGCGGGCTGCCGCGACCGCCGCGTCGACCTGCTCGGGCGTGCTGAGCGCCACCTGCGCCAGCACCTCGCCGGTGGAGGGCGAGACCGAGGCGAAGGTCTCGGGGCTGAAGACCGGCTGGCCGGCGACGAGGTTGGCGAGAACGGGCGGCGTGCGCGGGGTCGGGCGCGAGGTCATGGGCAGGTCTCCTTCGACGTTGTCGTGCGTGATCCGCCGCAGTGTCCGGATCGACGCCCGGGTCGGCCATCGCGAAGACTCGTCAGCGGGAAAACCCGGCCCGGTCGAGCAGCGGCATCAGCCGGGCGTTGGAATGCACGCCGAACTTCTCGCGCAGCCGGCGTGTCTGGTGGTCGATGGTGGCGACCGAGCGGTCGAGCTGGCGCGCGATCTCCTTGTAGCTCAGGCCGCGCGCGACCAGCCGCGCCACGCGCAGTTCCGCCGGGGTGAGCGTCGGCAGCGCCGGCGGCCGGGCGAGTGCGCTCAGGCGGCTCGCCTCGGCCAGCAGCGGGCCCAGCGCCTGCGCGGCCCAGTCGCCGAGCTGCTGGCAGGTGGCCTCGCTCCAGCACGGCTCGGGCCGCTGCCAGTCGGCGCACAGCAGCCCGACCGCCTGCGCGCCCGCGCGCAGCGGCAGCGCGAGCTTGGCCTGGGTGCCGTGGGCCAGCAGGCGCTCGCGCAGCGCCGCGCTCATCGAGCGTTCCTGCGCGACCTCGCGGATCGGCAGGCAGCCCTTGGCATGCCAGACGGCCTGCAGCCCGGGATCGGTGGCCTCGAAGGCCAGGCCGAGCACCGTCGGCAGCGGCTGCGCCTCGCGCTGCACCTCCGCGCTCGGCCGGTAGGCGCGGGCGCCCCCCGCCGCATCGACGAAGCCGCCGGGCCCGGCGTCGACCCGGTCGGCGTCGAGCAGGTCGCGCAGCCAGTCGGCCGCCCGGTGCCAGCAGGCGGCCTCGTCGTCGAGATGCAGCAGCAGTTCCGCGGCGATCTCGCGCCCGGGGCGCCAGCGGGTCGCGCCGGCGCCGTCGAGCAGGCGGGCGCGCCACAGCCGCTGCAGGCGCAGCAGCTCGGCGGCACCATCGGCTGCGGGTTCGGCGTGCGTCATGCCGGCAGTGTAGGGGCGACCTTCAGCGCATCGGAGCCCGGTTTTCCAGCAGATCGACCAGCGCTTGGCGGGCCGCCGGCACGTCCACCGGCCGGGTCGCGCGCAGCCGGGCGATCTCCGCCTCGGTGTAGGGCGCGGTGCCGGGCGGCAGCGTCGCGGCCGAGACCCGCGGCAGCAGCCAGTTCATCAGCCGTGCGATGTCGGCGTCCGAAAGACCGGAGTTCATCACGCCAGGGACCTGGACGATGAACTCGCGCCCGCCGGGCACCGACAGGAAGCGGCCGAGCTGGTCGTGCATCGAGGGCACGCCGCGCTCGGGCGCGCCGCGGCCGTCCTCGAGGTGGCAGCCCATGCAGTGCTGCAGGTACTGCAGCCGCGCCTGGGCTTCGGGCGAAGCGGCCGGGGCCGGGGCGGCCAGCACGACGGCCGCGCCGGCCAGCAGGGCCTGTACCGCAAGGCGCACCGACCGCCGCCGGCTCACGGCATCACCCGCGCGCGCAGCTCGCGCAGCGCCTTGTGCGAGGGCGCCGGGCTCTCGGCCCGTGCTGCGGCCACCTCGGTGGCGTCGAAGGGCGCGCCCTCGTGGCCGTTGAGCACGGCCAGATGCGCGCCGAGCGCGACCAGATCGGCGTCCGTCAGTGCCGCCTGCGCCGGCATGGCGCCGACGAAGGTCTGGCCCTGCGAGACGATGCGCCCGCTCAGGCCGTTCAGCAGCACCCGCAGCACATAGCCGCGGCCCTCGGGCCGGGCCAGCACCGGCGAGAGCGGCCCGGCCAGCGCCGGCGCGATGCCGGCGGTGCCCTGGCCCTGCGCGCCGTGGCAGGCGAAGCAGACGCTGGCGAAGATCTCGGCGCCGCGGGCCGCTGGCGTGGCGGTCTGGGCCTCGGCCGGAAGGGCGCCCGCCGCCAGCACGGCGGCCAGCGCCGCTGTCGCTGCCGCGCGCATCAGTCCGCCACCCCGACGATGACCGACACGGTGCAGTGGTAGACCGAGCTGTCGTTGGCCATGCACCAGTTCACGTCGTTGTGCACGCCCAGGCGGTAGCCGGGGCGGTCGCCGTGGTTGGTGTTGCAGAAGCACGAGCCGCAGGCGGTGCGGCCGCAGCAGTCGGTGTAGCTGACCAGGTAGTTCTTGCCGTCGGCCGGGTTCAGGCAGGTGCCGACCCAGGCGACCTTGGACGCGGTGCTGCCCGGCGGGCAGCTGGTGGCGGTGCCGCCGCAGCACGAGCACAGGAAGCCGTCGACCGAGCAGTAGCGCCAGTAGTCGCAGTCGGTGTCGGTGGGCGCGCCCTTCTTCTTGGTGCCCGCGCCGTGGGCGCCGGCGGCCAGCGCCTGGCCGGTGCGATCGAAGGGCAGCACCGGCAGCGTGAAGGCCGAGGCGACCAGCGCGCGGCCGACGCCGACGAGCACGCTGCGGCGCGAGGTGGTCTGAGCGAGGCGGCGGGCGCGGCGCTCGGCGGCGCGATCCAGCCAGTTCCAGAGCGATGTCATGCGATCTCCTTGGCGATCTTGCGGTCCATGTAGTCCTGCACCGAGACCAGGCCCAGGTCGCGGGCGGTCAGCAGGCTCTCGATCTGTTCGCGGGAATTGACCAGGCCCTTGCCGCGCACGATGCCGCGCTCGTCGATCAGCACCGCGTAGGGCAGCTTGCTGATGCGCCAGCTCATGCCCAGCTCGGCCGAGAGCACGTAGGGGAAGGTCCCCAGGCCGGCGCGCTGGCGGAACTCGGCATGCTCGGGCAGCTCGCCGTCGGAGGCGAAGACCAGGCCCAGCGTGCGCGACTCGGCGGCGTGGAGGGACTGCAGCACCGGCAGCAGCTTCTTGCACACCGGGCAGGTCGGCGACAGGAAGAACAGCAGCGTGGCGCGCGGGCCCGGCGCGCCCACCGCGATCTGGCCGCCGCCCAGGCTGGGCAGGTCGAAGACCGGCGCGACCTCGCCGACCTTCGGGCCGGTGTCCATCATCAGCGCGCCCATCGGCGCGATGCGCTCGTACAGGATGCCGATCTGGCGCGACAGGGCGATCACCGCCACCAGCAGGGCCAGCACGGCGACCCACAGGACAAGGTTGGAAATGACGAGGGCGTCGGTCATGGGGCGTTCCTCAGTTCGAGCAGCTTGGGGTGGTGGGCCAGCCAGAGGTTGGCGGTCTGGTAGAGGCCCAGGAAGAACAGCGTCGCCAGCACGGTGGCCAGCGCGTCGAGCCAGACGGTGGGGCGATCGAGCGCCGGCAGCGCGGCCAGCAGCGTCAGCAGCATCAGCACCGCGTTGCGGGCGATCAGGCCGCGCGAGAGCGGCACCTCGGTGCCGCCGCCGCAGCCGCAGTCGATCGGGCCGCCGCCGCGGGCCAGCCGCCACGCCACCGCGCCGGTCACCAGCACGAGCAGCAGCAGCGCCAGTCCGGCGCCCGCCGCGCGGCTGGCGGTGGGCAGCAGCAGCGCGCCGGCGGCCAGCTCGGCCAGCGGCAGCGCCACCGCCGCCGCGCCCAGCGTCGCCTCGGGCAGCAGCCGGTAGTTGTCCAGCGTGGCGCGGAACAGCGCCACGTCACGCAGCTTGGCCAGCGCGCCGGTCAGCAGCAGTGAGCCGACGCTGGCCGCCGCGGTGTGGCCGATCACCGGGTCAAGCGCAGGAAGAAGCTCCGCGGCCATCTCAGTGCGTCTCCAGGTAGACCGGCGTCTCGCCCATCGGCTCGGAGACGGCCAGCGGCTTGCGCATCGAGGCCGGGCGCGCCGGGTCGAGCACCCGCAGCGTGTTGTCCAGGCCGCTGAGCAGCACCAGCTTCGGCGTGGCCTCGCGGGTGCGCGTCATCGACAGCGTGCCGAAGCCGGGCGTGCGCGCCACCCGCTGCTTCGCGGCCAGGTCGATCGTCCAGAGCTGCTCGGCCGGATTCTTGTGCGTGCCCTCGGCGCCCTTGGCGTGCATGCCGACGACCATCCGGTCGCCGATCACCTCGAAGAGCTGGAAGCCGCCCGGCCGCCAGCCCTGCCTGCGGTCGGCGTCGGACACGAAGTTCCAGGTCGGCGCGAAGGCGGGGGCCGCGCCGTCCAGCGTGATGCGGTGCACCGTGCCGTGGAAGCTGAGCAGGGTCATCGTGCTGCCGCTCAGGCTGTACTGCATGAAGACCGGATCCTGGTCCGGATCGAAGAAGCGCGCGCTGCGGCTGGCGCCGGCGCTGGCGCCGCTGGCGTCCAGATCGAAGGTCTGCACCGTGCCGTCGCCGCAGATGCTGGAAAAGCGCAGCGCGGCCGCCGGCCACGGAATCGCGCCCCAGCAGCCCGGATTGGCGATCTCCGCCGTCACCTTGCGGGCCTGGGTGTCGACCACCGTGACCGAGGTCGCGGGCGTGGCGTTCTGGATCAGCAGGAAGCGGCCGTCGGCGCTGGGCTGCATCAGCGCGCGGATCGGCAGGCCCTGCGCGTGCTTGGGCGGGATGACGATCTCGTGCGAGAACGTCAGGTCGTCGGTGCGGTAGACCTCGACCACGTCGGTGCGCTCGCCGCGCTGCAGCCGGCTGTGGTAGGTCGTGGCCACGTACAGCCACTGCCGGTCGGGCGAGAGCGCGGTCAGCGCCGAGAAGCCCGAGCCGATCACGGCCAGGCGCTTCATCTTCCGGCCGTCGATCACCACCACCCGGCCGTCGACCAGGTGGGGCATGACCGGGTCGGTCAGGTAGATGCGCTCAGCCGTGGCCGGCGCGAGCGGCTCGATGCGGTTGTGCTCGACGGGCAGTTCGGCCTGCGCGGCCGCGGCTAGGCCGGCCAGCAGGCCGGCGACCGCGATCCGGCCGAAGCGGGGCCGGGGCGCGGTTCTTCTGATGTGCATCATGGGTCATCTCCTGGGCGGGCTTGCTGCCCGACGGAGTCGATGCTAGGAAGTGCGCCCGCTCGGCGTTATCCCGTTCTTGCAAGCGCCGCCCGGACGGGCCGCCGCGCGACGTCGCGAGGATTCGCGATGGACGGCATCGGGGAGATCCCGTACCGATGCGGGCCGCTCATGCCGGATCGCGATAGCAGACAGCGCAGGACATGGCTGGCCCGGCTGCGTGCCCGCCGGAACAATCGCGGCATCCGCCATCCACGACGACATGGAGACACGCATGACCGCCCTTCCCTCACGCCCGACCCGCCGCCGGCTGCTGGCCGCCGGGCTCGCGGCCGGCGCCCTGCCCTGGGCGTGGCCGGCCCGCGCCAGCGACTTTCCCTCGCGCCCGGTCACGCTGATCCTGCCCTTCGCGCCCGGGGGCGTGGCCGACATCACCGCGCGCACCGTCGGGCAGGCGATGGCGCCGCTGCTGGGCCAGCCGGTGGTGATCGACAACCGCCCCGGCGCCGGCGGCATCGTCGCCACCCAGGCGGTGCTGGGCGCGCAGCCCGATGGCCACACGCTGCTCCTGATGAGCAACGCCACCGCGGTGAGCGTGCACCTGGTGCGCAAGCTGCCCTACGACGTGCAGCGTCAGCTGCTGCCGATCACCACGCTGGGCTTCTTCGAGCTCGGGCTGGCGGTGCCGGCGAACTCGCCCTTCAAGACGCTGAAGGACCTGCTGGCCCACGCGCGCAGCCAGCCGGGCAAGCTCACCATCGGCACGATCGCGGTGGGCAGTACCCAGCACCTGAGCGCCGAGCTGTTCAAGGCCCGCACCGGCATCGACGCGGTGGTGGTGCCCTACAAGGGGTCGCCGGCGGTGATCAACGCGCTGCGCACCGGCGAGATCGACGTCGGCTTCGAGATCCTCAGCCCGCTGCTGCCGCAGCTCAAGGCGGGCACGATCCGGCTGCTGGCGGTGACCGGAACGCAGCGCTTCTCCAGCCTGCCCGAGGTGCCCACCGTGATGGAGCAGGGCGTGGCCGACTACAGCGTCGACAGCTGGAACGCGCTGGCCGCGCCGGCGGGCACGCCCGCGGCCGCGATCGAGCGCCTGCGCGCCGCCGCCACCCAGGCGCTGGCGCAGCCGGCGGTGGTCGAGCGTCTGCGCGATCTGGGCGTGAAGGCCCGCGCCAGCCAGCAGGCCGAGCAGGCGAAGCTGCTGGCCGACGAGATCCAGCACTGGGGCCGGGTGGTGCGCGCGGCGAAGATCGAGCCGGAGTGAGCCAGGGCCGTGCCCACCGGCCGGCGCGAATCAGGCGTCCGGCAGCCTGACCCGCGCCAGCGTGTCCGAAGGACGCTCGCCGAACTGGCGCCGGTAGTCGACCGAGAAATGGCCGAAATGCCAGAAGCCGTGCCGGGTGGCGATGTCGTAGATGCTGTCGCGCTGGCGGCTGCGGCGCAGCTCGCCGCGCACCAGGTTGAAGCGCAGCGTGCGCAGGTACTGCATCGGCGACAGGCCGAGCACCGACTGGAAGGCATAGCCCAGCGTGCGCGCGCTGGTGCCGGCCTGTCGGGCCAGCGTCTCCAGCGTCGGGGCGTCCTGCGGGTCGGCGGCGTGCAGCTGATCGAGCATCAGCGCGCAGGTGCGGTTGACCAGCTCCAGACGGGCGCGGCCGCGCAGCGTCTCGTCCGGAACCTGGCCGCAGCGGATCACTTCGGCCAGCGCTTCGAGCAGCTCGAGGCGGTCGGCCGCGTCGGGCAGCCGCGCGTCCTTGTCGCGGGCGTCGAGCGCCGCCGCCAGCACCCGGTGCACGCCGCGCCGCAGCCGCAGTCCGGCCGAGCCGACCGGCTGCATCGGTGCGATGCGCCCGGGCGGCAGCGCCGCCAGATCCGCGTCGGCCTCCGCGCCGAGCTGCGCGCGCAGCACGGCCGCGTCGACGACGATGCCGGTGAGGCGGCAGTCCGGCGGCGTGCGCAGGTCGATGTCGCCGTCATGGCTGCACAGCAGCTCCTCCGGGCCGATCGGGTGGCCGTCGTAGGCGCCGTTGCCGATCTCGCCCTCGGCATCGACGAAGGCGAAGCCCAGCGTGGCCGGCATCAGCGTGCCGCGCTGGCGCACCGGCTGGCTGGTGTGCTCGCGAAAGACCTGCACGCCGTCCAGCCGCACCTCGGCGAAGCGGCCCTCGAAGCAGCCGCGCCCCAGCTGCTCGTAGCGCAGCCGCCAGCCGTCGAGGTGCTCGACATGCTCGTCGATGTCATGGCTGTGATGCTGGCGGAGGGTCGGTCCGGTCATGGCGGCAGGCACCGTGGCGGTGCGTTCGAGGGCAGAAAGGAAGGTCCGGCCCGCTGGCAAGCAAGCGACGGACCCGCCTGAACCTGCTGCGGCAGCATGCACCGCCTGCACTCCGCCGTGAATCGGGTCCGGCCCGAACGGCTCAGGTCACCGGCGCCGGATTGAACAGCACCAGCGCGTTGTGCAGCTTCCAGTGCTCGGCCCAGGTCTTCCTGCCGCTGGCGACCTCCAGCATCAGGCGGAACATCGCCCAGCCGGCCTCCTCGAGGGTCTGCTCGCCGTCGGCGATGCGGCCGGCGTTGACGTCCATCAGGTCGTGCCAGCGCCGCGCCAGGTCCGAGCGGGTCGCCACCTTGATGACCGGGCACTGCGCCAGGCCGTAGGGCGTGCCGCGGCCGGTGGTGAAGACATGCAGGTTCATGCCGGCGGCCAGCTGCAGCGTGCCGCAGATGAAGTCGCTGGCCGGGGTGGCGGCGAAGACCAGGCCGCGCTGGTCGGCGCGCAGCTTCTCGCCCGGTGGCAGCACATGCGAGATGGCCGACGAGCCGCTCTTGATGATCGAGCCCATCGCCTTCTCGGTGATGTTGGACAGGCCGCCGGCCTTGTTGCCCGGCGTGGTGTTGGCCGAGCGGTCGACGCGCCCGCGGTCCAGGTAGCGGTCGTACCAGCCCAGCTCGCGCACGATGGCGTCGGCCACCTCCGGCGTGGCCGCGCGACTGGTGAGCTGCTCGACCGCGTCGCGCACCTCGGTGTTCTCGCTGAACATCACGGTGGCGCCAGCGCGCACCAGCAGGTCGGCGGCGAAGCCCACCGCCGGGTTGGCGGTCACGCCCGAGAAGGCGTCCGATCCGCCGCACTGCACGCCCACCACCAGCGCGCTGGCGGGGATCGTCTCGCGCCGGCGCGCGTCGAGGCGCGCCAGATGCGGCTTCGCCCGCTCGACGATGTCGTCGATCATCGACATGAAGCCGACATGGGCATCGTCCTGCAGGCAGACGGTGTCGGGGCCGGACTGCGGGTCGCGCCCGTCGTGGATCGGGAAGGAGCCCGGCGGCAGCAGCCGCGCGGGCTGCAGCTTCTCGCAGCCCAGGCTGACCACCAGCACCTCGCCGCCGAAGTTGGGGTTCAGCGCCAGGTTGCGCACCGTGCGGATCGGGATGATCGCGTCGGGCGCGTCGATCGCCACGCCGCAGCCGTAGCCGTGCTCCAGCGCGACAACGCCGTCGACATTCGGGTAGAGCGGCAGCAGCTCCTCGCGGATGCGCCGTGCCGCGTGGTCGACCACGCCGGCCACGCACTGCACCGTGGTGGTGATGGCCAGCAGGTTGCGCGTGCCCACCGAGCCGTCGGCGTTGCGGTAGCCCTCGAAGGTGAAGCCCTCCAGCGGCTCGACCGGCGCGGGCCGCACGGTGGCCATCGGCAGGCCCTCGAGCTCGCGCGCGGCCGGCATCTGCAGGCGACGCTCGTTCACCCAGGAGCCGGCGGGCAGCGGCTGCAGCGCGTAGCCGATCGGCACGCGGTAGCGCAGCACCGCCTCGCCCTCGGCCAGATCGCGCAGCGCGACCTTGTGGCCCTGCGGCACCGCCTCGCGCAGCACCAGGCCGTCGGCCAGCACGGTGCCTGCGGGCAGGCCGCCGTCGTTGGCGACGATGGCCACGTTGTCGTCGGGATGCATGCGCAGCGTCAGCGGCGCGCGGGCCGCGGGCCGGGAGGAAGAGTCGGCGTTGTCGTTCATGGCCAGGCAGGAGGGCAAGGAGAGAATGCCGAATTGTTCCTTGTTGTACGACAACATGCAATCGGTTCGACCTTGATTCTGCTGAATACGCCTCCGCTACTAGGGGTTAAGGGTTTCCACTGGTAGGTGATCTGCTCGACACAGTTGTACGATGACTGTCAACGCTGATCGGCAGCGATCCTTCTCACCCCCCACACGGAGCCAACCACCATGTCGCCTCAAGAGCTCAAGCTTGTCCTCGAATCGGGCCTGCTGTCCTTCCCGCTGACCGACTTCGACGCCGAGCTGAACTTCGAGCCCAAGGGCTATGCCGAGCGTCTGGAGTGGCTGCAGCCCTACGGCGCCTCGGCGCTGTTCGCCGCCGGCGGCACGGGCGAGTTCTTCTCGCTGGAGCCGGGCGAGTACAGCGACGTCATCAAGGTGGCGCTGGACACCTGCCGCGGCCGCACCCCCATCCTGGCCGGCGCCGGCGGCCCGACCCGCGTGGCCATCCAGTACGCCCAGGAAGCCGAGCGCCTGGGCGCCCAGGGCATCCTGCTGCTGCCGCACTACCTGACCGAAGCCAGCCAGGAAGGCCTGATCGCCCACGTGCAGGCCGTGTGCCGCAGCGTCAAGTTCGGCGTGGTGGTCTACAACCGCGGCGCCTGCCGCCTGACCCCGAAGAGCCTGCTGGTGCTGGCCGAGACCTGCCCGAACCTGATCGGCTTCAAGGACGGCATCGGCGACATCGAGAAGTTCGTCGCCATCCGCCAGACCCTGGGCGAGCGCTTCGCCTATCTGGGCGGCCTGCCCACGGCGGAAGTCTTCGCCGGCGCCTACAAGGCGATGGGCTGCCCGGTCTATTCGTCGGCCGTCTTCAACTTCATCCCGAAGACCGCGATGGAGTTCTACAACGCCCACGCCGCCAACGACACCGCCACCTGCGACCGCCTGATCCGCGACTTCTTCCTGCCCTACATCGCGCTGCGCAACAAGGGCGAGGGCTATGCGGTGTCGATCGTCAAGGCGGGTGCGGCCCTCGCCGGCCATGCCGCCGGCCCGGTTCGCCCGCCGCTGTCGGACATGCTGCCCGCCGAGGTGGAAGAGCTGCGCGCGCTGATGGCCCCGCTCGGCGCCCAGTGAGCTGAGCCGCACGCGCTGTCCCGCCCCCGTCCCCCTTTCCAGAGAATCCCGGAGACATCCGACCATGAAGATCGCGAAGAAGCTCCTTGCGGCCTGCGCCCTGACGCTGCTGGCCGCCGCTGCCCAGGCCCAGGCCTGGCCCGCCAAGCCGGTCACGCTGCTGGTGCCCTTCCCTCCGGGCGGCGCCTCCGACATGGTGGCGCGCACGCTCGGCACCAAGCTGCAGGAGCGCTTCAGCCAGACCTTCATGGTCGACAACCGGGCCGGGGCGACCGGCACGATCGGTGCGGCGCAGGTCAAGCGCGCCGCGCCGGATGGCTACACCTTCCTGGTGACCTCGCTGGGCCCGCTGGTGATCGCGCCGCACCTGATGAAGGGCGTGCCCTACGACGCCACCAAGGACTTCGACCACATCTCGGTGCTGGTGCAGGCGCCCAACGTGCTGGTGGTGCCGGCCAACTCGCCGCACAAGTCGCTTGCCGACGTGCTGACCTTCCTGAAGGCGCATCCGGACAAGATGACCTTCGCCTCCTCGGGCAACGGTTCGTCCGACCACCTGACGGCCGAGCTGTTCTGGCTGCAGACCGGCACCAGCGGCACGCATGTGCCCTACAAGGGGGGCGGCCCGGCCATCTCCGACCTGCTCGGCGGCCAGGTGGATGCCGGCTTCATGAACATCAACTCGGTGCTCAGCCACATCAACGCCGGCAAGCTCAAGGTGCTGGCGATCACCGGCGAGAAGCGCTCGCCGGTGCTGCCCAACGTGCCGACGCTGGTCGAGTCGGGCGTCAAGGGCGCCGACGTGCAGTCCTGGCAGGCGGTCTCGGCCCCGAAGGGCCTGCCGGCCGACATCCGCGCCAGGATGCACGAGGGCCTGGTCGCGGCGCTCAACGACCCCAAGATCCGCCAGCAGTTCACCGCACTGGGCTTCGAGATCGTCGCCAACACGCCGGAGCAGTTCGCCGCCTTCCAGCAGCGCGAGAGCGCCCGCTGGAAGCAGCTGATCGAGACCCGCAAGATCACGGCCGACTGATTCCTCCTCGACTTCCACTCCTCGCCTCACGATGATCCCCACCTCGACCTCCGGCCTGTCCGCGCTGCCGCGCATCGCCTCGCTGCGCGTCGTGCCCGTCGCCGGCCGCGACGGCATGCTGCTGAACCTGAGCGGCGCGCACGCCCCCTTCTTCACCCGCAACCTGCTGATCCTGACCGACAGCGCGGGCCGGACCGGCGTCGGCGAGGTGCCCGGCGGCGAGAAGATCCGCCAGACGCTGGAGGATGCGCGGGCGCTGGTCGTCGGCCAGGCGGTGGGCGACCACCTGCGGGTGCTGCGCGAGGTGCAGCAGGCCTTCGCCGACCGCGACTCGGGCGGGCGCGGCCTGCAGACCTTCGACCTGCGCACCACCATCCATGCGGTGACGGCGGTCGAGTCGGCGATGCTCGACCTGCTCGGCCAGCACCTCGACCTGCCGGTGTGCGACCTGCTGGGCGAGGGCCGCCAGCGCGACGCGGTCGAGATGCTGGGCTACCTGTTCTTCGTGGGCGACCGCAACAAGACCGATCTGCCCTACGCCAGCGAGCCCGACGCCGACAACGACTGGTTCCGCCTGCGCCACGAGGCGGCGATGACCCCGGAGGCCATCGTGCGCCTGGCCGAGGCCACCCGCGCCAGGTACGGCTTCAACGACTTCAAGCTCAAGGGCGGCGTGCTGGCCGGCGACGCCGAGGTCGACGCCGTCACCGCGATCCACGAGCGCTTCCCCGAGGCGCGCGTCACGCTCGACCCCAACGGCGGCTGGCTGCTCAAGGACGCCATCCGTCTGGGCCAGCGCATGCGCGGCGTGGTCGCCTATGCCGAAGATCCCTGCGGCGCCGAGGGCGGCTTCTCCGGCCGCGAGGTGATGGCCGAGTTCCGCCGCGCCACCGGCCTGCCCACGGCCACCAACATGGTGGCCACCGACTGGCGCCAGTTCACCCACGCACTGAGCCTGCAGTCGGTCGACATCCCGCTGGCCGATCCGCATTTCTGGACGATGGCCGGCTCGGTGCGCGTCGCGCAGACCTGCCGCGACTGGGGCCTGACCTGGGGCAGCCACTCCAACAACCACTTCGACGTCAGCCTGGCGATGTTCACCCATGTCGGCGCCGCCGCCCCGGGCAAGGTCACCGCCATCGACACCCACTGGATCTGGCAGGACGGCCAGCGCCTGACGAAGGAGCCGCTGCAGATCGTCGGCGGCCATGTCCAGGTGCCGAAGAAGCCGGGCCTGGGCGTCGAGCTCGACATGGTCGAGGTCGAGAAGGCGCATCAGCTCTACCTGCAGCACGGCCTGGGCGCCCGCGACGACGCCATGGCGATGCAGTACCTGATCCCGGGCTGGACCTTCGACAACAAGCGGCCCTGCCTGGTGCGCTGATCTCCGGATTCCCCAAGGACCCATGATGACGACCCTGCTTTCCTCCTTCTGCGCCCGCACCGGCGCACTGCTGGCCGAACTGCCGGCGACCTCGCCCGAGCAGCTCGACGCCGCCTGCGAGGCCGCGGCCGCCGCCTTCCCCCTGTGGCAGGCCGCCCCCGGCGCCGAGCGCGCCGCGCTGCTGCGCGCGCTGGCCTCGGCCCTCGAGGCCGACCGCGAGGCCCTGGTCGCGCTGGCCGACCAGGAGACCGCGCTCGGCCCGGTGCGCCTGAACGGCGAGCTCGACCGCACCGCCTTCCAGCTGCGCCGCTTCGCCGATCTGGCCCAGCAGGGCGAGCCCTTCGCCTTCGTCGACGATCCGGCGGTGGCCGGCGCCCCCCCGGCCGGCCACCCGGCGATGCAGCGCTGGTCGGTGCCGCTGGGCCCGGTGGCGATGTTCTCGGCCTCCAACTTCCCCTTCGCCTTCTCGGTGCTGGGCGGCGACACCGCCTCGGCGCTGGCCGCCGGCTGCCCCGTCGTCGTCAAGGCGCACACCGGGCACCTGCAGCTCTCCGGCCGCGTCTTCGGTCTGGTGCAGGGCGCGCTGGCCACGCTGGGTCTGCCGGCCGGCCTGATCGGCCTGGTGCAGGGCGGCGGGCGCGACATCGGCGTGCGGCTGATCCGCCACCCGGCGATCGCCGCCGGCGCCTTCACCGGCTCGACCCAGGGCGGTGCGGCACTGGCCGCCGAGGCCGCCAGCCGCCCGCGCCCGATTCCCTTCTTCGGCGAGCTGGGCTCGGTCAACCCGGTGATCGCGCTGCCGGACCGGCTCGCCACCGACGGCGCGGCGCTGGCCACCACGCTGGCGGGCTCGATCGCGCTGGGCTGCGGCCAGTTCTGCACCAACCCCGGCCTGATCGTGCTGATCGACGAGCTGCAGCCGGGCGTGGCCACCAAGGCCGTGAACGACCGCTTCGTCGCCCAGCTGCGCGAGGCGCTGGGCGGCCAGCAGCCGCACGCGATGCTGACCCGCTCGATGCGCGGTGCCTTCGAGGCCGGCGTGGCCCACTGGGAAGAGGCCGGCGCCGAGCTGCTGCTGCGCGAGAGGGCGCAAGCCGGCCAGCCGCCGCGTCCGGTGCTGGCCCAGGTCAGCGCCACCGAGTTCATCGCCCGCGCGGCGCTGCGGGAAGAGGTCTTCGGCCCGAGCAGCCTGATCGTGCGCGCGGCGTCCTTGAGCCAAGCGCTGCAGGTGCTGCAGGCCGTGGGCGGCAGCCTGACGGTGACGCTGTGGGGCGTGGAGCAGGACGGCGACCGCTCGCGCGCCCTGGTGCGCGGCGCGATGGCGATCGCCGGGCGGGTGCTCTTCGCGGGCGTGCCCACCGGCGTGGCGGTAACGGCTGCGCAGCAGCACGGCGGCCCGTGGCCGAGCAGCACCCGCCCCGAGAGCACCTCGGTGGGCGATGCGGCGCTCGCGCGCTTCCTGCGCCCGGTGTGCCTGCAGGACGCGCCGGCCTGGCTGAGCGAGCGTCAAGGCCGGCCGGTTTGAACGTTCAAACCCGCTGAACGACCTTTCCCGAGAGCCCGGATCGACGCAGAGCGACCGGGCTCTTTTCTTTCCCGTTCATCTTTGCTGGAGGAGACCCGCATGATCCGAACACGTCCCCTGTCCCGTCGTGCCGTCGGTACCCGCACCCTGGCGCTGGCCGTGGGCGGCCTGGCCGCGGCCCTGGCGCCGGCGGGCGCAGCGCTGGCGCAGAAGGCCGCGGCCTGGCCCGACAAGCCGATCCGCATCGTCGTGCCCTATCCGCCGGGCGGCTCCTCCGACATCATCGCCCGCGCCATCGCGCAGCCGCTGTCGCAGGCGCTGGGCCAGACGGTGGTCGTCGACAACCGCGCCGGCGCCAACGGCAACACCGGCGCCGACGCGGTGGCCAAGGCCACGGATGGCCACACGCTGCTGCTGTGCGATGTCGGCGCGCTGGCGATCTCGCCCTCGGTCTACCCGAAGCTGCCCTTCGACCCGAGCCGCGACCTGCGTGGCGTCGGCATGCTGGCCTATTCGCCGCACCTGCTGGTGGTGCATCCGTCGGTGCCGGCGAACAACCTGGCCGAGCTGGTGGCGCTGTCCAAGCGCGAGAAGCTGAACTTCGCGGTCACCGCGATCGGCAGCGCACCGCACCTGGCCGGCGTCGCGGTCGAGAAGGCCACCGGCGCGCAGTGGAACTACATCCCGTACAAGGGCGGCTCGCAGGCGATCAGCGACACCCTCGCCGGCCAGACGCAGATCCTGATGAACGGCATGCTGGCGACGCTGCCGCAGGTGCAGTCGGGCAAGCTCAAGGTGCTGGGCGTGTCCAGGGCCAGCCGGGTGCCGCTGCTCGCGCAGGTGCCCACCATCGCCGAGCAGGGCGTCAAGGGCTTCGAGTCCGGCACCTGGCAGGGCGTGATGATGCCCGCCGCCACGCCGCCGGCGGTGGTGCAGAAGCTCTCGGCCGAGCTGACCCGCATCATCCGCTCGCCCGAGGTGCGCGAGCGTCTGGTCGCGCAGGGCGCCGAGGTGCGCACGATGGCGCCGGCCGAGCTGGGCAGCTTCTTCGAGCAGGAACGCCGGCGCTGGGCCCAGGTGGTCGCGCAGGGCGGGGTGAAGCCCGAATGACGGCGCCCGGGCAGGAGAGCCGCCCCCGGCTGCTGCAGGCCGGCCCGCTGCTGCCGGCGCTGGAGCAGGCGCTGGCCGAGCGCTACGCGGTGCAGCGCCTGAGCGACCAGGCCGATCCGTCGGCCTTCCTGGCCGCGCACGGCACCGACTTCGTGGGCTATGTCACCTCGGCGGTCATGGGGCTGGACGCGGCGCGGCTGGCGCAGCTGCCGCGCCTGCAGGTGGTGTCGAGCTTCGGCGTCGGGCTGGACCGCATCGATCTGGCGGCGGCGGCCGCGCGCGGGGTGCAGGTCGGCCACACGCCGGGCGTGCTCGACGACTGCGTGGCCGACCACGCCTTCGCGCTGCTGCTCGACACGATGCGCCGGCTCAGCGCGGCCGACCGCTTCGTGCGGCGCGGCGACTGGCCGGCCAGGCCCTTCGGGCTGTCGCGGCGGGTCAGCGGCGCCCGGCTGGGGCTGGTCGGCTTCGGGCGCATCGGCCAGACCATCGCGCGGCGCGCGAGCGGCTTCGACATGGCGGTGCGCTACCACAGCCGCCGTCCGGTCGAGGGCGCGGCCTGGCCGCACGAGCCCTCACTGCACGCGCTGGCCGCCTGGGCCGACGTGCTGGTGGTGATCACCGCCGGCGGCGCGGCCACCCGGCACCTGATCGACCGCGCGGTGCTCGACGCGCTCGGGCCCGAGGGCTTCCTGGTGAACGTCGCGCGCGGCAGCGTGGTCGACGAGGCGGCGCTGGTCGAGGCGCTGCAGGCCGGACGCATCGCCGGCGCGGGGCTGGACGTGTTCGCCGACGAGCCGCGCGTGCCCGAGACGCTGCGCGGGCTCGACAACGTCGTGCTGACCCCGCACGTCGCCAGCGCCACCCGCGAGACCCGCCAGGCGATGGGCCAGCGGGTGATCGACAACCTCGAGGGCTTCTTCCGCGACGGGCGGGTGCGCTTCGCCGCGACCTGAAGCCGTCAGCGCACCGCACCGGTGGTGTTGACGTGCAGCGCGTAGAGCGAATGGCTCGCGGCCATGAACAGCCGGTTGCCCTTCGCGCCGCCGAAGCACAGGTTGGCGCAGCGCTCGGGCAGGTGGATGTGGCCGATCGGGCGACCCTCGGGCGAAAAGACGCGCACGCCGTCGAGCCCGTACGGATCGGCGCCCGGCGCGCCGTTGCTGCCGAAGCCGCACCAGAGGTGGCCCGCCACGTCGACCGCCATGCCGTCGAGCGCGCCGGGGCCGTCGGCATCGACGATCAGGCGCTTGTTCGACAGCCGGCCGTCGCCGGCATGGTCCCAGGCCCAGAGGCGGCGGTGCGGCGCGGCGCGGCTCTCGATGACATAGAGCACCGACTCGTCCGGCGAGAAGGCCAGGCCGTTCGGTCCGGCCAGGTCGTCGATCACGCAGTCGAGGCGGCCCGCAGCGTCGATCCGGTAGACGCCGTGAGGGCGCTCCGGCGCGGCCGGCTCGCCCTCCCAGTGGCCGCCGATGCCGAAGTCCGGGTCGGTGAACCAGACCGCGCCGTCGCGCCGGCAGCCGGTGATGTCGTTGGGCGAGTTCAGCCGCGCGCCGTCGAAGCGATCGGCCAGCACGGTGATGCGGCCGTCGTGCTCGGTGCGGGTGACGCGGCGCGTCAGGTGCTCGCAGCTCAGCAGCCGCCCCTGCGCATCGCGGGCGTGACCGTTGGCGTGGTTCGAGGGCTGGCGGAACACGCTGACCTGGCCCGAGCAGTCGTCCCAGCGCAGGATGCGGTCGTTCGGGATGTCGGAGAGCAGCAGGAAGCGGCCGTCGCCGAACCAGACCGGCCCCTCGGCCCAGCGCAGGCCGCCGGCCAGGCGCTCGACCGAGGCGCTGAACAGCCGCAGCTTCAGGAAGTCGGGATGCAGCACCTCGACCGCCGGATCGGGGCAGCGCAGCGCCAGGGGACCGAGGCGGTCGATCGGCTCGGGAACCGGCATCTCAGGCCTCCTCGAAGAAGGGGCCGGTGCGCACGAAGGCGCCGCCCTGATGGATCACGGCCGGATCCTCGCGGTCGAGCACCGGCTGGCGGGCCTCGACCTCGGCGCGGAAGACCTCGGACGAATCCTGCGGCCGGTAGCCGAGGTGGCGCGCCGGGGTGTTGTCCCACCAGGCGGTCGCGTTGTCGCTCAGGCCGTAGACGATGCTGTGGCCGACCACCGGCGCGGTGAGCGCGGCCATGAACAGCCGCTCGGTGTCGTCGAAGCTCATCCAGGTGGCGAGCATGCGCCGGTCCTTCGGCGCGGCGAAGGCCGAGCCGATGCGCACGCTGACCGTCTCGAGCCCGAAGCGGTCCCAGTAGAGCTGGGCCAGATCCTCGCCGAAGGCCTTGGACAGGCCGTAGAAGCCGTCCGGCCGGGCCGGGTCGCGCGGGCTGATGACCTGGTCCTGGCGGTAGAAGCCGGTGACATGGTTGGAGCTGGCGAAGACGATGCGGCGCACGCCGTGCCGGCGCGCCGCCTCGTACAGGTTCACCGCGCCGTGGATGTTGGCCGCGGCGATGCGCTCCCAGCTCTGCTCGGTCGAGACGCCGCCGAGGTGCACGACCGCATCGACGCCCTCGAGCAGCGCGAGCACCGCCGCGCGGTCGGCCAGGTCGGCGACGACCGCCTCCTCGCCGTCGGCGGCCGGCGCCATCGGCTCGCGGTCGCTCAGGCGCAGCCGGTCGCAGCAGGCCTTCAGGCGCGGGCGCATCTCGCGGCCGAGGTGACCGGCCGCGCCGGTCAGCAGGATCCGGCCGAAGCGGATCGGGGAAACGGAAGAACTCAGCATCGGAGGCATTCCTGGGACGGGGGAGGTCACTTGAAGAGGCCGGGCAGCCACAGCGAGAAGGCCGGCACGTAGGTCACGAACACCAGGCAGGCGCCGAGCGCGCCGTAGAACGGACCGATGGTGCGCATCACCTGGCCGACGGAAATGCCGCCGATGGCGCAGCCGACGAACTGCACCGAGCCCACCGGCGGGGTGTTCAGGCCAAGCGCGCAGTTGATCAGCATGATGATTCCGAACTGCACCGGGTCCATGCCGAACTGCATCGCGATCGGCAGGAAGATCGGCGTGCAGATCAGGATGGTCGCGGCCATGTCCAGGAAGGTGCCCAGGATGAACAGCAGCACGTTGATCATCAGGAAGATCACCCACGGCTCGCTCGAGACCATCTTCATCAGCTCGCCGGTCTTCTGCGGCACCTCGTAGAGCGCCATGAAGTAGCCGAAGGCGTTGGAGATGCCGATCAGCAGCAGCACGACGCCGGTGGTCTTGCAGGCCTTGGCGCAGGCCTTCAGGAAGTTCTTCCAGGACAGCGTGCGGTAGACCAGCGTCGTGATCAGCAGCGCCCAGGCCACCGCGATCGAGGCCGACTCGGTCGCGGTGAAGGCGCCCGACAGGATGCCGCCGAGAATGATGACCACCACCAGCAGCCCCGGCACCGAGGCCGCGAAGGCCGCCAGCACCGCCGGCCAGCCGCCGAAGCCGCCCGGGCGCACCGGGTAGCCGCGCCTGACCGCCACCCAGTAGGCGGCGGCGAGGTTGCACAGCGTCAGGATGATCGCCGGCACCAGCCCGGCCAGCATCAGGCTCAGCACGCTGACCGAGGCGATGCCGGCGGTCGACAGCGTGTAGATGATCATGTTGTGCGAGGTCGGCATGATCGCGCCGACCAGCGCCGCATGGGTGGTGACGTTGACGGCGTAGTCGGCGTCGTAGCCGTCCTTCTTCATCAGCGGGATCATCACCGAGCCGATCGCCGACACGTCCGCCAGCGGCGAGCCGGCCACGCCGCCGAAGATGGTGCAGCCCAGCACGTTGCTCATGCCCAGGCCGCCGCGCACATGGCCGACCAGGCTGTTGGCGAAGCGCACGATGCGCTCGGCGATGCCGCCGTAGAGCATCAGCTCGCCGGCGAAGACGAAGAAGGGAATGGCCAGGAAGCTGAACACCTGCATGCCGCCGACCATCTTCTGGAAGACGACGGCCACCGGCAGGCCCGCGGCCACGATGGTGGCCACCGAGGACAGCCCGATGGCGAAGGCCACCGGCACGCCCAGCAGCAGCAGCAGCGTGAAGCTCACGCACAGCACGGTCAGTTCCATGACGGCACCACTTCCTCGCCGCGCAGATTGGCGACGATGTGTTCGATCGAGAACAGCACGATCAGCACGCCGGCGATGATCACCGGCACATAGTCGATGCCGTCCGGGACCGGCAGCATCGGCTTCTTCTCGGTCCACTTGGCCAGCGCCCACCGCCAGCCGCCCTGCACCATCAGCACGCCGAACAGGCCGACGAGCGCATGGATCAGCAGCTCGATGCGGCGCTGCCAGACCTCGGGCAGCAGCGCCACCATCGATTCGAGCCCGATGTGGCCGGCGTCGCGCACGCCCACCGCCAGGCCGAACGCGGTCACGAAGAGCACCAGCAGCATCGACAGCGCCTCGGCCCAGGTCGGCGTGTCGTTGAAGATGTAGCGGCCGATCACCTGGTACTGCACGCACAGCACCACGGCGATCAGGCCGACCACCGCCAGCATCAGGCTGAGCCGGGACAGCCCGGCGCAGAACTTGGTGTACATGGTCCTGCGCCTCGCCTTACTTGCCGTCCTGCACCGACTTGACCAGGCGCTTGAGGTCCGGCGTGGTCATGAACCTGTCGTAGACCGGGCCCATCACCGCCTGGAAGGACTTCTTGTCGACCTCGATGATCTCGGCGCCGCCCGCCTTGACCGCGGCCAGCGACTTCGCCTCCTGCTCGTCCCACTTCCTGCGCTGGAACGCGACCGACTCCTTCGCGGCGGCGCGCACCAGATCCTGGTCGGCCTTGGGCAGCTTGTCCCAGACGAGCTTCGACATCAGCAGCATCTCGGGCGCCATCGAGTGCTCGGTCTTCGAGTAGTACCTGGCCGACTCGAAGTGCTTGACGCTCTCGTAGGACGGAACGTTGTTCTCGGCCGCGTCGATCAGGCCGGTCTTCAGGCCGGTGTAGACCTCGCCGAAGGGCATCGGCGTGGCGTTGCCCCCCATCGCGCCGACCAGCGCCACCCACAGGTCCGACTGCTGCACGCGCACCTTCATGCCCTTGACGTCGGCGACCGTGCGGATCGGCTTCTTGGCGTAGAGCGAGCGGGCGCCCGAGTCGTAGAAGGCCAGGCCGATGAAGCCCTGCTCCTCGCAGGACTTCAGGATCTCCTCGCCGACCGCGCCGTCGAGCGTGCGGCGCATGTGGTCGATGGAGCCGAACAGGAAGGGCATCGTCGGCACCATGGTCTTGGCGCAGATCGCGTTCATCGGGCTGATGTTGACGCGGGCCATCTCCAGCGCGCCGATCTTGAGCTGGTCGATCGTCTCCTTCTCGGTGCCGAGCGCCCCCTTGTTGAAGACCTTGATCTTGTGACGGCCGCCGCTGCGCTGCTCGAGCAGCTGGCCCATGTGGCGCACCGCGGCGACCGTGGGGTAGTCGTCGGAGTTGTGGATGTCGGCCGAGCGGAAGTCGAGCGCCTGGGCCAGCGTGGCGGCGCTGCCGAGCACGGCAGCGGCAAGAAGGGAATGCAGCCTGGACATGATCTTGTCTCCTCAGATCGCGGTGGATTGGTCAGATGTCGTACCAGTGATTAAACGTTTAACCGAAACGCCGGTCAAGACGAGTCCACGCAGGGTATTCACCAGGGTGATCCAGACACATCTGGCACAAGTAAACGTTTATCCCACTGGATAGAATCGACCCTGACCATGAAGACACCTTCCCCAGAAGATCCCATCTCGTCGGCGCCTGCGGACCCGCACGCACGCCGCAGGGCCGCGACGATCCGCGATGTCGCCCAGGCCGCCGGCGTGTCGACCGCGACGGTGTCGAAGTTCCTCAACGGCGGCCAGCGCTTCACCCGCGAGGTCGAGGAACGGGTCGCGCAGGCGGTGCGCGAGCTGGGCTACAGCTCCAACCCGATGGCGCGCGGCATGATCACCGGCCGCACCGGCAACATCGGCATCGTCGTGCTGGACGTGCGCAATCCGCACTTCACCAGCCTGATCCGCGGCGCCTCGCGGCCGGCGGCCGAGGCCGGGCTGAACCTGCTCTTCGCCGACATCGCCGAGGGGCTGGCGCCGGAGCTGCCGACGCTGCAGGCGCTGAGCCGGCGCGTCGACGGACTGATCGTCAGCGCGCGGCTCTCGGACGCGTCGCTGGACTGGCTGACGGCCTGCGGCGTGCCGGTGGTGTTCTATGGCGGCCCGCCCTCGGCGCGGGCCTGCTTCAGCGTCGGCATCGACAACCGCGCCGCCGCGGCGATGCTCGGGCGCCACCTGCGCGAGCTCGGCCACCGGCACGTCGGCTACGTCGGCTTCGGCGGCGCGCGCTGGAGCGGCGACCGCTGGCTCGGCCTGTGCCAGGCCTTCGAGGGCAGCACGGCGCGCCTGAGCCGCCACGACGTGCAGGCCGCCACCGCCGACGAGGGCGAGCGCGTGGCCTCGGAAGTGCTGCTGCGCGACGATCCGCCCGATGCGGTCGTCGCCTACAACGACCTGATCGCGCTGGGCCTGCTCGGCCAGGCCCAGGCGCTCGGGCTGTCGGTGCCGGCCGACGTGTCGATCGCCGGCTTCGACAACATCGTCTACGGCGGCTACATGCGCCCGGGGCTGACCACCGTCGACACCGGCAGCGAGCTGACCGGCGAGGTGGCGATGCGCCAGCTGATCGAGCGGGTGCGCGGCGAGACCGCGCTGCAGCCCGGCCACGAGGTCATCGCCGCGCGGGTGGTGGCACGCGGCTCGACGGCCGCACGCCGCCCTGTTGTACGATGACTGCGAAGACTGCCGACTGTCCTGCTGACGACGAGCCCTGCCCCATGACCCTGATTCCTCCCGCCGGCCGCCGCCGTCCCCGCTCCCTGGCCCTCGAGCTGGTCGAGTCGATCGGCGACCGCATCCGTGACGGCCGGCTCGCGCCCGGCACCAAGCTGCCGACCGAGGCGGCGATCATGACCGAGTTCGACGTCAGCCGCACCGTGGTGCGCGAGGCGATCTCGCGGCTGCAGGCCTCCGGGCTGGTCGAGACGCGCCACGGCATCGGCACCTTCGTGCTCGGCCTGGGCGAGCCCTCGGGCTTCCGGATCGCACCGGAGCAGGTCGCGACGCTGCGCGACGTCATCGCGATGCTGGAGCTGCGCATCGGCGTCGAGACCGAGGCCGCCGCGCTGGCGGCGCAGCGCCGCAGCGAGGCCGACCTGCAGGCGATGCGCGCGGCGCTGACCGAGGTCGCGGCCGCGGTCGAGGCCGGACGCGATGCGGTCGAGGCCGATTTCCAGTTCCATCTGGCGATCGCGCGCGCGACCGGCAACCACCATTTCGCCGAGCTGATCGGCACGCTCGGGCGCACCATTATTCCGCGCTCGCGCCTGGATGCCGACAGCACGCCCGAGCAGGAACAGGAGCGCCGCAGCTACCTGCGCCGGGTCAACGCCGAGCACGACAGCATCTGCGACGCGATCGCCGCGGGCGATCCGGAAGGCGCGCGCGCGGCGATGCGCACCCACCTGGCCAACAGCCGCGAGCGCCGCCGGCGCATGGGCGGCGACCGCTGACGCCGCGCCGATCTCGCGCAGGCCCCGCTCATCCCGTCAGCTTCGTGAAGGTTTCACTGAAGTAGATCAAGGATCGGGGGTGGCATCGGCAGGACCATGCGCCCGTTCGTCAATGGTCAATGAACGGAGCGCCCCGATGAGCACCACCACCTTCTTCATTCCCAGCGTCAACCTGATGGGCCGCGGCTGCCTGGCCGAGGCGGTCAGGGCGATCGCCGCGCAGGGCTGGCGCCGCGCGCTGATCGTCACCGACGCGCCGCTGGTGCGCACCGGCCTGGTCGGCCGCGTCGCCGAGCAGCTCGGGCAGGCGGGCGTCTCCTCGGTCGTCTTCGACCAGGTCAAGCCCAATCCGAACGTCGCCAACGTCGAGGCGGGCCTGGCGCTGCTGCGCGAGGCCGCCTGCGACGGCGTGATCTCGCTGGGCGGCGGCTCGCCGCACGACTGCGCCAAGGCCATCGCGCTGGTGGCGGCCAACGGCGGCGCGATCACCGACTACGAAGGCGTCGACCGCTCGGCGCGGCCGCAGCTGCCGCTGGTGGCGATCAACACCACCGCCGGCACCGCCAGCGAGATGACGCGCTTCTGCATCATCACCGACGACCGCCGCCACGTGAAGATGGCCATCGTCGACAAGCATGTGACGCCGCTGCTGTCGGTCAACGATCCGGAAATGATGGCCGGCATGCCCGCGGCGCTGACCGCCGCCACCGGCATGGACGCGCTGACCCACGCGGTCGAGGCCTATGTCTCGACCGCCGCCACGCCGATCACCGATGCCTGCGCGCTGCAGGCGGTGCGGCTGGTCGGCCAGCACCTGCGCCGCGCGGTCGCGCAGGGCGACGACCTCGAGGCCCGCGAGCGGATGGCCTACGCGCAGTTCCTCGCCGGCATGGCCTTCAACAACGCCTCGCTGGGCTATGTGCACGCGATGGCGCACCAGCTCGGCGGCTTCTACGACCTGCCCCACGGCGTGTGCAACGCCATCCTGCTGCCGCATGTGCAGGCCTTCAACGCCGGCGTCGCGGCGCGCCGGCTCGGCGAGATCGGCCAGGCGCTCGGCGCCGACATCGCCGGCCTGGACGACGCGGCGGCGGCCGCGCGTGCGCTGCAGGCGATCCGCGACCTGGCGCGCGACGTCGGCATCCCGGCCGGCACCGCCGGCCTCGGGGCGAAGGAGGACGACATCCCGGTGCTGGCCGCCAACGCGATGAAGGACGCCTGCGGCCTGACCAACCCGGTGCAGCCGACCTTCGACGAGGTCTGCGCGATCTACCGCGCGGCGCTCTGAGCGTCGGACGACGCGGGCTCGGGCCGCAGCTGGTCGAAGGCGGCGGCCAGCGCCTCGAGCGGCTGCTCGGGCAAGGCGGCCGCGGCCAGCGGATCGTCGCCGGCGCGCCAGCGTGCCTCGGCCTGCGGATCGGCGCGCGCGATCATCAGCGCGTGATTGAGCTCGTGCAGCCCCCAGGCCAGCCCGGCATCGCGCAGCGCCGACTGCATCGCGTTCTGCACCAGCGCGCGCACCTCCTGGTGCATCCGGCTCTGCGGCACGTCGAAACGCCGCCCCGCCGCCGCGTCGACGCAGGCGCGCACGTCGTGCGAGGCATGGCCCCGGCAGGCCAGCGGCCGCACCGGATAGATCACGCAGACGCCCTGCGCGATGAAGGGGCAGCGCTGGCGCAGGCCGACCCGCGCGGCCTCGCCCAGGCCGCGGGTCAGCGCGTCGGCCGCGGCGACCTGGCCCCACAGGTCGATGCCGCGCTCGAGCAGGCGCGGCGCCACCGCGTCCAGGAAGCGCGCGACCAGCCAGACCTCCGGCGCGCTGGCCGCGACCCGCAGCGTGCAGCAGGTCGCGCAGCCGCGCCCGCAGGCCAGCGGCGGCTCCTCGTCGTGGCGCAGCGCGACATTGCCCTCGAAGCAGTCGAAGGCGCGCGCCAGCACGGCCTGCGTCAGCGTGGCCTGCCCGGCATGGCGGCGCAGCGTCTCCGCGCAGGCCGACTGCAGCTCATGGAAGAAGGCCCGCAGGCCCTGGCGGGCCGCCTCGTCGGCCGTGATCGTCTCGGACATGGCATCGGGCGGCGCGGGCCGCATCAGGTCGGGATGCGGCAGGCTAGTCGCGCCGGCCGCCGCGGGACTTGAGCAGGATCAGTCCCCGCGCCCGAAGACGGGCTGCAGACCCGCCTGCGCGACCGCCTCGACCAGACAGGCGCGCAGCCAGCGGTGCATCGCGTCGTCCTGGTGGCGCTGATGCCAGACCATGTACATCGCCAGCGCGGGCACCGGCGGCGGGCCGGCCAGCGGCAGCGGCGCGTCCGCCAGGCCGCGCAGCACGCCGTGACGCAGCCGCCCCGGCGCGGTCGCCAGCCGCGTGCTGCCCGCCAGCAGCGCCGCCAGGCCGCCGAACGCCGGCACGACCGCGACGATGCGCCGGCGCAGTCCGCGCGCGAGCAGCCGCTCGTCGATGTCGATCGTGCGCCGCAGGCCCTCGTGCTGCACGGTCACATGCTCGGCGGCGAGATAGTCGGCCTCGTCGCGCGGCGCCTCGCGGCAGGACGGGTCGAAGAAGACGCGGTAGGTGTCGTCGAAGAGGCGGCGCTGCACGATGTCGCCGGCCTCGGGCGGCCGCGGGGTCAGCACCAGCTGGCAGGCCTCGTCGCGCAGCAGCTCCGGCGTCGGCGCGCCGGCCGGAATCACGCGCAGCAGCACGCCGGGCGCCTCGCGGCGCAGCCGCTCCAGCAGCGGCGGCAGCAGCAGGTCGCGCTGCAGGTCGTTGGCGGCGATCGTCAGCGTCATCTGCAGCTGCGCCGGATCGAAGCCGGCGGCGCTGCCGAAGTCGCGCAGCGCGCCGATCAGCCGGCGCGCCCGCACCACCAGCACGTCGGCCCGGGCCGTCGCCACGATGCCGCGCCCCGAGCGCACGAACAGCGCCTCGCCGGTGATCGCGCGCAGCCGCTCCACCGCATGGCTCACCGCCGACTGCGTCAGCCCCAGCCGCTGCGCCGCCCGCGTGAGCGAGCCCTCCTCGTGCACCGCCACCAGCACCTGCAGCAGCCGGCCGTCGAGGTCCATCGGGCCCGGTCCCGCCCCTGATTCATCGATTTCGTTCATGTCAGGCATGAGTATCCATCGGTTTATCGATGCTATCGGGCTCCGGATACTTCATCCCACACCCCCCCCGGACGGAGACTTCCCGATGACGATGCCCGACATCTTCGGCACCACGCTGTTCGACGGCCGCATGGCCCGCCGCGGCTATGCGCTCAACCGCATGTGCTACTCGTTCAACGCGGCCGAGAACCGCGCCGCCTTCGTGCAGGACGAGGACGGCTACTGCGCCCGTTACGGCCTGAACGCCGAGCAGCGCGAGGCCATCCGCCGGCGCAACGTGCTCGCGCTGATCGCCGCCGGCGGCAACGTCTACTACCTGGCCAAGTTCGCCGGCATCTTCGGGCTGGACGTGCAGGACCTGGGCGCGCAGCAGACCGGCCTGAGCAAGGACGAGTTCAAGGCCCGGCTGCTGGCCGCTGCCGGCTGACGCGCCGCGCGCCGGACTCGACGCCCTCCCGACCTCCCCAGACCTTCAGCTCACCAGGATTTCCCCATGGCCCAGATCATCGGCGGCATCAACACCTCGCACGTCCCGGCCATCGGCCGCGCCATCCACCGCGGCCTGCAGGACGACCCGTACTGGAAGCCCTTCTTCGACGGCTACCGCCCGGTCCACCACTGGCTGGCCGAGGCCCGCCCGGACGTGGTGGTGGTCTTCTACAACGACCACGGCCTGAACTTCTTCCTCGACAAGATGCCGACCTTCGCGATCGGCACCGCCCCGAGCTACAGCAATGCCGACGAGGGCTGGGGCATCCCGCAGGTGCCCGCCTTCAGCGGCGATCAGGACCTGTCCTGGCACCTGGTCGAGTCGCTGACCGAGGCCGAGTTCGACCTGACCACCTGCCAGGAGATGGTGGTCGATCACGCCTTCACGCTGCCGATGGCGCTGCTGTGGCCCGACCAGACCTGGCCGGTCAAGGTGGTGCCGATCTGCATCAACACCGTGCAGTTCCCGCTGCCGACGGCCGCGCGCTGCTGGAAGCTGGGTCAGGCGGTGGGCCGGGCGATCCGGTCCTGGGAATCCGATGTCCGTGTCATGGTGCTGGGCACCGGCGGCCTGTCGCACCAGCTCGACGGCGAGCGCGCCGGCTTCATCAACAAGGAATTCGACCTGCAGTTCATGGACAGCCTGGTGAAGGACCCGACCTGGTCGACGCGCTTCAGCATCCACGAGCTGGTCGAGAAGGCCGGCACCCAGGGCCTCGAGCTGCTGATGTGGCTGGCCACCCGCGGCGCGCTGGGCGAGTCGGTGCGCGAGCTGCACCGCAACTACCACATCCCGATCTCGAACACCGCCTCGGGCCTGATGCTGCTGGAGCCGAGCCCCTGAACCCGCGGCGTGGCGGTATGCTTGCGGCCCCATGAACGAACTCGAACGTCCATCCCCCGCTCCGCGCCGCCGCCGCGCCCCCAAGACGCCGGCCGTCGCGGTGGTCGCCGAGCCCGGTCGCACCAACGACCCCGAGGCCACGATGGCCGACATCCTCGATGTCGCCACCCGCGAGTTCGCCGACAAGGGCCTGGCCGGCGCGCGCATCGACGAGATCGCCGCCGCCACGCGCACCAGCAAGCGGATGATCTACTACTACTTCGGCAGCAAGGAAGGCCTGTACGTGGCCGTGCTGGAGGAGGCCTACCGGCGCATCCGCCACATCGAGACCGACCTGCATCTCGAGGACCTCGACCCGGAGACCGCGCTGCGCCGCCTGGTGGCCTTCACCTGCGACTACCAGCGCCAGAACCCGGACTTCATCCGCCTGGTCATGAACGAGAACATGCACCGCGGCGAGTTCCTCGAGCAGTCGAAGCAGATCCAGCAGCTCAACGTGCCGGCGATCAACCTGCTGCGCACCGTCTACGAGCGGGGCGTGCGCGAAGGCGTCTTCCGCTGCGGCCTCGACCCGATCGACCTGCACATGTCGATCTCGGCGCTGTCGGTCTTCAACGTCTCCAACCGCCACACCTTCTCGCTCATCTTCAAGCACGACTTCGACGACCCGGCCACCATCGAGCACCGCCGCGACAGCATCGTCGAGATGATCGTGCGCTTCGTGCGGGCCTGAGGACATTCCCGCAAACCTAGGGTTCTCACTAGGTCAGGAAAACTAACCAGTTCGTACATTACAACTCCTCGGCGACGGCAATCTCGGTCCGTGCGCCACGGCATGACACGAGGAGAACGTGGTGAACAAGATTCTGGGCACCTTCAGCCGGGTGGTTGAAGGGGTGATGGCGCTGCTGCTGGCGGTGATGGTGGTGCTGGTGTTCGGCAACGTGGTGCTGCGCTACGCGTTCAACTCGGGCATCACGATCAGCGAGGAGCTCTCGCGCTGGCTCTTCGTGTGGATGACCTTCCTGGGCGCGATCGTGGCGCTGCGCGAGAACGGCCATCTGGGCACGGACATGCTGGTGGCGCGGCTGGGCCGCAAGGGCAAGCTGGCCTGCCTGGTGGTGGCGCAGGTGGCGATGCTGTACGTCACCTGGCTGCTGCTGACCGGCGCCTGGGCCCAGGTGGAGATCAACCGCGAGGTCGAGGCGCCGGTCAGCGGCCTGTCGGTGGGCTGGTTCTACCTGTCGGGCGTGGTGTTCGCGGTGTGCTCGGGCCTGATCCTGCTGGGGCAGTTCTGGCGCACGGTCACCGGCCAGGTGACGGATGCGGAGCTGGTGCTGGTGCAGGAGTCGGAGGACCTCGCGCAGGTCGAGGCGCTGCATGTGGGCGACACGCCCCCGCTGGGGCAGGGCCCCAACTCGATGGCCTTCAAGAAGTGAGCGCCCCAGCCGCCCTTCCTTCCCGCGACAACCGAACCGACACGAGACAACCATGACCGTCTTCATCTTCCTGGGCTCGCTGCTGGGGGCGATGGCCCTGGGCATCCCCATCGCCTACTCGCTGCTCGTCTCCGGCGTGGCCCTGATGTGGCAGCAGGGCCTCTTCGACGCCCAGATCCTGGCTCAGAACACCATCAACGGCGCCGACAGCTTCCCCCTGCTGGCCGTGCCCTTCTTCATGCTCGCCGGCGAGATCATGAACGTCGGCGGCCTGTCGCGGCGCATCGTCAAGCTGGCCATGTCGCTGGTGGGCCATGTGCGCGGCGGCCTGGGCTATGTCGCCATCCTGGCCGCGGTCATGATGGCCGCCCTCTCCGGCTCGGCCGTGGCCGACACCGCCGCCCTCTCGGCCCTGCTGCTGCCCATGATGGCCGCCGCCGGCCATGACAAGGCCCGCGCCGGCGGCCTGCTCGCCTCCGCCGGCATCATCGCCCCCATCATCCCGCCCTCCATCGGCTTCGTCGTCTTCGGCGTCGCCGCCAACGTCTCCATCGGCAAGCTCTTCCTCGCCGGCATCGTCCCCGGCCTCCTGATGGGCGTGGCCATCGCCATCACCTGGTGGTGGTGCGCCCGCAACGAGAACGTCACCCCCCCGAAGAAGGCCACCACCGCCGAGCGCATGCACGCCCTGCGCGAGTCCACCTGGGCCATGGTCCTGCCCGTCATCGTGGTCGTCGGCCTCAAGTTCGGCGTCTTCACCCCCACCGAGGCCGCCGTCGTCGCCGCCGTCTACGCCCTCTTCGTCTCCACCGTCATCTACGGCGAGATGGGCTGGAAGGAAACCCGGGAAGTCTTCGTCGCCGCCGCCAAGACCACCTCGGTCGTCATGTTCCTCGTCGCCGCCGCCATGGTCTCCGCCTGGCTCATCACGGTCGCCGACATCCCCGGCCAGATGACCAGCATGCTCAAGCCCTTCATGGGCAACCAGACCCTGCTGCTCGTCGCCATCATGCTGCTCGTCATGGCCGTCGGCACCGCCATGGACATGACCCCCACCATCCTCATCATGACCCCGGTCCTCATGCCCGTCGTCAAGGCCGCCGGCATCGATCCGGTCTACTTCGGCGTCCTCTTCATCATGAACAACGCCATCGGCCTCATCACCCCCCCGGTCGGCACCGTCCTCAACGTCGTCGCCGGCGTCGGCAAGATGAAGATGGACGACGTCACCCGCGGCGTCGTCCCCTTCATGATCGCCCAGTTCGCCGTCATGTTCCTGCTCGTCGCCTTCCCCTCCCTCGTCACCGGCCCCGCCAAGTGGCTCGCCCACTGACCCCAGGCTGACGGCCCCACGTCCGACGCGACGCGATCCCTTTCCGAACCGCGGCCCGGCCATCAGGAGACAACGGGCCGTCTCTCTCCCGCCCCACCACTTCGAGGAAACGCCATGAAACGCCTGATGATCAAGACCCTGGTCGCCGCCGCCGCACTCGCCGTTGCCGGTATCGCCGCAGCCCAGGAAAAGACCTTCAAGCTCGCGCTGCAGAACCCCAAGGGTCACCCGCTGGTCACCGGCGCGGAGAAGTTCGCCGAGCTGGTCGCCGCGAAGTCGGGCGGCCGCCTGAAGGTCAACCTCTTCCCCGGCGGCACGCTGGGCGGCGACGCGCAGGCCGTCTCGGCCTCGCAGGGCGGCACCATCGAGATGGTGATGCTGAACTCGGGCATCCTGGCCTCACAGGTCAAGGACTTCGAGGTCTACGACTTCCCCTTCATGTTCGCCAACGGCCGTGAAGCCGACGCGGTGGTCGACGGCCCCTTCGGCCAGAAGCTGCACGCCAAGCTGGCCGAGAAGAACCTGATCGGTCTGGCCTACTTCGAGCTGGGCTTCCGCAACATCACCAACAGCAAGAAGGCGATCGTCAACGTCGAGGACATCGCCGGCCTGAAGCTGCGCGTGATCCCGAACGCGATCAACGTCGACTGGGTCAAGACCCTGGGCGCCAACCCGACGCCGATGGCCTTCCCCGAGGTCTACGCCGGTCTGGAGCAGAAGGCCATCGACGGCCAGGAGAATCCGCTGAGCGTGATCCTGGCCAACAAGTTCTACGAGGTGCAGAAGCACCTGGCGCTGACCAACCACCAGTACAACCCGCAGTCGCTGATCATCAGCAAGAAGGTGTGGGACGGCCTGTCGGAAGCCGACCACAAGGTGCTGCAGGACGCTGCCAGCGAGGCCAGCAAGTTCCAGCGCAAGGTCGCACGCGACGCCTACGCCACGACGCTGGACGCGCTGAAGAAGGCCGGCATGCAGGTCACCGAGCTGTCGGCGGCCGAGCACGCCGAGCTGCGCACCAAGCTCAAGCCGGTCATCGACAAGCACGGCGCCCCGATCGCCGCCACCGTCGCCGAGCTGCAGGCCGAGCTGGCCAAGGTCCGCGCGGCCAAGTGAGCGCCGTTCCCAGCGAGATCGAAAGGCCGAGGCTTCCCATGACGACGACCCCGAACCGCAAGGTGCTGCTTGGCCTGATCGGCTCCGGTATCCAGCGCTCGCTGACCCCGGCGATGCAGGAGCAGGAAGCCGCCCACCACGGCATGCGCCTGCACTATCAGCTGATCGATCTCGATCTCTCGGGCGGCAGCGCCGAGGACCTGCCGCTGCTGCTCAAGGCCGCGCGCATGATGGGCTACGCGGGCCTGAACATCACCTATCCGTGCAAGCAGGCGGTCATCCCGCACCTCGACGAGCTCTCCGACGAGGCGCGCGCGATGGGGGCGGTCAACACCGTGGTGATCCGCGACGGCCGCCTGATCGGCCACAACACCGACGGCTCCGGCTGGGCGCGCGGCTTCACCCGCGCGCTGCCGGACGCCGACCTGCGCTGCGCGGTGCTGCTGGGTGCCGGCGGCGCCGGCGCCGCGATCGCGCACGCGGCGCTGCGCCTGGGCGTCCAGTCGCTGCGCATCCTCGACGTCGACCCGGCCCGCGCCCAGGCGCTGGCCGCCGAGCTCAACCGGCTGTATGACGGCGAGCGCGCCTCCGGCTGGACCGACGTGGCCGCGGCGCTGGACGGCGCCACCGGCCTGATCCACGCCACGCCCACCGGCATGGACAAGCTGCCCGGCCTGCCGCTGCCGGCCGAGCTGGTGCGAGCGGACCTGTGGGTCTCCGAGGTCGTCTACTTCCCTCTGGAAACAGCGCTGCTCAGGCTCGCGCGCGAGCGCGGCTGCCGCATCAGCGACGGCGGCGGCATGGCCGTCGGCCAGGCGGTCGGGGCCTTCGAGCTGTTCACCGGCGTCACGCCGGACGCCGGCCGCATCGAGCAGCATTTCCGCGCGCTGGTCAGCCAGCGTCAGAACTGAACAGGAATCCTCCATGACCCTCGACCGCGAAGACATCGGCGAACTGCCCAACCCGCTGGGGCTGCTGGGCATCGAATTCATCGAGTACACGACGAGCCGGCCGCAGGCGCTGGGCCAGGTGCTGGAGCGGCTGGGCTTCGTGCCGGTGGCGCGGCACCGCTCGCGCGAGGTGCTGCTGTACCGCCAGGGCGACATCAACATCATCGTCAACGCCCACCAGGGCGGGCTGTCGGGGCAGCCGGCGCCCACCGAGCGGCCGGTGATCGCGGCGGTGGCGCTGCGGGTGCGCGACGCGGCGCGGGCCTACCAGCGGGTGCTGGATCTGGGCGCGTGGGCGGTGCCGACGCAGGTCGAGGTGATGGAGCTCAACATCCCGGCGATCCACGGCGTGGGCTCGAGCCGGATCTACTTCGTCGACCGGCACCGCGAGTTCTCGATCTACGACGTGGACTTCGTGCCGATCCCGGGGGTGAACCAGCGCCCGGCGGCGCAGCACGGGCTGCATGTGTTCGGCGTGGTGCAGTACATCGGGCTGGACCGCATGGCCGACTGGAGCGCGTTCTACGGCGAGCTCTTCGGCTTCGCGGAGCTGCCGACCGAGCAGCGCTTCGGGGTGATGACCAAGGGCGCGATCCTGGCGAGTCCGTGCGGGCAGTTCCACTGGCAGCTGATCGAGCCGGAGCCGGACGCGGCCGACTTCGAGCACGACGAGCTGCTGCAGCGGGTGGCCTTCGGCTGCACGGACGTGCCGGTGGCGGTGGCGGCGATGAAGGACGCGGGCGTGGCCTTCGTCGAGAAGCCGGGCGGCGTGCACACCGACGCGCGCGGCGCGCTGACCGAGCCGCTGCTGGGCGAGCTGGTGTTCGAGCTGGTGCACGACCCGCGCGGCGGGGCGGAGGCATGACGATGGACACGACGCGCATCGCCCGCAACGTCGCCGACTTCGGCATGGACACCATCACGCTGGCCGGGCCGCTGGAGGCCAAGCTGCGCGCGGTGCGCGAGGCCGGCTTCACGCAGATCATGCTGGCCGCGCGCGACCTCGTCGGCCACCCCGACGGGGTCGACGCCGCCGTGCAGGCGGTGCGCGACAGCGGCCTGCGCGTCACCGGCTTCCAGGTGCTGCGCGACTTCGAGGGCCTCTCCGACCACCTGCACGGCTACAAGATCGACATCGCCAAGCAGATGATCCTGATGGCGCGCCAGCTCGGCGCCAAGGTGCTGCTGGCCTGCTCGTCGACCTCGGTGCACGCCAGCGCCGACCCCCAGCGCATCGCCGCCGACCTGCGCAAGCTCGCCATGCTGGCCCTGCCCCACGGCATCCGCGTCGCCTTCGAGGCGCTGTCCTGGGGCCGCCACATCAACGAGTACCCCCAGGCCTGGGAAGTCGTCGAGATGGCCGACTGCCCCAATCTGGGCGTCGGCATCGACTCGTACCACATCTTCGCCACCGACACCGCGCTCGACCGCCTGCAGGAGATCGACCCGGCCAAGATCTACCTGGTGCAGCTCTCCGACTTCATGTGGCAGCAGACCCGCTCGGTGCAGGAGCGCATCGACACCGCGCGCCACTTCCGGGTCTTCCCCGGCGAGGGCGTGCACTCCGGCGCGCTCACCGAGCTGGTCCTGAAGCTCGACGCCATGGGCTACCGCGGCGACTACAGCTTCGAGGTCTTCAACGACGACTACCAGCAGCTGCCGCTGCCCTATGTCGCCCGCCGCGCCCGGGACTCGGCGGTGTGGCTGGCCGAGGGCGTGCTGCGCCGGTCCGTGCCCCTGCCCGGAACCATGCGGCTGCGCCCGCGCGTGCAGGGATAATCCCGCCCGCCTCCACAGACGGAAGAACACGACATGAAGAAGATCCTCGTCCTGAACGGCCCGAACCTGAACCTGCTGGGCACCCGCGAGCCGCAGATCTACGGCGCCGACACGCTGGCCGACGTCGAGCGCGGCCTGGTCGAGCAGGGCGCCCGCCAGGGCGCCGAAGTCAGCTGCTTCCAGAGCAACCACGAAGGCGCGCTGATCGACCGCATCCACGCCGCGCGCCTGGACGGCACGCACTGGATCATCATCAACCCGGGCGGCCTGACCCACACCAGCGTGGCGCTGCGCGACGCGCTGGCCGGCGTGGCCATCCCGGTGGTGGAGGTGCACATCAGCAACATCCACAAGCGCGAGGAGTTCCGCCACCACTCCTTCATCACCGCGATCGCCGAGGGCATGATCTGCGGCCTGGGCGTGAAGGGCTACAAGGCGGCGCTGAACTGGATCCTCGAGCGCGGCTGAGCGGCGGCGGCCTGCAGCGCCCCGCACGGATCGCCCATGAAAAAAGGCCGCCGGTCGCAGGACCGGCGGCCAATCCTTTTCCAGGAAGCAACGATTCAGAAGTTCAGGCGTTCAGCTGCTGCTCGAGCTGATGCAGCACCTGATAGCACGGCAGCACCTGGGCCAGGCTGCTGTTGGGCTGACGGCCTTCGCGGATGGCGGCGAAGAACTCGCGATCCTGCAGCTCGATGCCGTTCATAGACACGTCGACCTTCGACACGTCGATCTTCTCTTCCTTGCCGTTGACCAGATCGTCGTAGCGGGCGATGTAGGTGCCGGTGTCGCCGATGTAGCGGAAGAAGGTGCCCAGCGGGCCGTCGTTGTTGAACGACAGGCTCAGCGTGCAGATCGCGCCGTTGGCGGCCTTGAGCTGGATGCTCATGTCCATCGCGATGCCCAGCGTCGGGTGGATCGGACCCTGCACGGCGTTGGCCTTCACGATCGGCGAGCCGCACTGGTAGGCGAACAGGTCTACCGTGTGCGCGGCGTGGTGCCACAGCAGGTGGTCGGTCCACGAGCGCGGCTGGCCCAGCGCGTTCATGTTGGTGCGGCGGAAGAAGTACGTCTGCACATCCATCTGCTGGATGTTGAACTCGCCTGCCGCGATCTTCTTGTGCACCCACTGGTGGCTGGGGTTGAAGCGGCGGGTGTGGCCGCACATCGCCACCAGGCCGCTCTTCTCGGCCAGCGCCACGGCTTCCTCGCCGTCGGCCAGCACGTCGCACAGCGGGATCTCGACCTGCACATGCTTGCCGGCCTTCAGGCAGGCCAGCGTCTGGCTGGCGTGCATCTGCGTCGGGGTGCACAGGATGACCGCGTCGACCTCGGGCATCGCCAGGCTGTCGGCCAGATCGGTCGTGACGTGCTTGATGCCGTACTTGTCGGCGACTTCACGGGTCTTTTCCAGATCGCGGCTGATCAGCGAGACGACCTCGACGCCGTCGATGTTCCGGATGCCGTCCAGGTGCTTGATGCCGAAGGCGCCAGCGCCGGCCAGCGCCACCTTGATGGTCTTGCTCATGGGGAAACGTCCTGTTCTGTGAAGGGCACGAGCGCGAGGCTCAGCCCTGGTTCTCGAGAATGGCGTGGCCGACGGCGGTGTTGCTCGCCGGCACATGGTAGAAGCGGTGCGCCAGACGCGGCTTCGGGCCGACCGGGGCGCCTTCCGGCGCGCCGAAGGCCGGCACGTCGGCCATCGCGCCGCGCGCGATCAGCCACATCACCAGCTCGATGCCCTCGCTGCCGGCCTCGCGCACGTAGTCGATGTGCGGCGTGGCGGCGGCGGCCTCGGGGTCATCGATCATCCTGTCGAGCCAGGCGTTGTCCCACTCGCGGTTGATCAGGCCGGCGCGCGCGCCTTGCAGCTGGTGGCTCATGCCGCCGGTGCCCCAGATCTGCACGTTCAGGTCCTGGTCGAAGCTCTCGACCGCCTTGCGGATCGCGCGGCCGAGGTTGTAGCAGCGACGGCCCGACGGCACCGGGTACTGCACCACGTTGACCGCGAAGGGGATCACCGGGCAGGGCCAGGCGTCGGGCTGGCCGCACATCAGGCTCAGCGGCACGGTCAGGCCGTGGTCGACGTCCATCTTGTTGACGATGGTCAGGTCGAAGTCGTCCTGGATCACCGACTGCGCGATGTGCGAGGCCAGCTCCGGGTGGCCGACGACCTTGGGCACCGGGCGCGGGCCCCAGCCCTCGTCGGCCGGATTGAACTCGGCGGCGGTGCCGATCGCGAAGGTCGGGATCAGGTCCAGGCTGAACGCGGTCGCGTGGTCGTTGTAGACCAGGAAGATCACGTCCGGCTTGTTGTCCTTCATCCACTGCTTGCTGGGCTCGAAGCCCTTGAACAGCGGCTGCCAGTACGGCTCGTGGGTCTTGCCCAGGTCGATCGCGGCGCCGATGGCCGGCACGTGCGAGGTGTAGACGGAGGCGGTGATGCGGGCCATGGGTCAGGCTTCCTTCTTCGGGTGGGACTTGCCCTGAGGCTGGTTGTGCGCCTGCGCGTCGCCGTTCTCGCCGATGTAGCGGTTGCCTTCGGCCGAGCGGCCGCCCGACAGCATCATCTGCATGTATTCCTCCTGTGTCATGCCGGTCATCGTGGCGGCCATGTACTGGAAGCTCTTGCCGTCGGTGGCGCCGATCTTGGCCAGGAAGTAGATGTTGCCGCCGGTGCGCATGCACCAGTTGAGGTCGCGTGCCAGCACGGCCTGCTTCTGCTCTTCCGTCATCGCCCACTCGTCGAGGTAGGCGCGCTCGTCGGCCTTGAAGCGCTCGCGGTTCTCGGCCTTCATCAGGCTCATGCAGAACTGGTTGAGCCAGTAGCCGCGGCGCGACTGCTCGGCGTCGAAGATGATGGTGCCGGGAATGTCCTTGTAGGGCTTGTCGAGTGCCATGCTCAGGCTCCTTGGGTTTCCTCGGGCCAGTACAGCCGCATCGGGTTGTCGACCAGCAGCTTCTGCTGCAGCTCGGGCGTCGGCGCGATGTGCGGGATGAAGTCGACCAGCAGGCCGTCGTCGGGCATGTGGTCCTTCAGGTTCGGGTGCGGCCAGTCGGTGCCCCACAGCACGCGGTCCGGGAACTCCTCGACCACGCGGCGCGCGAAGGGCACGACGTCCTGGTAGGCGGCCTGCTCGCCGCCCAAAGCCTTCGGGCCGGTGACCGACAGACGCTCCGGGCAGCTCACCTTGCTCCAGACGTTCGGGTGCTCGCGCATGAACTTCAGGAACAGCTCGAACTCGGGGCCGTCGATGGGCTTGGAGACATCCGGGCGGCCCATGTGGTCGACGACCACGGTGGTGGGCAGCGCGGTGAAGAAGTCCCAGAGTTCCGGCAGGTCGACCGCCTCGAAGTAGATGACGACATGCCAGCCCAGCCGGGCGATGCGCTCGGCGATCTCCAGCAGCTCGTCCTTCGGCGTGAAGTCGACCAGGCGCTTGACGAAGTTGAAGCGCACGCCGCGCACGCCGGCGGCGTGCAGGGCCTGCAGCTCCTCGTCGGTCACCGAACGCTTGACGGTGGCCACGCCGCGCGCCTTGCCGCCCGAGGAGAGGCAGGCATCGACCATGGCGCGGTTGTCGGCGCCGTGGCAGGTGGCCTGCACGATCACGTTGCGGGCGAAGCCGAGGTGGTCGCGCAGCGCATAGAGCTCGTGCTTGGACGCGTCGCAGGGCGTGTACTTGCGCTCCGGCGCGTACGGGAACTCGGCGCCGGGGCCGAAGACGTGGCAGTGCGCGTCGACCGCGCCGGCCGGCAGCCGGAACTTGGGCGTGCTCGGGCTGGTGTACCAGTCCAGCCAGCCGGCGGTCTTCGTGAAGTCACCCGTGGTGGGCTTGCTCATGGGAATCAGTCCTTGGGATCGATCTGGGAAAGAGGAAGGCACGGCCGGTCCGGCGCCGCCACGGCGCGTCTCGATATCAGTCCAGCGAGGCCTTGGCGCGCTGGATCACGCCGGCCCACTTGGTCGATTCGGACTGGATGAAGCTGCCGAACTGCTCGCGGCTGATCGGGAAGGTGTCGTAGCCGAAGCTGGCGTAGCGCTGCGCGACGTCCGGCTCGGCCAGCGCCTTCTCGATGTCGCGCTGGATGCGCTCGGCCACCGCCCTGGGCAGGCCCTTCGGCGTGGCGATGGTCGTCCAGCCCGAGACCTCGTAGCCGGCCGGGCCGCCCGACTCGGCCACCGTCGGCACGTCCGGGAAGGCCGGGTGGCGTTTCAGGCCGGTGGTGCCGATGAACTTGATCTTCCCCGCGCGCTGCAGCGGGCCGGCCGTGGCCATCGTGCCCAGCGCGAAGTTCAGCTCGCCGTTAGCCACGCCGGTGTAGAGCTGCGAGGTCTCCTTGTAGATGACATGCTGCATCTCGGTGCCAGTCATGGCCTCCAGCAGCGCGGTGCCCAGGTGCACCGGGTTGCCCACCGACCAGGAACCGTAGTTCAGCTTGCCCGGATTGGCCTTGGCATCGGCCAGCACGTCGCCGATGGTGCGGTACTTGCTGCCCGCCGCGGTGGTGACGAAGAAGTTGGCGCGGAACAGCGGCAGCACCGGCTCGAAGTCCTTCACCGGGTCGTAGGGCAGCTTCTTGAACAGGTGCGGATAGGCGACCAGATGCACGTTGTCCAGGTGGATCAGGTCGTGGCCGTCCTTGGCCCCCTGGCGGAAGGCGTCGATGGCGATGAAGCCGTTGCCGCCCGGGCGGTTCTCGACGATGACCGGCTTGCCCCAGGCCTTCTGCAGCTTGTCGGCCAGCAGCCGCACCACCGCCTCCGGGCCGGCACCGACCGGGAAGGGCGTGATGATGCGCACCGGCTTGGTGGGCCATTCCGGCGCCGGATCGGCGGCCAGCGCGGGCAGCGCGCCCAGGCCGAGCGCGGCGCTGGCGCCGGCAGCGGCCAGCTTCAGGAAGCCCTTGCGGCTCGGGCGGGTGAATCGATCGGTCATCGTTGTCTCCTGGGAAAAGCCGGATCGCGCGTCGAGGCGCGATCTCAGTCGATGTAGCGCAGGCCGGCCTTGGCCAGCGGCTCGCGCATCTTGTACATGTCCAGGCCCAGCACGCCGCTGGCGAGCATGTCGCGCTTCTCGCCCTCGAAGCTCTCGCGCCTGGCGGCGGCCGCGGCCACCTCGACCACGCGGGCGGCCGGCACGCAGCACACGCCGTCGTCGTCGGCGACGATCGCGTCGCCCGGGTTGACCATCATGCCGGCGCACACCACCGGGATGTTCACCGAGCCCAGCGTGGCCTTGATCGTGCCCTTGGCGCTGATCGCCTTGGACCAGACGGGGAAGCCCATCTCCTTGAGCGTCTTCACGTCGCGCACGCCGGCGTCGATGATCAGCGCACGCGCGCCACGGGCCATGAAGCTGGTGGCCAGCAGGTCGCCGAAGTAGCCGTCGGTGCACTCGGCGGTGATCGCGGCCACGACGATGTCGCCCGGCTGGATCTGCTCGGCGGCCACATGCATCATCCAGTTGTCGCCCGGGTGCAGCAGCACGGTAACCGCGGTGCCCGAGACCTGGGTGCCGACCTGGATCGGGCGCATGCAGGGCTTGAGCAGGCCGACGCGGCCCATCGCCTCGTGCACGGTGGCCGAGCCCAGGGCCGCCAGACGGTCGGTGGCCTCGCGGTCGGCACGGGTGATGTTGCGGTAGACGACGCCGAGTTCGTACATGACGGGAAAGCTCCTGAGGGCGGAATTCGTTCGGGACCAGACCGGCAGGCCTGATGGGGCTGCGCCGATTCTGTCCGGGCACCGCCATGCCGTACAGGCAGGCAATCGACTAGCAGCTATCGCACCACGGCATCGGTTATGCGGGAATTTCCCGAGATCATGCGCAGCGCACAGCCAGCGTCCTGACAGGAAGACGTGCGACATTGCGCGCCACGGAGACACTTCCCGCACTGTGAGAGACAATTTCACCCGGGAAAGAAAGACCCCGACAGAACTCGACCCGCGCGGGGCGCGGGTCGCGCTTCATCCGAAGCCCCCACAACGGAGATAGTTGAATGACCACGAAGCAGCCGACCATCGTCTACACGCTGACCGACGAGGCGCCGTTCCTGGCGACCGCCTCGTTCCTGCCGATCGTCCGCACCTTCGCCGCGCAGGCCGGCATCAACGTGACCACCAGCGACATCTCGGTCGCCGGCCGCATCCTGGCGAGCTTTCCGGAGTACCTGACCGAAGAGCAGCGCGTCGCGGATCACCTGGCGGAGCTGGGCAAGCTGACGCTGCGCCCCGAGGCCAACATCATCAAGCTGCCCAACATCAGCGCCTCGATCGCGCAGCTCAAGGCCGCGATCAAGGAGCTGCAGGCCAAGGGCTACGCCATCCCCGACTACCCGGAGAACCCGCAGAACGACGAGGAAAAGGCGCTGAAGGCGCGCTACTCGAAGTGCACCGGCTCGGCGGTGAACCCGGTCCTGCGCGAGGGCAACTCCGACCGCCGCGCGCCGCGCGCCGTCAAGGAATACGCCCGCAAGAACCCGCACAGCATGGGCGAGTGGAGCCAGGCCTCGCGCACGCACGTCTCGCACATGCACCACGGCGACTTCTATCACGGCGAGAAGTCGATGACGCTCGACCGCGCCCGCAACGTGCGCATGGAGCTGATCACCAAGTCGGGCCAGACCGTCGTGCTGAAGGAGAAGGTCGCGCTGCTGGACCGCGAGGTCATCGACTCGATGTTCATGAGCAAGAAGGCGCTGTGCGACTTCTACGAGGCGCAGATCGAGGATGCCCGCAAGACCGGCGTGATGTTCTCGCTGCACGTCAAGGCGACGATGATGAAGGTGTCGCACCCGATCGTGTTCGGCCACTGCGTCAAGATCTTCTACAAGGACGCGTTCGCCAAGCACGCCGAGACCTTCAAGCAGCTCGGCGTGAACGTCAACAACGGCATGGTCGATCTGTACACCAAGATCGAGAAGCTGCCGGCCTCGCAGCGCGACGAGATCAAGCGCGACCTGCACGCCTGCCACGAGCACCGTCCGGAACTGGCGATGGTCGACTCGGCCAAGGGCATCACCAACTTCCACTCGCCCAACGACGTGATCGTCGACGCCTCGATGCCGGCGATGATCCGCGCTGGCGGCAAGATGTATGGCGCCGACGGCCGCCTGAAGGACGCCAAGGCCGTGATGCCGGAGTCGACCTTCGCCCGCATCTACCAGGAGATGATCAACTTCTGCAAGTGGCACGGCAACTTCGACCCGAAGACCATGGGCACCGTGCCCAACGTCGGCCTGATGGCGCAGCAGGCCGAGGAATACGGCTCGCACGACAAGACCTTCGAGATCCCGGAAGACGGTGTCGCCAACATCACCGACATCGAGACCGGTGAAGTGCTGCTGACGCAGAACGTCGAGGAAGGCGACATCTGGCGCATGTGCCAGGTCAAGGACGCCGCCATCCGCGACTGGGTCAAGCTGGCCGTCAACCGCGCGCGCAACTCGGGCATGCCGGTCGTCTTCTGGCTCGACAGCTACCGCCCGCACGAGGCGCAGCTGATCCGCAAGGTCAAGATGTACCTGCACGAGCACGACACCACCGGCCTGGACATCCAGATCATGAGCCAGGTGCGCGCGATGCGCTACACGCTCGAGCGCGTGATCCGCGGCCTGGACACCATCAGCGCCACCGGCAACATCCTGCGCGACTACCTGACCGACCTGTTCCCGATCATGGAACTGGGCACCTCGGCCAAGATGCTGTCGATCGTGCCGCTGATGGCCGGTGGCGGCATGTACGAGACGGGCGCCGGCGGCTCGGCCCCGAAGCATGTGCAGCAGCTGGTGGAGGAGAACCACCTGCGCTGGGACTCGCTGGGCGAGTTCCTGGCGCTGGCGGTCTCCTTCGAGGAGCTGGGCATCAAGAACGGCAACGCCCGCGCCAAGCTGCTGGCCCGGACGCTGGACGCGGCCACCGGCAAGCTGCTGGACAACCGCAAGTCGCCGAGCCCGCGCACCGGCGAGCTCGACAACCGCGGCAGCCAGTTCTACCTGTCGATGTACTGGGCGCAGGAACTGGCCGCGCAGACCGAGGACGCCGAGCTGGCCGCGAAGTTCGCGCCGCTGGCCGCGAGCCTGGCCGCCAACGAGGCCAAGATCGTCGAGGAGCTGAACTCGGTCCAGGGTCACGCGGTCGACATCGGCGGCTACTACAAGCCCGACACCGCCAAGCTGGCCGAAGTGATGCGCCCGAGCGCCACCTTCAACGCCGCGCTGGAATCGGTCGGCGCCTGAGTGGTCCTGTGAGCTGCTGAAGCCGGCGCGCCGCCGTGGCGCCGGCTCCTGAGCGCCCCGCCCGGGAGATCCCGGCCGGGGCTTTTTGCCGTGGTGTCACGATTCCTGACAACGCTGTAAGTTGCAGTGGTTAGGCTGGTGCCTGCATAGGTGGTCCGGCCTGATGCCGTGCAGGAGCGGCGGACGGGCCACCGCTGACCCACGGAGAAGAGACCATGAAATATGTCCTGATCGGTGCCGGCCCCGCCGGCGTGCGCGCAGCGGAGACACTGCGCAAGGAGGACCCCACCGGCGAGATCACGCTGGTCGGCGGCGAGCCGGGCGAGCCGTATGCGCGCATGGCGATTCCCTATGTGCTGAACCGCTCGATCGACGAGACCGGCGCGCTGCAGCGCAAGACCGAGCTGCACTACGACCACCAGCGCATCCGCTACCTGAACCGCAAGGCGCTGAAGGTGCATGCGCGCGAGGACGGCGGCACGGTCGACCTGGACGACGGCACCGTGCTGGACTACGACCGCCTGCTGGTGGCGACCGGCTCGTCGCCGTCGCTGCCGCCGATTCCCGGCACCGACCTGCCCGGCGTGGTCACCTGCTGGACGCTGGAGGACGCGCGCGCGATCGCCGAGAAGCTCAAGCCCGGCAACCGCGTCGTGATGGTGGGCGCGGGCTTCGTGGCCGGCGTGTGCATGAAGTCGCTGGTGGGCACGGGCGTGAAGCTGTCGGTCATCGCCGGGCGCGCCGGGCAGATCCTGCGCACGATGATGGCGCCGGCCGGCAGCAGCATGATGCAGCGCTGGCTGGAGGAGCGCGGCGTCGACGTCATCACCAAGGGCCGCACCGAGCGCATCGAGCCGGGCCCGCGTCTGGTGATGGACACCCAGGTGATCGAGGCCGACCTGATCATCCTGGCCACCGGCGTGAAGCCGAACGTCTCGTTCCTGGAGGGCACCGGCGCCAGGATCGACCAGGGCGTGGTGGTCGACCACTTCATGCGCACCACGGTGCCGCACGTCTACGCTGCCGGCGACGTGGCGCAGGGCCGCGACTTCTCGACCGGCGAATGGGTCGTGCACGCGCTGCAGCCCACCGCGACCGAACACGGCCGCATCGCCGCGCTGAACATGGCCGGCAAGCACATGCCCTACCGCGGCAGCCTGAGCATGAACGTGCTCGACATCGGCGGCCTGATCTCGCACACCTTCGGCCAGTGGCAGGGCGTGGAAGGCGGCGAGATGGTCGAGGAAGTGGACGAGAAGAACTTCCTCTACACCCGCCTGTGCTTCAAGAACGACCGCATGGTCGGCGCCATCACCATCGGCAACTGCAACCACGTCGGCGCGATCCGCGGCCTGATCCAGACCCGCCGCCACCTCGGCGAGTGGAAGGAGAAGCTGATGCACAACCCGCACAAGGTCATGGCGGCCTTCGTGGATCTGGGGCAGCACAAGGCGGTGCCGGAAACGGCCTGACGGGCGGCGTCGACAGGCCCTGCATACCGTTCGAGATGCAGGTCTTGGCGCCGCTCAGGATCCAGCTGTCGCCGTCCAGTGCCGGCTCGGCGCGCGCTTACCCCGAGGTGGACAACAGGGGTACCTCGCTCATGTGGACGTCGAGACGACGACGCTGCGCCGCGTCGTAGCCGAAATCAGCGGCGTGCATCAGCCAAGCCCGCTGCACGGCCTCGATCGCCTCGACTGTCTGCGCCACCAGACGGGTCTCGTCGCTACCGATCTTGCGGGCCAGCCGCCGGAACGTGTCCAGCCGCACGTCCTGCCAGCGTTTCGATCCACCGAAGTTGAGCGCCATCCGGTCGTCAGGCAGGTACTGGATCGTCGAGACCAAGTCGTAGGCCGGCGACAGCCGGGCCTTCAGTCCGTCCGGATACTGGAGGGACCAGTTCTTGTGATGCGCATCGCCGTTGCCGCTGGCCACCAGGAAAACCAGCCGCCGCACCAGCTCGGCCAGATCATCGGGGCCAGCCAGCGCCAGCGTGATCCGGGCGATCGTCTCGATGTTGAAGCGCTCATACTTGCGCTCCGGGTAGAGATCGAGTACCTGGGCGAAGTCCTCGATGTGGATTCGCCGCCCCGAAGCCGGTCGATCGAAACGACGAATCACGAACGCCTGCCGCTCACCACGAGGTGGTCGGATCGACGCAGGCAGACCGCTCACCGCCGCCAGATCGATCAACGCGCACTCCGGCACCGTGATGCCACTGGCCCGCGCCCACAGCATCGTCGCGTACTCGTTGGCCGGTACGCCCGGGTAGCGCTGATCGGGCAGCTTAAGGATCCAGTCTCCGCCCAGGCCCGCCACCGGAACGGTCATGCCACGCTGCGTGCGCAACGCGGAGAACTTGAGCTGCACACCCGCGAGCGAGAAATGCCAGCCCGCGGCGGCATCCACCTCGTCGGACTCCAGCGCGGCAGCGCCAGGCAACGTATCTGCTCCGTCGGCCTCACCCGCCGGAACGACCCTCACCGCCCCAGGCAGATCCGCTCCCAGCGTCTGCAGCAGCACGAACTCGCGCTCGCTGATGCCGTGCTTGAGCAATTCGCGCAGCGCACCTTCGGGCAGGAGATTGGAGAACCATGCCGGCAGGCGCGACTTGGCACGCCGAGCCCGAACAGGATCGTCCTCGAAGACCTGTCCCAGGACAGGGCGCGGCACACTTGTCTGCCACGACGCCAGCAGCCGGAACTCGCAATGCCCCGTCGCGTCCAGTGCCAGCACCCCGACAGGCAGCTCGTTCAGCAGAACCAGCAGGCGTGACGCAGGGGCGGCCCCACCCGGGATCACGGCGCCTCCTCGTCGTCATCCTCCGGCACGCACAGCGATGCCAGCGACGGCCGGTCACTCGCCTCCCAACGGGCATGGCGGGCGAAGAACGGTGGCAGATGCAGAGCAAGCCGCTCCGCACGGGCGCGCAGAAAACCGGCGTCATCACCGGCTAGCAACGCGGCGTGAGCCTGGGCAGTGATGGCGTGCGACGCCAGCACGTCCGCATCGGTCGTGCGAATCAGCAGGGCCTTCAGTCCGGCAGATCCTGGATGCACCAGACGGTTGGCCACGCTCCGCAGCGCATCGGGCGCCGCAGCAGCACTGCGCAGGATCTGCGCGAACGGAGGATCCGCCGCGGCCCCGGTCGTCTCGTCGCCCCGGCGATCGAGCCAATAGCCAATGTCGATCGGCTCGCCGGTCCGCAGGTCGCGCGGCTCCAGATCCAACAGGGCCAGTGACATCAGCTTGGCCGTGGCATGGCGGAAATTGAATCGCTCCCCGGTCGATGGTCCGGGCACAGGCTGCCGCGCCACCATGCCGAGCAGCCGCTGCACCGAACCTTCCTCATCGTGCGGATCGATGCGATCCAGTGCCGAGCGCGTCGCCACCGTGTTGCCGGTATGCGAACCATCCAGCGCACCTCGCCATAGCCAGCGCGCCAGCAGTTCGCGCGAGCGGGGTCGAGGCTGAGGATGATGCAGGAAGAACTTGCCCAGCGTCACCAGCGGCAGCCGGTACGGCAGCAGATCGTGGTGCGCAATGCCAGCATCGAGACGCACGAAACGGATCACGCGGTCCGCCAGAGCCTCGGTGCGTGCAAACACGTCCGGCGCGGTCTGCGGCGCAAGACGCAGTGGCTCGGCAGTGCCACCGACGATCACGTCCATCCCCTGGACCACCCGCACCAGCCGGTACAGCAGATCCTCGTCGATGCAGCCAAATTCGGTCGACGCCGCCAGCGTGGTGACAAGAGCCTTCAGAGATGCCTTCGACTGCCCGGCCCGCGCGCCGTTGAGGGCATCGAACACCTCGGCATCACTGAGCCGCTTGCCGCTCGAATTGAGTCGCCCGAAGATCTCTCGCAGCGTCGCCTCGCTGCCGCTGCGCACGACGTAGGCGGGAATGTCGTACTCGCGCAGCCGTTTGCCCAGCAGCAGCGCTTGCTCGCGCCGCTCGCGACTGCCAGCATGATCGAACAGCCATGCAAACAGCCGTTCCGAATCGAGGATGCGGTTCAGCGGCAGCCAGCGCCCCGGATCAGCCTCGACATGCAACGTCGGCGACGGGGCATGGAAGCTGCATTTGTCCAGATCGAACAGCAGCGTGAAGTCGTCGCCGTCCTCGTCAGACGTCAGCAGGATGCGAGCGAGCGACACCAACCGCTGCTGTCCATCGACGACGAGCAGCGCATTGGGCAGGTACGGCGCCTCCAGTCGCCACTCGCCCCATTGCAACCGCTCGGCCTGGGCCTCGCTTTCCCAGAATAGCAACGTACCCACCGGATAGCCCCGGTAGAGGCTGTCGACGAGCTTGCGCGCGTCATTGCGATCCCAAGCGAGGCGACGCTGGAACGACGGGATTCGCAGCCTCCCAGCCCGGATCTGCTGCATCAGATCCTCGATCTTGAAAGCCCGAGCCTCGGGCCGCGCTTCCAGCAGTTCCGGCGGTTCGGAAGATGAGACAGCATGCATGCGGGGATTCTCTCACCCCGCCTTGCGGTGCGGTCTCTGCGATACGTCGATCAGCGCCCGCGGGCCTTCAGCGCCGCATCCAGCCGAGGAAACACGCGCCGCGCATTGCCCTCATAGACCAGGAAGCGCTCCTCGTCCGTCAGGTTCTCGGTGGCGTTGACGTAGCGCTTGGTGTCGTCGTAGTAGTAGCCGGTCTGCGGGTCGATCCCGCGCACGGCGCCGATCATCTCGGAGGCGAACAGGATGTTCTTCACCGGGATCACCTTGGTCAGCAGGTCGATGCCCGGCTGGTGATAGACGCAGGTGTCGAAGAAGATGTTGTTCAGCAGATGCTCGTCGAGCAGCGGCTTCTTCATCTCCTGCGCCAGGCCGCGGAAACGGCCCCAGTGGTAAGGCACCGCGCCGCCGCCGTGCGGGATCAGGAACTTCAGGGTCGGGAAGTCCTTGAACAGATCGCCCTGCAGGCACTGCATGAAGGCGGTGGTGTCGGCGTTCAGGTAGTGGCTGCCGGTGGTGTGGAAGCAGCTGTTGCAGCTGGTCGAGACGTGGATCATCGCCGGGATGTCGTGCTCGACCATCTTTTCATAGATGGGGTACCAGTGGCGGTCGGTCAGCGGCGGGCTGTTCCAGTGGCCGCCCGACGGATCCGGGTTCAGGTTGATGCCGACGAAGCCGTAGTCCTTGACGCAGCGCTCCAGCTCGGGAATGCAGGTCTTCGGGTCCACGCCCGGCGACTGCGGCAGCATCGCCGCGCCGATGAAGTTGTCCGGGAAGAGCTGGCTGACGCGGTAGCACAGCTCGTTGCAGATGGCGGCCCAGGTCGACGAGGTCTCGAAGTCGCCGATGTGGTGCGCCATGAAGCTGGCGCGCGGGCTGAAGATGGTCAGGTCCGAGCCGCGTTCCTTCATCAGGCGCAGCTGGTTCTTCTCGATCGACTCGCGCAGCTCGTCGTCGCTGATCTTCAGGGCCTTGGGGTCGGGCTTCTGGCTCGGGTCCTTCAGCGCGGCGATCTGCAGGTCGCGCCAGGCGCCCAGCGCGGCCGGCGCGGTGGTGTAGTGGCCGTGGACGTCGATGATCAGGGGTTGGGCTTGGCTCATGGGGGGCTCGGTGAAAAGACGGAAAGACGGTCGGCGCAGGCGGGAGCGCTGGGCTCAGGCCGGCTCCATGCCCTGGCGACGCTTGGCCGCGACGGCCTCGGGCGAGGTCATGAAGTCGAGCATCGCGCGCACGGCGTCCGGCTGAGTGCAGCGGGCGGCGACGCCGGCCGAGAAGATGGTGGTGATCTGGATGGCGTCAGGCAGCGGGCCGACGATGTCGATGCCCTCGACGTGGATCAGCTCGCTGAGCTGCTGGAAGCCCAGCTCGACCTCGCCCGCGGCCACCAGCGAACCCACCGGCGTGCCTGGCGGCGGCGTCACCAGCCGCGCGGCCACCTCGGCGGCGATGCCCCAGCGCTCGAACAGCTTCGCCAGCGCGACACCGCTCGGGCCGGTCGAGTAGCTCACGCTGCGCGCGGCCAGCACGGCGGCCTTCACGCTGTCCTCGCTGGACAGATCGGGGTGCGGCGCGCCCGAGCGCACCGCCACCGCCACGCCCGAGCGCACCAGATCCACCCGGCTGCCTGGCTGCACATGGCCGCCGGCGATCAGCTTGTCGATCGCGTCCGAGCCCAGGATCACCACGTCGAAGGCTTCGCCCGCAGCGACCCGCCTGGCGGCATCGACGCCGCCGACCGAGGCGATCTCGGCCTGGCGGCCGCTGCGGCCCTGCCAGTCGGCGACCAGCTCGGCCAGCAGCTGGCGGGTGGCCATCGAGGAAATGCCCTTGACGGGCGACGGCAGCGCGCGGGGGTCGGAGGTCATGCGAAATCCTGAGGGAGACTTCGCGCATTCTCGGCAGCCACCGCCATGCCGGCCAGAGTCGGCGGGAACTAGCAGCTATCTTCCCTCGGCATTGCTGATCCGGGTTGTCCCGGATGCCGCTCAGCCCGTCACGGTGCTGCGCAGGCGCTCCATGCGCTCCTCGGTACGCTCGCGGGTGCCGGTCGGCACCTTGCCGCTGATCGCCACCGCGGCCGGCGCGGCCAGCATGCGCCGGGTGCAGTCGCGCACCGCGTCGGCGTCCACCACCTCCAGCGCCGCCATCCACTCGGCGCCGCTGCGCACCCGCCCGAGCGCGAACAGGTCGAGCGCGGCCATCTCCAACCGGTGCTGCGCGCCCTCGCGCTGGCGCACCGCGCGCACCGCGATCTGGTTGCGCGCGCGCAGCAGGTCGGTCTCGCTGACCCGCTCGGCCTGCGCCTGCAGCAGCGCGACGATCTCGTCCTGGCAGGCCTCAAGGTGCTCGGCCGTGGTCGAGGCCTCCAGCACGAACTGCCCGGCCAGATCCGACTGGTCGGTCGAGCAGCCGGCGTAGTAGACCAGCCCCAGGCGCTCGCGCACCCGGTCGAGCAGCGGCGAGCTCATGCCCTCGCCCAGCACCGCCGCGGCCATCACGCCGGTGGCGGCCAGCGGATCGAGCCGGTCGGGCAGCGGGAAGCCGGCCACCAGATGCGTCTGGCTGGAGCCCGCCTGGCGCCGGCTCTTCACCCCGCCGACCCAGGTCGGCGGCGCCACGAGATTGGGCGTGCCGGTGGGCATGTCGCCGAAGACCGCCTCGACCTCGCGCGCCAGCGCCTGCGGATCGACCGGGCCGGACACCGCAACGATCAGGTTGCTGCCGGTGTACTGGCGCGCGACATAGCCGGTCAGCTCGTCGCGGCTGAAACGCTCGATGTTGCGCCGCCGCCCGATCACCGGCTGCGCCAGCGCATGCCTGCCGAACGAGGCCTCGTCGAAGAGCTTGAAGGCGGTGGAGAGCGCGTCGTCCTCGTCCTCGATGAACTCCTGCAGGATCACCTGGCGCTCGCGCTCCAGCTCGGCCTCGGGAAAGCTGCCGTGGCGCACGATGTCGCCCAGCATGCGCACGAAGCTCAGCGCGTCGCGCGCCAGGCCGCGCATGTGGTAGGCGGTGTGGTCCTTGTCGGTGTGCGCATTGACCTCGGCGCCGAGCAGCTCGGCCTCGAGATTGATCTGCTGGCAGTCGCGCGTCGCGGTGCCTTTGAAGGCCATGTGCTCGACGACATGGCTGATGCCGTTGAGCCGCGCGCTCTCGTGGCGGCTGCCGGTGCGCACGTAGATGCTGACGTTCGTGCTGGCCAGATGCGGGGGCCGCACCGCCAGGATGCGCACGCCGTTGGGCAGGACCAGGACCTCGGTGTCGTCGTCGCCGCAGGTCGGGCGGGAAAGGGAATGGGTCATGCCGGCATTGTGCCGGCAGGCCCCCCGACGCGACGGCCGCTCAGCGGCGGATGAAGCGCACGAAGGCGTCGAGCTGGTGGCGGATGTGCTCCCTCGAGTCGCCGTCGACCAGGCGGCCGGCGTCGGCATCGACCTTGTTCTGCACCTGGCCGATCATCACCTCGGGCAGGTTCATCACGCGCGCATCGAGCGCGACCAGCACCTGGCGCAGGTGGTACTGCGCCCGCACGCCGCCGAGAACGCCCATCGACGCGCTCTGCAGCGCCACCGGCTTGGCGGACAGCGGCTTGCCCGGCAGGCGCGAGAGCCAGTCCAGCGCGTTCTTCAGCACGCCCGGCACCGAGTAGTTGTATTCCGGCGTCACGATCACCACGCCGTCGGCCGCGAACACCGCCTCGGCCAGCCGCGCCACGCCGTCGGGCAGGCCGGCGTCGAAGGTGTCCTGGTCATAGAGCGGAATGTCGCCCAGCGTCGCATGCAGCGCGATCTCGACATCGGCGGCCACCAGCTCCGGCAGCGTCTGCGCGACCATGCGGTTGAACGAGGCGCGGCGCAGGCTGCCGGTGACGACGAGGAGGCGAGTGCGGGAATCAGGCATGAGGAACTCCGTGTTCGGCGCCGGGGCCCGCAAGGGTGCGAAGCCGGCATGTCCTCATGGTGCGCCGCAGCGTGCGCCGGCGCTGTCGGCCGGACCTGCGCAGGCGTGTCGGACGGGTCCGACGCTCAGTGTCGGTCGCCGCGCAGCTCGGCGCCTGCGGATTCCACCTCCAGCGTGCAGTCGCAGCCGATGCCGGCGGCGATCAGGCGGCGGGCGCTGCGGCGCAGCAGCGGGGCGGCCGGGCGCAGCCAGACGGGCAGCGGTGCGTGCTGGCCGGTCAGCAGGCCGCAGACATAGCGCGCGGCGCCTTCGTCCCATTCGAGCATCCGGCAGGCGCCGTCGCGGCGCTGGCTGGCGAGCATGCCGACCGGGCAGGGTTCGGTCAGGCAGCACAGGCCGCAGCCGTTGCAGGCCTGGCCCGGCGCGGGCTTGCGCGGCGCGTTGACGCGAATCTCGATGACGCGGCGTTCTGCGGCAACGGGGGGGTCGTCCATCGTGCCAGTGCAACATGCCCCGCCAAGGACGGATGCGCCGAAAAGCGCGCTCTCCCCCGTTGCTTCAGCCGCCCGCGCCGTCGTCCGCGCAGGTGCCCGGCCCCTGGTAGAAGACCAGATCATCGACCGGTTCGCCGCCGACCAGGTGCGAGGCGATGATGCGGTCCATGTTCTGCGGCGTGACGTCGTGGTACCAGGTGCCGTCGGGCTGAACGCACATCACCGGGCCGCCCTTGCAGGCGGCGAAGCAGCTCACCCGGCTGCGCTTGACGCGCAGCTCGCCGTCGTTCAGGCCCGCGGCCTTGAACTTCTCGCCCAGGCTGTCGAACAGCGCCTGCGCCTCGCCATCCTGGGTGCAGCGCGGGCCGGTGCAGACCAGCAGGTGGCGGCGGTAGGCGCCGATTCTGGGCTTGACGGTCGTCTCGCTCATGCTTCGCTCTCCTCGGGCAGATCGGCGGCGGCGGCTTCCAGCGGCTCGTCCAGCGTGGCGCGGATGTAGTCAATGGGCAGGCGGTGGCGCGCAGCGAGCTGCTCGACGCTCTCGCCGGCGGCGTGGTCGATCTGCAGCGCCTCCAGCCAGCCGTTCAGGCCGGTGGAGAGCGAGCGGCCGGCCTTCTCGCCGTCGCGGGTGGCGCCGCCCTCGTCCATGTCGTACTTGTTGGCGTAGCCGCGCGGCGTGACCATCAGGCCGTCGCGCACGAAGGTGCTGCTGTTGCCGATCAGCACGGTGCTGAGCATGCCGATGTCCTGCTCGGCCATCTGCGCCAGCGTCGTGAAGACGACGTTCTGGCGCCGACGGTAGGCGCTCTTGACGATCGCCACCGGCGTGTCGGCGCGGCGGTGGCGCAGGAACAGGCGCTGCGCCTCGACGATCTGGCGCGTGCGCCGGCCGCTCTTGGGGTTGTAGAGCGCGACGACGAAGTCGGCCATCGCCACCGCGTCGAGCCGGCGCGCGATCACCGGCCAGGGCGTGAGCAGGTCGGAGAGCGAGATGGCGCAGAAGTCGTGCGTCAGCGGCGCGCCGACCAGCGCGGCGCAGCTGTTGAGCGCCGAGGCGCCCGGCACGATCTCGACCGCGACGTCGCCCTCGGGCGTCCAGCCGGCCTGGAACAGCACCTCGTAGGTCGGCCCGGCCATGCCGTAGACGCCGGCGTCGCCGCTGGAGATGAGCGCCACCTTCCTGCCGGCGCGGGCGGCGTCGAGCGCGCTGACGGCGCGGTCGAGCTCCTCGGTCATGCCCTTGCGCACGACCTCCTTGCCGTCGAGCAGGTCGGCGACCAGCTTGATGTAGGTGACGTAGCCGACCACCACGTCGGCCTCGGCGATGGCGCTGCGGGCGCGCGCGGTCATGTGCTCGACGCTGCCGGGGCCGATGCCCACGAGCATGATCTTGCCGGCGGGCACGGCGGCATCGAAGGATTCAGGAGCGTTCATCGGAAGGTTCATCCACAAGGAAGTCATGCAGCGGGCGGCGCTGGCGCCAGCCCTCGATCTCCAGCATCGGCCGGTCGTGATGCCGGGCGGCGGGCCCCAGACACAGCAGGCCGACGGGCAGCTCGCCCTCGGCCAGCCCGAGCACAGCGGCCACTGCTGCCGGCTCGAACATCGAGACCCAGCCCAGGCCGAGGTTGTCGGCGCGCGCGGTCAGCCAGAGGTTCTGGATCGCGCAGGCCAGCGAGCACAGCGCCATCTCGCGCGGCATCGTGCGCCGGCCGAAGACGGTGCCATCGTCGGCCGGCAGCACCGCGACCCAGATCTCGGCACAGTCCTGCAGGCCCTCGACCTTCAGGCGCAGGAACTCATCGTCACGCTCGCCGAGGGCCTCGGCAGTGCGCTGGCGCTCCTGCTCGACCAGCCCGGCCAGCGCCTGCCGACGGGCGTCCGAGACGATGCGCACGAAGCGCCACGGCTGCATCAGCCCGACCGAGGGCGCCAGCGCCAGGGCCTGCAGCAGGCGCGCGCGCACCTCCGTCGCAATCGTCGCGCCGGGCCTGAAGTGCCGCACGTCGCGCCGGGCCGCCATCAGCGCCTGCAGCGCCAGGCGTTCGGCAGCGCCGAAAACCGGGCCGCTGGCGCCGCCGACCTGCGCGTCCGCCTGCGCCATCCGAGCCACCGACACGGTGGCGTGGCGGCCGTCCGGCCCGCGCAGGCGGTGCTTCTCGACCAGCAGCGCGCGCGGATCGTCCGAACAGCCGGCGGACAGCAGCGCGGCAGCCTCGCTGACCGAGGGCGTGCCGGTGTGACGGCGCACCGTCTCGGACGGGTTGGGCACGGCGACCTGGGCCAGCACCTCGGGCGCGTGGAAGACCGGCGTCCAGCCCTGGGCACGGCAGAGCGCCAGCAGGCCGACTTCGTCGGCCTTGAGGGTGATGCTGGCGACTGCGGCCACGTCGGCCCAAGCGGCGCCGATCTGCGCTAGCGCCTCGTCGATGGCCTGGCGCAGCGTGGCCTCGGGCGTGCCGCGGTCGCAGCCCAGGCCGAGCGCAAGGCGCGGCCTCATGCGGCGGCGTCCTCGCGCGGCGGGCGGTAGACCACCAGGCGCTCGGCCCAGCGCGTCCAGACCTCGGGCGCGATCTCGGCGTGGGTCACCCACAGCACCGCCTGGTGGCGGGCCGGATCGACCTCGTCGAAGCGCGTCAGGCGCTCGATGCTGGCCGGCAGCGGCGTCGGCCGGGTCCACCAGTCGGGGCGGCCGGCCTCCTGCACGAAGGCGATCGACTCGCCGTTGACCACATGCGCCGAGACGCGGGTGATGTTGATCTTCGGCGCCTCGACGCGCCAGCCCAGCTCGCGCCCGAGGATGTCGACCGGAATCGTGCGGCCGACGTCCGACGCGGTGGTCACCACCGGCGTGGCCTGGATCAGCGCGGCGACCTGCTCGGCCATCGCGTTGGCGCCGCCGACGTGGCCCGAGAGCACCGGAATGACGAACTGGCCGGCGTCGTCGATCACCGTCACGCCAGGATCGACGTCCTTGTTCTTGAGGTGCGGCGCGATCAGCCGCACCACGGCGCCGAGCGAGACGAAGAAGACCAGCTGGTCGAAGCCCTCGAACAACGGCGCGATCTCGTCGCGCAACGCGCCCTCATACGCACGCACCGGGTTGGCCACGTCGGCAAACGCGCCGGCGAACTTGGCCGAGGTGCAGATCGACGCCTGCGGCAGCTGGCGCGCCAGCGCCGCGGCCTGCGCAGCGCCGTGCTTCGTGATGGCGACGATGCAGATGCAGACGCGCGCATCGGCAGGAGAAACGGACGGGACAGCGTTCATGCGGCGACTCCAGGCGAGGTCTTCTTCAGGCAGCCGCGGATGCGCTCGCCGCGCACCCGGTGCGGGCTGCGCACGATCATCAAGGAGAGGTAGCTGACCTTGCGCTCGCGCAGCGCGCGCAGGGCCTCGGGCGTGTCGGCGACCTGCTCGTCGGGTGCGCCGCAGCGCTCGACGAAGCTGGCATGGCCGAGCAGCTCGCGCCGCTCCAGCCAGTCCACCAGCTCGCCGATCAGCGGCTTGACCTTCAGCAGCACCAGGGTGTCGAAGTCGGCCAGCAGCCGGTCGATCGCCGAGACGCCGTAGGCGGCGGGCACCAGCGCCACGGTGTCGTCCTGTTCGCACAGCGGCAGGCCTTGCGTGGCGCAGGCGGCGGTGAAGGCATTGACGCCGGCCACCACCTCGACCGGCAGCTCGGCGCCCTCGTCCTCGGCCAGCGCGCGCAGCGTGCGCGCCAGGTGACCGAAGGTGGCGTAGGTGCTGGCGTCGCCCTCGACCAGGAAAAGCACGTCCTGCCCGGCCTGCAGCTTCGGCCACACCACCTCGGCGGCGCGCAGCCAGGCGCGGGCGAGCTTGTCACCGTCGTGCGTCATCGGGAACAGCAGGCTCTGGTGGTCGGCCGGCGGCACCAGGCCCGCGCGCGCGACGATGTCGAAGGCGTAGCTCGGCGTCTTCGTGCTGCGCGCCGGGTAGACCCAGGCGGTGTCGGGGCGCTCCAGCAGCGCCCAGGCGCGCCGCGTGATCAGGCCCGGATCGCCGGGGCCGAGGCTGACGCCGTGCAGCGTGCCCATCTTCTTCAGGCCCGGATTCATGCGGCCTCCTTGCGGGCGCAGACGATCCACACCGGGTTCTCCGCCGCCATGCGGTGCATGTCGAGGATCGGGCGGCTGCGCGCGGCCTGCAGCTGCAGCACGTCCCAGTCGATCGCATCGGTCGCCACCATCGCCTTGAGCGCCTGCGTGGCCACCGCCAGGTTTTCCAGCGTCACGAAGTTCATCACCAGATGACCGCCCGGACGCAGCCGGCGCAGACACAGCGCGATCAGGCTGGAGAGCTCGCCGCCGGAGCCGCCGATGAAGACGGCGTCCGGATCGGGCCAGGCCTCCAGCCCCTCGGGCGCGCGGCCGTGCACCAGCGTGTGGTTCGAGACCGCGAAGGCATCGCGGTTGGTGCGCGCGATGGCGACGTCGGCCTCGTTCTTCTCGATCGCCCAGACGTGGCCCTGCGGGCACAGCCGCGCCGCCTCCAGCCCGACCGAGCCGGAGCCGGCGCCGAGGTCCCACACCACGCTGTCGGCGCGCAGCTGCAGCCGCGCCAGCGACACCGCGCGCACCTCCTGCTTGGTGATCAGGCCCTTGTCGGGCTGACGCTGGTGGTAGTCGCGGTCGGCCAGGCCGAAGCGCACCGGGTTCGGCCGCGGGCGCACCCGCCACAGCAGCACCACATTGGGATCGGCGAAGGCCTGCGGCGGCGCCTCGGCCACTTCGGCCGGCGCCAGCTCGGCGCGCACCCGCTCGTCCGGCTGCAGCAGCCGCTCGGCCACCGCCATGCGGAAGTCGTCGCCCTGCCCCTCGGCGAGCAGCAGCCGGGCGATGCGCGCGGGCGTGTTCTCGGGGCTGGTCAGCACCAGCAGGCGGTCGTGCGCGCGCAGCGCCTGCGCCAGCGCGTGCAGACCGTGCGCGGGTGGCGCACCGACCTGCCATTCGCCGGCGTCCTTGGCGTGGATCGACACGATCTTCGCGTCCTGCCAGACCAGCCCCACGCGCGCGCAGGCCAGCTGCAGCGTCGAGACATTGGGCAGCACCTCGACGGCCTGCACGCACAGCCGCGCGGCCAGGAAGCCGGCGATGCCGTGACACAGCGGGTCGCCGGTGGCCAGCACCACCACCTTGCGGCCGGCCTCGCGCGCCTCGCTCACCCAGCCGGGCACGGCGGACAGGCGCCCGGTCAGATCGAGCCGCTCGGCGTCGGGGCGGATCTCGGCCTCCAGCAGCGCGAGCGTGCGCGCGCCGCCGATGACGCGGTCGGCGGCACGCAGATGCGCCCGCGCCGTCGCGCTCAGGCTGGCCGCGCCGTCGTCGAGCACGCCCAGCACCCGGCAGGGGTTGGGATCCGGAAAGACATCGGTGTTCATCAGCATTCCTCGTCAGCGGGCCGAACTCGCCTCGGCGATCTTTCGGCCCTCGAAATCGCAGACCAGCACCTGCAGGTGGAAGCGCAGGCCGTAGCGCTCGGGCGCGGTCAGCGTGGCCACCACCTTCTGCGCCAGCGCGGCGTGGAACTCGTTCAACAGCCCGAGCGCCTCCATGCGCTCGGCGGCGAAGCGGGCGGTCTCGGCGGCGGCGATGGCGGCGCACTCGTCGAGCGGCGCGCCGATGCCGGCGGCCAGCTCGGCCAGCAGGCCGGTGTCGACCTCGGCGCGGTTGGCGTGGGTGATGGTCTCGCCCTGGGCGATCTTGGTCAGCTTGCCGACCATGCCGCCGATCACCACCTCGCGCAGCCCCTGCGCCACCGCCTCGTCCAGCGCGTAGCGCAGGAAGTCGCCCATCTGCACGAAGCAGGCGGCGGGCAGCGCGGGGCGCTCACGCATCGCGAACTGCTCGGTGCGCCCGCCGGTGGTCAGCACGACCACGCCGTGACCGAGGGTGGCAGCCACCTGCACGCCCTGCACCACGCTGGCGCGGTAGGCCGATGTGGAATAGGGCTTGACGATGCCGGTGGTGCCCAGGATCGAGATGCCGCCCAGGATGCCGAGCCGCGCGTTGAGCGTCTTCTTCGCCATCTCGACGCCCTGGGGCACCGAGATCGTCACCGAGAGCCCCACCTCGTCGAGCAGGCCGGCAGCGACCTCGCGCACATTGACCTCGATGTTGGCGCGCGGCACCGGGTTGATGGCCGGCCCGCCGACCTCCAGCCCCAGCCCGGCCATCGTCACGGTGCCGACGCCGAAGCCGCCGTGCAGCGTGACGACGCCGGGACGGGCCGCATCGACCTGGACATCGGCGGTGAGGTGCGCGCCATCGGTGCAGTCGGGGTCGTCGCCGGCGAACTTCACCACCATCGCGTGGGCCGAGCGTCCGGTGCCCTCGCCCTCGCAGCGGCCGTCGTGCACGACGAAGCGCACCCGGTCGCCGTTGGGCAGCAGGCTCTCGATCTCGGCCGGCACCGTGCCCTCGACCAGTCCGAGCGCGGCGGCGCGGGCGGCCGCGGCCGCGCAGGCGCCGGTGGTGAAGCCGGTGCGCGTGCCGCGCTTGACGGTCTTGTCCATCATGGAAGCGGCCTTTCCCGCCGTCAGGCCGCGCTGGCCTTCTGTCGTGCCTCGGCCAGCGACAGCAGCGCGTGCACCGCCGCCACCACCAGCGTCGAGCCGCCCTTGCGGCCGCGGATGACGATCCACGGCACCTCGGCGACTTCGGCCATCAGGTCCTTGGACTCGGCCGCCGAGACGAAGCCCACCGGCATGCCGACCACCAGCGCCGGACGCACGCCCTCCTCGCGGATCAGCCGCACCAGCTCGATCAGCGCGGTCGGCGCGTTGCCGATGCCGACGATCGCGCCATCCAGACGCCCGAGCCGGTGCGCCTTGCGCATCGCCTGCACCGCGCGGGTGGTGTCCTCGGCCTGGGCCCGCGCGATCACGTCGGCGTCGCTGATGAACTGGTGCGTCGCCATGCCGAAGTGCGCCAGGCGCGGGCGCGACAGGCCGGAGCAGATCATCTCGACATCGGCCACCACCGGCGTGCCGCCGCGCAGCATGGCCTGCACGCCGGCCTCGACCGCGTCCGGGTGGAAGTCGGTCAGGCCGTTGAACTCGAAGTCGGCGTTGGCGTGGATCATGCGGCGCACGATCGGCCACTGCTCGGGCGTGTAGCGGTGCGCTCCCGCCTCGGCGTCGATGATGGCAAAGCTGTCGTGCTCGATCGCCTGGCCGGCGCGGGTGAGCTGCTCGGTGACGGTGTTGACGGTGCTCATGCCGGCAGGGCCTCCACCGGGTGCACGGGAATCACGGCCGGCGCCGGCGCATGGGCGTGCGCAGGCTGATGCGTGTGCTCGTGCGAGTGGCCGTGGCCCAGGTCGTGCGCGATCTCGCGGTAGCTGCAGCCGTCGCAGGGCAGGCGGCTGTCGGGCGTGCCGGCCTGCAGGTCGGCGACGCGCTGCTCCAGCAGCGCGAAGATTTCACCCTCGAAGCCGAAGTGCGTCGAGCAGGTGAAGCGGATCCGCGGATACTGCGCGCGCAGGTGCTCGACCTGGCGGTGGATGCGCTGCATCAGCGTGCCGGTGTAGAGGTAGTAGGGCAGCACGACGATCTGCGTCATGCCGATCAGCGCCTGGCGCTGCACCACCCGCTCCAGCCGCGGGAAGGTGATGCCGGTGAAGGCCAGATCGACCAGCTCGTGGTCGCCCTCCTCCTGCAGCCAGCGCGCCATCTTGGCCATGTCGCCGTTGGCGCCGCGGTCGGAGGAGCCGCGGCCGAGCAGGATCACGCCGGTCGTGGTCGGATCCGGCATGTCGAGCGCGTTCATCGCCTTGCGCAGCCGGCGCTTGAGGATCGCCAGGATCGGATCGCAGGCGGTCAGGTGCGGGCCGTAGAGGAATTCGGTGCCCGGGCAGTGCGCGCGGGCGTGCTCGATCGCCTCCGGGATCTCCATCTTCACGTGACCGGCGGCGTTCAGGATGAGCGGCAGCACCAGCACGCGGCGCGAGCCTTGCGCGGCGGCGATCAGGCCGTCGTGCAGCGAGGGCGGCGCGAACTCGATGAAGCAGACCTCGATGCGCCAGCCCGGCTGGCGCGCGCGCCACTGCGCGACGAACTCGCGGATCTCTTCGTTGCCGGATTCCTCACGCGAGCCGTGGCCGACCAGCAGGATGGTGTCGTGGGAAGCGGTCATGCCATTCATTGCGTTCATGCGGAAGCCTTGCGGAAGCGGTGGGTGAAGCCCGGGTCGTAGAGCTTCGACTTGACGAGGTCCGGCCAGTGGCGCGCGCCCAGCGTGGGGCTGGCGATGATCATGGCCTGACTGACGATGCCGGCGTCGCGGCAGCGCTGCTTGATGTCTGAGAGGGTGCCGCGCACGATGCGCTCCTCGCCCGGCCAGCTGGCCTTGTGGACGACGACGATGGGCGCGTCCTCCGGCCAGCCCGCCGCGCGCAGTCCGGCCTCGACCTTGTGCAGCAGCGTGATCGACAGGAAGATGCACAGCGTCGTGCGGTGTGCCGCCAGCGAGGCCAGGTCCTCGCCCGGCGGCATCGGCGTGCGGCCCTCGACGCGGGTGAAGATGACGCTCTGCGTCACCTCCGGCAGCGTGAAGCTCTCGACCGCCGCCGCCGCCGAGGCCATCGCCGACGACACGCCGGGCACGACGCGCACCGGCACGCCGGCGGCGTCGAGCGGCTGCACCAGCTCGATCAGCGCGCCGTAGAGCGCCGGGTCGCCCGTCTGCAGGCGCACCACCGTCTCGTGTGCGCCGGCCTGCGCGATCAGCCAGGCGGCCATCTGCGGCAGCGTCATCTCCTTGCTGTCGGCGATGACGCAGCCCGGCGGCGCCCAGCGGGTCGCGGCCTCGTTCACCAGCGAGCCGGCGAACAGGATCGCTCCGGCGCGCTCGATCAGCGCGCGGCCCTTGACGGTCAGCAGCTCCGAGTCTCCGGGGCCGGCGCCGACGAACCAGACGGTGCCGCTCATTCAGGCGCCCAGCGTCAGGCGCTCGTCCAGGCACAGGCGCGCCCAGCCCGCCTGACCCAGGCGACGGCTGCCACGCACCAGCGCGATGGTGAGCAGCGGCTCGACAGCCACCAGCGCCAGGTAGGACGCGGCGAACGCGGCCCAGTCGGCCAGCGCGGTGGCCTTCAGTCCCTGCGACAGCCAGAAGCCCACCATCAGCGTGACGCCGGCGTAGTAGGCGCCGTCGAGCTGCAGCATTCGGCCCGCCGACACCGCCTTCGGCGACAGCGTCCGGCCCAGCGTGTGGTGCACGGTCATCAGCGGCACGATCAGCGTCAGCGAATTGACCGCCAGATGCATCAGGTCCTGCGGCTCGAACAGCAGCCCTTGCGCCAGCAGCCCCAGCGCGAATCCGAACAGCGTCGGCAGGTAGCCGAACAGCAGGTAGATCGGCATCGCGCCGACCAGGTGCAGCTCGGACGGCCCCACCGGCAGGTGCCAGGCCTGCATCAGCACCGAGAAGAAGCCGCCCGCCAGCAGCGTGCGCAGCAGCAGCGCGGGGCGGCGCCACAGCGCCGGCGCGTGCGCCGACAGCAGCGCGCTGGCGGCGACGCCGGCGGCGCCGACGGTGGTCTGGGACAGGAAACCGGGTTCGATGTGCATCGGGAACTCTCCGTGGGCAAGGGTCAGGGAACGGTTCGTGGAACGGGAAACGGACAGGCAGGCGCGAGCCGGCCCGGCACGGGGCCGCCAGGGCTCCGCGCGGATCAGGTCAGGCGCGTCGGGAAGGAGGGCCTCAGCCGCCGGGCGGCGGCGTGGCCGGATCGAACAGCGCCGCGATCGCGCTCGGGTTCGACGGGAAGTAGAGGTGCAGGAAAGAGGCGTGCAGCCGGCCCAGACGCCAGACGGCCTCCGGGCGGCCGTGGTCGCGCTCGGCGCGGGTCTGGCCGACGGCGGGGAGCAGGCTCTCGAACAGGCCGTGGTGGAAGGTGTGGCCGCGCACCCGTCCCTCGGGCAGGTCGGCGGCGTGCATGCCGAGGTTGACCAGGCGCGGCTGCATGCGGCCCTCGCCCGGCAGCAGGCCCCACATCGCGGCGCGTCGACCGGCCAGATCGCTCAGGCCGTCCCCCAGCGCGAGCAGGCCGCCGCACTCGGCGACGATCGGCCGGCCGGCGGCGTGAAAGGCGCGGATCGTGTCGCGGCTGCGCGCTGCCGCCTCGAGCTCGTCCAGATGCAGCTCGGGATAGCCGCCGGGCAGGTAGAGCGCGTCGGCCTCGGCCGGCACGGGCTCGTCGGCCAGCGGCGAGAAGAAGACGACGCGCGCGCCGAGCTGCTCCAGCACGTCGACGTTGGCCGGGTACAGGAAGGCGAAGGCGTCGTCGCGGGCGATGGCCACCGTGCGGCCGGCCAGACGCCGCGGCGGGGTGTCGACCTCGACCGGCGCGATGAAGCGCACCGGCGCGGGCAGCGGCGGCGCGGCACGCGCGACCACGTCGGCCGCCGCCTCGAGCCGGCGCTCCAGGTCCGGCAGCTCGGCCGCCTGCACCAGGCCCAGGTGGCGCGAGGGCCACTCCAGCGCCTCGCTGCGCGGCAGCGCGCCGAACGCGGTCATGCCCGGCGGCAGGCTCTCGATGACCATGCGTGCATGGCCCTCGCTGCCCACCCGGTTGGCGATCACGCCGGCGAAGTCCAGCCCGGGCCGGTACAGCTTCAGCCCGAGCGCGATCGCGCCGAAGGTCTGCGCCATCGCGCCGGCGTCGATCACCGCCAGCACCGGCAGCCCGAGCCGCTCGGCCAGCGCCGCGCTCGAGGCGCTGCCGTCGTGCAGGCCCATCACGCCCTCGACCAGGATCAGGTCGACCTCGCCGGCGGCCTGCCACAGCAGTTCGCGGCAGTGGTCCTCGCCGCCCATGCCCAGGTCGAGCTGCCGGCACGGCGCGCCGCTGGCGTGCTCGTGCACCATCGGATCGATGAAGTCGGGTCCGGTCTTGAACACCCGCACCCGCAGGCCCTGGCGGCGCCAGTGGCGGGCCAGCGCGGCCGTCACCGTGGTCTTGCCCTGGCCGGAGGCCGGCGCGCTGACCAGCAGCGCGGGGCAGAGGCGGTCGGGCCGCCCGGAAGGAGTCTGTGTCGTCATGCCTGTCGGCCGCACGCCCCGTGCAGCTGTCGCGAGAGAATCGCTGGCGGCATCGGGCGGGGTCGGACGGAACAGGACCGGGGCCGGTCCTGCACGGGGCTGCGGCGCAGTCCCGTGTCGTCCGGTCGCCGCCCTCCGCGGTGCCAGTGCGCATGCTTCAGGCCGGTCTCCGGGCTCGCGAGCGCGGGAATCACCCTGTCGGGCGGTCCTGCCGATCGGGCCGCCTTCCCGGAACCGCAGCTCCAGTGGCATCGTGACCTGATCTTCTCTCGCTGACCGTTGCGGGGGCAGCGCCGGCTTTTCACCGGCTTCCCGTTTAAATCCGGACGTTCTTCACGAACCGGATCACCTGCAGCGGCGTGCAGTCTATCAGCTTCGGTGCCCCCCGCGCCAGTCCTGCGAGGTACCGGGACGGACACCGCAAAAGAACGGAAAAGCCCGGCAAATCCCTTCATGGCGTCGGGAATCTGCGTGATCGAATCACTGCGCCCTGCACACGACCTGCCGCCGTCGATGACCGGACGGAGTCGCTGTCCCCTCAGTCCAGAACATTCGGAGCCCGTCCATGGCGCTGGTGACCAAGCATCGAGAGACCGTTCATGAACCCGTGGCCGCCCCGGTCGTCGCACGCGGCGTGACCCGCGCGATGGCGCGCGACGCCGAGGCCGGCCGCAAGCGCGCGCGCACGCTGGCCAAGCAGCAGCAGGTCGCCGAGCGGGTGGCCAGCGCCTCGAGCCAGCTCTCGGCCGGCATCAACGAGGCGGCCTCCGCCGCCGAGGAGCTCAAGCGCGCGGCCGACCAGATCGCCAGCGGCGCCGAGGAAGCCTCGGGCGCGGCGCAGGAGTCGCTGGCCGCGATCACCCAGGTCAGCGGCTCGATCGGGCGCCAGCTCTCGGCGGTCGGCCTCTCGCGCAGCAAGGCCGACAGCATGCAGACGATGAGCGCGCGCATCGACACCGAGGTGCGCGCCACCATCGCCAACGTCACGCTGGCCGCGCGCCGCCAGGCCGAGTCGGTGCAGCGCGTGGCCGAGCTCGAGCGCCAGGCGGCCAACATCGGCGACATCGTCAAGGCGGTGGCCCGCATCGCCGACCAGACCAACCTGCTGGCCCTGAACGCCGCGATCGAGGCCGCGCGGGCCGGCCAGCACGGCAAGGGCTTCGCGGTGGTCGCCGACGAGGTGCGCACGCTGGCCGAGACCAGCGAGAAGAGCGCCAAGCAGATCCAGGACCTGGTCGGCCAGATCCAGGGCGAGGTCAAGGCCATCGCCGCCGGCATCAACCAGTCGTCCGAGACGATCGAGGGCGAGGTCGAGAAGGGCGAGCAGATCCTGCGCCAGCTCGACCGGGTGCGCCAGGATGCGGCCGACATCGTCGCCGGAGCCGGCGAGATTGCCGCCGCGGCCCAGCAGGCCAGCGTCGCCTCGCAGCAGGCGCTCAAGGGCGCCGAGCAGATCGCCGCGGCCGCCGCGCAGCAGTCCTCCGCCTGCGAGGAGGCCGCCAAGACGGTCGACGAGCAGAGCGCGGCGCTGTCCGAGTGCGAGCAGACCTCGCAGAACCTGTCGGAGATCGCCGACGAGCTGAAGAACTCATCGGACATCGGCAAGAGCGCCGAGGAAGTCGCCAGCGCCGCCGAGCAGCTCGCCGGCGCGGTGCAGGAGATCAACCGCTCGGCTTCGCAGATCATGGTCGCGCTTGACGAGATCCGCAAGGGCGCGCAGACCCAGGCCTCGGCCACCGCCGAGTCCGCCGCGGCGATCACGCAGATCGAGCGTGGCGCGCAGATCGCCTCCGAGCGCGCTCAGAGAGCGCGCGAGCGCTCCGGCGCCATCCGCACGCTGATGGGCCAGAACAAGGCGATGATCGACGGGCTGGTCACCAGCATTTCCGACAGCGTCTCGGCCACCCGCACCAGCCTGCAGCAGATCAAGGAGCTCGAGCTGGTCAGCCGCAAGATCGACAAGATCGTCGACGCGATCACGCAGGTCTCGATCCAGACCAACATGCTGGCGGTCAACGGCTCGATCGAGGCGGCGCGCGCCGGCGAGTACGGCAAGGGCTTCGTCGTCGTGGCCACCGACATCCGCAACCTCGCGCACGACTCGGCCGAGAACGCCGACCGCATCAAGGACCTGGTCAAGGGCATCCAGGACCAGATCGCCACCGTCGGCCGCGACCTGGGCGAGATCGCCGCGGCCGCGCTGGCCGAGGTCGACAAGACCCGCTCGATCACCAGCAACCTGGTGACGATGGAGGCCGACGTCAACGAGGTCGAGAAGGGCAACGTCGAGGCCTACGACTCGGCGCAGCAGATCGTCGCCGCGCTGTCGCAGGTCAAGGTCGCGGTCGACCAGGTCTCGGCCGCGGCCCAGCAGGCCGAGAAGGCCGCCGAGCAGGCCTCGACCGCGGCGCGCCAGCAGTCGCAGGGCGCCGAGGAGCTCTCCGCCGCGATCGAGGAGATCGCCTCGCTGGCCGACGAGCTGCAGAGCAACTGAGATGGACGGCCTCCACACGGCCGCCGGCGGCGAGGCGGCGCACGCGGCCGGGCAGACCCGGCAGTTCGTCACCTTCAGCGTGGCCGGCGAGATGTTCGCGGTGCCGATGGCGCCGGTGCAGGAGATCATCCGGGTTCCGGACGTCGCGCGCATGCCGCTGACGCCGCCGGCGCTCGAGGGGCTGGCCAACCTGCGCGGCCGGGTGCTGCCGATCATCAGCCTGCGCCGGCTGTTCGGCACGCCGGAGCGCGACAACGACGACGCCACCCGCGCGCTGGTCATCCACATCGGCCAGTCGCTGGGCTTCGTCGTCGACCGGGTGGCCAGCGTCATCAGCGTCGATGCCAGCGAGATCGAGCCGGCCAACGCGGTGCAGTCGGTGGTCCAGACCCGCTGCCTGACCGGCGTGATCCGGCGCGATCCCGCCGACGGACGCGGCAGCCACCACGACCTGCTGCTGATCCTGGACTTCGAGCAGCTGGTGCAGGCGCACCTGACCCGGATGCTGTCGCCGCGCGACGGGACCGGATCGGGCGGCACCGGCCACACCAGCCCCGGCGACGTGCACGAGGCCGGCAACGGCACCGAGCCGGCCAGCGACGAGCTGCGCCTGGTCAGCTTCACCGTCGCCCGTCAGGAATACGCGCTGGACATCGCCGACGTGCAGGAGATCGTCCAGGTGCCGGACACCATCACCGCCGTGCCGGGTGCGCCCGGCCATGTGCTGGGCCTGATCTCGCTGCGCCGCCGGCTGCTGCCGCTGGTGAGCCTGCGATCGCTGTTCGCGCTGGCCGACGCCGAGCTCGACGAGCACCACCGCATCGTCGTCGTCGCCTTGCCGGGCGGCGGCCAGATCGGCCTGGTCACCGACACCGTCAAGGAAGTGCTCAGCGTGCCGCGCAGCCAGGCCGACACCATGCCCGGCATCCTGGCACGCGACGCCGACCTGCAGGAGTTCTCCGCGATCTGCAGGCTCGACGGTGGCCGCCGCCTGGTCTCGATCATCGCCACCGACCGGCTGCTCGGCCTCGACGGCGTGCGCGAAGCCCTGCAGATGGGGATCGGGAGCCCTTCAGAGTCGGCCGACGACGCCGATTCCCTCCACAGCCCGGACAGCCGCACCATGGACAGCATGCAGCAGCACCATCCCGACGACGATGACGCCCAGGTCGTCATCTTCCGCCTCGGCGCCGAGGAGTTCGGCGTGCCGATCATGAGCGTGCAGGAGATCGTCCGCCTGCCCGAGACGCTCACGCGCGTGCCGCGCACGCCCGACTTCGTCGAGGGCGTGATCAATCTGCGCGGCACGGTGCTGCCGGTCATCGACCAGCGCCGCCGCCTCGGCATGGCAGCGATCGAGCGCAACGACCGCCAGCGCATCATGGTGTTCACGCTCGGCGGCCTGCGCACCGGCTTCATCGTCGACTCGGTGGCCGAGGTGCTGCGCATCCCGCGGCAGAACATCGCGCCGGCGCCGCAGCTCTCCGACGAGCAGATCCGCCTGATCGGCCGGGTCGCGCGGCTCGACGGCGACCGCCGCCTGGTGCTGCTGATCGACCCGACCCAGCTGCTGGCCGCGCGCGAGATGCGGGCGATGGAGGATCTCGATCCTCCGGCCCTGGAATCGGCGCCCCCGTCGCTGGCCCGTGCCGCCTGAGGAGAGTGCCCGACCATGCCCGGCAAGGTTCTCGTCGTCGATGATTCGGCGCTGATGCGCCGGCTGCTGTCGGCCGTGCTGACGCAGGCCGGCTGGAGCGTCGCCACCGCCCGCAACGGACGCGAGGGCGTCGAGCAGCTGCTCGAGTGGCAGCCCGATGTCGTCACGCTCGACATCAACATGCCCGAGATGGACGGGCTGACCGCGCTGTCGCTGATGATGCAGGCGCGGCCCACCCCGATCGTCATGGTCTCGTCGCTGACCGAGAAGGGCGCGCAGGCCACGATGGAGGCGCTGGCGCTCGGCGCGGTCGACTTCATCGCCAAGCCGGGCGGCACCATCTCGCTGAGCATCGACGACATCCAGGCGCTGCTGCTGGAGAAGGTGCGCACCGCCGCGCGCACCCGGCTGCGGCCGAGCCGGCCGGCGGCGGCCATGCCCGCACCGGTGCAGCGCGCCCCGCGCCCCGCGCCGGCACGGCCTGCCCCCGCGAGCCCGGGCCCGAGCGCGCCCGCCTCCATATCCGCACCGGCACCAGCCGCCGCGCAGCGCAGCAGCGCGAGCCGCTGCCCGGGGCTGGTGCTGATCGGCATCTCCACCGGCGGCCCGCGCACGCTCGAGGACGTGCTGCCGCAGCTGCCGGCCGACTTTCCCTGGCCGGTGCTGGTGGCGCAGCACATGCCGCCGAACTTCACGCTGGCCTTCGCGCAGCGCATGGACCGCATGTGCGCGCTGGAGGTGGTCGAGGTCGGCGAGCCGATGCCGCTGGAGCCCGGGCGCATCCACATCGGCCGCGGCGGCACCGACCTGGTCGTGGTCGAGCGGCTCGGGCGCCTGGTCGCGCAGCCCCGGCCCGAGTCGCCGGGCCATCCCTGGCACCCGTCGGCCGACGTGATGGTCGAGAGCGCGATGCGGGTGCTGCCGGCCTCGCAGATCGTGGGCGTGCTGATGACGGGCATGGGCTTCGATGGCGCCCAGGCGATGGCCACGCTGAAGGCCCGCGGCGGCCGCACGATCGCCGAGGCCGAGTCGAGCTGCGTCGTCTTCGGCATGCCCTCCGAGCTGATCCAGCGCGGCGGAGCCAGCCTCGTGCTGCCCAGCCACGAGGTCGCCCGGCAGCTGCGTCACTGGGTGCAGCGTGCCGGCTGACCCGCCTTCATTCATCGATGCACGGCCCGAGGCCGCAGGGGACATCGCATGGGACTGAGAAAGAGCAACACGCCGGAGCCGCTGCGCGAGGTCGTCGACCGCGGCTTCCCGCGCCATGTCGACGGCCTGATCGCGCAGCTGCGCGGCGGCGACGCCGAGCAGCGCCGCTGGGCGGTGCGCGATCTGGGCACGCATCCGCTGGCCGCCGCCGCGCTCGGCGCCCAGCTGCTGGTCGAGCGGGATGCGGCGGTGCGCGAGGCCATCTTCCTCGCGCTGGGCACGATGGCCAGCGACGAGGCGGTCGGCGCACTGCTGCCGCTGCTGCGCAGCGAGGACGCCCGGCTGCGCAATGGCGCCATCGAGGTGCTGTCGGGGCTGCCGAAGGTGGTGGGCCCGCGCATCTCGGCGCTGCTGCTCGACGCCGACGCGGACGTGCGCATCTTCACCGTCAACCTGCTGGGCGAGCTGCGCCACGAGCAGGTGACGCAGTGGCTGCAGCAGGTGCTGCTGGCCGACCGGGAGGTCAATGTCGTGGCCGCCGCCATCGAGGTCATGGCCGAGACCGGCCAGCCCGAGCACATCGATGCGCTGCGCGAGACGCGCCGGCGCTTCGCCGACGATCCCTTCATCGGCTTCGCGGTCGATGTGGCGATCGAGCGCATCCGGGCCTCATGACGATGCCCGCCCCCGCGAAGGACAGGCCGATGAAAGCCGCCACCGCCCCCGCGATCGTCCAGCCGACGATCAGCGACGCGGACTTCCTGAAGTTCCGCGAGTTCTTCTATCGCAAGACCGGCATCCACTTCGAGGAGAACAAGCGCTACTTCGTCGACAAGCGCCTGATCGAGCGCATCGAGGCCACCGGCGCCGGCAACTTCCGCGCCTACTTCATCGCGCTGCGCTTCGAGGCCGACGGCCGCGAGCTGCAGCAGCTGGTCAACACGATGACGGTCAACGAGACCTACTTCTTCCGCGAGGCCTACCAGTTCGACTGCCTGGTCGGCGACATGCTCGAGGAAGTGATCCGGCACAAGCGCAAGGGCTCGCGCATCCGGATCTGGTCGATCCCGTCGTCGACCGGCGAGGAGCCCTACTCGATCGCGATCTACCTGCTCGAGCGCTGGCGCCACATCGACGACTACGAGGTCGAGATCCTGTCCTCCGACATCGACACCACGGTGCTGGCCGCGGCCGAGCGCGGCATCTATTCCGCCCGCTCGGTGGCCAACCTGCCCCGCCACTATCTCGACAAGTACTTCCGGCGGCTGTCCGACAACGAGTTCCAGATCTCGCGCGACCTGGTCGCGGCGGTCGACTTCAGTCGCGTCAACCTCAGCGACGCGGCCGACACCCGGCGTTTCCGCGACATCGACGTGATCTTCTGCCGCAACCTGCTGATCTATTTCGACGACCTGTCGCGCCGCCTCGCCGCCGAGGCGATGTACGACGCGCTCAACCCCGGCGGCTTCGTCTGCCTGGGCCACTCGGAATCGATGAGCCGCATCTCCTCGCTCTATGCCGTGCGCCGGTTCCCGGACGCGATGGTCTACCAGAAACCCCTCCCCGGAGACCGCCCATGAAGCACATCCTCGTGGTCGACGATGCCGCGACCGTGCGCATGTACCACCGCAAGATGCTCGGCGATGCCGGCTGGAGCGTCGACGAGGCCGTCAACGGCCTGGAAGCCCTCGAGCGCGTGCTCGCCCGACCGGCCGGCCAGGCCTACGACCTGTACGTCGTCGACGTCAACATGCCCAAGATGGACGGCTACACGCTGGTGCGCGAGCTGCGCCGGCTGCCCCAGACGGCGCAGCGGCCGGTGCTGATGGTGTCGACCGAGGCGCAGATGCATGACGCGGCGGCGGCCGAGGAGGCCGGCGCCAACGGCTATCTCGTCAAGCCGGCACGCCCGCGCGAGCTGGTGCTGACGGCCGCGCTGATGATGGGCGATGTCGAGACGGCACGCCGCGTCGCGGCCGGCCGCATGCAGGGGGTCAGCGCATGAACTCGACCGAGCTCCTGGAACAGTTCATCCTCGAGGCCCGCGAATGCCTCGAGCGCATCGGCCAGCGCCTGCTCGACGTCGAGAAGGCCCCGGGCAACGCCGAGCTGCTCAACGACCTGTTCCGGCAGGTCCACACGCTCAAGGGCAACTGCGGCCTGTTCGAGTTCAAGGCCCTGGAGCGGGTGGTGCATGCCGGCGAGGACCTGCTCGACCGGGTGCGCAACGGCGATCTCGCCTACGGCCCCGACATCGCCGACACCCTGCTCGAGGCGATGGACTTCACCGCCGAGCTGATCGACGCGATCGAGGCACGCGGCGCCATGCCGGAGCAGGCCGACGAGCGTGCCGGCCCGATCGCGCAGCGGCTGCGCCAGCACCTGTCGCCGTCGTCGGCCGTGGCGGCCCGGCCCGCCACGCCGCCTGCGCAGGCGCCGATCCCGACAGCCCCGAGCGTGGCGCCCGAGCCGCCGCAGGCCCCCGCGCTGCCGGCCTGGGTGATGCAGGTGCCGGAGGCCGCACGCCAGGCCGGACGCGTGGCGCTGCGCTACCAGCCCGAGCCGGAATGCTTCTTCAAGGGCGAGGACCCCTGGCACCACGCCCGGCTGACCCCGGGTCTGCGCCACCTCTCGGTCTCGGCACGCCAGCCCTGGCCGGACGCCGCGGACTTCGACTGCTACGCCTGCAACCTCGACCTGCTCATCGTCAGCGAGGCCCCGCAGGCCGAGGTGCAGGCCCATTTCCGCTACGTGCCCGAACAGATCGACCTGCTGGTGCTGCCGGCACCGGCCGCCACCGCGGAAACGGTCGCCCGCGAGAGCGGCCGCCGCCACGACGAAGCCGAGGCCGACCGTGCCCCGCCGGCACCGGCCGGACCGGGCTCCGCCGCCGAGGAGCAGGAGGCCCTGATGCTGCGCCGGCTGCAGCAGATCTGGGACGACCAGTCGCGTCTGCTCGGACGCGCCGGCGTGGCCGCGGGAACGGTCGCCGCAGCGCGCACGACGCTGCAGCATCTGCTGTCCTGCCTGGACGACGACAGCGCCCGCGCCGCGCATGCCTCGCTGCAGCAGCTGCCGCCGGGACCGGCGCCGCTGCTGCAGTGGTCGCGCCAGCACCGGCCGGGCGTGCCCGACGGCGACAGCCTGCCGGCGCTGCCGGCCGCACCGGAATCGACCGGTTCCGCCGGCGGCCCGGGCGCGACGCCCTCCGCGCGCGGCCTGCCCGCCCCGTCGGGCGCGGACGAGCCGGCCTCGCCCGAGCGCGGGCAGAAGGTGCTGAAGGTCTCGCAGGACAAGATCGACCGGCTGATGGAGCTGATCGGCGAGATGGTGGTGGCCAAGAACGCCCTGCCCTATCTGGCGACCCGCGCCGAGACCGTCTTCCAGCAGCGCGAGCTGGCCCGCGAGATCAAGGCGCAGTACTCGGTGATCAACCGCATCGCCGAGGACATGCAGCACGCGATCATGCAGGTGCGCATGCTGCCGGTCGGGATCATCTTCCAGCGTTTCGGCCGGCTGGTGCGCGACATCGGCAAGAAGCTCGGCAAGGACGTCTCGCTGGTGGTGGAGGGCGAGGAGACCGAGGCCGACAAGAACGTCATCGAGTCGCTGGCCGACCCGCTGATCCACATCCTGCGCAACAGCCTGGACCACGGGCTGGAGACGCCCGACGTGCGCGTGGCCAGCGGCAAGCCGCCGCAGGGCGTGCTGCGCGTCTCGGCGCGCCAGGAAGGCGACCGCGTCGTGCTGACGATCAGCGACGACGGCGCCGGCATCGACACCGAACGGGTGCGGGCCAAGGCGGTCGAGCGCGGCCTGATCCCGGCCGACCGCGCCTCCTCGCTCAGCGACGTGGAAGCGGTGCAGCTGGTCTTCCTGCCGGGCTTCTCCACGGCCGAGTCGATCTCCGACCTGTCGGGGCGCGGCGTCGGCATGGACGTGGTGCGCACCGCGGTCGAGCGCATCAACGGCCAGGTCGAGCTCGAGAGCGAGCGCGGCCGCGGCACCACGGTGCGGCTGACGCTGCCGCTGTCGATGGCGGTGACCAACGTGATGATGATCGAGGCCGGCGGGCGCCACTTCGGCGTGCCGATGGACCTGATCGTCGAGACGGTGCGGGTGCCGGCCGAGGACATCCACCACTTCAAGCGCTCGCAGACGACGGTGCTGCGCGGGCGCATCGTGCCGCTGCGCGCGCTGGCCGACATGCTCGGCCTGGACGTGCCGCCGCGGCCGAATGCCGACGGCGAGCTGGCGGTGCTGGTGGTCCGGCTCGGCAACGAGAACATCGGCCTGCTGGTCGACAACTTCCACGGCACCTCCGACATCATCCTCAAGCCGCTCGAGGGCGTGCTGGCGGGCATCACCGGCTTCGCCGGCACCGCGCTGATGGGCGACGGCAGCGTGCTGATGATCCTCAACCCGAAGGAGCTGGTCTGATGGGCATCCGATACCTGAAGAAATCCGTCACGCTGCAGGGCCGGATCAGCGCCGAAGAGGCGGAAGAGCTGCAGCAGTGGCTCAAGTCTCAGCCCCGGGCGTCCGTCAACGTGGGCAGGTGCGAGCACATGCACGCGGCGGTGCTGCAGGTTCTGCTGGCCCTGCGTCCCCGGGTGACGGGCACGCCGGCCGACCCCTGGCTGCAGGCCGCGCTGGCACCGCGACCGCAGGCCGCGGCCTGAGGCGCCACCGTCAGGCGCTCCTTCCACGAAACCACGGGATATCCCGATGAAACACGTCTTTCTGGTCGACGACTCCGCCACGATGCTGATGAGCCTGAAGGGCACGCTGGAGATGAGCGGCTTCAAGGTCGACACTGCCGGCGACGGCCAGGCGGCGCTGGACCGCATCAAGACCGGTCTGAAGCCCGACCTGATCATCACCGACATCAACATGCCCCGCATGGACGGCATCCAGCTGATCCGTGAAGCACGCAAGCTGCTGCGCTTCACGCCGATCCTGGCGCTGACCACCGAGAGCCAGCAGGGCAAGCGCGACGAGGCCAAGAAGAACGGCGCCACCGGCTGGCTGGTCAAGCCGGTCGGCGGCTCCGACCTGGTCAAGGTCATCCGGCAGGTGCTGCCCGGCGCCTGAGCGGGCCGGCAGCGGTCAAGGCAAGCAGCGCGAGTCCCCGATGAACGAGAGCACGGACCCGAACACGACGGCCGCCCCGACGGCGGCCTGGCGCAGGATCAACGCGCGCCATGCCGCGCTGGCCGGCCTGGGCGCGCTGGCCCTGGGCATTCACCTGGCCTGGCCCGAAGCCCTGGATACCGGAACCAGCATGGTCCTGGTCGGCGGCCTGCTGGCCGGCCATGCGATCGGACGCTGGTCGGGCACGGCGTCCCTGATGCGCAAGGACCGTGCCGCACACGTCATCGCCCAGGACATCGGCACGCTGCGGCAGGCCTTCGGCATCCTCGAGGCCCAGGTGAAGGCCACGATCAAGACCTCCGAGGATGCGGTCATGTCGATGATGCAGCGCATGCAGCGCGTGCATGCCACCGTCATCCAGCTGCACGAGCGGGTCAACCAGGCCGTCGGCCGCTCGCACACGCTGTCGGCCGACACGCTGTCGAACGCCGGACGCCACACCGCGGCCGTCAGCGCGCTGGCCGAGCACCAGAAGGTGTTCGAACAGGCCCGCGACGAGAACCGCCTGCGCGTGCGCGCGGTGGCCGACCAGGTCCGCCAGCTCACGCCGCTGGCCGAGCTGATCACCAACATCTCGCGCCAGACCAATCTGCTGGCGATCAATGCCTCGATCGAGGCGGCGCGTGCCGGCCAGGAAGGCGCCGGCTTCAAGGTGGTCGCCGCCGAGGTGCGCAATCTCTCGACCCAGACGGCCGAGGCCGCGCAGAAGATCACCGAAGGCATCGCGCATGCGGCCGAGCAGATCGACCTGCAGGCCGCAGCACGCGGCAGCAGCGAGGACACGGGACAGCCGGGTGCGACCAGCACCGCCGAGCAGCTCGACGAGATCGCACGCCACATCGAGGAGATGAGCAGCACGCTCGGCGATGTCGTGCCCTATCTCGGCGACCTGTCGACCAGCATGGACTCGACCATCCGCACGATGACGCAGGACGTCATCGACACGCTCGGCGACATGCAGTTCCAGGACATCAACCGCCAGATGCTCGAGCAGGTCAACATGGCACTGGTCGGCATGGCGGGACATTTCTCCCAGCTCTACGAACTGCTCGACGGCGACGCACCGCCCCCGCCGATCCAGCTCGAGCAGCTCATCACCCGCTGGACCGAGAACTACGTGATGCACAGCCAGCGCAAGGCCCATGCTCAGGCCACGGGTGCCCCGGGTTCCGCGCAGGTGGCCCCGAAGGCCGCTCTGGCCGCGGTCAGCGAGCCGGCCGGCCCCAAGATCGAGCTGTTCTGACCCCGCAGCCTGGAGCGAACGATGCAGACCATCCTGGTGGTGGAGGACTCGGTGACCATGCGCCAGAGTCTCCAGAACACGCTCGAGATGAGCGGCTATGCGGTCGTGCTCGCGCCGGAAGGCCAGTCGGCGCTGGCGCGGCTGCAGTCAGGGCTGAAGCCCGACCTGATCATCACCGACATCAACATGCCGTGCATGGACGGCATCTCCTTCATCGCGGAAGCGCGCAAGCTGCTGCGCTTCACGCCGATTCTGGCGCTGACGACCCGCGACCAGCAGGCCAAGCGCGAGCAGGCCAAGCACATCGGCGCCACCGGCTGGCTCATCAAGCCGGTCGGGGGCAGCGAGCTGATCCGGCTGATCCGGCCGCTCCTGCCCCCGAAGGATGGCGGAGGACAGGCCCCCGCATGAGACCCGTCGCGTTCAGCCGCGGCGGTTGCGCTGGCGGTACTGGTCGGCGACCACCGCGGCGACGATGATCGCGCCCTTGACCATCTCCTGGTAGTAGGCGTCGATGCGGATGAAGGTGAAGCCCGAGGTCATCACGCCCAGGATCAGCACGCCGATCACGGTGCCGGTCACGCGGCCCAGGCCGCCGTTGAGCGAGGTGCCGCCGATCACGACCGCGGCGATCGCGTCGAGCTCGTACATCACGCCCATGCCGGACTGGCCCGAGACGGCGCGCGCGGCGGTCACGGTGCCGGCGATGCCCGACAGCAGGCCGGCGATCGTGTAGATCCAGATCAGGTGGCGGTTGACGTTGATGCCCGAGACGCGCGCAGCCTGGCGGTTGGCGCCGATGGCGTAGGTGAACTTGCCGAAGCGGGTGTAGCGCAGCACGACGTGGAAGATCGCCGCGATCACCAGGAAGATGATCACCGGGTTGGCGCCGGCGCCGATCCAGGCGAAGTCGTCGGTCAGCATCGACACCGGCATGCCGTTGGTGAACCACTTGGCGAAGCCGCGCGCCGCCACCATCGTGCCCAGCGTGGCGATGAAGGGCGGGATGCCGGTGAAAGCGATCAGCGAGCCGTTGAGCACGCCCACGAGCACGCCCACCACCGCACCGGCGAGCACCGGCCAGATGATCGGCAGGTCGGTGAGCTGCGGGAAGATCGCGCGGGGGAAGTCGCTGACCTGCGCCAGGCTGGCCGAGACCACCGCGGCGGCGGCCACCACCGAGCCCGAGGACAGGTCGATGCCGCTGGTGATGATCACCAGGTTGACGCCGACGGCGATGATGCCGATCACCGCCATCTGCAGGATGATGATCTGCAGGCGCTCGGCGTTCATCAGGAAGCTCTGGCCGTTGACCCACCAGCCCAGGGCCTCGAACAGCAGGCAGATGCCCACCAGCACCAGGAAGATGCTCAGCTCGGGCGGCCACTTGCGCTTGGCCGGCTTGAAGATCATCGACTGTGCGCCGACAGTCGCGTTGGTGCTTGCCATGAAGGTCTCCGCTTCGGTGATTTCGTTGATGTTCGTGTGCCGGGAATTCAGCGCGAGGCCAGGTCCATGATGGTCACCTGGTCGGCCTGCGCGCGGTCGACGATGCCGGTCATGCGGCCCTCGTGCATGACCATGACCCGGTCGCTCATGCCGAGCACCTCGGGCATTTCCGAGGAGATCATCAGCACCGCCACCCCCTCGCCGGCGAGCCGGCTCACCAGCCGGTGGATCTCGGCCTTGGCGCCGACGTCGATGCCGCGCGTCGGCTCGTCGAGGATCAGGATCTTCGGACGGGTCAGCAGCCAGCGCCCGATCAGCACCTTCTGCTGGTTGCCGCCCGACAGGTTCTGGATGACTTCCTGCAGGCTGGGCGTCTTCACGCGCAGCGTGCGGCTCATCTCCTCGCAGTCGCGCCTGAGCTGTGCCTCCTGCACGAAGCCGAACTTCACGTAGCGGTCGTGCAGCACGGCCGTCTCCATGTTGGAGAGGATGTCCAGGATCAGGAAGCAGCCGGTGTCCTTGCGGTCTTCGGTCAGGAAGGCCATGCCGTGCTTCATCGCGGCGGCGGGCGAATCGATCTTCACCGTCTCGCCGCGGATCGCGATCGAGCCGCCGGTGGCCGGCACCACGCCGAACAGCGCCTCGGCCACGTTGGAGCGGCCCGAGCCCACCAGGCCGGCCAGGCCCAGGATCTCGCCGGCGCGCAGGTCGAAGCTCACGCCCTCGAAGATGCCGTCGACCTTCAGGTCCTTGACCGACAGGACCACGTCGCCGATCGGCACCTCTTCCTTGGGGAACATCTGCGTGATCTCGCGGCCGACCATCATGCGGATGATGTCGTCGCGGGTCACGTCCTTCGAGGCGTGCGTGCCGATGTACTTGCCGTCGCGGAACACCGAGAACTCGTCGGCGATCTCGAACAGCTCGTTCATCTTGTGGGTGATGTAGACGATGCCCTTGCCCTGGCTGCGCAGCTGCCGAATGATGCGGAACAGGTGCGCGACCTCCTTGTCGGTCAGCGCCGAGGTCGGTTCGTCCATGATCAGGACGTCCGAATCGAAGGACACCGCCTTGGCGATCTCCACCATCTGGCGGCTGGCGATCGACAGGCTCTGCACCTCGAGCTCGGGGTCGAGATCGATGGCCAGGCGGTCGAACAGCGCCTGGGTGCGCCGGCGCATCTCGGCGTGGTCCACCAGGCCGAGGCGGTTCTTCGGCTCGCGGCGGATCCAGATGTTCTCCGCGATCGTCATGAAGGGCATCAGGTTGAGTTCCTGATGGATCATCGCGATGCCGTGGTCCAGCGCGTCGAGCGGGCCGCGCAGCGTGACCGGCTGCCCCTTGAGCCGGATCTCGCCCTCGTCGGGAATGTAGACGCCGGCGATGATCTTCATCAGCGTCGACTTGCCCGCGCCGTTCTCGCCCATCAGCGCGTGGACGGTGCCGGCGCGCAGGCTGAACTGCACGTTGTCGAGCGCGAGCACCCCCGGAAAGGCCTTGCGGATGCCCTGGATCGCCAGCAGCGGCGGCACGGCGGAGGAGGCGGCCGCATCGGGCCGCTCGACGGTGGCGGTGTCGGACATCGAGGTCTCGCGGAATTCGGATCGTTGGAAAGGTCCGGCAGGCCCGGGGCGGACCTGCGGGCATCGGCGCGTCAGCGCATCAGTTCTTGCCCGAGTACTTGCTCAGGTTCTCCGGCGTGACCAGCTCGAAGGGCACGTTGACGAAGCGCTCGACCGGCTGCTTCTTGATCAGCTTGAGCGCGGCGTCGACCGAGCCCGAGCCCTGGCCGGCGGCGTTCTGGAACACCGTGACCTTCAGCTCGCCGGCCTTCATCGAGGCCAGCGCGTCAGGGGTGGCGTCGATGCCACCGACGATGCTCTGCGGCGTCCACTTCTTCGAGGCCTTCAGCGCGTTGATCGCGCCCAGCGCCATCTCGTCGTTGTTGGCGATGATCGCGTCGAACTTGGTGCCCGACGACAGCCAGTTGGTGGTGATGTCCTGGGCGGCGGTGCGACTCCACTTGCCCTCGCGCTTGTCGGCGATCTTGATGCCCGAGCACTCCTTGGTCTTCAGCACATCCTCGATGTCCTGGGTGCGGGTGCGCGCCGCCTCGTTGGAGAGCTCGCCCATCAGCACCAGCACCGTGCCCTTGCCGCCCAGCATCTTGCAGATGTGCTGGGTCTGCAGCGTGCCCGAGACCTTCTCGTCGGAGGCGACGAAGGCCACGCCGGCAGGCAGCTTGGCGAAGTCGGCCGGCTTGCGGTTGACGTAGATCAGCGGGATCTTGGCGTCGGTCACCATCTTGGTGATCTTCGGCGTCACGTCGGTGTCGACCGGGTTGACGATGATCGCGTCGAACTTCTGCGCGATCATGTTCTGGATCTGGCTGAGCTGCTTGCCCACGTCGTTGCCGGCGTCCTCGAGCTGGGCCGAGGCGCCCGCCTTCTTGGCGGAATCGTTGATGCCGTTGCGCAGGATGGTCAGGAAGGTGTCGTCGAAGGCCGCCATCGTCACGCCGATCTTCTGGGCGTGGGCCATCGGGGTGGCCAGGGTGCTCGCGATCGCGGCGGCCATCAGCATCTTCTTCATCTCTGTCTCCTCTTCGAAGTCGGCGCCGTCGGCGCCATCCGGTTGGGTGGGTGAGCTCGTGACCGGCCTGTGTCGCGGCGCGGACCCGACTTGTGCTGTCTGCGGGCATCGCGCCGTCTGTCCGGCACGGTGGCAACTGTAGCTTCAAGCACTCAAATTTTGGAAACGCATTTCTAAGTGAATACACCTAAGGAATTGATTTTCCGTCTCTCCTAGACTGGGCGCCAACTTCCGCACAAGCGTTCGCACTTGCCTTCGCAGCCACCGCGCTGCCTCCATCACGGGCCGGACATTTCCATGAGCATCCTGAACTTCCCCGCCGGGCGCCGCATCGACCTGGCCTGCCTGGGCCGCGTCGCGGTCGACCTGTACGCGCAGCAATTCGGCAGCCGCCTGGAGGACGCACGCAGCTTCCAGATGTACCTGGGCGGCTCCTCGGGCAACGTCGCGTTCGGCGTGGCGCGCCTGGGCCTGAGGACCGCCATGGTCTCGCGCGTCGGCAACGACCAGATGGGCAACTTCCTGCGCGAGACGCTCGAGCGCGAGGGCTGCGACACGTCGGCGCTGCAGACCGATCCCGAGCGCCTGACCGCGCTGGTGCTGCTGGGCCTGAAGGACCGCGACACCTTCCCGCTGCTGTTCGTGCGCGAGAACTGCGCCGACATGGCGGTGCGCGCCGACGAGATCCGCGAGGACTTCATCGCCGACTGCCGCGCGCTGGCCCTGACCGGCACGCACCTGTCCACGCCGACCACCCGCGAGGCGGCGCTGACCGCGCTGGGCTACGCGAAGAAGCACGGCACGGTGCGCATCCTCGACATCGACTACCGCCCGGTGCTGTGGGGCCTGACCTCGCGTGGCGCCGGCGAGAACCGCTACGTGCCCGACGCGCGCGTCACGCAGCAGCTCCAGCAGGTGCTGGGCGAGTTCGACCTGCTGGTCGGCACGGAAGAGGAATTCCTGATCGCCGGCGGCATGCCGGACGACCTGATGGCCTGCCTGCGCGCGGTGCGTGCGGTGTCGCAGGCGGTGCTGGTGGTCAAGCGCGGCGCGCTGGGCTGCTGCGTCATCGAGGGCGACATTCCAGCCGAGATCGACCACGCGCCGACCTTCCGCGGCGAGCGCGTCGAGGTGCTCAACGTGCTGGGCGCCGGCGACGCCTTCCTGTCGGGCCTGCTGGCGAGCCTGCTGCGCGGCCAGGACTGGGCGGAGGCCACCCGCACCGCCAACGCCTGCGGCGCCATCGTCGTCTCGCGCCACGCCTGCTCGGCGGCGATGCCCACGCCGGCGGAGCTGGCGCACTGGTTCTCCGGCAGCCGCAACCCCAAGGTCGACGCCGACCAGGATCTGGCGCATCTGCACCGGGTCACGCCGGCGCGCGCGGTCTGGGACGAGCTGTGCGTGATGGCCTTCGACCACCGCAGCCAGTTCTACGACCTGGCGCGCGAGGCCGGCGCCGACGAGTCGAAGATCCCGGCGCTGAAGGGTCTGCTGGTGAAGGCGGCCGAGCAGGTGGAAGCCAGCCACCAGCTCCAGGGCCACACCGGCGTGCTGATCGACGGCGGCGACTATGGGCAAGACGCGCTGGCCGCCGCCACCGGCCGCGGCTGGTGGGTGGGCCGACCGGTCGAGCTGCCGGGCTCTCGCCCCCTGCGCTTCGACGGCACCCGCTCGGTCGGCTCGGCGCTGATCCACTGGCCGACCGAGCAGGTCGTCAAGTGCCTGATCCACTACCACCCGGACGACGCGGTCGACCTGCGCCTGGAGCAGGAGCAGCGCGTGCTCGAGCTGTGGGAAGCCACCCGCGAGAGCGGCAACGAGCTGCTGCTGGAGATCATTCCCCCGAAGGCGATGACGGCCGCCGGCACCGAGGACGAGGCGGTGCTGCGCGCGGTCAAGCGCTTCTACAACCTGGGCGTCAAGCCGGAATGGTGGAAGCTCGCGCCGATGAGCCCCGAGGGCTGGACCCGCCTGGCCGCGCTGGTGGCCGAGCGCGATCCGCACTGCCGCGGCGCCGTCATCCTGGGCCTGAACCAGCCGCTGCAGTACCTGGCCGACAGCTTCGCGCTGGCGACCAACCCGATCGTCAAGGGCTTCATGGTCGGGCGCACGCTGTGGGTCGAGGCCTCGCTGAAGTGGTTCGCCGGCCAGATCGACGACGCGGCCTTCATCGACGAGGTGGCGCGCAACTTCGCCACGCTGGTCGAGGCCTGGAAGCGCCGCCACGACGGCCGCAGCGCAGCCGCCGCCTGAGTGCTGCAACACGCCACCGTTGCCTGCTGATCCCCCGAATTTTCTACCGAGATCCATGATGGACAGGAAGACCGTGAGACTGACCGTGGCCCAGGCGCTGGTGCGCTACCTGGCCGCGCTGAAGGCGGAAGTCACCCAGCCCGACGGCCGCACCGAGGTGCTGCCCTACTGCGGGGGCGTGTTCTCGATCTTCGGCCACGGCAACGTGGCCGGTCTGGGCGAGGCGCTGCAGGCCGAGAAGGAGGTGCTGCCCACCTTCCGCGCCCACAACGAGCAGGGCATGGCCAACGCGGCCATCGCCTACGCCAAGACGAACTTCCGCCAGCGCATCATGGCGGTGACCTCCAGCATCGGCCCCGGCGCCACCAACATGGTGACGTCGGCCGCGCTGGCGCATGTGGCGCGCCTGCCGCTGCTGCTGCTGCCGGGCGATGTCTTCAACTCGCGCCTGCCGGACCCGGTGCTGCAGCAGGTCGAGAGCTTCGAGCAGGGCGATGTCAGCGCCAACGACTGCTTCCGCCCGGTCACCCGCTACTTCGACCGCATCACCACGCCCGAGCAGCTGCTGGTGGCGCTGCCGCGGGCCATCCAGGTGATGACCGACCCGGCCCAGTGCGGCCCGGTCTGCCTGGCGCTGCCGCAGGACGTGCAGACCTTCGCCCACGACTGGCCGGAGGACTTCTTCCAGCCCGAGGTAATCCGCTTCCGCCGCCCGCCGGCCGAAGCGCGCGAACTGGCCGCGGCCGCCGAGCTGCTGAAGTCGGCGAAGAAGCCGCTGATCGTCGCCGGCGGCGGCGTGCTCTACAGCCAGGCCTGGGCCGAGCTGGCCGCCTTCGCCGAGGCGCACGGCATCCCGGTGGCCGAGTCGCAGGCCGGCAAGGGCAGCCTGGGCTGGAGCCACCCGCTCAATCTGGGCTCGATCGGCGTGACCGGCTCGCCGGCGGCCAACCGCCTGGCCGAGGACTGCGACGTGGTCTTCGCCATCGGCACCCGGCTGCAGGACTTCACCACCGGCTCGCACGCGCTCTTCGCCCACGCCAAGCTGCTGAGCCTGAACGTGCAGCCCTTCGACGCCGGCAAGAAGCGCGGCCGCATGCTGGTGGCCGACGCCCGCGACGGCCTGGCCCAGCTCGGCGCCGCGCTGGGCGCCTGGACGGCCGACACCGCCTGGACCGCGCAGGCCCGCGATCTGGCCGCCGGCTGGGTGGCCCGCGTGACCGAGCTGACGCTGAACACGCCCGCCGCCGGCACCCTGCCCTACGACGCCGAGGTGATCGGCGCGGTGCGCGAGTCCGCGGCCGACATCGGGCTGGACTCGGGCACCAGCGACATCGTCGTCTGCGCCGCCGGCACCCTCCCCGCCGAGCTGCACAAGCTCTGGCGCTCGGGCACGCCGGGCAACTACCACATGGACTATGCCTATTCGTGCATGGGCTACGAGGTCGCCGGCGGCCTGGGCGCCAAGATGGCCCGCCCCGAGCGCGAGGTGATCGTCATGGTCGGCGACGGCTCCTACATGATGCTCAACAACGAGCTGGCCACCTCGGTCATGCTCGGCCGCAAGATCATCGTCGTGCTGCTGGACAACCGCGGCTACGGCTGCATCGAGCGGCTGCAGGTCAAGTCCGGGGGCGCCAGCTTCAACAACATGCTCGACGACTGCATCCCCGAGGGCGGCGTGCCCTCGGCGATCGACTTCGCGATGAACGGCCGCTCGCTCGGCGCCGAGGCCGTGCATGTGAAGGACGTGGCCGAGCTGCGCCGGGAAATGGCCCGCGCGCGCCGCGCCACCCGCAGCCAGGTGCTGGTGATCGACACCACGCACCACCGCACCACCGGCGACGGCGGCGCCTGGTGGGAGGTCGCCGTCCCGCAGGTCTCGCAGCGCCCCGAGGTCGAGGCCGCGCACGCCCGCTACCTCGAGGCCAAGAAGAAGCAGTTCAACTGAGCTGCCGGCCCGACCCCCTGAACATCCCCTTTTCTTTCTCAGGAACCCCACCATGACCTGGAACGTCCGCATCGGCATCAATCCCCTGTCCTGGATGAACGACGACCTGCCCTCGCTGGGCGGCGAGACCCCGCTGGAGACGGCGCTCTCCGAGGGCCGCGAGATCGGCTACGCCGGCTTCGAGCTGGGCAACAAGTTCCCGAAGGACGGCCCCGGCCTGAAGGCCAAGCTCGACGAGTTCGGCCTGGTCTGCGTCTCGGGCTGGTACTCCGGCTTCCTGGCCGAAGTGCCGGCCGGCCAGACCGACGCCCAGGCGGTCGCCGCCGAGATCGAGCGCGCCCAGGCCCACCTGCGCAAGCTGCAGTACAACGGCGTCAAGGTCGTCGTCTACGGCGAGTGCGCCGGCACCATCCAGGGCCAGATCGACACGCCGGTGGCCAAGCGTCCGAAGTTCAAGGACGAAGCCGCCTGGGCCGCCTACGCTGCGCGCCTGAACGCCTTCGGCCAGCACCTGATCGACACCTACGGCATCAAGCTGGCCTACCACCACCACATGGGCGCCTATGTCGAGAGCCCGGCCGACGTCGACAAGCTGATGGCCCTGACCGATCCGGCCAAGGTCTTCCTGCTGTTCGACACCGGCCACGCCTACTTCGGCGGCGCCGCCGATCCGGTCGCGGTGCTGAAGAAGCATGTCGGCCGCGTGGTGCATGTGCACTGCAAGGACGTGCGCGCCCAGGTCATCGCCAAGGCCCGCAACGACGGCTGGAGCTTCCTGCACGGCGTCATCAACGGCACCTTCACCGTGCCCGGCGACGGCGTGATCGACTACGACGCGGTGCTCTCGACGCTGCACGACGCCGGCTACGAAGGCTGGCTGGTGGTCGAGGCCGAGCAGGATCCGGCCGTGGCCCCGAGCTACGAGTACGCCAAGAAGGGCTACGACACGCTGCGCGCCATCGTCGACCGCATCGACGCCACCGCGGTCTGACGCCTCACCCGCCAGGAGCCGACATGCCCCAGTCCCCCCTGCTGGTCAAGGCCGCCGCCGGCCGCCAGATCTGCGACATCACCCCCGAGAGCGCCGGCTGGACGCACGTCGGTTTCCGCGCGCTGCGCCTGGAGGCCGGCGCGATCGAATCGTTCGAGACCGGCTCGCGCGAACTCTGCCTGGTCGTGCTGACCGGCACGGTCGACGTGACGGTCGGCGGTGCGACGCACGCCGGCCTGGGCTCGCGCGAGAGCGTCTTCGAGGAGAAGTCGCCCGACGCGCTCTACGTGCCCGGCGGCGAGACGGTCGTCATCACCGCGCGCGGCGCGGCGGAAGTGGCGCTGTGCACCGCCCCGTACGAGGGCGGCAAGTCGGTGCGCCGCATCGACGGCAGCTCCATGCGCCGCAGCGTGCGCGGCCAGGGCAGCAACACCCGCTACGTCTGCGACGTGCTGATGGCCGACGACCCGACCGCCGACCACCTGCTGGTGACCGAGGTCATCACGCCGGGCGGCCACTCGAGCAGCTACCCCCCGCACAAGCACGACCGCGACGTGCCGCCGGAGGAGACGCTGCTGGAGGAAACCTACTACCACCGGCTCAACCCGCCGCAGGGCTTCGCCTTCCAGCGCGTCTACACCGACGACCGCAGCCTCGACGAGGCCTGCGTGGTCGAGGACCACGACGTGGTGATGGTGCCGCGCGGCTACCACCCCTGCGTGGCGCCGCACGGCTACGACCTGTACTACCTCAACGTGATGGCCGGTCCCGGCCGCGCCTGGCATTTCAGGAACGACCCGGCGCACGAGTGGATGCTGCAGACCCCGCCCAAGGCCTGACCTGAATCGCCTCAGGCCGCCTGGGCCTGCAGACGGAAATCGCCGACCAGCTCGCCGAGCCGGTCGGCCTGTTCGGTCAGCGCGCTGACCGCGGCGGCGGTCTGTTCGGCCATCGCGGCATTCTGCTGCGCCACCGCGTCGAGCTGCTGCAGCGCGCCACGGGTCTGCTCCAGACCGCCCATCTGGCCGCTGGCCTGCTGCGAGATGGTGCTGATCAGGCCGAAGACCTGCTCGATCGAGCACATCAGCGCCTGCGTGCTGTCGCCGGCCAGGCGCACCTGCTGCGAGCCGGCCGCGACCTTGTCGAGCGAGTCGCCGATCAGCGACTTGATCTCGCGCGCAGCCTGGGTGCTGCGCTGCGCCAGGCTGCGCACCTCGCCGGCGACCACCGCGAAGCCGCGGCCCTGCTCGCCGGCCCGGGCGGCTTCCACCGCCGCGTTCAGCGCCAGGATGTTGGTCTGGAAGGCGATGCCGTCGATGATGCCGATGATGTCGGAGATCTTGCGCGCGGCCGCCTCGACCGCGCCCATCGTCGACACCGCCTGCGAGACCGTGCGCCCGCCATGGGTGGCGACCTCGCTGGCCGAGCGCGCCAGCTCGTCGGCCTGACGGGCCGAGCCGCCCGTCTCGGTGACCGAGCCGCTCAGCGTGTCGAGCGTGCCCAGCGTCACCTGCAGCGTGGCGGCGGCCTGCTCGGCACGCTGGCTCAGGTCCTGGCTGCCGCTGGCGAGCTCGCCGCCGGCCAGGCTGATCGAGGCCGCGGCCTCGTGCACGCCGCTGACCATCCGGTTCATCTGCTGACGAAGCTCCTCGAGCGCCTGCAGCACCTCGCCGATCTCGTCGGCGCGGCCCGGCGGGATCGGCCGCGACAGGTCGTGCGAGGCCATCTGCGCGGCGGCATCGACCGCCTGGCGCAGGCCGCGGCCGATGTCGCGCGTCAGCCAGGTGCCCAGTCCGGCCGCCACAAGCAAGGCCAGCACCGCGCCGCCGAGCAGCACCTGACGGGCCTGCGCGGCCACCGGCGCGGCCGCCTCCGCCACCTGGCGCTGCGTGGCATCGTCCCAGTCGCTGAGCGCACGCAGCGCCTGCGTCCAGGCGACCAGCCGTTCTTCCTGCTTTTCCTGCTCGTAGCTCATCGCGACCCGGATGCCGAAGGCCACCGCCGCCTCGCCGCGGCTGGCGTATTCCTTGCGCGCCTGCGCGATGATGATCACGGCCTGGTCCTGGGCGGCGCGTGCCGCGTCCAGCAGCCTGCGCCCTTGCGGATCGGTCACGGTCGTGCGGGCCAGGTCGAAGCCGGCGCTGCAGTTCTTCACATGGCCTTCGAGATGCCTGTAGAGCACCTCGATCGAGGTCGGATCGGCCGCGGCGAAGCTGCGCAGCGTCGAGCCGTAGGCCTGGGCGCAGCGCTCGAGGTCGCGCACCATGCGGCTGCGCTCGGCCTCCGCACCGGCCAGGCGCACCAGCGTGCGGTCCAGCAGCTGGATGCGCTGCAGCGCCAGGCCGCTCAGGGCCAGCAGCAGCAGCAGCATCGCGGCAAAACCCAGGGCCAGCCGGTGGGACAGACGCAGGCCGGCACGAGAGGAGCGGTGAGAGGCGACGGTCATGGCAGAGGATTCGGACAAGGTAACGGAAGGGTCCGTGCACTCTGCCGCAGTGGAAATGGTTCGCATGCGCGGATATCCGGACGGGAACACCGCCATTCCGTGTCCGGAACCCGTTCCCCGGCCAGTCCGGGCGGCGTGGCAGATGGCACGTTCAATATTGCGATTTGCGGGAGACCCGGGGGCGATTCCGGAGCGATTCCGGGCGAAACTTCCGGATCAGAGATCTGCCCGTCCCACGGGCCTGCCACCCCGATGCCCGCCCTTGCTCCCGTTCCGATCGCGCGTGTCCTGCTGGCCTGGCTGCTGCCGGTGCTTCTGGTGCTTCTGGTGCTGATGCCTGCCGCCGCCAGCCCGGCGCGCGAACCCGAGGCGGTGACGGATCTGTCCGCGCTGGCGGCCGGGCAGGCGGTCGCGCTGGTCGAGTCGATGCAGGTGCTGCAGCAGCCCCTCGGACAGGTCTCCCAGGCCGCCGAAGTGCTCGCCCGGCCCGGCTGGCGCCCGGCCACGGTGGCCAACCGCAATGCCTCCTGGAAGCGGTCGGCCGTCTGGCTGACCGGCCTGGTGACCCAGCACGGCGACCGCCCGCTGGCCTGCCGCATCACGCTCGGGCCCACGCGCATCGGCACCGTCGAGATGCTCGCGCTCGATGCGCAGACCGGCGCGCTGCTGGCGCGCCGGCTGGAGGGGCCGCGCATGCTCGAGCGGGCCCGCACCGTCGATCATCTCGAGGCGATGCTGCCCTTCGACCTGGCGCCCGGCCAGACGGTGCGGCTGCTGATCCGCGCCGAGGACCTGACGGTGGCCACCACCGAGGTCCATGCCCGCGACGAAAGCGCCTACGTCCGCCACCAGGCGCTGAGCCTGCTCGGCGAGGCGGTGATGTTCACGCTGACGCTGCTGCTGTGCCTGCTGGTGCTGTGCTCGCGCGACCGCGGCATGATCGTGGTCGGCGGCTGGCTGCTGGCGGGCGTGTGCTTCGAGTCGCTGTTCAGCGGCCAGCTGCTGCTGATGCTGCTGCCGGTGCTGCTGCCGTGGAACGTCGGGCTGTTCACGCTGCTGGGCGCGCTGTGCACCGGCCTGTTCGGGGTGGCCTCGCTGGTGCTGCTGCGGCTGGACGTGCGCCAGCGCTGGCCGATGATGCTGCTGGCCAGCGCGGTGCTCGGCGTGATCGTCGGCCTGAGCGCCTTTGCCGTCACCGACACCAATCCGGCCCGGAAGGCAGTCAACCTCATCGGGTTCGTCACCCTGCTGCTGTGGCCGCTGGCGGCCTGGCGCAGCCCGACGCCGCTCGACGAGGAGCGCCACCGGCTGCGCTGGATGCTGACGCTGAGCTGGGCGGTGCTGCTGGTCTACGTGATGCTGGCGCGGGGCGCGCCGCATCCGCAGGCCCTGCAGCTGCTGCAGGACGAGCTGCGGCTGGACCGGCTGGTCATCGGCGCCACGCTGATGGTGCAGTTCTCGATCTGGCGCAACCGGCGCCGGGCGGCAATGCGGCGCACCGAGTTCCTGGCCTTCCATGACGCGCTGACCGGCCTGCCCAACCGGGTCAGCGCCGTCGAGCGTCTGCAGCAGGCGCTCGACCGCCAGGCGCCGGAGCAGGACGCGACGCTGGCCGTGCTCTATCTCGACCTCGACAAGTTCAAGCAGGTCAACGACACCCACGGCCATGCGCTGGGCGACCGGCTGCTGCGCGCGGTGGCCGAGCGCATGCGCGCCAGCCTGGGCGAGGCCGGCAGCGTCTTTCGCCTGTCCGGCGACGAGTTCATGGCCATCGTGCCTGAGGCCGGGCCGGACGGCGAGCGTGCCCGCGCGCTGGCCGAGGCCCTGCTGGCGGCGATGGATCCGCCGCTCGATCTCGGCGGCCAGCAGGTGCCGGCCGGCCTGTCGATCGGCATCGCGCTGGCGCCGCACCATGGCCGCGATGCCGAGACGCTGATGCGCCATGCCGATGCCGCGCTCTACGCGGCCAAGCGCGACGGCGAGCGCGGCATGATGCTGTTCGCGCCGCCGATGCTGGCCTGGCTGACCGAGCGCATGCAGCTGCGCGCGGCGCTGCACCGGTCGCTGCGCCAGGGCGACTTCCAGCTCGAGTTCCAGCCGCTGCGCCGGCTGCGCGACGGCCGCGTCACCGGCGTCGAGGCGCTGCTGCGCTGGCGCCTGCCCGACGGCTCGGTGCCGGCCTCGCCCGAGCGCTTCATCCCGGTGGCCGAGGAAAGCGGCCTGATCGTGCCGCTGGGCGACTGGGTGCTCGACGAGGCCTGCCGCCAGGCCTCGCGCTGGCCGGATCTGGTGGTCGCGGTCAACGTCTCGGCGGTGCAGTTCCGCGCCGGCGACCTGGCCCGGCGCGTCGCGCAGGCGCTCGAGCGCAACCGGCTGCCCGCGCACCGCCTCGAGCTGGAGCTGACCGAGTCGGTGCTGATCGGCCACGAGGACGAGGCGCTGGGATGGCTGGCCGAGCTGCGCGCGATGGGCGTGCGCCTGGCGATCGACGACTTCGGCACCGGCTATTCCAGCCTGTCCTACCTGCACCGCTTTGCCGTCGACCGGCTGAAGATCGACCGCAGCTTCATGCTGCAGATGGAAGCCTCGAGCGGCAGCGGCAACGCCGCGATGGTGGCCACCATCGTGCAGATCGCGCGCCGGCTCGGGCTGGAGACGGTGGCCGAAGGCGTCGAGTCGCCGGCCACCTTCGCGCGGCTGGCCCTGCTGGGCTGCGACATCGTCCAGGGCCATGCGGTCGCCCGGCCGATGTCGGCCGAGGCGCTGCAGCACTGGCTGACGGGCCGGTCCGAGATCGTCCAGGCCTGAATCCCCTCGAATCCTGCAGGCCGGGCTGCACACATCGGCGCCGGCTCGGCGAAAATCGCGGATTCCCGTTCCTTCGTTCCGCGCAGCCCGCGCGGGACAGCCCGAGAAAGCTGCCATGCCCGCCTACCGTTCGAAGACCTCCACCGCCGGCCGCAACATGGCCGGAGCCCGTTCCCTGTGGCGCGCCACCGGCATGAAGGATGACGACTTCTCGAAGCCGATCATCGCCATCGCCAACAGCTTCACCCAGTTCGTGCCGGGTCACGTCCACCTGAAGGACCTGGGCCAGCTGGTCGCCCGCGAGATCGAGGCCGCCGGCGGCGTCGCCAAGGAATTCAACACGATCGCCGTGGACGACGGCATCGCGATGGGCCACGACGGCATGCTGTACTCGCTCCCCAGCCGCGACCTGATCGCCGACTCGGTCGAGTTCATGGTCAACGCCCACTGCGCCGACGCGCTGGTGTGCATCAGCAACTGCGACAAGATCACCCCCGGAATGCTGATGGCCGCGATGCGCCTGAACATCCCGGTCGTCTTCGTCTCGGGCGGCCCGATGGAGGCCGGCAAGGTGCGCCTGGCCGTGCCGGGCACCCAGACCGTGCAGATCAAGAAGCTGGACCTGGTCGATGCCATGGTCATGGCCGTCGACAGCAAGGTCTCGGACGCCGATCTGGCCGAGGTCGAGCGCTCGGCCTGCCCGACCTGCGGCTCGTGCTCGGGCATGTTCACCGCCAACTCGATGAACTGCCTGACCGAGGCGCTGGGCCTCTCCTTGCCGGGCAACGGCACGGTGGTGGCCACGCACGCCGACCGCGAACAGCTCTTCAAGCGCGCCGGTCGTCTGGCCGTCGAGCTGTGCAAGCGCTGGTACGAGCAGGACGATGCCAGCGTTCTGCCGCGCTCGATCGGCTTCAAGGCCTTCGAGAACGCGATGACGCTGGACATCGCGATGGGCGGCTCGACCAACACCATCCTGCACCTGCTGGCCATCGCCCAGGAGGCCGGCATCGACTTCACGATGGCCGACATCGACCGCCTGTCGCGCGTCGTGCCGCAGCTGTGCAAGGTCGCGCCCAACACCAACAAGTACCACATCGAGGACGTGCACCGCGCCGGCGGCATCATGGCCATCCTGGGCGAGCTGGACCGCGCCGGCAAGCTGCACACCGACGTGCCAACCATCCACGCGCCGACGATGAAGGACGCGCTGGACCAATGGGACATCGCCCGCGCGCCGTCCGACGAGGTGAAGACCTTCTACATGGCCGGCCCGGCCGGCATCCCGACCCAGGTCGCGTTCAGCCAGGCCACCCGCTGGCCGAGCCTGGACCTGGACCGCGCCGAGGGCTGCATCCGCTCGAACGAGCACGCCTTCAGCAAGGAAGGCGGCCTGGCGGTGCTGCGCGGCAACATCGCCCTGGACGGCTGCGTGGTCAAGACCGCGGGCGTGGACGAGTCCATCCTGGTGTTCGAGGGCTCGGCCTACGTGACCGAATCGCAGGACGAGGCGGTGGCCGACATCCTGGCCGACAAGGTCAAGGCCGGCGACGTGGTGATCGTGCGCTACGAAGGCCCGAAGGGCGGCCCGGGCATGCAGGAGATGCTCTACCCCACCAGCTACATCAAGTCCAAGGGTCTGGGCAAGGCCTGCGCGCTGCTGACCGACGGCCGCTTCTCGGGCGGCACCTCGGGCCTGTCCATCGGCCACTGCTCGCCGGAAGCCGCGGCCGGCGGCGCAATCGGCCTGGTGAAGAACGGCGACCGCATCCGCATCGACATCCCGAACCGCTCGATCAATGTGCTGGTGAGCGACGAAGAGCTGGCCGCTCGCCGCGCCGAGCAGGACGCCAAGGGCTGGAAGCCGGCCCAGGCGCGTCCGCGCCAGGTCTCGGCCGCGCTGAAGGCCTACGCGCTGCTGGCCACCAGCGCCGACAAGGGCGCGGTGCGCGACCTGTCGAAGCTGGAAGGCTGAGGCTCAGCGCGGTCAGTCTTCCCGCCGGTGCCCGGGCAATCTGCCCGGGCGCGCGCACGGGTCGCACGCCTAGGATCGACCTCGTCCACATTCCACGACGAGGAGACCTCCATGAGCCCTGCTCTTTCCCTTGCCCGCTCGGCCCGACCCTGGGCAGCCGCCCTGCTGGGCGCCGCCGCGCTGCTGACGGCCATGCAGGCCCGCGCCGCGCTGCATGTCGAGGAAAGCACCGAGCTGGCCGCGCCGCCCGAGAAGGTCTGGGCGCTTGTCGGCCAGTTCGGCTCGCTGGCCTGGCACCCGGTGGTCGCCGAGACCCGCACCGACGGCGCCGACCCGAACCGCCCGGGCTGCCAGCGCACCATCACGACCCGCGACGGCGCACGGCTGGTCGAGGCGCTGCAGGACTACCGCGCCGACGAGCGCCTGCTGAGCTACCGCATCGTCGAGTCGCCGCTGCCGGTCAGCGGCTACCGCTCGACGCTGCGGGTTCTGCCGGCGCCCGGGGGCTCGCGGGTGGTCTGGAGCAGCGACTTCGAGCGCGATCCGGCCGCCGCCGGCGTCAGCGACGAGCAGGCGCGCGAGATCGTCGCGGGCATCTACCGCAGCGGCTTCGAGGGGCTGCGCGGCGCCCTGGGCGCACCGCGCTGAAGGCCGGCCGGCACGCCCCCCGCGCACAGGCTCAGCGCCTGAGCAGCACCGTCATGCCCGGCTTCAGGTCGGCCACCTCGCAGTAGCCGATCGCGCCGGGCGTGCGCTGCACATGCGCCACCATGTCCGCCGGCGTGGCCAGCTCGCGCGGCGGCGTGCCCTTGCCGATGTAGCGGCGCACCGTCCAGTAGGCGACATAGTCCTCGTCGCGCTGCTGCAGCACGCTGCCCAGGAAGCGCTGGCGCAGCGGCTGGCCCGGCGCGAGCTGCGCCGGAAATACCGGCTGGCCGTCGACCTCGATCATGCGGCCGGTGTAGATGCGCCGCAGCGACTCGGCGTCGAGGGCGCGCAGCGAGGCGTTGGCCACCACCACCAGGCCTTCGTCGGCCCGCACCGCGGCGCCCGAGGCCAGCAGCAGCGCCGCCGGGGTCCCGAGGAGGAATGCACGTCGTTTCATCGCGGCCTCCTCAGAACACGAAGCTGTAGTTGACCGACAGCACGTCGACGCTGCGCGGCTTCAGCAGGCTTTCGCCGGCCGGCACGTCGATCATCGCCGAGCGCTTCGCGCGGGTGTGCGACCACTCGGCCTTGAGCTTGCTCGTCGGCGTCAGCGCCCAGGCCAGGCCCAGCGCCACCGAGTTCTGCCGGTAGCTCGGCACGCGATCGGCGGCCAGGCGCATCGTCGCGTTCAGCATGGCGCTGCCGGGCACCATCGCCGGCACCTGCGTGCTCTCGAGCTGCTCGCCGATCTCGTAGGACGAGCCGGTCGAGTGCAGCCAGGCCAGGCTGACATAGGGCGTCAGCCGGCCCATGCTGCGCGAGACCGTCAGCGCACCGGCCCAGGCGTCCATGCCCATGTGCGTGTCGGCCTGGACCAGGCGCACCAGCTCGGGAGAGACGCGCCAGCCCTGCGGCAGGCCGAACTCGCCGCCCAGCACGAACAGGTAGTTCCGGAACGAGTCCACCGACTCGACGCCCGGCCCGGGCAGCGCGTTGCTGGTCTGCCAGTAGCCCACCCCCGGCCCGAGCGGAGCCCAGGTCGGCCGCACCAGGATGCCGCTCTGGTCGTTCATGCGGGTGCGCACGGCGTGCGCGCCGGCGCGGATCTTGGTGCGCTCGTCCGACCAGGTCAGCACGATCCCGGTGGCACGGGTGGTCACCCGGCTGATCCCCTCGCCGGCCGGCACCAGCGGCGGCAGGCCCTCGCGGGTCCAGCTTCGCCGCTTCACTCCGGTCGAGCCGCTGTAGACATCGACGCTCAGCTCGCCGCCGCCGAGGTCCATGCTGTGCGAGACATGGGCGCCGGAGAGATCGCTGGTCGGCGCGATGGTGTAGAGCTCGGCCGGCAGCCGCGCCTCGTCGTAGGTCTGGCCGACGTCGAGCTGCTCGGAGCGCAGGAAGAAAGGCACGCGCAGCTTGCCGCCACGCACCAGCCAGTTGTTGTCGGGCCGCCAGGCGACGAAGGCCCAGGACGGCCGCAGCGACCAGGCCGAGCCGTTCTCGTCGGACGGGGCCAGCCGCGCCTGCAGCGTCGCCGACCATTCCGGCGAGAACTGCGCGTCGAGCTGCGCGCCCAGCACGCTGTCGCGCCGGACCGTGCCGTCGTCGTCGATGTGGCGCTGGTAGCGCCAGGCGCGGTTCGACTGCGCCCAGCCGAGCGTGCCGAAGGCCGACCAGCCCAGCACCGGATGCGCCGGCGCGGGCACGGCGGCGGCCTCGGGCGGCAGGTCGGGCGGCTCGGCCTGGGCCGCAGCCGCCCCGGCCCAGGCGGCCAGCAGCGCCGCCAGCAGCCGGGCCACGGGAAATGTCCTGATCATCGCTTCAGTCCCTCCAGGTCGCGGCGATCTCGAGAAAGCGGGGCTCGAGCGCCTGCAGCGCACGCACGATGTCCGGATCGAAGTGCGTGCCGGACGCGGCAGCGATGCGCTGCATCGCGTCCTCGTGCGGGAAGGGCTCCTTGTACGGCCGGCGGCTGATCAGCGCGTCGTAGACATCGGCCACCGCCATCAGCCGTGCCGCCAGCGGAATGTCCGTGCCGGCCAGGCCGTCCGGATAGCCGCTGCCGTCCCAGCGCTCGTGGTGGTGGCGCGCGATCTGCATCGCGTAGCCCAGGAAGGTCTGCTCGCCGCCCAGCCGCTGCGCGGCGCGGTGCAGGATCTCCCAGCCGTGGATCGTGTGGCCCTTCATCACCGCGAATTCTTCGGTGCTCAGCGGCCCGCGCTTGAGCAGGATATGGTCCGGAATCGCCACCTTGCCGATGTCATGCAGCGGCGCCGACTTCGCCAGCAGCTCGATGCGGCCGGCGTCGAGCGGCTCGGCGCGGCCGGGCCGGGCCTGCGGATGCGCCGCGATGTGCTCGGCCAGCACCCGCACGTATTCCTGCGTGCGCTTGACATGGTTGCCGGTGTCCTCGTCGCGGAACTCGGCCAGCGAGACCATCACGAACAGCGTCGTGTCGCGCAGCCGCTCGACGTCGAGCAGGCGCTGGCGCAGCTCGCTCTCCAGGCCGTCGCCGCGCGCCTGCAGCGTGTCGTGCCAGGCCTTGAGCTGCAGGTGGGTGCGCACCCGCGCGCGCACGATCGGCGGGCTGATCGGCTTGTGGATGAAGTCGACCGCGCCGGCCTCGAAGCCGCGCGCCTCGTCCTCGGGCTGGCACAGCGCGGTGACGAAGACGACCGGGACATGGCGGGTGCGCGGATCGGCCTTGAGCTGGCGGCAGACCGCGTAGCCGTCCATCTCCGGCATCATCACGTCGAGCAGGATCAGGTCCGGGCACTCGCGGCGCACCAGCTCGAGCGCACGCGCGCCGGAGTTGGCCAGGCGCACCTGGTAGTCGCGGTTGAGCAGGCCGGCCATCAGGCTCAGGTTGGCCGGCGTGTCGTCGACGACCAGCAGCACCGGCATCGCGGACGGAGAGGCTTCGGGGCTGGACGTCACGGCGTCGTCTCCTGGGGCAGCGGGGGCGCGGGGGGCGCGGGCAGGCACTCGAGCGCACGCTCGAAGTCGCAATGGCGGATCGCCTCGTCGAGCGCGCGCGCCGACGGCGGCGGCAGCGCGGCGCGCAGCGCCTCGCCCTGCTCGGTCCACAGCACCAGCGCCTGGCTGTCGCCGACGCCGAGCAGCTCGCGCAGCCGCTCCCAGCGCGCCTCGATCTCGCCGGCGCCGCCACGCTGCGCCGCGTCCTCGGGCAGGACCGCCGCGTCGACCGCGCCGCCCTCGGCGTCACGGCCGCCGGCGCCCGCAGGCCGCACGGGCGGGCAGTGCGCCAGCTGTTCGAGCACCTGCGCCAGCGCCGCATCGAGCCGCCAGGCGGCGGCCTGCAGCCCGTCGCGGCCGGCCTGAGACTGCAGGCGGCGCTCGAGCTCGACCGACGCGGTGCAGACCTCCTCCATGCCGAGCTGGCGGCCCAGCCCCTTGAGCGTGTGCGCCTCGCGGCCGAGCTCGGCCAGCGCGTCGCGGGCCAGCAGCGCCCGGAACCCGCCCTCGGCGTCCAGCGGGGCGTAATGCAGGGCGAACTGCTCCAGGCAGGTGCGGGCCAGCGTCTCGGACAGGCACTGGCGCGTCGCCGCGGCCAGGTCGATGTCGCGCCAGGGCGAGGCCGGCGCGGCCGCCGCCACGGCGGGCGGCGCAGCCGGCGGCCCGGACGGCTGCGGCGAGGGCAGCGCCTGCGCGCCGGCCGGCCGGTAGGCCTTCAGCGTCTCGACCAGGCCGGCCGGATCGATCGGCTTGGCGATGTGGCCGCGCATGCCCAGCGCCAGGCAGCGATCGCGCTCCTCCACCATCGCGTGCGCGGTCATCGCCAGGATCGGCAGCTCGCGCCACTCGGCGCGCTCGCGGATCGCGCGGGTGGCCTCGTAGCCGTCCATCACCGGCATCTGCAGGTCCATCAGCACCACGTCGAAGGCGCCGGCGCCGGCCTGCTCCAGGCGCTCGATCGCCTCCGCGCCATGCACGGCCACCTCGACCTGCGCGCCCGAGCGCGCCAGCAGCTCGCAGGCGAGCTGGCGGTTGACCGGGTTGTCCTCGACCAGCAGCACGCGCAGGCCCTGCAGCGCCCGGGCACCGGCGTCGTCATCGGCCGGCGGCGGCCCCTGCACCGGCACGCTCCCCGGGGCGAGCAGCCGGCGCAGCGCCTCCGGCACGATCGGCTTGGGCAGGAAGCCCAGCGCGCCGGCCTGCAGCGCGCTGGCGCGCAGGCTGTCCCAGCCATAGGCGGAGATCACCATCACCCGCGCCGGACGCACCGGCAGGTCGCGCAGCGCCCGCAGCACGCCGCCGCCGTCGATGTCGGGCAGCACCCAGTCGAGCAGCACCAGGTCGAAGGGCGCACCGGCCGCGGCGCTGGCCTCGACGCGCTCGATCACCTGCGCGCCGCAGCCGACCGCCTCGATCATGCCGCCCGCGCCGGCGCCCACGCCCAGCGCGCGCAGCTGGCTGACCAGCGCGGTGCGGCTCTCGGCATGATCGTCGGCGACCAGCACCCGCATCGCACCGATCTGCTGCAGCGGCAGCACCGCGGCCGCCGCCGAGGCCGGCACCGGCTGCACCGGCAGCGTCAGCGTGAAGCGCGAACCCCGCCCGGCCTCGCTGTCGACCGTCAGGCTGCCGCCCATCAGCTCGGCGAGCCGGCGCGCGATCGTCAGCCCGAGGCCGGTGCCGCCGTAGCGGCGCGTCGTCGAACCGTCGGCCTGGGTGAACTCGTGGAACAGCCGCGCGCGCTGCTCCGGCGTCAGGCCGATGCCGGTGTCCTCGACCGAGAAGACCAGCTCGGCGCGGTCCGTGCCCGGCAGCGGCCGGCGGTCGACACGCAGCCGCACATGCCCCTGGCGGGTGAACTTGACCGCGTTCGACATCAGGTTGTTGAGGATCTGTCCGATGCGCAGCGGATCGCCGCGGAAGCCGCCCTGCTCGCCCAGCAGCGCCGGGTCGGCGTATTCGCACAGCAGCTCGATGCCCTTGTCCTGCGCCTGGTCGCGCAGCAGCATCAGCGGCGCGTCGACCAGCTCCTCGACGCGGCAGGGCACCGACTCGATCGCCAGCTTGCCGGCCTCGATCTTCGAGAAGTCGAGGATGTCGTTGAGGATGCCCAGCAGCATCGTCGAGGCGCGGTGGACCTTGTTCAGGTAGTCGCGCTGCTGGGCGTCGAGCGTCGTGCCCAGCGCCAGATGCGTCATGCCGATGATCGCGTTCATCGGCGTGCGGATCTCGTGGCTCATGTTGGCGAGAAAGCGCGACTTGGCCTGCGTGGCGTCCTCGGCCTGGCGGCGCGCCGCCTCCAGGTCGCGCTGATGGCGCTCGCGGTGGGCCAGGTCCTCCTCGATCGAGGCGGCCATGCGGTCGAGCGTCGTGGCCAGCGCGTCGATCTCGGCCATGCGCGGGCCCTCGTCGCGGCGGCTGCGCTCGCGGTACTGGCCGGCGGCGTAGGCCTGCGCGATCTCCGCCAGATGGTCGATCGGCCGCAGCACGCGCCGCTGCACCACCACCAGCGCGCCCAGCACCGCGGCGATCAGCACCAGGTCAACGCTCTGCGCCGCATCCGAGAAGCGACCGAGCCGGCGCCCGGCCGCACGCACCTCGGCCAGCGTGCGCTCGTCGGTGCGCCGCGCCAGCAGCGCCACCGCGTCGGCCAGACCGGCCCCCAGCGCGGTGTAGTCGCGGCCATGCACCAGCGCACGGGCGAACTCCGGCTCCGGACGGTGATCGGAGGTGAAGTCGCGCGCGGCGACGTCGTAGAGGCCCTGGGTCGCGGCGAAGGCGATCTGCTCGATGCCGCGCAGCCGGCCGGTGGCCTGCAGCACCGCCTGCATGCCCTGCAGCTCGGCGTCGGTGAAGTCCAGCTCGCGCATGCGCTGCTGCAGCGAGCGCGGCGGCAGCGTGGCCGACAGCCGGTGCTCGCGCCGCCCGGCCAGCACATGCTCCCAGTACAGCCCCGGCTCGCCGTCGGGCGGCGGCTTCTCGCCGGCGCGCACCGCCAGGATGTCGTAGTAGAGCATCAGGTAGCGCGGCTCGGCGGTGGCCACGTAGGCCCGCACCAGCCGCCCCAGGCGCTGCGTCTCCTGCTCGAGCTCGCCGACCAGGCGCTGCGAGGCATCGCGCCGCTGCGCGGCCTGCTGCGCGGCCTGGTAGGCCTGGCCGATCGCGTACAGGAAGCCGAAGTGGATCGCCAGCGCGACGATGACCAGCGCGAAGAAGCCGTGCGAGACGGTGCGCAGCCTCAGGCCCTGCCCGCGCATCGCGCAGGCCCCCGCGGGGCCGGGGCCGGACGGCGGAACGGAAATCGGATCGGGCTCGGGAGTCGTCACGGCGGGAAAGTCGGTGGTCATCGCGGCGGACGCGCCGCGACAGGACGTCGACTTCCCTTATCGGCCAACCCGGACGACGCCTGAACCGCGCTCCCGCCGCGCGGCCCGCCTCAAAGATCCAGCACCAGCCGCGACGACTTCGCCCGCGAGCAGCACGGCAGGAACTGGTCGCCAGCGGCCTGCTCCTCGGGCGTCAGGTACTGGTCGCGGTGGTCGGGCTCGCCGGCGATCACCCGGGTCAGGCAGGTGCCGCAGACGCCCTCGCCGCAGGAGGAGAGGATCTCGATGCCCCCGGCGCCGAGCGCCTCGACCACCGTCTGGTCGGCGCGCACGCTGATGACGCGGCCGCTGTGCGCCAGCTCCACCTCGAAGGCCTCGTCCTCCTCGACCGGTCCGCCGTCGCCGCCTTCCAGCGCCGGATCGGCGGCGAAGCGCTCCCAGTGCAGGCGCGACTCGGCCCAGCCCTGGCGGCGCGCCTCGGCCAGCGCCGCGTCGATCAGGCCGGCCGGGCCGCAGACCTGCAGCGCGGTGCCCGGCGGCTGGGCGGCCAGCAGCGCGGGCAGGTCCAGGCGCTGCGCCGGGTCGCCGTCGTCCAGGTGCACGACCGCGTCGCCCGCGCCCGGCAGATCGCGCAGGCCGGCGCCGAAGGGCACCCGCGCCGCCGTGCGGCAGGCCAGGTGCAGCGCGAACGGCCGCGCGCCCCGCGCCAGCACCGCGGCCATCGACAGCAGCGGCGTCAGCCCGATGCCGCCGGCCAGCAGCAGCACCTTCGGCGCCTGCGCGTCCAGCGGGAAGCGCGCCTTGGGCGGGCCGATCTGCAGCCGGGTCCACGGCAGCAGCAGCTCGTGCACGGCCACCGAGCCGCCGCGCGACGCCGGCTCGCGCAGCACCGCGATGCGGTAGCGGCGCCGGTCGCTCGGGTCGCCGTAGAGCGAGTACGGCCGGATCATGCCGCCGGGCAGGAAGAGCTCGATGTGCGCGCCGGCCTCGAAGGCGGGCAGCTCGCCGCCCTCGTCGTCGACCAGATCGAGCGCGACGATGTCCTGGGCCACGCGCTCGCGGCGCTCGACCCGCACCCAGCGGCGCGCGGGCAGGTTCATCGCGCCGCTCATGCGCGCTCCGCCGCGACCAGGCGATCGATCACGCGCCGGGCCTGCACGCCGCCGGCGTCGATGTTGAGCATCAGCAGGCGCCGCTCGGGATGCTGCTGCAGGTTGAGCTGCTGACGCTCGAGCATCTCGCGGTCCTCGGCGAAGATGCGGCCCTGGCCCTCGCGGATGGAGGCGGTCAGCTCGGCGTCCTCGCTGCGGAAGCGCCGCGCCATGCCCCAGAAGTACCAGATGCTGGTCTCGGTCTCGGGCGTGATGAAGTCGGTCACCACCGAGGAGGCCTTGGCCTCGGCCGGCGCGTCGAAGCCGCCCTGGCCCGCCAGCGCCACGCCGACGTCGATCAGGATCTGGCTCGGCGGCAGGAAGCGGCAGATCTGCCAGCGGTCCACCGTCGCGCTGTCGTCCAGGCCGTTGGCGCGCATGGCCATCTTCCAGAACGGCGGCGCCTGGATGCCGTTCATGAAGCGGCTGGTGACGACCTGGTCGCCCTCGGTGCGGGTGCTGCACGGCGTCTCGTCGATCTCGGGCTGGCCGATGCTGGTGGCGTGCACATAGGTCTCGTGCGTCAGGTCCATCAGGTTGTCGATCATCAGCCGGTAGTCGCAGGCGATGTGATAGAGGCCGCCGCCGTGCGCCCAGCCGGGCTCGTCGACCCAGGGCAGGCGCGGCAGCGGCGCATCCTCGGCCTGCGCGGCCTCGCCCGGCCAGACCCAGATGTAGCCGCCGTGCTCGCGCACCGCGAAGCGCTTCAGGCAGGGGAAGCCGCGCACCCGCTGACCCGGCATCGCCACCGTGCGGCCGTCCCCGCCCATCTCCAGGCCGTGGTAGCCGCAGACCAGCCGGCCGTCGCAGACCCGGCCCAGCGACAGCGGCGCGCCGCGGTGCGGGCAGAAGTCCTCGACCGCCGCGACCCGGCCGTCGGCCTCGCGCCAGAAGACCAGGGCCTCGCCGCAGATGCGGCGTCCCAGCGGCCGGCCCTCGATCTCGTCGGGCGTGGCGGCCACATACCAGGCGTTCTTCGGAAACATCGTGCTGCGCTCCTGATCCTTGTCGGTCATCTTGATTCAGTATGCTGAATGATGATCCTGAGCCGGGCCGGGACCGATCGTGGTTTACCCCGACGGCAATTCAGTCGGACGGCGGGAATTCCGGCATCGGCTCCTGCACCGGCGCCGCGCCGGCCAGCAGCTTGCGCAGCAGCCGCATCAGCTCCTGCTGCTCGCCGGGCTCGAGCACGTCCATCAGCGTCGCCTGCATCGTCACCATCGGCGCGCGCAGGCCGGCCAGCAGCGCCTGGCCCTCGGGCGTCAGGTAGAGCGCACGCTGGCGCCGCGCCAGCAGCTCGCGCACGATCCAGCCCTTGCGCTCCAGGCGCACCGCGGTCTCGGCGGTGGTCGAGGTGTCGAGCGCGATCTCGGCCGCCAGCGTCACCTGGTCGATGCCGGGCCGGGCCTCGAGCGCGCGCAGCACCGCGTACTGCACCGGCGTGACATCGCGGCCGAGGTTCTCGTGGAACAGCGCCACCGCGAGCTGATGCGCGCGGCGGATCAGATGGCCGGCCTGGTCGGTCAGCGCGATGTCGTCGGCAGGACCGGCAGCAGGGAAATCGGAGGTCGGGATCGTCATGGCGGCCGACACTCTAGCCCAGCCGCGCCGGCTGCGCCCCCGACTTCCGCCTGGCCTGCTCGATCACCGGCATGCTGCCCTCGATCCAGTCCGCGAGATCCTGCACACGTTCGGCCACCTCGCGGCCCAGCGGCGTCAGGCTGTACTCGACATGCGGCGGCACCACCGGATGCGCCACGCGCAGCACGATCGCGTCGGCCTCCAGCGCCTGCAGCGTCTGCGCCAGCATCTTCTCGCTGACGCCGCCGATGACCCGGCGCAGGTCGCTGAAGCGGTGCGTGCCCCGGCGCAGCGCCACCAGCACCAGCACGCCCCAGCGGCTGGTCACATGGCGCAGCACCTCGCGCGAGGGGCAGGCCTCGGCGAACAGGTCGCCGCGCAGCAGCGGCTCGTCGCTTGTCGACATCGTCACTTACCTTTCCGTATGTACTTACGGAAAGTTAGCCTGAAAGGCAGCATGGCGTCCATCGATTCCCGATGCCCCTGCCCTGTTTCTGGAGAAGCTCATGATCGTCATCACCGGTGCCACCGGCCAGCTCGGCCGCCTCGTCATCCAGTCGCTGCTCGAGCGCGGCGCCACGCCCGCCTCCCTGGTCGCCGCGGTGCGCCAGCCGGCGCGCGCTGCCGATCTGGCCGCGCTGGGCGTGCAGGTCCGCCAGGCCGACTACGAGCAGCCCGAGACGCTGCAGACCGCCTTCGCCGGCGCCGAGAAGGTGCTGCTGATCTCCTCGAACGAGCTGGGCCGCCGCGCCGCGCAGCACCGCGCGGTGATCGACGCGGCCCGCGCCGCCGGCGTGGGCCTGCTGGCCTACACCAGCGTGCTGCGCGCCGACTCGTCCGAGCTCGGCCTGGCCGGCGAGCACCGCGAGACCGAGGCGATGCTGGCCGCCAGCGGCCTGCCGCATGTGCTGCTGCGCAACGGCTGGTACACCGAGAACTACCTGGCCAGCGTGCCGGCGGCGCTGCAGCACGGCGTCGTGCTGGGCAGCGCGGGCACGGGCCGCATTGCCTCGGCCGCGCGCGCCGACTATGCGGCCGCCGCCGCCGCGGTGCTGCTGGCCCCGGTGGCCGAGCAGGCCGGCCGGGTGCACGAGCTGGCCGGTGCGCCGGCCTGGACGCTGGCCGAGTTCGCCGCCGAACTCGGCCGCCTGAGCGGCCGCAGCATTCCCTATCAGGACCTGCCGCCGGCCGAATACCAGGGCATCCTGGCCGGCGCCGGCCTGCCGGGACCGCTGGCCGAGCTGCTGGCCGACTCGGACGCCTGCGCCTCGCGCGGCGCGCTCGACGGCAGCGACGCGGCGCTGCGGGCGCTGATCGGCCGTCCGGCCACGGCCTGGACCGCTCAGCTCGCCGCCGCGCTGTCGGCCTGATCGGGCCGGGCCAGCACCTTGCCAGGGTTGAGCAGGCCCTGCGGGTCGAGCGCGGCCTTGAGGCGCGCCATCAGCCGCAGCTCGTGGGCGCTCTTGTAGCGCGCGACCTCCGCGACCTTGAGCTGGCCGACGCCGTGCTCGGCGCTGACCGAGCCGCCCAGCGCATGCACCGCGTCATGCACGCAGGCGTAGATCTCGTCCTGCCGCGCGACCAGGGCCTCGGCATCGAAGCCGGGGCCGCTCAGCACGTTGTAGTGCAGGTTGCCGTCGCCCAGGTGCCCGAAGGGCATGATGCGCAGGCCGGGAAAGCGCGCGGCCAGCCGCGCGCCGGTCTCGCGCATGAACGGCGGGATGCGCGAGATCGGCAGCGCCACGTCGTGCTTCAGGCTGCGACCGGCCTGGGCCTGCGCCAGCGTGATGCTCTCGCGCAGGTGCCAGAGCGCGCGCCCGTGCGCCAGGCTCTCGGCGATGACCGCGTCCAGCACCTCGCCCGCCTCCAGCGCCGCGCCCAGCACCGCCTCGAAGCGCTCGCGGCCGTGCTGCTCGCTCTCGGCATCCGACATCTCCAGCAGCGCGAACCAGGGCGCCTGCGCGCCCTCGCCGGCGAAGGGCAGGCGCTGCGTCGGGAAGGTCGCGGTGACCAGGGCCAGGCAGTCGGCCGACATCAGCTCGAAGCCGGTCAGCGCCGCGCCGAAGCCCGAGCGCGCGCGCGACAGCAGGGCCAGCGCCGACTCGAGGTCCGGCACCGCCAGCATCGCGGTGCAGCGCGCCGCCGGCAGCGGATGCAGCTTCAGCGTCGCCGCGGTGATGAGGCCCAGCGTGCCCTCGCTGCCGATGTAGAGATCGCGCAGGTCGTAGCCGGTGTTGTCCTTGCGCAGCGCGCGCAGGCCGTGCCAGACCTCGCCCTCGGCGTCGACCACCTCCAGGCCCAGGCAGAGCTCGCGCATGTTGCCGTAGCGCAGCACCTGGGTGCCGCCGGCGTTGGTCGCCAGGTTGCCGCCGATGGTGCAGCTGCCTTCGGCCGCCAGGCTCAAGGGAAATAGGCGCCCGGCCGCCTGCGCGGCCTGCTGCACCGTCTGCAGCAGACAGCCGGCCTCGACCGTCATCGAGTCGTTGTCGGTGTCGATCTCGCGGATGCGGTCGAGCCTCGTCAGCAGCAGCACGATCGCGCGGCCGCTGGCGTCGGGCGTGGCGCCGCCGCACAGGCCGGTGTTGCCGCCCTGCGGCACGATCGGCACGCCGGCGGCGGCGCAGCAGCGCACCACCGCCGCCACCTCGGCCGTGCTGCCCGGGCGCACCACCGCGCGCGCGGCGCCGCGGAAATGGCCGCGCCAGTCGACCAGAAAGGGCGCGGCCTGCTCGCCGCCCAGCACATGGGCGGCGCCGACGAGGGCGCGCAGGCTCTGCAGGAAGTCGTCGTGGCTCATCGGCTCGGTCGGGTGGGATTTGTATTGGTTTCAGTGGCTGGCGATCAGGCCGCCGTCGACCCGCAGCTGCGAGCCGGTGATGTAGGAGGCGCCGGCGCTGGCCAGGAAGGCCACCGCGTGGGCGAATTCGGCCGGCGTGCCGGTGCGTCCGGCCGGAATCGTGGCGCGGCTGGCCGCCTCGACCTCGGCCAGCGTGCGGCCCTCGCGCTGCGCCTTCGCGCCGTCGAGCACCGTCAGCCGCGGCGTGGCGATGCGCCCGGGAATGACGATGTTGACCGTCACGCCCTCGGCGGCGACCTCGCGCGCCAGCGTCTTCGACCAGCCCACCAGCGCCATGCGCAGCGCGTTCGACAGCGCCAGATTCGGGATCGGCGCCACCGTGCCGGACGAGGTGCTGGTGATGATGCGGCCCCAGCCGCGTGCGCGCATGCCCGGCAGCACGCCCGCGCTGATCGCCATCACCGAGGCCACCATCGCGCGGAACTGCGCCTCGAGCTGCGCGGCATCGAAATGGCTCGCCGGCGTCGGCGGCGGCCCGCCGGTGTTGTTGAACAGGATGTCGACCGGGCCGGCTTCGGCCTCGATCGCGGCCAGATGGCCGGGCACCGCGTCCAGATCGCCGAGATCCCAGACGCGGGCGGTGGCGGTGGCGCCGATCGCCTGCAGCCGCGCGAGCGTGGCCTGCAGCGGGCCGGCGCTGCGCCCGGCCGCGACGATGCGCACGCCCTCGCGCGCCAGCGCCTCGCAGACCGCCGAGCCCAGGCCGCCGCCTGCGCCGAGAACGAGCGCGGTGCGCCCGGAAATGCCGTAGTCCATGGTGTGTGGAGCGCCGAGGCGCCGTGCGTGTCTCAGTCCGGCATGATGCCTGCATCGCGCACCAGCTTCTGCCAGCGCACGATCTCGCGCGCCATCAGCTGCGCGTGCGCCTCGGCGCCGGCCGGTGGCAGCGTCAGGCCCTCGGCCTGCATCGCGCGCTGCATCTCGGTCGAGGCCATCACCCGGCGCAGCGCCGCCTCCAGCCGCTCGACGATCGGCGCCGGCGTGCCGCGCGCCACCATCAGGCCGGACCAGCTCAGCACCTCGAAGCCGGGCAGACCGCTCTCGGCCAGCGTCGGCACCTCGGGCAGCAGTGGGTGGCGCCGCGCGCTGCTGACCGCCAGCGCACGCACGCGGCCGGCACGCAGATCGGCCAGCGCGGTGTCGAGGTTGACGAACAGCAGCGACACCCGCCCGTCGACCAGGTCCTGCAGCAGCCGGCCGCCGCCGCGGTAGGGCAGGCCGGTGATCGGCAGCGGCAGGCAGGCCGGCGGCACCGGACCGCAGCCCGCCGCCTCGCGCCGCAGCAGCTCCATCGCCATGTGCCCCGAGGAGGCGGGCGTGTAGGCGTACTGCAGCTGTCCGGGCCGGCGCCGGGCCTCGGCGACCAGATCGCGCAGGCGCCGCAGCGGCGAGTCCGCACGCACCAGCAGCACGTTGGCACCGACATGCAGCAGCCCCAGCGCGATCAGGTCCTGGCGCGAGTCGTAGGGCGCCGCCGGGGGCAGCGCATGCACCACAGCGTTCTGGCCGATCCCGCCGAGGATCAGGGTGTAGCCGTCGGCCGGCTGGCGCAGCGCCTGCGCGACGCCGACCGCGCCGCCCGCCCCGCCGATGTTCTCGACGTCGATGCCCTGGCCGATCTCCTGAGCCAGCATCCGGGCAGCACGCCGGCCGATGCGGTCGCTGGCCCCGCCGACGGGAAAGGGAACGACCAGGCGCAGCGACCCGCGCTCGGGCCAGGCCGCCTCGCTGCCCTGGGGCTGCGCGCGCACCGGCCCCGTCGCCAGGGGCGACAGCAGCGACAGCGCAAGCAGCTTCAGGCAGGGACGACGGCGCACGCACAGGGCTCCGGCAGGACAGGCTGCCGATGCTAGTGCGAACCGGAGGGGACCGATTCGACCATCCGGGGGACACGCCGCAAGGAGGGCGATCCAGGCCGGAGGCGCGTCAGACCGCTTCGGGCAGGCCGCTGCGCAGCGAGCGGGTGATCGCCAGGCCGATGCGGGTGGCCTCCAGCGCGTCCGACAGCGTGAGCGTCAGCGCCTTGTCTCCACGGCAGGCCGCCACGAAGTCGACCATCTCGTGCGCGAAGGCCTCGCGGAAGCGCTCGAAGAAGTCGGGCAGCACGTCGTGGTGCACGCCGACGGCGCTGCGGCGCTCGATGCGGTCGCGCGCCGCGCCGAAGCCGACCTGCAGCGTGCCCTCGGTGCCGATCACCTCGGTGGTGGTCTCGTGGCCGTGCGGCAGCGTGCGGCTGGCGTAGAAGACGGCGCGGGCGCCGCCCTCGAACTCGACGATGGCCAGGCCGTTGTCGACGTCGCCGCAGTCGGCCAGACCCGGGTGCAGCGCGATGGTGCCGCTGGCGAAGGCCCGCAGCGCCTTCGGCCGGCCCAGCATCCAGCGCGCCAGGTCGATGTCATGGACGCTGCAGTCCATGAAGATGCCGCCCGAGGTCGGCGCGAAGCGCACGAAGAAGCCCTGCGGATCGTTCTGGTCGCAGGTCTGCGAGCGCACCAGGAAGGGACGACCGATGCGGCCCGCCTCGATGTCCTCGGCGGCCCGGCGGTAGCTCGGATCGAAGCGGCGCACGAAGCCGACCATCGCGACCTGCTGCGGGTGCTCGGCGGCGACCGCCAGCACGCGCTCGCAGTCCTCGACGTTCAGGGCCAGCGGCTTCTCGACGAAGACATGCTTGCCGGCGCGCAGGGCGGCGATGGTCTGGTCGGCGTGCAGCGAGGTGGGCGTGACCAGCACGACCGCGTCGATGCCGGGGTCGTTGACGAAGGCCTCGAAGTCGGCATGCAGGTGCTCGGGCGCGATGCCGAACTCGGCGGCGGCCAGCTCCAGCTCGGCGGCGACCGGGCTGCAGGCGGCCACCAGCTCGACATGGCGGGTCGAGAAGGCCAGCGCCTCGGCGTGGCGGCGGCCCAGCCGGCCCAGGCCGGCGATGCCGACGCGCAGCCTGGCTGCGGATGCGGGGGTGCTCATCGGTGTGCGCTCCAGGGGGCGTCCGTGGGGATCAGAGCTTGACCGGCTGGCCGCTCCTGGCGCTCTCGGCGGCGGCGTCGGCCAGGATCTGCGCCTTCACGCCGTCATGCACCGTGGTGCGGAAGGCGGCGCCGGTCTGCAGGCACTCGAAGAAGTGCTCGATCTCCAGGCGGTAGGCGGCGGCATAGCGCTGCAGGAAGAAGGCTTCCGGCTTGTCGGCCTTGATGCCATTCGCGTCCCACTGGCGCACTTCGCTCGGGGCGTGGTTGCCGGCCTGCAGCATGCCGGCGGAGCCCAGCACCTCGAAGCGCTGGTCGTAGCCGTAGGCGGCGCGGCGCGTCGTGTTGATCTGGCACAGGCGGCCCTGCTTCGTGCGGATCGTCACGGCGGTCGAGTCGAAGTCGCCGGCCTCGCCGACGGCCGGGTCGGTCAGCACCGAGCCGGTGGCGCTCAGCCACTCGGCCTCGTCGCCGTCGCCACAGAGAATCCAGCGGAACACGTCGAAGTCGTGGATCAGCATGTCGCGGAAGATGCCGCCCGAGGCCTTGATGTACTCGACCGGCGGCGCGCCCGGGTCGCGGCTGGTGATGACCAGCATCTCGGGGTTGCCGATCTGGCCGGCGTCGATGCGGCTGCGCACCTCGTTGAAGGTCGGATCGAAGCGGCGCTGGAAGCCGATCATGCAGGCCACGCCGGCGGCGCGGACCTTCTCGCCGCACTCGACGGCGCGCGGCACCGACAGGTCGACCGGCTTCTCGCAGAAGATGTGCTTGCCGGCGGCGGCCGCGCGGGTGATCAGGTCCGAGTGGGTCGTGGTCGGCGAGCCGATGACGACCGCGTCGATCGACTTGTCGAGCAGCGCGTCGTCCATCGTGGCGACCTGCGCGCCGAGCTGCTGCGCGAGCTGCGCGGCGCTGTCGCCGAACGGATCGCAGACGTACTTGAGGTTCACGCCCGGCAGACGGGCGAGGTTGCCGGCGTGAATGCGGCCGATGCGGCCGGCGCCGAAGACGGCGACGTTCTTCATGGATGGATCTCCGGGGGCGGAACGGGGTGGGGCAAGGCGGGTCGCCGTGGCGGATGGCTCGGGGCCGCGTGCGTTGCGGGTGACTATAGCGGCGAACCCTCGACAATGAAAATGAATTTTCATTGGTGTTTTCCACTGGAAAAGTGTTTCGTGTTCGTTGCTCTGACCATTTCCGGTCAATGCAGCGGCCCCGCGCGGCGATCGCGGCTTCTAGAGTCCGTTCCGTCACGCCGATCCCCGGCCCGCCCCGGCCGCCCTTCACGACGCAAGGAGACTGTCCATGAGCACCCCGATCCACTTCGCCATCAACCGCATCAGCGCGCCGCGCCTGGGCCTGGCCGAGTTCGCCGCGATGTCGCGCCGCCTGGGCGTGAGCGCCATCGAGATCCGCAACGACCTGCCGGGCGTCGAGCTGCGCGACGGCATGCCCGCCAGCGACGTCGGCGCCATCGCCCGGGCGCACGGCCTGACGATCCGCTCGATCAACGCGCTCTACCCCTTCGACGTCTTCAACGCCGAGCACGCCGCCCAGGCCACCGAGCTGGCCCGCTACGCCCAGGCCTGCGGCGCCGAAGCGCTGGTGATGTGCCCGCTCAACAGCCTGGACGACCGCCGCAGCACCGAGGAGCGCTACGCCGATCTGGTCGCCGCGCTGCGCGGCCTGCGCCCGATCCTGCAGGCGCACGGCCTGGTCGGCCTGGTCGAGCCGCTGGGCTTCGAGGAATGCTCGCTGCGCCACAAGTCGGTGGCGGTGCGCGCCATCGAGGAAGTCGGCCATGACGGCACCTTCCTGCTGGTGCACGACACCTTCCACCACCACCTGGCCGGCGAGGACGCCTTCTATCCCGAGTACACCGGCCTGGTGCATGTCTCCGGCGTCGAGGACGCGGGCCTGGGCGTGAACCAGATGCGCGACGGCCACCGCGTGCTGGTCGGCCAGGACGACCGCCTGGGCAACCTGCCGCAGCTGCGCCGCCTGCTCGACCTGGGCTACACCGGCTTCGTCTCCTTCGAGCCCTTCGCCGAGTCGGTCGCCGCCGCCACCGACATCGAGGCCCAGCTGGCCGCCAGCATGGCGCACCTGCGCGAGGGCGTCGCCGCGCTTGCCGCGCAGGCCTGAGTCGTGGCATGAAGGCGGGATGAGCGTGCCCCTCCCCTTTCCCGCCCCGGTGGCGCCACGGCGCAAGCGCAGCGCGCGCTTCGTCGAGATCGCCGCGGCCGCCGGCGTCAGCGAGACCACCGTCAACCGCGTGCTCAACGAGCGCGGCAGCGTCTCGCCCGAGACGCGCGCGCGCGTCATCGCTGCGGCGCGCCAGCTCGGCGTGCCGCGGGTGCTGCCCGACCCGCGCCACGGCCTGACCCGCTTCGACGTGGTGATGGCGCGCAGCACCACGCCCTACGCGCACCGGCTGGACCTGGCGCTGCAGCGCATCCAGCAGATGCTCGATCCGCGCATCCTCATCCACCGCCACGTCGTCGACGGCGACGACGAGCGCCGGGTGCTGGAGCTGCTGGCCGGCAGCGCGCACCGGCGCGACGGCCTGATCGTGGCGCTGCGCGACAGCCCGGCGGTGCGCGTGGCGCTGCAGCAGCAGCTCGCGCGCGGCGTGCCGGTGGTGGCGCTGATGAGCGGCATCGGCGCCCTCGAGGGCGTGCGCTATGCCGGCATCGACAATGTCGCGGCCGGGCGCACCGCCGGGCATTTCCTGGCCCGCCTGGCGCGGCGCCTGCCCGGGCGGGTGCTGATCCTGACCCACCGGCTGGACTTCCGCGCCCACGCCGAGCGGGTGCGCGGCTGCCAGCAGGCGCTGGCCGAGCGCCAGCCACAGCTGCAGGCGCTGGCGCCGGTGGAGTGCGGCGACGATCCCGCGCTGGCACGCATCGCGCTGGAGGCGGCGCTGCAGGACGCGCGCCGCGATGGCGTGCCGCTGGTCGGGCTTTACCACAGCGGCGCCGGCTCCGACGGGCTGGCGCGGGTGCTGCGCCAGCTCACGCCCCCTGAGCGCCCGGTCTGGATCGGCCACGAGCTCAGCGACGAGCACCGCCCGCTGCTGCGCCTGGGGCTGATGGATCTGGTGATCGACCAGGACCCGGACGGCCAGGTCGCCGCCAGCCTGCACCACCTGCTGCACGCCACCGGCCATGTCGAGCAGCCCGGGCCCGGTGCGCCCAACGAGTTCCGCCTGTTCGGCCCGGAGAACCTGCCCGGCGAGGGCTCCTACCTGGACGCGCCGCTGAAGGCGCCGGTCGAGCGGCTCAGGCGCTGACGCCCGGCGCCGTCGTCGGCCGGTAGGACAGCTCCAGCCGGAAGGCCAGCGCGACGAACAGGCTCTGCGCCAGGCCCATCGTCGCGGTCAGCGAGCGGAAGCCGAAGGTGGCGCTGTCCTGCACCAGCAGCGTCGCGGCGGCCTCGCGCGCCAGCGGGCTCATGCGGCTGTCGGTGATGGCGATCAGCCGCGCGCCGCGCTCGACGGCCCGCTGCGCCACCTGCACCGTCTCCTCGGCGTAGGGCGCATAGGAGATCGCGATCATCACGTCGCCCGGGCGCACCGAGCGCATCTGGCCCTCGTGCATGCTGCCCAGCGCGGTGACCAGGCCGATGCGCTTGTCGGTGTGCTGCAGCGCGTAGTCGAGGTAGACCGCCGCCGGGAAGGAGCGCCGCGAGCCCGCGATCCAGATCGCGTCGGCCTGCACCATCAGGTCGACCGCACGCGAGAAGGCCTCCTCGTCGAGCGACTGCTGCAGCTCCTGCATGCCGGCGATGCTGCCGCGCAGGAACTCGTGCGCGATCTCCGCCTCGCTCAGGCTGCCCGAGCCGGACTCGATGACGTCGCGCAGCCGGCGGCTGTAGTTGCGGCTGGGCGCGATCTGCTCCGACAGGCCCTGGCGGAAGAGCCGCTGCATCTCGGTGAAGCCGCTGAAGCCGAAGTGCTTGGCGAAGCGCACCACCGCCGAGGGCTGCACCCCGCACTGCGCCGCCACATCCTGGATGCCTTCGAGCCCCAGGTGGTCGCGGTGCGCCTCGACATGGCGCGCGATCAGCTTGAGCTGGCGGCTGAGGTTCTCGTACTCGGCGGTGATGCGGTGCAGGAAGGCGGCCACGTCGGTCGGCATCGGGGGCGTGGAGGTCATCGTCGGTGTCGGGGCGGAAGTGGGACGGGGCATGGCCTGGCCATCGTGCGGGATTCTCGCCGAGTCAGGAACAAGGATTTCCCGCGTATCGCCATTATGGAAACGGTTTTCGACATCAGGCCGATCCCGGAGCGAGCATGCCCGCCGCAGCTGACGTCAGGCTGCACGCGCCGGCGCGCTCAGCAGCCCGCGCAGCATGTCCACATGGGCCTGCCGTGCCTGCGCGAGCGCCTGCGGCGCCTGCTCGCCCAGCACCAGCTGGGCCGTCAGCAGGTGCACCGCCGGCGCGATCGCCAGCCAGGGCTCGCGGCCGAGCAGGTGATCCGGACCGGCCAGGCTGGCCAGCAGCTCGCCCAGCAGCTCCAGCCAGGGCCGCACCAGCGCCTGGTGCCACTGCGCCACCCTCTGCGGCACCCGCTCGCGCTCGGCCACCAGCAGGCGCAGCACCGCGACGACCGACGGCCGCATCAGCTGCCGGTGCAGCTCGTCGACCAGCGCCTCGGCGAGCCGGTCGGCCTCGCCCGACTCGCCACGCTGCGCCAGCGCGTGCAGCGGCGCCAGGTCCGGCGGCACGAGCTCGCGCTGCATCAGCGCGTCGAACAGCGCCTCCTTCGCGCCGAAATGCGCGTAGAGGCCGCCCTTGGACAGGCCGCAGCGCGCGGCGATGTCGTCCATGCGCGCGGCAGCGAAGCCGCAGCGGGTGAACTCCGCCAGCGCGGCGTCGAGGATCTGCGGAATGCGCTCGTCCGGGCTGAGCCGCTGCCGGGTGCGCACTTTCTCCAGGGTCGTCAAGTCCGTCTCCATGTCGTGTCTCGGCGAGTCGTGCCGCCTGTCGGGCGCCACTACATACCGACTGGTCAGTCGGTATGTTGCGCTGCATCAAGGCTGTCCACCGCCGGGTGAGCCGATGATGCTCGCATCGCAGGCCCCCGTGACGCTCGACGCATGACCCTGATCCCTTTTCCCCGCCTCGCACCGGCCGCCGGGCTGGCGATGCTGCTGGCCGGCTGCACCTCGCTGGCGCCGCCGCCCGCGACGCCGGATCCGGCCCTGCCGGCGCATTTCGACGCGGCGCCCTCCGAGCCGGCCGGCCCCGCGGTCGGCGACGACTGGCCGGCCTTCTTCACCGATGCCCGGCTGCAGGCGCGCATCCGCCAGGCGCTGGCCTTCAACCGCGACCTGCGCGGCGCGATGCTGCAGGTCGCCGAGGCCCGCGCGGCCTACGGCATCCGCCGCGGCGAGCCACTGCCGGCCGTCGGCCTCGGGGCCGGCGGCATGCGCGAGCGCGTGCCGGCCGACCTGAGCCTGACCCGGCACACCAGCTACGGCACGCAGTACCAGGCCGGCCTGGGCATCGCGAGCTGGGAGCTCGACTTCTGGGGCCGCATGGCCAGCCTCGAGGAGGCGGCGCTGCAGCAGTACTTCGCCAGCGTCGAGGTCCGGCAGGCCGCGACGCTGTCGCTGATCGCGCAGGTGGCGCAGACGCACCTGCTGCTGCAGGAGCTCGACGAGCGCCTGCGGCTGGCGCGGCGCACCGTCGCCAGCCGCGCCGAGAGCCGGCGCATCGTCGCGCGCCGGGTCGAGGTCGGTGCGGCCTCGCGGCTGAGCCTGACCCAGGTCGATACGCTGCTGAACCAGGCCGAGGTGCTCGCCGCCCAGCTCGAGCAGGCGCGCGCGCAGCAGGCGCACGCGATGCGGCTGCTGACCGGCGAGACCGAGCCGGCCGCCAGCGACACGCCCGAGGCGCCGCTGCAGCTCGGATCCGCGCCGCGTGCCGGGCTGCCCTCGGAGCTGCTTCTGCGCCGGCCGGACCTGCTCGCGGCCGAGCACCGCCTGCGCGCGGCGCAGGCCCAGATCGGCGCGGCGCGCGCGGCCTTCTTCCCGAGCATCTCGCTGACGGCGCTGGCCGGCACCGCCAGCACCGACCTGTCGCGTCTGCTCGGCGCCAGCGCCGGCGGCTGGGCCTTCATGCCCTCGCTGACGCTGCCGCTGTTCGACGGCCAGCGCCGGCGCAACAGCCTGACGCTGGCCGAGGCCCGCCGCGACGAGGCGGTCGCCGCCTACGAGAAGGCGGTGCAGAACGCCTTCCGCGAGGTCAGCGACGCGCTGTCGACGCGGCACTGGCTGGGCGAGCAGCTCGCGCTGGCGCGCGACGCGGTGCGCATCCAGCGCGAGCGCACCCGGCTGTCGGAGCGGCGGCTCGACGTCGGCGCGACCACCTCGCTCGAGCTGCTCGACGCGCAGCGCGACCTGCTCGCCGCCGAGCAGCAGGAGGTGCAGCTGCGCCGCGCGCTGGCCTCCAGCGAGGTGGCGCTGTACGCCGCGCTCGGCGGCGGCGTGCCCCGCCAGGACACCGCCGGCCCCGCCGCCCCCCGAGATTCCCGAGGAGAATGACCGTGTCGAACACGAACAGGACGATCGTGCGCGCCGTCGCGGCGCTGCTGGCCGCCGGCGCGCTGGCCGGCGGCGGCTACTGGACCTGGCAGGCGATGCATCGCGACACGCTGCCGCCGGGCCTGATGCGCGGCAACGGCCGCATCGAGGCCGCCGACATCGACGTCGCGACCAAGCTGCCCGGACGGGTGCGCGACCTGCTGGTCGACGAGGGCGACAGCGTCGGCGCCGGCCAGGTGCTGGGGCACATGGACGTGCAGTCGCTGCAGGCGCAGCGCGACGAGGCGCTGGCGCGCCAGCGCCAGGCCGCCAGCGCGATCGACACCGCGCTGGCCCAGGTCACGCTGCGCGAGAGCGACCGGCGCGCGGTGCAGGCGCTGGTCAGCCAGCGCGAGAGCGACGTCGACGCCAGCGCGCGCCGGCTGGCGCGCTCGGAGGCGCTGGCGCGCGACGGCGCCTCGGCCGAGCAGGAGCTCGACGACGACCGCGCCCGGGTGCGCAGCGCGCGCGCCGCGCTGGCCGCGGCACGCGCCCAGGACGAGGCCGCGGTCGCGGCGATCGGCGCCGCGCGCACCCAGGTCGAGGGCGCGCGGGCGACCGCCGCGGCCGCGGCCGCGACGCTGGCGCGCATCGACAGCGAGATCGCCGATGCCTCGCTGGTGGCGCCGCGCGCCGGCCGGGTGCAGTACCGCATCGCCGAGCCGGGCGAGGTGCTCGGCGCCGGCGGCCGGGTGCTCAGCCTGGTCGACCTGTCCGACGTGCACATGACCTTCTTCGTGCCGGAGGCGGTGGCCGGGCGGCTGGCGATCGGCAGCGAGGTGCGCCTGGTGCTCGACGCCGCGCCGCAGTACGTGCTGCCGGCGACCGTCTCCTATGTCGCCAGCACCGCGCAGTTCACGCCGAAGACGGTCGAGACCGCCGACGAGCGCCAGAAGATGATGTTCCGGGTCAAGGCCCGGCTCGACCGCGCGCTGCTCGAGCGCCACCTCGCGCAGGTCAAGACCGGCCTGCCCGGCGTGGCCTGGGTGCGCAGCGACCCCGGCGCGAGCTGGCCGGCGACCCTGGCGGTGAAGGTGCCGCAGTGACTGCGGCCGACCGCACCCGCGGGCCGGCCCCGGTCGTGCGCCTCGAGCAGGTCACGCTGCGCCACGGCGCGGTGCGGGCGCTCGACGCGCTGACGCTGGACCTGCCCGCCGGCCGCATGGTCGGCCTGATCGGGCCGGACGGCGTGGGCAAGTCCAGCCTGCTGTCGCTGGCGGCCGGCGCACGCGCGATGCAGCAGGGCCGGGTCGAGGTGCTCGGCGGCGACATCGGCCGGGCCGGGCACCGCGACGCGGTCTGCCCGCGCATCGCCTACATGCCGCAGGGCCTGGGCCGCAACCTCTACCCGACGCTGTCGGTCGAGGAGAACCTGCAGTTCTTCGGCCGCCTGTTCGGCCATGACCGCGCCGAGCGGCGCCGGCGCATCGACGCGCTGACCGCCAGCACCGGCCTGAAGCCTTTCCTCGACCGCCCGGCCGGCAAGCTCTCCGGCGGCATGAAGCAGAAGCTCGGGCTGTGCTGCGCGCTGATCCACGATCCGGACCTGCTGATCCTCGACGAGCCGACCACCGGCGTCGATCCGCTCTCGCGCAGCCAGTTCTGGGACCTGATCGACCGCATCCGCGCCGAGCGCGGCCGCCAGGGCCAGCCGCTGAGCGTGCTGGTGGCCACCGCCTACATGGACGAGGCCGGCCGCTTCGACTGGCTGGTGGCGATGGACGCCGGCCGGGTGCTGGCCGCCGACACGCCCGCCGGCCTGCTCGGGCGCACCGGCTGCACCAGCCTGGAGGCGGCCTTCATCGCGCTGCTGCCCGAGGAGCGCCGGCGCGGCCACCGCGAGGTGCAGGTCACGCCGCTCCAGGACGACGACGCCGGAGCCGCAATCGCCATCGAGGCCGAGGGCCTGACGATGCGCTTCGGCGACTTCGTCGCGGTCGACCGCATCGACCTGCGCATCCGCCGCGGCGAGATCTTCGGCTTTCTCGGCTCGAACGGCTGCGGCAAGTCCACGACGATGAAGATGCTCACCGGGCTGCTGCCGCCGACGGCCGGCCAGTGCCGGCTGTTCGGCCGCCCGACCGAGGCGGACGACCTGGCGGTGCGCCGGCGCGTGGGCTACATGTCGCAGGCCTTCTCGCTGTACGGCGAGCTGACGGTGCGCCAGAACCTGGTGCTGCACGCGCAGCTCTTCCACCTGCCCGCGGCCGAGGTGCCGGCGCGGGTGGCCGAGATGGCCGCGCGCTTCGGGCTCGACGAGGTGCTCGACCAGCTGCCCGAGCAGCTGCCGCTGGGCATGCGCCAGCGCATGTCGCTGGCGGTGGCGATGGTGCACCGGCCCGAGCTGCTGATCCTCGACGAGCCGACCTCCGGCGTCGATCCGGTCGCGCGCGACCGCTTCTGGGAGCTGCTGATCGAGCTGTCGCGGCGCGACCGGGTGACGATCTTCATCTCGACGCACTTCATGAACGAGGCCGAGCGCTGCGACCGCATCTCGCTGATGCACGCCGGGCGCGTGCTGGTGACCGACGCGCCGCAGGCGCTGGTGCACGCACGCGGCGCCGACACGCTCGAGCAGGCCTTCATCGGCTGCCTGCGCGAGGCCGCCGGCGACGCCGCGGAAACGACCGTGCTCGAGCCCGCGCCGCCCGCCGCGCCGGGACCGTCTGCGCAGGCCGCCCCGCCGCCCGCGCCCCGGCCGTCGCGCTTCAGCCTGGCGCGGGCCTGGAGCTACGCGCTGCGCGAGGCGCTGGAGCTGCAGCGCGATCCAGTGCGCGCCGCGCTTGCGCTGCTGGGCTCGGCGCTGCTGCTGTTCGTGATCGGCTACGGCATCAGCCTGGACGTCGACCACCTGCGCTTCGCGGTGCTCGACCGCGACCAGACGGTGCTGAGCCGCGACTACGCGACCCGGCTGGCGGGCTCGCGCTATTTCGTCGAGCAGCCGGCGATCGCGGACCATGCGGAGATGGACCGGCGCCTGCGCAGCGGCGAGCTCGCCGTCGCGGTCGAGATCCCGCCGGGCTTCGGCCGCGACCTCGAGCGCGGCCGCGCGGTCGAGATCGGCGCCTGGGTCGACGGCGCGATGCCTCTGCGCGCCGAGACCGCCAGCGGCTACCTTCAGGCGATGCACCAGGGCTGGCTGGCCGAGATCGTGCGCGAGCGCACCGGGCAGAGTCCGGCCGCGCCGGCCGTCATCGAGACCCGCTACCGCTACAACCCGGACGTGCGCAGCCTGCCGGCGATGGTGCCGGCGGTGATCCCGCTGCTGCTGATGCTGTTCCCGGCGATGCTGACGGCACTGTCGGTGGTGCGCGAGAAGGAGCTCGGCTCGATCCTGAACCTGTACGTCACCCCGGTGCGGCGCAGCGAGTTCCTGCTGGGCAAGCAGCTGCCCTACGTGCTGCTGGCGATGGTGAACTTCGCGCTGATGGTCGCGCTGGCGGTCACCGCCTTCGGCGTGCCGCTCAAGGGCAGCCTGGCGACGCTGACGCTGGGCGCGCTGGTGTGCGTGCTGGGCTCGACCGGCATCGGCCTGCTGGCCTCGGCGCTGACGCGCAGCCAGGTCGCGGCGGTCTTCGTGACGGTGATCGGCACGCTGATCCCGTGCATCAAGTTCGCCGGCCTGATCGACCCGGTGTCCTCGCTCGACGGCGTGGGCGCGCTGGTCGGGCAGGTCTATCCGGCCTCGCATTTCCTGACGATCAGCCGCGGCGTCTTCGCCAAGGCGCTGGACCTGCCGGCGCTGGCCTCGTCCTTCCAGGCGATGGCGCTGGCGGTGCCGGTCATTCTCGGGCTGGCCCTGTGGTGCCTGCCCAAGCAGGAGCGCTGAGACGCGGCCCGCGCCGCGTCCGGCCCCGTTCACGGAGACAGTCCCGATGGCCTCGCTGTCGAACATCCGCCGCCTCGGCATCAAGGAGCTGTGGAGCCTGGCGCGCGATCCGATGATGATCGTGCTGATCCTCTACACCTTCACCGTGTCGATCTACGTCGCCGCCACCGCGATGCCCGAGACGCTGCACCACGCCGCGATCGCGGTGGTCGACGAGGACAGCTCGGCGCTGTCGGCGCGCATCGTCTCGGCCTTCCGGCCGCCCTGGTTCACGGTGCCGGCGCTGATCGACCCGGCCGAGGCGGACGCGCGCATGGACCGCGGCGAGAGCACCTTCGTGCTCGACCTGCCCCCGGGCCTGCAGCGCGACGTGCTGGCCGGCCGCAGCCCGACGATCCAGCTCTCCATCGACGCGACCCGCATGAGCCAGGCCTTCACCGGCAACGTGCAGATCCAGCGCATCCTCGCCACCGAGATCGCCGGCTTCGTGCGGCGCGACGAGGGCGTGACGCGGCTGCCGGTCGGGCTGGACCTGCGCATGCGCTTCAATCCGAACCTGGAGCAGGCCTGGTTCGGCGCGCTGATGGAGATCATCAACAACGTCACGCTGCTGTCGCTGATCCTGACCGGCGCGGCGCTGATCCGCGAGCGCGAGCACGGCACGATCGAGCACCTGCTGGTCATGCCGGTCAGCCCGGCCGAGATCATGCTCGGCAAGGTCTGGTCGATGGGCCTGGTGGTGCTGCTGGCGGCGCTGGGCTCGCTGGCGGGCGTGGTGCAGATCGCGCTGCAGGTGCCGGTGCAGGGCTCGGTCGCGCTGTTCCTCGCGCTGGTGGCGCTGCACCTGTTCGCCACCACCTCGATGGGCATCTTCCTGGCGACGCTGGCGCGCTCGATGCCGCAGTTCGCGCTGCTGCTGGTGCTGGTGCTGCTGCCGCTGCAGCTGCTCTCGGGCGGAGTGACGCCGCGCGAGAGCATGCCGCAGGCGGTGCAGCAGCTGATGCTGGCCGCGCCGACCACGCACTTCGTCGCCGCCGCACAGGCCGTGCTCTACCGCGGCGCCGGCCTGGAGGTGATCTGGCCGCAGGCGCTGGCCCTGCTGGCGATCGGCAGCGCGCTGTTCGCCTTCTCGCTGTCGCGCTTCCGGCGCACGCTGGGGCAGATGGGCTGAGCCGGCGCGGCGGCCCGAGGGCCGCCCGATGCAGGGTGCGGGGTGCACCGGAAGGACTGAAGCAGCAGCCGCGACCGGAGTGACCAGATCTGGTCCACGCTGGAATGGAAATCCATTTCCATTCTGGCGATGCTGGGCGCCCACGCTTCATCCACCGAAGCACCCCCCAAGGAGACATCATGACCCTGCGTATCGGCATCATCGGCTGCGGCGGCATCGGCCAGGAACACGCCCGTCGTCTGCACTTCAAGCTGGGCGGCGCCCAGGTCGTCGCCATCAACGACATCGACGTCGCCGCGGCGACGCAGTTCTCGGAGATGTCGGGCATCAAGGCCCGCGTGCTCGACAGCGATCAGGCCGTCATCGACGCGCCGGACGTGGACGCGCTGGTCGTGGCCTCCTGGGGCCCGGCGCACGAGGAGCAGGTGCTGGCCTGCATCAAGGCCGGCAAGCCGGTCTTCTGCGAGAAGCCGCTGGCGGTCACCGCCGAGGGCGCGCGCCGCATCGTCGACGCCGAGGTCCAGGCCGGACGCAAGCTGGTGCAGGTCGGCTTCATGCGCCGCTATGACGCCGGCTACCGCGCCCTCAAACAGACGCTGGACGCCGGCACCGTCGGCGACGCGCTGCTGGTGCACGCCGCCCACCGCAACCCGGCCGTACCGGAGATGTACGTCGGCGACATGAGCATCACCGACACCTTCATCCACGAGATCGACGTCTTCCGCTGGCTGCTGAACGACGACTACGTCTCGGTGCAGGTCATCGAGGGCCGCAAGACCCGCAACGCCCACGCCGGCCTGCACGACCCGATCACCGTGCTGCTGGAGACCCGCCAGGGCGTGCGCATCGACACCGAGATCTTCGTCGCCTGCCGCTTCGGCTACGACATCCAGTGCCATGTCGTCGGCGAGACCGGCGTGGCCAGCCTGCCCGAGCCGATGAGCGTGCCGCTGCGCTCGAACGCGCGCCAGGGCACCGGCATCCTGATGGACTGGAAGCTGCGCTTCATCGAGAGCTACGACGTCGAGCTGCAGGACTGGATCGACGCCACCGTGCGTGGCGAGGTCGCCGGCCCGGACGCCTGGGACGGCTATGTCGCCAGCGTCACCGCCGAGGCCTGCATCGAGGCCCGCAGGACGAAGCAGATCCTGCCGATCGCGCTGCCCGAGCGCCCGGCCTTCTACGCGCGCCAGGGCTGAGGGTGTCCACCATGAAGATCGCCCTCGACCCCTACATGATCCGCCACCTGTCGCTGGCCGAGCTGCCCGCGGCGGTGGCCGAGCTCGGCTACGACCAGATCGAGCTGTCGCCGCGCAGCGACTTCCTCGACTGGTGGGTGATGCCGCGCGCGACGAAGCCGCGCATGAGCGAGTTCAAGGCCGCGATGCGCTCGGCGGGCGTGTCCCTGGGCTCGCTGCAGCCGATGTACCGCTGGGCCAGCCCCTTCGAGGACGAGCGCCAGTGGGCGGTGCGCTGCTGGAAGAAGGCCATTGAAGTGGCGGTCGAGATGGACTGCCGGCTGATGGTCAGCGAGTTCGGCCGCGGCGCCTCGCCCGAGCGCACGGTGGCCGAGCGCAACGGCCTGGCCACCAACCTCAACACCAAGGAAGCCTGCGAGGCGGCCTGGTTCCGCTCGATGGACGAGCTGCTGCCCATCCTCGAGCGCGAAGGCGTGACCCTCAGCGTCGAGCCGCACCCCGAGGACTGGATCGAGCAGTACCAGCCGGCCTGCGACATCGTGCGCAACATCGGCTCGAAGGCGCTGAAGCTCAGCTTCATCGCGCCGCACACCTTCTACTACGGCCGCGACATCGGCGCGATGGTGCGCGAGGCCGGCGACCTGCTGGCCCATGTGCGCGTGGCCGACACCTTCGACCACACCAGGAGCAGCCAGCTGCGCTACATCGTCAACCCGCCGGGCTCGAGCCAGGTGCGGGTGCACCAGCACCTCGACATCGGCCAGGGCGAGGTCGACTTCGACGGCCTGTTCAAGGCGATGGCCGACATCGGCTTCGACGGGCTGGTCTCGGCCTGCGTGTTCGCGTGGGAAGAGCGCGCGAAGGCGTCGAGCCAGATGATGCGCCAGGGCATCGACCAGCTCATCCAGCGGCACTTCGGCGCACGCTGAGCCGCTCCGGCAGCCGGCACCAGCCGGCCAGATCGCCGAAGGTGTCGGCCGGTGCGCCGGCAGACACCGCGAAGGCCCCCGCCTGCGCCTGCCACGCCAGCCCGCTGTGCAGCCGCAGCGGCTCGTGCGTGAAGGGATGCACCAGCTCCAGCGCCTGCGCGTGCAGCCACAGGCGCTGCCGGCCCAGGCGCTCGGCCCACCAGCGGTTCAGCGGGCCCTTGCCGTGGGTGGCATCGCCGATGATCGGGTGCGCCAGGTGCTTGAGGTGGCGGCGGATCTGGTGGCGCCGACCGGTCAGCGGCTCGGCCTCGACCAGCGACACCCGCGTCGTGGGAAATCGCCCGTCGCTCGACTCCAGGCGCTCGAAGCTGGCCAGCCGGCGCAGCCGGGTCTGCGCGGGCTGGGCCGGCGCGTCGGGCGGCGCATCGTCCGGGCGCAGCGCGTGGTCGACCCAGGCCTCGGCGGGTGCCCAGCCGCGCACCAGCGCCAGGTAGCGCTTGCGCACCTCGCCGGTGGCCATGAAGGCCTGACCGAGGCGGCGCGCGGCTTCCGGGTGCCGGGCCAGCAGCAGCACGCCGCAGGTGCCCTTGTCGAGGCGGTGCACCGGATGCACATGCGCGCCGCCGAGCTGGTCGCGCAGCGTCTGCACCACGAAGCGGGTCTCGCCGGCGTCCAGCCCGGTGCGGTGCACCAGCCAGCCCGCCGGCTTGTGGATGGCGATCAGGTGCTCGTCCTGCCAGAGCACCGGCAGAGACACCGGCATCGGCGGCGCATCGGTCGTCGGGTCGTCGTCGTTCATGCGCCGATCATCGCGCACCCGAGCGGTACCCGATCGGCGCCCGCCACGCACCAGGGCGGTGCCCGTGACGCCCTTTGAGGCATGGCACCAGGATTGCGCTCTTGATTTGTGAAATCAATCACGAAGCCAGGCCGACATGCACGAAGGAAAGCCGCTGGCATGGCCGTTGCTGCACAGGGATCGAGCGCGCGACCCGCAGCTCGACGCTTCGCCGGCCACGCGGCCGGTCCGATTCCCGCCGCAACGACCTGTCCATGGCCGCCCTACCCTCCGACGCCGCCTCCGCTCCACCCGACCGCGGCGCCACCGCCCCCGATGCCGCGGCCACCGCGATCGCCGACCGCAATGTCGCGCAGCTCACCCGCGGCATCTGGCTGCGCTCGATCACCGGCCTGGTGCTGATCGCGATCCTGGCGACCGCGACCTTCCTGATCCTGCACGACGTGCTGAGCATCAACCGCAGCGCGGCGACCATCGTCAACATCAGCGGCCGCCAGCGCATGCTGTCGCAGCGCGCGGCGCTGTTCGCCACCCGGCTGGTGGCCAGCCGCGACGAGGCCGAGCGGCGCACGCTGCGCACCGAGCTCGACCGGGTGGCCGGCCTGCTGCTGAGCTCGCACGAGGGCCTGACCCGCGGCAGCGCCGCGCTGGGCCTGCCGGCGACGATGTCGGCGACGATGAACACGCTCTATTTCGGCGAGCCGCAGCACCTGGACCGCCAGGTGCGCGACTATGTCGAGCAGCTGCGCGCGCTGATGCGCCGCATCGACCAGGAGCCCGGCGCGGTGCCGCCCGAGCTGCGCGCGATCACCGCCGCGGCCTCCGGCCCGCTGCTGGCCACGCTGAACCAGGCGGTGCAGCAGTACGAGAAGGAGAGCGAGGCCGAGGTGGCCCGCGCCATTCTCTATGAGCGCATCGTCTACGGCGTGACGCTGCTGGCCCTGCTGCTGGAGGCCGCGCTGATCTACCGCCCGCTGGTCGACCGGGTGCGCCGCGCCACCGAGCGGCTGGTGCGCCAGCAGCAGTTCAGCGACCGGGTGGTCGACACCTCGCAGGCGCTGATCATCGGCCTGGACAGCGCCGGGCGCATCGCGCTGTTCAACCAGCACAGCCAGAAGGTCACCGGCCATGCCGAGGCCGAGGTGCAGGGCCGCGACTTCCTGTCGACCTTCCTGCCGCCGGACATGGCGGCCGATCCGGCGATGGAGAAGCTCTTCCTGGGCGGGGCCGGCCGGGGCCGCACCGAGACGCCGCTGCGCACCCGCGACGGCCGCACGCTGACGGTCGAGTGGTCGAACGCCGAGCTGCGCGACCCGGCCAGCGGCCGCACGCTGCTGCACCTGGCCACCGGCGTCGACATCACCCAGCGCAAGCAGGCCGAGCAGGAGCTGCAGCAGGCGCTCGAGCGCACCGAGGCGCTGGGCAGCCGGCTGCGCCAGGAGGTCGCGCATGCGGCGGTGCTGCAGCGCGCGATGCTGCCGCCGCCGGAGATCGAGCTGCCCGGCCTGCAGGGCCTGGCGCGGCTGACCACCTCGACCGAGGTCGGCGGCGACTACTACGACCACTACGCGGTCGACGGCCGCCATGCGATCTTCCTGATCGGCGACGTCAGCGGCCACGGCGTGGCCTCGGGCACGCTGGTCAGCGCCGCGAAGATGGCGGTGCACCAGCTCGCCAGCCAGGGCGAGACCGACCCGGCGGCGATGCTCGAGCACCTGAACGAGGCGCTGCTGGCCTCCAGCCACGACAGCATGTTCATGACCCTGCTGTGCTGCAGCCTCGACGCCCGCACCGGGCGGCTGCGCATCGCCAACGCCGGCCACGCCTTCCCCTACTACTGGCTCGACGCCGAGCAGGGCTGGGGCATGATCGAGGTCGAGGGCCTGCCGCTGGGCCGGGTGCGCGAGCCGGCCTATGCCTCGATCGCCTTCGACATCCAGCCCGGCGACCGCCTCTTCCTCTACACCGACGGCCTGGTCGAGCAGGAGGACGGCCAGCGCCGCGCCTTCGGCCACGAGGGGCTGGAGAACCTGCTCTACGACCATGCCGCCGCGGCCGCCGACACGCTGCTCGACCGGGTGTTCGGCGCGCTGGCCGCGCATGCCGGCCGCGAGGGCTTCGACGACGATGTCACCGCGATGTGCGTGACCCACATGGCCCGGGTCGAGGGCGCGCCCGCCCTGCCCGGACGGCTGGCCGCGGCGCGCGATCTGCTGCAGGTCGAGGCGGCGGCGGTGGTCGAGGCCGGCGGCCTGCCGGCGCCGGTGGCGCGCCAGCGCGTCGTCGCCACCCATGCCTCGGGTGCGCTGCTGCCGATGCTGCCGGCGCTGTGCGAGGCCGGCATCCGCCGCGTGCTGCCCGACGACCAGCCCTTCCTGCGCGAGCTGGGCTGGCAGGCGCTGCTCGACCAGCACCATCTCGACGGCGTCGACGACCTGGCGCGCTGGATCGCCGCGCCCGTCGACGAGGCGGTCTGGACCTTCGAGCACAGCAGCGACAAGGCCCGCGCGATGGCCGGCCTGGCCGACTGGCTCGACACCCAGCCGGACCTGCCCGAGGGCCTGCGCGACATCGTCGTGCTGATGAGCGACGAGCTGATCGAGAACGGCCTGTACGGTGCGCCGGTCGATGCCACCGGCGGCAAGCTGCACCACAAGGGCGAGGTACGCGAGGTGCAGCCTCAGGAGGGCCTGCGGCTGCAGCTGCGCCGCGACGGCGGCCGCCTGGGCCTGTCGATGAGCGACCGCTGGGGCACCTTCACGCCGTCGATCTTCCTGCGCCGGCTGGCCCTGAACGCCGGCCAGCAGGGGCTGGAGGCCGGCGTCGGCGGGGCCGGCCTCTACCTGATGTGGCGCATGAGCGACTACATGCAGGTCCGGGTGCAGCCGCAGCGCCTCACCCAGATCACGCTGCTGTGGTCGCTGCAGCAGCCGCCCGACCCCGAGCGCGACGCCGGCTTCCAGTTCCTGTACCACCACGAGCTCGGCGAGCTGCCGGGCTCCAGCACCGCATGACCGATTCCCCGACGACGCTGCACATCGACGCGACCCGCGACGAGGCCACCCGCACCACGCTGCTGCGCCTGAGCGGCGAGATCGACGTGAGCGCGGCGGCCGCCTTCGAGCCGCTGCACCGCCAGCCGCCCGCCAGCCGCCATGTGGTGCTGGACTTCGCCGCGGTGGCGCGCATCAACTCGATGGGTCTGGCGCAGCTGCTGCGACTGCTCGAGCACTGGCGCGGCCAGGGCCTGCTGCTGGAGGCGCGCAGCCTGAACCGCACGCTGAGCATGCTGTTCAAGATGACCGGGCTGATGCGCTACTTCGCCGGGCCGGACGGCGCGGCGGCGGTGGTGGCCGCGGCCAGCGCACCGGCCGCGGGCGCGATGCCGCCGGGCGTGCGTCCGGTCGCCGCCCGACCGGCCGGACCGCCGCAGATGCGCCGCATCGTGCGCCCGGGCGCGGCCGCGCCGACGCCCGAGACCACGCCCGCGGCTCCCCCCGCACCTTCCGCGGGCACGCCCGCGCCGGCCATCGCCGCGGCGCCGCCGCCGGGCGATCGGCTCGACTTCGTCGTCAGCCAGCAGAACAGCCAGCAGCTCACCGGCTGGTACTACCTCAACACGCTGCTGCAGCGCACGCTCGGGCGCACGGTGTCGCTGTCGGTCGAGGACTTCGAGGACGGCGCCGCGGCCGGCCGCACGCGTGCCCACGCACCGGCGCTGGTCTTCGCCCGGCCCTTCGACGCCTGCGCGCTGATGCAGCAGCACGGCTACCTGCCGGTGGCGCGGCCGCAGGACGACTGCGACGAGGTCAGCCTGATCGTGCGCCATGACGACGCCCGCGCCGCGCTGGCCGACTTCGCCGGCGCGCAGGTGGCGACGGCGCTGGAGCGCAGCTTCGTCTTCGTGCTCGGACGCTTCTTCTGCGACGAGTGCGGGCTGGACTCCGCCGGCCTGCCGCGCCGTTTCGCCGGCAGCGAGATCGCCGCGCTGAAGATGCTGCTGTCGGGTCAGGCCGAGCTGCTGTTCATGTCGAGCCGCGGCCACGAGCGGCTGTCGGCGCTGGCGCGCGCCGGCACCCGGGTGCTCGAGCGCAGCGAGACGCGGGTGGCCTCGCACCTGCTGCTGCTGCACCCGTCCTGCCAGGCGCTGGTGCAGCCGCTGCGCGAGGCCCTGACCGGCCTGCCCCAGCACGACAAGGGCCGCCAGGCGCTGCAGGACCTCGGCATGAACGGCTGGGACGTGCCGGCGCCCGAGGAGGTGGAGATGCTGCTGATGCTGTACCGGCGCTACGCGGGCTGAAGGGCGGCAAGCGCGTCGGCCAGCCGACGCAGGCCCTCGTCGATCTGCGCGGCCTCCAGACTGGCGTAGCCGAGCACCAGCCCGGCCGGGCGCTCGCTCGGCCGGCCGCCCTCCTGCGGCGTGGCATGCAGCGGCGAGACCGGATGCACGATCAGCCGCCGGGCCCGGGCGGCGGCGATCAGGGTCGGCTCGCACGCCGCCGGCAGGCCGGGCAGCCACAGCACCACATGCAGGCCGGCCGCATCGCCCGCCACCCGGGCGCGTGTACCCAGATGGCGTGCGACTGCTTCCAGCAGCGCGGCACGGCGACGCTCGTGGCGGCGGCGCTGGCGGCGCACATGACGCTCGTAGGCGCCGCTGTCGATCAGCCGGGCCAGCACCCGCTGCTCGAGCCGTGGTGCATGCCGGTCGCACAGCCGCTTGGCCTGCACGAACACCGCCACCAGCGCCGGCGGCAGCACCATGTAGCCCAGCCGAAGCTGCGGCGACAGCGTCTTCGAGAAGGTGCCCACATGGATCACCCGGCCCTCGGTGTCCATCGCCTGCAGCGCGTCGATCGGGCGCTGGCCGTAGCGGAACTCGCCGTCATAGTCGTCCTCGATGATCCAGGCCTGCTGCTGGGCGGCCCAGTGCAGCAGCGCCTGGCGCCGGGCCAGCGGCAGCACGCCGCCCAGCGGGAACTGGTGCGAGGGCGTCACATAGGCCAGCCGGACGGGCGCAGCTCCCTCGGGCAGCCGATCGGTCATCAGCCCGTGGGCATCGACCGGTACCGGCAGCGCGTGTGCGCCGGTGAGCTCGAAGCAGCGTCGCGCCATCAGATACGCCGGATCCTCGATGACGAAACGGTCGCCGCCGTCGAGCAGAACACGCGCGCACAGGTCGATCGCCTGCTGCGATCCGTGCACGATCAGGATGCGCTCGGCATCGCAGTCCAGCCCGCGGGCGCGGCGCAGATGGCCTTGCAGCGCCTGGCGCAGGGCCGGGTCGCCCTGCGGCGGGTCGTAGTAGAGCCGCTGCTGCGGCTGGCGCAGCTCGGCCTGGCAGGCCTGGAGCCAGAGCCGGGCGGGATGATCGGCCGCCGCGATCGCACCGTAGAGAAAGTCGATGCATTCGGACTGCGCCACGGTGGGCAGTGCCGGCATCGGCATCGCGGCCAGGCGGTGGCCGAGCGCGGACAGCCGGGGGGCGGCGCGGTCCGCCGGGCGAGGTTCGGCACGGGTCTGCCCGGCCTGGCCGACCTGCAGTCCCGCCGTCACCCGCGCAGCCCGCCCGGGCGAGGTGTCGATGCAGCCTTCGGCGGCGAGCTGCTCGTAGACCGTGGTCACCGTGGTGCGCGACACGCCCAGCTCCGCCGCCAGCGCACGGGTGGAGGGCAGCCGGGCTCCGGGCGGCAGGCTGCCATCGGCGATCTGCGCGCGCAGCATCGCCTCGATGCGGCGTGCGAGGGAAGAATTCATGGCCACGGCTCAACTGGTCTGGAAGAAAGTCTGGAAACTGGCTCTTGTGATTGTGCCGGTCGATGCGCGACAGTGGGGCCATGTACCTCCCGCCCCACTTCGCCGAGACGCGGCCCGAAACCCTGCACCACCTCATGCGCACGCACCCGCTGGGCATGCTGGTCACGCCCGGACCGGACGGTCTGGAGGCCGACCACCTGCCCTTCGAGCTCGATGCGCACCCGGATCGGCCGCTGCGGCTGCTGGCGCATGTCGCACGCGCCAATCCGCTGTGGCAGCGCTGCCCGGACGGCACGCCGGTGCTGGTGGTCTTTCGCGGCGCCGAAAGCTACATCTCGCCCGGCAGCTACCCGAGCAAGGCCGAGACCCACCGCCAGGTGCCGACCTGGAACTACGAGGTGGTCCATGCGCGCGGTGTGCTGACGGTGCATGACGACGAGCGCTTCGTGCGCGGCCTGCTGGCGCGGCTGACGCGCCGGCACGAGGCCGCCGAGCCGGTGCCCTGGAAGATGGGCGAAGCCCCCCCCGACTTTCTCGCGGCCATGCTGAGCGCGGTGGTCGGCATCGAGATCATCGTGACCGCGCTCGAAGGCAAGCGAAAGCTCGGCCAGAACCGCGAGCCGCGCGACCGCCTCGGCGCGGCCGACTGGCTCGAGCGCCGTGGCCAGACCGAGCTGGCCGCCGCCATGCGCAACCCCGACAGCCCGACAGCATGACCATGCCGCTCTACACCGCGACGTTCACCTTCGCCCCCGGCGACTACGACGACACCTTCCATTCACTCGACCAGGCCATCGCCGATGCCGCTCGGGCCCTGCCTGGCTACCTTGGCGAGGAAACCTGGGAGAACCCCGCGACCGGCCAGCTCTCCAACGTCTACTACTGGGACAGTCTGGAGTCGCTGCAGACCCTGATGCGGCATCCGCAGCATCTGGCGGCCAAGCGCGACCAGGCCCGCTGGCTGAAGGGCTATCACGTCGTCGTCGCCCAGGTGCTGCACAGCCAGGGCGACGGACGCCTCGCGCATCCCCTGGGCTCTCGCCCGGTGGGGCAGAACTGATCCGATCTGATCCTATCCACGACGCTTCCTGCTCATGTCTCTTGTTCCCTTTCTGCTGGCCGCCGTGCTGCTGGCCATCACGCCCGGACCCGGTCTCGCCTATGTCATTGCCCGTACCGCCTCGGGCGGGCGGGCCGAGGGTCTGGCTTCATCGCTGGGCACGGCGCTGGGCGGGCTGGTCCATGTGGCGGCCGCTGCACTGGGCCTGTCGCTGCTGATCGCGCAGTCGGCCCTGGCCTTCGGTCTCCTGAAATGGATCGGCGCGGCCTATCTGATCTGGCTGGGTGTGCAGATGCTTCGCCGCGATGCGACCGCCTCGGACCCGCTTCAGCCCTTGCCCCGTCAAGGCGCACGGCGTGCGCTGCTCGACGGCATCGCGGTCGAGACGCTCAACGTCAAGACGGCGCTGTTCTTTCTGGCTTTCCTGCCGCAATTCACCACGCCGGCCGAGCCGCTGGCGCCTCAGCTGGTGCTGCTGGGCTGCGTGTGCGTGCTGCTCAACACCAGCATGGATGTCTTCGCCGTCCTGATGACGCACAGGCTGCTGCGCTCCGGACCGGCACGAATCGCGCGCGAGACATGGATGCGCCGGATCTCGGGTACGACGATGCTGGGCCTGGGTGTCTTTCTGGCATTGGCTCGCCGCGAAGCCTGAGCTCAGGGATCAGGTGCCTGCAGGAAACCGGTGCCCGAGGCACCGGAGTCGTGCCCGGCTCGACACGAATGCACCAGATGAGGGCCATTGGCGCCCGATGGCATGTCCGGATCGAATCCGCAAGGCTGGCACACGCATTGCACTGAATACGAAAGTGCATACAGTTTCTGTCAGCCCCAACGAAGGAATCCGTTCCATGTCCGCTTCCCGCCGTGGCCTTGTCGCCGCCGTCCTGCTCGCCGGTCTCGGCCTCTCCAGCCTGGCGCAGGCCGATGCGCTGGCCGACATCGGCAGCCGCAAGCAGATCGCCATCGCCATCCCGACCGACTTTCCGCCCTACGGCTTCGTCGGCACCGACCTGAAGCCGCAGGGGCTGGACATCGACATGGCGCAGCTGATCGCGACCAGGCTGGGCGTCAAGGTCGAGCTGATGCCGGTGACCAGCGCCAACCGCATTCCCTATCTGCAGACCCGCAAGGTCGACCTGGTGATCTCGACGCTGGGCAAGAACCCGGAGCGCGAGAAGGTGATCGACTTCACCGCGGCCTACTCGCCCTTCTTCCAGGCGGTCTTCGCCGCCAAGGGCGTGACGATCCGCAGCGCGGCCGACCTGGCCGGCAAGACGGTGGGCGTGACCCGTGGCGCCATCGAGGACATCGAGCTCAGCCGCATCGCGCCAGCCGACAGCGAGATCCGCCGCTTCGAGGACAACAACGCCACCGTCTCGGCCTTCGTCTCGGGCCAGGTCGTGGCGATCGCCACCGGCGCCTCGGTGGCGGGCAACCTGATGGCACGCAACCCGCAGCTCGGCACCGAGTTCAAGTTCGTGCTGAAGGATTCGCCGAACTTCATCGGCGTGGCCAAGGGCGAGGACGCGCTGCGCGGCCGCGTCAACGAGATCATCGCCGAGGCCCGCAGCTCGGGCGAGCTGGACCGGCTGGCCAAGCGCTGGCTGGGACGCCCGGCCGGCAACCTGCCGCAGTGACGGCGAGCACGATGATCTCGCTTGATTTCGCCGCGGTGCTGGAGCAGTGGCCGCTGCTGGTGCGAGGCGCGGCGCTGACGGTGGCGCTGACCGCGCTCTCGGCCGCGCTGGGCACCGCCGTGGGCGTGGCCTGCGCCTGGATGCGCGTCTGGGGGCCGGCGGCCTGGCGCTGGCCGGTCGTCGCCTATGTGGAGCTGGTGCGCAACACGCCCTTCATCGTCCAGCTCTTCTTCGTGTTCTTCGGGCTGCCGGCGGCCGGCGTGAAGCTCTCGCCAGAGACGGCAGCGCTGATCGCGATGACGGTCAACCTGGGCGCCTATGCCGCGGAGATCGTGCGCGCCGGCCTGGAGGCGACGCCGCGCGGCCAGATCGAGGCCGCGCGCAGCCTGGCACTCGACGAGCGCCAGGTCTTCCTGCGGGTGGTGCTGCCGCCGGCGCTCGGCCGGGTCTGGCCGGCGCTGGTCGGGCAGATCATCATCGTGATGCTGGGCTCGTCGGTCTGCGGCCAGATCGCCGCGGCCGAGCTGAGCTACCAGGCCAACCTGATCCAGAGCCGCAACTTCCGCGCCTTCGAGGCCTTCCTGATCGGCGCGGCGATCTACCTCGGGCTGTCGCTGCTGCTGCGCCGGCTGCTCGACGAGATCGGTCCGCGCTGGATCTTCGGCCGCCGTCCGGCCGCAGGGAGGTGAGCCGCCATGGTCGACTTCACCTTGTGGGACATCCTGCGCAACCTGATGCTGGCGGCGCGCTGGACGGTGCTGCTGTCGCTGGCGGCCTTCGTCGGCGGCGGGCTGCTGGGCCTGGGCCTGCTGCTGCTGCGGCTGGCGCGACCGCGCCTGGCGCCGCTGGTGGCGCTGCATGTGCGCCTGTTCCAGGGCACGCCGCTGCTGATGCAGCTCTTTCTCGCCTACTTCGGCCTGGCGCTGCTGGGGCTGGACGTGCCGGCCTGGGCGGCGGCGGCCCTGGCGCTGACGCTCTACGCCTCGGCCTTCCTGTGCGAGATCTGGCGCGGCAGCGTCGAGGCGGTGCCGCGAGGCCAGTGGGAAGCCGCCGGCAGCCTGGCGCTGTCCTTCGGCGAGACGATGCGCCATGTGATCGGCCCGCAGGCGCTGCGCATCGCGGTGGCGCCGACGGTCGGCTTCCTGGTGCAGGTCATCAAGGGCACCGCGCTGGCCTCGGTGATCGGCTTCGTCGAGCTGACCCGCGCCGGCACGATGATCGTCAACGCCACCTTCCAGCCGCTGGCCGTCTATGGCTGCGTCGCGCTGATGTACTTCCTGCTCTGCTGGCCGGTGTCGGCCTGGAGCCTGCATCTCGAGAGGAGACTGCGTCGTGAACGCGTCTGAGAATCTGTCCGGCCCGTCGGCCGATCCGGTGAGTGATCCGGTCGTGCGCGTGCAGGGCCTGCGCAAGCGCTTCGGCGTCAACGAGGTGCTCAAGGGCATCGACCTGGAGGTCGGCCGCGGCGAGGTGGTGACCATCATCGGCCGCAGCGGCTCGGGCAAGAGCACGCTGCTGCGCTGCGTCAACGGCCTGGAGACCTTCGAGGACGGCGCGCTGTCGGTCGACGGCCGGCCGCTGCGCCACGGCGACGCGGCAGCGATGCGCGCGCTGCGCCAGCGGGTCGGCATGATCTTCCAGGGCTTCAACCTGTTCCCGCACCTGTCGGTCGGGCGCAACGTGATGCTGGCGCCGTCGCTGGTGCACCGCCGCCCGGGCCGCGACGGCGAGGCGGTCGCGCGCCGGCTGCTCGAGCGGGTCGGCCTGGCCGAGAAGTTCGATGCCTGGCCGGACCAGCTCTCCGGCGGTCAGCAGCAGCGGGTGGCGATCGCGCGCGCGCTGGCGATGGACCCGGGCGTGCTGCTGTGCGACGAGATCACCTCGGCGCTCGACCCGGAGCTGGTCGGCGAGGTGCTGCGGGTGGTGGAGTCGCTGGCGGCCGAGGGCATGACGCTGATGATGGTCACGCACGAGATGGGCTTCGCGCGCAAGGTCAGCGACCGGGTGGTGTTCATGCACGCCGGCCGCATCCATGAGGTCGGCCCGCCCGAGCAGATCTTCGGGGCGCCGCAGACGCCGGAGCTGCGCCAGTTCCTCGCCGCGCTGCACTGACGGAACAGACCGGAGCCGTGCCGGCGGCCCCGGCTCAGCCCCCAGGCTGTGGCCGCAGCAGCCGCTCCAGCACTGCGCGGATCGACGCAGGAATGTCGGTCGGTCTGCCGGTCGCGGTGTCGACGAAGACATGGACCATGCGGCCGATCGCGGCCGGCCGGTCCTCGCCCGGGCGCAGCAGCGCGGTCTCGTAGGTGACCGAGGAGCGGCCGAGCCGGCGCACCACCACCCCGACCTCCAGCAGGCCGGGATAGGCGACCGGCGCGAGAAAGTCGCACTCCGAGCGCACGATGAAGCCGACCACCTCGCCGCGGTGGATGTCCAGGCCGCCCTGGTGGATCAGCACCTCGTTGATGACGCTGTCGAAGTACTGGTAGTAGACGGCGTTGTTGACATGGCCGTAGCGGTCGTTGTCGTTCCAGCGGGTGCTGACGCTGCCGACATGCGGATAGTCGGCGCGGGTCGTCGGGGGCAGCGTGCTCACCAGGCCTCCTCGTAGATCGCCAGGGCGTCGGCCTCGGACAGCGGACGCGGGTTGTTCTGCAGCAGGCGCTGCTGCTGCATCGCGGCGGCGGCCAGCCCGGGCAGCGCGTCGCGCGGGATGCCGCAGTCGCGCAGCCGCTGCGCCAGGCCGCAGGCCGCGCAGTCGGCCACCCGCTGCGCCACATGCGCGATGAAGGCCTCGCAGCGCTGCGCCTCGTCCAGGCGGGCGCTCGCCTCGGGCAGCAGCTGCGCGGCCAGCGCGGCGTAGCGCGCCTGCGCTGCCGGCCGGTTGAAGCGCAGCACCGGCGTCAGCACCAGCGCGTTGCTCAGCCCGTGCGGCAGATGGAACTGCCCGCCCAGCGGATAGGCCAGCGCATGCACCGCCGCGACCGGCGCGTTCTCGAAGGCCATGCCGGCCAGCATCGCGCCGAGCAGCATCTGCTCGCGCGCGGCCAGGTCGCAGCCGTCGGCGATGGCCGCCATCAGGTACCGGTCGAGCCGGCGCAGCGCGTCGACGGCCAGCAGGTCGGAGAGCGGATTGGCGCGCAGCCGACTGGTGAAGGCCTCGATCGCGTGCACCATCGCGTCGATGCCGGTCGCGGCGGTGACCGCCGGCGGCAGCCCGACGGTGAGCTCGGCGTCGAGCAGCACCAGATCGGCCAGCAGCGCACGGTTGACCACGCCGGCCTTGGTGTCGGCACCGGTGGTGACGATGGCGATGCGGGTGACTTCGGAGCCGGTGCCGGCGGTGGTCGGCACCTGCACCAGCGGCAGGCGCGCGACCCCGCGGGTGTCGATGCCGTAGAGCTCGGCCAGCGCCGGCGCCTCGGGCCGCGCCAGGCAGGCCACCAGCTTGGCCACATCCATGCTGCTGCCGCCGCCGAAGCCGATGACCAGCCCGGCGCCATGCGCCAGCGCGGCCTGGCGGGCCGCCTCGACCACCGCCTCGGACGGATCGGGCGTGACCGCGTCGAAGACGGCCACCTGCCAGCCGGCCGCCTCCAGCGAGGCGCGGGCCGGCGCGATCAGGCCGCTGGACGCGAGAAAGGCATCGGTGACGATCAGCGCGCTGCGCCCCGGGGCATCGAGGCTGCGGACCAGTTCGCCCAGGCGACGGGCCAGCCCGGGCGCACTCTCGATGCGGCGCACCGTCTGGAACACGAAGGCGGGCAGCGGCTCGGCGGACATCGGCATCTCTCCCTGGTCATGTGCGACGAGGGCCGATTGTTCGGAGCCGGCAGGGCGCGGCCGTCACCTGCGCGACAGGCCGCGGGTAGATCCGGAGGCGAAGCCGCCCCCGGACCCGGGCGGGCCTCACTGCACCCGCACCACCACCATGGTCTGGTTCAGCAGCTGGTAGGCGATCTCGCCGAAGGTCACCGGGCCCTCGACGCCGCCGATCGCCTTGCCTTCGAGCTCGCCGAACAGGAAGTTCAGGATGCAGTTGCACGAGAACACCGCGCCGGTGGCGTCGTACTCGGCCAGACGGCGGCGGAACTCGGCCGTGTAGTCGCCGACCGGGCGGGCCAGGCGGTAGTCGATGCCGGTGAAGACCGGGGCGTAGAACGCCACCTGGCCCTTGTCGACGTCGATCGACTGGAAGGAGACGTTGATGCAGGCGCCCGCATAGTCGCCCACCAGCGGCAGGCGGCCGTCGGTGGCGCCGCGCTTTTCCAGGTACTTCGCCAGATTGACGCGCTCGCCGTTGACGGTGCACTCGGTCGCCTCGAAGCCGACCTGGTCGAAGCGCAGCACGTCGCCGTCGTCCTGCTCGAAGATGTTGACGATCTCGACCGAGGCGAGCTTGTCGTCGGGCAGGCGGATGTGGGCGACGACCGCGCCGTCCTCGACCTCGCGGCCGCTGCGGCCGTCGAAGACCAGCGCGCGCGCGCGGCCCATGTCGTCGAGGTGGATGCCGGAGATCCAGCCGACCGTCGGCTTCAGGAAGGCGTCGGCCGAGTCGGTGGCCTCGCGGGCGAAGCGGCCGTGGGCCTGGCCGCCGGCCGGGATGATGGTCAGCGAGAAGCCGTTGTCGAAGGCCTCGGCGGTGATGCGGGACAGCTCGTCGGGGCCGTAGCAGGCGATGCGGACCTCGGCGCCCACCTTGGACAGGTCGGTGACGAAGACGCGGTCGTCGCCGACGACCACGCCGCCGCCGGAGACCATGAAGTAGGGAATCGTGCCGCCGATCCAGTTGCCGGCCGGCAGCGCGCGCAGCGCGCCGGCGGTGCCGGCGATGCTCAGGGCCGTGCCGCGGCGGATCAGCTCGGCGGCGGCGGTGACGGAAATCAGTTCGTTCATCGCGAAATTCCTCGGTGAGATGCGATTCGGTGCAGCGTGGCCGGGCGTCAGATCGTCGTGACCTGAGCCAGCTCGGCCGCCAGCACCCGCTCCCACTTGGCGAAGAAGGCATGGATCTCGGAGGCCTTGGCCGGCAGCGGATCGGTGCTGCGCTCCAGACGCTTGGCCAGCATCTGCGTGCCCAGGTGAGTGGTCTTCAGACGGCTCATGCCGCCGCTGGCCATGCGCTGCCAGCAGGGGTGGGACGGCGGGGGAACGGGAATGGCCATGATGCGTCTTCGTTGGAGTGGATGGCCCGCAGGGTATCGACAGGTGGTGTCGTGACTTGAGCCTGCAGCGTTCCCGGTTTTGTCGACAATCCGGGCATGAACCTGTCGCCTGCCCCTGTCTCCCCTGCCCGCCCGCTGTCGCCCCGGCGCCTGCACCTGGGCCATTTCGCCTTCATGCGCGCTGTGGTCCAGGGGCTGGATCATGGCGAGAGCTGGTGCCGCTACCTGGCCATCGAGGGCGAGGCAGGCGACGCGCGGGTGGTGCGCTCGACCATCCGCTGGATCCGCGAGGCGCTGGTGCGCATCGCGCTGCAGACCGACCGCTTCCAGCTCGCGCGGCTGCTGCAGCTCGACGTGCAGACGCTGGGCACGCCCGATCCGGCGCTGCCTTCGCTGGCGGCATTCGCCGAGGCGCAGGGGCTGGAGGACGAGCCCGAGGCGGTGCAGATCGCCGCCTTCGAGGCCGCGCACGGGCACGCCAGCCGGCGCCTGCAGCGCCGCCAGCGCCTGGTGCGGCGCCAGCTCGATGCGCTGCGCTGGCTGGAGCTGCAGGGCGCGCAGGTGCCGCAGGCGGCCGACGCGGTGCGCGCCTGGTTCGCGCCGGCGCTGGCCGGGCACCTGGAGGCCGCCGGCCTGCTGCTGCTGGGCCAGCTGGCCGAGCGCATCAACGCGCTCGGGCCGGGCTGGTGGCGCGGGGTGCGCGCGGTCGGACCGGTCAAGGCCGCGCGCCTGGTCGACTGGCTGCACGAGCATGGCGACAGCCCCGGCCTGCGCCTGGACGAACGCGCCGCGCTGCCCCGGCGCGCGCTGAATCCGTCGACACGCGGCGAGCTGGTGGCCGCGGCCACCGCGGTCGTGCCGATCGAGCGGCTGATCGTGCCCGCCGGGCTGGACGGCCGCGACGGGCGCTTCCGCCGGCCGCAGGCGCAGTGCCTGCTGGCCGCCGGGGACGATCTGGCCGCGGTGCAGGCCTGGATCGCCTCGAAGACGCCGGGCTCGCACACCCAGCGCGCCTACCGCAAGGAGGCCGAGCGCTTCGTGCTGTGGGCGATCGTGCAGCGCGGCCGGGCGCTGTCGTCGATGACGCAGGAGGACTGCGTGGCCTACCGCGACTTCCTGGCCGATCCGCAGCCGGCCTCGCGCTGGTGCGCGCCGCGCAGCCGCGAGCGCTGGTCGCCGGCCTGGCGGCCCTTCGAGGGGCCGCTGTCGCCCTCGGCGCAGCGCTATGCGCTGACGGTGCTGAAGAACCTCTACGGCTTCCTGGTCGACCAGAACTACCTGATGGGCAACCCGTGGAGCGCGGTGAGCGTGCCGCGCTCGATCGCGCCGCGCATCCAGACCGCGCGCAGCCTGTCGCCGGCGCAGTGGCGCCGGCTGGATGCCGAGCTCGATCAGCTGCCGCCCGGCTCGGCCTCGCACCGGCTGCGGGTGGCGCTGCGGCTGCTCTATGCGACCGGACTGCGACTGTCGGAGATCGTTGCGGCGCGTGCCGGCGATCTGGAATGGGTGGAGTTTCCGCCCGAGGGCGACGACGGCCTGCCCGAGCAGGGCTGGATGCTGCGCGTGGTCGGCAAGGGCCGGCGGGTGCGCCAGGTGCCGGTGCCCGACGACGTGGTGCGCCAGCTCTCCGCCTACCTGGTCTCGCGCGGGCTGCCGGGCGACCTGCAGGATCCGGCGCAGCGCGAGGTCTTCCTGCTCGGCCGCGCGACCGATCTGGCCGAACGGGCGCCGGGGCTGGCGGCGCATCTGGCCGAGCGCAGCGAGCACGCGGCGTCGGACGCGCGCGGCGGCATCGCCGGCTCGACGCTCTATGACCAGCTCAAGGCGCATTTCCTCCGCACCGCGGCGGTCTGGCGCGCCCAGGGCGACGAGCGCAGCGCGCTGCGCCTGGAGCGTGCCAGCACCCACTGGCTGCGCCACAGCCACGCCAGCCACACCATCGCGCGCGGCCTGCCGATCGAGATCGCGCAGCAGAACCTCGGCCACGCCTCGCTGGCCACCACCACCGTCTATGTCACCACCGAGCAGCGGCAGCGGCTGCGGGCGATGAAGAAGGTCTGGGACCAGGGCTGAAGATCACTTCAGGTAGGAGCGCAGCACCGCGATCACCGGGTCGAGATCGGCCTGGCGGCGCTGCGGATCGTCCGCCTCGGCGCCGAGGTGCTCGCGCAGGTGCCCCTCGAGCACCTCGGCCATCAGGCCGTTGACCGCGCCGCGGATGGCCGCGATCTGCTGCAGCACGACCGCGCATTCGTCCTTCGCCAGGAGCGCGCGCTCCAGCGCGTCGGCCTGGCCGCGGATGCGACGCACGCGCGCCAGCAGCTTGTCCTGATCCTTCTGGGTGTGCGACATCGGCGCGACGCTCCTCGTCGGTTTTTCGGTCATCGTTAGGGTACTGGGGTACAGTATATTCCATCGACATCCTTCTGCCCGCCTGCTCTCGAGCGGTCCTTGCCATGCCTTCTCTTGCCGAACTGATCCAGCAGGGATCGACCGATCTGTGGCTCTTCCTGCCGACCGCGGTGCTGCTGGGCGCACTGCATGGCCTGGAGCCGGGGCACTCGAAGACGATGATGGCCGCCTTCATCGTCGCGGTGCGCGGCACCGTCGCGCAGGCGGTGCTGCTCGGGCTGTGCGCGGCGCTGTCGCACTCGCTGGTGGTGTGGCTGCTGGCGGCGATCGGGCTGCACTTCGGCAGCGCGCTGATCGCCGAACAGGCCGAGCCGTGGCTCCTGCTCGGCTCCGGCACGATCGTCGTGGCGATCGCCGCGTGGATGGCGTGGCGCACCCGGCCCGCCCATGGCCATGACCACGACCACGACCACGACCACGACCACGACCACGACCACGACCACGACCACGACCACGACCATCATGAAGCGCAGGACGCGCACGAGCGCGCGCATGCCGAGGACATCCGCCGGCGCTTCGCCAGCGGTCGGGCGACGACCGGGCAGATCGCGCTGTTCGGCCTGACCGGCGGGCTGATGCCCTGCCCGGCCTCGGTCACGGTGCTGATGATCTGCCTGAACCTGCGCCAGTTCACGCTCGGCGCGGCGATGGTCGCCTCGTTCAGTCTGGGGCTGGCGATCGCGCTGGTGGGCGTCGGCGTGCTGGCGGCCTGGGGCACGCGGCATGCGCACCGGCATTTCGGCGGCCGCCTGGAGACACTGGCGCGCCGCGCGCCCTGGCTGTCGAGCGCGCTGATGGCGCTGGCCGGCGGCGTGATGATCGTGCAGGGGCTGACGCACCTGAGCGCGGGCTGAGCGGCCGGAGCGCGCAGCGCACGACAATCGCGGGCATGACGACGATGCCCTTTCCGACCGACCGGCGCCGCTGCGCGCGCGCCCTGCTGCCGATGCTGGCCCTGCTGCTGGGCGCCTGCGCCACGCGTGCCCCCGCCCCGGCGGAGCCGGCCGGCGGCGCGACGACGATGCTGACCATCGCGCATGTCAACGACCACCACTCGCACCTCGAGCCGCAGCCCGGCGCGGAGCTGCGGCTCGGCGGACTGCCCACGCAGGTCGAGCTCGGCGGCTTCGCGCGGCTGACGGCGCTCTTCGCCGCGCAGCGCGCCGCCACGCCGGCGCTGCTGCAGCTGCACGCCGGCGACGCGATGACCGGCACGCTGCACCACACGCTGTTCCGCGGCGAGGCCGACGCGCGGCTGATGAACACCGTCTGCTTCGACGCCTTCGTGCCCGGCAACCACGAGTTCGACGACGGCGACGCGGTGCTGGCCGGCTTCATCGCGCGGCTGCAGGCGCCGGGCGACTGCGCACGGCCGACCGAGGTGCTGGCCGCCAACATCGCGCCGGCGCCCGGCACGCCGCTGGCGCCCGAGGGCCGCGCGCCGCTGATGAAGCCCTGGACGGTGCGCGAGGTCGGCGGCCTGCGCGTCGGCCTGGTCGGCATCGACATCGCCGGCAAGACGCGCGACTCCTCGCGCCCGCTGCCGACGACGCGCTTTCTCGACGAGCTCGCCAGCGCGCGCGCCGCGGTCGACGCGCTGCGCGCGCAGGGCATCCGCCACATCGTGCTGCTGACCCACCAGGGCCTGGAGGCCGACCGGCGCCTGGCCGCGGCGCTGCCCGAGGTCGACGCGATCATCGGCGGCGACTCGCACACGCTGCTGGGCGACTTCGCCGAGTTCGGCCTGGACTCGGCTGGCGCCTATCCCCAGGTGGCACGCAACCTCGACGGCGACCCGGTCTGCATCGGCCAGGCCTGGGAATACGGCAAGGTCTTCGCGCGGATGGAGCTTCATTTCGACGCACGCGGCGCGGTGAGCCGCTGCGCCGGCCAGGCGGCGCTGGTCATCGGCGAGACCTTCGCGCGGCCGGACGCCGCCGGACGGAAGGTGCCGCTCGACGCGGCCGCGCAGGCGGCGCTGCGGCGCACGCTGGCCGACGATCCGCGCGTGCGCATCGTCGCGCCCGATGCCGAGGCCGAGCGGCGGCTGGCCGGCTACCGCGAGCGCATCGTCGCGCAGAAGGCGCGGGTGATCGGCCAGGCGGCCGAGCCGCTGTGCCTGGTGCGGGTGCCCGGCGAGGCCACGCCGCGCTCGGGCGGCATCGCCGGCTGCGAGCAGGCCGGCCGGCTGGCCCGCGGCAGCGACATCGCCCAGGTCGTCGCCGAGGCCTTTCTCGCCGCGAGCCGGCGCGCCGACGTGGCGCTGCAGAACGCCGGCGGCGTGCGCACGCCGGTGGCGGCCGGCCCGGTGACGATGGACACCGCGTTCACCGTGCTGCCCTATGCCAACACGCTGGTCGAGACCGAGCTGAGCGGCGCCGAGCTGATCGAGACGCTCGAGGACGCGGTGGCCAACCACCTCGACGCACGCCAGTCCGACGGCGCCCACCCCTACGCCGCCGGCCTGCGCTGGCAGCTCGACATGAGCCGCCCGCGCGGCCGGCGCTTCTCGCAGGTCGAGATCCGCGACCGCGCCAGCGGCCGCTGGCAGCCGCTCGATCCGGCGCGTCGCCTGGTGCTGGTCAGCAGCGACTACCTCGCCGCCGGCAAGGACGGCTACCTGACGCTGGGGCGGCTGCGCGCCCAGGGCCGCTCGACCGACACCTACCTGCTCTACACGCAGACCTTCGCCGACCACCTGGCAGCGCTCGGCCGGCTGCAGCGGCCCGCGCCCGAGGCGGTGTCGCACCAGCGGGTCGTCACCGCCGACGGCCGCACGCTCGACTGACGGCCCCGGCAGCCGTCGCGCCGCTCACGCGCCCGCCAGCGTGCCGCGGCGCATCTGGTCGCGCTCGAGCGACTCGAACAGCGCCTTGAAGTTGCCCTCGCCGAAGCCCTGGTCGGCGCGTCGCTCGATGAACTCGAAGAACACCGGGCCCAGCAGCGGCTGGCTGAAGATCTGCAGCAGCAGCCGCGGCTCGCCGCCCTCGGTCGAGCCGTCGAGCAGGATGCCGCGCGCCTGCAGCTCGCCCGCCGGCAGGCCGTGGCCGGGCAGGCGCTCGTCGAGCATCTCGTAGTACACGTCATTGGGCGCGCTCATCAGCGGCACGCCAGCCATCTGCAGCGCGTCGACGGTGGCCATCAGGTCGTCGCTCAGCAGCGCGACGTGCTGGATGCCCTCGCCGTTGAACTGCATCAGGAACTCCTCGATCTGGCCGCCGCCCTGGCGCGCCTCCTCGTTGAGCGGGATGCGGATCAGGCCGTCGGGCGCGGTCATCGCCTTCGAGGCCAGGCCGGTGTGCGTGCCCTGGATGTCGAAGTAGCGCAGCTCGCGGAAGCCGAACAGGTGCTCGTAGAAATGCGCCCAGTAGGCCATGCGGCCGCGGTAGACGTTGTGCGTCAGGTGGTCGATCAGGCGCAGGCCGTGGCCGACGGGGCGGCGGTGCGCGGCGTCCTCGAACTCGGGCAGGAACTCGAAGTCGATGTCGTAGATGGACTTGCCGTCCTCGAAGCGGTCGATCAGGTAGAGCGGCGCGCCGCCGATGCCCTTGATGGCGGGCAGGCGCAGCTCCATCGGGCCGGTCGGGATCTCCACCGGCTGCGCGCCCAGGGCCAGCGCGCGGGCGTAGGCGCGGTGCGCGTCCTTCACCCGGAAGGCCAGGCCGCAGGCGCTGGGCCCGTGCTCGGCGGCGAAGTAGGCCGCCAGGCTGCGCGGCTCGCGGTTGACGATGAAGTTGATCTCGCCCTGGCGGTAGAGGACGACGTCCTTCGAGCGATGTCGGGCGACGAGCGAGAAGCCCATCCGCTCGAACAGCGGCTCGAGCACGCCGGCCAGCGGCGCGGCGAACTCGACGAACTCGAAGCCCATCAGGCCCATCGGGTTGGCCTCGGCGGAAGCGGATGCCGATGCGGGTGCGGAAACGGCGGAAGCGGTGATCGGGGCAGCCATGTCAGGCTCCTTCAGGCAGCAGAGGACGTGCACGCCCGCGCGGCCGCCGGACAGGAAAGGCGGGCCGCGTCGGTCACGACACGATCCGGAACGGGGGAATGTGCGACAGGGGCGCGGGCAGAAGGCGCGCCGCCGGGCGAGGCCGGCCAGTCAGGCGCTGAAGGGCGGCGAGCACGGCACGCCGCGCACGCTGCGGGCGAGGTGGTCGCCGATGACGAGCTGGAAGCCGGTGTTGCTCATGCCTGCGACTCTAGCCGCAAGCGCGGGCCGGCACCAGGGAGGTCAACCCGAAGCCATCGCCTCGCGCAGCGGGTGACGGCACGCACGCTGCAACCGGATCCGGTGCCGTGGTTGATCGCGTCTTGCGGCGTTGGCGGCGAGCGTGAACGCCATCACGGGCCGATCCGCCGAAGAGTGCCTCTATCATCCGGCCATGCTCACCCTCCCCCAGCTCCTCGCCTTCACGCTGGCCGCGATCCTGATCACCGCCTCGCCGGGCCCGGACAACCTGATGGTGCTCGGCATGGGCATGTCGCGGGGACGGCGCCAGGGCATCGCCTTCGGCCTGGGCTGCGCGCTGGGCTGTCTGAGCCACACCGTGCTGGCGGTGCTGGGTGTCAGCGCGCTGGTGGCCGCCTCGCCGGTGGCCTTCACCGCGCTGAAGCTGGTGGGCGGCGCCTATCTGGTCTGGCTGGGCGTGAATGCGCTGCGCCATGCGGGCGCTTCCGCGCCGGTGCAGGGCGCATCCGCCCCGGCAGAGTCGCCCCGAACGCTCTTCCTCAAGGGACTGCTCGCCAACGCGATCAACCCGAAGGTGGTGCTGTTCTTCCTGTCCTTCCTGCCGCAGTTCGTCGTGCCGGGACAGGGCAGCGTGCAGCTTCAGCTCGGCCTGCTGGGCGGGGTGTTCACGCTGCAGGCCGCGCTGCTGTTCAGCCTGCTGGCCTGGTTTGCCGGCACCATCGGCGGCTGGCTGAACCGACGACCTCGCGCCGGCGTCTGGCTCGACCGCATCGCCGGCACCGTGTTCGTCGCGCTGGGCCTGCGCATCATCGCCGGCCGCTGAAGCGGCTGACGCAGGAAGCTCAGCGCATCTGGAACAGTTCCTGGTGGAAGGCGCGCCGGGGCAGGCCCTGCGCCACGAAGTCGGCGTGCAGCGCGCGGCCGAAGCCGCCGGGGCCGCAGAACCACAGGCTGGCCTGCGCCCAGTCGGGCACCAGGCGGCGGATGCGCTCGCCGTCGAGCAGGCCGTCCTCGGCATCGACCAGCACATGCAGGCGGACGCCGGCGGCGTCGGCATCGGCACGCAGCCGCGCCAGCGCCGCCTCGTCACGCTGTGCGGTGGCATGGAAGAGATCGACGCGTGCCGGCGCCCGACCCTGGCGGGCCAGCTGCTGCATGCGCGCGATGAAGGGCGTGATGCCGATGCCCGCGCCCACCCAGATCTGGCGCTCGCGGCCGTCCTCGAAGTCGAAGCGGCCGTAGGGGCCCTCGACCGTGACCTCCAGGCCCGGGCGCAGCAGATCGGGCAGCGCGCGGGTGTGGTCGCCCAGCGCCTTGGTGACGAAGCTCAGGCGGGGCGTCTTCGGATCCCAGGCGCTGGCGATGGTGTAGGGGTGGGCGCCTTCCTTCGGGTCCACGGTGACGAAGGCGAACTGGCCCGCGGCGTGGCCGCTCCAGCCCGGCGACAGCTCGATCACCGTCTCCAGCGAGTCGACGCCGGGATAGCGCTGCGTCTCGACCACGGTGCCGCGCACCTTGCGCCTGGCCCCGACGCGGCCCGCCAGCACCAGGACGCCCGCGACCGAGCCGCCGGCCATCAGCACCGCCAGCAGCCAGCCCACCGGCTGGCCCCAGTAGGCGAACTTCACCAGCACCACCGAGTGGAAGACCAGCGCCAGGTAGGCCGCGGCCAGCCACTTGTGGGTCCTGGCGAACAGGTGATAGGGGAAGCGCTTGACCAGCGCCAGGATCATCAGGATGGCGGCGGCGTAGAACACCCACTCGCCCACCGTCTCGGCCAGGCCGCGCTGGCTGCCCAGCAGCGCCTCGAGGTAGGCGCGCTGCTCGCCGGCCGGGCGCGGACCGCGCACCGGGCGCTCCAGCCAGCCCCAGCCCACCATCCACTTCGTGCCCTTGGCGAACCACCAGTGCAGCACCGAGGTGCTCAGCGCGGTGATGCCCAGCCACTTGTGCAGGCGGTACATCTTGTCCAGCCCGTCGAGGTGCGGCTCGACGCGGCGCGGGCGCAGCGCGAGCAGCATGGCCACGCTCATCGCGCCGATGGCCAGCACGCCGCTGTACTGCACGAACACCGCGCGGAAGGAGAACCAGGTCAGCGGCTGCGGCAGCGGATGCGGCTCGGCCAGCAGCCAGCCCAGGCTGAGGGCCACGAGAAGAAAGGCGAGAAAGCGTCGGATGCGATCGGTCTGCATGAATGTCCAGGCCTGTTCCGGCAGGCCCGCTCCGAAGGAAGGGCGCCAGATTGCGCCGCGAATGTGCAGGAAATTTGGAAGGCCCCGGCCCGCCCGCCTGGACAGCGGGCGCGCTTGCCTTCGGGCGGGCGCGGTGCGTCAATGCGCGCCATGAGACGTCCCGGCATCACCGTCCAGCTCTTCCTCGCCGTCCTGGCCACCGCGGTGCTGGTGGCGGTGCTGATGGGCGGCGCGGCCCGGCACAGCTTCAACCGCGGCTTCATCGGCTTCCTGAACCACCAGGCGGCCAGCCGGATGGAGACGATCGTGCCGCGGCTGCAGCAGGCGCATGCCGAGCACGGCGGCTGGGACTTCATCCGGCGCCACCCCGGCTCGTGGTTCCGCATCGTCGAGGGCGATCCCGGCCGGGGCGACGGCGCGCCGCCCGACCTCGACCCCGACACGATGTCGCCCCACCTGCTCGGCATGGGCCGACGCATGACGCTGCTGGACGCGCAGCGGCAGCATGTCATCGGCTTCCCCACCATCCTGGCCGACTCGGCCGAGCGCGAGCTGGTGGTCGACGGCGCGACGGTGGGCTGGATCGTGCTGGCCCCGATCCAGTCGGTGACCGACGCCGCTTCGGTGCGCTTCCAGTCCGACCAGCTGCGCGCGACGCTGGCCGCCGGCGTGCTGGCCCTGCTGCTGGCCGCGCTGGTGGCCTGGTGGGTGGCACGCGCGCTGCTGGCGCCGGTGCGCGCGGTGGCACGGGCCACCCACCGGCTGGCCGCCGGCCACCACGACACCCGCGTCGAGGTGCGCAGCCGGGACGAGGTCGGCCAGCTCGCCCAGGACTTCAACCACCTGGCGCTGACGCTCGAGCGCAACGAGCGCATGCGCCGCGAGTACATGGCCGACATCTCGCACGAGCTGCGCACGCCCCTGGCGGTGCTGCGCGGCGAGATCGAGGCGATGCAGGACGGCATCCACCCGCTCGGCCCCGAGGGCCTGGCGCTGCTGCACGGCGAGGTCGCGACGCTGGCCAAGCTGGTCGACGACCTGCACGAGCTGGCGATGGCCGACGTCGGCACGCTGCGCTACCGCCGCGAGGACCTGGACCTGACGGCGCTGCTGCAGCGCGAGTGCGCCGCCTTCGCCGGCGCCAGCGCCGAGCAGGGCCTGACGCTGGAGACCGCGCTGCCCGAGCGGGCGCTGACGATGCAGGGCGACGCCGACCGGCTGCGCCAGCTGCTGCACAACCTGCTGGCCAACGCGGTGCGCTACACCGACGCGGGCGGGCGCATCCGCGTGAACCTGGCCGCCACGACGCCCCAGGGCCCGGGCGTGATCACGGTCGAGGACACCGCGCCGGGCGTGCCGGCCGAGCTGCTGCCGCGCCTGTTCGAGCGCTTCTTCCGCGTCGAATCCTCGCGGGGCCGGGCCAGCGGCGGCTCCGGCCTGGGCCTGGCCATCGGCCGCAGCATCGTCGAGGCCCACGGCGGGCAGATCCAGGCCGAGGCCTCGCCGCTGGGCGGACTGCGCATCCGCGTGACGCTGCCCCTGGCGGCGAAGCAGCCCCGGTGATCCAATCGCGGGGATGTCCTGCCCCGATCTCATTCTCGTCGTCGAGGACGAACCCCGGCTGTCGCGGCTGGTGGCCGACTACCTGAAGGCGGCCGGCTACGACACGCGCATCGTCGACAACGGCCTGGACGTGATGCCGGCGGTGCGCGAGCGCGCACCGGCGCTCGTGCTGCTGGACCTGATGCTGCCCGGCCAGGACGGCCTGGCGGTGTGCCGCGAGCTGCGCGCGCACGGCGACACGCCGGTCATCATGCTGACCGCGCGGGTCGAGGAGGTCGACCGGCTGATCGGGCTGGAGAGCGGCGCCGACGACTACATCTGCAAGCCCTTCAGCCCGCGCGAGGTGGTGGCGCGGGTGCGCACCGTGCTGCGGCGCTGGCGCGCGACGCCGCCGCAGGCGCCGGCCGCAGAGGCGGGTGCCGCGCGGCTGCAGATCGACATCGACAGCCACCGGGCGCGCTTCGACGGCCAGGCGCTGGACCTGACGCCGGTGGAGCTGCGGCTGCTGGCGGCGCTGGCCGCCGCGCCCGGGCGGGTGTTCTCGCGCGACCAGCTGCTCGACCGGCTGCACGACGACCAGCGCGCGCTCAGCGACCGCACCGTCGACAGCCACGTCAAGAACCTGCGCCGCAAGCTCGAGCAGGCCTGCCCCGGCGCCGAGCCGATCCGCTCGATCTACGGCGTGGGCTACCGCTTCGAGCCGCCGCCCGGCTGGCTGGCCGGCGGCTGAGGCGCGGATCGCTCAGCCCACCGCGGCCATCAGCCGCTCGAAGGCCTGCTCGAACTGCACCAGGCCTTCGGCCTGCAGCTGCTCGCCCAGCCCGTCGAGGTCGATGCCGCAGCGGGCGGCGGCGGCCAGGGTGGCGCGAGCCTCGGTCAGCGCGGCGTCGAGCGTGCGCGCGGCCTGGCCGTGGTCGGCGAAGGCGGCCATCGTCGCGTCGGGCACGGTGTCGACGGTGTCGGGGCCGATCAGCGCCTCGACGTAGCGGGTGTCGCGCCAGGCCGGGTTCTTCACGCCGGTGCTGGCCCACAGGCAGGACGGCGGACGGGCGCCGGCCGCGCGCAGCCCGGCGAACTCGCTGCCGCCGAAGCGGTCCAGCCACAGCGCATAGGCGTTGCGGGCGTTGGCGATGCCGACCTCGCCGCGCAGCGCCTCGGATCCGGCCGGCAGCAGGCTGTCGACCCGCGTGTCGACCCGGCTGACGAAGAGGCTGGCCACCGAGCGCACCCGGTCCACCGGCAGGCCGCGCTCCTGGCGGCGGCGCAGGCCCAGCTCGCAGGCCTCGAAGACCTGCAGCAGCTGGCGCGGCGAGAAGATCAGCGTGACGTTGATGTTGATGCCGTCGGCGATCGCGTCGGCGATCGCATCCAGGCATTCCGGCGTGGCCGGGATCTTGATCATCGCGTTCGGGCGGCCGATCTCGGCCCACAGGCGGCGTGCGGCCGCCAGCGTGCCGGCGCCGTCGCGCGACAGCCGCGGCGAGACCTCGAAGCTGACGAAGCCGGCGTCGCCCTCGGTGCGCTCGTGCAGCGGGCGCAGCACGTCGCAGGCGGCCTGCACGTCGGCCACGGCCAGGCGCTCGAAGCGGCGCTCCGGGTCGGGCTCCTCGGCGCGCAGCTGCGCCAGCGCCGGCGCGTAGGCCGCGTCCGAGGCGAAGGCCTGCGCGAAGATCGCCGGGTTGCTGGTGACGCCGGCGATGCCGTGCTCGTCGATCCAGCGCTGCAGCGCGCCGCTGGCCACCAGTGTGCGCGAGAGCTGGTCGAGCCAGACCTGCTGGCCGTGGCGCGCGACCGCCTTCAGCGGGCTGTCCAGGCCGAGCACGCGCAGACCGGCCGCCGTGACGGCCTCGGCGGTGATGCCGAAGTGCTTGAAGAGCGCCGGGGCCGGCGCCGATTCGCCAAAGGTGTCCAGGCCGATCACCGCGCCGTCCAGGCCGACGATCTCGCGCCAGCCCGAGGTGGCGCCGGCCTCGACCGCCACGCGCGGCACGCCGGCCGGCAGCACCGCTTCGCGCCAGGCGGCGTCCTGCGCCTTGAAGGCGAACAGCGACGGCAGCGAGACGACGCGGGCGCGCACGCCGCGCGCGGCGAGCTGCTCGCGTGCCTGCACGGCCAGCTGCACCTCGCTGCCGGTGGCGACCAGCACGAGCTGCGGGCGCAGGCCCTGGGCTTCGCCCTCGGCCGGCAGCAGCACGTAGCCGCCGCGCTGGACAGCCGCAAGCTGCGCGGCGTCGCGCGGCTGGTGCGCCAGGTTCTGGCGGCTCAGGATCAGGCAGGTCGGGTGCGCCGTCGACTGCAGTGCGGCGGCCCAGGCGGCGCGCGTCTCGACGGCGTCGCAGGGGCGCCAGACGTCCATGTTCGGGATCAGGCGCAGCGTGGCGGTCTGCTCGACCGGCTGGTGGGTCGGGCCGTCCTCGCCCAGGCCGATCGAGTCGTGCGTGAAGACCTGGATGACCGGCTGCTTCATCAGCGCGGCCATGCGCAGCGCGTTGCGGGCGTACTCGCTGAACATCAGGAAGGTGCCGCCGAAGGCGCGGAAGCCCCCGTGCAGCGACACGCCGTTCATCACCGCGGCCATGCCGAACTCGCGCACGCCGTAGTGCAGGTAGTTGCCGCCCTGGCCGGCGCGCAGGCGCTCCGGCGTCACCGACACGCAGCCGGGCCAGTTGGTCAGGTTGGAGCCGGTCAGGTCGGCCGAGCCGCCGAGCAGCTCGGGCAGCGCGGGCGCGAAGGCGGCAATCGACTCCTGGCTGGCCTTGCGGCTGGCGACGGTGGCGGCGCGCGTGTCGGCCTCCTGCACGGCGCGCTCGGCCAGGGCCGCGAAGCCTTCCGGCAGCCGGCCGGCCAGACGGCGCTCCAGCTCGACGGCCAGCGCCGGGTGGGCGGCCGCGTAGGCGTCGAAGCGACGCTGCCAGTCGCTGCAGGCGGCCTGGCCCTGTTCGCGGGCGTCCCAGCCAGCGCGCACGTCGTCGGGGATCTCGAAGGGGCCGTGCGCCCAGCCGAGTGCCGCCTTGGTGGCGGCGATCTCGGCTGCGCCCAGCGGCGCGCCGTGGCTGTCGTGCGTGCCGGCCTTGTTCGGCGAGCCGAAGCCGATCGTGGTGCGGCAGCAGATCAGCGTCGGGCGGGCGGTCTCGGCCTTGGCGGCGGCGATGGCCGCATCGAGCGCGGCGCTGTCATGGCCGTCGACGCCGCGCACCACATGCCAGCCGTAGGCCTCGAAACGGCCGGGGATGTCCTCGCTGAACCAACCCTCGACGTGGCCGTCGATCGAGATGCCGTTGTCGTCCCAGAAGGCGGTCAGCTTGCCCAGGCCCCAGGTGCCGGCCAGCGCGCAGGCCTCGTGGCTGACGCCTTCCATCAGGCAGCCGTCGCCCAGGAAGGCCCAGGTGCGGTGGTCGACGACCGCGTGGCCGGGGCGGTTGAATTCGGCCGCCAGCAGCTGCTCGGCCAGCGCCATGCCGACCGCGTTGGCGATGCCCTGACCCAGCGGGCCGGTGGTGGTCTCGACGCCCGGCGCGTAGCCCAGCTCCGGGTGGCCCGGCGTGCGGCTGTGCAGCTGGCGGAAGCTCTTCAGGTCGTCGATCGAGAGGTCGTAGCCGCTCAGGTGCAGCAGCCCGTAGAGCAGCATCGAGCCGTGGCCGTTCGAGAGCACGAAGCGGTCGCGGTCGGCCCAGTCGGGCGTGGCCGGGTCGTGCTTCAGGTGATGGCGCCAGAGCGACTCGGCGATGTCGGCCATGCCCATCGGCATGCCGGGGTGGCCGGAGCCGGCCTGCTGGACGGCGTCCATCGCCAGCGCGCGCAGCGCGTGGGCCAGGGTTCGGCGGGAGGGAGAGGTCATGGTCGGGAATCCGGCAGAAGGCGTGAACTTGAACCTTGAACCTTGAACAGGTTCGAGCGAATGTAATGCACAATGATCAAAAGATCAAAACATGAGCACCACACCACCTCAGTCAAACCGCGCTACAGGCTTTAACGCTCACCAATCTCACATGAATTCCTCGAAATTCGCACAAGAATCGCCAAAAAATCCATTCCATGAACTGATCAAAAAATTTATTGATGATCAAAAGATCATGCCGTGAGCGAGGCGCATGGTGACGCAGCCGCACAATGGCGGCCATGAGCACCCGCGTCCCCAGTCCGTCCCCGGCCCCCGGCCCTTCGCCCTCCGCCGCGTCCTCTTCGACCTCGATGAGCACCGAGGAGCTGACCCGCATCGCCACGCTCTACTACGTCGACGGCCAGACGCAGGAGGAGCTCTCGCGCCGCTTCGGCATCAGCCGCGCCACCGTCGGGCGCATGCTGAAGAAGGCGCAGGATCTCGGCATCGTCGAGATCCGGGTGCAGCATCACCCTTCGCTCACGGTCGACCTCGAGCGCGAGCTGGTGCGCCGCTTCGGCATCAGCCGCGCGCTGCTGTCGGTCGACCATGCCGATGCCGAGAAGCAGCGCGCGCTGCTGGCCGCGCTGGTGGCCACCTGGCTGGACCGCAACCTCAGCGACGGCGCGATCGTGGCGGTCGGCATGGGCCGCAATGTCAGCGCGGTCAGCGAGCACGCCATGCCGGCCACGCGCCGGGCGGCGACCTTCGTCTGCGCCATCGGCGGCAGCTACCGCGGCGGCGAGACCATGAACCCCGACCACATCTGCCGCCGGCTGGCCGCGCGCTTCGGCGGCGAGAGCGAGACGCTCTACGCGCCGGCGATGGTCGACGACATCACGCTGCGCGCCGCGCTTCTGGAGAACGACACCGTGCGCCAGACGCTGGACAAGGCGCGCCGTGCCGACATCGCGCTGGTGGGCATCGGCGACATGAGCGAGGACAGCAACATGGTGCGCATGGGCTGGTTCAGCGCCCAGGAGATCACGGAAGCCAAGCGCCAGGGCATCGTCGGCGACGTGATGGGCTACGACTTCATCGACATCCACGGCCGCTCGGCGATGGGACCGATCCAGGGCCGGGTGGTCGGGCTGAGCACCCGGGACCTGACGCGCATTCCCAACGTCATCGCCATCGCCGGCGAGTCGAGCAAGACCACCGCGATCCTGGGCGCGCTGCGCACCGGCACCATCGACACGCTGGCCACCACCGCCACCAACGCGATGGCGGTGCTGCACCTGGACGACGCGACCCGGCGCTGACCCCCGGAATCAGGACGCGGCCGCGATCGCCTGCGGCGGCTGGTTCCAGTGCTCGCCGTGGACGGCGGCGGCATACAGCCGCACCACCACCGAGCCCAGCAGCCCGTGCAGAACGTCGCCCTGCGCGGCACGGCGCACGATGATCGCGCTCAGCGAGCCCTTGGCCGACAGTTCCTGGATCGCCCGGTCGACCCAGACCTTGCGCTGCTCCGGCGCCAGCGCGATCAGTTCCTGGCGGATCTCGGCGATGCGGGCGTTGAGCCAGCGCGCCTGGGCCTCGGCATCGGGCTCGGCGCGTGCGGTCGGCGCATGCACCGCCGGCTCGTGAACCGCCGGAACCGTCGCCTCGACCGGCGCCCGCGCCACCGGCGGGTCCGCGGCGGGTGCGGTCGGCGTCGCGACGGTCTCGTTGCGCAGCAGCGTGCGCAGATAGGAATAGGCGTTGTCCAGCGGCGCGAGCCGGTTGTTGGCCACCCGGCGCTCGAGCACGTCGAGCTGGGCGCGCACCCGGTCGTCGCCGAACTCGGTCAGCAGGCCCTCGAGCTTGATCTCGCGGATGCCCAGCGACTCGGCGCGCAGCACCAGGTTGGCATCGACCGGCGCGGCCAGCCCGGCCGCCGGCCGCGCTGCAGCCAGTCGCCGGCGCACCGCGAACTGCACCTCGACCACCGCCCTGCCCTGCTTGTGCTCGATCAGCTCGACCTCGAGATCGGTCTCGCGGTTGATCTCGTCGATGGCCGGACGCACCCGCTCGGACTTGAACTTGCGCCACTCGCGCCGGTCGGCACCGCCCGGCGCCTGATTGAGCGCATCCGACCACCAGGCCGCCGGCTTGCGGCTGGTCAGCCCGGACGGGTTGTCGCGGTAGCGTGCGCAGATCTCGTACAGCGCCACAGCGGTGTAGGTGCCCAGCCGCGCCAGCACGTCCAGATCGATCGAGGCCCAGCGCTGCGGCTCGCGCAGCACCGTCATGATCGAGGGGGGATAGGACCAGGACACCCAGTTCTCGCCGTTCCGGACCTCGATCGCCACCTCCGACAGCATCGAGAAGCCGCGCCACTTCACTCCGTCGCCCGGCGCGGTCGACTCCCAGTCGACCTCCAGGCCACGCATCTCGCGCAGATAGCGCTTGGCCGCGGTGCGGTCCTCGCCGCTGGAGCCGGTGGTGCGCAGCAGCGCCGGCAGCGGCGCCTCGAACATGAAGTCGGCCTGAGGCATCGCGTCCATCGCCGCCAGCCGGGCCTGGGCCACCTGCAGCATCGCGTTGTACAGGCGACGGCCGGTCAGCGTGACCCGCTTCGAGCGCGGGATCATCACGATCATCTCGTGAGGCTTGCGAAGTTCGGGGCCGTCGACCGGATCCCGAGGATCGAGCGAGTTCATGGCGGAGCTCATCTGGGGGTCGCCATGATATGTCCACGCCACCGTGGACACAAATCCGCACAGAGCCCCCGGTGTCGGCGCTCCTGATCGAGAGGCCGGGTAGTTCCTGGACAGGCATCGGCGATGGAACCGATGCCAGACCGTGCGACCGCCCGGCTGGAAGGCGGGTAGAACCCGGACATTCGCTCTCCATCCCGCCTCGACAGGCGTCGAGGCGGGCCCGGGTAGATCCCGGACACATGATGCAGATCATGGTGGGACCCGGCACGGGGCGATCGCGAGCCAACGAGGCCATCCTGGACGGACAGGGCGGTAAGAACCCGGACATCAGGCGGGAAAAGACCGGACAGAGTCGGGAAAAAGCCGGACGCTTTCGGGTAGAAGCTGGACGGACCAGGACAGGATAATCATGCAAGTCATTGATTATCAATGGATTTTTTTCATGTGGCCGGTGCTTAATCTATTCAAGGATATTTAATTCATCTAAATCTCCCGGAACAGTCCAGGAGAGATCCACGAAGGAGGATCCTGGAGTCAAGAAAGGAGGAAACGTTGCTGCGCGCGCGATTCTTCACGCTCCGCGAATGCTGTCGTGACGCACGCAGCTCAGCACAGGCGCTGCGATCAGCATGTCATTGATTTTTTGATCGCTGCACGGACAATCGCAGACTCGCCAACACCGATCGCAGAGCGCAGATGAACAGCAAGATCTCACCCCCTTCCGATGCGGTGCGCATTCACGGCGCACCGATCAAGCGCCAATCGCTGGCCGACATCGAAATCCAGGCCACCCGCATCGCTGCGATGATGGAGCAGATCCGGGCGGCGATGCTGCCCCCTGCATCAGCCAAGCAGGCTCCTGCCGTCAGCGCGGCGCAGCTGGCTGAGCTCTGCGGTGTCGACAAGAACCGCATCGCCTACCGTCTGACGCGAGGCGACCTGCCCTCCGGAACGATGGTCGGCAATCGCAGGGAATGGACGATGGAGGATGCACGGGTGTGGGTGCGCGACTTCCGGCAGGAGCGCATGCGCCCGAGCGATGCGGCGGGCACCACGATCACGGTGGCGAACTTCAAGGGAGGCGTGGCCAAGACCACCTCGACCGTGACGCTGGCCCAGGGCCTGGCGATGCGTGGACACCGGGTACTGGTCGTCGACCTCGACCCCCAGGGCTCGGCCACGACGCTGTTCGGCGTGCTGCCCGACGCGGAAGTCGATCATGAGCACACCGCGATGCTGCTGTTCTCCGGCGAGCAGGAAGACCTGAACTACGCGATCCGGCCGAGCTACTGGCCCGGCATCGATCTGGTGTGTGCCGCACCGCTGCTCTTCGGCGCGGAGTTCGCGTTGCCGGCCCGCCAGACCCGCGACCCCGGCTTCGAGTTCTGGCGCTGCCTGGATCGCGGACTCGACCGCGCGCGCATGGACTACGACGTCATCCTGATCGACACGCCGCCGGCCCTGTCGTACGTGACGATCAACGCGCTGATGGCGGCTGACGGCGTGATCATGCCGCTGCCGCCGTCGGCGCTGGACTTCGCCTCGTCGGCGCAGTTCTGGGACCTCTTCAGCGACCTGTGCAACCAGCTGATCCGCAGCCGAGGCCAGGACAAGACCTTCGAGTTCATCGACGTGCTGCTGTCGCGGGTCGAGTCCTCCGATGCGGCCAGCTCGGTCGTGCGCCAGTGGGTGCTGGAGGCCTACACCGAGAAGGTGCTGCCGATCGAGATCCCCAAGACCTCGGTGGCGGCCACGGCCTCGGCCGAGTTCGGCACCGTCTACGATCTGCCACGCGGCGCGATCAGCGCGAAGACCTTCGCGCGAGCACGCGACGCCTTCGACCGCATGTGCGAGCTCATCGAGCAGCAGATCGTCGCGGTCTGGGCGGCGCAGATCGAGCAGATGAAGGGGTGAGGCGATGAAGAACAGCAAGCTGCTCGACAAGGCCTCCCGGCTGGACTTCAGCCGCCTGCCCGGCACCGCACCGGCCAGCCCCGACGCGGCCACGCCCGCTCCGCCGGTCTTCACTCCGCGGCCGAAGACGGCGCCGGGCGCGCTGATGGCCTTCGCGAACGACACCCGCTCGGAGCTGCTGAAGGAGAACGAGACGCTGCGCGAGCGTGCCCAGGAGGCGGAGGTCCTGCGCAGCCGCCTCGACGAGGCGCTCGACGATCTGCAGCAGTGGGAAGGCGCGAAGGCCGCACGGCTGATCGAGGCCTCGCTGGTGCGGCCGAGCCGCTTCGCGAACCGCCACCCGGGCAGCTTCCAGGACGCGGACTACCTGAAGCTGCGCCACGAGATCCAGGATGCCGGCGGCAACGTCCAGCCGATCAAGGTGCGGCCGGTGCGCGGCGAGGAGGACAGTTCGCCCGTCCGTTACGAAGTGGTCTTCGGCCATCGGCGCCTGCGGGCCTGCCAGGAGCTGGGGCTGCCGGTGCTGGCGATGATCGACAACCTCGACGACCAGGCGCTGTTCGTCGAGATGGAGCGCGAGAACCGGGCGCGCAAGGACCTCTCGGCCTGGGAGCAGGGCATGATGTACCGCTCCGCGCTGGACTCCGGGCTCTTCCCGTCGAACCGCAAGCTGGCCGAGGCCATTGGCGTCGACCTGAGCGCGCTGGGCAAGGCCCTGTCGCTGGCGGCGCTGCCGGAGTTCATCGTCGCGGCCTTTCCTTCGCCGCTGACGCTGCAGTTCCGCTGGGCCAAGCCGCTGTCGGACGCGCTGGCTGCCGATGCAGCCGGCATGCGCGAGCGGGTGCTCGACCTGCAGGCACTGCCGCAGAAGCTGTCCGCCCGCGAGGTCTTCGAGCGCCTGGTGGACACGGCCCCGGTGGAACGGCGCAGGCAGGGGGTGGAACCGTTCCACCCCCCCGCGGCCCGTCGGGCGATCCATCTGGGACGGCGCGAGGTCGGCTCGATCGGCGTCGATGCACAGGGGCGCATCGACCTGACGCTGCAGCCCGAGACGCTCGATCCGGACAGCGATGCGCTCGATGCGCTGGCTCGGCTGATCGCCGAATTCCTGGCGACTAGGGCGGGCGGGCGGGGGGGGTAGAACCGTTCCACCCCCTGCCTGCCGTGGTGCGCGGGCCGTGCACCGTCCAGCTTCTACCCGGGTAGAAGCTGGACGGTCGATCGGGAGGGATGGCCGGGTCGAACAGTCATGCTGCGGCGCAGCATGTTCAGATGCGCTGCACGAACTCGGCCACGGCCGGGCGCTGGCGCACCGGTCGGCTGCGCCGCGGCGTGCCCAGGCTGATGAAGCACACCGCCTGCTCGCCCTCGACCAGGCCGAAGGTCTCGCGCATCAGCGCCGTGTGCAGCGCCCGGCCGCTCGACAGGCCGCTGCCGAAACCGCGTGCGCGCGCCGCCAGCATCAGGTTCTGCACCGCGCAGCCCAGCGAGAACACCCGCTCGAAGGCGGGAACCTCCGGGTCGTCGGTGCGCAGGTCGACGATCGCCAGGATGAGCACCGGTCCGCGAAAGGCCTTGACCCGCGCGTCCTCGAGCTGATCGGGCAGCGCCTGCGGATCGCGCTGGCGCAGCGCCTCGACGAAGACCTCGGACAGGCGCTGGCGCGCCGCCTCGCCCAGCACCAGGAAGCGCCAGGGGCGCAGCTGGTGATGGTCGGGGGCGGCGGCGGCGGCGCAGAACAGCGCATCCAGCGTCGCGTCGTCCGGGCCGGGCTCCGCCAGATGCTTCGGGCCGATGTGCTGGCGGGTGCGGATCAGCTCGTCGCAGATCTCGATCAGGGGCAGGGCGTCGTCGTCCATCACGGCAGTCGCTTCGCGGAATCGTCGGGATCGACCGGGCCGAGCAGGGCGGCACCGACCGGGCAGGGCGCCACGCAGTCGCCGCAGCCGGTGCAGGCCGACGGGTCCAGGCGCAGCTGCGCGACGCCGCCGACAGCCGGCACGACGCGCACCGCCCGAGTGTCGCAGGCCTCGGCGCACAGGCGGCATTCGACGCGGTGGCGCATCAGGCAGGCCGCACCGATGTGCAGCCGCAGCGGGGTGGTCGGGGGGCCGGGCGGCTCGGGCCGGCGCCGGCCCGGATCGGCCAGGCGGCGCAGGAAACCGCGCCGGGTGTCGGGGTGCTCGGAATTCATCGGATCTCGGTCTCCTGGGGGGCGCGGGTGCCGCGCGGCGCGGTGCGCGGATCCTCGCCGGCATCGAGCCGGCGCAGGGCCTCGTCGAGCGCCTGGCGATCGGCGCTGCCGGGTGCGTACTGCGCCGACAGCCGCTTCAGGCCCTGGCGGGCCGCGGTCGCGTCGCCCCGGTCGAGCGCGGCCAGCACCCGCATCATCAGCACGGCCGGATGCTCCGGCGCCAGGGCCATCGCCTGCGCCAGCAGCTCGCGCGAGCGGGCATCGAAGTGGTGGTCGTCGGCGAGGATGCGGGCCTCGATCCAGTCGGCCAGCAGCTCCGGATCCTGCACCGCGCGTGTCGCGGCCTTCTCGTAGGCCGCGGCGGCCTCGCGGTGGCGGCCGGTGACCTTCAGCGAGCGCGCCAGCATCAGCCAGCCGTCGATGTCGCCGCCATCGCGCTCGAGCCGCGCGGCCAGGCGCTCGACCATCGACTCGACCGCATCGGCGCTGTCGGGCGCACGCCGGGCCGGATCGAGCGCCACCGGGTGGCCGAGCGCGACATAGAGCGCAAGCAGGGCCAGCGGTGCACCCAGGCCGGGTGCCAGCGCCTGCCAGGCGCGGCGGCGCGGCGCCTGCGGGTGATCGTGGCCGCCGGCCGCCACCAGGCTGGCGCCGAACAGCGCAGCCAGCACGGTCGCCACGCCCAGGAAGGGCAGCAGCCAGTCGGGCAGCAGCATCGCGCTCACGAGGCGGCTCCCTGAGGATCGCGCAGCCGCCGCCACAGCAGCAGGCCGCCGCCGAGCAGCAGCGCCGGCGGGCCCAGCCACAGCAGCAGCGTGCCGGCGCGCAGCGGCGGCCGGTAGGTGACGAAGTCGCCGTAGCGCTCGACCAGGAACTCGATGATCTGCGCATCGCTGTCGCCGGCGGCGACGCGCTGCGCGATCTCGCGCTTGAGGTCGAGCGCCAGCGGCGCGTTCGAGTCGGCCAGCGACTCGTTCTGGCAGACCAGGCAGCGCAGCTCGGCGGTCAGCGCGTGCATGCGGTCGGCATCGACGTCGGGCGGCGGCGTGGCCGCGCCGGCGTGGCCGGCGCCCAGCGCCGCGGCCAGCCCCAGCAGCAGCGCGGCGCAGGTGCGACGCGCGCTCACGAGCCGCTCCCCAGCCGCGGCAGCAGCTCGCGCGCGATGATCTCGGGCGTCAGCGCGCCGACGTGGCGGTGCAGGATCACGCCCTGCGCATCGATCACGAAGGTCTCGGGCGCGCCGTAGACGCCCAGCTCGATCGCCATGCGACCGTCGGCATCGACCAGCGACATCGAGAACGGATCGCCCAGCCGCGCCAGCCAGTCGCCGGCATCGGCGGCGCGGTCCTTGTAGTTCAGGCCGACGAGCTGGTCGGCGCGGCCCTGCGCGCGCAGCGTCGCCGCCAGCGACATCAGCGCCGGATGCTCCTCCCGGCAGGTGCCGCACCACGAGGCCCAGAGGTTGACGATGCGTGCGCGCCCGCGCCACTGCGCCGGGCCGACCGGCGCGGCCGCCGCGTCGCCCAGCACCGGCAGCGTCACCGCCGGCCAGGGCTTGCCGATGCGGGTCGAGGGCAGCTCGTGCGGATCGCGGGTCAGGCCGATGGCCAGCACGCCCAGCAGCGCGAGCGCGCCGAGGCCGGCCAGCCAGGGCAGCAGGCGAGGGCGGCCCGGCGGGCCGCCGTCGATGGGGGAAACGGGGGCGTTCATGCGGTTCTCTCCTCGAGGGCATGGGCAGGGAGGGCGCGGCGGGCGGGAGCCCGGTGCCGGTGCAGCCGGCGCGAGGCGCCGGCCAGCAGCGCGCCGGCGCCCATCAGCGCCACGCCGATCCAGATCCAGCGGATGAAGGGCCGGTGCTGCACCCGCAGGCCCCAGCCCGCCTGGGCGCCGCTGCCGATCTGCTCGCCCAGCGCGACATAGACATCGCGGGTCAGACCCCAGTCGATCGCAGACTCGGTCATCGGCATCGCCGAGCCGTCGTAGGCGCGCTTCTCGGCGGTCAGCACCACCGGTGCCCGCGACGGGCACTGCAGCGTGAAGCGCGCGGTCAGCGCGCGGTAGTTCGGGCCGGTGGCGGTGCCGGTGGCGTCGAAGTGCAGCGCGCAGCCGGCGATGGCGTGCGTCTGTCCCGGCGCCAGGTGCACGTCGCGCTCGATGCCGTAGGTCTTGACCATCGCCACGCCGCAGGCGAACAGCGCCACGCCCAGGTGCGCCAGCCCCATGCCGGCGCCGCTGGCATCGAGCCGCCGCCAGCGGCCGCCGCAGCGCGCGTGCAGCGCCTGCAGCGTCGCCACCAGCACGCCGGTGGCCAGCCACAGCGTCAGCGCCGTGCCCCAGTTCACCCGTCCGAAGCCGGCGTCGAGCAGCAGCGGCAGCGCGATCGCCGCCGGCCCCGTCACCAGCACCACCGGACGCAGCCGGCGCCACAGCGCCGCGCCCTCGTCTCGGCCCCAGCGCAGCCGCGCCGCGGGAATCATCAGCAGCAGCGCCGGCAGCAGCAGCGGCGCCATCACCGCGTCGAAGTAGGGCGCGCCCACCGACAGCTTGCCCAGGCCGAGCGCGTCGACCGCCAGCGGATAGAGCGTGCCCAGCAGCACGCTGGCGCAGGCCACCAGCAGCAGCAGCGCGCCGGCGGCCAGCGCGCCCTCGCGCGACAGCGGCGAGCGTGCGCCTTCGCCCGTCCGGCCCCCGGCCTGCGCCCCGCCGAGCCGGTGCATGCCCTGGAAGCCCAGCGTCAGCGACACCGCCAGCGTCAGCGCGATCAGGCCCAGCATCGTGCTGCCGCGGCGCGGATCGGAGGCGAAGGCGTGCACCGAGGTCAGCACCCCGGAGCGCACCAGGAAGATGCCGATCAGCGCGAGAACGAAGCCGGCGATCGACAGCCAGGCGGCGGCCGGCGCGAAGCGGCCGTGCAGGTCCTGCGCGGTCTGCAGGTGCAGCAGCGCCGCCAGCACCAGCCAGGGCATCAGCGAGGCGTTCTCGACCGGATCCCAGAACCACCAGCCGCCCCAGCCCAGCTCGTAGTAGGCCCACCAGGAGCCCAGCGCGATGCCCAGCGACAGGAAGGCCAGCGCCGCGGCGGTGAACGGGCGCAGCCGCCGCGCCAGGCCCGCGGGCTCGCCCCAGGCCAGCGCCGCCAGCGTCGCCGCGAAGGGCAGCGCGGTGCCGACATAGCCCAGGTAGAGCAGCGGCGGGTGCAGCGCCAGGCCGGGGTCCTGCAGCATCGGGTTGAGGCCGCGGCCCTCCGGCGCGCCCGGCAGCAGCCGCACGAAGGGATCGGAGGTCAGCAGCACATAGCCGCACATCGCCAGCGACACCGCGCCCAGCACGCCCAGCGTGCGCACCGCGTGGGTCCGCGCGGCCGCATCGCCCGAGGCGCCGAGCCGCCAGCCGGCCAGCACGCTCCACAGCGCCAGGATGGCGCACCACAGCAGCATCGAGCCCTCGTGGCCGCCCCAGACTGCCGAGACCGCGTACAGGCGCGGCATCGTCGTGTGGCCGTGCGCGGCGACATAGGCCAGCGAGAAGTCGTTGTCGTGAAAGGCCAGGCCCAGCGCGGCCAGCGCGCCGAACAGGCCGGCGAACTGCCAGCCCAGCGCGGTGGCGGCCAGCCGGGGCTGCGGCCGCGGCTGCAGCCCGGCGAGCATCTGCACCGCCGCGGCGACCGCGGCCAGCATCAGCAGCAGGTGACCGATCTCGCCGGTCATCGTGCGCCTGCCTGGCCGGCGTCCGGCGCGTGCACGCCCGGCGGCGTGTAGTTCTCGTCGTGCTTGGCCAGCACCTCGGTGGCCACCAGCGTGCCGGAGGCGTCGATGCGCCCCTGCGCGATCGCGCCGCGGCCGGCGGAGAACAGGTCGGGCAGCACGCCCTCGAAGACCACCGGCAGCGTGTGCGGGCCGTCGGCGAGCACGAAGCGCACCTTCAGGCCCCGGGCCTGCGCGGAGGCATCGCGCTCGACCGAGCCGGGCTGCACCAGGCCGCCCACGCGCAGCAGCGCGCCGCGCTCGGCCTGGCCGGCGGCGATCTGCGCCGGCGTGACGAAGAAGACCAGGTTGCTGCGGAAGGCGCCGAGCGCCAGCGTGACACCGGCCGAGGCCAGCAGCAGCCCGGCGGCGACCAGCGCGAGACGGCGGTGGCGGGGTTTCATCGGAGCTCCTCGGCTTCGTCCATGTCATGGCGCTGGCGGCCGGCGCGTCGCGCCAGCGCGATCTGCTCCAGCGCCAGGGCCGCGGCGCAGATCGCCACCGCCGGCCAGACCACGCCGCCGTGGCGGCCCATCGCGACGAAGGCGTCCCAGTCCGGCCACCACGGCCGCAGCGCGGCGAGCAGCCCGCCCCAGATCGTGTCGTTCATGCGTGTTCTCCCGCCGCGTCATGCTCGGCCTGCAGCCAGCGCGCCTGCGCCTGGCGCTCGGCGATGATCAGCCGCACCCGCGCGAAGGCGCTGGCCGCCGTCCAGGCCCAGGCGGCCGCGCACATCAGCAGCAGCGCCGCCAGCATCGACGGCGCCATCGCCGCCTTGCCCGGCGCGATCGTCGCGCCCTGGTGCAGCGTGTTCCACCAGCGCACCGAGAAGTAGATGACCGGCAGGTTCAGCACGCCCAGCAGCGCGAGCACCGCGCAGGCGCGGTCGGCGCGCTCGCGGCCCTCGTGCGCCTGCAGCAGCGCCAGATAGCCCAGATAGAGAAAGAACAGCAGCAGCGAGGAGCCCAGCCGCGCGTCCCACACCCACCAGGTGCCCCACATCGGCTGGCCCCAGAAGGCGCCGGTCACCAGGCTGAGCAGCGCCATCAGCGCGCCCGAGGGCGCCAGCGCATGCGCCATCATGAAGCTGCTGCGGGTGTTCCAGACCAGGCCGACGCCGCCCCACAGCGCCATCAGCGCGTAGACGAACATGCTCATCCAGGCCGCCGGCACATGCAGGTAGATCAGCCGGTAGCCCTCGCCCTGCACCGCGTCGGCCGGGCTGGCGACGAAGCCCAGCCACAGCCCCGGCAGCAGCAGCAGCGCGGCCAGCGCGCGCAGCGGCCCGACCAGCCGGCCGGCCAGCGCATGCAGCCGCATCGGGCTGGCGAAGTGGAAGATCCACGGCGCCCAGCGCAGGCCGGGCCGGCGCGCCGGGGCCAGGGCCATCGGGGCAGAGATTCGCGTGTCCATCGTTCCTGTCCTTGTCGTGCGGCGCTCATTCCTCGGCTGCGGCCGCGCGCAGCGCCGCCGCGCCCAGCGGCGGGCAGGCCAGCATCGCCATCGCCAGCATCGCGCCGAGCAGCTGCAGCTCGGCCGCGAACGCGCGGCCGGCCTGGGCGGCATGCACCGCCATCGTTCCGAACACCAGCGCCGGCACCGCCAGCGGCAGCACCATCAGCATCGCCAGCAGCGCCGCGCCGCGCAGCCCGGCGGTCAGCGCCGCGGCCACGCCGGCCACCGCCACCAGCACCGCGCTGCCCAGGGCCAGCGAGCCCAGCAGCACCGGCAGCGCCGTGCCGTCCAGCCCGAACTGCAGCGCCACCAGCGGCGCGGCCAGCAGCACCGGCCCGGCCGCGAGCAGCCACTGCACCGCCATGCGCGCGCCCACCAGCAGCGCCAGGGGCGGACCGTCGTCGGTGCCGGCCAGCACGCACTGGTCGATCCAGCCGCCGCGCAGGTCGTCGTGGAAGAGCCGCCCGCAGGCCAGCAGCACCGCCAGCAGCGCCGCCACCCACAGCACGCCCGGCCCGAGCAGGCGCAGCGTGGCGCCCTCCGGCCGCAGCGACAGCGGAAACAGCGCCGCCACCATCACGAAGAAGCCCGCATGCCAGAGCAGCTCGGCGGGCTGGCTCAGCGCCAGGCGCAGCTCGCGGCGCACGGTGGCGCGCAGCGGGCGCGCCCAGCCGCCATGCGCCGGACGGTCCGGCCTCATGCCCGGCCTCCGGGCGGGGCCAGATCGAAGGGCTCGCAGGCCGGAAAGCCCTCGGGCAGCGCGCCGTGCGAGCTCAGCAGCAGCGCGCCGCCTGCGGCCAGATGGGCCTGCGCACGCGCGGCCAGCCGCTCGCAGGCGGCGCGGTCGAGCGCGTCGAAGGGCTCGTCGAGCAGCCACAGCGGCCGGGGGGCCAGCTGCAGCGGCGCCAGCGCCAGACGCCGGCGCTGGCCGGCCGAGCACTCGCGCAGCACCCGGCGCGCCGGCAGCCGTTCCTGCTGCAGCCAGTCCTCGACGAGCGTGCCGTCCCGCGGCGCGCCGGCCAGGTCCAGCCAGGCGTGCAGGTTCTCGCGCGCGTCGAGCGCGTCGGCCAGCGGCATCGCATGGCCGACGAACCACAGCGGCGCGGCGCGGCGCACCTGGCCGGCCGCCGGCCGGCGCAGCCCGGCCAGCGTGCGGATCAGCGTCGTCTTGCCGCAGCCGTTCGGGCCGCGCAGGTGCAGCGCCTGGCCGCGCGAGAGTGCCAGCCGCAGCGGGCCCCAGAGGCGGCGCCCCTGGCGCTCGCCCACCAGCGCGTCGGCCTGCAGCAGCGGGGTGTCGGCAGCGGTCATGCGGACGTGCTCACTGCAGCGGATGGCGCGCCAGCCGTCCGGTGTCGGGAATGCGGATCTCGCGCCGGTCCATCTCGATCAGGCCCTCGGCCTCGAGCTCGTGCAGCACGCGCGAGAAATACTCCGGCGTCATCGACAGCCGCGAGGCGATCGTCGCCTTGCTGACCGGCAGCGACACCCGGTGCTCGCGCGTGCGGCCGTCCTCGCGGCACAGCGGCGCGCAGCCGCCGCTGCCTGCGCCGTCGAGCGGCATCAGGCCGGAATCGGTCTCCGGCATCGCGCCGGGCGCGTCGCCGAGGTCGCGCAGCAGGTAGCCGATGACGCGCTGCATGCCGCTGTGCAGCGCATAGGCCTGCACGTCGTGCACCAGCCCGTGCAGCCGGCGCGAGATGCCCGCGAGCATGCGCATCGCGAAGCGCGGATCGCGGCTGATCTCGCCGAACACCGTGTCCTTGCCGACGCTCAGCACCAGCGCGTCGCTCAGCGTCTGCGCGTTGATGATGTAGGGCTTGCCTGTGAACATCAGCGCCTCGGCGAAGCTCTGGCCCGGGCCGATGAGCTCGATCACCTTCTCCTGTCCGGCCGGCGAGATCGCGAACAGCTTGACCTGGCCGGTCACCGCGACATGGAACTCCTCGCAGGGCTCGCCGACCCGGAACACCGTGTCGCCGCGCTGCAGCCGGCGCAGCCGGCAGCCTTCGGCCAGGCGCAGCAGCTCGGGCGGCGTCATCTCCTGGAACAGCGGCAGCACGGCGAGGTAGCGCGGCAGGTCGAAGGGGCGGTGGGTGTCCATGGCGGGTGTCGGTCGGGCGGGTGGAGGGGCGTGACGGCGCGGATTGTCGGCAGCCCGCCCGGCGATCGTTCTGACTCAGGTCAAGCCCGTTCCTGACTGGAGTCGTCGGATATGGCGGGCCGGGCACGGCTTCAGCGGGACTTCAGCCCGGTGTGGTGCCGGGCCGGCCGCGGAGGTCCGACCCCGGCCCCATCCATGGCCGGGATGGTGGGCCTCGGGCGCACCGCCGTCCTTGAACCAGTTCAATGACGCGGCAGGACGGGCGGATCGACGATGCCGACGCCCGCACGACGGACACCGCTTTCACCGAGACGAAGGAAGGAGAGCCCGAGATGACCACCCCGATCCTGTCCCCCACGGCCTGGCTGATGCTCGCCGCACTGGCGGCCACGCCCCTGGCCGGCGCGCAGGAGCGCGCCCACGCCACCCCGGCCGAGGCCGGCTACCAGGCCGGCGGCTCGCCGCTGGCTGGCGAACCGATGTACCAGAGCGCCAACCCGAAGGCCCCGCCGATGACGCAGGCCGAGTTCGACCTGGGCCGCAAGATCTACTTCGAGCGCTGCGCCGGCTGCCACGGCGTGCTGCGCAAGGGCGCCACCGGCAAGCCGCTGACGCCCGACATCACGCTGGCCAAGGGCACCGACTACCTCAAGGTCTTCATCGCCTACGGCTCGGCCGCCGGCATGCCCAACTGGCTGACCTCCGGCGAGATGAACGAGAAGGAAGTCGACCTGATGGCGCGCTACATCCAGCAGGACCCGCCGACACCGCCCGAGTTCGGCATGGAGCAGATGAAGGCGACCTGGAAGGTGCTGATCCCGCCGGAGCAGCGTCCGACCCGGAAGATGAACGGCTACAACATCGACAACATCTTCTCGACCACGCTGCGCGACACCGGCGAGGTCGCGCTGATCGACGGCGACACCAAGAAGATCATCAACATCGTCAAGACCGGCTACGCGGTGCACATCAGCCGGCTGTCGGCCTCGGGGCGCTTCCTGTACGTGATCGGTCGCGACGCCAAGGTCAACATGATCGACCTGTGGATGGAGAAGCCCGACAACGTCGCCGAGATCCGCGTCGGTCTGGAGGCGCGCTCGGTCGACACCTCGAAGTACAAGGGCTTCGAGGACAAGCTGGCCATCGCCGGCAGCTACTGGCCGCCGCAGTACGTGATCATGAAGGGCGACACGCTGGAGCCGCTGAAGATCGTCGCCACCCGCGGCATGACGGTCGACAAGCAGGAATACCACCCCGAGCCGCGCGTGGCCTCGATCGTGGCCTCGCACTTCCGGCCCGAGTTCGTCGTCAACGTCAAGGAGACCGGCAAGACGCTGCTGGTCGACTACTCGAACATCGACGCGCTCAAGACCACCGAGATCGGCACCGCGCGCTTCCTGCACGACGGCGGCCTGGACTCGACGCACCGCTACTTCATGGTCGCGGCCAACCAGTCCAACAAGATCGCCGCGGTCGACCTGAAGGAAGGCAAGCTCGCCAGGCTGATCGACGTCGGCAAGATCCCTCACCCGGGGCGCGGCGCCAACTTCGTCGACCCGCAGTTCGGTCCGGTCTGGCTGACCGGCCACCTCGGCGACGACACGCTGTCGCTGATCGGCACCGATCCGAAGGGTCACCCGAAGCAGGCCTGGACGGTGGTGCGCACGCTCAAGGGCCAGGGCGGCGGCTCGCTGTTCCAGAAGAGCCATCCGAAGTCGAACCACCTGTATGTCGACACGCCGCTGAACCCGGATCCGAAGATCTCGCAGTCGGTCGCGGTCTACGACGTGCGCCACCTCGACCAGGGCTTCACCGTGCTGCCGATCGCCGAATGGGCGGGGCTGTCGGACGACGGCGCCAAGCGCGTCGTGCAGCCCGAATACAACCGCGCCGGCGACGAGGTCTGGTTCTCGGTCTGGAGCGCGAAGAACAAGCAGAGCGCCATCGTCGTCGTCGATGACAGGACGCTCAAGCTCAAGGCCGTCATCAAGGACCCGCGCCTGATCACGCCGACCGGGCACTTCAACGTGCACAACACCCAGCACGACATCTACTGACCTGGACGACCAGGACGAACTGGAGAACGATCATGAGACTTGCCTCCTTTCCCGCGCTGTCCTCGCTGGCCGTGGCCGCGCTGCTCGGGCTGGCGACGCTGCCGGCGGCCGCCAGTCCCGACGAGGCGATGAACAAGGCGGGCTGCATGGCCTGTCATGCCAAGGACAAGAAGGTCGTCGGCCCGGCCTTCAAGGACATCGCCGCGAAGTACAAGGGCCAGCCGGACGCGGTCGCCAGGCTGATGGACAAGGTCCGCAAGGGCGGCTCGGGCAGCTTCGGCCCGATCCCGATGTCGCCCAACGGACCGGACAAGATCAATGACGCCGACCTGAAGGCCGCCGTCGAGTCCATTCTCAAGACCAGCTGACCCGCTGGCCGGCCGCTCAGGCGGCCCGGTCCGCGCCCGGCTGCGCCCGCCGCGACGACGTCCGCGCCGTCCCGGCGGGCGTTTCGCCTGGGGTGGCCGGATCGACCGCGGCGGCCGGGTCGTCCGGGCTCTCCTGCAGCGCGTCGGGGCGCACCGGCCACAGGAACCACACGCCGGCGCCCAGCACGCCGAGCACCGCCAGGATCATCAGTTCGAGCATGGCGGCATTGTCGCCCGCACCGGCGGCGCGGGCCGGCCGCGCGGGCGCCGGCCCGCGCTTGAACCAGTTCAAGGACACCGCGCGGGCCAGCGCCGACCATGGTCCCGCGTCCGATCCGAGACCCGAGCGACCCTCCTGCTGCCGATCCCCATGCGCCTGCCCCCGTTCCCGATGTCCGCCGCCGCGCTGCTGCTCGCGCTGCTGGCCTGCGGCCTGCCGGCACGGGCGGCCGAGCCCGCGCCGCCGCAGACCCCGACGCCGGCGCGCCAGCAGCGGCTGGTGCGCATGGTGCGCCAGGACTGCGGCTCCTGCCACGGCATGCGCCTGGGCGGCGGGCTGGGGCCGGCGCTGACGCCCGCGGCGCTGCAGGCGCTGCCGCCCGAATCGATCGCCGCGACCATCTTCCACGGCCGCCCGGGCACGCCGATGCCCGGCTGGCAACCGATGCTGACCGAGAGCGAGGCTGCATGGATCGCCACCCAGCTGAAGCAGGGCTTCCCCGAGGAGCCGGCGCGATGAGCCCGGCCCGTCCTTTCCTTCCGGTGCGACGCCGCCTGCTGGGCGCGCTCGGCGGGCTGGCGGCCGCGCCGCTGCTGGGCACCGGCCTGGCCGGCTGCGCCGCCCCGCAGGCCTCCATCGCCGGCACCGGCGACCTGGGCGTGGTGGTCGAGCGCGCCCGCGGCACGCTGGCCCTCGTCGACACCAGCCGGCGGCAGGTGCTGGGCGAGGTCGGCGGGCTGGGCGACCTGTCGCACGCCTCGGTGGTGTTCTCGCGCGACGGCGCCAGCGCCTTCGTGTTCGGCCGCGACGGCGGACTCAGCCGCGTCAGCCTGACCCGCGGCCGGCTCGAGCAGCGCGTGATGCAGGCCGGCAACGCCATCGGCGGCGCGATCTCCGCCGACGGCACGCTGGTGGCGGCGCAGAACTACGTGCCCGGCGGCGTGCGCGTCTTCGACGCGCGCACGCTCGAGCTGGTGGCCGACATCCCGGCCGAGTTCGCCCCGGGGCGGCTCTCGCGCGTGGTCGGCCTGGTCGACCTGCCGGGGCGGCGCTTCGCCTTCTCGCTCTTCGATGCCGGCGAGATCTGGATCGCCGACCTCGCCGAGCCGGCGCGCCCGCAGATCACCCGGCTGCGCGACATCGGCCGCCAGCCCTACGACGCGCTGGTCACGCCCGACGGGCGCCACTACCTCGCCGGCCTGTTCGGCGAGGACGGCCTGGCGCTGGTCGATCTCTGGGACGAGACGCCGGTGGCGCGGCGCATCCTGGCCGGCTACGGCCGCGGCCAGGCGCCGCTGCCGGTCTACAAGATGCCGCACCTGCGCGGCTGGGCGGTGGCCGGGCGGCTGGCCTTCCTGCCGGCGATCGGCCGCCACGAGCTGCTGGTGGTCGACACCGCCACCTGGCAGGAGGTCGACCGCATCGCGGTGGCCGGCCAGCCGGTGTTCGCGATCGCCCGGCCCGACGGCCGCCAGGTCTGGGTGAACTTCGCCGTGCCGGACTACGACCGGGTGCAGGTCATCGACGTGCCCTCGCGCCGCGTCGCCGCGACGCTGACGCCGGGCCGCGCGGTGCTGCACATGGAGTTCACGCCGCGCGGCGAGTCGGTCTGGATCAGCGCCCGCGACGACGACCGCGTCGCCGTGCTCGACACGATGACGCTGCGCACCCAGGCCGAGCTGACGCTGCCGGCGCCCAGCGGCATCTTCTTCACCAGCCGCGCCGCGCGGCTGGGCTTCTGAGCGTTCGAGGGGGAGGGACTCGCCATGGGCATGACGATGCATGATCTCGACCTGGCGCTGCTCGACGGCTGGCAGCACGGCTTCCCGCGGGTGCCGCGGCCCTTCGCGGCCCTGGCCGGCACGCTGGGCTGCAGCGAGGCGCGGGTGCTCGAGGGCTACCGCCGGCTGGCCGCGCAGGGCGCCTTCGACCGCATCGGCGGCGTCTGGGCGCCGGGCGCGGGCGGGGCCTCGCTGCTGTGCGCGATGGCGGTCGAGCCGCCGCGGCTCGACGCGGTGGCCGCGCAGGTCTCGGCCTGCGCCGGCGTCAACCACAACTACGCCCGCGAGCACCGCTTCAACCTCTGGTTCGTGCTGACCGCGCCCGACGCCGCGGCGCTGGAGCAGGCGCTGCGCACGATCGAGGCGGCCACCGGCGTGGCGGCGCTGCGCCTGCCGATGCGGCGCGTCTACCGCATCGACCTCGGCTTCGGGCTGCGCGGCCGCCGCGGCGAGGGCGAGGGCGCGCGCTGCGCCTCGGCCGTCTCGCGCCGCGGCGAGCCGGTGGCCGCGGCCGACCGTGCGCTGGCCGCGGCGATCGAGGCCGGCCTGCCGCTGGCGAGCGCGCCCTATGCGGCGCTGGCGCAGGCCTGCGGCCGCACCGAGGCCGAGGTGCTGGCGACGCTGGAGGGCTGGCTGGCCTGCGGCACGCTGCGCCGCTTCGGCGTCGTCGTGCGCCACCACGAGCTGGGCTACGACTGCAACGCGATGACCGTCTTCCATCTGCCCGAGGACCGCATCGACGCGCATGGCGAGCGCCTGGCCGCCCAGCCCGGCGTCACGCTGGCCTACCGCCGCGCGCCGGCGCCGGGCTGGCCGTACGCGCTGTACGCGATGGTGCATGGCCGCAGCCGCGACGACACCCGCACGACGCTGGCCGCGGCGATGCGCGCCAGCGGGCTCGACCGCGTGCCGCACGAGGTGCTGTTCAGCACCCGGCGCTACACCCAGCGCGGCGGACGCTATTTCCGCGCGCTGCCGGTCGCCGATCTTCCCGCCGCCGATGTCTCCGCCGCCGACGCTCCCGTCGCGGCGCTCCCTGTCCTTGCCCAGGAGGCCGCGCATGTGCCGGCATGAATCCTCTGGCGCCGGCGCGACGGCGGCGTCCGCGCTGCCGGCCTCGCGGCCGCCCGACCGCACCGACCTGCGCCTGATCGCCCATCTGCACGGCGGATTCCCGCTGTGCGACCGCCCCTTCGCTGCCGTCGGCGAGGCGCTGGGGCTGGACGAGGATGCGGTGCTGATGCGCCTGCAGCGCCTGCTGTCGCAGGGCTGGCTGACCCGCTTCGGGCCGCTGTTCCAGATCGAGCGCGCCGGCGGGCGCTTCGTGCTGGCGGCGATGGCGGTGCCCGAGGCGCGCTTCGACGCGGTGGCCGCGCAGGTCAACGCCTTCGAGGCGGTCGCCCACAACTACCGCCGCGATCACGCGCTGAACATGTGGTTCGTCGTCGCCGCCGAGTCGCCGCAGGCGGCCGATGCGGCGCTGGCCGCGATCGAGGCCGCCACCGGCCTGCCAGTGTTCGCCTTCCCGAAGGAGCGCGAGTTCTTCGTCGAGCTGCGCCTGCCGCTGGAGACCGTCTGACCATGGCCCTGTCCGAATTCGATCGTGCCCTCATCGAGGCCACCCAGGCCGGCCTGCCCTTGGTGGCGCGGCCCTACGAGGCGCTCGGCGCGCTGCTGGGCGTGGCGGGCGAGCGGGTGCGCGAGCGCCTGGCCGAGATGCAGGCCGAGGGCCTGATCCGCCGCATCGGCGCGGTGCCGCACCACTACCGGCTCGGCTGGACCGCCAACGGCATGAGCGTCTGGGACGTCGACGATGCGCAGGTCGATGCGCTGGGCGAGCGCGTCGGCGCGCTGGCCGGCGTCAGCCACTGCTACCGCCGGCCGCGCCGGCTGCCGCTGTGGCCCTACAACCTGTTCGCGATGCTGCACGGGCGCAGCCGCGCCGAGGTCGAGCGCGAGGCCCGCGCCGTCGCCGAGCTGCTCGGCCCGGCCTGCCGCGGCCACGACATCCTGTATTCGAGCGCGGTGCTGAAGAAGACCGGCCTGCGGCTGCAGGCAGGCGCGCGCGGCGCCGTCCTGTCCGGGAGCTGAGTCCATGTTCCGCATCAGCCAGTACCTGCGCCAGATCGCCGAGGCCGAGCGCACCGGCGTCTACCCCAGCCGCCCCGGGCGCGCGCACGGCGCGCTGCCGCCCGGCCCGGTGGTGATCTGGAACCTGATCCGCCGCTGCAACCTGACCTGCAGGCACTGCTACGCGCTGTCGGCCGACCACGACTACGCCGGCGAGCTAAGCACCGCCGAGGCGCTGGCCGTGCTGGCCGACCTGAAGGCGATGCGCGTGCCGATGGCGATCCTGTCGGGCGGCGAGCCGCTGATGCGGCCGGACCTGTGGACGCTGGTCGACGAGGCGCGCCGGCTGCGGCTGCCGGTGGCGCTGTCGACCAACGGCACGCTGATCGACGCGGCCACGGCCGACCTCATCGCCGCGGCCGGCTTCGCCTATGTCGGCATCAGCCTGGACGGCCTGGCCGCCACGCACGACCGTTTCCGCCGCATGGCGGGCGCCTTCGACCGCAGCCTGGCGGCGCTGCGCCTGCTGCATGCGCGCGGCGTGCGGGTGGGCCTGCGCTACACGATGACCGCGCTGAACGCGCAGGACCTGCCGGCGCTGCTCGCGCTGATGCGCGCCGAGGGCATCGACAAGTTCTACTTCTCGCACCTGAACTACGCCGGCCGCGGCAACCTGCACCGGGCGGCGGACGCGCAGTTCCAGGCCACGCGGCAGGCGATGGAGGCCCTGTTCGAGCGCGCCTGGCAGGCGGCGGTCGACGGGCGGGACGAGGAGTACGTCACCGGCAACAACGACGCCGACGGGCCCTTCCTGCTGCAGTGGGCCGCCGCGCGCTGGCCGCGGTGGCAGGCGCCGCTGCGCGCCGCGCTCGAGGCCTGGGGCGGCAACGCCAGCGGCGTGCATGTCGCCAACATCGACAACCTCGGCAACGTCCACCCCGACACGATGTGGTGGCACCACACGCTGGGCAACGTGCGCGAGCGGCCGCTCTCGGCGATCTGGCCCGACACGAGCGACCCGCTGATGGCCGGCCTGAAGCAGCGCCCGCGCCCGGTCGGCGGCCGCTGCGCCGCCTGCGCGCACCTGGCGATCTGCGGCGGCAACACCCGCGTGCGCGCGCAGCAGATCACCGGCGACCCGTGGGCGGAGGATCCGGGCTGCTATCTGGACGACGACGAGATCGGCGTGCAGGGCGGGGCGGAGCGGGTGGTGGTGACGCCGTTCAGCGGGCGGCGCAAGGTGGTGGCGGTCGTGGCGGATTGAGCGATCCCGGGCGTATCCGGGTGTTGTAATGACAACGACATTACGGCGTATGATGCGCTCTCGTGCAGCGAGAAGGGATCCGTCATGTCGTCGTCCACCACCGAGCCGGCCGCCCCGCGCCGGGACACGCTCAATCTGCGCATTCCGAGCGCGGACCGCAACCTCATCGACCAGGCCGCGGCCGCCCTGGGCGCGACGCGAACCGACTTCATCCTGCGAGCCGCACGGCGGGCGGCCGAAGAGACCTTGCTCGATCGCGCCGTGCTCTGCGTCAGCCCGGAGGCCTACGAGGAGTTCCTGCGCCGTCTCGAAGCTCCTGCCCAGCCCAATGAGCGGCTGCGCAAGACCCTGCAGGCCCCGACGCCCTGGACGCCAACCTGATGCCGACGCTGCACGCGCCCGCGCCGCTGGCCGCGCATCACCGGCTGGACGGGTTCGACTGTGGCGTGCCCTCGCTCGATGACTGGCTGAAGCGCCGCGCGCGCACCAATCAGGTCAGCGGGGCGTCGCGCACCTTCGTCTGCGCCGATGCCGACGGGCGTGTGCTGGCCTATTACGCCCTGGCCTCCAGCGCGGTCTCCCCGGCCGCCGCGACGGGGCGCTTTCGTCGCAACATGCCCGACCCGATTCCCGTCGTCGTCCTCGGCCGACTGGCCATCGACAAGACGCTGCAGGGTCAGGGCATCGGGCGTGCACTGTTTCAGGACGCCGCCAAGCGTGCCCTGTATGCCGCCGAAGCGATCGGCGTGCGCGGCCTGGTCGTGCACGCCCTCTCGGACAGCGCGAAGGCCTTCTATCTCTCCCTCGGTCTCGATGCCTCGCCGCTGGATCCGATGACGTTGATGGTGACTGTGGCGGATTTGCAGGTTGCGCTCACGGGTAAAAGCTCGACTTCTCGCGACTGAACTGCGCCGCCTGCACGCATCAACATCCACGAGCACGTTCAGCAGATCACTGGCTACCGCATGAATGGCGAGAGATCGGCGAGCAGGGAGTCGCTCTAGACATCCATGATATAGCTGCACACATGTTGATTTTTTTGTCCTACAATGTGGCTCCAACAAATCAACATCCAGCCATGTTGCACACCAAGTCTGTTGTCATCACTGAAGAGGGTCACGTCCAGCAAGAGCTTCGCTCACTTGGACTGACGGTCGACATTGTCACAACCATTGCCCGCAAGGTAGGTGCAGCCAAGGCTGAAGCATTGGAGATCGATCCTTCCAGTGCGCCCGGTATGCTTGCTTACATCCATGGCGTTCGCGCCATTCGCATGGAACTGATCCCTCAAGGGTGGCGAATGAGTCGGCCGGGCAATGTGGAGTCGACTGTTAACGACACGCTTGGCATTCAGCTCTGCTTCCAGAACGTTGACGTTGCTTGCTCGGACCGACCGCCTCAAGCCATTTCCGGTAAAGGTGGTGGCTCGCGCAAACTCATTTGCGATGGCCAGACTGAACTCTTCGATCCCAATGCGCCAGATGCTATTGATGCCATTGGTAGTGTGCCGACGGTGTGGTTCGTCTGCGTGAGTACGGATGCCAAAAAGCTTCGTGCGGAGGTTTCATGTCCGGAAGCTTTTGAGGGTAATCAATTCGAAGGATTTAGGAAGCGTATTTTTGTCGTGGATGAAGATTTGGATTGCATCCCTGGTGACATTTCAATGTCTGATGATGATGGCAATCCTGTGGAATATGAAGTCCGCATTGTGAAGAAGTGATGGCGGGAAAGATGTAATGTATGTTTAATGCTGGCAGGCTCACGCTTGCTCGAAAGCGCAGGCAGCTAACAAAAAAAGAACTAGCAGAGAAAGCGGGATTGACAGCGTTAACGTTGACGCGTTTGGAAGCAGGGAGCACATCTCCAAGTAGCGAAACTGTTCGGGCACTCGCTCAAGCACTTAAGTACCCTTCGGAATTTTTCTATCTTAATGATAGTGAGGCACTCAGTACCGAATCAGTAAGTTTTCGTAGTCTGTCGTCACTTACTGCCCGGCAACGTGACGCAGCTTTAGGCGCAGGAGAGTTGGCTTTCGATTTGCACGCTTGGGTGGCTAATCGTTTCGAACTCCCGCCTGTGCAAATGTTGGACTTGCGCGATGAGGATCCTGTGGCTGCGGCGGAGGCTCTGCGCACTCATTGGGGCCTTGGAGCAAAGCCGATCGAGCACATGATCAAGCTTTTAGAGTCGAAAGGTGTTCGAGTATTTTCTCTAGCGGAGCAACACAAGCATGTTGACGCGTTTTCTTGTTGGCGAGATCAGGTTCCATTTATTTTCCTGAATACTTTTAAATCTGCTGAACGTAGTCGTTTTGATGCTGCACATGAGCTTGGTCATTTGGTTTTGCATATTCACGGTTTGACCAGCGGTGGACGCGATGTAGAAGGTGAGGCTGATGCATTTGCTTCAGCATTTCTTGTCAACAAGGGTGACTTGGTGGGGCATCTGGGGCGGGTTAATTCGTTGGCGCAGCTTGTGATTGCTAAGAAACGTTGGGGTGTATCGGTGGCTGCTTTGGCACGCACAGCAAAGAACGCAGGGCTGATCTCCGAATGGAATTATCGTGATTTGTGCAAACAAATGAGTCAGTTGGGGTATAGGACGACCGAGCCACAAGGATTGGTCCGTGAGAAGTCCATTCTGTGGAAAATGGTTTTCGATGAATTGTGGAAAGACGGCATTACAAAAGATCGTATTGCTTCTGAGCTGCATATTCCTCTCGATGAAATTGAGTCATTGGTTGGCGAATTGATTGGTTATATGCCTCCGCCAGTTCCAAATAATAAAAGACCTGCATTGAGAATTGTTTCATAAAACAATTTAATTTCCAAAACCTGAACCAGTTCAAGGCCGCCTGCGGAGGCCGCACCTAGAGTCCGGCACATGCTGCCCCCCTTCCGTGCCGTCCTCCCCGTCTTGCTGACCTGCCTGGCCGGGCTCAGCGTTCCGGCCGCACAGGCCCAGGCTCCGTCAGCGCCCGCGGCTGCGCCCGATGCCGCCGCGCTCTACCGCCAGCACTGCGCCACCTGCCACGGCGAGCAGCGCACCGGCGGCATGGGGCCGGCGCTGCTGCCGGAGAGCCTGGAGCGGCTGCGGCCGGCCGAGGCGCAGAAGGTGATCGCCGCCGGGCGGGTCGCCACGCAGATGCCGGCCTTCGGCGCGCAGCTCTCGGCCGAGGAGATCGCCGCGCTGTCGGCCTGGATCCGCACGCCGGTGGTGCCGGCGCCGCGCTGGCGCGAGGACGACATCCGCGCCTCGCGCATCGCCACGCCGCTGCCGCCCGACACGCCGGCCGCGCCGGTCTGGTCGGCCGATCCGATGAACCTGTTCGTCGTCGTCGAGGGCGGCGACCACCATGTCTCGATCGTCGACGGCGACCGCTTCGAGGTCATCGAGCGCTTCGCCTCGCGCTACGCGCTGCATGGCGGACCGAAGTTCACGCCCGACGGCCGCTTCGTCTTCTTCGGCTCGCGCGACGGCTGGATCACCAAGTACGACCTGTGGCGGCTGAAGGTGGTGGCCGAGGTGCGCGCCGGGCTGAACATGCGCAATGTCGCCGTCAGCGGCGACGGCCGCTGGGTGATGGCGGCCAACTACCTGCCGCACACGCTCGCGCTGTTCGACGCCGACCTGAACCTGGTGCGCACCTACGACGCCGCCACGCTCGACGGCAAGACCTCGTCGCGCGTCTCGGCGGTCTACGACGCGGCGCCGCGCAGCAGCTTCGTCGTCGCACTGAAGGACATCCCGGAGCTCTGGGAGATCAGCTACGACCCGCAGGCCGAGCCGATCCACGACGGCTATGTGCACGACCACAAGATGGGCGAGGCGATCGCCAAGCCGGGCCCGTTCGGCGTGCGCCGCACCCGGCTGGAGCAGCCGCTGGACGACTTCTTCTTCGACCCGTCATACCGCCACGCGCTCGGCGCCACGCGCCCGGGGCCGGACGGGCAGGCGCGCGCGCAGGTCGTCAACCTCGACGTGCGGCTGAAGATCGCCGACCTGCCGATCAACGGCATGCCGCACCTGGGCTCGGGCATCACCTTCGACTGGCAGGGCCGGCGCGTGCTGGCCAGCCCGAACCTGAAGGACGGTGCGGTCGACGTCATCGACATGACGACCTGGCAGCGCATCAGGACCATCCCGACGCCCGGCCCCGGCTTCTTCATGCGCAGCCACGAGGCCAGCCGCTACGCCTGGACCGACTCGATGATGAGCCCGACCGCCAAGGACACCCTGACCCTGATCGACAAGACCACGCTGGAGCCGGTCGCGCGCGTGCGCGAACCCGGCCGCACGCTGGCGCACATCGAGTTCACCAAGGACGGCCGCTTTGCGCTGGCCAGCGTCTGGGAGCAGGACGGCGCGCTGATCGTCTATGACGCGCAGACGCTGAAGGAGGTCAAGCGCCTGCCGATGAGCAGGCCGGTCGGCAAGTACAACGTGTGGAACAAGATCAGCCGCTCGGAGGGAACGTCGCATTGAGGCGACGCCCTCCGGGCGCCTCCGCACGGCTTCAGCGGTTCACCAGCGCGGCATGGATCTGCGCCAGCCGGTGCACCAGCTCCTGCGGGCGGTGCACGCGGGCGTAGCCGTTCTGGCCGAAGAGCATGGGCAGGTAGTCCTGCGCCTGCTCGTCGATGGTGACGCAGAAGGGCGTCAGGCCGGCGTCGCGGGCGGCCTGCACCGCGTGGCGGGTGTCTTCCAGGCCGTGGCGGCCCTCGTAGTGGTCGATGTCGTTGGGCTTGCCGTCGGTCAGCAGCAGCAGCAGGCGCTGTCGCTCGGGACGGGCCGACAGGCGCAGCGTGGCGTGGCGGATCGCCGCGCCGATGCGGGTGTAGTAGCCCGGCCGGATCGCGCCGACGCGCGCGCGCACCGTCTCGTCCCAGGGCTCGTCGAAGCCCTTCAGGTGCTGGATGCGCACGTTGTGGCGGCGCACCGAGCTGAAGCCGAGCATTTCGAAGGCGTCGCCGCCGCCCGACAGCGCCTCGCCGAAGACATGCAGCGCGTCGCGGATCACGTCGATCACGCGGGTGTCGTCGCCGACATGGGCGTCGGTCGACAGCGACAGGTCGGCCAGCAGCAGCGTCGCCAGGCTGCGCTCGTGGCGCTCGCGGCGCAGGAAGACGGCCGGCGCCTCGCTGACCGGGTGGCGCGCGTCGTCGATGCGGTGGCGCACCCAGGCGTCGAGGTCGATCTCGTCGCCGTCGGGCCGCGCGCGCGTCAGCACCGGCGCGGCGCGCAGCGCCTCCAGCCGCCGGCGCACCCGCCGCGCGGTGGCCCGCAGCGCCGGCGAGGGCCGGAACGGCGCAGCCTCTCGCGCGACCAGGCACTGCACCGCGCAGTGGTCGGGCACCAGCCGGCCGGTCTTCCAGTGCCATTCGGGCAGGCGCTGCCCCGGGCCGAGCGGCCGGTCGTCGGCGGCCGCGCTGGGCAGGTCGAGGTCGAAGCGCACCCGCGAGGCGCTGCGCCGGCCGTCGGGCGCGATCGCCAGCTCGGTCATCTCGTCGGCGGCGCGGCCGGCCGCGTCGTCGGGCTCGTCGTCGTCGGCACGGTTGACACGCACGAACTCGCCCCAGGACAGGATGGACTCGGCGCGGAAGAACATCAGCAGCGGCGCCGCGTTGCGCTCGTCGGCCACCGCCTGCGCGTGGCGGCGCGGCTGCGAGCGCTCCGGATGCCGGTCCTGCGCCTCGGCCTCGTCGTCCGCGTCGGCCGGATCGGGGCGGGCGAGCGCGGGCTGGGCGGGCGCGGGCTGCGTCTCGATCCACAGCCAGACCGGCGCGACCTCGTCGGGGCGCACCGGCGCGTCGTCCCGGGCGGGGCCGAGCGGCGTGGCAGCGGCCGCGCCGTCGAGCATCGAGCGCAGCGCGGCCGCCACCGCACGCTCGGCCCGGGCGGCGCGGCCGTGCAGGCGCTCGCCCGGCGGCCGCGCGGCCAGCTGCGCCGCCAGCAGGCGCTGCAGCCGCGGCTGCAGGCCGGGAAACCGCACCAGCGCCCGTCGGCTCGCGCGCAGGTTGTCCTCGATCCAGTCGCCGGTGGGCGGCGTCTCCTGCAGCGCGGCGGCCAGCGCGGCCAGCCACAGGTAGAGCGCGCGGTTGAGCGAGCGCTCGGCCAGCACCGCCAGCCGCGGCGGCAGCGACAGCACCTCGGGCTCCAGGCGGGGGCGCCGCACCTGCGTGCCGGTGCCGGCCAGGCGCTGCAGCCAGTCGCGCGGGCCGCCCTGGGCGCGCACGCCGGCCTCGGCCAGCCGCACCGCCGCCGCGCCGCCGCCGGCGCGGAACATCAGCTCGATGGCACGGCGCATCTCGCTCAGCTCGACCGCGGCGGCCTCGTGGCGACCGGCCTCGCTGCCGGCGGCGCGGGTGATGAAGCGGTGCCACTGGCGACCGACCCATTCCTCCATGTCAGCTCTCCTTGTCGGTGGGTGAGGGCGGCGCAGCCGGTGCAGGCGGGGAGGCCGCGGCCTCGGCGCGGCGCTGGCGCAGCGTCTCGCGCACCGCGTCGACGCCGATGCGCCACTCCAGCAGCGGCCCCTGCGGCTGCCCGGCCTGCGAGGTCGCGCAGGCGTCCAGGCAGCGTCCGCACTGCACGCACGAGAACATCATCCGCTTGATGTCGCGCGGATGCAGGCGCATCGGGCAGCTGCGGTCGCAGGCGCTGCCCGAGGGCGAGGCCGGAGTGCGGCAGTCGCGGCAGTCGCGCGCGCGGTCGCGGTCGAACGCGACCACCATGCCCTTCGGATTGGCCATCCACACCAGGCTCTGGAACAGCCCGACCGCGCAGCCGAAGCGGCAGAACAGGTGGCGCGCGAAGGCGAACTCGGCCGAGAACACCAGCGTGCCGATGCCGATGAAGCGCGCCTGGCCGGGCGTCAGCGTGCCGTCGAGCAGGCCGCGCCACAGCTCGGCCGGCGGCAGCAGGTAGCTCAGCAGCGTGATCGCCCACAGGAAGCCCGATATCACGCAGGCCAGCGCGAACACCGGCCACCAGCGCCGCTGCGCCGGACGGTCGGCGCGCGGCGTCGGGTGGCGGTCCCACAGGCTCAAGCGCGCGCAGGCGCGGTGCAGCAGGTCGTTGATCAGCTCGACCAGCGAGAAGTGCGGGCACAGCCAGCCGCAGTAGAGCCGGCCCTGTCGCCAGGCCACCGCCAGGAACAGCGCCACCAGCACGAGCGCCGGCAGGAAGGCGCGGCCCAGGATGGACAGCGCGGCGGCGGTGGCGTCGATACGCCCGGCCAGGAAGTCGTCGATCCCCAGCGACCAGCGCCGGCCAAGGAGCCACAGCTGCGTCTCGTGCAGGTCGAAGCGCAGCACGTCCAGGGCCGGCGCGACCAGAAAGAGCACGAAGAACGCGGATTGAAAGAGACGGCGGCGGCGCTGCATGGCGGAGGCCTCCACCGGGGCAAGTCGCTCAGCGCGCTGCGCCGGCCGGGGCCAGCACCGCATCGACCAGCTCGGCCAGCGCGGCCACCGTCTCGGCGTCATCGCTGAGCGCCTCGACGATGGCGGCGCGGCAGGCCGCCGCCGGGTCGAGCCCGGCGGCGATCAGCCGCCCGGCCATCACCAGCAGCCGGGTGCTGGCGGTTTCCTCCAGGTCGTGATCGGTGAGGCGGCGCAGCGCGCCGGCCAGGCTCACCAGCGATCGCGCCTGGGCCGCCGACACGCCGCTCTCGGCCGCGACGATCGCCTCCTCCAGCGCCGGCGCCGGATAGCCGAAGCTCATCGCCACGAAGCGCTGGCGGGTGCTGGGCTTCAGGCTCTTGAGCAGGTTCTGGTAGCCGGGGTTGTAGGAGACGACCAGCATGAACTCCGGCGGCGCCTGCAGCTGCTCGCCGGTGCGCTCGATCGAGAGCAGGCGGCGGTCGTCGGCCAGCGGATGCAGCACCACGGTGGTGTCCTTGCGCGCTTCGACCACCTCGTCGAGGTAGAGGATCGCGCCGGTGCGCATCGCGCGGGTCAGCGGACCGTCGCACCAGACGGTGTCGCCGCCGGCGATCAGGTGGCGGCCGACCAGGTCGGCCGCGCTCAGGTCGTCGTGGCAGCTCACCGTCACCAGCGGCCGGCCCAGGCGCGCGGCCATGTGCTCGACGAAGCGGGTCTTGCCGCAGCCGGTCGGCCCCTTGATCAGGACCGGCAGGCGCTGGCGCCAGGCCTGCTCGAACAGGGTGCATTCGCGGCCCTGCTCGGCGTAGTGGGGGATGGCGGCAATCTGCCGTGCGCTGGCGTGTTCCATGCTGCGGCTCTTCAGGCGCGGGCCGGGGTGGCGCCGGTCTCGCCGGCGTTCACCGGCTCGCACTCGTCACCGGTGATGAAGAAGCTCGCCAGGTAGGTGATCAGGCCGCCGAGGAAGCCCACGCCACCGGCCAGACGGATCCAGTAGAAGACCCGCAGCTGGTCCTGGGTCGACATGAAGCCCATCGCGCCGCTCTCGGGCAGGCGCTGCAGCCAGACCTGCAGGATGCCCGCGCCGGTCAGGGCCAGCACCATCACGCCCATGCTGATCGTCATCAGCCAGAAGCTCCACATCTCGCAGGTCTGCGCGGCCCGCGGAGCGGCCAGGCGACCGCGCAGCGTCGGCATCGCATAGCTGATCATCGTGATCACCACCAGCACATAGGCGCCGTAGAAGGCCAGGTGGCCGTGCGCGGCGGTGACCTGGGTGCCGTGCGTGTAGTAGTTGACCGGGCTGAGCGTGTGGATGAAGCCCCACAGGCCGGCGCCCAGGAAGCCCATCACCGAGGTGCCCACCGCCCACAGCACGGCGGCCTGGTTCGGGTGTTCACGGCGGCGGCGCTGCACCATGTTGAAGGCGAAGACCGTCATCATGAAGAAGGGGATGGGCTCCAGGGCCGAGAAGATCGAGCCGATCCACTGCCAGTAGCCGGGCAGGCCGATGAAGTAGAAGTGGTGGCCGGTGCCCAGGATGCCGGTCATCAGCGCGAAGGCGATGATCACGTACAGCCACTTGTCGATGACCTCGCGGTCGACGCCGGTGGTGCGGATCAGCACGTAGGCCAGCAGCGCGCCCAGGATCAGCTCCCACACGCCTTCCACCCACAGGTGCACGACGAACCACCAGTACATCTTGTCGCGCACCAGGTTGTGCGGGTTGACGAAGCTGAACAGGAACATCAGCGCCAGGCCCCACAGGCCCATCAGCAGCACCAGGCTGATGCTGGTCTTGCGGCCCTTGAGCACCGTCATGCTGATGTTGAACAGGAAGCCCAGCGCCACGACGACGATGCCCAGCTTGGTCGGCAGCGGCTGCTCGAGGAACTCGCGGCCCATGGTCTGCAGCAGGTCGTTGCCGGTCAGCTCGGCCAGGCGCGCGTAGGGCACCGTCAGGTAGCCGACGATGGTCAGCGCGCCGGCGACCAGGAAGATCCAGAACAGCGCCAGGGCCAGCTTCGGGCTGTGCAGCTCGGTCTCGGCCTCCTCGGGCACGAGGTAGTAGGCCGAGCCCATGAAGCCGAACAGCAGCCAGACGATCAGCAGGTTGGTGTGCACCATCCGCGCCACGTTGAACGGGATGTACGGGAACAGGAAGTCGCCGACCAGATACTGCAGCCCCAGTCCGAGGCCGAAGAGGATCTGCGCGGTGAACAGCCCGAGCGCCGCGATGAAGTAGGGCTTCGCGACGGCCTGGCTGCGGTACTTGAGAACGGAGGTGTTCATCTTGAGGTCTCCCGGGCCATCAGCCCTCGATGTTCGGCGGCCACTTCTCGGTGTTGATCTCGCCGGTCCACTTCAGGAACTCCACGAGGTCGTCGAGCTGCTGCTCGCTCAGGTCGAACTGCGGCATCTGGCGGCGGCCCGGGGCGTGCGTCGGCTGGGCCTTGATCCAGGCCTTGATGAACTCGCCGCCGCGGCGCTTGTAGACGTTGCCCAGCTCCGGCGCGAAGTAGGCGCCCTCGCCCAGCAGCGTGTGGCAGCCGATGCAGTTGCGCGTCTCCCAGATCTTCTTGCCCGCCACCACCTGCGGCGTGATCGCCTGCGCGTTGGAGCGCTCGGGGATGCGCTGCTCGGTGTGGAAGACGATCGCGGCGAACAGCAGCGCGAAGAACATCGAGCCGCCGTAGAACATGTTGCGGGCGGTCTGCTGGGTGAATCCGCCCGGCGATCCCGGGGGGGACTTCTGGCTCATGGGCACCTCCTCCAAAGGGGCTTGAACGATGCCCATATCCTGGTTTTCCGCTCGGAAATCGTCCTTGAACCGGTTCAAGGAAATCGGCCCGGCCGCAGGAAGAGGCGTGCGCATGAAGCGCAGCGGGCCCCGAAGGGCCCGCGTGCAGGGGTCGAGGCGGCCGGGTTCGGCCGGGTTCAGCCCGGCTTGCCGTCGGCGCGCGGGCGCATCAGCCAGGGGCCGTAGTGCAGCGCATAGAGCGCGAAGGCCAGCGACCAGGGCAGCGCCGAGGCCCGCACCGCCGCGAGCAGCGACTCCGGCGCCAGCAGCGGCGGGATCACGCGCAGCAGCGCCGCCAGCAGCGCGAGCAGGTAGATCGCGACGTCGATGCGGTCGGCCTTCAGCGGCCGGCCGGTGTGGCCGCGCGCGGTGCGCGTCATCATCGCCAGCGTCAGCAGGCCGATGGCGCCGGCCGTCAGCGCATGCGTGGCCACCGAGGGCGCGACCCAGCCGAAGGCGGCCAGCGCGCGCAGCAGCAGGTGCAGCGGGATCCAGGCGCAGGCGACATGCAGCACCGCCACCAGGGGCACGCGCAGCGTGCGCGCCGGCTGCCACAGCAGCAGCCGGGCGGCGTGCGCGATCGCCGCGGCCAGCGCAAGCGCGCCGGCCAGCACCGGAGGCAGCGGCAACCGGTCGACCACCGCCAGCGCGATCAGCAGGCCCAGCGCCGCGCGCTCGAGCTGCGGCAGCTGGCGCGGCTGCGTGCCCGGCACGCCGTTGCGGGTGAACATCGGCACGACCCGGCCGGCCATCACCGCCATGATGAAGAGCACCACGTCGAGCGCGAGCTGCAGGGCCTGGCGCGCCAGCGCGGCGTCGTGCAGGGCCAGCACCCGCATCGAGGCGCCGGCGCTGCCCAGCAGCAGCACCAGGCCGACGAAGAAGAAGTTGCGCCGGTTGCCGCCCCGGTGCAGCGCCCGGCCCAGGCCGGCGGCCGCGGCCAGCGCGAACGCCAGGTCGGCAGCCGCACCGGCCAGTGGCCACGGGCTGAAGGCCAGCCCCCGGCCCAGCAGCCACAGCCCGGCCAGCGCCGCCAGCGCGCCGCCCGAGGGCGTGGGCTGGCCGCTCCAGTTGCGCCCGGCGGTGAACAGGAAGCCGACGATCACCGCCATCGCGAAGCCCGAGACCATCTCGCCGGCATGCCACAGGCTGCCCGGCAGCGGCGAGGCCAGGCCGGTCTGCCCGCCGAAGACCAGCACCCACAGCGGCAGCACCAGCGCCGCCTGCACGGCCGCCAGCAGGTAGAAGGGCCGGAAGCCCAGGGCCCACAGCGCCGCGCCGCTCGGGGCCGGCGCCGGTGCGGGCGCTGCGCCGGCGGGGCGGACCGCCGCCGGCTCCTCGATGTGCAGCAGCAGGGTCGGGCGGCGCGGCGGCGTGGCGTTCATCAGCGGGCCTCGTCGGGCGCGGAGGCCGGCTTCTGGTTCGGGTTGACGACGCCGGGGCTGCTCGGGTCGGCCGCGTGCTCCTTGGGGGCGCCGATGTGCTGCTCGACCGGCGGCAGCGTGTGCGCGATGCCCTTGTGGCAGTCGATGCAGGTCTTGCCCTCGGCGAACGCGGCCTGGTGGGCGGCGGCCGAGCGGGTGTTCTGCTCGGCGTAGTCCATCGAGTTGAAGTGGTGGCAGTTGCGGCACTCGCGGCTGTCGGTGCGCTTCATGCGGTCCCACTCGTGCTGCGCCAGTTCATGCCGCTTGGCGTTGAACTTCTCCGGCGTGTCGATCGATCCCAGGATCTTGTGCAGCACCTCGTTGCTCGCCTGGATCTTGCGGATCATCTTGTGCCCCCACTCCTTGGGCACATGGCAGTCCGGGCAGGTGGCGCGCACGCCGGTGCGGTTCTGGTAGTGGATGGTGTTGCGGTACTCGGCGTAGACGTTGTCCTTCATCTCGTGGCAGGAGATGCAGAACTCCTCGCGGTTGGTCAGCTCCAGCGCGGTGTTGAAGCCGCCCCAGAAGATGATGCCGGCGACGAAGGCGGCGGCCAGCACCATGAAGCGGCGGCTGCGCACCAGCGCCCAGGTGCGGGCGAACAGGCCGGGCCGGGCGGCGGGCGAGGCGGGATCGTGCTCGTTCGGGGTCATGTCGATGTCCTTGCGGGCGCGTTCACTGCAGGCCGCGGGCGCGCTGGAAGGTGTTGCCCACCAGCGGCTTGGCATCGGTCTGCGGCACATGGCACTGGGTGCAGAAGTAGCGGCGCGGGCTGATGTTGTCGAGCTCCTGGCCGTCGCGGGTGCGGAAGTGGGTGACGCTGACCTTGGGCGCGCCGCTGTCCTTCGACTTCTGGAAGGCGTGGCAGTCCATGCACTTGTTGTAGTTCTTGGTGATCTGGTAGTTGGAGATGGTGTGCGGGATCAGCGGGGGCTGCTGCACGAAGTCGCGGTCGCTGGGTGCGTGGTCGCGCTCCTGGCGGATCGGCGTGGGCGCGTTGTCCTGGTCGAGCGGCGTGCCGCCGCGCAGGCTCTGGATCTTCACCGGCGTGCCGGGCGACGGCTCGGCGGCGTGGCCGTGCTGCTGCACGCCGACCGCGATCAGGCCGGCGGCCAGCGCGACCCGGGCGAGGTCCTGCAGGAGATGGCGGAAGGAGCGGGAGTTCATGGTGTCGGCCTCTCTTGCCTGTCGATCTTGTCGAGCTTGTCGAAACGGTGGGAAAAGGTGAAGACGTCCGGGGCGCAGACGTCGATGCAGCGGCCGCACTGGGTGCAGGCCTCGTCCAGGATGAGCGGGCCGGCGCCATCCTTGCCCTTGAGCGCGATCGGGATGATCTGCGGCTCCGGGCAGACGGCGTAGCACTCGGCGCAGTCGTTGCAGCGGTCGCGGTGACGGGCGCTGACGCGCACCACGCTGACGCGGCCGATCAGCGACCAGGCGGCGCCGGCCGGGCAGACATGGCCGCACCAGCCGCGCGGCGCCACCAGCAGGTCGAACAGGAAGACCGCCAGCGCCGCGCCCCAGACCGCGCTGCCGCCGAAGATCAGCGCGCGCTGCGTCAGCGACACCGGGTTGACGTTCTCCCAGACCAGCCGCCCGGTCAGCGCCGAGGCCAGCAGCACCGCCACCAGCAGCCAGTGGCGCAGCCGCGGGTTGGGCGCGCGCCCGCCGCTCAGATCCAGCCTGCGGCGCAGCCAGCCCGCGCCGTCGGTGATCACGTTGACCGGGCAGACCCAGGCGCAGAAGGCCCGTCCGCCCGCCAGCGCGTAGAAGACGATGACGATCGCCGCGCCGATCAGCGCCGACAGCGCGGGCGCGTGCCCGGCCGCCAGCGACTGCGCCAGCACGAAGGGATCGGTCAGCGGCAGCACGCCCAGCGTGACGCTGGCGCTCAGGTTGCCCTTGACGATCCAGACGCCGGCCAGCGGCCCGAGAAGGAAGAGCGCGAGCACGCCGGCCTGCGACAGCCGGCGCAGCAGCAGCCAGCGGTGGGCGCGCCAGAAGCCCTTGACCTCGCGGGCCTCGGCGCCGATGCGCTTCTTCGGCCGGGGCGGGCGGGCCGCCGGCGTCGGGGTCGGGCTCATCGCGAGGCTCCTTCGGGGCGCGCATAGGCCTCCTGGCCGGAGCGCAGCGGCGCCAGGTCGCCCGGCACCGGCGTGGCCGGCAGGTTCTGCACCGGCTGGTCGAAATGCGGCCGGCCGGCCTGGTTGTCCGGCGCCCAGCCCTTGCGGTAGTGGTGGCCGAGCTCGCCGCGGGCCAGGTCGATCGGCAGCACCTTGATCGCCGGCTGCTCGAGCACGCAGCTCTTCTCGCACTTGCCGCAGCCGGTGCAGGCCTCGGCATGCACGGTGGGCAGCAGCATCGCGTGGCGGTCGCTGCGCGGGTTGCTCACCTTCTCCAGCGTGATCGCCTCGTCGATGACCGGGCAGACCCGGTAGCAGACGTCGCAGCGCAGGCCCAGGAAGTTCAGGCAGCTGTCGTGGTCGATCAGCACCGCCAGGCCCATGCGGGCCTTCGTGATCTCGTGCAGCGCCGGATCGAGCGCGCCGGTCGGGCAGGCCTTCACGCAGGGCAGGCCCTCGCACATCTCGCAGGGAATGTCGCGCGCGACGAAGTAGGGCGTGCCGGGCACGACCTGCGCGTCCAGGCCGTGCCCGCCGCCGGCCAGGCGCAGGTTCTGCGGCGGGCAGTCGCGCACGCACAGCCCGCAGCGGATGCACGCGCCCAGGAAGTCGTCCTCGGCCAGCGCGCCGGGCGGGCGCAGCGCCTGCGCCGGACGGCCGACCGCCGGGCGGGCCAGCAGCGCACAGCCGCCGGCCAGCAGCGCGGCGGCGCCGGCGCCCGCCGCCTGCTGCAGCCACTCGCGTCGGGTGCTCATCAGGATCTCCCGTGCGCTGCGCCTCAGGCGCGCACCACCTTGACGGCGCACTTCTTGTAGTCGGTCTCCTTCGAGATCGGGCAGGTCGCGTCCAGCGTCAGCTTGTTGACCAGCCGGCCCTCGTCGAAGAAGGGAATGAAGACCAGGCCGCGCGGCACCTTGTTGCGGCCCTTGGTCTCGACCGAGAGCGTGATCTCGCCGCGGCGCGAGGCGACCTTGACCTTCATGCCGCGCTGCAGGCCGCGGGACTGGGCGTCGTCCGGATGCATGAAGACGACCGCCTCGGGCACCGCGCGGTGCAGCTCGGGCACGCGGCGGGTCATCGTGCCGGTGTGCCAGTGCTCCAGCACCCGGCCGGTGCACAGCCACAGGTCGAAGTCCTTGTCCGGGCTCTCGGCCGCGGGCTGGTAGGGCAGCGCGAAGATGTTGGCGCGGCCGTCCTTCTGGCCGTAGAAGCGCAGGCCCTCGCCCTTCTTCACGTAGGGGTCGTAGCCTTCGCGGAAGCGCCACAGCGTCTCCTTGCCGTCGACCACCGGCCAGCGCAGGCCGCGCACCTCGTGGTAGACGTCGAAGGGCGCCAGGTCATGGCCGTGGCCGCGGCCGAACTCGGCGTACTCCTCGAACAGGCCCTTCTGCACGTAGAAGCCGAAGGCCTTCGACTCGTCGTTGCCGTAGTCCTTGATGTACTTGCCGTTCACCCGGGTCAGGTCGGCGGCCGGGAACCTGTTGACCTTGCCGTTCCTGTAGAGGATGTCGAACAGCGTCCTGCCCTTGAACTCGGGCTTCTTCGCGATCAGCTCGGCCGGCCAGACCTCCTCGACCTTGAAGCGCTTGGAGAACTCCATCATCTGCCACAGGTCGGAGCGGGCCTCGCCCGGCGCCTGCACCTGCTGGCGCCAGACCTGGGTGCGGCGCTCGGCGTTGCCGAAGGCGCCTTCCTTCTCGACCCACATCGCGCTGGGCAGGATCAGGTCGGCGGCCATCGCGCTGGCGTTGGGGTAGGCGTCGCTGACGACGACGAAGGCGGCCGGGTTGCGCCAGCCCGGCAGCAGCTCGCCGTTGATGTTCGCCCCCGCCTGCATGTTGTTGTTGGTGGTGTTCCAGTAGCAGCGGATCTTGCCGTCCTTGAGCGCGCGGGCCATCGCCACCGCGTGCAGGCCGATCTTGTCGGGCACCGTGCCCTCGGGCAGGCCCCAGATCTCCTCGGCGTGGTGGCGGTGCTCGGGATTGGTCACCACCATGTCGGCGGGCAGGCGGTGCGCGAAGGTGCCGACCTCGCGTGCGGTGCCGCAGGCGCTGGGCTGGCCGGTCAGCGAGAACGGGCTGTTGCCCGGCTGGCTGATCTTGCCGGTCAGCAGGTGGATGTTGTAGACCATGTTGTTGGCCCAGGTGCCGCGCGTGTGCTGGTTGAAGCCCATCGTCCACAGCGACATCACCTTGACCTTCGGGTCGGCGTAGAGCTTCGCCAGTTCTTCCAGCTGGCGCACCGGCACGCCGGAGATCTCCGAGGCCTTCTCCACGGTGTACTCGGAGACGAACTTCGCGTACTCCTCGAAGCTGATCGGGCTGGAGTCGTTCGGGCTGCCCTTGGGCTGGCCGTCCGCGCCGGGGTAGCCGTTGCTGGTGGCGTCCTTCTCCAGCGCATGTCCCGGGCGCAGGCCGTAGCCGATGTCGGTGGTACCCTTCCTGAAGTTGACGTTCTTCTTCACGAACTCGGTGTTCACCTTCTTGTTCGTGATGATGTAGTTGGCGATGTAGTTGAGGATCGCCAGGTCGGTCTGCGGCCTGAACACCAGCCCGGCGTCGGCCAGGTCGAAGCTGCGGTGCTCGTAGGTCGACAGCACCGCGACCTTGACATGCGGGTTGGACAGGCGCCGGTCGGTGATGCGGCTCCACAGGATCGGGTGCATCTCGGCCATGTTCGAGCCCCACAGCACGAAGGCGTCGGCCTGCTCGATGTCGTCGTAGCAGCCCATCGGCTCGTCGATGCCGAAGGTGCGCATGAAGCCGGTGACCGCCGAGGCCATGCAGTGGCGCGCGTTCGGGTCGAGGTTGTTGGTGCGGAAGCCCGCCTTGTAGAGCTTGACGGCGGCGTAGCCTTCCCAGACCGTCCACTGGCCCGAGCCGAACATCGCCAGCGAGTTCGGGCCGGCGGTGCGGATCGCCTCCTTCCACTTCGCGGCCATGAGGTCGAAGGCCTCGTCCCAGCTGACCGGCACGAAGTCGCCGTCCTTGGCGTACTGGCCGTTCTTCTTGCGCAGCAGCGGCGTGGTCAGCCGGTCGCGGCCGTACATGATCTTGGACAGGAAGTAGCCCTTGATGCAGTTCAGGCCGCGGTTGACCGGCGCTTCCGGGTCGCCCTGGGTGGCGACGACGCGGCCGTCCTGCACGCCGACCATCACCGCGCAGCCGGTGCCGCAGAAGCGGCACGGCGCCTTGTCCCAGCGCACTGCGCCGCCTGCCGCCGGCGCCGACGCGCCTTCGGCGGCCTCGACGACGATCGGAATGCCGGCGGCCGCGGCGGTGGCGCTCAGGGCCTGGGCCTTCAGAAAGTCGCGACGATTCGATTCCATGGTTCCTCCAACAGTGCGGCCGGATGCTCGCCGCTGGCCGGAGGAAAGTCCTTGAACTGGTTCAAGACGGCACGCGCCGGGGCATGCGCCGTGCCCGGCTCAGCCCGGGCTGTGCGGCAGCTCGACGCCGGCGGCCATCTCGTGCAGGCCGGCGCGCCAGCTGGTGGCGTTCATGCCGGCGCTCTCGGCCGGGTCGTCGCCGCCATGTTCGTAGACCAGCGAGACGTCGACGACGCCGGGCAGCAGCGCGATCGCCGCCAGCGTGGCCGAGGCGGCCGTGCCGGCGCTGTCCTCGATGACCAGGATCAGCCGGCCGTCGCCGGGGTCGAGCGCGACGTCGACGCCGGGCTGCTGCGCGAGCTGGCGCGACAGGTCCGCGACGCGGTCGCGGGAAGTGCGCACGATGGCGCCGAGAATGCTCATGACCTGCCTCCGGGGCAAAGGGGGAGAAGGCGCGCACTGTCGGCGCTGGCGGGCGGCTGCAGCCTGACGCAGGTCAAGGAGCGTGAGCGACGGCCGGCCGATCGGCCTATGATCGCGCCCTTGTCCTGCGCCCTGGTTCCGGCGCGCCGCCCCGAAGGCCGCCCGGACCTCACCCCACGAAGAAGAACGGATCATGACCCCAGCCTCGACCTGTCCCGGGCGGCCGATCACGGAGGCCGGCCGATGAGCTCGCGCGGCCCGGCGCAGATCGCCGACCTGCATCGCTTCGACTGCATCATCGACGCGCGCTCGCCGTCGGAATATGCGCTCGACCACCTTCCCGGCGCGATCAACTGCCCCTCGCTCGACGACGAGGAGCGCCGCATCGTCGGCACGATCTACAAGCAGCAGGGCGCCTTCGAGGCGCGGCGGGTCGGCGGCGCGATGGTGGCGGCCAACCTGGCGCGCCACCTGAAGGAGCGCTTCGCCGACATGCCGGCGAACTGGCGCCCGGTCGTCTACTGCTGGCGCGGCGGCCTGCGCAGCGGCTCGATGGTCAACTGGTGGCGGCTGGTGGGCTGGGACGCGCAGCAGCTCGCCGGCGGCTACAAGCGCTGGCGCCAGCATGTGATCGCGCAGATCGACGCGATCTCGCCGCAGCTCGATCTGCGGGTGGTCTGCGGCCCCACCGGCAGCGCCAAGACCCGCGTGCTGCAGGCGCTGGCCGCGCAGGGAGAGCAGGTGCTCGACCTGGAGGGCCTGGCCGCGCACAAGGGCTCGCTGCTGGGTGCGCTGCCCGGCGTCGAGCAGCCGTCGCAGAAGGCCTTCGAGACGCAGCTGGCGGTGCAGCTCGAGAGGCTCGACCTGGGCCGGCCGGTCTACGTCGAGGCCGAGAGCCGCAAGATCGGCCGCATCGCGCTGCCCACCGCCTTGATCGAGCGCATGCGCGCCGCCGCCTGCCTCGAGATCGATGCCGGCGCCGCGGCGCGGCTGGACTACCTGCTCCAGGACTATGCCTACCTGGGCGACGAGCCCGAGCAGCTCGCCTCGCGCTTCGAGATGCTGCGCGAGCTGCACAGCCGCGAGACGATCACGCGCTGGCAGGACTGGGCGCGCACCCGCGCGCTGCGCCCGCTCTTCGACGAGCTGAGCCGGCTGCACTACGACCCGGCCTACGGCCGCTCGCAGGCGGCGCATTTCCGCCGCTGGGCCGAGCGGCGCACGGTCGCCGCCGACGCGCTGGACGCCGCCGGCATCGAGCGGGTGGCGCAGGCGCTGCGCGCGCTGGGCTGAAGGGGGCGCAGGCATGGCACGGGAACTGCGTCTGCACGGTGTCGGTCGCCGCTGGGGCGATCGCGAGGTGCTCTCCGGCATCGACCTGACGCTGCGGGCCGGCGAGCGGGTGGCGCTGATCGGCCCGAGCGGCGCGGGCAAGTCGACGCTGCTGCGGCTGATGGCCGGCGCGCTGCGCCCCACCCAGGGCCGCATCGAGGTCGACGGCCACGATCTGGCGCAGATGCCGTGGCGCGCGCTGCAGGCGCACCGCGCCCGCTGCCGCATCGTCGAGCAGCAGAACCTGCTGGTGCCGCAGTCGAGCGTGCACGACAACATCGTCGCCGGGCTGCTGTCGCACTGGCCGGCCTGGCGCACGCTGCTGGCGGCGCTGTGGCCGCTGGAGCGCGCGCGGGTGGCCGCGCTGCTGCAGGCGGTCGATCTGGCCGGGCTGCAGTGGGCACCGGCGGCCACGCTCAGCGGCGGGCAGATGCAGCGGGTGGCGCTGGCGCGCGCGCTGGTGTCGGGCCCGCGCCTGCTGCTGGCCGACGAGCCCACCGCCTCGCTCGACCCGCGCACCGCGCGCCAGATCACCCGGCTGATCGTCGATCAGGCCAAGGGCGGCGACATGGCGCTGGTGTTCTGCACCCACTGGTTCGACATCGTGCGCAGCGACTGCACCCGCGTCATCGGCCTGCGCGACGGCCGCCTGCTGTTCGATGCCCCGCCGGCCGAGGTCGACGAGGCCCGCCTGGCCCAGCTCTATGCCGGCAGCGATGAACGGCTCTGACCCGGTGCTGCGCTCGCGGCTGCAGACGCTGCTGATCGTGCTGGCGGTGCTGCTCTCCGGCGGGGTGGCGCTGCCGCTCACCGGCGCCGAACCCGCGAAGCTGTTCGATGCCGAGGGGCTGAAGAACGCCGGCGACATCCTCTCCGGCCTGGCGCGGCCGGACTTCTCGGCCGAGTTCCTGGAGCGGGTGCTCGAGCTCTCGCTCGAGAGCCTGCTGATCGGCGTGCTGGGCACGGTGATGGCCACCGCGCTGGGCACGCTGCTGGCCCTGGCGGCGATCCGCGTGCCCGATCTGGACGATCCGCCGCAGCGCCTGCCGGCGTGGTGGCGGGGCCTGGGCGCGCTGATGCGCCAGCTCGCACGGCTGCTGCTGAACTTCTTCCGCTCGGTGCCGGAGATCGTCTGGGCCTATCTGTTCGTGCAGCTGCTCGGCCTGGGGCCGGGCGCGGCGGTGCTGGCCATCACGCTGACGGTGGGCGGCAACATCGGCAAGCTCTACGCCGAGCTGGCCGAGGCGCTCGAGCCCGGCGCGATCCGCGCGCTGCGCGCCACCGGCGCCTCGCGCGGCGCGGTGCTGCTGCATGCGGTGCTGCCGCAGGTGCGCCGCGCCTGGACCGGCTACGCGCTGTTCTGCCTGGAATGCAACATCCGCATCGGCTCCATCCTCGGCGTGGTCGGCGCCGGCGGGCTGGGCAGCGAGATCGCGCTGAGCCTGCGCTATTTCCAGTACGACAAGCTGGCCACGACGCTGCTGGCGGTGCTGGTCTTCGTCGTCGCGCTGGAGGCGCTGGGCGCGCGGCTGCGGCGCGGGCCCCTGCCGCGCACGCTCGCGCTGGCCGGCCTGGGCACGGCCTTGGCGCTGTGGCGGCTGGAGATCCCGTGGGCCGACCTGTGGAGCGGCTCGTCGGTGGCGCTGCTGAGCTTCGAGCACCTGGCGCCGGACGCCGACTTCGTGCGCACCGTCGCGCGCCAGACCGGCGAGACGGTGCTGATGGCCTGGGCGGCGACGCTGGCCTCGGCGCTGGGCGCGGCGGTGCTGGCCCCGCTGGCGGCCGCGCACCTGAGCACCGGCAGCTTCCTGCCCGATCCGCCCCGCCCGGCCTGGCCGCGCCGGCTCGCGCTGTGGGCCGGGCGCCAGTCGGCGCGCGCGGTGCTGCAGCTCACCCGGGTGATGCCGGAGCTGACGCTGGCCCTGGTCTTCGTCGTCTGGGTCGGCGGCGGGCCGCTGGCCGGCATCCTGGCGATCGCGGTGCACAACCTCGGCGTGATGGGCCGCCTGTTCGCCGACGTGCTCGACGAGGCCGAGCCGGGGCCGCCGGCGGTGCTGCAGGCGCAGGGCGCCGGGCGGCTGGCGGTCTTCGTCGCCGGCGTCTGGCCGCAGGTGCGCGCGCGGCTGGCGGCCTTCGCGCTCTACCGCTTCGAGGTCAATGTGCGCGCCACCACGATGGTGGGCTTCGTCGGCGCCGGCGGCATCGGCGACGCGCTGCACACCGCCATCAGCCTCTTCCATGTGCGCGACCTGACGCTGCTGCTGATCGTGCTGCTGAGCCTGGTCGCGCTGGTCGACCTGATCGGCGACCGCCTGCGCGCGCGCCTGCTCGCCTCTCCCGATCGCGGAGCGCGCTGCGCGCCGCCGGTTTCCTCCCCTTCCTCCTCCGGAGCCTATCCCGCATGAACACGCCCCGTCGCACCCTGCTCGCCCTGTCCTCGCTGCTGGCCCTGTCCGCGCTGGCGCCGCTGGCCCAGGCCGAGGAGACCGTCATCCGCGTCTCCGGCATCCCCGACGAGAACCCGACCGAGCTGGCGCGCAAGTACAAGCCGCTGGTCGACCAGCTGCAGAAGCACCTCGGCGTCAAGGTCGTCTACGTGCCGGTGATCGACTATGGTGCGGCCGTCTCGGCGCTGGGCGCGGGCAAGATCGACTTCGCCTGGCTGGGCGGCTTCACCTTCGTGCAGGCCAAGGTGATGTCGGGTGCGCGGCCGGTGGTCATGCGCGACATCGACCGCGAGTTCCACAGCGTCTTCATCGCCAGCAGCACCTCCGGCATCACCAAGCCCGAGGAGATGCGCGGCAAGAGCTTCGCCTTCGGCTCGAAGTCGTCCACCTCGGGCCACCTGTTCCCGCGCCATTTCCTCGAGACCACCTGGCGCATCGACCCGGAGAAGGACTTCGCCGGCGCGCCTGTCTACAGCGGCGCGCATGACGCCACCGTGAAGATGGTCGAGTCGGGCAAGGTGCAGGCCGGCGCGGTCAACATCGAGGTCTGGAAGCGCATGGAGGCCAAGCAGCAGTTCGACCCGGCCAAGGTCCGGGCGATCTGGACCACGCCGGCCTTCGTCGACTATGTCTGGGCCGCGCGCAAGGACCTGCCGGCCGAGACGGTGAAGAAGTTCGCCGACGCCTTCCTGACGCTGGACATGAACGACCCGGCCGAGAAGGCGGTGCTCGACCTGCAGGGCGCGAAGAAGTTCGTGCCGGCCAAGGTCGAGGACTTCGCCATCATCGAGCAGGTGGGCCGCTCCACCGGCCTGCTGAAGTGAGCGCGGCCATGACGACCGCACCCGCACCTGGACCCGCTCACCCGCCGCTGTCGCAGCTCGCCCACGGCGGCGGCTGCGGCTGCAAGCTCGCGCCCGGCGTGCTCTCCGAGATCCTGGCGCGCACGCCGCAGGGCCTGATCCCGCCGGAGCTGATCGTGGGTCTGGAGACCAGCGACGACGCCGCGGTCTGGCGCCTGGACGAGCGCCACGCCATCGTCGCCACCACCGACTTCTTCACCCCGATCGTCGACGACCCGCGCGACTTCGGCCGCATCGCCGCGACCAACGCGCTCTCGGACATCTACGCGATGGGCGGGCGGCCGATCTTCGCGCTGGCCCTGGTCGGCATGCCGATCCAGAAGCTCTCGACCGAGACCATCGGCGCGATCCTGGAGGGCGGCGCCAGCGTCTGCCGCGAGGCGGGCATCCCGATCGCGGGCGGCCACTCGATCGACGCGGCCGAGCCGATCTACGGCCTGGTCGCCATCGGCCTGGTCGCGCCCGACCAGGTGCGGCGCAACGCCGACGCGCAGGCGGGCGACTGCCTGGTGCTGGGCAAGCCGATCGGCGTGGGCGTGCTGTCGGCAGCGCTCAAGCGCGGCCTGCTCGACGAGGCGGGCTATGCGCGCATGCGCGCGCCGATGACGCAGCTCAACGCGGTCGGCACCACGCTGGCCGCGCTGCCTGCGGTGCACGCGATGACCGACGTGACCGGCTTCGGGCTGCTCGGCCACCTGCTGGAGGTCTGCCGCGGTTCCGGGCTGGACGCGACGCTCGAGCTGGCCGCGGTGCCGGTGCTGGACGACGCGCGCCGCTTCGCCCAGGACGGCGTCTTCACCGGCGCCTCCACCCGCAACTGGGCCAGCTATGGCGCCGAGATCGCGCTGCCGGCCGATCTGCCGGAAGCCCGGCGCGCGCTGCTGACCGACCCGCAGACCAGCGGCGGCCTGCTGGTGAGCTGCGCGCCCGAGGCGCTGGACGCGGTGCTGGCCACCTTCCGCGCCGCCGGCTTCGCCGAGGCGGCCTGCGTCGGGCGGATGCAGGCGCGCGGCGACGCCGCCGCGCGGGTGCGTGTGCGGTGAGCGGCTGATCCGCGGGCAGGGGCCGACATGGTGGTCTGATACGGTCAAGGGTATATTTCGGGTCCATCCTTCCTTTCCGGAGAAGTCCCCGATGTCCTCCCTGCTGTCGCCTTCCACCCTCGTCATCGACGTGCGCTCGCCGGCCGAGTTCGCCAGCGGACACCTCGAGGGCGCGACCAACCTGCCGCTGGACCGGCTCGCCAGCCTGTGCGCGCAGGCGTTGCCGGACCGCCAGGCCGACATCGTCGTCTACTGCGCCGCCGGCGGCCGCTCGGCCATGGCCTGCCGGCTGCTGGGCGAGCTCGGCTACCGTGGCGTGCGCGATGGCGGCGCGCTGTCCTCGCTCGCGCTGGCCTGCGGGCGGCCGCTGCGGCGCTGAAGCGCGCCGGGCGGGCGGACTGTCGTCGCGCTGTCACGATCGCGTGCGACGCTGTCACGAATGATGAATGCCCCGTTCCTGTCGCGCCGGCGCGGCGCGCTGTCGCTGCTGCGGCCGCTGTCGCTGTCGTCGCTGCTGCTGATCGCTCCTGGCGCCGCGGTGCGCGCCGACGACCTGCCGCCGGCCGGCGTCGCCGCCGAGCCGGCGGTGCTCGATCTCGATTTCCGCGAGCTGCTGTCCGGACCGGTCGGCGCGCGCGGACCGGTCTGGTCGGAGCGGCTGCGGGCCGCCGATGGCCGGCGCGTGCGCATCACCGGCTACATGGTCACCCAGGAGATCGGCCGTCCGGGCCGCTTCTTCCTGGCGCCGCGGCCGCTGGCGATGAGCGAGCACGCCGACGGCGAGGCCGACGACCTGCCGCCGACGGTGCTGACCGTGCTGATGCCGCCGCAGGACGCCGAGGTCGTGCCGCTGCCCACGCGCGGCCGGCTGCAGCTCACCGGCACGCTGCGCGTCGGCCGGGCCGAGCTCGACGACGGGCGCATCGTCTGGCTGCGGCTCGAGCTCGAGCCGCGTCGTTCGTGACCGTTCCTGTCCTGCCCCGGAGTCCTGAGATGACCCTGTCGAACCGATCCCTGTCCCGCCTGGGGGCCGCCGTGCTGGCGGCCCTGGCCTGCGGCCCGCTGTGGGCGGCGCCCCAGGTCAGCCGGCTGACGCCGCCGTCCGAGCTGTTCGCCAGCGGGCGCGCCGCCCCGGTGATCGCGCGCTTCCTGCCCGGCCAGCGCTTCGACCTGCAGGCGACGCTGCGCCCGGACGCGCCCGAGCGCTCGATCGTGTCGGCCCGCTTCGAGATCGACGGCCGCCCGGTCGATGCGCCGGTGTCGATCCGCCGCTGCGACAGCGGCTGCGCCAAGGGCGTGCCGACCCAGGCGGTCATCGCCACCGCGCGCGCGATGGAGGTGCAGCGCGCCGGCGTGCACGAGTTCGGCGTCGTGGCGACGCAGGACGACGGCCAGACGGTCACCGCTCGCGGCAACTTCGAGGTCGTCGGCTGGCAGGCCGGCGGCCGCACGGTGCGCAACGTCATCGTGCTGCTGGGCGACGGCATGGGCGCGGCGCAGCGCACCGCCGCGCGCATCGTCGCCGGCGGCTATGCCCAGGGCAAGGTCGCCCAGCCGCTGGCGATGGACCTGCTGCCGGTGACCGGCCTGGTGCGCACCGCCTCGCTGAACTCGGTGGTGACCGATTCCTCGCCGGGCATGACCGCCTATGTCTCCGGCAACAAGAACAACAACAACGAGGAAGGCGTCTTCCCGGACGATACGGTCGACCCCTTCGACAACCCGCGCATCGAGTACCTGAGCGAGTACCTGCACCGCACCCAGGGCAAGGCGCTGGGCATCGTGACCACCGCCGACGTGTTCGACGCGACGCCGGCGGGCAACGCGGTGCACAGCAGCAACCGCGGCGCCGGCACCGGCATCGTCGACCAGTTCCTCGACGACCGCCACCTCAGCGGCCTGACGGTGCTGATGGGCGGCGGGCGCAAGTGGTTCCTGCCGGCGACCGAGGCCGGCTCGGCCCGCTCCGACAAGGTGGACTATGTCTTCCCGAAGGAGGATCCGCATGTCGCCGGCCTGGTGAGCCGCTGGGGCGCCTCGCCCGGCGCGCTCGACCGCAACCGCGACCTGATCGGCGACTTCCGGGGCGCGGGCTTCCGCTACGCCGCCACCCGCACCGAGCTGGACGCGGTGGACACCTCCCGCACCGACCGGCTGCTGGGCCTGTTCGCGCTGTCCAACATGAACGTCGCGCTCGACAAGATCGAGGGCCGGCGTCGCCGCGCCGCCGGCAGCACCACGCCGGGCGTGGTCGACGACTACGGCTTTCCCGACCAGCCGATGCTCGACGAGATGGCCGCCAAGGCGCTCGAGGTGCTGGCGCGCCAGCCGCGCGGCTTCGTGCTGATGGTCGAGGGGGCGTCGATCGACAAGCAGGCGCACAACATGGACACCGAGCGCTGGATGCTCGACACGCTGGAGTTCGACCGCACGGTCGCGCTGGCGCGCCGCTTCGCCGAGACCCATCCGGACACGCTGGTGATCGTGACCGCCGACCACGAGTGCTCGGGCGCGGCGCTGATCGGCGGCTCGCGGCTGACCGATGCGCGCCTGGTCGAGCAGATCGGCAAGGGCGACAGCGCCGCGAACCTGCGCGACGCGGTCGTCGGCGTCTACGAGCAGGCGGGCTTCCCGCGCTACCGCATCGCCGCCGACGGCTATCCGGAGACCACCGACATCGACCACCGCCTGCTGGTGGGCTACGGCGCCAACCCCGATCGCCGCGAGGACTGGCGCACCAGCGCGCGGCCGCTGCAGGACAGCCAGCAGCCGATGGTCAGGTCCGAGCCGATGTCCACCTACCCGGCCACGCCCTTCGCGCGCAAGCCCGGCGGCTTCGTGGTGACCGGCCAGGTGCCGGGCGAGAGCGCGGTGCACACCGCCACCGACATCCCGCTGTCGGCCTTCGGTCCGGGCGCCTACGCCTTCACCGGCTCGATGGACAACACCGACGTGTTCTTCCGCATCGCCCAGTCGGTGGTGCGCGGCGTGGTCACGCCCGACCTCGGCCAGGGTCGCCCGGCGCCGCGCCGCGCGCGCTGATGCCGGTCCGGGCGGCGGTCCGGGCGCCGCACCCGGACGCCGCGCCCGGGGCGGCTCAGACCGCCACGACCATGTGCGCCCAGCTCGGCGAGCGGAACAGCGCGCTCTCGCCGGCGTGCAGGTCCTGCACCGAGGCCGCGCGCCGCGCCAGGCAGACGCGCTGGTTCAGGTAGCCCTTGTCGGTGATCTCGCCGGCGGCCATGTCCGGCGTGTCGGGCAGCACCAGCACCCGGGCGACCTGCGAGGCCGAGCCGCCGCCGTCCTGGCGGTGCATGTCCAGCAGCGCCTCGCGCAGCCGCTCGGCCAGCGCCCGCGGCGACAGCGCCCGGCCCGCCTCCGACAGGAAGAGCAGCGCGCCGACGCGGTCGCGGTCATGGCCGGTGATGACCGCGTCCTGCACCCACGGCGACAGCGCGCCCACCAGCCGCACCCGCAGCGTGCCGACCGACACCCAGGTGCCGGTGCCGAGCTTGAAGTCCTCGGCGACCCGGCCGTCGAAGACCAGGCCCGAGCAGGGATCGGCCGGATCGGCCAGCCGGCCGGCGTCGCCGATGCGGTAGTAGCCCTCCTCGTCGAAGCTGGCGCGCGTCGCCGCCTCGTCGTTGCGGTAGCCGGGAAAGACGTTCGGGCCGCGCACCCGCATCTCCAGCTTGCCGGCGTCGGGCAGCAGCTTCAGGTCGATGCCCGGCAGCGGCAGGCCGATGATGCCGGCGCGCTCGAGCTTCCAGTTCGGCACGGTGATCGCCGGCGCCGTCTCGGTCGCGCCCCAGGAGGTGGTCATCCACGGCAGCGTGCCGACCGCCTGGCGCGCCACCGCCTCGAGCCGCTCCCAGGTGCTCTGCGGCATCGCCGCGCCGGCGTAGAACAGCATGCGCAGCCGGCCGAAGAAGTGCCGCGCCAGCGCCTCGTCGCGCTCCAGCCAGGGCAGCAGCATGTCGTAGCCGCGCGGCACGTTGAAGTAGACCGTCGGCGCGACCTCGCGCAGGTTGGCGACGGTGCGCTCGATCGCGGCGCCGACCGGGCGGCCCTCGTCGATGTGCAGCGTGCCGCCATGCGCCAGCGCCATGTGGGTGTTGTGGTTGCCGCCGAAGGTGTGGCTCCACGGCAGCCAGTCGAGCAGCACCGGCGGCTCGGCCGTCAGGAAGCGCATGACCTGCGCGATCTGCTGCTGGTTGGCGCACAGCATGCGCTGGGTGTTGATGACGACCTTGGGCCGGCCGGTCGAGCCGGAGGTCAGCAGGTACTTGGCATGCGTGTCGGGCGTGATCGCGGCGAAGGCCCGCATCACGTCGGCGCGCTCCGGCGTGGCCAGCAGCCGCTCGAAGCCGATCGCGCCGGGCACGTCGCCGGCGCCGCGGCCGAAGCAGGCGATCGCGTCGATGCCGGCGTCCTTCAGGCCGGGCGCGTAGACCGCCGCGTCGCTGGCGTAGACCAGCGCCGGCTCGAGCGCCTGCAGGATCGGGTGCAGCCGGCCGTAGTCGCCCTGGGCCAGGCGGCTGTAGGCGCTGGAGACGCTGCAGCTCGGACGGCCGACATGCATCGCCGCCAGCGTCAGCACCAGATGCTCGATCGAGTTGTCCGACAGGATCGCCACCGGCCGCTGCGCCGGCAGGTCCAGGTCGATCAGCGCCTGCGCGACCCGGCCGACCTGTTCGCGCAGCCGGCGGTAGTCGAGCCGGACCCAGTCGCCAGAGGGCGCGCGCTCGGCGACGGCGCAGCGCTGCGGCGTCTCCCGGGCCCAGTGCTCGAGCCATTCGCCGACGCAGCGTGCATACGGCCGCAGCGGCTCGGGCGAGCGCAGCACGAAACCGCCACCGGGCAGGTCGGTGCGCAGGGTCGCGGGCGGGGCGAGCAGCCCCGGGTCGTCATGGACGGGTCTCAACGCGATGTCTCCTGTCGTGGCGACCATACAGAGGTGTATGGTCTGTGATGCCGCGATGCTAGGCCGACCTGCCGGTCGAGGAATCGGGGCTTTCCCGGTCTGTGCGCATGGCATCATCGGCGCCCATGACGACCCAGGGCACAGCAGCGCGGCCGGCCACCCGGCCGCAGGACGAGCAGGACGCACAGGATGCGCAGGAGGATGCGGCGCCGGCCGCGCGCGTGCCGCGCCTGTCGCTGACGCCCGAGGTCTGGATCGCCGCGGCGACCGACGTGCTCGAGCTCGAGGGCATCGATGCGGTGCGGGTCGACGTGCTGGCGCGCCACCTGAAGGTGACCCGCGGCAGCTTCTACTGGCATTTCCGTGACCGCGAGGACCTGCTGCGCGGCGTGCTGCTCCGCTGGCGCCAGGCGGCGACCGAGGAGCTGACGCTGCGGCTGGGCCAGGCGCGCAGCGACGCGCGCGAGCAGCTGCGCGACGTGCTGACGCTGCCCTTCCGCGGCCGCAGCGCCGGCCGCGCGGCGCGCATCGAGCTGGCGATCCGGGCCTGGGCACGGCGCGACGAGATGGCGCGTCAGGCGGTCGACGAGGCCGACGCCGCGCGCATCGGCTACATCGCCGAGGTCTTCGCCGCGCTGGGCTTCGCGGCGGAGGAGGCGCGCCGGCGCGCGCTGATGGTCTACAGCATCGACGTCGGCAGCTCGATCGTCGCGCCGCTGGGCGAGATGGCACGCCAGGGCGAGTGGATCGACTTCGTCGAGCGGCTGATGACGGCCTGAGCGCGTGCCGAGCGCGGCCGGGTCCGGATGTCCATATGTCTTCCTGATGCCCGCGCTGCTACGGTGCACGGCATGGACACCTCCGCCCCGACTCCTTGTTCCACGGCCCGGCGCATGCCGCCCGCACCGGTGCTGGCGATGCTGACCTGGGGCGCCTGCGCGCTGCTGCTCGGGCAGCTCGACGGCCTGCTCCAGACCGGTCATCTGGCGCTGCTGCTGGTGCTGTTCGCGACGCTGGCGGCGCTGTGGCAGCCGGCGCCGGTCTCGGTGCTGGCCAGCGTGCTGGCGGTGCTGGCCTTCGACGCCTTCCTGGTGCCGCCGCGCGGCACGCTGTCGGTCGACCTGCACCAGGATGCAGTGCTGCTCGGCACGATGCTGCTGGTGACGCTGACGGTGTCGCTGCTGGTGCGCGCGATGCGACGCCAGACCGAGCGCGCTCGAGAGCTGGCCCGGCATGCCGACGAGATGCGCGACTGGAGCGAGACGCTGCGCGACAGCGCCGAGCCGCTGACGCAGGCCGGGCGGCTGCAGGTGCTGCTGCAGCACGGTGCAGGCACCCGTGCCGAGCTGCTGGTGCTGCGCGACGGCCCGGTCGGCGACAACGACGAGACGCAGGCTTTGTGGCTGGGCGAACCCGATGCTGACCGCCGCACCGGCCTCTGGCACTGCCTGCACGAGGGCCAGCCGCTCGGACCGGGCGCAGCGCGCCATGTCGGCGAGCGCCACTGGTACCTGCCGCTGCGCGGCCGCGGCGTGACGCTCGGCGCGGCGGTGCTCGACGAGGTCCGGGTGCCTGAGCGCGAGCGCGCTGCGCTGCGCTCGCACCTGCAGGCGCTGTGCGACCAGCTGGGACTGTCGCTGCAGCGCGCATGGGCGGCCCGGGCCGAGCAGCGCGCTCGCGACGAGGCCCATGCGCAGACCCTGCGCGGCACGCTGCTGGCCGCGATCGCGCATGACCACCGCACGCCGCTGGCGACCATTCTCGGTGCCGCCTCGTCGCTGCTGGAGCAGGACGAGCGGCTTGACGCGGCGCAGCGCCGCCGCCTGGCGCGCACCATCGTCGACGAGACCGGCCGGCTGGCCCGCCTGACCGACAACACGCTGCAGCTGGCGCGGCTCGACGCGCCCGGCATGCGGCTGCGCTGCGACTGGGAGTCGGCCGAGGAGCTGATCGGCGCCAGCCTGAACCGGCTGCGCCGCCATGCGCCGGTGCGGCGGGTGCGCGCGCGGCTCGAGCCGGCGCTGCCGCTGCTGTGGTGCGATGCGCTGCTGGTCACGCAGCTGATCGACAACCTGCTCGACAACGCGCTGAAGTACAGCCCCGACGAGGCGCCGGTCGAGGTGCTGGTGCGCCGCCAGTCCGGCCAGGCCGGCCGCGATGGCCTGGTGCTGGCGGTGCGCGACCGCGGACCCGGCATCGCCCCGGCGTGGCGCGCGCGGGTGTTCGAGGTCTTCCAGCGAGGAGGCGATGCACAGGCCGCCGCGCGCACCGGCGTCGGCATCGGCCTGGCGGTCTGCCGCGCCATCGCCCGCGCCCACGGCGGCGAGCTGAGGCTGCGGCCGCGCCATCACGGCGGCAGCAGCTTCGAGGCCTGGCTGCCGGTGCGCGAGCAGCCGGTGGCGCCGGCGCTGCCGGGTGACCTGCCCGGGGAGGTCCGGTCATGACGCTGCGCCTGCTGCTGGTCGAGGACGACCGCGATCTGCGCCGCACGCTGGTGGCCGCGCTGGAGGTCGAGGGCTACCAGGTGCGCAGTGCCGCCAGCCTGTCCGAGGGCCTGGCACTGCTGCAGCACGCCCCGCGTGCCGGCGGGCAGGAGCTCGGCTTCGATCTGGTGATCGTCGACCTCGGCCTGCCCGACGGCGACGGGGAGGAGCTGCTGCAGCGCCTGAGGCGCCGGCATGCGACGCCGCTGCTGGTGATCTCGGCGCGCCAGGCCGATCGCGACAAGATCCGCCTGCTCGACGCCGGCGCCGACGACTATCTGGTCAAGCCTTTCGGCATCGGCGAGCTGCTGGCGCGGCTGCGGGTGGCGCTGCGCCACCGGGGCACGCCGGTCGAGGCGGCCCAGACCCGCTATCGCCGCGGCAGGCTGGACATCGACCTGCAGGCACAGCAGGTCCGGCTCGATGCCGTGCCGGTGCACCTGACGCCGACGGAGTACCGGTTGCTGGCCCGGCTGGTGCGCAGCGCCGGGCGGGTGGTCACGCACCGGCAGCTGCTCGTCGATGTCTGGGGGGCCGAATTCGTCGAGCACACCCACTACCTGCGGCTCTACATGGGGCAGCTGCGCGCCAAGCTCGAGGTCCATCCGGCCGAGCCGGCGCTGCTGCTGACCGAGCCGGGCACCGGCTACCGGCTGGCCGAGCCGCAGGACGGTGCGGATGACGGGGAGGGCGGCTGCGGCGGCGCACTTATGCGTTCCTGATGCGCGCCCGGGCAGTCTGGCGGCATCCCGATCCGCATCTGCTCCCCCATGTCCCTGCCTGTTTCCCCCTCCAGCCCGGCCGCCGGCGAACGCGTCGTCCCGGCGCCGGCCAGCGGCCTGGCGGCGCTGACGCTGGGCGCCATCGGCGTCGTCTACGGCGACATCGGCACCAGTCCGCTCTACACCGTGCACGAGATCTTCTCGCCCGAGGCCGGCATCCCGCTCGACGCGGCGCACGTGATCGGCGCGATCTCGTGCATCGTCTGGGCGCTGATGCTGGTGGTGACGCTGAAGTACGTGATCCTGATCCTGCGCGCCGACAACCGCGGCGAGGGGGGCGGCCTGGCGCTGACCGCGCTGGCCGCGCAGGCGGTCGGTCACCGGCCGGCGCTCAGGCGTGCCCTGCTGCTGCTGGGCGTGTTCGGCGCGACGCTGTTCTACGGCGACAGCATCATCACGCCGGCGGTGTCGGTGCTGGGTGCGCTCGAGGGGCTCGAGGTGGCCACGCCGGCGCTGCGGCCGGCGATCGTGCCGGCGACGCTGGTGATCCTGGTGCTGCTGTTCATGCTGCAGCGCCGCGGCACCGCCGCGGTCGGCGCGGTGTTCGGACCGGTGGTGAGCGTGTGGTTCCTGGTCCTGGGCGTGATCGGGCTGGTGCATGTGCTGCGCGAGCCGGCGATCCTGGCCGCGCTCGATCCGCGCGAGGCGCTGGGCTTCCTGGCCGGCCGCGGCACCCGGGTGCTGCCCGCGCTCGGGGCCATCGTGCTGGCCCTGACCGGGGCGGAGGCGCTGTATGCCGACATGGGCCACTTCGGCCGCCGGCCGATCCGGCTGGCCTGGCTCGGGCTGGTCAAGCCGGCGCTGGTGCTGAACTACATGGGGCAGGGCGCGCTGCTGATGCGCGAGCCGGCCGCGATCGAGAATCCCTTCTACCGGATGTTCCCGCCGGCGCTGCTGTGGCCGGCACTGCTGCTGGCGACGCTGGCGGCGATCATCGCGTCGCAGGCCGTCATCACCGGTGCCTTCTCGATGACGCGCCAGGCGATGCAGCTGGGCTTCCTGCCGCGCATGACGGTGCGCCACACCTCGGCACACGAGTCGGGCCAGATCTACCTGCCGATGGTCAACATGCTGCTGCTGGCCGGCGTGATCGCTGCGGTGCTGACCTTCCGCAGCTCGTCGGCACTGGCCGGTGCCTACGGCATCGCCGTCACGCTGACGATGCTGATCACGACGCTGCTGACCTTCTTCGTCGTGCACCACGGCTGGCGCCTGCCGCTGCCGCTGGTGGCGGCGGTCACATCGGGCTTTGCGGTGGTCGACCTGCTGCTGTTCGCCGGCTGCGCGGTCAAGCTGCTCGACGGCGGCTGGTTTCCGCTGGCCGTCGGGCTGACGCTGTTCCTGCTGATGAGCACCTGGCGCCGGGGCCGGACGATCGCGCTCGAGGCCATCCGCGGCGACGGGCTGGAGCTGCCGCCCTTCCTGGGCGCGCTCGACGTGGACAGCGTGCCCTGCGTGCCGCGCACCGCGGTCTATGCGGTGGCCGATCCGGCGACGGTGCCGCAGGCGCTGCTGCACAACCTGCGGCACAACCAGGTGCTGCACCAGCGCAACCTGGTGCTGACGGTGCAGTTCGCGCAGACGCCCTGGGTCGACGCGGCCGAACGCATCCGCATCGTGCCGCTGGGCCGGCGCTTCTGGCAGGTGACGCTGCGCTTCGGCTTCATGGAGACGCCGGACGTGCCGCGTGCGCTGCAGGCGCTGAGCGTCGACGGCAGCGTCCTGGAGCCGGCGGCCACCAGCTATTTCCTCAGCCGCGAGACCATCGTGCCGACCCGCGGCCACGGCATGGCGCTGTGGCGCGAGCACCTGTTCGCGACGATGACGCGCAACGCCGGCAGCGTCGCGGGCTTCTTCCGCCTGCCCGACAACGCGGTGGTCGAGCTGGGCACGCGGGTGCAGATCTGATCCCCGGGAACTCCTGGGGGCCGTCAGCAGACCGGCGTGCCGTCGGCGACGCTCCGGGGCGCGCTGGCGCCGGCGAGGGTCGCCGTGTTCAGGGCCGGCACCGCGCCGGGCGACCAGGCCAGCAGCGCGTCGACCGGCATGGCCTCGGCGCAGAGGAAGCCCTGTGCCTGGTCGCAGCCGATGCGTCGCAGCAGCGCGAGCTGGTCGGCGGTCTCCACGCCCTCGGCGATCACCTGCAGGCCGAGCTTGTGCGCCATCACCACGACGGCCTCGCACAGTGCCTCGGTGGTGGGCTGGCGGGCGATGTCGCGCACGAAGGACTGGTCGATCTTCAGCACGTCGACGTCGAAGCGCTGCAGATAGGCCAGCGACGAGTAGCCTGTGCCGAAGTCGTCGACCGCCACGCCGATGCCCGCGTCGCGGAACATCAGCAGCGTGTCGCGCACCGCCAGGCTGCCGTTGAGCAGCAGGCCCTCGGTGATCTCGACGATCAGCGCGCTGCCGGGCAGCCCGAGGTCCTGCAGCAGGCGCAGCCAGTCCGCGAAGCCGGTGCTGCCGCGCTGGAACTGCACCGGCGACATGTTGAAGCTGACCTGGAAGGCCTCGCCATGCTGCCGGCGCAGCCCTGCGGTGTCATGCGCGACCTGCCGGAACACCCATTCGCCGATGTCGCGGATCAGGCCGGTGTCCTCGGCCACCGGGATGAAGACCGAGGGGCTGATCAGGCCCAGCTCGGGATGGCGCCAGCGCAGCAGCGCCTCGGCCTTGATCATGGCGCCGCCGCGCAGGTCGACGACCGGCTGGTAGTGCACCGCGAGCTGCTCCTGCTCCAGCGCCCGGCGCAGGTCCCGGATCAGCTGCACGCGCCGGTCGGCCTCGTCCTGCAGCTCGCGGGTGAAGAAGCGCACGCAGCCGCGGCCGGTCCGCTTGGCCAGGTACATCGCCTGGTCGGCGCGCTTGGTCAGCTCGCTGACGGTGCTGCCGTGATGCGGGTGCAGCGCGATGCCGATGCTCGCCGAGATCAGGTACTCGGCCTCCTGGACGCGGAAGGCCCGGCTCAGGCTGTCGACGATCGTCTCGGCGGTCCGGCCGGCCGCCTGCGCGTCGACCGGGTCGGTCAGCATCACCAGGAACTCGTCGCCGCCCAGGCGCGCGACCGTGTCGTCCGGGCCGATGCACTGGGCGATGCGCCGCGCCGCCTCGCCCAGCAGCAGGTCGCCGACCTCGTGGCCCTGCGAGTCGTTGACTTCCTTGAACCGGTCCAGGTCGATCACCAGCAGCCCGGTGGTCGCGCCGGGCCGGCACTGCCGCAGGCGGGCCTCGAGCTTCTGGTTGAAGCGCTGGCGGTTGGGCAGGCCGGTCAGCGCGTCGTGATGGGCCTGGTACCAGATCAGGCCGTCGGCCTTCTTCTTCTCGGTGATGTCGGCCAGCAGGTAGACGTGGCGCGATTCGGAGCCGTCGCCCGGATCGACCCGGCTGAAGGAGGCCCAGGCGACGAAGCGGCTGCCGTCGCGGCGGCGGCAGAGCAGCTCGCCGTTCCAGCGCGCGCCGCTGCGCACCTGCGCCCAGCTTTCCTCGGGGCCGGCCAGGCGCTCGGCCAGCACGAAGTCGAGCACCTCGGCCGGGTCGCGGCCGGCCACGTCGGCCTGCGTCTGCCCGGTCAGCTCGACGAAGGCCTGGTTGACCCGGACGATGCGGTTGTCCGCCCCGGCGATCACCACCGCGTCCGAGGTGGTGGCGAACACCGTGCCGATGAGCCGGAGCTGCGCCTCGGCGAGCACGCGCGAGCTCACGTCGCGGTGCGTGCCGCGCAGGCCGAGAAAGCGGCCGTCCGGATCGTGCACCGGCTGGCAGACATGCTCGATCCAGCGCAGCGCGCCGTCGCGGCCGCGAATGCGCAGCGGCGCGGCGGCGCGCGGCGGGGTGCCGGCGCGCGCCTGGCGGATCTGCTCCTCCCAGGCCGGCAGGTCGTCCGGATGCAGCAGGCGCCGGAACAGGCCGGGATCGGCGAAGAAGTCCACCGGCGCATGCCCGGACACCTCGCGGCAGGCCGGCGACACGTACAGGAAGCTGCCGTCCGGCGCGGTCCAGTATTCCCAGTTCGGCGAATACTCGGCCAGCACCCGGTACTTCTCCTTGCTGTCGGACAGCGCCTGGTTGGCCTGCTGCAGCGCGGCCAGGCGCTGCTCGACCAGGTCCTCCAGCGATCCGCGCAGCTGGCTCAGCTCCAGGTGATGGCGGATGCGTGCGCGCACCTCGTCGATGTCGAAGGGCTTGGTGATGTAGTCGGCCGCGCCGGCGCCGAAGCCGCGCACCTTCGCCCCGGTGTCGTGGTTGACGGTGATGAAGATGACCGGCACATGGCGCAGGCCGGGCATCGCCTTCATGCGGCGGCACACCTCGTGGCCGTCCAGGCCCGGCATCACCACGTCCAGCAGCACCAGGTCCGGGGCCGGGCCGCCGGCGAGCAGGTCCAGCGCGGCCTGTCCGCCCGGCGCCACCGCGATGCGGTAGTCGGTCTGCAGCACCTCCATCAGCGCGTGCAGGTTCTCCGGCGCATCGTCGACCAGCAGCAGCAGCGGCTTGTGGCCGCGCAGCCGGGCGTCGCGTTCCCTTTCGCGCTGGCGGTGGCGCCGGCGATGGCCCTGCAGCTCCAGCTGGTTGCGCACCCGCAGCAGCAGCAGCTCGGCATTGACCGGCTTGGTGACGTAGTCGGCCGCGCCCAGGCGCAGGCCGACCGCCTCGTCGGCGCTCTCGGCCAGCGCGGTGACGAAGATGACCGGGATGTCCTGCGTGTCCGGACCGGCCTTCAGCCGGTGCAGCACCTCGTAGCCGTCCATTTCCGGCATGCGGATGTCGAGCAGGATCAGGTCCGGCCGCGGATCGCGGCCGGCGATGTCCAGCGCGCGGGCCCCGCTGGTGGCGGCGACGACGGCGAACTCGCCGCGCAGGATGCCCAGCAGCACATGCAGGTTCTCCGCGACATCGTCGACGACGAGAATGCGCGGCCGGGTCTCCGGTGCGCCGGAGCGAGGCGTGTCGTTCATGCGGGGTCCTGCAGGTCCTGGCGCAGCCGTCCGAGCAGGTCGACCGCCTCTTCGATCTCGAACTGGTCGATCCGTGCGGCGATCTCGCCGACCTGGCCGGCCCGCCCGCTGGCGCCGCCGAGCTGGCGCAGCTCCTCGAGCACCGGCAGCGCCAGTCCCAGGTCGCTCTGCAGCAGCGAGGCCAGCCGGTCGATGCAGTCGCGCAGCCGGCGCGGCGGCACCGGCGAGGGCGCCAGCGGCGCCGGCGCCGTGCTGCCGCCGGCCGTGTCGAGGCGGTCGATCTCCTCGACCACCTCGTGCATCAGCACGTCGAGCCGCTGCAGCGCGGCCACGTCCGGCCGCTCGCCCTGCCTGAGGTCGTGGTCGAGCGCGCCCAGATGCTCGAACAGCGAGGTGGCGCCGAGGTTGCCGCACACGCCCTTGAGCGTGTGGCAATGCTCCTGCGCATGCAGCAGGTCGCCGCGCTCGACGAACTGGCGCAGCTGCGCGCCGCCGCTGGCATGGCGCTGGCGGAAGCGCTGCAGCTGGCGGCGGTAGGCCTGCGCGTCGCCGCCGATGCGCCGCACGGCCTGCGCGGCGTCGAGATGGCGCAGCGCCGCCAGGTCCGCGTCCTCCAGCGTCTCGTCGGACGGGTCGCCGGGCGCGGCCGCGCGGCCGGCCTCCGGCCCGCCCAGCACCCACTTCGTCAGCACCGACTGCAGCTGCTCGGGCGAGATCGGCTTGGTCAGGTGATCGTTCATGCCGGCCTGCAGGCTGCGCACCTTGTCCTGCGACATCGCCAGCGCCGTCATCGCGATGATCGGCATGTCCAGGCAGCGGCGCAGGCCGTCGGGCCGCTGGCCGAGCGCGCGGATGCGCCGGGTCGCCTCGATGCCGTCCATGACCGGCATCTGGATGTCCATCAGCACCGCGGCATAGGCCTGCTTGCGCACCATCACGACCGCTTCGGCGCCGTTGACGGCGCAGTCGACCTCGGCGTTCATGCTGCGCAGGATCTCGGTGGCGAACTCGCGGTTGATGTCGTTGTCCTCGACCAGCAGCAGCCGGGCCTGCCGCAGGTCGCAGTAGCCGCGCCGCACCCGCTGCTGGCGGTGCGCGTCGAGCACCCGCCCGCGCCCGAGCGTCGTCAGGATGGTGTCGAGCAGCATCGACGGCGACACCGGCTTGATCAGCATCGCGTCGGCCCCGGCCAGCCGCGCCGCGCGCAGCACGTCCTCGCGGCCGTAGGCGGTCACCATGACCACCTTCGGCTTCGGGGCGATCGCCGGGTTCGACAGGATGCGCCGGGTGACCTCGTCGCCGTTCATCTGCGGCATGCGCCAGTCCATCATGACGATGTCGAACCGGCCGGCCGCGCCGTCGCGCAGCATCTCCAGCGCGGCCGGGCCGTTCGGGGCGGTCGCCACCTCGATGCGGAAGTGCCGGACCATCTCGGCGAGGATCTCGCGCGCGACCTCGTTGTCGTCGACCACCAGCACGCGCAGGCCGCGCAGCGGCTCGACCGCCGGCCCGGTCAGCTGCGCGCCGTGCACCTGCGCGTCGCGCGCCACGCCCAGCCGGACGGTGCAGCACACGGTCGTGCCGCGGCCCGGCAGCGTGTCCTCGATCCACAGCCGCCCGCCCATGAGCTCGGCCAGCTGGCGGCTGATCGCCAGCCCCAGGCCGGTGCCGCCGAAGCGGCGCGTGGTGCTCTGGTCGGCCTGCGTGAACTTCTGGAACAGGCGCTCGACGATCTCGGGCGCGATGCCGATGCCGGTGTCGCGCACCGAGAACTGCAGCGTGACCTCGCGCTCGCTGGCCGCCACGCAGCGGAAGGCCAGCTCGACCTCGCCGCGCTCGGTGAACTTGATCGCGTTGCTGCACAGGTTGAGCATCACCTGGCCGAGCCGCAGCGGGTCGCCGACGAGCAGCTGCGGGATCCCGACGTCGTAGCGGATCAGGAACTCGATGCCCTTCTGCTCGGCCTGCAGGCCGATCGTGTCCTTGAGCTGCTCGAGCACGGTGTCGAGGCCGAACTCGGTGGTCTCGAGCTCGAGCCGGCCGGCCTCGATGCGCGAGATGTCGAGGATGTCGTTGATGATCGCCAGCAGCGAGTGCGCCGCGCCCTGCGCCTTGCTCAGGTAGCCATGCTGGCTGGGCGAGAGCTCCGAGCCCAGCGCCAGATAGAGCATGCCGATGATGGCGTTCATCGGGGTGCGGATCTCGTGGCTCATCGTCGCGAGGAAGTCCGACTTCATCCGCGAGGCCTCCTCGGCCTGCAGCCGCGCCTGCTGCGCGTCGCGCTCGGCCTGCTTGAGCGCGCTGATGTCGACGATCACGCCGATCAGGCCGCCGCTCGTGCCGTCGGCGTTGCTGAAGCCGGTCATCGAGCACAGCGTGTCGTGCACCTGGCCGTCGGCGAACGTGATCGCGGCCTGGTGCACCCGGTGCGCCGCGCCGGCCAGCACCTCGGCCTCCTCGTGCCTCAGCGGCGCGAGCCGGTCGCGGATGCCCGGCTCCAGATCGTCGGCCAGCTGTCCGGAGAGCTGCTCGCGCCGCACGCCGAAGGTCTGCTCGAAGGCCTGGTTGCAGCCGATGAAGCGGCTGTGCGTGTCCTTGTAGAAGATCGGGTTCGGGATGGTGTCGAGCAGCGCGCGCATCAGCGCGAACTGCGTCGCCAGCTCGGCGGTGCGCTCGTGGACCCGCCGCTCCAGCCCGGCGTTGACGCCGCGCAGCTCCGCCTCGTTGTCCGACAGGCGCCGGTTGCTGTCGATCAGCGCCTGGTTGCGCTCCTGCAGCACGTCGAGCATGCCGTTGAAGAAGCGCGCCAGGTTGCCGACCTCGTCGTCGCCGCCCGGCGGCGCGCGCAGGCTGTAGTCCTGGGCCGTGGTGATGCGCCGGGCGGTGTCGGTCAGGGCCTCCACCGGGTCGAGGATCTGGCGCTGCAGCCGGCGCGACAGCAGCAGGGTCGCGCCCAGCACTCCGAGCATGATCAGCAGCGTGAAGCCGAGAAAGCTGCGCCACATGCCGTCGACGCGGGCGAAGCGCGCCCGCACCAGCACCGTGCCGATGGGCAGCCCGTCGTCCATCACCGGCTGCGTGATCTGCAGGTACGGGCCCTGCCACTCGGCCGGCGCGCCGGGCTGCAGCACCGCGGGCAGGCTGTCGCCGTTCTCGCCGGCGCGGTAGGTGGCGAACAGCCGGCCGCCGGCGTCGAGGATGGCCGCCTGCTGCACCGAGTCCTTGATCTTCAGCGCGCCGAGCATCTCGGCGGCGACCTTCCTGTCGCCGAACTGCAGCGCGGCGGTGCTGCGGTCGGCCACGATGCGCGTGATCGAGCCCAGGTCCTCGGCCAGCTCGCCCTGCAGGCGCAGGCGCGCGTAGGCGGCGATGCCCAGCGCCTGCAGCACCAGCGCGAACAGGCAGACGACGGCGATCAGCAGCGTCAGCCGGGTCTTGAGCTGGGTGAGGTCAGGCAGGAGCTTCATCGGCGGGCGGTTTCGGCTGCGGCGTCAGGACACGATGCGAGCCAGCTCGAGCAGCTTGGAGCTGATGCGCAGGCTGCTGCCCTGCGCCGCCGCGAGGTTGACTTCCATGCGGATGCGTTCGCCCTCGGTGGCGAAGCCGATCATGCCGCCGGCCTGCGCGAAGCCGTCGCGGTCGCTCACCGTCAGCACGCTCAGACCGCGCAGCTGCTGCAGAACCTCGGCCAGCCGGCGCTCGGAGCGGGCCACGTAGAGCACCTGGCAGCCGCGCACCTCGGCCAGCGTGACCGTCGCGACCTCCAGCGCCCGGTCGCGCACCTGCTTGCCGCCGAGATCGCCCAGCAGCGCGGTGATGTCGTCGCTGCCGAGCATGCACAGGCGCAGGCTCGGACGCGTCTCCGGCCAGTCGACGTATTTCATCGCGTGGAACACGTAGGCGGCCTTGACCCGCACCTCCTGCTCGCGCGTGTCGGCCCGCACCGCGCCGGCCAGCAGCGCCGCGCAGGCCAGCACCAGCGGCAGACCGGCGCGCGCGCGCCGCTGCGGTCGCTGCTGCCGGGCCGTCGTCGCTGCCATGTGGGGTTCCCGCGCCTGCCGGCCGCCACCGCGGATCAGAGCCGCGACTCCAGGCCGAGGAAGGCGCTGAAGCCGGGGTTGCGGAACGAGAACGGCATCGCGTAGCGGCGGTCGGTCAGGTTGTTCAGGTCCAGCGTCAGCCGCGCGCCGTCGAGGCTGCCCTCGGTGGCCAGCGGCATCTGCAGGCGCGCGCCGATCGTGGCGAAGCGGCCGTAGGTCTGGCGCGTGCCCAGCGAGCTGCTGTCGTGATAGCGGTCGATCCACTGCGCATGCATCGAGAGCTGCAGCCGCTCGCCCAGCAGGGTGCGCACGCCGGCGTTGACGATCAGGCGCGGCACGAAGGGAATCTGTGCGCCGTCCTGGTCCGGATCGTCCGGCTGGCTGACCCGCGTGCGGATCAGCGTCATGTTCGAGAACAGCTGCGTGGCGGCCGAGATCCGCTGGCGCAGGTCGAGCTCGAGGCCGCGCGCCGAGGCCTGGCCGGCGTTGACCGAGCCGACCTGCGAGGGCAGGGTGCTGACCACGTTGGTGACGATCATGTTCCTGACGCGGTTCAGGAACAGCCGCACGTCCAGTGTCAGATCGCGCGAGATCGCCCAGTCCAGTCCGACGTCGCTGCCGATGCCCGATTCCGGCTTCAGCGCCGGGTTGCCGATCTGGCCGCTGAGCGCCGCGCCCGCCGCGACCGTGCCGCCGACCTGCTTGGCCGTCGGCGTCGAGAAGCTCGAGCCGGCGTTGGCGTAGACGCCCAGGCCCTGGCCGGCGTCATGGCGCAGTCCCAGGCTCCAGAGATTGCGCTGCCAGCGCGCCTGCTCGTACTGCGGCTTCTGGCCGCCGAGCAGGTGGTGCTGGCTGGAGATGCGGTTGTGGCGCACGCCGGCGCGCAGCGTCCAGTGCTCGAGCTGCAGCTTCTCCTGCACGAAGAGCGCGGTCTCGGCCGATTCGGCCTCGTTCTGCGGCGAGCTGAAGCCGGCCGGCGAGCTCAGCCGGGTGTCGTAGGCGACCTGCTGCCGGTCCAGGCCCAGGGTCAGCAGCGATTCGCCGAGGTGGCGGTGACTGAAGCTCAGGTCGGCCAGATCGACGCGCTGGCGGGTGCGCTCGACATTGACCAGCGCCAGGCTGTCGGGATAGGCGTCGTTCTGGAAGGTGCGCACCGCGTCGCGGCGGCCGAGCTTGAACTGCAGGTCCCAGTCCGGCGCGAAGGTGTTGCGGTACGACAGGTTCAGCATGTCGTAGCGGTGCTGCAGGTCGCGGAAGGGTCGGCCCTGGTTGCCGTCGTCGTCGCTGTGCTGCCAGAAGAGCGAGACCGCGTGGTCGGCGCGCCCGAAGGCCTGGCGCAGATTCAGGAACAGGCGGCCCTTGCGGTAGCCGGCGGACCCGACGGTGTCCAGCCAGGAGCCGGGGTCGCCGGTCCGTGGGGCGTCGGAGCGCTCCTGGTCGACGCCGATCATGCCCTCCAGGCTGCCGATCCGGCCCTGGCCGAAGGCGCCGGCCCGCAGGGTGCCGTAGCTGCCCGCGCCCAGCGTGAACCGGGCCGACGGCGGGCCGCCAGGGCGCTTGAGCACCAGATTGGTCGTGCCGGCCAGCGGGGTCTGGCTGCCGAGGAAGTCCTGCGACAGGTAGCTCGAGTACAGCACCGACGCCGGTCCCTTCTGGACCTCGATGCGCTCGAACGCGTCCGGGGAGAGCACGGCGGCCAGCACCATCGAGTCGATCGGCACGCCGTCGAGCAGATAGCTGTTGTAGCGGGCGCCGAGGCCGCCGTGCGAGCCCCAGTTCGGGTATTCGCGCGACAGCACGTTGACGAACTGGCCCGAGGTGTAGCGCATCAGCTCGGACAGGTTGCCGTTCTCGAGCGCAACCGCCTGCAGCGCCTCTTGCTTCAGCACCAGGTAGTGCTGCGTGACCCGGCTCGACATCTGTTCGCGCTTGGCGTCGGTCACGATCATCTCGGCGAGCTGCTGCAGCGAGGTCGACTCGACGAAGACGCTGAAGGGCACGTCGGCGGCCTCGGTCTCCAGCGGCTCGGCGTCCGCGTTCCCGGCGGCGCCGAGGCCGCCGAGCACCAGCAGCGTGCCGGTCAGCGCCGTGCGGCGCCCGCGCCGAGGGCTGCGCGGCCCGTCACCGGTGTGCGAGGCATGGCGTGGGCGTCTCATTCATGTCCTCGTGGCGGGGCGGGCGGAAGCCGGACTGTTCTTCAATTCATTGAAATGATCGTTTCGATTCTATCAAAATTTATATTTTAAGATGAGCCGCCGGCTTCGACCGTTGGCGGGATGAGCCTGCCTCATCTCGGGGGCGGCACCCGCACCCAGCCCTCCATCAGCCGCCGCGCCGAGCGGCTCATCGACACCGCCTCGATGTGCCAGCCGCCGCAGGCGTTCCGGGCGATGCGCGCGCCGACCTCGAGCGTGCCCGAAGGGTGGCCGAAGCGCACCCGGCCGTCGGCGCGCAGCGGCGCGATCCTGCTGACGACCGTGCCGGGCACGGCGGCCGCCGCGGCGATCGCGACCGCGCCGGTGCCGGTCATCGCGTGGTGCAGCCGGCCCATCGAGAAGATGCGCACCAGCAGGTCCGCCTCGGTCGGCCCGAGCAGGCGCCCGTCGGCGACGCGGTGCGGCTGCGGCGGCGCGACGAAGGCCAGCTTGGGCGAGTGCGGGCGCGTCTCGCTGGCTTCGGCGGCGCTGGCGGCCAGGCCCATCGCCACCGCGCCGTGCGCGCGCAGCGCCTCGGCGCGGGCCAGCAGGTCCGGGCGGGCATCGACCGCGGCCGGCAGCTCGGTGCCGCTCAGGCCGAGCGCGGCCGCGTCGACGAAGATCGTCGGGTTGCCGGCGTCGATCAGCGTCGCCTCGACGGGATCGAGGCCGGGCACGTCCAGCCGGGTCAGCGTCCGGCCGTCGGGCAGCAGGCGTCCGTCCGCTCCGGCGCCGGGATCGAGAAAGTCCAGCCGGATCTCGGCGGCCGGGAAGGTCACGCCGTCGAGCTCGAAGTCGCCGGTCTCGAGCACCTCGCCGCCGAGCATCGGCACCTGCGCGACGATGCGCCGGCCGATGTTGGCCTGCCAGATGCGCACCGTGGCCAGGCCGTCGGCCGGCGCCGCCACCTGCCCGGACGAGATTGCGAACGGACCGACCGCGGCGCTCAGGTTGCCGCAGTTGCCCGACCAGTCGATCACCGGCCGGTCGACCGCGACGGCGCCGAACAGGTAGTCGACGTCGCAGTCCGGCCGGCTCGGCGGCGCGATGATCGCCACCTTGCTGGTGCTGGAGGTCGCGCCGCCCAGGCCGTCGATCTGGCGGCCGTAGCGGTCCGGGCTGCCGATCACCCGCAGCAGCAGCCGGTCGCGCTCGGCCGGGTCGGCCGGCAGGTCCTCGGCGAGAAAGAACACGCCCTTGCTGGTGCCGCCGCGCATCAGCACCGCCGGGATGCGCTGCTGGCGCCGGGCGAGCAGGAGGTCCGCGGCCATCACGCGGCCTGCTCGCGCCGGAAGCGCAGGACCTTGAGCGAGCGCTCGTCGGAGATGTCGCCGAAGGCGGCCGGGTTGGCCAGCCGCTCGACGAAGCCGATGCCCGGCGCCTCGTCGCGCACCAGGTCGAGCAGGAAGTCCGGGCCGAGCGAGGGCGCGTTCAGGCACAGCAGCGCCTGGCCGCCGGGCGCGAGCAGGTCGGGCAGGCGGCGCACCAGCCTCGCGTAGTCCTTGGTCGCGACGAAGCTGCCCTTCTGGTAGCTCGGCGGGTCCATGATGACCAGGTCGTAGGGGCCGCCGCGGGTCAGCTTGCCCCAGGAATTGAAGATGTCGTGCGGCAGGAAGCTCGCGCCGTGCAGGCCGTTGAGCTCGTGGTTGCGCTGGCCGTCGGCGAGCGCGCCGCGCGCCATGTCGACGTTGACGACCGAGGCCGCGCCCCCCTGCAGCGCCGCCACCGAGAAGGCGCAGCTGTAGGCGAACAGGTTCAGCACCCGCCCGCCGGGGCGTTCGGCCGCCCAGCGGCGCACCCAGCGCCGGCCCTCGGCCATGTCGAGGAACAGGCCGTGGTTCATGCCGCGCGGCAGGTGAACGACAAAGCGCGCGCCGTCCTCCTCGACCACATGCGGCTCGGGCACGCTGCCGGCCATCACCCGGTTCGACGCGCGCACCTCGTCGCGCAGCTGCACGACCCAGTTCAGCGGCCGGCCCGGCGCGATCGTCGACCAGCGCGCCTGCAGCGCCGCGCCGACGGCCTGGAGCTCCTCTTCCTCGGCCGGGCCGTGGCTGGTCAGCAGCCAGACCGGCGCGAACCAGTCCAGCGACCAGCGCTCGCAGCCCGGATGCCGCCCGCCGCGGCCGTGGAAGACCCGGCAGGCCTGCGGCGGCAGGTCGGTGGAGGCGATGGCATCGAGCAGGGCGAGCATGGGCGGGACGGGCAGAGGGCCGGGAGGATTCGGGGGCGCCAGTGTAGGCGCAGCCGACCCCGGACCTCCCGGTGCGCTCCGGCCCCGGGCGTTCAGGTTTGAACGTTCAAACGCCCAGCGCCTCGTCGCGGCCGGGCCAGGCCCGCCAGGCGGCCTCCATGTGCCTTCTGGCGGCGTCGCGGCGCAGCCGGAACTGCCGGCTGTAGGCGGCCGGGTCCGGGTAGAGCAGATGTCCGCCGTGCGTGTCGCGGTTGTCGTCGACGGCGATCCGGTCATGCGGGGGCAGGCTCATGCGCCGCGCCCGGTCGGCGCGCAGCTCGTCCGGATAGGTCGCATACCACGCGTCCCAGCAGCCGCTGATCAGCCGACCGTTCCACTCCCGCGTGACGCTGGCGGGCACCGCGTCGCCCAGGCACGCATAGTCGGCATTGAAGGGCAGGGCGGCCGCGGGATCGTGAAGATCCAGATGTCCCGGACCGTCGCCTCCCGGCCGGACCGCGGCGAAGTGCGCGTAGGTGCTGTGCGCGTAGAAGTCGGCGATCGAGTGCAGCGCGCGGGCGAAGTCGGGCAGCGTGCCGCTGGCCAGGCGTGCGTCCACCCGCTGCCAGCCCTCGTCGATGTAGGCGAAGTCGAAATGGTCGCGCGGGTCGTAGTGCAGCGTGTCGACATCCAGCGCCAGGCTCTCGGCGTGGACCTGGAGGCGCAGCAGCAGCGGCATGCCCGACAGGGCCGCGTCGATCAGGCTCCCGTGCACGCCCGCGGCGAAGGACGGATCGAACCCTTGCCAGAAGTCCTGGTCCGGCTTCGTGCCCCCGCGCCCGTCGTCCGCGCGGCGGGTGTCCAGGTAGTCCTTCAGCGGCAGCATCGCGCGCAGATGCGGACCGCGCACCCGCCAGAGATGGCGGTTGTTGAAGACGAAGTGCGGCACGTATTCGAGATCCTCGTGCTGCAGGTCCTGGCGGGCGGCAGCGCGCTCGGGCGAGGGCTGCGCCCGGCCGATGCGCGCCATCGGCTCGATGAGCGTCCAGGCGCCGGTCTCGCTCAGGTACATCACCCAGGCGTGGTCGATGTGGTCGGCCGCCGCTTCGTCCGTGCCACGGCCGTGGCGCACGATGCTGCCGAGCGCGACGCGCACGCAGTCCGCGCTGATGCCGGACTCGAGCATCAGCGCCGCCAGCACGAAGGCCAGGTCCTCGCAGTCGCCGCCGCCCAGCGCGAGCGTCTCGTCGGGGTACTGCCATTGGTCGAAGGGGTGGCTGCGTGCCGGCTGGTGGCGCAGCTCGCCCATCAGCATCGCGAGCATGTGGGCGCGGAAGTCGAAGTCGCCCGGGCCGCGCCGGCGCATGCGCTGCGCGGCTTCCTCGGGCAGCTGGCGCACATGCCTGTCCAGCCAGCGCCGCAGCACCGCGTTGCTCTCGATCGACAGGAAGCTGCGGATGTCGATCGGATACCGGGTCTTGCGGCTGCCGGCCGCGTACCGGGCGGCCGGGATGCACGGGTCATGCACGATCTGGTCGCCGGCCCAGTGCCAGCGCTGCATCGGCCGGATGGCGCCTTGCTGCATGCACATGATCACGCCCCCTCCTTCGAGGCGGACACCCGGGCCGCGCTCCGCGACCGGCGGACGTCGGCTGCATCGTGACAGCGGGCCGGCCGGCTGTCGTCATCACGATGGAGGAGGGCGAGCCGGGCTCAGGCCGGGTCCGGGGTGCCGCTCGGCGCCGGCGGCTCCAGCGTCTGCAGCAGGCGCTCCAGCCCCTGCGCGAAGGCCTCGCGATGCTGCGGCGCCAGCTGCAGCGAGAGCTGGATGCGCCCGTCGCGGCGGCGGTAGTAGCCGCGCGCCTCGGCGCTGTCGTAGACCTGGTGGGCCGGCCAGGCGGCAGCCTTCTTCTCGGCCGGGGCGGACTCCGCAGGGGCGGCTTCGCGCGTCTGGGCGCGCAGCTCGCGCGCGCGGCCCAGCAGCCAGCGCACCGGCAGGTCGTCCGGGTTGGTGGCGAACTCGGTGGCCAGCTCCAGCGCCGCAGCCTCGCCGCAGGCCTCGTGCAGCCGGTGCAGCTCGTAGGCGACCCGCGAGCCGAACTTCTGCGGATGCTCGCGCACGAGGTCGAGCACGCCGGCCGGCAGCTTCGCGTAGGCCCGCAGGAAGGTCATCATCGACTTGTGGAAGCCGCCGCGGCGTGCCAGCTCCTCGGCGGTCTCGCCGTCGGCCAGCAGCTTTTCGTGGAACATCGCGCGGTCGTAGTCGGACTGCTGCTCGCGGCCCTCGTTCTGCTCGTAGCCGAACCAGGCGGCCTCGCGCAGCGTCAGGCCCTCGTGGATCTCGGCCAGCAGCGTGTCGAGCACGCCGTGCACCCGGCAGGCCTGCACCCGGGTCCAGCCGTCGCAGATGAGGTAGCGCCCCGGCGTGTCCGGGTTCGGGATCACATGGATCGGATCGTGCTGGCCCTGCGCGCGCAGGTCGTCGGCGCGCTCGCGGATCATGCGCTCGGTGTAGATCTCGCGCGGCGCCAGCGGGTGGGCATCGATCAGCTCGACGGCCAGGTGCACCAGCCGGCGCCCGGCCGGCGCCACCGAGCGGGGCGCGTTCGAGAAGGCCGGCATCGGCATCGGCGGGCGGCCGTCGTTCGGGAGGATGAGTCTCTGCTTGGTCATGATGCGGTGCGGCGGCGGGCTGCGGCCAGGGCCAGGATGCGGCCGTGCAGGTGCTCGGCGAACAGGCGGTATTCCTTCGAGGGATGGCAGGTCGGCTTCTGCAGCGTCAGCGGCAGGTAGCTGTCGAGCGACTTCGGAAACTCCTCGGAGGCCGAGATCGCGCAGGGCGCGATCAGGTCGCGGTACTGGTTGAGCTGGGTCTGCATGCGGCCGATGCGCGCGAGCTGCGGCGCGTAGTGGGTCGGCAGGATGATCAGCTCCGGGCGCACATGGTAGGCGGCGTCCAGGCCGTCGATCTCGCTCATCAGCTTGGTCAGGCCCTTGACGCTGAAGGCGTCGAGCCGGATCGGCGCGATCACCAGATCGGCCGCGGCGATCGCGGCGGTGCTGGTGAAGCTGACGCTGGGCGGGCAGTCGAAGACGATCACGTCGTAGACCGACAGGTCCAGCCCCGGCGTGGCGCCGGCCAGCGAGGCGGCGATCAGCTGGCGCAGGTAGAGCTCGCGCTGGCCCTTGGCATTGGCCAGCGCCGGCTCGATGTCGCCCAGGAAGGTGTCGGCCGGGATCAGGTGCGGCCCGTGCTCGCCGAAGGGCTTCTTGATCACGCCCGCGGGCACGGCGCGCACCGGCTGGTTGCGCTGGCGCCCCTCCAGGAAGGGCATCAGCACCGAGGCGAAGGTGTCCTGCACGATCGCCGCCGGCGCCACGCCGTAGGTCTCGGCCTCGTCGAGCGTCAGGTCGGGCTCGTAGCCCATCAGCTGGGTGGCGTTGGCCTGCACGTCCAGGTCGACCAGCAGCACCCGCAGGCCCAGCAGCTGCAGGTGCAGCGCGGTCTCGACGCTGGTGGTGGTCTTGCCGGTGCCGCCCTTGATGACGTCGACGGTGACGACGATCGGGCCGCTGCCGGAGGCCGGTGCCTTCACGTAGTTCTGCGCACGGCGCCACTGCGCCAGCCGGAACAGGGTGTCGGGCTCGAACACCCGCACCGCCGGCGCGCCCGGCGTCAGGTCGGAGGCGCGGCGCACCGCGATGCCGGCATGGTCGGCATAGCCGCGCAGCGTGTTGTCGGTGACGCCGAGCAGCGTGCCGGCGGCACGCAGCCGGTAGAGCAGGCTGTCGGCCTGGGCGAAGGTGGATCGCAGAGTCATGGCCCGTCGGATCTCGGGAAGGAACGATGGGTCGGAATGTACGCGATGATGTTTTTCTATTCAATCTCCATTGGTAGGCTGAATGTCGAATTCAATGATATTGCCTTCCAATCGATGATGATTTCCGGCATCAAGGATACTAACGGCAACGCGGTTGATCGGCCCGCGATCCGTCCGGCGCAGACCGGACGGCCTGCGCCGGCGCACGATTTCAGAGTCAGAGCACGACCTCGTAGCCCTCGAACTGGGGCGGGCCCAGGTAGAGGTCGCGCTGCGCGCCGGCGCCGCCATGTGCGGCGCGGAAGGCTTCCGAGCGGGTCCAGGCCTCGAAGGCGGCCGTGCTTTCCCAGCGCGAGTGCGACACGAAGACCGTGGCGGCCTCGTCGCTGCGGCCCTGCAGCAGATGGAAGTCGACGAAGCCGGGCACCTGCGCGAGCCGGCTGTCGCGCTGGCGCCAGATCTCGACGAATTCCGCCTCGCGGCCGAGGGCGATGCGGAAGCGGTTCATGGCGATGAACATGGGCATGGATCTCCTGATGCGGGAACAAGCGTCGATCGATCGACCGACGATAGCCGGCTTCGTCCGGGCGCGCCGCTGCCCGGCGGCACAGGAGAGCGCTTCTCTCGGGAAAGCGACCCCCGCAGCCCGATCCGGCCGTCGCGCGCAAGGGCCTGATGGGGCAGGCTTTTCCTGGGGCCCTCACGCCGCAAGGCCCGGATTTCCGTAAAAATCGTCGACCATGATAATGAAACTTATCATGGTCGATGGAGCATGGAAGATCTGTCGCTCCTGATCCAGCTCCTGTCGTTTCCAGCCATGCGGAGCGCATCCGCACATGCCTATACTGGCCCGCACCGGATCCTCCGATCGGCGCGGCCCGGTCGGTACGGCCGCTTCGCACCTTGCGTGCGACCGAACTCATTCCCGACAGGAGCTGTTCCATGATCAAGTCCCGTGCCGCCGTCGCCTTTGCTGCCGGCCAGCCGCTGCAGATCGTCGAGATCGATGTCGCCCCGCCGAAGAAGGGCGAGGTGCTGATCCGCATCACGCACACCGGCGTCTGCCACACCGACGCCTTCACGCTCAGCGGCGACGATCCCGAGGGCCTCTTCCCGGTGGTGCTGGGCCATGAAGGCGCCGGCATCGTCGTCGAGGTCGGCGAAGGCGTCACCAGCGTCCAGCCCGGCGACCACGTCATCCCGCTCTACACCGCCGAGTGCGGCGAGTGCCTGTTCTGCAAGAGCGGCAAGACCAATCTGTGCGTGTCGGTGCGCGCCACGCAGGGCAAGGGCGTGATGCCCGACGGCACCACCCGCTTCAGCTACAACGGCCAGCCCATCCACCACTACATGGGCTGCTCGACCTTCAGCGAGTACACCGTGGTCGCCGAGGTCTCGCTGGCCAAGGTCAACCCCGAGGCCAACCCCGAGCAGGTCTGCCTGCTGGGCTGCGGCGTGACCACCGGCCTGGGCGCGGTCAAGAACACCGCCAAGGTTCAGCCGGGCGACACGGTGGCGGTCTTCGGCCTGGGCGGCATCGGCCTGGCGGTGGTGCACGGCGCGCAGCTGGCCGGGGCCGGGCGCATCATCGCGGTCGACACCAACCCGGACAAGTTCGACCTGGCGCGCACCTTCGGCGCCACCGACTGCGTCAACCCCAAGGACTTCGACAAGCCGGTGCAGCAGGTGATCGTCGAGATGACCGGCTGGGGCGTGGACCACAGCTTCGAGTGCATCGGCAATGTCAACGTGATGCGCGCGGCGCTGGAATGCGCGCACCGCGGCTGGGGCCAGTCGGTGGTGATCGGCGTGGCCGGCGCGGGCCAGGAGATCTCCACCCGGCCCTTCCAGCTGGTGACCGGCCGGCGCTGGCTGGGCACGGCCTTCGGCGGCGTCAAGGGCCGCTCGGAGCTGCCGGGCATGGTCGAGGACGCGATGGCCGGCAGGATCCGCCTGGAGCCCTTCGTCACCCACACCATGGGTCTGCCCGAGATCAACGAGGCCTTCGAGCTGATGCACTCGGGCCAGTCGATCCGCAGCGTCGTGCACTACTGAGGAGGCCGGCCATGGAACGCGTCGAGCAGCACGCCAGCTTCGGCGGGCGACAGGAAGTCTGGACTCGTCACTCGGAGGTGCTGGGCGGCGCGACGCGCTTCGGCGTCTACCTGCCGCCGGCGGCGCTGGCCGGCGAGCGCTGCCCGGTGCTGTACTGGCTCTCGGGCCTGACCTGCACCGAGCAGAACTTCATCACCAAGGCGGGCGTACAGCAGCACGCGGCCGCGCACGGCCTGATCGTGGTCGCGCCCGACACCAGCCCGCGCGGGCCCGAGGTGCCCGACGACCCGGCCTACGACCTGGGCCAGGGCGCCGGCTTCTACCTGGACGCCACGCAGGCGCCATGGTCGACGCACTTTCGCATGGAGACCCATGTGGTGCACGAGCTGCCGGCCTGGATCGAGGCGCATTTCCCGGCCAGCGACCGGCGCGCGATCAGCGGCCACTCGATGGGCGGCCACGGCGCGCTGAGCCTGGCGCTGCGCCATCCGGGCCGCTATGCCAGCGTCTCGGCCTTCGCGCCGATCGTCGCGCCCAGCCAGGTGCCGTGGGGGCGGAAGGCCTTCGCCGCCTACCTGGGCGACGACCCCGCCGCCTGGGCCGCGCACGACACGGTGGCGCTGATCGCGCAGGCCGCCGAGCGGCTGCCGCTGCTGGTCGACCAGGGCGAGGCCGACGACTTCCTGGGCAGCCAGCTGCGCCCGGAGCTGCTGCAGGCCGCCTGCGCTGACGCCGGCCATCCGCTGACGCTGCGCCTCCATCCGGGTCACGACCACAGCTACTACTTCATCGCCAGCTTCATCGGCGAGCATGTGGCGTGGCACGCGCGGGCGCTGGCGGGCTGAAGGCCGCCTCCCCGCTCAGACCGGCTGAGCGCCCGCCGCGCCGCCGCGCAGCTGCCGCGACACCTGCGGGATGGTCAGCATCGTGCTGGCCACCGCCATCAGCAGCAGCGCGGTGAAGGTGTCGGGCGTGATGATGCGCTTGTCCAGCAGCACGTTGGCGAAGATGATCATGATCAGCGCCTTGGTCTGCAGCAGCCAGCCGATCAGCCGCGCCTCGCCCGGCGCCCAGCCCAGCAGGCGCCCGGCGAGCGCCACGCCGGCGAGCTTGCCGCCGACGCTGGCCAGCAGCATCCATGCCGCGGCGGCGAACACCGCCGAGCCGCCCACGCCCCACTGCGTCTTCAGCCCGGTGCTGAGGAAGAACACCGGCATCAGCAGGAACAGCACCTGGTGGCGCATGCGGTCGAGCTGCTCCTGGTCGAACCAGCGCGCCTCGATCGACGCGCCGGCCAGGAAGGCGCCGACCATGAAGTGCAGCCCGCACCAGTCGGCCCCCAGCGCGCAGGCGATCAGCCAGACCAGGGCCAGCGGCCAGCGGTCGCGCTCCGTCAGGCGAGGCATGAGCCGGCGCAGTCCGGCCGCCAGCAGCATGTAGACCAGCAGGAAGACCAGCTGGCGGCCGACCCGGTGCCAGTCCATCAGGATCAGGGCCAGCACGCCCCAGATCGCCAGGTCGTCCAGGCTGGCGTAGCGCAGGATGCGCTGGCCCAGCGGCTGGCGCAGCAGCGAAAGCTTTTCCAGGAACAGGATCAGGATCGGCAGCGCCGTCACCGCGCAGGACATGCCCACGCCGGCGACGAACTGCCAGGTGCGGCCCTGCGGGCCGATCCAGCCGGAGGACAGGCCCATCATCGCCCAGGCCGCGCCGCAGCCCGCCAGCAGCGGCACGCCCATCGCCAGCCCGGCGGTGATGCTGCTCTCGCGCCGGTGCTGCCAGGCCTGGCCGAGGTCGAGCTCGATGCCGGCGATGAAGACGAACAGCGTCACCGCCCACAGCGCCACGCCGCCGAGCATCGTGATGACCTCCGGCGTGAAGATCGCGGCATGGACGGCCGGCTGCAGCGCGCCCAGCACGCCGGGGCCGAGCAGGATGCCGGCGACGATCTGCACCACCACCAGCGGCGCCCAGTGATCGGTGCGGCCCAGGCGCCACACCAGCCAGGGCACGGAGAACACCAGCAGCATCGCCACCAGGAAGCGTTCGGGCAGGGACATGGATTCGGTCGAGGGTGGAGAGGCGCCGATGGTAGACCGTGGATCCTGTCACGTGCCCGACAGCCGGGCGACCCGGGTGCGCGGTTCAGCCGTCGATCAGCGCCGGATCCCAGGCGTGCACCGTCTGGCGCTGCTCGCCCAGCCGCTCGATGCCCAGCGTGACGACGTCGCCCGGCCGCAGGAACTCCGGCGGCTTGCGGCCCATGCCCACGCCCGGCGGCGTGCCGGTGGTGATGATGTCGCCCGGCTCCAGCGTCATGAAGCGGCTCAGGTAGCTGACCAGATGCGCCACCGGGAAGATCATCGTGCGGGTGCTGCCGGTCTGCTTGCGCACGCCGTTCACGTCCAGCCACATCGACAGATCCTGCGGGTCGCCGACCTCGTCGGCGGTGACCAGCCACGGCCCGATCGGGCCGAAGGTGTCGCAGCCCTTGCCCTTGTCCCAGGTGCCGCCGCGCTCGAGCTGGTACTCGCGCTCGGACAGGTCGTTGACCACGCAGTAGCCGGCCACATGCGCCAGCGCCTCGGCCTCGGACACGCAGCGCGCGCGGCGGCCGATCACCACGCCCAGCTCGACTTCCCAGTCGGTCTTGACCGAGCCCTGCGGCAGCACCACCGGGTGGTTGCAGCCCACCGCGCAGCTGCTGGCCTTGGTGAAGACGACCGGCTCGGCCGGCAGGGCCATGCCGGCCTCGGCGGCATGGTCGGCGTAGTTCAGGCCGATGGCGATGAACTTGCCCGGGCCGCGCCAGGGCACCGCCAGGCGCTGCAGCTCGACCACCGGCAGCGTGCCGGCATCCAGGCGGGCCAGCGCCGCCAGCGCCTCGGGCGCGAGCTGGTCGGGGCCGAGGTCGGCGATGACGCCGCCGAGGTCGCGGACCGTGCCGTCGGCCTGCATCAGCGCGGGCCGTTCCCGGCCCTTCGGGCCGTGGCGGAGCAGTTTCATGGGGGTCTCCTCTGCTGGGGGGCGATGCGGGTGCCCTGGCCGGGCGCAGGTGTCCAGCGTTCAGTGCTCAGAACAGTGTCGACAGGAACACCAGACTGCGCCCCTGCGCCAGCACCGCGCTGGCCGGGTCGTGCGCGGCGCGGGCCCAGCAGTTGAAGCCGTGCTGCGCCTGCGGGTAGTCGTGGAACTCGGCCTGCGCGACGGCGGGTGCGCGGGTCATGGCCCCACGCACCGCGGCCACCGCCTCGGGCGGGATGCTCGGGTCGTGGCCGGCGTGGTGGAACTGCACCGGCACGGTGATGCGCTCGGCCAGCGCGGCCAGATCGGGCTGCGCGGCGATGCCGCCGCCGTAGTAGCAGACCGCCGCGTCCACTCCGCACAGCGCCGCCGCCGCGAAGGCCAGCCGCCCGCCCATGCAGTAGCCGAGGGCGCCGACCCGGCCGGTGCACTCGGGCATGGCGCGCAGCGCCGCCAGCGCGACACCCATGTCGGCCTCCGCCTGGTCGCGGCTCAGGTCGCGCATCAGCGTCAGTGCGCGCTCGCGGTCCTCGCCGACATAGCCCAGCTCGACCCGCGTCGCCTGGCGCCGGAACAGGTCGGGCGCGATCACCACGAAGCCGGCCAGCGCGTACTGCTCGGCCACGCCGCGGATGTGCGCGTTGACGCCGAAGATCTCCTGCAGCAGCAGCAGACCGGGGCCGCGGCCGGCCGGCGGCAGCGCGACGAAGGCGTCGAGCGAGCCGTCCTCGAGGGGCAGGCTCGTCCAGCGGGAGGTGCAGGAATTCATCGGGAAGGTGTCCTTTCGGAGGGGCATGGATCGGGAGGCCCGGCTGCGGCTGCCAGCGCCACGGGACGGCTAGGCTAGCCGAGATGGCGCCGCCAGCGCCGCCAGTTCCTGCGCGTCCAGCACATGGGCCGGGTTGTTCGTGAGCTGCTCGACCGCCAGATCGACGAAGGCGCGCACCCGCCGCGGCAGCGCGGTGCGGCTGCCGTAGTAGACATGCAGGCCGATCGGCGCGCAGACCTGGTCGAGCAGCACCGGCACCATGCGGCCGCTGCGGATCAGCGGCGCGGCGGCGAAGCTGGCGACCTGCGCGATCACCTGGCCGGCCAGCACCGCCTGGATTTCCAGCTCGCTGTCGTTGGTGGCCAGCGCCGGCACCATCTCGCGTGTCTCCGGCTCGCCGCCGGAGCTGAGGAACCACGGGATGGTGCGGCCGGTCGAGGGGTGGCGGAAGACGCTGCAGCGGTGCTGCTGCAGATCCTCGACCGTGCGCGGAACGCCGTGGCGGGCCAGGTAGTCGGGCGAGGCCACCATCACCAGCTGCACCGGGAAGAGCAGCCGTGCGATGACGCCCTCTTCGGCCGAGCGGCCCATGCGAAAGCCCACGTCGACCCGGTCGCGCACCCAGTCGCCCAGGCCGTCGTCGAGCTGCACGTCGGGCTGGATGTCCGGGTGGGCGCGGCAGAAGGCGTCGAGCAGCGGCATCAGCAGCGTCGCGAACGACGAGCGCGGCCCGACGATGCGCAGGGGGCCGGCGATCTCGTCCTTGGCCTCGCGGGTGCTCTGCAGCGCGCGCTCCAGCGTGGCCAGCGCCGGGCGGGTGCGCTCGAGGAAATGCTGGCCCTCCTCGGTCAGCGCCAGGCGGCGCGTGGTGCGGTGCAGCAGCCGCACGCCCAGATGGGCTTCAAGCTGCGCGAGGGCCTGGCTGGCGGCCTGCGGCGTCACGCCCAGCGACTGCGCCGCGCGGCGGATGCTGCCGAGCTCGACGGCCCGGGTGAAGGTGGAGATGGCGCGAAGCTCGTTGATCGGCATGGACGGCGGCGGCAGGGTTGCAGTGGCGGGTGACAGGGTCGAGTATCAAGTTTCTCTTGTGGATCCGGCAAGCCGCCCTGTTCTAGTGCCTGCTGCCGTGACCGCCTAGAGTCGCCAGCGCCCGCCCGGACCGTCCGCGGTCCGCCCGTCTCCTCTTTCCCCTCTCCGCCATGACACGTCTGAACATCAACGGACAGGACCGCACGGTCGATGTCGATCCGTCGACGCCGGTGCTCTGGACCCTGCGCGACGCGCTGGGCCTGACCGGCACCAAGTTCGGCTGCGGCGCGGCGCTGTGCGGCGCCTGCACCGTGCATGTCGATGGCCAGGCCACGCGCTCCTGCGTGACGCCGGTCGCCGCGGTCGAGGGCCGGCGCATCACCACGATCGAGAAGGTCACCGACGGCAGCGACCCGGTCGGCCGCGCGGTGCGCGAGGCCTGGGTCAGGCACGACGTCGCGCAGTGCGGCTACTGCCAGTCCGGCCAGATCATGAGCGCCACCGCCTTCCTGAAGTCTCGGCCCAAGGGCAAGCCGCCCACCGCCGCCGAGATCGACGCCGCGATGGCCGGCAACCTCTGTCGCTGCGGCACCTATGCCCGCATCCGCGCCGCGGTGGCCGACGCCGCCCGCTCCCTGGCCTGACCCGCAGGACGCCCCACATGCTGATCGAGCACCTCCCCGAACTGCCCCGCGCGCTGCAGCACCTGGCCGAGCGCGACACCCCTCCGGCCGCCCTGCCTCGGCGCGGCTTCCTGAAACTTGCCGGCCTGGGCGGCTTCGCGCTGGGCCTGGGCCCGCTGGGCACCGCCGAGGCCCTGGCGCAGGCCGCTCCGGCCGCCGGCCTCAAGCCCACGCAGCAGCCCGCCTCCTTCGTGCAGATCGCGCCCGACGGCGGCGTGACCGTGACCCTCAACCGGCTGGAATTCGGCCAGGGCATCGGCACCGGCCTGGCCATGGTGCTGGCCGAGGAGCTCGATGCCGACTGGGCGCGGGTGCAGATGCGCCACGGCAACAGCGATCCGGCCTACGCCGATCCGCTCTACGGCATGCACCTGACCGGCGGCTCGACCGCGATGAAGCACAGCTACCCGCAGTACCGCGAGCTCGGCGCCCGGGCGCGCGCGATGCTGGTGGCCACGGCCGCCGCGCGCTGGAAGCTCGACCCGGCGCGGCTGCGCACCGCCGCCGGCCAGGTCATCGCGCCGGACGGCCGCCGCGCCGGCTACGGCGAGCTGGCCGAGGCCGCGATGGTGCAGCCGGTGCCCGCCACCGTCACGCTGAAGGACCCGAAGGACTTCCGCCTGATCGGCCGCGCCACCGGCCGGCTGGACGCCCGCGCCAAGAGCAGCGGCCAGCAGGACTTCGGCATCGACGTGAAGCGCCCGGGCCAGCTGACCGCGGTGGTGGCGCATCCGCCGGTGTTCGGCGCGCGCCTGGCCTCGCTGGACGACACCGCGGCGCGGGCGGTGCGCGGCGTGCGCGCGGTGCTGCGCGTGCCGGTGGCCGTCGGCGGCGAGGGCGTCGCGGTGGTGGCCGACGGCTACTGGGCCGCAAAGCAGGGCCGTGATGCGCTCAAGGCCGAATGGGCCGTGAGCGCGGTCGAGCGGGTCGACAGCACCCGCCAGCTCGCGCAGTACCGCGCGCTGCTCGACCAGCCGGGCCCGCGCGCCGTCGACGCCGACCTGGCGCCGCTGGCGACCGCGCCCCGCCGCATCGAGGCCGAGTTCCACTTCCCCTACCTGGCGCATGCGCCGATGGAGCCGCTGAACTGCACCGTGCAGCTCGGCGACGCGCAGGCCGAGATCTGGACCGGCACCCAGTTCCCCGGCGGCGACGCGAGGGCCGCCGCCCAGGTGCTGGGCCTGAAGCCCGAGCAGATCCGCATGAACGTGCAGATGGCCGGCGGCGGCTTCGGCCGGCGCGGCGTGCCCTCCAGCGACTTCGTGGTGCAGGCCTGCGCGATCGCCCGGGCGGCGCGCGCCGCCGGCCTGGCCGCGCCGATCCGCACCGTCTGGAGCCGCGAGGACGACATCAAGGGCGGCCAGTACCGCCCGATGCACCTGCACCGCGCCCGCATCGGCTTCGACGACCAGGGCCGCGTGCTGGCCTGGGACCATGTGCTGGTCGGCCAGTCCATCGTGTCGGGCACCTTCTTCGAAGGCATGATGAAGAACGGCATCGACCCGACCGCCACCGAAGGCATGGGCGCGCCCTATCCCTTCCCGATGCGGCTGACGGTGCACCACCCCAAGGTCAACGTGCCGGTGCTGTGGTGGCGCAGCGTGGGCTCGACCCACACCGCCTTCGTCATGGAGACGCTGGTCGACGAGATCGCCCGCGCCACGAAGCAGGATCCGGTGGCCTACCGCCTGGCGCTGTTCGGCGACCAGCATCCGCGTCACCGCGATGCCCTGAAGCTCGCGGTCGAGCGCAGCGGCTATGGCAAGCGCGCCCTGCCGGCCGGCCACGCCTGGGGCGTGGCGGTGCACGAGTCCTTCTCGACCGTGGTGGCCTGGGTGGTCGAGGCCTCGGTGAAGGACGGCCGCGCCGTGCTGCACCAGGCCACGGCCGGCGTGCACTGCAATCTGGCGGTCAACCCGCGCAGCATCGAGGCCCAGATCCAGGGCGCGGGCGTCATGGGCCTGTCGATGTGCCTGCCGGGGGCGGCCATCACGCTCAAGGACGGCGTGGTCGAGCAGAGCAACTTCGGCGACTTCGTGGTGCCGCGCCTCACCGATGCGCCTGAGTTCGCGGTGCACATCGTGCCCAGCGCCGAGCCGCCCACCGGCATCGGCGAGCCGGGCCTGCCGCCGATCGCCCCGGCCTTCGCCAACGCCGTGGCGCAGCTGACCGGCCGGCCGGTGCGCGCGCTGCCCTTCGCGCTGGGTTGACCGATGGACGACCTCGACACCCAGGTGCTGCGCACCGCGCTGGCCTGGCACGCCGCCGGCGACGCGCCGGTGCTGGTGACGGTGGCGCGCACCTGGGGCTCGGCGCCGCGCCCGCCGGGTTCGCTGATGGTGATCGACCGGCGCGGGCGCACCTGGGGCTCGGTCTCGGGCGGCTGCATCGAGGACGATCTGGTGGCTCGCGTGCGCGAAGGCGGCCTGGCCGCCGTCTGCGCCCGCGGCCTGCCCGAGGTGCAGCGCTACGGCATCTCGGCCGAGGAGGCACACCGCTTCGGCCTGCCCTGCGGCGGCACGATCGAGCTGGTGCTCGAGCCGGTCGGCCCGCGCAGCCGGCTGGCCGAGCTGCTGGAGGCGCTGGACGCGCGCCGCAGCGTCGAGCGCCGCCTCGACCTCGCCCGCGGCGAGGTCTCGCTGCACGAGGGCCGGCGCGACGGCGTGCCGGTGCTGGGCGAAGCGATGCTGACCACCTGGCACGGCCCGCACGCGCGGCTGCTGCTGATCGGCGCCGGCGACATCGCCGACTTCCTGGCCCGCATGGCGCCGGCGCTGGGTTTCGAGGTGCTGGTGTGCGATCCGCGCGAGGAGCGCCGCGCCGCCTGGGTGCTGCCGGACGTGCCGGTCAGCGCCGAGATGCCCGACGACCTGATCCTGCGCCTGCGGCCGGACCGCCGCACCGCCGTGGTGGCGCTCAGCCACGACCCCAAGCTCGATGACCTGGCGCTGATCGACGCATTGCAGTCCGAGGCCTTCTACGTCGGCGCGATCGGCTCGCGGCGCAACAGCGAGACCCGGCGCGCGCGCCTGCGCGAGCATTTCGACCTGGGCGACGCCGAGCTGGACCGCCTGCACGGACCGGCCGGCCTCTACATCGGCAGCCGCACGCCGGCCGAGATCGCGCTGTCCATCCTGGCCGAGGTGGTCGCGGCGAAGAACGGCGTGGCGCTGCAGCGCGGCGCGGATGTCGCCGGCGGCAAGGCGCAGGCCGAGGCCGGGCGGTCGACGCCTGACGGGCTGACCGCGCCGGTCTGCGGTCTCTGAGCGTGCCGGTCCACGCCACCGTGCTGGCCGCCGGTCTGGGTCGCCGCCTGGGCGGTCGGGCCAAGGCGGCGCTGGAGATCGACGGCGTGAGCCTGCTCGAGCGCCTGGTGGCGGCGCTGCGCGCGGCCGGCGTGGACCGGGTGGAGGTCGTCGTCGGCGGGCCGCACCAGGCCGTGCTGACCGCGCTGGCCGCGCGAAGCGGCGCCGGTGTCGTCGCGCACCGACTGGCCGCGCCCGACCTGATCGATTCCCAGCGCCTGGCGCTCGCGCATCACCAGGCGCAGGCGCCCTGTGTCGACCTGATGCTGACGGTGGCCGACCTGCCGGGGCTGAGCGCCGCCGATCTGTCCGGTCTGCTGGCCGCCTGGCGGCAGCGTGTGCCCGGGGTCGAGGCGATGCGCCCTGTGGTGGACGGCACGGTCGGCCACCCGCTGCTGCTGGCGGCGCCGCTGGCCGCGCGGCTGGCCGCCACGGGCGCCGGCGTGCGCGAGGGTCTGGCGGCGCTGGGCATGCGAGCGCAGCCCTGGCCCGGCACCACGCGCGGGCCGGTCGACGATCTGGACACGCCGGAGGATCTGGCGCGGCTGCGCCAGGCGCTGGCGCCCGCGCGGGTGGACTGGCGCGCGCCAGCGACGGGATCGGCGTGATCGTGCAGATCGGGTCGTCACGACGTCGGCCTGAGCGCAGGAGCCGATAATCCGGTCCTGCCCGTCCTGTGTCCGATGACCCCGCCCCGCCTGCCCCCCCGCATCCCGCCGATCCAGTGCCTGGTCACCTTCGAGGCGCTGGCGCGGCTGCGCAGTGCCAGCCGCGTGGCCGAGGAGCTGTGCGTGACCGTGAGCGCAGTGAGCCACCGCATCCGCCAGCTCGAGGACCACCTGGGCATGAAGCTCTTCGCCCGCGGCGACTTCACGCTGACAGCCGACGGCGCCGCCTGCCTGGGCCATGTGCGCGCCGGGCTGGCCTCGCTGCAGCAGATGACCGGCCCCGAGACGCAGCGCCCGCGGCTGCGGGTGCGGGTGGCTGCGCCGCCGACCTTCTGCCGCCAGCTGCTGATGCCGCGGCTGGAGCTGTTCCGCACCGCCTTTCCCGACATCGACCTGGTGCTGCAGGTCTCGATCCCGCTGCTCGACGTCAAGGCCGAGGCCACCGACCTGGAGGTGCGCTATGGCCCCGGCGGCTACAGCGACTGCGAGCACCGCCTGCTGCAGGCCGACGACCTGGCGCCGGCCTGCAGCCCGGGCTTCCTCAACGAGTTCGGCCCCTTCCAGGGCTTCGGCACCCGCGAGGCGCTGGCGCAGACGCGGCTGATCCGCACGCCGCTGGAGCCCTGGGGGCCGTGGTTCCGGCACTGCGGCGTCGATCTGGCCGAGCCGCAGGAGGGCTCGCAGTTCAACGACATCGGCCTGGCCTACGACGCCGCGGCCAGCGGCTTCGGCGTGGTGCTGCTGCGGCTGCGCATCGGCGCCTCCTGGCTGGAATCGGGCCGGCTGGTGCGGCTGTCGCCGCAGTCGGTGCCCTCCGCGCATGGCTACCACCTGTGCTGGTCGCCGGGCGCGATGCAGCGATGGGAATGCGCCGCCTTCGCCGACTGGCTGGTGCAGCAATTGCAGGGCTGAACGGCAAGGCTGATCGAATCCTTCAAGTCGGCGACCAAGAAACGTCAAACCGCTGCGGTGCGCCCGGGCCTAGAGTGTGTCCACTCTTTCCTGAACCTGACGAGATGCCCTCGATGATCCAGCGCCCTGCCCTCACCCGCGACGACGCCATGACCCTGCTGCTGGCCGCCGAGGCCGAAGCCGCCCGCCACGACTGGGCGGTGTCGCTGGCGGTCTGCGACGACGGCGGCCACCTGATGGCCTTCGTGCGCCGCGCCGGCGCCACGCCGGCTTCCGCCCAGATTGCCCAGGCCAAGGCCCGCACCGCCGCGCTGATGCGCCGCGAGACGCTCGGCGTCGAGCAGATGATCAACCAGGGCCGCACCGCCTTCCTGTCGGTGCCGGGCCTGGACGGTCTGCTCGAGGGCGGCGTGCCGGTGATGGTGGACGGCCAGTGCGTCGGCGCGGTCGGCGTCAGCGGCGTGAAGTCGGCCGAGGACGCGCAGATCGCGCGGGCCGGCATCGCGGCGCTGCTGTCGCCGTCGCAGCCGCCGGTCTGATCCGTCCTGCGGCGCCGCTCAGGACACGTAGACCGGCATGCCGCTGCCCCGCTCGGCCCGGCCGCGGCGGTGGGCCGGCATGGCGGCCGGTGCGGCCGCCACCACATGCACCAGACCCTGGCTGCCGCCCTGGCGGCGGTGCTCGCTGGGCGAGTGCCCGAACAGCGCGCGGTAGGCCTTGCAGAAGTGCGAGGCGGTCTGGAAGCCGCAGGCCACCGTGATCTGCATGATCGGCGCGCTGGTGTGCGAGAGCAGTTCGCGCGCGCGGCGCAGGCGCAGCGTCAGGTAGTGCTGCGCCGGCGTGACCTTGTAGTAGCGGTGGAACAGCCGCTCGAGCTGGCGCAGCGAGATGCCGGCGGCGTCGGCGATCTCCGACAGCGGCAGCGGCTCCTCGATGTTGGCGGCCATCAGCTCGGCCGCCTCGGCCAGATGCTCGTAGCCGGGGCCGACGAATTCCGGCTGCGGCAGCTTCTGCTGGTCGCTCTGGTCGCGCACCCGGTCGACGATGAACTGCTCGGAGATCGCCATCGCCAGCTTGTTGCCATGGTGGCTGCGCACCAGATGCAGCATCAGGTGCAGCGGCGCGATGCCGCCCGAGGCGGTGATGCGCTCGCGGTCGATGACGAAGACCTCGAGCGCGAAGTCGACCTTCGGGCAGGACTCGCGCAGCGCGACCAGATTCTCCCAGTGCACCGCGCAGCGGTAGCCGTCGAGCACGCCGGCCGCGGCCAGCGCGTGCGTGCCGGTGCACAGCGCGCCCAGCGTCTGCCCGCGTGCGGCGCGGCGGCGCAGGTCCTTGACCAGGCAGTCGGAGATCGCCTTCTGCACCTCGACGCCACCGCAGACGAAGACCGCGTCGCAGCGGTCCAGCTCCTCGGGCGCGCAGGCGCCGCTGACGCCCAGGCCGTTGCTGGCCTGCGCCGAGCCGCCCCCGACCGCGCAGACGCTCCAGGTGTAGAGCGGCTGCCGGCTGGTGAGGTTGGCCATGCGCAGCACCTCCACCGCATTGGCGAAGGCGATCATCGAGTAATTCTCGAGCAGCAGGAATCCGAAATGCCGTGAGCGGGGATCGGAACTCGAGGAGGAAACCATCGCTTGAAACCTTCGCGTTCGGTGAGCTGTGGTGCGACATCCGATTCGCGGCGGGCTGCGGGACGCAGGAACCTGAAATCGCTGTCTTGTGGATACAGATCAAATAGCAAAGGTCGTGCCCGTGTTACTGCCGTTTTGTCGGCGGTGCATGGCGAAAAAATGGAACGGCTTTTCCCGCGACGCACCCGAACCGGAATCGACCGATGTTTCGGACGGTGCATGCGGCACCATCGCGGTGCCGCGCGCATACCGTATTCCACAGGAATGCGACTTGATGCAGAACAGGTGATTGCACCAATATCTGCACGAAAACGGGACGTGGATTTTCGAGACGCGCAAAAGGCAAGCCGGAACAGCGCTTCGCAGCGCTGTTCCGGCAGGAATCGGGGCCGGGCGGATGCGGGCAGGCGCCGCGCGGTTCACCCGGCCGGAGGCACCAGGGCCAGCCTGCGCAGATGCTCGAGCAGTTGCCGGGCCTTGTCCTGCGCCGAACCCTGGTTCAGCACCGCGCCGCCCTGTCGCGCCGGGGCGGCAGTGCCGGTGGCGCGCGCCATGCGCGCCGCGCCGCTCTCGGTCGAGACGGGCGCGAGCGGCCGGCGCTGGCGCCGCGCCGGCTCGGGCGTCCAGGCCGGGGCCGCTGCCACCGGGCCTGCACTCGGGTCGGACGCGGCGCGGCGGTCCTCGATGCGGCCCTGCTGCGCGGCCAGCCAGGCGTGGCGCACGCGCAGATCCTCGCGCCGTGCCAGGCGCTCGCTGCCGACCAGCACCGCGGCGGCGCCGCGTTCGAGCCGCCAGCTGCGCCGCGCGCCGCGCGGCAGCGCCTGCACCACCCGCCAGCCGCCGTCGGCCTCGGGCTGCAGGTCGATCACCTCGGCGATCAGCGGCCGCTGCAGCCGCTGCGCCAGCCGGTGCGGCAGCAGGCCGCTGGCCTGACCGGACTCGCCGCGCGCGCCGGCGATCACCAGCGGCGTGTCGTGGCAGGCCGCGGCCAGCGCGGCGGTGATGTGCTCCGGATCGGCGACGGCCAGCTCCAGCCGCTCGAGCCGGTCGATGCCCAGCGCCAGGTAGTCGCGCGCGACCGCCTCGGGCATCGCGGTCTGGCGGCTGGCGGCGTGCAGCAGCCGCGGCTGGGGCGCGTGCGATCGGCCCTGCAGCGTGGCCCGGGCCTGCAGCGCCTGCAGGGCCAGCGCGGCGCCGGCGGCGTCGGCACGGCTGCGGGTGGCGCGTCCGCTGACCGGATCGATGCGCACGCTGACCAGCACCGCCACCGGCGAGGCATTCACGTTCGGGGAAGAGGAACTCATGTCAGGCCGCCTTGAGGGAAGGAACCGGAAGGGACGAGGCCGCCGGCGGCGCCGCGCGCTCGGCCTGCAGCAGCGCGAGCAGCTCGCGCATCAGCGCCTGCACGTCCTCGACCACCGTCAGCTCGGCGCGCTGCACCATCGGCGCGGACACGTCGGTGTTGACCGCCAGCACATGGCGGCATTCGCGGATGCCCTGCAGGTGCTGGACCGCGCCGGAGATGCCCATCGCCAGGTAGCCGCGCGCCTGCACCGTGCGGCCGGTGGCGCCGATCTGCTGGCTGCGCGCGAAGCGTCCGTCGTCGACCGCCACCCGCGAGGCGCCGACCGCCGCGCCCAGCGCCTCGGCCAGCTCCAGGAACAGCTTCACGTCGGTCACGCCGTTGCCGGCGGCCAGGATGAAGTCGGCCTCCTCGAGCGCGACCTGCTGCGCCTGGCCGGCGACCACGCCGAGATCGACCAGGCCCGGCTGCGCGCGGGGCGCGGGCGCCGGCAGCACCCGGCGCTCGCCCAGGCCGGTGAAGGGCAGCTCGGTGCGGGCGACCTGGCGCGCCAGCAGCAGCAGATCCAGCCCGTCGAGCGCCGCGGTGGCGTCGGCCGCGGCGCGCTGGACGCCCCCGAGGTCGCGCACCCGCGCCCGGCCGTCGGCGATCTCGACCACGCCGGCTGCGCAGGCCAGGCGCTGGCGCACCGCCAGGCGCCGGCCCAGATCGCCGTCGTCGCCGCGGTCCGGGGCCAGCGTCAGGCGCGGGGACAGGGCCTGCCAGCGCGCGGCGACGGCCTCGGCCAGCGCCTCGGGCGAGAGCGCCTCGCTCACCGGCAGCAGCTCCAGCCGGTCGATGCCCAGCGCGGCGGCGTCCAGTGCGTCGGCCTGCGGGTCCTGCGCACCGGCGGCGCCCGGGGCCTGCGGCCAGGGCATCAGCACGACCACCGCCTCGTCGGGGCGGGCCAGCAGCGCGGCGGCGGCGATCGCCTCGCGGGCGTGCTCGTCCAGGCTGCCGCTGTCGGGGTGGACCAGCACCAGCAGGCAGCCGGCGGCGCGCTCGCTCGGCAGGGCCAGGCGCGGGCGGCGCACCGCGGCGTGCGACACCGCCGCCAGGCGCAGGCCGCGCTCGCCCTCGGTGCCGCCCAGCACGATGCGGCGCAGGCCCTGCGGGGTGATGAGCGCCGGTCGGCGCGGATCGACTCGTCGGATCATGCTCGGGTCTCCTGGGCGGGGCGGGTCTCGACGGCGCGGGCGACCAGCTCGGCCACGTCCAGCACCTCGGGGCGCTTGCCGGTCACGCCTTCGAGCATCGCGGTGCACTGCGGGCAGGCCACCGCGACGATCTCGGCGCCGGTGGCGCGGGCGTCGTCCATGCGCATGTCGGGAATGCGTCGCTGGCCGGGAATGTCGGTGGTCGGCGCGCCGCCCCCGCCGCCGCAGCAGCGGGCGTTCAGGCCGCAGCGCTCCATCTCGACCACCTGGATGCCGATGGCCTTGAGCGCGCGGCGCGGGGCCTCGATCTGGCCGTTGTAGCGGCCGAGGTAGCAGGGGTCGTGCAGCGTGACGCTGGGCGCGCGGGCCGCGGCGTTCGCCTTGGGGCGCAGCTGGCCGCGCTCGAGCAGATCGGCCAGCAGCTCGGTGTGGTGCCAGACGCGGGTGCGCCCTTGCGCGAGCCGCTCGGCCCAGGCGGCGTCGAGCACCGGGTATTCGTTGCGCAGCGCATGCAGCAGGTGCGGGTCGGCGGTGACCAGGTTGGCGGCCGGATGCGCCTGCAGCGTGTCGATGAGCTGGCGCGCCAGGCGCTGGTAGCCGGCTTCGTCGCCGAGGCGGCGCGCCACGTCGCCGCAGTCGGTCTCCAGCGCGCCCAGCAGCGCCGGCACCACGCCGGCCGAGCGCAGCGTCGTCACCAGCGCGCGCAGCGTCTTCTGGCCGCGCAGGTCGAAGCCGGCCTCGCCGGCGAGCAGCAGCCACTCGGTGCGCTGCGTGGCCGGCGCGTCGGCCAGCACCGGCAGGCCCAGGTCGCTGGCCCAGTGGTGCCGGGCGGCGAGCGGATGGCGGCCCTGGGTGTCGGTCTCGCGCAGCGCGGCCAGCACCTCGTCGCCCTTGTTCGGCACGGTGCCGCCGACCAGCGTCAGGCTGCGGCGCAGGTCGACCACCAGATCGACATGCTCGATCAGCATCGGGCAGGCCTGCACGCAGGCGCGGCAGGTGGTGCAGCTCCACAGCGTCTCGGCGTCGATCAGGCCGGGCACCACCGCCTGGTCGGGCGCACCGGCATGGCGGCCGATCTCCTTGCCCGGATAGGGGTTGCCGGCGTAGTGCGCGTCGCCGGTGCCGGACATGCCGCTCACCAGATCCTGCACCAGCTTCTTCGGGTTGAGCGGCTGGCCGGCGGCGAAGGCCGGGCAGGCCGCCTCGCACTTGCCGCACTGCACGCAGGCGTCGAACGAGAGCAGGCGGTTCCACGGCAGATCGGCCGGCCGGGCGGCGCCGGGTAGGTCGCGCACCAGATTGACGGGCTTCAGCGCGCTGGCCTGGCGCTGCGCGGCCGGGCCCACCGGCTGCGGGCCGAAGCGCTCGGGGCGCGGATGCAGGCCCAGGTGCAGCAGGCCGGCCACCGCATGCTTCATCGGCCCGGCCAGACCGACGCCCAGCGCAAGCTCGGCCGCGCCGGCGCCCAGGGCCAGCACGCACAGCGCCGCCCACCACGGCGCCAGGCTCTCGTGCCACAGCGCGCCGGCCGACAGGGCCGCCAGGCCCAGGGCGCCCGCGCCCAGCGTCCACGGCAGGCGCTGCCACGGCCCGCGCGAGACCCGCGCGGCCACCGCCGGCTGGCGTCGGCGCAGCGCCATCATCAGCGCGCCGGCCAGCATCACCAGCGCGAAGGCCACCAGCGCGATGTCCAGCGCGGCGATGCGCAGCCGCAGGCCGTCGTTGATCGCCACCAGCGCCAGGCAGGCCAGCGCGCCGCCGGCCACCGCGACGTGCGCGCGCGCCACCGCCGGCTCGTGGGCGACCACATGGTGCAGGTCGACGAAGTAGCGCTTGGGGATGGCCAGCAGGCCGCTCCAGGCCACCGGCGCGGCCAGGCCGGTGCGCCAGAGCACCGCACGGCGCGCGGTGCCGATCGCCAGCGCGGCCACCGCCAGCCAGAACACCGCGGTGACGGCGTCGCGCCAGATCAGGGGAGACAGGACGGCATCCATGCTCAGAAGTCCTTGCAGAGACGCAGCGCGTCGTAGATCGCGCCGTGGATGTTGTGCATCGACACGCCGTCGCCGATGCGGAACAGCGCGAACTTGCCGTTGCCCAGCGGCTCGGAGAGCGCCGGCTGCGGCTGGTTGTCGTAGAGCGCGTCGATGTCGGTCTGGCCGTGGTTGACCGAGCGGTCCTTGAGCTGCCAGTACAGCGCCTCGTTCGGGCGGATGCCGTTCTCGATCACGACCTGGTCGACCACGCGCTCCTCCTGCACCTCGGTGTACTCGTGGCGCAGCACCGCGACCAGCTTGTCGCCGTCGGGCGTGCTCTCGCGGTAGACGCGGTCGAGCCAGTGGTTCGGCGTCAGGATCACGCCCTGCGCGCAGAGCTGGCGGTAGATGATCGGGAAGGTGGTGCCGCCGGTGTCGTCGGCGATCTTCACGTCGGGCGTGACCATCTCGACCAGGTGGCCGCGGCTGGCGATGAAGTCGGCCACGCCGGAGCCGGCATGCGCGCTGATCGCGTCATAGACCAGCACATTGCCCTTCGGCGCCACCTTGCCGCTGAGGATGTCCCAGCCCGACACGGCCAGGCCCTCGGCCACGCCCCACTCAGGCGTCTGGCCGGTGTGCGGCAGCCCGCCGGTGGCCAGCACGACGATGTCCGGCCGCTCGTCGAGGATCATCGACACGTCGGCCTCGGTGCCCAGGCGGCGGTCCACGCCCAGGCGGGTGGTTTCCAGATCGAACCAGCGGATGATGCCGGCCATCTGCTCGCGCTTCGGCGCCTTGGCCGCCAGATTCACCTGGCCGCCGACCTGCGGCGCCTTCTCGAACAGCACCACGTCGTGGCCGCGCTCGCGCGCCACGCGGGCGGCCTCCAGCCCGGCCGGGCCGGCGCCGACCACCACCACGCGGCGCTTCGGGCCGGTGGTCTTGGCGATGGTGTGCGGCATGGTGCGCTCGCGGCTGGTGGCGGCGTTCTGCACGCAGAGCACGTCCAGGCCGTTGTACTGGCGGTCGATGCAGTAGTTGGCGCCGACGCACTGCTTGATCTGGTCTTCGCGGCCGTCGCGGATCTTGATGACCATGTGCGGGTCGGCGATCTGCGCACGCGTCATGCCCACCATGTCGACCGTGCCGCTGGCCAGCAGGCGCTCGGCCTGCTGCGCGTCGCGGATGCTCTGCGCGTGCATCACCGGGATCTTCACCACGCTCTTGATGCCGCCGGCCAGATGCACGAAGGGCTCCGGGGGCAGCGCCATCGGCGGCATGCAGTTGGCCAGGGTGTTGTGGGTGTCGGCGCCGGAGCCGATCACGCTCAGGTAGTCGATCAGGCCGGTCTCGCTCATGGCCTGCGCGATTTCCTTGAGCATCTCGTGGTTCAGGCCGTCCTCGTGGAACTCGTCGCCGCACATGCGCAGGCCGACGACGAAGTCCTTGCCGACCTCGGCGCGCACCGCCTGCAGCACCTCGATGCCGAAGCGCAGGCGGTTCTGCAGGCTGCCGCCCCACTCGTCGGTGCGGAAGTTGCTGCGCGGGCTCCAGAACTGGTCGATCAGGTGCTGGTGCGCCGCCGAGATCTCGATGCCGTCCAGCCCCGAGGCCTTCACGCGGCGCGCGGCGCGGGCGTAGTCCTGGATGATGCGGCGGATCTCCTCGATCTCGATCGTCTTGGCATTGCCGCGGTGCACCGGTTCGCGCACGCCCGAGGGGCTGACCAGGTGCGGCCAGTCGAAGCCGTGCCAGGCGTTGCGCCGGCCCATGTGGGTGGCCTGGATCATGATCTTGGCGCCATGCCTGTGCATGGTGTCGGCCAGCCGGGACAGGCCTTCCATCGTCTCGTCGCGCGAGAGGTTGACCGAGCTCCACCAGCTGCTCGGGCTGTCGCGCGACACGGGGCTGGAGCCGCCGCAGATCGCCAGGCCGACGCCGCCCTTGGCCTTTTCCTCGTAGTAGCGGATGTAGCGCTCGCCGGGCATGCCGTCGTCGGCGTAGACCTCGGCGTGCGCGGTGCTGACGATGCGGTTGCGGATCTTCAGCTGGTTGAGCTGGATGGGTTCGAAGAGGTGCGGGTAGCGCATGGTCGGGCGGCGTGGTCAGGCGGCGTGAGGGTCGGCGGGGCGGCGCGCGGTCGGATCAGTCCGCGATCGGCGTGACGGTGAACACGCAGTGCGCGTGGCCTTCGGCGGCGCACTGGGTTTCCTCGCTGTGGGTCTTCCAGGTCTGGCCGGTGGCCTGGCCGACCCAGTCCATCGCGCCGGAGAACCAGCCGGCGAACAGGTAGCAGACCTTGTCCTGGCTCACCGGCACGCCGGCGATGCCCTGGGCCAGCACGAAGACCGAGTGCTCCAGCCGGATGCGGGCGTGGCCTGTGGTGGCATCCACCTCGTCGAACGAGAACAGCCCCCAGCCGCGCTGCGACAGGCGCTTGAGGTAGTGCTCGTAGACCGCCAGGCCCTGCAGGCCGTGCGTCTTGCTCTCCTGCTCGCACCAGAAGTAGGCCGAGCGGTGGCCGGCCTTGTAGAGGCTCGCGGCGTAGGTCTCGCGGCCGATGGCAGCTTCGGCCTCGACATGGTTGTTGACGAAGAAGTGGCGGGGCACGTAGATCATCGGCAGACCGTCGGTGGTCCAGATGCCGGTGGTTTCGTCGACGGAGATGGGCAGTTGCGGTTGCATGGTCGTGTGCTCCTGTGGTGCGGCGCTCAGGCGCCCCAGACCTCGCCGAACACCCGCAGCCAGTTGCCGCCGATGACCTTGACGATGCGCTCGGGCTTCCAGCCGGCGCGCTCCATGGCGTCGGTCAGGTTGGGCATCTCGCCGATGGTGCGGATGCCCTCGGGGTTCAGCACGGTGCCGAAGTTCGTCAGGCGCCGGCCGCGGCCCTTGTCGTGCGTGATGTGGTCGAAGAAGTCCTGGCCGTAGCCCTGGGTGTGGTCGGTGCCCACGCCGACGCAGTCCTCGCCCACCAGGTTGATGACGTAGTCCAGCGCCTCGACGTAGTCGTCGACGGTCGATTCGATGCCGCGCTTGAGGAAGGGCGGGAACATGGTCACGCCGATGAAGCCGCCGCGGTCGGCGATGAACTTGAGCTGCTCGTCGCTCTTGTTGCGCGGGTGCTCCTTCAGGCCCGCGGGCAGGCAGTGGCTGTAGGTGACCGGCTTCTTCGAGGCCAGGATGGCCTCCTCGCTGGTGCGGGCGCCGACGTGCGAGAGGTCGACCATGATGCCGACGCGGTTCATCTCGGCGATGACCTCGTGACCGTAGCCGGAGAGGCCGCCGTCGCGCTCGTAGCAGCCGGTGCCGATCAGGTTCTGGGTGTTGTAGCAGAGCTGCACCACGCGCACGCCCAGGTCGGCGAAGGCCTCGACGTGGCCCAGGTGGTCCTCGAAGGCGTGCGCGTTCTGGAAGCCCAGGATGATGCCGGTCTTGCCCTCCCGCTTGGCACGGCGGATGTCGTCGGTGGTGCGCACCAGCGTCAGCAGGTCGGCGTTGGCGCGGATGTGCGCCTTCATCTCGGCGATGTTGTGCACCGTGCTCTTGAAGTCGTCCCAGACCGAGACGGTGCAGTTGGCGGCGGTGAGGCCACCCTTCTTCATGTCCTCGAAGACCGGGCGGTTCCACTTCGAGATGATCAGGCCGTCGATGACGATGGATTCGGCGTGCAGGGGATTCATGGCGTGCGTCCTTCGGAAGTCGGGCAAGAGGCCGGGGCTCAGAGTTCGGGGTAGATGGGGAAGCGGCTCATCAGCGTCTGGACCTGCTCGCGCACCAGCATCTCGACCTGCGCGTCGCCCTCGGGGCTGCGGCGCAGCGCCTGCATCACGTCCAGGATCAGGCGGCCCACCTCGCGGCAGTCGCTCTCCTTCAGGCCGCGGGTGGTGATGGCGGCGGTGCCGACGCGGATGCCCGAGGTGACGGTGGGCTTCTCGGTGTCGAAGGGAATGCCGTTCTTGTTGCAGGTGATGCCGGCACGCTCCAGCGCGACTTCCGTCTGGTTGCCCTTCAGGCCCAGCGGGCGCAGGTCGACCAGCAGCAGGTGGTTGTCGGTGCCGCCGGTGACCAGGTCCAGGCCACCCTCGCGCAGCGTCTCGCCCAGCGCGCGGGCATTGGCCACCACCTGGCGGGCGTAGTCCTGGAAGGCCGGCTGCAGCGCCTCGCCGAAGGCCACCGCCTTGGCGGCGATCACATGCATCAGCGGCCCGCCCTGGGCGCCAGGGAACACGGCCGAGTTGATCTTCTTGGCGATCTCCTCGTCGTTGGTGAGGATCACGCCGCCGCGCGGGCCGCGCAGCGTCTTGTGCGTGGTGCTGGTGGTCACATGGGCGTGCGGCACCGGGCTGGGGTAGACGCCCGCGGCCACCAGGCCGGCCACATGCGCCATGTCCACCATCAGCAGCGCGCCCACCTCGTCGGCGATGGCGCGGAAGCGTGCCCAGTCGATGACGCGCGGATAGGCCGAGAAGCCGGCGATGAGGAGCTTGGGGCGGTGCTCGCGCGCCAGGCGGGCGACCTCGTCGTAGTCGATCAGGCTGTCGCTCTCGCGCACGCCGTACTGCACCGCGTTGAACCACTTGCCCGAGAGCGCCGGCCGGGCGCCGTGCGTCAGGTGGCCGCCGGCGGAGAGCGCCATGCCCAGCACCGTGTCGCCCGGCTTGACCAGGGCCAGCATCACCGCGGTGTTGGCCTGCGCGCCGGAGTGCGGCTGCACGTTGGCGAAGCGCGCGCCGAAGAGCTGGCACAGCCGCTCGATCGCCAGCGCCTCGACCACGTCGGCCTGCTCGCAGCCGCCGTAGTAGCGCTTGCCCGGATAGCCCTCGGCGTACTTGTTGGTGAACACCGAGCCTTGCGCCTGCAGCACCGCGCGGGAGACGATGTTCTCGGAGGCGATCAGCTCGATCTGGCTCTGCTGGCGGTGGAGCTCGCGGTCGATCGAGCGGGCGATCTGCGCATCGGCCTGGGCCAGCGGGGCGGCGAAGAAGTCGGCAGTGTTCATGGCGTCGTGGGGAGGCGGTCTCGGATGGCCTCATTCTTCGAGCCCGACGCCGGTGCGGCTTGTGCGCCGCGGACACGCATTTGCCCAAAACCGACATCGCGACATCCCGCGCGCCGATGTCGCCTGCAGACAAATCCGTGTCCGTCACATGCAAGGTCGCCGGGGCGGCTGACCGAACAATGGCCTCGACGACCTGCAGCCTTTCCGCATCACGACCGCGTTCCGACCGCGCTCCGAGGACCTCCGCCATGACGACCACGACCGCCCCCGTCACCCTGCACCCCCGCGCCGGCCGAGCCGACGCGATGCTCGCCACGCTGCTCGAGCGCCGCCGGCCCGGCCACAGCCTCGAAGCCCCGTTCTACCTGAGCGAGGAGATCTTCCAGGCCGACCTGGAGCACATCTTCCGCCGCCACTGGATCTTCGTCGGCGTGGCGCCGCAGGTGCCCGAGCCGGGCGACTACCTCACCGTCGACATCGGTGCCGACTCGGTGCTGATCGTGCGCGACGACGACATGCAGCTGCGCGCCTTCCACAACGTCTGCCGCCACCGCGGCTCCAAGCTGTGCGACGAGCACCAGGGCAGCCTGGGCAACATCGTCTGCCCCTATCACCAGTGGACCTACGACCTGGAAGGCCGGTTGATCCACGCCGACCACATGGGCGAGACCTTCCTGCGCGAGCAGCACCATCTGCACAAGGTGCACCTGCGCGACCTGGAGGGCCTGATCTTCATCTGCCTGGCCGACGAGCCGCCGGCCGACTTCGAGGAAGTGGCCGCGCGCATGCGCCCCTACCTGGCGCCGCACAAGCTGTCCGAGTGCAAGGTCGCCGCCCAGGTCGAGATCCTGGAGCAGGGCAACTGGAAGCTGACGATGGAGAACAACCGCGAGTGCTACCACTGCGTGGGCAACCATCCGGAGCTGACCATCTCGCTGTACGAGCACGGCTTCGGCGCCCAGCCGGGTCCGCAGAACGCCGAGGGCATCGCGCAGTTCGAGCAGATCGTCAAGGACAGCCACGCCCGCTGGGAGGCGATGGGCCTGCCCAGCGCCCGCATCGAGGAGCTCGACACCCGCGTCACCGGCTTCCGCACCCAGCGCCTGCCGCTGGACCGCGCCGGCGAGTCGCAGACGATGAACACCGAAGTCGCCTGCAAGAAGCTGCTGGCCGACTTCACCGAGAAGTCGCTCGGCGGCCTGTCGTTCTGGACGCAGCCCAACTCCTGGCACCACTTCATGAGCGACCATGTGGTGAGCTTCTCGGTGATTCCGCTGAGCGCGGGCCGCACGCTGGTGCGCACCACCTGGTGCGTGCACAAGGACGCGGTCGAGGGCGTGGACTACACCGTCGAGAACCTGACCTCGGTCTGGAACGCCACCAACGACCAGGACCGCCGCCTGGTCGAGTTCTCCCAGGCCGGCGTCGCCAGCAGCGCCTATGCGCCGGGTCCCTATTCGCCGTTCACCGAAGGTCTGGTAGAAGCCTTCTGCGTCTGGTACGTCGATCGCATGCGCGCTGCCCTCGGGTCGGGCCCGCGCTGAGGCGCTGCCTGGGCACGTTCATTGCTAATGCCACGATCCGACCCATGAATGCCATCTATCCCGATCTGGCCGATGCGCCCGCCCCCGTCTGGGAGGCGGACGACGAGGTCTTCGTCTGCCTGCGGGTGATCGACGAGACCCCGGACGTGCGCACCTTCGTGCTGCGCCTGAACGACGGCGACCGCAGCTTCCGCTACCGTCCCGGCCAGTTCGTCACCCTGGCGCTGGACATCGACGGCGAGCGCGTGATGCGCTGCTACACCCTGAGCTCCAGCCCGACGCGGCCCGGCACGGTGGCCATCACCGTCAAGCGCGTGCCCGGCGGGCGGGTGTCGAACTGGCTGCACGACCACCTGCGCCCGGGCGACCGGATCGCCGTCACCGGCCCGGCCGGGCAGTTCTGCTTTCCGTCCGGACCGGTGAGCGCCCCGGCGCGCGGCCAGCTCTACCTGTCGGGCGGCAGCGGCATCACGCCGCTGATGTCGATGTCGCGGGCCTGGGCCGATCTCGGCCTGGACGCGGACGTGCGCTTCGTCCATGCCGCGCGCACGCCGCAGGACGTCGTCTTCGCCGACGAGATCGCGCTGCTGGCGCGGCTGCTGCCGCGCTGGCGCGCCAGCGTGATCTGCGAAAGCGCCGGCAGCACGCCCGGCTACAGCGGCCTGACCGGGCGGCTGTCGCTGCCGCTGCTGCGCTCGCAGGTGCCCGACCTGCTCGAGCGCGAGGTCTGGTGCTGCGGCCCGGCGCCCTTCATGGCGGCGGTGCGCGCGATGCTGATGGACGCCGGCTTCGACATGAGCCGCTACCACGAGGAAAGCTTCAGCTTCGAGGCGCCGGCCACCGCCGAGCCGGTGCCCGAGGTCGCCGACGCGGCGCCGGGCGCGGCCGACGGAGCCGAGCCCGCCCCGCGCTTCACGGTCACGCTCAAGCGCGGCGAACGCTTCGAGTGCGGTCCGGACGAGACGCTGCTGGAGGCGGCGCGCCGCGCCGGCCTGCGCTGGCCCTTCAGCTGCTCGAGCGGCGTCTGCGGCACCTGCCGCACGCGGCGCCTCTCCGGCGAGGTGCAGATGAGCCAGGGCGGCGGCCTGCGCCCGCGCGAGGTCGCGCAGGGCTGGATGCTGCCGTGCTGCAGCCGTCCGCTCGGCGACCTGGAGCTCGACCGATGACCTCTTCCCTCTCCTCCCCCCCCTCCACGATCTCCACGACAGCCCGGGAGCCGCGCATGTCCAGACCCAAGATCCAGATCCGCGACCTGACGAAGATCTTCGGCCCGAAGCCGGAGGCCGCGCTGAAGCTGCTCAGCCAGGGCCTGTCCAAGGACGAGATCTTCCAGCGCACCGGCCAGGTGGTCGGCGTCAACAAGGTCGGCTTCGACGTGCAGGCCGGCGACATCTACGTGCTGATGGGCCTGTCGGGCTCGGGCAAGTCGACGCTGATCCGGCTGATCAACCGCCTGGTCGAGCCGACCTCCGGCTCCATCGTCGTCGACGGCGACGATGTCGCGCGCATGCCGCAGCCGGACCTGATGCGCTGGCGGCGCAAGCGCATCGCGATGGTCTTCCAGAGCTTCGCGCTGATGCCGCACCGCACGGTGCAGGACAACGTCGCCTTCGGCCTGGAGGTCGCCGGCGAGAATCCGAAGCTCTACCGCGACAAGGTGATGCAGGCGCTCGAGCAGGTCGGCCTGAAGGCCTATGCGGGCAAGTACCCGCGCCAGCTCTCCGGCGGCATGCAGCAGCGCGTCGGCCTGGCGCGCGCGCTGGCGGTCGACCCCGACATCCTGCTGATGGACGAGGCCTTCTCGGCGCTGGACCCGCTCAAGCGCACCGAGATGCAGGACCTGATGCTGCAGCTGCAGCGCGAGCACCGCCGCACCATCGTCTTCGTCTCGCACGACCTGGAGGAGGCCCTGAAGATCGGCTCGCGCATCGCCATCATGGAAGGCGGCAACCTGGTCCAGGAAGGCTCGCCGCACGAGATCGTCACCAGCCCCGCCAACGACTATGTGCGCCGCTTCTTCAAGGGCGTCGACACCTCGCGCTACCTGACCGCCGCCGACCTGGTCGACCGCACCGTCGTGCCGTTCCCGGCGGGCGGCGCCGGCCGGCTGCGCGCGACCACCACCCTGCCCGAGACGCTCGACACCGTGCTCGGCCTGGACCAGCCCGTCAGCGTCTTCGACGACGCAGAACGCCTTGTCGGCTGCATCACTCCCCGCAGCCTCCTCCTCAAGATCGCGAGCACCCGACATGCCAGCTGATTTCCTGCAAGACCTGATCGGCGAGGGCAAGAACCTGCTGCCGCTGGGCGCCCTGGTCAACGACGCCGTCAAGCTGCTGCTCGAGCAGGGCGGCGGCCTCTTCGACGTGATCGGCGCGCTGGTCGAGGGCTTTTCCAGCCACATCGAGGCCGTGCTGCTGGCCATTCCGTCCTGGCTGGTGATGATCGCGGTGATGGCGCTGGGCGTGTGGCGGCTGAACTGGCGCTTCGGCCTGTTCGCGCTGGCCAGCCTGCTGGTGATCCGCATCACCGGCTTCTGGGACCAGACGGCGGTGACGCTGGCCCTGGTGTTCTCGGCCACGCTGATCAGCATCGTCGTGGGCGTGCCGCTGGGCATCCTGAGCGCGCGCAGCGACCGCTTCAACGCGCTGCTGCGCCCGGTGCTGGACTTCATGCAGACGATGCCCGCCTTCGTCTACCTGATCCCGGCGGCGATGCTCTTCGGCCTGGGCCGGGTGCCGGGCATCCTGGCCACCGTCGTGTTCGCGATGCCGCCGGTGGTGCGCCTGACCGCGCTGGGCATCCGCCAGGTCAGCAGCGAGCAGGTCGAGGCCGGCCAGGCCTTCGGCTGCACCTCGATGCAGCTGCTGTGGAAGGTGCAGCTGCCGATCGCGCTGCCCACGCTGATGGCGGGCGTCAACCAGACCATCATGATGGCGCTCTCGATGGTCATCATCGCCTCGATGGTCGGCGCCGGCGGCCTGGGCAACGAGGTGCTCTCCAGCATCCAGCGCCTGGACATCGGCCTGGGCTTCGAGAGCGGCCTGTCGGTGGTGCTGCTGGCCATCATCCTCGACCGCCTGACCGAGAGCTTCGGGGCGCGGCAGCAGGAGAGCTGAGCGGCCGTCCGGTCATCCCGGCGTGGCTACACTGGTTCCATGAGCCACGCCGTCTCCGCACTGCCCCGCAAGAAGCTGCCCCTCGGCATCCAGACCCTGGCCAAGCTGCGCGAGGAAGGCTGCTACTACGTCGACAAGTCGGGCCTGGCGATCGACCTGATCGCGTCGGGCTCGTACTTCTTCCTGAGCCGCCCCCGGCGCTTCGGCAAGAGCCTGCTGGTGGACACCTTCAAGGAACTGTTCGAGGGCAACCGGGCGCTGTTCGAGGGGCTGGCGGCCGAATCGCGCTGGGACTGGTCGCAGCGCCATCCGGTCATCCGCATCAGCTTTTCCGACGGCATGCTGCAGAGCCGGGCCGAGCTGGACGCGCGCATTCACGAGATCCTGCAGGACAACGAGGTCGCGCTGGGCGTGCAATGCGAGCGCCGCACGGTCGACGGCCGCTTTGCCGAACTCATCCGGCGGGTGCACGAGCGCCACGGCGCGCCGGTCGCGGTGCTGGTCGACGAGTACGACAAGCCGATCCTGGACAACCTCACCGAACCGGCCCGGGCCGCCGAGATGCGCGACGGGCTGCGCAACCTGTATTCGGTGCTCAAGGGCGCGGATCCGCACCTGAAGTTCGTGTTCCTGACCGGCGTGTCCAAGTTCAGCAAGGTGAGCCTCTTTTCGGGGCTGAACAACCTGCACGACATCACGCTGGACGCGCGCTGGGGCGCGCTGTGCGGCTACACCGACGCCGACCTCGACACCGTGTTCGCGCCGGAGCTGCCCGGGCTGGACCGCGACGAGATCCGGCGCTGGTACAACGGCTACAACTGGCTGGGCGTGGGCGTCTACAACCCCTTCGACGTGCTGCTGCTGTTCGACAGCCGGCAGTTCAAGGCGCACTGGTTCGACACCGGCACGCCCACCTTCCTGGTCAGGCTGCTGGCCGAGCAGTCGTGGTTCACGCCCGATCTGGCGCGGCTGCAGGCCGACGAGATGGAGCTGATGAGCTTCGAGGTGGAGCAGATCGGCGCGGTGGCGCTGCTGTTCCAGGCCGGCTACCTGAGCGTGCATGCGGCCGAGGAGACCGAGACGCGCGAGCTGATCTACACGCTGGGCTATCCGAACCGGGAGGTGGAGATGAGCCTGAACCGGGTGCTGCTGCCCGGCTACGGCGTGCCGATGCGGGCTGCCTCGCTGCAGCGCCAGGCGCTGATGAGGGCATTGCGCGAGCGCGACGGGCTGGGCATGGAGACGGCGCTGCGGGCGCTGTTCGCCAGCATCCCGAGCGACTGGTATCGCAGGAACCCGCTGGCGGGCTTCGAGGGCCACTACGCCAGCGTGTTCTACAGCCACCTGGCCGGGCTGGGACTGGACCTGCAGGTCGAGGACGCGACCAGCCACGGCCGCATCGACCTGACGCTGCGCCTGGGCGCACAGGTCTTCCTGTTCGAATTCAAGGTGGTGGCCGGCGCCCCCGAAGGCCACGCGCTGCAGCAGATCCGCGACCGGGGCTACGCCGAGAAATACCTGGGCCGCGGCGTCACCGTGCACCTGATCGGCATCGAGTTCAGCCGCACGGCGCGCAATGTCGTCGGGTTCGAGATCGAGACGCTGCAGGGGTGATCGGCAGATTTCCTATGTCGTGTCGTTGCTGCTCATGGATCCTCGCCTTCGCGAGGATGACGGGGGAGGGTTGCTGCAGTCGATCGTTGACGCGACACCCGATCGGATGGCGGCGCCGATGTGAGCCTGTTTGCTTCCCAGCCGCCCGCCCCTCAATGCCCCGCCCGCGAAAACAGATTCAACACCAGCACCCCCGCCAGAATCAGCGTGATGCCGATGCCGCCGGCCAGGTCGATCTTCTGGCCGAACAGCACCCAGCCGGCCAGCGACACCAGCACGATGCCGGCGCCTGACCAGATCGCGTAGGCCAGGCCGACGGGCACGCTGCGCAGGGCCAGCGACAGGAAGTAGAAGGCGGTGGCGTAGCCGATGACGACCACCGCGGTGGGCAGCGGGCGGCTCAGGCCGTCGGAGGCTTTCAGGCTGCTGGTGGCGACCACCTCGGCGAGGATGGCCACCAGCAGGTGTACATGGGCGGCGGACAGGGACAGCATCTCCAGGCTCCTGCAAGGAAAACAGCCCGGCGTGCGCCGGTGTCAGCCGCCCAGCGCCTTGGCCACCACCGGGGCGGCGTCCTCGCCCTTGACGGTCTTCACGCCCTTCAGCCACGGGCCCAGCACCTCGGGGTGCTTGGCCAGCCAGGTCTGCGCGGCCTTCTCGGGGCGGGCCTTGTTGAGAATGTCGAGCATGACCTCGTTCTCCATCGTGGTGGTGAACTGCAGGTTGCGCAGGAAGGTGGCGACATTCGGGCAGCGCGCCTCGTAGCCCGGCGGCACCGCGGTGTAGACCTTGGCCTCGCCGTAGTTCGGGCCGAAGACCTCGTCGCCGCCCTCGAGGTATTTCATCTTCACCTGCACGTTCATCGGGTGCGGCTCCCAGCCCAGGAAGACCACCGGCTTCTTCGCGCGCGCGGCGCGCTGCACCTCGGCGAGCATGCCGGCCTCGGACGACTCGACCAGCTTGAACTTCTGCAGGCCGTGCTGGTTCTGCTTGATCATGCCGGCGATCAGCGCGTTGCCGTCGTTGCCCGGCTCGATGCCGAGAATGCGCCCGCCCAGCTCCTTCTCGAAGCGGGCGATGTCCTTGAAGGATTTCAGCCCGGCATCGAAAAGATACTCCGGCACCGCCAGCGTGTACTTGGCGCCGGTCAGGTTCGGGCGCTCGAACACCTGGATCTGCCCGGCCTTGACGAAGGGTTCCATCATCGGCGTCATGCTCGGGTTCCAGTAGCCGAGGAAGGCGTCGATCTGGCGGCTCTTGATGCCGGCGAAGGTGATCGGCACCGAGGCGACGGTCACGCTGGGCTGGTAGCCCATCGCCTTCAGCACCACCGAGGCCAGGCCGGTGGTGGCGGCGATGTCGCTCCAGCCGACGTCGGCGAAGCGCACCTTCTGGCAGCTGGCGTCCTCCTGCGCCTGCACCGGCACGGCGGCCAGGGTCGTCAGCGCGCTGGCCAGCGCGACAAGGGTCGGGGTCATCCACTTCATGGCGGTCGTCCGGTTGGGTGAGGTCGAGGGGAGAGAGCGAAAGAGAGAGCGTGCCTGCACTCTTGCAGGTCGGCCCGCTCGGACTTGTCCGCAGGCGACATGTTCTTTCTTGCGCTGGTCATCGCCGGCCGTGACGTTTTCGACCATGTCGACGTCGGAAAATGGATGCCGCCCCGCGGGCTTCCGGACCACGATCAGCCGACCCCGACCGTCTTCGACCGGCCCCGAGCCCAGGATTTGCCCGTGACCCCTACCCAGCTTCTCATCGCCGGCCAGTGGCAGCCCGCCGCGGCCGAGGCCACCCGCGACATCGTCTGCCCGATCGACGAGCGCGTGATCGCGCAGGCCGCCGAGGCCGACCGCGCCGACACCCGCCGCGCCATCGCCGCCGCCCGCGCGGCCTTCGACCACGGCCCGTGGCGCGAGACCGGCATCCGCGAGCGCGCCCGGCTGCTGCACCGCATCGCCGACCTCGTCGACCGCGACGCCGAGCATCTGGCCTGGCTGGAGTCGCTCAACACCGGCAAGACGCTCACCGAGAGCCGCACCGACATGGGCGACATCGCCGCGACCTTCCGCTACTTCGGCGCGCTGGTGGCGGGCGAGTCCGGCGCGGTCAACGAGGCGCCGGCCCATGTCATCAGCCGCACGCTGCGCGAGCCGGTGGGCGTGTGCGCGCTGATCACGCCGTGGAACTATCCGCTGCTGCAGGCGGCCTGGAAGATCGCGCCGGCGCTGGGCGCGGGCAACACCGTCGTCATCAAGCCCAGCGAACTGACGCCGCTGACCACGCTGCACCTGGCGCGGCTGCTGGGCGAGCTGGACCTGCCGCCGGGCGTGTTCAATCTGGTCACCGGCGGCGCCGAGGTCGGCGCCGAGCTGGCCGCCAGCCTCGACGTGGATCTGGTGTCCTTCACCGGCGGCGCCACGGCCGGTCGCCACATCATGAAGGCCGCCGCCGACAGCAACTTCAAGCGCGTCGCGTTGGAGCTGGGCGGCAAGAACCCCAACATCGTCTTCGCCGACGCCGATCTGGACATCGCGGTCGACCGCGCGCTGGACGCCGCCTTCTTCCACGCCGGCCAGGTCTGCTCGGCCGGCTCGCGGCTGCTGGTGGAGGACACGGTGCACGACGCCTTCGTCGAACGGCTGGCCGCGCGCATGGCGCGCATCGTCGTCGGCAGCGGCCTGGAGGCCGGCACGCAGATGGGCCCGGTGCAGTCGGCGGCGCAGCGCGCGCGGCTGATGGCGATGGTCGAGCAGGCGGTGAGCGAGGGCGCGCGGGTGCTGACGGGTGGCTGCGCGCCGCAGGGCGAGTTTTTCCGGCACGGCTTCTGGCTGGCGCCGACGCTCGTCACCGGCGTCACCGAGACGATGACGATCGCGCGCGAGGAGATCTTCGGCCCGGTGCTGGCGGTCGAGCGCTTCTCGGGCGAGACCGAGGCGCTGCGCCTGGCCAACGGCACGCCCTACGGCCTGGCCGGCGCGGTCTGGACCCGCGACCTGGCGCGCGCGGCGCGCATGACCCGCGCGATGCGCTTCGGCACCGTCTGGGTCAACGACTACCACCCGTATTTCCCGGAGGCGCCCTGGGGCGGCTTCAAGGCCAGCGGCATCGGCCGCGAGCTCGCGCGCGTCGGTCTGGACGAATACACCGAGCTCAAGCACAGCTACATCAACCTCGCGCCGGCCGCCTCGGGCTGGTTCGGCGCCTGAAGGAGGGCTCGCCATGAAGGACACCCTGCCCGACGAGTTCGACTACATCGTCGTCGGCGCCGGCTCGGCCGGCTGCGTGCTGGCCGCGCGGCTGAGCGAGGATGCCGACGTCTCGGTGCTGCTGCTGGAGGCCGGCGGCCCCGACTGGCGGCTCGACTGGCGCACGCAGATGCCCGCGGCACTGGCCTACCCGCTGCAGGGCACCACCTACAACTGGGCCTATGTCACCGAGCCCGAGCCGCACATGGGCGGGCGGCGCATGACGCAGGGCCGCGGCAAGGGCCTGGGCGGCTCGTCGCTGATCAACGGCATGGTCTACATCCGCGGCAACCCGATGGACTACGAGGGCTGGGCGCAGCAGCCCGGCCTGGAGCGCTGGAGCTACGCCGACTGCCTGCCCTACTTCCGCAAGTCCGAGACCCGCGACCAGGGCGCCAACGACTGGCACGGCGGCGAGGGCCCGCTGCACGTCACCACGCCGAAGGCCGACATCAGCCCGCTGTTCGAGGCCTTCGTGCGCGCCGGAGAACAGGCCGGCTACGCCCGTACCGACGACCTGAACGGCTACCGTCAGGAAGGCTTCGGTCCGATGGACCGCACCACCACCGCCGACGGGCGACGCTGCAGCACCTCGCTGGCCTACCTGGATGCCGCGCGCCAGCGCCCGAACCTGACGGTGCGCACCCGCGCCTTGAGCGACCGGGTGCTGTTCGAAGGCAGCCGCGCCGTCGGCGTGGCCTGGCTGCAGGGCGACGAGATGCGGCAGGCGCGCGCGCGCCGCGAGGTGCTGGTCAGCAGCGGCGCGATCGCCTCGCCGCAGCTGCTGCTGCGCTCGGGCGTGGGGCCGGCCGACGCGCTGCGCGCGCTGGGCATTCCGGTCGTGATCGACCGCCCCGGCGTCGGCGAGAACCTGCAGGACCACCTGGAGATGTACCTGCAGTACGAATGCCTGCAGCCGGTCTCGCTCTACCCGGCGCTGCTGTGGCACAACAAGCCGGCCATCGGCATCGAGTGGTACCTGAAAGGGACCGGGATCGCCTCGTCGAACCACTTCGAGGCCGGCGGCTTCATCCGCAGCAGCGAGGAGTTCGCCTGGCCGAACCTGCAGTACCACTTCATCCCGCTGGCGATGAACTACGACGGCAGCAATCCGGTCAAGGCGCACGGCTTCCAGTGCCATGTCGGCTCGATGCGTTCGCCCAGCACCGGCTTCGTGCGCCTGGCCAGCCGCGACCCGCGGGCGGCGCCGCGGCTGCAGTTCAACTACATGGCCCATGAGGTCGACTGGCGCGAGTTCCGCGCCGGCGTGCGCCTGACGCGCGAGATCATCGGCCAGCAGGCGATGGACGCCTTCCGCGGCCGCGAGATCAAGCCGGGCATGCAGATCCAGACCGATGCCGAGATCGACGCCTTCGTGCGCGAGCATGCCGAGACGGCGCTGCACCCCTCGTGCAGCTGCCGCATGGGCGACGCCGCCGACCCGATGGCGGTGGTCGACGCCGAGGGCCGGGTGCACGGCCTGCAGGGCTTGCGGGTGATCGACGCCTCGATCATGCCGCGCATCATCACCGGCAACCTCAACGCGGCGACGATCATGATCGCCGAGAAGCTGGCCGACGCGGTGCGCGGCCGCCCGGCGCTGCCGCGCTCAAGCGCGGCCTGGTTCCGCGCCGACGGCCAGCCCGCGCGGCGCCAGGCCCAGCCGGCATGATCCGGCTCGGGCTGCTCGACCTGGTCGGGCTGTGCGGCGTGGGCGCCTATGTGGTGGCGCATTTCCTGGTGCAGGTGCGCCACGAGTCGCCGCGCAGCGGGCGCATCGTCGCGCTCAACGTGATCGGGCCGCTGTGCGTGCTGGTGTCGCTGCTGGGCGCCTTCAACATCTCATCCTTCTTCAGCCAGTCGCTGTGGCTGCTGCTGACGCTGACCGGCTGGTGGAAAAGCCGGCGCTGAGGGCCGGCCGCCGCCCCGTCCGGGCCCGATGGAGCGCTTGTCGCCGCAGGACATCTTGGTGTCGTTCCCGGATCATCCCGGCGATCATCGCGGCCTTAACGTGGAGTCGGTCACACACCATTCCGCTACCCCTCTTTCTGGAGCATTTCCATGACTGACGACAAGGCCCTGATGAATCGCCGGCATTTCCTGGCCGGCACGACCACGACCCTGGCGCTGGCGGGCACGCCGCTGTCGGTGCTGGCCCAGGCCAAGCCCATCCGCATCGGCTGGACCGCCTGGTCCGACGCCGAGGCGGTGACGAACATCGCCAAGCTCATCCTCGAGCAGCGCCTGGCGCAGAAGGTCGAGCTGGTGATGACCGACGTGGCGCTGCAGTACGCAGGCCTGGAGCGCGGCCAGATCGACCTGATGCTGATGGCCTGGCTGCCGGGCACGCACAAGGCCTACTACGAGAAGGTCAAGGGCACGGTCGAGGACCTGGGCGCGCTCTACACCGACGCCAAGCTGGGCTGGGCGGTGCCGGCCGACATCCCGGTGTCGACGCTGAAGACCATCGACGACCTGAAGAAGCCCGAAGTCATGGAGAAGCTCGGCGGCAAGATCCAGGGCATCGACGCCGGCGCCGGCCTGATGAAGCTGTCGGAAGCCGCGATCAAGACCTACGGCCTCGACTACAAGCTGCTGACCGCGTCGGATGCGGCGATGGTCTCGGCGCTGGACCGCGCGATCCAGCGCAAGCAGTGGATCGTCGTCACCACCTGGTCGCCGCACTGGATGTTCTCGCAGTACAAGCTGCGCTATCTCGAGGATCCGAAGCAGGCGCTGGGCGGCGCCGAGTCGATCCACGCGCTGGCGCGCAAGGGCTTCAGCGCCGACTTCCCCGCGGCTGCCGCCTTCATCCGCAACCTGAAGATCTCGCTGGCCGACCTGGAGGGCGTGATGCTCAAGGCCCGCGACAGCAATGCCGCCAAGGAGGCCGCCGCCTACATCGCCTCGCACGGCGAGCAGGTGGACCGCTGGGTGGCTGCAGCGGGCAAGTAAGCGACGCAGGAAGGGCCGGGGTTCTGCCCCGGCCCTTCTGCTTTCGACTCGGCGAGCCGGCTCAGCGTCCCAGCGCCTGCGGCTGACCGCCCTTAAAGCCGTAGACGCTCACCGGCGACTGCTTCAGGTCGTGCGCGGCGTTGAATGCGTATTCGCCCGCGACGCCGACGTAGCGGCCGGCGGCGAGCTGCTCGGCGAGCTTGCCCGGATCGGTCGAGCCGGTCTTCTGCATCGCGTCGGCCAGCAGCATCGCCGCGTCGTAGAAGGACACCGCGTAGGTCAGCGGATCGCGCTGGTAGGCGGCGCGGTACTTGGCCGCGAAGGCGCGGCCCGCGTCGGCCTGGTCCAGCACCACGCCGGCCTGGCTGCAGAACACCCGGCCGTCGGCCAGGCCGCCGCCGCCGAGCCGGCTGGTCTCGGTGGTGCAGATGCCGTCGCCCCCTAGCAGGGGCGCGCGGATGCCCTGCGTGACCATCTGGCGCAGCATCGGCCCGGCCTGCGAGGAGTAGCCGCCGTAGAAGACCACGTCGGGCTGCGCAGCGCGGATCGAGCTGAGGATGGCGGTGAAGTCGGTGGCCTTGTCGGTGGTGTACTCCTGGCGCACGACCGTCATGCCCTGGCGCCTGGCCTCGCCCACGAACTCCTCGACCAGGCCCTGGCCGTAGGCGGTGCGGTCGTCGATCACTGCCACCGTCCGGGCCTTCATCTTCGTGGCCGCATGCACCGCCATCGACATGCCGACCTGCGCGTCGTTGACGCCGACGCGGAACAGACGCGGATAGCCGAGCTGCGTGACCTTCGGGTTGGAGGCCACCGTCAGCATCAGCATGCCGGCGTCGTGGTAGACCCGGCCGGCCGGAATGGCCACGCCCGAGTTGTACGGTCCGATGACATAGCGCACATGCGCGTCGGCCAGCAGCTGCGCGACCGCCACGCCCTGGCGCGGGTCGGCCGCGTCGTCCTGCGCGACCACCTCGAAGCTGACCTTGCGCCCGCCCACCTGCACGCCGCGGGCGTTGAGCTCCTTGACCGCCAGCAGCAGGCCGTCGCGGTTGTCGGTGCCGTAGGCGGCCTGGCCGCCCGAGAGCGGGCCGGTGAAGCCGATCTTCACCACCTCCTGGGCCTGCGCCGACAGCGTCAGGCCCAGACCGAGCGAGAGGGCCAGCGGCGCGAGCCGCAGGCCGGACAGAGCAGTGCGTCGTTTCATGAGTGCGGGGTCCTTGTTCGATCTGCGAGAAGAAAAGGTCGGCGAAGCTCAGGCGGCCCGGCGCTGCCCCGGCGCCTGGGCCGGCCGGGCGGCGAGCAGGGGCGAGAGCAGGGTGTCTGGGCACTGGCGGGCCTCGACGAGCCGGAGGCCGTAGGGGCGTGCGCTGCGCTCGATGAGGCGCCAGAGGTAGTCGGCGAAGCTGCGGCGGAAGACCAGGGCGACGCCGGCGGGGTCGCTGCGCAGGATGGTCATCGAGGCCTTGCTGACGACGGTGGAGACGCAGTCGCCGGCGGGCAGGGCCTCGACGTCGTAGGGGGTGAGGTGGCGCAGCAGCTGCAGGTGGGGCAGGCCGGAGACGCGCAGGCTGGTGAAGCCGCCGCTGTTGTCGACGACCTGGGCGAAGAGGCCGGCCAGGGCGAGCTGGAGGGCGTCGAGCAGGCGGTCGCGCTGGTCGCGGGGGCAGAGCAGCCACCACTCGTCGGGCGACTGCCAGAGGACGACGCCGGCGGGGCAGCGCAGCACCGATCGGGGCCGGGTGGGCAGGGGTGCGCCCAGGACGGCCGCGGCGGCGGCCATGAAGTCGGCATCGGCCTGCCGGCCGCGCAGCACGAGGTAGCCCAGGTCGGGCAGCTCGGCGGCGGTGAGGGCGAAGGGGCCGGCGCCGGCGGGGCCCAGGGGCAGGTGGGCCAGGGGGGAGCGGAGCTCAGGCATGTTGACGTTCTCCCTTGGGATCGACGAAGACGGGCGAGACGACCTTGACCGGGGTGATGCGGCCGCCGGCCATGGCGAAGAGGCGCTGGCCCTCGCGCTGGGCGCCGCCGCGCACGACGGCCATGGCGATGGCGCGGCCGAGCTCGGGGCTGAGGTAGCTGCTGGTGACATGGCCGAGCATCGGGGTCGGCGTCTGGCTGATGTCGGTGCTCTCGAGGATCTGGGCGCCTTCGGCCAGCACGTGGGCGGGGTCCTCGGGCAGGAGGCCGACGAGCTGCTTGCGGTCGGCGCGGACGGTGTCGCTGCGCGAGAGCGAGCGCTGGCCCAGGAAGCTGTACTTCTTCTTGGTGCTCACCGCCCAGCCCATGGCCAGGTCGTGCGGGGTCATGGAGCCGTCGGTGTCCTGGCCGACGATGATGAAGCCCTTCTCGGCGCGCAGCACATGCATGCTCTCGGTGCCGTAGGGGGTGATGTCGAAGTCGGCGCCGGCTTCCATCACGGCTTCCCAGAGCGCCTGGCCGTAGCCGGACTCGACGTTGAGCTCGTAGCTCACCTCGCCCGAGAAGCTGATGCGGAAGACCCGGCAGGGCAGGCCGGCGACGGTGCCGGCGCGCCAGTCCATGAACTTGAACTTCTCCGGCGAGAGATCGATATCCTTGCACAGGCGGGCGAGCACCTGGCGGGACTTCGGGCCGACGAGGGCCACGGTGGACCAGTGGTCGGTGACCGAGCTCATCCAGACCCGCAGCTCGGGCCACTCGGTCTGGTGCCAGCGCTCCAGCCAGTTGAGCACCTTGGCCGCACCGCCGGTGGTGGTGGTCATGTAGAACTGCTGGTCGTGGATGCAGGCGGTGACGCCGTCGTCCATGACCATGCCGTTCTCGTCGAGCATCAGGCCGTAGCGGCACTTGCCCGGCGCCAGCTGGCTCCAGGCGTTGGAGTAGACGCGGTTGAGGAACTCGCGCGCGTCGGGGCCGTCGATCTGGATCTTGCCCAGCGTGGAGGCGTCCATGACGGCCACGCCGGAGCGGGCGGCGCGGCACTCGCGGGCCACCGCGGCGTGCATGTCCTCGCCCTTCTTCGGGAAGTACCAGGGGCGCATCCAGTTGCCCACCGGCTCCAGCTCGGCGTGGCGGGCCAGGTGGCTGGCGTGGATGGCGGTGGTGCGCACCGGGTCGAAGGTCTCGCCCTCCATCGTGCCGGCCAGCGCGCCGAGGCTCACCGGGGTGTAGGCGGGGCGGTAGGTGGTGGTGCTGACCTCGGACACCGGGCGCTTGAGGGCCCGCGCGGCGATGACGAAGCCGTTGACGTTGGACAGCTTGCCCTGGTCGGTGCCGAAGCCCAGGGCGGTGAAGCGCTTGACGTGCTCGATGTGCTGCCAGTTCTCGCGGATGGACAGCTCGATGTCGGCGGCCGTGACGTCGTTCTGGTAGTCGACGAAGGCCTTGGCGCCGGTGCCCTCGGGGCGGCCGTCGGGCACGCGGAACATCGGGCGCGCCCCCTGGCGCGGGGCGCTGCGGCACACCGGCTCGGCCAGCAGCGCCGGCGCCCCCAGCGTGCGCAGCACCTGCTGCATCGCCTCGGTGGTCTGGGCGAGGCAGTCCTGCAGCTCGAAGGCCCCGGTGACGGCGCCGACGCAGGCCACGCCCTCGCGGCCCTGGCGCGGCGCGACGAAGGCGGCGACCCGCTCGTCCCAGGTCGGGCGGCGGCCGTCGTGGCAGAACAGGTGCACGGTGGGCGACAGGCCCCCGGAGCTGAGCAGCGCGTCGCAGCGGATCGTCGGACCCGAGCCGACCACCTCGTCGCGGTCGGGATGCAGCTTGACCAGGCGGGCGGCCTTGACCTGGCTGCGTCCGCGCGCCTCGGCCACCGCGAAGCCCTGGTGCACGGTGATGCCGGCGTCCAGGCGCCGGGCGAAGCCGTTGGCCCGCGGATCGACCACATGGACCTTGGCGCCGGCGGCGGCCAGGCCGTTGGCCGCGTCGTAGATCAGGTCGCTGGTGCCGGTGACGACCACCGTGTCGCCCACGCGCACGCCGTAGCGGCGCAGGAAGGTCTGGCCGGCCGAGACCGTCATCACGCCGGGCAGGTCGTTGTTGCCGAAGACCAGCGGGCGCTCGATGGCGCCGGTGGCCAGCACGACGTGGCGGGCGCGGATCTTGTGCTGCCGCTGGCGCGGCAGGTGCGCCTCGCGGGCACCGATCGGCAGGTGGTCCTGCATCAGCTCGACCGCCAGCACCAGGTTGTCCTGGTAGAGGCCGAAGGCGGTGGTGCGGCTCAGGCAGGTGACATGAGGCATCGCCGCCAGCTCGGCCAGCGTCGCGGCCAGGAAGGCGTCGCGGTCACGGCCGTCGATGTTCGCACCCGGCTCCGACAGCAGCCAGCCGCCCAGCTCGCACTGCTCGTCGACCAGGATCGTCTTCAGCCCGGCGCGACCGGCCTGCAGCGCCGCCAGCAGGCCCGCCGCGCCGCCACCCACCACCATCACGTCGACATGGTGGTGGAGGTGGTCGTAGTGCTCCGGATCGGGCTCGACCGGCGCGCTGCCGAAGCCGGCGAACTTGCGGATCACCGCCTCGTAGGCCGGCCAGAAGCTGCGCGGCCACTTGAAGGTCTTGCTGTAGAAGCCCGCCGGCATGAAGCGCGAGGCGCTGCCGATGACGGCCTTCAGATCGAAGTCCAGCGACGGCCAGCCCGAGGTCGAGCCCGCCTTCAGGCCCTCGTACAGCTCGGCCTGCGTGGCCTTGATGTTGGGCACCGTGTGCGCGCCTTCCTCCATCTGCACCAGCGCGTTGGGCTCCTCGGGCCCGGCGCCGATCAGCCCGCGCGGGCGGCCGTACTTGAAGCTGCGCGCCAGGCGCAGCTTGCCCGAGGCCAGCAGCGCCGAGGCCAGCGTGTCGCCGGCGAAGCCCGAGAGCAGCTCGCCGTCGAACTGGAAGCGGACCGGCCGGCGGCGGTCGATGCGGGTGCCGGCGATGTCGACGCGACGGGCGGTCATGCGTGTTCTCCCAGGCCCTGGGCCTTCACTTCCGCCTCGAACAGCGGCTTGCCCTCGGCCAGCGTCCAGCTGCCCGAGATCTCGTAGGTCGCGGTGTTGCGGCGTACCGCGAACACCTTGCGGCAGGCGGCCGCGTGCTGCCACTGCTCCCAGAACCAGCCCTTGGTGTTGGTGCGCATGAACAGGTAGTCGCCCCAGGTCGCGTCGTCGACCTCGGCGGGGTTCTCGGGGCGGGCGATGTAGGCCTCGCCGGCGTAGCTGAACTCCTCCTCGTCACGGAGTTCGTCGCAGTGCGGACAGTGCAGTCGAAGCATGGCAGTCAAGTCCTGAGAAAGGCGGGTCAGTGCGCCACGGCCGCGGCGCCGTGCTCGTCGATCAGGTGGCCGCTGTGGAAGCGGTCGATCGAGAAGGCCTCGTTGAGCGGGTGCGGCCGGTCGTGGGCGATGGTGTGCGCGAACACGTTGCCCGAGCCCGGCGTCGCCTTGAAGCCCCCGGTGCCCCAGCCGCAGTTGAAGTACAGCCCCTGCACCTTCGTCTTGCTGATGATCGGGCAGGCGTCGGGCGAGACGTCCACGATGCCGCCCCACTGCCGGTTCATGCGCACCCGCGAGAACTGCGGGAACAGCTCGATGATGGCCGCCGCCGTGTGGTCGATGACATGCGGGCTGCCGCGCTGGCCGTAGCCCAGGTAGCCGTCGATGCCCGCGCCGATCACCAGCTCGCCCTTGTCCGACTGGCTCAAGTACCCGTGCACCGCGTTGCTCATGATCACGGTGTCGATCACCCGCTGCATCGACTCGCTCACGAAGGCCTGCAGCGGGTGGCTCTCGATCGGCAGCCGGATCCCGGCCATGCGCGCCAGCACCGACGAGTGGCCCGCGGCCACGCAGCCCACCCGGCCCGCCTTCACGTAGCCCTGGCTGGTCTGCACGCCCTGCACCCGCCCGCCCTGGATGTCCAGGCCGGTCACCTCGCAGTTCTCGATCAGGTCCACGCCCAGCCGGCTGGCGGCCCGCGCGAAGCCCCGCGCCACCGCGTCATGGTGCGCGATGCCCGCCCGCGGCTGCCAGCTCGCGCCCAGCACCGGGTAGCGGCTGCGCCGGCTGCAGTCGAGCTGCGGAATCTTCGCCGCCACCTCGTCGCGCGTCAGCACATGCGCGTCCACCCCCTGCAGCCGGTTGGCGTTGACCCGGCGCTCGATGTCGCGCATGTCCTGCAGCGTGTGCCCCAGGTTGAACACCCCGCGCTGGCTGAACATCACGTTGAAGTTGAGGTCCTCGGTGAGGCCCTCCCACAGCTTCATGCCGTGCTCGTACAGCAGCGCCGCCTCGTCCCACAGGTAGTTCGAGCGCACGATGGTGGTGTTGCGCGCGGTGTTGCCGCCGCCCAGGTAGCCCTTCTCCAGCACCGCGATGCGGCCCACCTTGTGGTTCTTCGCGAGGTAGTAGGCGGTGGCCAGGCCGTGCCCGCCCCCGCCGATGATGACCACGTCGTAGCTGGACTGCAGCGGCCGGCGCGTCCACGCCGGCTCCCACGTCCTGTGGTGGCTCAGGCCGTTCTTGAAAAGGCTCCACCATGAATAGGTCTGGCCTGACATTTGTCTGGACTCCTGGCTGATCGGGATGGGTCCATTCTTCGTGTCCGACCCCGGGCGCGATTGCCGCATCGCGACACCCTCTTGTCGGATCACGACAGGCTCAAGTCGTGGGCAGGGCCAGCGGATCGCTCATCGCCAGCGCGTCGACCTTGCCGCGGCGCAGCGCGCTGGCCGGGTAGCCGAAGACCTCGCGGAAGCGCCGCGAGAAGCCGGCGCTGTCGCCGAAGCCGCACTCCAGCGCGATCTGCGACAGCGGCAGCCGGGTGTGCTGCGTCATCCAGTGCGCATGGCGCAGCCGCAGCCGCACCGAGAACTCGTGCGGCCCCAGGCCGATGGCCTGGCGGAAGCAGCGCTCGAGGTGGCGCAGGCTCATGCTGACGCTCTGCGCCACCTCCTGCAGCGGCATCGGGCTGGCGAGGTTCTGCTCCATCAGCCAGATCGCCTGGCGCACGCGCGGGTCGTCGGTGCGCTCGGCGAAGCTGGGCTGGGGCTGGGGCGTGCGCGCCGGCAGCGCCCCCTCCTCGAGCAGGATGCGCAGCGCCTTCGACGCGGCCGCGCGTCCGCAGTGGCGCTCGATCAGCCAGGCCGCCAGGTGCACGACGCTGGTGCCGCCGGCGCAGGTCAGGCGGTCGCGGTCGACCACGAACATCTCGTGCGACTCGGCGCGCAGGCCGGGGAACTCGCGCAGGAAGTCCTGATGGTGGAACCAGCTCACGCAGACGCGCCGCCCCTGCATCAGCCCGGCGCGCGCCAGCACGAAGGAGCCGGTGCACAGCCCGACCAGCGGCACCGCGCAGGCGGCGGCCCGGCGCAGGAAGTCCTGCAGCGCCGGGCTCAGCCGGCGCGTGCCCGGCAGCAGCCCGCCGACGACCACCAGATAGTCGAAGCCGGCGGGATCGCGGAAGCGCTCGGTCGGCATCAGCTCGATGCCGTTGCTGGCGGCCACCGGGCGCAGCTCCTCGGCCAGCACGCTCCAGCGGCAGTGCAGCGGGCGGCTGCGGTCGCCCTCGTCGGCGGCCAGGCGCAGCGCGTCGACGAAGCCGGAGAAGGCCACCATCGTGAAGCCGGGCATCAGCACGAAGCCGACGCTCAGCGGTCGTGGATCGCGCGGGGGCGTCGGCGCCGCTTCGCCGCTCAGGGCGTCGGCGCGCCCTTCAGCACTCGACGATGTTGACCGCCAGTCCGCCACGGGCCGTCTCCTTGTACTTGGTGAGCATGTCGGCGCCGGTCTCGCGCATGGTCTTGATGACCTTGTCGAGGCTGACATGGTGGTTGCCGTCGCCCCGCAGCGCCATGCGCGCGGCGTTGATCGCCTTGACCGAGGCGATGGCGTTGCGCTCGATGCACGGGATCTGCACCAGACCGCCGACGGGGTCGCAGGTCAGGCCCAGGTGGTGCTCCATGCCGATCTCGGCGGCGTTCTCGACCTGCTCGGGGCTGCCGCCCATCACCGCGCACAGGGCCCCGGCCGCCATGGAGCACGCCACGCCGACCTCGCCCTGGCAGCCGACCTCGGCGCCGCTGATGCTGGCGTTCTCCTTGTAGAGGATGCCGATCGCCGCGGCGGTGAGCAGGAAGTCGGCGACGCCGGCACGGCTGGCGCCGGGCACGAAGCGCGTGTAGTAGTGCAGCACCGCCGGCACGATGCCGGCCGCGCCGTTGGTGGGCGCGGTGACGACGCGGCCGCCGGCGGCGTTCTCCTCGTTGACCGCCATGGCGTAGAGGTTGACCCAGTCCATGACCAGCAGCGGGTCACCCACCGCGGCCTCGGCGCGAGAGAGCAGGTGGCGGTGCAGGTCGGGCGCGCGGCGTTTGACCTTGAAGCCGCCGGGCAGCACGCCCTCGGTGCGGCAGCCGCGCGCCACGCAGTCCTGCATCACCTGCCAGATGCGCGCCAGCCCCGCGTCGATCTCGGCGTCGTCGCGCCAGAAGCGCTCGTTGGCGCGCATCAGCTCGGCGATGCTGCAGCGGTGGCGGCGGGTCTGCTCCAGCAGCTCCTCGCCGGTGCGGAACGGGCGCGGCAGCGCGGGGCGGTCGGCGACCAGCGCCGGCTCGCCGCCCTCGTGGCTGACGACGAAGCCGCCGCCCACCGAGTAGTACTCGCGCCGGTCCAGCTCCAGACCCTCGGCATCGAAGGCGACGCAGCCCATGCCGTTGGCGTGGAAGGGCAGCGCGCGGCGCTTGTGCAGCACCAGGTCGCGCCGCTCGTCGAAGGCGATCTCGTGGCGGCCGTCCAGGCGCAGCCGCCCGCTCAGGCGCACCTGCTCGAGCAGGCCCGGAACCGCGTCGACATCGACCGTGTCGGGCGCATGGCCCTGCAGGCCGAGCACGACCGCCTTGTCCGAGCCGTGGCCGCGGCCGGTGGCGCCCAGCGAGCCGTAGAGCTGCACCTCGACGCGCGCCACGCGCGCCAGCAGCCCGGCCGCGTCGAGCCGCTGCACGAACATCCGCGCGGCCTTCATCGGCCCCACCGTGTGCGAGCTCGACGGCCCGATGCCGATCTTGAACAGGTCGAAGACGCTGATGGTCATGGTGCCTCCGGGCTCAGCGCAGCACCACGGTGCGCTGGCCGTTGATGAAGACCCGGTGCTCCAGCACCTGGCGCAGCGCGCGCGACAGCACCGTCGACTCGACCTGGCGGCCCACCGCGAGCAGGTCCTCCGGACCGTGCGCATGGTCGACCCGCTCGGTGGCCTGCTCGATGATCGGGCCCTCGTCGAGGTCGGGCGTGGCGAAGTGCGCGGTGGCGCCGATGAGCTTCACGCCGCGCTCGAAGGCCTGGTGATAGGGCCGCGCGCCCTTGAAGGCCGGCAGGAAGCCGTGGTGGATGTTGATGACCCGCCCGGCCAGGCGGGTGCACAGCGCATCCGACAGCACCTGCATGTAGCGCGCCAGCACCACCAGGTCGGCGCCGGTGTCGTGCACCAGCTCGAGCAGGCGCGCTTCCTGCGCCGCCTTGGTCTCGGGCGTGACCGGCAGGCAGTGGAAGGGCAGGCCGTGGGCCTTGGCCAGGCCGCGCAGCGTCTCGTGGTTGGAGACGACGGCGACCGGCTGCATCGGCAGCTCGCCGTGCTTCCAGCCCGCCAGCAGCTCGACCAGGCAGTGGTCGAGCCGGGAGACCATCAGCAGCACGCGCAGCGGCTGCGCCAGGTCATGCACCTGCCACTGCAGCGCGCCGCACTGCGGCGCCAGCACGGCGAATTCCTCGCGCAGCAGCTCAAGGTCCTGTGCGCGGGCCTCGGCGCGGCGGAAGACCGCGCGCACGAAGAAGCGCGCGGTCGGCGGGTCGTCGTAGACGGTGAACTGCTCGACATAGGCGTCTTGCCGGGCCAGGAAGGCCGCCACGGCGGCCACCTGGCCGGAGGCGCTGCGGCAGGCCAGCGTCAGCGCGTAGCGACGCGGCGAAGGGGAGTCGGTCATCTGGAGCCACCTCGGGAAGGACAGCGGACCGGCCACGCGGTCCGTCGGCCCTCACTGTCGGCAGTCCGGCCCTGCGGGACTTGTCCGATTCCGACACGGGGTTGCCGTGCCGCGCCCGCCGGCGAGGACCTGCACCGCCTGGCGCAGTCCGAGCTCGTGCAGCGCCTCGACCGCCAGCGTGGCGGGGGCCGTCGCCGGGTCCGGCGCGGCAGGCGCGGGGGCGAGCGGCAGCAGCGCCGGGCCCAGCGCGGCGCGCAGCCGCGACATCGGCACGCGCCGCGGCGCCTGGCCGGCCGGGCCGGGCACGCTCACGCCGACCCAGCGCCCGCGGGCGTCGAGCAGCGGCCCGCCGGGCGCCGCCGCGTCGATGCCGACGCCGAGCGCGGGCAGATCCTCGGGCGTGGCCGCCGTGCCGAGAAAGCCCGGCTGCAGCCGCGGCCAGGCGGGCTCGGTGCCGCCGTGCTCCGCGCCGTGCTCCGGCTCGGGCGCGAACAGCACCGCGTAGACCGGCCGCCCGGGAAAGGGATCGCGCTCGACCGGCTCGGGCAGCGCCTGCGCCGCCGGCGTGTCGCCCAGCGCCCGCGCCCGGGCGCGCACCGGCAGCGGCGCGTCGAGCGCGAGCAGCGCCAGGCCGAGCCCGGGCAGCCGGCGCAGCAGCCGCGCCGCGACGCTGCGGCCGCGGCCGTCGCGCACCCACAGCCGCTGCGCCGGACCGGACGACGCGCCCAGCGCCGCCAGCGGCACCAGCACCCGGTCGGCCGCCGCGCCGAGCAGCGTGCCGTTGCCGATCCAGCGCACGTCGCGCGGCAGCGCCGCTCCGGAGCCGAAGGGCCGCAGCCGCACCGCCACCGCCTCCGGCTGCGCCAGGCTGTCGGCCGGCTGCGCCCGCATCGCCGCGATGCCGGCGTCGCCCGGAAAGCGCTGCGCCGCCTCGTCGAGCAGGCGCCGTGCCGCCTCGGGCCGTGCGCCCAGCACCAGCAGCCGGGCGTAGAGCAGCGCGCCCTCGGGCACCTCGCGGTGCGCGCCGGCGGCGTGCGCGGCATAGGTCATCGCCTGCGCCGACTCGCCGGCCTGCATCAGCGCGCGCACCAGCGCGATCTCGGCATCGGCGCGGTGGTCGAGCGCGACCGCGCGCTCGAAGCGCGGCACCGCGTCGTCCGCCCTGCCCTGCCGCAGCGCGGCCTCGCCGTCGTGCATCAGCTGCGCGCGCTCGGCAGCCTGCGCGGGCGTGAGCGCGTGCGCCGGCCCGGCGGCCGGCAGCAGCAGCGCCAGGGTCAGCGCCAAGGCTGGGGCCAGGGCCGGCATGCGGGCCGGCCGGGCCCGTTCAGGACGACAGATCCGCACCGCTCGGGCAGGTGGTGCCCCCGGCGCGACGGATGCGCACCGTGCCGCCGTCCTCGGCCGAGGCGTTGCGGGCGTAGGGCGCGGCCGGGGCCTTGTAGCCTGCCAGGAAGGCGCTCAGCGCGTCGACGTCCTGCGCGCCGCCCAGCGCCGACTTGCCGTTCAGGAAGGTCGTGAAGCCGTCGCCGCCGGTGGCCATGAAGCTGTTGACGGTGACGCGGTAGGTCCTGGTCGGCTGCAGCACCGTGCCGGCGGCATCGACGATCGTCTCGGTCGTGCCGCCGCGCGTCAGCGTCACGCTGCTGACGCGCGCGTCGCAGGCCTTGCTGCCGTCCCAGCTGTACTTGAAGCCCTTCGACGGGATCATGATCCGGGTGGCGGCGCTGGCCTGGCCGCGGCAGCCGGCGAACTGCTGCTCCAGCACGTTCTTCAGGTCCTGCGCGGTCAGCGTCAGCGTCACCAGGCTGTTGCCGAAGGGCTGCACGGTGAAGGCCTCGCCGTAGGTGACGTTGCCGTCGCCCTCGCCGGCGGTGCCGGACGCGAAGGTGAAGCCGGGGCTGCGCACGCCGCCGCGGTTCATGAAGGCGATGACCGCGTCGCCGAAGCCGCTGGCGGCGGTGGCGGCGAGCTGCGCGTCGGCGATCAGCTCGCCGGCGGGCATGTTGCAGGCCGCGTCGGTGGCGCTGGCCGGCAGCTCCGCCTTGATCGAGCCGATCACCTGGCTGGCGATCGGCGAGACCAGGTCGTTGTACTTCGCGACGATGCCCGCCACCGCGGCGTCCGGCTTCACGCTGGCGTCGCTGCGGTCGACCAGGCGGTTGGTGGCGCTGACCGCGGTGATGTCGCGGGTCTTCGGGTCGATCGTCACGTCGATGTCGCTGAGCACCCGGCCGAAGGCGCTTGCGCTGGTCACCGGCACCCGCCGGCCGCGCGCGTTGGGCAAGCCGGTCGGGCGTGGCGTGCGCGTCGTGCCGGTGCCTGCGGTCTTGACGTCGACCGTGCCGGCCGAGCAGTTGTAGGCCGCGTGCGTGTGGCCGCTGACGACCAGGTCGACCGCGTCGTCGAGCTGCGCGACGATGGCGGCGAGGTCCGATCCCGCCAGGTCGCCGTCGCAGCCGTTGATGTCCGACAGCCCGGCGCTCTGGAAGCCGCCCTGGTGCACCAGCACGACGATCGACTCGATGCCCTGCGCGCGCAGCTCCGGGATCAGCGCGTTGACGGTGGCCGCCTCGTCGCGGAATTCGAGTCCGGCCACGCCGGTGGGCGTGACGATGGTCGGCGTGGCCTTGAGCGTCATGCCGATGAAGGCGACCTTGACGCCGTTGAAGGTCTTCACGCCGTAGGCCGGCAGCAGCGGCCGGCCGGTCGCGGTGCTGACGACGTTGGCCGACAGCCACTTGAACTTCGCGCCCTCGAACGGCGCGGGCGTGCCGACCGTCGCGCCCTTGCAGGAGTTCGGGTCGGCCGCGCCGGCCACCGTGTGGCAGCCGCCGTTCTGCAGGCGCAGCAGCTCGGTGGCGCCGCGGTCGAACTCGTGGTTGCCGACGGCGTTGAACTCCACGCCGATGCGGTTGAGCGTCTCGACGGCCGGCTCGTCGCTGAACAGCGACGAGATCAGCGGCGAGGCGCCGATGAAGTCGCCAGCGCCGACGACGACGCTGTTCGGGTTGGTGGCCCTGAGCTTGGCGACCCAGCCGGCCAGGTAGTCGGCGCCGCCGACGGCCGGGCGCTGCGCCGCCGGCACCGCGGTGTTGGCGCCGAAGGTGCCCGGCGACTGCAGCGTGCCGTGGTAGTCGTTGAAGCCGATGATCTTGACCGAGAAGGGCGCGGCGGCCGGCGTGTCGGCGGCCGCGTCGCCGTCGTCGCCGCAGGCGACCAGACCGAACAGCGCGGTGCAGGCCACCGCCACCAGGTGCATGTTCATCAGCGAGCCGCGCAGGCGCAGCGCGGTGGGCATCGGCGGGCGGGACGGGGTCGGCTTGGACATCGCGGCAATCTCCGAGGGGACGGTCGGGGTCGGGATCTGGATGCCGAGACGATTCCCCAGCGCGATGACCGCAGCATGTCACGCCGACATGAAAGTTCACGCGGCCGAGATGCTGCCGACACCCGGTTGCGGCAGGACAACGCGCGCGGCGGCGTCACACGCCTGACTTCTGCCGGCCCGAGGATGCGCCGCCTTGACGGACCGCTTCCGACCATGACGACCCTCGATGCCCGCTCCCTGTTCGCGCTGACCGACGACGGTGCCGGCGGCTGGCTGCAGACCTGCAAGCGCCGGCTGAAGTTCCTGCTGCGCTTCCATCGCCATCGCCCGCACATGGAGGCGGTGCACGGTCTGCTCGAGCGTCACCGGCTGCAGCCGCTGCTGCAGGCCGAGCCGGGCCTGATGCTGCGGCCGTGGCGCAGCTACCTGTGGCGGCCGCTGTGCCGGCGCCGGCGCTCGCAGGCGCTGCTGGCGCATCTGGACTGGGCGGCGGCCACCTTCGGCAGCGGCGGCCTGCTCGCGCTCTACCAGGGTCGGGCGCTGGCGGTGCCGGGGCTGCCGGTCGACGGGCTGGAGCTGCTGCTGATGCCCAGCCGCGGCACGGTGCGCGAGGGCGAGCTGACGCTGGAGCTGCGCCTGCAGGGCGAGGCGCTGATGCGCGCGGCCTTCAGCGTCGTGCCGGCCGTGCTGGTCGATGCGACCCGGCCACCGCAGGCGCGCGCGATGGTGGTGGGCAACCTGCAGGGCCTGCGCGACAGCGTCGAGGGCACGCGCCTGCTCGCGCAGCGGGCCGAGCGGCTGCGCCCGCAGGCGCTGCTGATCGCGGCGCTGCAGGGTCTGGCGAGCGGCTGGGGCCTGGCGCTGATCGCCGGCGTCGGGCGCGACACCCATGCCTTCGCCGCCTACCGCGGCCTGTCGCGGCGCATCCTCGCCGACTACGACCGGCTCTGGGAGGAGCACGACGCGCTGCCCGGCGCCGGCCACTGGCGCCTGCCGGAGCAGCCGCACTGCGACCTGGAGCAGATTCCTTCGCGCAAGCGCTCGGCCGCGCGCCGCCGCCACGCGCTGCGCCTGGCGCTGCACGCCGCCTGCTGGCACTTCGCGGCCGGGCGGCCGTCTGCGCCGGATCAAGCGCAGGCCCTTGCGGCCATGGACGGAAAAACCGGCAATCGCTAAGCTGGGCCGCATCTCGAACGACACGGACCTGCCCTCATGAACTTCCTCCACGCCACGGCCGCCGCCCTCCTCGTCACGACCCTTTCCGGCTGCGCGACCGTCCAGTACGGCGACCAGGACACCGCCGCCCGGCTGCGCGAGCTCAAGCCGGTGGCCGGCAAGACCAGCCTGTACGTGTGCCGCGAGGCGGCGGCGTTCGTCGGCGCGGGCAACCGCACCACCGCCATCGTCGACAGCCGCGCGATCGGCACGCTCAAGCCGAACAACTTCGCGCACACCCTCGTCGACCCGGGCGCGCACTCGGTCTTCATCAAGCGCAATCCCGGCGGCGACAGCGGCGTTCTCGAGCTGCAGACCCAGGCCGGCGAGGTCGCGATCGTCTGGGTCGGCATGACCGGCGCGGGCTTCGGCGTGCTGACCGTCGACAACTTCTCCAGCCGCGCCGAGGCCGAGAAGTGCGTCAGGGGTGCGGAATACGCGGTGCAGGCGATGCCGTGAACCGGCCAGGATGGGGCCGGCGTGCGCTCGCCGGCGCAGGCTGGCTGCTCGATGCCTGCATCGGCTTCGGCCTGGTGTCCTGTGCAGCTGCGGCTGCCATGCTGGGAAAGCATTGACCCGCCAAATCTTTCCACGATAATGGAAAGATGAAAGATGAAGACATCGTTCGCCTGCTGGCCGCGCTGGCCCAGGCCCACCGGCTGCGGGCCTTCCGGGCCCTGGTCGTCGCCGGACCCGAGGGGCTGACGCCGGGCGTTCTGGCCGAGCAGCTCGGCCTGCCTGCGGCCACGCTGTCCTTCCACCTGAAGGAAATGCTCCACGCCGGGCTGATCGGCTGCACCCGCGACGGTCGCCGCCTGATCTACCGCGCCGACTTCGCGCGGATGAATGCGCTGCTCGCCTTCCTGACGGACAACTGCTGCGCCGGCCAGCCCTGCGGGCTGACGCCGGCCGGCGATCTTTCCTGCGACCTTCCCTGCGATTGCCCTGCCGGCGCCTGCGCCGATCCTGCCCCATGACCACCCACGTCCTCATCCTCTGCACCCACAACTCGGCCCGCAGCGTGCTGTCCGAGGCCATGCTCAACCACTGGGCGCGCCAGCTCGGCCGCGACGTGCGCGCGCACAGCGCCGGCAGCAGTCCGAGCGGCCGCATCAATCCCTACGCGCTGCAGGTGCTCGAGGCCGCCGGCATCGACACCGCCGGCACCCGCAGCAAGTCCTGGGACGAGTTCGTCGCGCCGGGGGCGCCCGAGATGCGCATCGTCATCACCGTCTGCGACAGCGCCGCCGCCGAGACCTGCCCGTACTGGCCCGGCAGCCCGGTCCGGATCCACTGGGGCTACCCCGACCCGTCCAACGCGCCCGAGGAGCAGAAGGCGCAGGCCTTCGAGCTGACCCGCCAGGCCATCGGCTACCGGATGCTGCAGCTGCTTCAGCTGCCGCTGGAGACGATGGACAACGCCGCGCTGCAGGCGGCGCTCGACGCCATCTGGCGCAGCTGAAGCGGGGCGGGCACGCGATGAAGGCTTCTGTCTCGAATGCGCAGCGCCTGTTCGGCGAGCTGCTGGGCACCGCGCTGCTGCTGGCCGTCGTCATCGGTTCCGGGCTGATGGCCGAGCGGCTGTCCGGCGGCAATGTCGCGGTGGCGCTGCTGGCCAACACGCTGGCCACCGTCGGCGGCCTGTACGTGCTGATCGAGGTCTTCGGGCCGGTCAGCGGCGCGCACTTCAATCCGGCCGTCTCGCTGGCGATGGCGCTGCGCGGCGAGCTGCCCTGGGCGCGGCTCGCCGGCTATGTGCCGGCGCAGCTGCTGGGCGCGGCGCTGGGCGCGGTGCTGGCGCATGCGATGTTCGACCTGCCGCTGCTGCAGGTCTCGTCCAGGCTGCGCACCGGCACCGGCCAGTGGATCGCCGAGGCCGTGGCCACCGCCGGACTGCTGCTGGTGATCCTGCGCGCGCCGCAGGCCCGGGTCGCGGCGATGGTGGCGGCCTACATCGGCGCGGCCTACTGGTTCACCGCCTCGACCTCCTTCGCCAACCCGGCCGCGGCCTTCGGGCGCATGTTCAGCGACAGCTTCGCCGGCATCGCGCCGGCCAGCGCCCCGGCCTTCATGCTGGCCGAGGTGCTGGGCGCCGGCCTGGGCCTGCTGCTGCACCGCGCGCTGGGCCGGCCGGATTGCGAATGATCAAGTCCCCACGAGGCTTCCGGCGCCACCATGGCCGTGAAGAACCCGTGGGGGCATTTCCTCACTGACTGAAAAGAGGGACAAGTGCGATGAGCCGACTGGACGTGTTTGAACCCGCGATGTGCTGCCCCACCGGCGTGTGCGGCATCGATGTCGATCCGGTGCTGGTGCAGTTCAACGCCGACCTGAAGGCGCTGGAGGCCAGCGGCGTGACGGTGAGCCGCCACAGCCTGAGCCATGACGCGGCCGCCTTCGCCGCGCAGCCGCTGGTGCTGCGCGAGATCGAGGCCGGCATGGACCGGCTGCCGGTGGTGATGCTCGACGGCCTGATCCTCTCGACCGGCCTGTACCCGACGCTGGCGCAGATGCAGCAGCGCATCGCCCGGGCCGCGGAGCTGGCGGCCAAGCCGCGCATCAAGCTCGGCAGCGGCGGCGACTGCGGCTGCGCGCCGGGCCAGTGCTGCTGAGGCCGGCCATGCTGCCGCGTCTGCACACCCGCCACCTCTTCTTCACCGGCAAGGGCGGCGTGGGCAAGACCTCGCTGGCCTCGGCCTGCGCGGTGCAGCTGGCCGAGGCCGGCCGGCGGGTGCTGCTGGTCAGCACCGACCCGGCCTCCAACCTCGACGAGGTGCTGGAGACGCGGCTGTCGGACACGCCCACCCCGGTGGCCGGGGTGCCGGGCCTGTCGGCGCTGAACATCGATCCGGAAGCGGCCGCGGCCGCCTACCGCGAGCGCATGGTCGGCCCCTACCGCGGCCTGCTGCCCGAGGCGGCGATCCGCAGCATGGAGGAGCAGTTCTCCGGCGGCTGCACTGTCGAGATCGCGGCCTTCGACGCCTTCGCGGCGCTCCTGGCCGGCACCGGCGTGGCCGGCGACTTCGACCATGTCGTGTTCGACACCGCGCCGACCGGCCACACGCTGCGGCTGCTGACGCTGCCCTCGGCCTGGAGCGAGTTCCTGTCGACCAACACCACCGGCACCTCCTGCCTGGGGCCGCTGGCCGGGCTGGAGCACAACCGCTCGATCTACGCGGCCGCGGTCGCGGCGCTGACCGATGCCGCGGTGACCACCGTCGTGCTGGTGGCGCGCCCCGAGGTGGCGGCGCTGCGCGAGGCCGAGCGCAGCCGCCACGAGCTGGCCGAGCTGGGCGTGGCCAACCAGGTGCTGGCGATCAACGGCCTGTTCGATGCCCCTTCGGAGGACCCGGTCGCTCAGGCGATGGCGCGCCGCCACCGGGACGCGCTCGCGGCCATGCCCGCCGATCTCGCGGCGCTGCCGCGCAGCTGCACCGGCTTCATCGCCCGTGGTCTGGTCGGGCTGGAGGCGCTGCGCGCGCTGCTGCATCCGGCGCCGACGACCGCCGCCATCCCCGCGCCCGCGCCGGCCCTGCCGGCCCTCGCGCTGCCGCCCGGGCTGGCTCCGCTGGTCGACGACATCGAGCGCGCCGGCCACGGCCTGGTGATGACGATGGGCAAGGGCGGCGTCGGCAAGACCACGGTGGCGGCGGCGGTGGCGGTGGCGCTGGCCGCGCGCGGCCACCGGGTGCTGCTGTCGACCACCGACCCGGCCGCGCATCTGGCCTGGTCGCTGGACGAGGCGGTGCCGGGCCTGACGGTGCAGCGCATCGACCCGACCGCCGAGGTCGCGCGCCACCGCGACGAGGTGCTCGCGCGCGCCGGTGCCGGGCTCGACCCGTCGGCGCGCGCGATGCTCGAAGAAGACCTGCGCTCGCCCTGCACCGAGGAGATCGCCGTCTTCCGTGCCTTCGCCGCGACGGTGGCGCAGGCCGCGCACGGCTTCGTGGTGCTCGACACCGCGCCGACCGGCCACACCGTGCTGCTGATGGACGCGGCCGAGGCCTATCACCGCGAGGTCGGCCGCACCCGCGGCGACCTGCCCGAGGCGGTGGTGAACCTGCTGCCTCGCCTGCGCGATCCCGCCTTCACCCGGGTGCTGGTGGTCACGCTGGCCGAGGCCACGCCGGTGCACGAGGCCGAGCGGCTGCAGGACGACCTGCGCCGCGCCGGCATCGAGCCCTTCGCCTGGGTGATCGAGCAGAGCCTGCTGGCCAGCGGCACCACCGACCCGGTGCTGGCCGAGCGGGGCCGCTGCGAGCGCCCGTGGGTGCAGCAGGTGATGACGGCGGACGCCCGGCGCTGCGCGCTGCTGGCCTGGCAGGCGCAGCCGCCGGTGGGCGCGCAGGCGCTGCGCGAGCTGGCCGAACGCTGAGGCCGGCGGCCTGCAGGCGCGCCGTCGCTCCTTCTTCCCGCTGAAGATCGCCGAGGCACCTCAAGGTGCCTCGGGGCGCTCCGATATGCATGACGGAAATGCCGGATCCGGGCGAGCCCCGGGATCTTCGCACCCATCTGTCGGTGCATGCTGCAGCACGAGCGTGGAAGGAGGTTCTGCCATGTCGATCTGGGGCGGCTCGCTGGCCGAGCTGATGCCGCACGGCTTCTGCCTGTCCTGGGCACCGGGGCTGATGTGGCTGCACATCGTTTCCGACACGCTGACGGTGCTGTCGTACGCGACGATTCCGGTGACGCTGATGGTGCTGGTGCGCCGGCGCCAGGATCTGCAGTTCAGCTGGATGTTCGTGCTGTTCGGCGTCTTCATCCTGGCCTGCGGCGCGACCCACGCGATGTCGCTGTGGACGCTCTGGTTTCCGGACTATCTGGCCGCCGGCCTGGTCAAGGCGGTGACGGCCGCGGCCTCGGTCGGTACCGCGGTGGCCCTGGTGCCGCTGGTGCCCAAGGCGGTGGCGCTGCCTGGTCCGGCGCAATGGGAGGCGGTGCACCGCGACCTGCGTGACCAGGTCGCCGAGCGCGAGCGTGTCGAGCAGGAGGTCCGCCGTCTCAACGCCGAGCTCGAGGAGCGGGTGGCGCGTCGCACCGCCGAGCTTCAGGAGGCCAACGACCGGCTCGGCGCGCTGCACGGCGAGCTCGAGCAGCGTGTCGAGCAGCGCACCGCCGAGCTGCGCCAGGCCCAGGCCGAGCTGGTGGCCACCGCACGCGCCGCCGGCATGGCCGAGATCGCCACCAACGTGCTGCACAACGTCGGCAACGTGCTCAACAGCGTCAATGTCTCCTCCGGCATGATCTGCCAGCAGCTGCGCCAGTCCAAGCTGCCCGGCCTGGCGCGCAGCGCCGAGCTGCTCGGTCAGAACGAGGCCGATCTCGGCCGCTTCATGACCGAGGATCCGAAGGGCCGGCTGCTGCCCGGCTATCTGGGCAAGCTCGCGCAGGTGCTCGAGACCGAGCAGCGCACGGTGCTCGACGAGATGGAGCAGATGGGCAAGAGCATCGACCATCTGAAGGACATCATCGCCACCCAGCAGAGCTATGCCGGCGGCACCAGCATGGTCGTGGCCACCGAGGTGTCCGAGCTGGTGGACGATGCGCTGCGCATGAATGCAGGCGCGCTGTCGCGCCATCAGGTGGTGGTCGAGCGCGACCTGCCGCCGCTGCCGCGGCTGCCGATCGACCGCCACCGGGTGCTGCAGATCCTCATCAACCTGATCGGCAATGCCAAGCAGGCGATGGATGCCGAGGCCGCGTTCGGGCATCGTCTGCGCATCGGCGCGCAGCTGGATGACGCGCGCGGCGAGCTGCGGCTGAGCGTGAGCGACGAGGGCGACGGCATCCGGCCCGAGCACCTGGAGCGCATCTTCGCGCACGGCTTCACCACCCGCGCCCGCGGCCACGGCTTCGGCCTGCACAGCTGCATCGTCGCCGCGCGCGAGATGGGAGGCGACCTGCGGGCGCACAGCGACGGGGTCGGCACCGGCGCCACCTTCACGCTGGTGCTTCCGGTGCAGGCCGCCGCCGACTGGATCATCTGAATCCGTCCCTGGACCGCCCCCGAACCGACGCCGAGCCCCTCCGATGGACAACCGACGCATCCTGCTGGTCGACGACATGCCCTCGATCCACGAGGATTTCCGCAAGATCCTCGATCCGGCCGCGGGCCGGCCTGCGGCGCCGCAGGCCGCCGACGAGCTCGATGCGCTGGAGATGGCGCTGTTCGCCGGCGACGGTGCGGCGCCGGCCGGCGGGTCGGCGGCCGTGCCGTCGCCGCCGGCGGCCCGCTTCGAGATCGATTCGGCGCTGCAGGGGCGCGAGGCGCTGGCCCGGGTGCAGAGCGCCTGCCAGGCCGGGCGGCCCTACGCGATGGCCTTCGTCGACATGCGCATGCCGCCGGGCTGGGACGGCGTCGAGACCATCGAGCACCTCTGGCAGGCGGATCCCGGGCTTCAGGTCGTCATCTGCACCGCCTATTCCGACTACGCCTGGGAGGAGGTGCTCGGACGCCTGGACGTGCGCGACCGGCTGCTGATCCTGAAGAAGCCCTTCGATGCCATCGAGGTCAGCCAGCTCGCGCAGACGCTGTGCGCCAAGTGGCAGGCCGGCCGCCAGGTCGAGCAGCACACGCGCACGCTGGAGGCCGAGGTGCGCGCGCGCACGCTCGAGCTCGAGCAGGCCAACCTGCGGCTGCGCGAGGATCTGGCCGAGCGCCAGCGCGTCGCCGCCGAGCTGCAGCTGGCGGCCTGCGTGTTCGACAACGCGATGGACGGCATCGTCGTCACCGATGCGCATTCGACCATCCTGTCGGTCAACCCGGCCTTTTCCGCGCTGACCGGCTACGCGCCCGAGGAAATGATCGGGCGCCGGCTCAGCCTGCTGCGCACCGAGCACGAGCAGCCCGGCTTCTACCGCGAGCAGTGGCAGCGGCTGCTGCGCGAGGGCCGCTGGGCGGGCGAGCTGTGGAACCGCCGCAAGGACGGCGAGCTCTTCTGCGAACGGCTGAACATCAGCCGGGTGCAGGCCGCGCCGGGCCAGCCCGAGCGCTTCGTCGGCATCTTCAACGACATCACCGAGATGCGCCGCAGCGAGGAGCGCATCCGCTTTCTCGCCTTCCACGATGCGCTGACTGGCCTGCCCAACCGCGCGCTGCTGCTCGAGCGGCTCGAGCGGGCGCTGGCCGGCGCGCGCCGCCTGGGCGAGCGCATCGGGCTGATGTTCATCGACCTGGACCGCTTCAAGCCGATCAACGACACCCTCGGCCATGCCGTGGGCGACGCGCTGCTGGTGCAGGTGGCACGGCGGCTGCGCGAGCAGCTGCGCCAGCACGACACCGCCGCGCGCATGGGCGGCGACGAGTTCGTGGTGCTGCTCGAGCGGGTGAACGACCCGGCCGCGCTGGGCCGGCTGGCCGAGCGGCTGAAGGGGGCGATCGGCCAGCCGATGGAAGTGTGCGGCCATGCGCTGCAGGTCGGCGCCTCGATCGGTCTGGCCTGCTTTCCCGACGACGGCCAGGACGCGGTCACGCTGATGCACCATGCCGACGCGTCGATGTACGCCGTCAAGGGCGCCGGCCGGGCCGCGCCGGGCGATCAGCAGTCCGGAGGGGCGCCGGACGGCGCGACGCTGGCGCCCTGACCGGCCTGCCGGCCCGGCCTCGGGCACCCCGACGGTGCGCCGGCCGCACTGCGCCGGATCGCCGTCCGCCCGCGCTGCCTGCCTCTGGTGCGCGAGCCGGGGTCCGGGACGAAGGGGCGGACCGGCATCGACCCGCGTCGACCCTTGCACATGCAGGCACGCCGCTTGCAATTCACCGGACCAGGAGGCGACCGCAGCGCGGTTCGTCAGACCGAAGGGTCGCTAGGGTTCCGAGGCCTGCCATGCGGCAGGCCTGTCTGGTCCGAGAGCGACCGGCCTCAAGGGCCCGCGGCAGCCGCCGCGACGGCACTCAGGCTCCACGGCGGGACAAAAGCCCGGGAGGAACACTTCTGCGTCGAGGTGGCCTCCCCGGATCGTGTCCTCTTTCAGCCTGGAGCCCCCGAATGCCTGCTTTTCTCTCCCGCGTGACCTCCGGCCTTGTCGCCGGCGTGCTGGCCGCCAGCGGCCTGTTGGCGGCGCTGCCCGCCCGGGCCGAAGTCAAGGTCGGCGTGTCGGACTGGCCGGGCTGGGTCGCCTGGTATGTCGCCGAGAAGAAGGGCTTCTTCAGGAAGCACGGCGCCGACGTGAAGCTGGTCTGGTTCCCGAACTACACCGACTCGATCTCGGCGCTGTCGGCCGGCCAGCTCGATGCCAATGCCCAGACCTGGTCCGACACCATGGGCCCGCTGGCCAAGGGCGTGCCGGTCAAGGCCATCCTGGTCAACGACAACTCCGCCGGCAATGACGCGCTGGTCGTCGGCCCGAAGATCCGCTCCTTCGCCGACCTGAAGGGCAAGTCGGTCGCGCTGGAGCAGTACAGCGTCTCGCACTTCGTGCTGGTCAACGCGCTGGCGAAGAACGGCCTGAAGGCGAGCGACGTGAAGATCGTCAACCTGTCGGCGGGCGACGCGGCGGCGGCCTTCCTCGGCGGCCGGGTCGAGGCGGCGGTGGTCTGGAATCCGTGGATCCACCAGATCGAGACCAGCGGCAAGGGCCGCGCGCTGTTCACCTCGAAGGACCTGCCGGGCCTGATTCCCGACCTGCTGGTCGCGCAGGACAAGGCCATCGCCGGCAAGCGCAAGGATCTGGTGGGCATGATCCGGGCGTGGTTCGACACGGTGGCCTTCATCCAGTCGAATCCGGACGAGGCCGCGGCGATCATGGGCAAGGTGGTCGAGATGAAGCCGCAGGACTACAAGGTCTTCCTGCCGGGCACGCGCTTCTTCGACGCCAGGCTCAACCAGGAGGCCTTCGCCGACGCCAGCCAGCCGCGCTCGCTGCTGGGCGTGGCGCCGACGGTGCTGCAGTTCCTGACCGAGAACAAGCTGATCGAGGGCCGCGCCGACCCGGCGCGCGGCATCGACGCCAGCCTGCTGGCCGAGGCGCTCAAGCGCTGAACCGGCAGGCCACGCCATGAGCACGAGAACGATGTCGCTGTGGAGCGTGCGCGCGGCGCTGCCCGGGCGGCTGCATGCGCTGCTGGCCCTGGCCGGGCTGGTGCTGCCGCTGCTGGCCTGGTGGCTGCTGAGCAGCGTGGCCGGCGCCGACCCGGTCTTCCTGCCCTCGCCGGGCCAGGTCTGGAGCCGCGCGGCGGGCTGGTGGGACAGCGGCCTGGCCGGCGACATCGGCGCCAGCGTCGGGCGGGTGCTGGCCGGCTTCCTGCTGTCGGCGCTGGTGGCGCTGCCGCTGGGGCTGCTGATCGGCAGCTTCCGCGCGGTGCAGGCGCTGCTGGAGCCGCTGACCGACTTCATCCGCTACATGCCGGCGGTGGCCTTCATCCCGCTGGTGATGCTGTGGGTCGGCATCGAGGAGTCGTCCAAGGTCGCGATCATCTTCATCGGCACCTTCTTCCAGATGGTGCTGATGGTGGCCGAGGACGTGCGCCGGGTGCCGATGGCGCAGATCGAGGCGGCGCAGACGATGGGCGCCAGCCGCGTCGAGCTGCTGGAGAAGGTGATCCTGCCCTCGGCGCGGCCGGCGCTGCTCGACACGCTGCGGGTGACGATGGGCTGGGCCTGGACCTATCTGGTGGTGGCCGAGCTGGTCGCGGCGCAGTCCGGCCTGGGCCACGCGATCCTGAAGGCGCAGCGCTTCCTGCAGACCGACAAGATCTTCGCCGGCATCCTGCTGATCGGACTGATCGGGCTGCTGAGCGACCAGGCCTTCCGCTGGCTGCACCGGCGCGCCTTTCCCTGGCTGCATCTGAGGGGCTGAAGCCATGAATCCGAATCCGGCAGAAAAGCCAGGGACGCCGCCGAAGATCGAGGCGCGCGGCCTGCGCAAGCGCTACGAGGGCGCGGCGGTCGACGTGCTGCAGGGCATCGACCTGCGCATCGAGGCCGGCGAGTTCGTCACCTTCGTCGGTGCCTCCGGCTGCGGCAAGTCGACGCTGCTGCGCTGCATCGGCGGCCTGGAGCGCCACGACGGCGGCGAGCTGCGGGTCGACGGCCGCGCGGTCGACGGCCCCGGCCCGGAGCGCGGCATGGTCTTCCAGCACTACAGCCTCTACCCGTGGCTGTCGGTGCGCGAGAACATCCGCTTCTGCCGCCAGCTGCGCGTGCACGCCGGCGAGCGCACCAGCGCCGAGGTCGAGGCCGCCAGCGGCCGCGCCGATGCGCTGCTGCGGCTGATGGGCCTGGGCGCGGTGGCCGAGGCCTGGCCGGCGCAGCTCTCCGGCGGCATGCAGCAGCGGGTGGCGATCGCGCGGGCGCTGATGAGCCGCCCGGGCGTGCTGCTGATGGACGAGCCCTTCGGCGCGCTCGACGCGCAGACCCGCGAGGTGATGCACGAGCTGATCGCGCATGTGCACCGGCTCGAGCGCACCACGGTGGTCTTCGTCACCCACGATGTCGAGGAGGCGATCTACCTCGGCGGCCGGGTGGTGCTGATGGCGCCGCGCCCCGGGCGCATCGACACCGTCTTCGAGGTGCCGCTGCCGGCGCGGCGCCAGCCGGACATGAAGCACGCGCCGGAGTTCCTCGCGCTCAAGCGCCTCATTCTCGAGCGCATCCGCGCCACCACCGGCATGGACACCGATCACGAGCTGCTCGAGCGCCTGTCGGCCGCGGCCGCCCCCTGATTGCCGATTCGACCCGATCCGACCTGATCCGCCCCGATCCCGAACGACTTGCCGGAGGCCGCCCGCCGGGCGCCTGCGAAGGAGAAGCCATGTCCGCACATCATCCCGAACACACCCTGGACAACCCGCCGCCGGCCGCACCGGTGGACGCGCCGGCGCACTGGCGCCGCTTCGCGCCGGAGCTGCCGGCCGACCGGGTCGTCTTCAGCGAGCTGGTGCCCGGCGGCGGCCACTGGAGCTGGCGACTGAGCCGCGGCATGGCGCTGCGCTTCGTCGCGCTCGATGCGGGCGCCAACTGCTCGGTGCTGCTCTACGCCGCGCACGACCGGCTGGAGCGCTACAACGCGCCCGACAGCCTGAAGGCCCAGCACACCGCGCACTACCGCCGCGGCCATGTGCTGATGAGCGACATGGGCCGCGCGATGGCCTCGTTCACCGAAGACACGCTCGGCTGGCACGATCCCTTCGGTCTGCTGCTCGACAGCCGTCGCATGGCGACGAAGTACGGCGAGCGGCGCTACGAGACGGCGCGCAACGCGATGCACCGCAGCGGCCAGGACGGCCTGCTGATCGAGATCGGCAAGCACGGCCTGGGCGCGCGCGACCTGATCACGCCGGTCAACCTGTTCAGCAAGGTCAGCGTCGACGCGGCCGGCCGCTTCCGGTTCCACGCCGACCACGGCCCGGCCGGCGCGATGGTCGAGCTGCGCCTGGACATGGACGTCATCGTCGCCATCAGCACCGCGCCGCATCCGCTGGACCCGCGCCCCGACTACGCGCCGGCCAAGGTCGGCATCGCCGCCTGGCGCCGCGGGCCGGCACCGGCCGACGACCTCTGCCGCACCTTCCGCCCGGAATGCGCCCGGGCCCACCACAACAGCGACGTGTTCGCGCTGTGCTGATCCCGGCCCGGAGACCGACATGACCGCCATGACCGACCTGACCGCCATTCCCCCCTCGCCTGCCGCCCTCGTCGAGAGCCGCCTCGACCCGGCCCGGGCCGTCCGGCGCCACCGCCAGGCCGCGGGCGAGCCCTGGCTGACCGAGATCCGCGCCGGCCAGATCCTGCGCATCGTCGACCTGATGGGCAACCAGGCCGTCGACGTGATCTTCTACGACCGCCACGACCCGGCCGAGCACTACAGCGCCACCGAGACCCTGCTGGCCCAGGGCAGCCTCTACCTGAGCACCGGCTCGGTGCTGATGAGCCAGACCGGACAGCCGCTGCTCACGATCGTCGCCGACACCTGCGGCCGCCACGACACGCTGGGCGGCGCCTGTGCCGCCGAGAGCAACACCGTGCGCTACGCGCTGCAGAAGAAGTTCATGCACAGCTGCCGCGACAACTACCTGCTCGCGCTGGCGCAGGCCGACGTCGGTCTGGGCAAGCGCGATCTGGTGCCCAACATCAACTTCTTCATGAACGTGCCGGTCACGCCCGAGGGCGGGCTGACCTTCGCCGACGGTGTCTCCGCACCCGGCAAGTACGTCGAGCTGCGCGCCGAGCGCGACGTCTGGATGCTGGTGTCGAACTGCCCGCAGCTGAACAACCCCTGCAACGCCTACGACCCCACGCCGGTCGAGTTCCTGGTCTGGGACGGAGCCTGAAGTCCATGTTCACCAAGGTCCTGATCGCCAACCGCGGCGCCATTGCCTGCCGCATCATCCGCACGCTGCGGCGCCTGGGCATCGCCAGCGTGGCCGTGCATTCCGAGGTCGATGCCGCCTCGCTGCATGTGCGCGAGGCCGACGAGGCCCACTGCATCGGCCCCGCGCTGGCCGCCGACAGCTATCTGCGCCAGGACCGGCTGCTGGACATCGCCCGCCGCAGCGGCGCCCAGGCCATCCACCCCGGCTACGGCTTCCTGTCGGAGAACCCGGGCTTCGCCCAGGCCTGCGAGGACGCGGGCATCGCCTTCATCGGCCCGACGCCCGAGCAGATGCGCGCCTTCGGCCTCAAGCACAGCGCCCGCGCGCTGGCCGAGGCCTGCGACGTGCCGCTGCTGCCGGGCTCGGGCCTGCTGGCCGATCTGGCGCAGGCCACGGCCGAAGCCGCGCGCATCGGCTATCCGGTGATGCTCAAGAGCACGGCCGGCGGCGGCGGCATCGGCATGCGCCTGGTGCGCAACGCGGGCGAGCTGGCCGAGGCCTTCGGCGCGGTGCAGCGCCTGGCCCAGGCCAACTTCAAGGATGCGGGGCTGTTCCTGGAGAAGTTCGTCGAGCAGGCCCGCCATGTCGAGGTGCAGATCTTCGGCGACGGACGCGGCGGCGTGATCGCGCTGGGCGAGCGCGACTGCTCGGCCCAGCGCCGCAACCAGAAGGTGGTCGAGGAGACGCCCGCCCCCGGCCTCAGTGACGCTCAGCGCCTGGCCCTGCGCGAGACGGCCGTGCGCCTGGCGCGCCAGGTCAACTACCGCAACGCCGGCACGGTGGAGTTCGTGCTGGACACCGACAGCGGCGAGTTCTGGTTCCTGGAGGTCAACACCCGGCTGCAGGTCGAGCACGGCGTGACCGAGCAGGTCTGCGGCGTCGATCTGGTCGAGTGGATGGTGCGCCTGGCCGCCGGCGACCTGCCGCCGCTGGCCACGCTGCAGCCGCGGCCGCAGGGCGCGGCCATCCAGGTGCGCCTGTATGCGGAGGATCCGGCGCGCCAGTTCCAGCCCGCCACCGGCGTGCTGACCGAGCTGCGCTGGCCCGAGGGCGCCCAGGCCGGCCCCGGCGCCGCGCTGCGCATCGACAGCTGGGTCGAGCGCGGCACCGAGGTCAGCGCCCATTACGACCCGATGCTGGCCAAGCTCATCGTCACCGCGCCGACGCGCGACGAGGCGCTGGAGCGCCTGCGCCAGGCCCTGGCCGACACCCGGCTGGCCGGCCTGGAGACCAATCTGGCCTATCTGCGCCAGCTCGTCGCCGACCCGGTGTTCGCCGCGGGCCGCCAGACCACGCGCTGGCTGTCGACGCTCAGCCACCGGCCGCAGGCCTTCGAGGTGCTGGACGGCGGCGTGCAGACCACCGTGCAGGACTGGCCTGCGCGCACCGGCCACTGGGACGTGGGCGTGCCGCCCTCGGGCCCGATGGACGCCTGGGCCCACCGCGTGGCCAACGCGCTGGTGGGCAATGCGGCCGACGCGGCGGCGCTGGAATGCACGATGGCCGGCCCCACGCTGCGCTTCCACACCGCAGCGGTGGTGGCCGTCACCGGCGCGCCGGCAACCGTCACGCTCGACGGCGCGGCCGTGCCGATGTGGCAGGCGCTGGCGGTTCCGGCCGGCGGCGTGCTGGCGGTGGGCCGGCTGTCGGACACCGGCTGCCGGCTGGCCATCGCGGTCAGCGGGGGCATCGACGTGCCGCGTTATCTGGGCAGCCGCAGCACCTTCACGCTCGGCCAGTTCGGCGGCCATGCCGGCCGCGCGCTGCGGGTCGGCGACATGGTGCATCTGCTGGAGCCCGCCGCCGCGCGGGCCCAGGGCCGGGCCGGCCGCGCCGCGCCGCCCGCGCTGCGTCCGGCCATCGGCCACCACTGGGACATCGGCGTGCTGTACGGGCCGCACGGCGCGCCGGACTTCTTCACGCCCGAGGACGTGGCGATGGTCTTCGGCACCGACTGGCAGGTGCACTACAACTCCAGCCGCACGGGGGTGCGCCTGATCGGCCCCAAGCCGCAGTGGGCGCGCCACGACGGCGGCGAGGCCGGCCTGCATCCGTCCAACATCCACGACAACGCCTACGCGGTCGGCGCCATCGACTTCACCGGCGACATGCCGGTCATTCTCGGCCCCGACGGCCCCAGCCTGGGTGGCTTCGTCTGCCCGGGCGTGGTCGTCGACGCCGAGCTGTGGAAGCTGGGCCAGCTGCGCCCGGGCGACACGGTTCGCTTCCACCGCCTGAGCCTGGCGCAGGCCGAGGCGCGCAGCGCGCAGCAGGAGGCCGCACTGGCCTGGCTGGCCGAGCCCGAGACCGGGCCGCGGCCCGACGCGCCCTGCCTGCCGGCGGCGCCTCAGGACGACGCCCGGGCCTGCCCCAGCCCGGTGCTGCTGAACGACCCGGCGCGCGACGACGTGCCGGCCATGGTCATCCGCCAGGCCGGCGACCGCTACCTGCTGGTCGAGTTCGGCCCGCTGGTGCTGGACATCGAGCTGCGCCTGCGCGTGCACGTGCTGATGCAGGCGCTGCAGGCCCGCCAGGCCGCCGGCACCCTGCCCGGCCTGATCGACCTGACGCCCGGCATCCGCTCGCTGCAGCTGCACTTCGACCCCGCGCGCCTGAGCCGCGACGCGCTGCTGGCCCTGCTGCAGGACGAGGAGGCGCGCCTGCCCGCCGTCGACGACATGGCCGTGCCCAGCCGGATCGTTCACCTGCCGCTGGCCTGGAACGACAGCCAGACCCGGCTGGCGATCGAGAAGTACATGCAGTCGGTGCGGCCGGACGCGCCCTGGTGCCCGAGCAACATCGAGTTCATCCGCCGCATCAACGACCTCGACAGCGTGGACGCGGTGCAGCGCATGTTCTTCGACACCCGCTACCTGGTGATGGGCCTGGGCGATGTCTATCTCGGCGCGCCGGTGGCCACGCCGCTGGACCCGCGCCAGCGCCTGGTCACCACCAAGTACAACCCGGCGCGCACCTGGACGCCGGAGAACGCGGTGGGCATCGGCGGCGCCTACCTCTGCGTCTACGGCATGGAGGGCCCGGGCGGCTACCAGTTCGTCGGCCGCACGGTGCAGATGTGGAACCGCTGGCGCCACGGAGAGGGCGCGGCGCCCGAGTTCGCCCAGCCCTGGCTGCTGCGCTTCTTCGACCAGCTGCAGTTCCACCCGGTCAGCGAGGACGAGCTGATGCGCCTGCGCCAGGACTTCCCGCTGGGCCGCACCCGCCTGCGCATCGAGGAGACCACCTTCCGCCTGAAGGACTACCGCGCCTTCCTGGCCCGCGAGGCCGACAGCATCGCCGCCTTCAAGACCCGCCAGCAGGCCGCCTTCGAGGCCGAGCGCGAGCGCTGGCACGCCGCCGGCCAGGCCGAATACCTGGCCGAAGACAGCGCCGCCGCCGCGCCGCCGCCCGAGGACGAGCTGCCCGACGGCGCCCAGGCGGTGGCCAGCGCGGTGCAGGGCAGCGTCTGGCAGCGGCTGGTGGCCGAGGGCGACACGGTGGAGGCCGGCCAGACGCTGCTGGTGGTCGAGTCGATGAAGATGGAATTCCCGATCACCGCGCCGCGCGCCGGCACCGTGCTGCGCCTGGGCTGCCAGGTCGGCGGCGCGGTGCAGGCCGGCCAGACCGTCGCCATCCTGCAATGAACCACGAGCCCGCCACCGCCATGAGCCCGACCGATCCCTGTCTCTCCACCCTGTCCTTCGACCTGCTGAGCCTGGGCCAGGCGCTGCAGGACGGCCGCACCACGCCCGAGGACGTGGTCGTCGAGGCGCTGCGCCGCATCGGCGACGACCCGCACCACGCCTGGATCAGCGTGCGCGACGCCGACACGCTGCGCGCCGAGGCCCGCGCGCTGATGGCCGCCGGTCCCGCCGGCAAGCCGCTCTACGGCATCCCGTTCGCCATCAAGGACAACATCGACCTGGCCGGCGTGCCCACCACCGCCGGCTGCCCGGCCTATGCGTACACGCCCGAGACTTCCGCCTTCGTCGTGCAGCGCCTGGTCGAGGCTGGTGCCATCCCGATCGGCAAGACCAACCTCGACCAGTTCGCCACCGGCCTGAACGGCACCCGCTCGCCCTTCGGCGCCTGCCGCAACGCGCATGACCCGGCCTTCGTCTCGGGCGGCAGCAGCTCGGGCTCGGCGGTGTCGGTCGCGCTCGGCCAGGTCGCCTTCTCGCTGGGCACCGACACGGCCGGCTCCGGCCGCGTGCCGGCCTTCTTCAACCACCTTGTCGGCCTGAAGCCCAGCCTGGGCCTGCTGAGCGCGCGCGGCGTGGTGCCGGCCTGCCGCACTCTGGACACGGTCTCGATCTTCGCGCTGACGGCCGACGATGCCCACCGCGTGTTCGCCGTGGCCGCCGCCTTCGACGCCGAGGACGCCTATGCCCGTCCGGCCGAGCCGCATGGCGTCGACCTCGGCGCCCTGGCCGCGCCGCGCATCGGCGTGCCGCGCGCCGACCAGCTCGACTTCTGCGGCAGCGCGGTCGACGCCCAGGCCTGGGCTGATGCAGTCGTGCATGCGCGCGGCCTGGGCGCCAAGCTCGTCGAGCTCGACATCGCGCCGCTGCTGGAGACCGCCCGCCTGCTCTACGGCGGCCCCTGGGTGGCCGAGCGCTACCAGGCGATCCGCGGCTTCATCGACGCGCAGCCGGACGCCGTCTTCCCCGTCACGCGCGAGATCACGCTGGGCGGCGCCCGGCCGCTGGCCGCCGATGCCTTCGCCGCGCAGTACCGGCTGAAGGCGCTGCAGCGCCAGGCCGCGCAGATCTGGCGTCAGGTCGACGCGCTGCTGACGCCCACCGCGCCCACCCACCCGACGATCGAGGCCATGCTGGCCGAGCCCATCGCGCGCAACAGCGAGCTGGGCCTGTACACCAACTTCATGAACCTGCTGGACTGGGCCGCGGTGGCGGTGCCGGTCGGCTTCGTCACGCGGCCTGGAGCCAGCGCGCCGATGCCGCACGGCGTGACGCTGTGCGCGCCGGCCCACCAGGACGTGCCGCTGCTGCATCTGGCCCGCCGCTGGCAGGCCGCGCTGCAGGGGCGCGCCGCCACGCTGGGCGCCACCGGCCAGCCGCTGCCGGCCGCGCAGGCGGTGGCACCGGCCGTGCCCTCGGGCCAGCTGCGCGTGGCCGTCTGCGGCGCCCACCTCGAAGGCCAGCCGCTCAACGGCCAGCTCACCAGCCGCGGCGCGCGCCTGGTCACCCGCACCACCACCACGCCGGATCACCGCCTGTACGCGCTGCCGCCCATCGTCACGCCTGCCGGCCAGCGCCTGCTGCGGCCGGCGCTCGTCCACGCCCCGGGCGATCCGCTGGGCCGCGCGATCGAGGTCGAGGTGTGGGAACTGCCAGCGCGCGAGTTCGGCAGCTTCGTCGCTGCGATTCCCGCGCCGCTCGGGATTGGCAAGACCCGGCTGGCGGATGGCAGCGTGGTGCCGGGCTTCATCTGCGAGGAAGGCGCGCTGGCGGGCGCGACCGACATCACGGCGTACGGGGGCTGGCGGGCGTGGATCGGGCGTCAGGATCCAGCGGCTGGATGAAGCGTCGCGGCAAGGGATGTGTTGCAGCTTGGCATGCAAAAGGGTGGCCGCTTCAGAGCGTGTTCACGATCCCGACTGCCCTGAAAATGCGGGGATGCCGAAGAGAAAAGCCTACGCGAGTGACATCAGCCGAGAGCGGTTTGCGGAGATCGAGCCGCTGCTGAGGGGAGTGCGCCGGCGCACCAAGCCGACGACGG
>NZ_JABSNM010000003.1:0-97251 GCF_013294065.1 Sphaerotilus uruguayifluvii
CAAGGCCCAAGCCGCCACCAGGCTGCACGGTCCGGTCTGGCCGCCTCAACGGCGTTCAGACTCTACCGCGCTGGTCTGGTCTGAAACATACAAGCAGGCCGGTCAGGTCGTCGTGGCAGGCCTGCCAGGTCAGCTCGCGCTCGCGCTGGTGCGCCGCCAGCGCCACCGCCAGCCGGTCGCGCAGCTCGGCCGCATGGCCGAGCCGCTCCGGCGCCGGCGCGCGCTCCCAGCCGATCAGCAGCACGCCCAGCGTGCGCGCCTGCCAGCGCAGCGGCAGCACCTTCAGCCCCTCGCCGAGCGCACGCGCCCAGGCCGCGCCGGCCCAGTCGCCATCCTGGTCGACCGCCAGCAGCGCCTGATGCTCGACCGGGGTCAGGACCCGCAGGCTGCGGCGCACCTTGTGCAGATGGCGCCGGTCGTTCCACTGCAGCAGCAGCCGCGGCACGCGGCCCGGCTCGACGCTGGCCAGCGCCATCACCCGGCATTCCAGCGGCAGCAGCGCCTGCACCAGCACCCGGCGGAAGAGCTCGTCGACCTCGCGGCGCGCGACGATGTCGCGGTCGATCGAGGCCAGCAGCTGCAGCGAGTCGAACTGCGCGTCGATGCGCGCGGCCATGCGGTTGAAGGCCTGGCCGAGCTCGCCGAACTCGTCGCGGCCGCGCAGGTCGACACGCGCCCCGCCCTCGCGCCGCTCGAGCCGGTCGACGCCGGCGCGCAGCTGCTGCAGCGGCCCGAGCGTGCGCCGCACCAGGCTGACGCTCAGCAGCGCCACCAGGATCAGCGTGCTGCCGACCGCGCCCGACAGCAGCCGCACCATGGTCATGCCGGCCAGCTCGAAGGGCGGCGGCGGCGCCACCAGGTCGAAGCGCCAGTCGCCCGGCCCGGGAGCGGCGAAATCGCCGTCGAGGAACAGGCTCCACGAGGTGTGCAGCTGCCTGCGGACCGCGGCACCGTCCGCGGCGTCCGCATCGCCCTGCCCCGACGGCGCGGCCGGGCAGTGCAGCCGCACGCCCTGCACGTCCTGCACGCACCACAGCGCCTCCGGCGCCGACTCCAGCATCGGCTGCCACAGGTAGCTCGGCGAGAGCTCGGCCAGCCAGCGTCCGCCCTGCGGCGAGGCCATGCTCATCAGCACCAGCGCGCGGCCGTTGCGCTCGCGAACCTGCAGCGTGCCGGCGCGCTGGGCCGTCATGCCGTCGAGCAGCTCGCGCGTGGCCGCGTCGCCGGCGTCGACGCGCCCCTGCGCGTCCAGATGGAGCGCACGCACGAAGCCGCGCCCCAGCCCGGGCAGCGCCGGCGCCTGGCCCGGCCGGGCCAGGTCGGGCTCCGGCCAGTCGCGCATCAGGTCGCGTGCCAGCAGCAGCCGCTCGTGCACCTGCAGCGCCGCGAGCTGCAGCACGCGGGCCTGCTCGCGCCGCCCGGCCACCGCCGCCAGCGTCTCGACCATCTGCGCGCTGCCCAGGCCCAGCAGCAGCAGCGGCAGGCCCGACGCCAGCAGGAACAGCAGCAGGATGCGCCGCCCCAGGCCGCTGGCGAGCAGCGCGCCGGTCAGCGGCAGGCGCGGCATGCTGCGCGGCGCCCAGGAGGGCCAGGAGAGCCTCGGCATCGCTCGTGTCCGCCCGGCCCGCTCAGTCGGCGAAGTCGGCCGCGATGCCGATGAAGCGGCCGTTGTTGGCGCGGATCACGTCGTCCTGCGAGACCGTGGCCGTCAGCGGCCGCTGGCTGTCGCCGTCCGGGCCGAGGCTGTAGAGGTCGAAGTCGCTGTTGATCGGCGTGAGCGAGCGGTTCTTGCGCGCCTGGCTGGTCTTGCCGGTTTCGAGGTTGTAATAGACGTACGCACGTTTCCACGGATCGAGCCGGCCGGCCATGCCGACGTCCGCCAGGGAGGCGGGCGCGCCCTGGTTGTCGAGCCGGTACTGCGTGATGACCGCCGACATCGCCGAGATCTCCTGCGCGGCCTGGCGCTGCAGCGCGCGGTCTCGGTGGCTCTTCCACATCGGCAGCCCCATCGCCAGCAGCAGCCCGAGCAGGCCCAGCACCAACATCGCCTCGATCAGCGTGAAGCCGGCCACCCGGCGCGCGGACCGGGACGCGACCCGGGACAGGGAGGAATTCAGCATGGTCGGCAGGCCTGCGCAGGCAGGCAGTTCGAAAGAACCGGCAGATCCGGCATGAACAGTTGGTTGCGATATCGGAGCCCCCCTGGCGGTCTTGAGCAATTGCCAACTTCGTCACGCTGCGCCAGACTGCCCGGGCATCGGCGGCCCTTGTCGGGCCGCTGCACGCATGTCCGCGGCCGGATCCGGCCCTGCCGCCGGAGCTTCCGGAGCTGTCCTTGAACCTGTCCGTCCCTTCTGTCACGCCCGATCCGCCGCCCCGGATCCTCGCCGTCGATGACGATCCGGTCTTCCGCCGCTCGATCGCGTTCGCGCTCGACGGCTACCGCTTCCAGGGTCGCGAGGTCGAGCTGCTGCAGGCCGGCAGCGCGGCCGAGGCGCTGGCGCTGATCGAGCGCCATCCCGACATCGCGGTCATCCTGCTCGACGTGGTGATGGAGGACGACGAGGCCGGCCTGCGCCTGGTGCGCCACCTGCGCGGCACGCTGGGCCGGCGCGAGATCCGCATCGTGCTGCTGACCGGCCAGCCGGGCATGGCGCCGATGCACGACGTCATGCGCGACCTCGACGTCGACGAGTACTGGCACAAGACCGAGCTCGGCAGCGAGCGGCTCGAGGCGCTGCTCAGCGCCAACCTGCGCAGCCACCAGTCGATCCTGCGCGAGCAGCAGGGCCGGCGCCGCTTCGAGCGGCTGCTCGCGGCGGTCGACCGGGCCAGCCACGGCCAGGACCTGACCGGGCTGGCGCGCCAGCTGCTCGACGATGTCGCCGCGCTGCTCGAGACCGAGCCGGCCGGGATGGTGGCGATGTGGCCGCCGCACACCACCGGTCCGCTGGTCATCGGCGCGGCCGGTGCGCAGGCCGAGCTGCAGGGCCTGCCGCTGGTGGTCGACCCGGCGCCGGACGACGACGCGCTGGCGGCGCTGGCCGCGCGCATCGAGCGCGCGCTCGGCGGCGCGCAGACCGAGCCGCCGGACGAGACCGAGCGCCCCGAGCTGCTGCTGGGGCTGCATCCGGGCCCGATGCCGCGGCAGGCGCTGCGCAGCGGCGCCGACGCCGCGCACCAGACGCTGTTCGCGCTGTGGGTGCCGCGCCCGCGCGTGCCCGATGCGGCCGAGCGCGAGATGGTGCGGCTGCTGGCAGCGAATGTCGGCGCGCAGATGCACCGCCTGGACCTGATCGCGCAGCTCGACCGCATCGCCTACCAGGATCCGCTGACCGGCCTGCCCAACCGCAACGGCCTGCTGCGGCGCATGCACGCCGCCGGCGACCGGCTCTCGACGATGGTGCTGCAGTTCGAGGACGTCGACCAGTTCTCGAACCTGAACCTGATGCTCGGCTTCGAGACCGCCAACCGGCTGCTGCAGGCGCTGGCCGAGCGGCTGCGCGAGGAGGCCGGCCCGGACGTGATGGTGGCGCGGGTCGACAACGACACCTTCGCGCTGCTGGGCCCGCACGACCAGCTGGTGCACCAGCTCTACCGCGACCGCACCGAGGGCATCACCGTCAGCGACGGCCATTTCTCCGCGGTGCTGCACCTGACCGGCGCGCAGGTCGACCTGTCGCTGGTCCAGGGCCCGCCCGAGGAGACGCTGGCGACCGCGCGCTACCTGCTCAACGATGCCAAGCGCCACGGCTGGGGCCAGCAGGTCGCCTACCAGCCCGGCATGGAGGCGCAGGCGCGCGACAACTACCGCCTCGGCCAGGCGCTGCACGAGGCGCTGCGCGCCGGCGAGATCCGCATCGCGCTGCAGCCCCAGGTCTGGCTGCACGACGGCAGCCTGAAGGGCTTCGAGGCGCTGGCGCGCTGGACCGACCGGCGCGGCCGCGAGGTACCGCCGCTGACCTTCATCGCGCTGGCCGAGGCCTCCGGCCACATCTCGGCGCTGTTCCACCAGGTGCTGCAGCAGTCCTGCCATGCCTGGCGGGTGCTCGACACGCTGGGCCTGGGCCACCTGCGCATCGCGGTCAACCTGTCGGCGCAGCAGCTCGCCGACCCGGCGCTGGCGCAGGACATCGCCGCGCGCTGCAGCGCCGCCGGCGTGCCGGCCGACGCCATCGAGCTGGAGGTCACCGAGAGCGCGATGATGGTCGACCCCGACGGCGCGACGGTGCAGCTCGACCGGCTGCGCCAGCTCGGCTTCGAGATCGCGCTCGACGACTTCGGCACCGGCTTCTCGTCGCTGGCGCGGCTGCGCGGCTTCGACCTCGACTGGATCAAGATCGACCGCGCCTTTCTCGACGAGATCGGCCAGCGCCCGGACGAGGAGACGCTGCCGAACATGATCGTGTCGCTGTCGCGCCAGCTCGGGCTGAAGTCGCTGGCCGAGGGCGTCGAGACCGACGCGCAGCGCCGCTGGCTGACGCGCAGCGGCTGCCAGGCCGCGCAGGGCATGCTGATCGGTCGGCCGATGCCGGTGTCGGAGCTGCCGGGCTGGCTGCGCAGCCAGGGCCACCTGCCGCAGTGAGCGGCCGGCGCGACGAGCTGCGCATCCTCGGGCTGAGGATGCTGCCGTGGCTGCTGGTCATCGGCCTGATCGCGGCGCTGAGCTACCTGCGGCTGCTCGACCTGCGGCTGGCGCCGCTGCGCGGCCAGGCCCGCACCCTGCTCGAGCAGGGCGTCGCGCTGACGGCCGCGGAGCTGGCCGAGCTCTCGCGCTCGGCGCTGGTGCTCGGCCAGTCGACCGCGATCGGCAGCGCCGCGGCCGGCGGCGACACCTCGGCGATGGGCATCGCGCTGCTGACCTACACCCGCGCCTTCCCGCGCCACGCCGAGATCGCCTGGATCGACGAGACCGGCCGCGAGCGGGTGCGTGCCGAGCATGTCGACGGCCTGGCGCTGCTGGCCGCGCCCTCCTCGCTGCGGCGTCCGGCGCAGATGCCCTGGCTGGCGCACTTCGACGACCTGCTGCCGGCCGAGGCGCGCTTCACGCCGCTGGAGAACCTGGCCGGGCGCCATGCGCTGCGCGTGGCCTCGCCGATCTACGACGCCGGCGGGCGGCTGCGCGGCATGGTCGTCATCACCCATGACCTGCAGGCGACGATGGCGCGCCTGGCCCGGCTCGACGCGCCCGGCCTGGCGCCGCTGCGGCTCTACGACAGCGCGGGCCGCGCCGTCAGCGTCAGCGAGCCGCAGGCGCTCGAGCAGACCGACGCCGAGCTGTGGCAGCAGATGCGCGACCACGGCCGCGGCCGGCGCGAGGGCGCGCAGGGCATGTGGTACTACCAGGACTTCATGCCGACCGAGCCGGGGCCGGGCCGGCTGGCGACACGCCCGTGGTATTTCGTCGCCCAGGTGCCGCAGGACACGGTCGCGCCGCTGCGCGAGGTCAGCGCCTGGCAGTGCGGCGGCGGCGCGCTGCTGGCGGCGCTGGCGGCCCTGGCGCTGACCCGGCGCCGGCGCCAGGCCGAGCGCGAGCGCGAGCGGCTGCTGGCCGACCTGCAGGCCAACCACCAGGCGCTGGCCGCCGCCAAGGCCCAGGCCGAGGACTCGCTCGAGCGGCTGCGCCATCTCCACGACGAGCTGGTGCGCGCCGAGAAGCTGGCCTCGCTGGGGCTGCTGGTGGCCGGCGTCGCGCACGAGCTCAACACCCCGCTGGGCAGCGTCGGCATGACCGCCTCGACGCTGACGCGCCGGCTCGACGAGCTACGCCGCAGCCTGAACGACAGCGGCACGGGCACGGCGCTGCCCGCGCCGGTCCTGCGGCTGCTGGACAACCAGCGCACCGGGCTGGAGATCATCACGCACGGGCTGGAGCGCGCCGGCCAGGTCATCCGCCTGTTCAAGCAGCTCGCCACCGACCGCGGCGCGGTCGAGCGGCGCCACTTCGAGCTCGACGGACTGCTGCGCGACGTGCAGCGGCTGCTCGCGCCGCGGCTGGCCGAGGAGCGTCGCCAGCGCGCCGGCCCGATCGTGCTGCGCATCGCGCCGGCGACCGGCATCGCGCTCGACAGCTATCCCGGCCCGCTCGGCCAGGTGGTCGAGAACCTGATCGCCAACGCGCTGATGCATGCCTTCGAGGACCGCGCGCCGGAGCCGGACGACCAGATCCGCGTCGACAGCCGCATCGAGCGGCAGGACGGCGCACCGGACATGCTGGTGCTGGAGGTCGCCGACAACGGCCGCGGCATCGATCCGCTGCTGCTGCCGCGCATCTTCGATCCCTTCTTCACCACCCGGCGTGGCCGCGGCGGCACCGGCATCGGCCTGCACCTGTGCCACCACTTCTGCACCGAGGTGCTCGGCGGGCGCATCCTGGTCGACAGTCAGCCCGGCCAGGGCTGCCGCTTCACCGTGCGGATCCCGCTGCAGGCGCCGTGACGGCCGCGCCCGGCTGCACATGCACCACCCGCTGCGGGAACGGGATGCCGATGCCCTCGCGCCGCAGCTGCGCCAGCACCGCGAGGTTGACCTCGGAGCGCACGTTGCCCTGGCCGTTCTCCGGGTCGCCGATCCAGAAGAAGATCGACATCTCCAGGCCGTCGGCGCCGAAGGCCGTCAGCTGCACCGCCGGGCCCGGATCGGCCAGCACCCGCGGCACCGCCGCCACCGTCTCGATCAGGCGCGCCCGCAGCGCCTCGACATCGGTGTCGTAGTCGACGCCGACGACGGTGCTCAGCAGCACGCGCCGGTCGGCCAGCGACAGGTTCTGCACCGTCGTCGTCAGCAGCGTCTCGTTGGGCACGATCGCCTCGCGGCCGGAGGGCGAGCGGATCAGCGTGTAGCGGGTGGTGATGTCGGTGATCTGGCCCTCGAAATCGGCCACCCGGACGATGTCGCCGATGCGCAGCGAGCGCTCGGCCAGGATGACGAAGCCGCTGACATAGTTGGCCGCCAGCTTCTGCAGGCCCAGGCCGATGCCCACGCCGAGCGCGCCGCCCAGCACCGACAGCGCCGTCAGGTCGATGCCCACCGCCGACAGCGCCAGCAGCAGGCCGACGAAGAGCATCATCGCGCGCAGCGCGTTGGCCGCGACCTTGCGCAGCGACAGCTGCGCGCCGCTGGCGCCGGCCAGCAGCCGCGCCTCCAGCGCCGCCGAGATCCACAGCACCACCACCATCACGAAGCCGGCCGACAGCCCGCCCTCGATCAGGTTGCGCAGCGACATCGGATGGCTGCCGACCTTCCAGCGGATGTCGTCGAGCTCGTCGAGCAGCACCGGCAGCACCCCGGTGACCCACAGCACCATGCCCAGCCAGGCGAACCACGAGATGGTGCGCTCGACCACCCGCATCAGCCTCGAGGCCGGAAAGGCGGCGCTGAGCACGCGCACGCTCAGCCGGATCACCGCCAGCGACAGCAGCACCGGGATCGCGATGCGCCACAGCGCCACCGGCTGGCCCAGGTCGATCAGCACGCGCCGCGCCACATGCGCCAGCGCCAGCATCAGCAGCGGAAACAGCACGCCGTCGACCAGGTGCGCCCCGAACCAGATCGAGCCGCGGCCGGTGTCCGGCTCGGCCGCTGCCCGCCGCGCCCCGTGCAGCAGCCACACCAGCAGCCAGCTCGCGAGCATGACCACGGCCAGGACCGCGAACTCGACCAGCACGGTCGGCCGGGTCAGCTCGGCCATCAGCGCGGCCAGATCCTGGGGCGGCGCGGGAAGGGTCGGGGTCAGGAGCGTCGAGGTCAGCAGCGACATGCAGGCGAGGAATCGTTCGGAAGGCGCCGATTGTGCCGTCCCCGCCCGCCGGCTCCACGCAACAGGGTGTCAGCGTCGTCAGACGACAATGCCGGCCATGACCGAAGACTCCGATCCGGATCCGATCGCGCTGATCCACCTCGACGAGGCGCTGCTGGTGGTGCGCAAGCCCGCCGGCCTGCTGTCGGTGCCCGGGCGCGGGCCCGGGAACGCCGACTGCGTCGCCGCGCGGGTGCAGCGCCGCGTGCCCGACGCGCTGATCGTGCACCGGCTCGACATGGCCACCTCCGGCCTGCTGCTGATGGCGCGCGGCGCCGAGATGCACCGCCGGCTCAGCCGGCTCTTCGCCGACCGGCAGGTCGACAAGCGCTACGAGGCGGTGGTGGCCGGCTGCCCGGACGCGCAGGCCGGCGAGATCGACGCGCCGCTGATCTGCGACTGGCCGAACCGGCCGCGCCAGATGATCGACGCGGAGCGCGGCCGCCCGTCGCTGACGCGCTGGCGGCGGCTTGACGGCGGCGACAACGGTGGCAGCGGCGACGGGGCCGCCGGCACCAGCCGGCTCTCGCTCGAGCCGGTCACCGGGCGCTCGCACCAGCTGCGGGTGCACCTGCTGTCGATCGGCCACCCGATCCTCGGCGACGAGCTCTATGCGCCGCCGCCCTGGCGCGAGGCCGCGCCGCGGCTGCTGCTGCACGCCTGCCGGCTGGCCTTCGTGCATCCGGCCCGCGGGGAGCCGGTGCACTTCGAGGATCCCGCGCCGTTCTGAGCGTTCCGGGCCCGCGGCGCGGGCCTCGGCACGACCTCAGTGCGCGCCGGCGGCCTTGGCGGCGCGCTCGGCCGCCTCGGTGTCCTGGCGGATGTGCTTCACGAAGTAGTTGACGTAGAAAGCGCCCATGCCGAGCGTGATGGCGATGACCACCGCGCTGAGCAGGCCGTAGTCGGTGGAGAAGAAGTCGATCAGGGCATGCATGGTGTCGTCCCCTCTTGGCGTGGACGGCCCGCAGGAAGCGGACCTCGGTTGAACATGACGCCATCTGACCGCGTCGCGCGCCGGCCGTCCTTGCGTCAGGTCAACCCGCCGGGGTATGCCCGGGAGGGACGAAAAAAAAGACCTCCCGGCTTGATGTGGGCCAGGAGGTCAATGCTCTGATGCGCCGACCACGAGGGTGAAAACCTGCGCTCGACAGGTCCGAGACTAGCGCCATCGACGCTGCGCGGCACTAGGGAATGCGTTGATCCAGAAGCTGGAACTTCGTCAGCCGTGCGTTAGGCACGCGGTGCGCGCATGCGCGCCGGGATGCCCAGCGCGGTGTGGCCGGCCGGCACGTCGTGCAGCACCACCGCGTTGGCGCCGACGCGCGCGCGGTCGCCGACCGTGACCGCGCCGATGATCTTGGCGCCGGAGCCGACGAAGATGTCGTCGCCGAGCCTCGGGAAGCCGCCGCGGTTCTCGCCGATCACCACGCTGCTCTCGAGCCAGACGTTGCGCCCGCCGCGCACGCTGGAGTTGATGACCACGCCCACCGGGTGGATCAGCACGAAGCCCGGCCCGAACTGCGCCTTCACGCCGATGACGCAGCCGTTGAGCCACTTGTTGACGACATGAGGGATCAGCGCCAGCGGCGCCAGCCCGAGCCGCGCCAGCCAGGCCTGCAGCCGGTACAGCGCGTTGGCCAGCGTGCCGTCGGCCAGCACCACCTTGATCAGCGAGACGGGCGGTCCGCCCTCGCCGTAGAGCACCTGCTTGGCGCGCAGGTCGGACAGCAGCAGCTTCATGCCCGCTCCCCCGCCCTCAGCGGCCCTTGACCTGCTCGCGGAAGTCGACGAGCTGCAGGATGTTGTTGCGCCACTGGCGCTCGCGGGCGATGTAGGCGCGCGCGGCCTGGCCGACGCGGCGCAGGTTGTCGCTGTCCTGGCTGCGGCGCAGCACCATCTGCACCGCGCTCTCCAGGTCGCCGGCCTTGAACATCCAGCCGGTCTCGTCTTCCTTCAGCACCTCGCGGATCGGCACGAAGTCGGGCGCCACCGGCGGAATGCCGCAGGCCATGAACTCGAACAGCTTGACCGGCGAGGTGTAGTCGCCCGCGCTGGGCAGCACCGCCATGTCCATCGCCGCCAGCAGGCCCGGCACCTCGTCGTGCGAGACGCGCCCGGTCATCACCACCTGGTCCTGCAGGCCGTTCTTCTGCACGAACTCCTGCACCGTCGGGAAGGTGGCGCCGTCGCCCACCAGCAGCAACTTGAGCTGCGGGTTGGCCTTGAGCCGATCAGCGATCTTGTAGACGAACTGGTCGATCGCGTGCCAGGGCACGAAGGCGCCCAGGTAGCCGCAGACCACGCTGCCGTCGAGCTTCCACTTGGCCCGCGCGGCGGCGCGCTGCTCGGGCGTGGGGCTGAACTTGTCGATGTTGGCCGCGTTGTGCGAGACGATGGTCGGCGCGATCTTGCCGCCGTGCGCCTTCGACACATGGTCGCGGAAGGCGCCCGAGACGAAGACCAGGCCGTTGGCGTTGCGGAACACCCAGCGCTCGATCATCGTGGCCAGACGCTGGAAGAACAGCGGCCGCACCCGGTAGACGGTGGTCGAGTCGTTGATCTCCAGGATCACCGGGATCCTGCGGGCCCGCGCGATCATGACCGCCACGAACATGTAGAGCGAGTAGCGCTCGTAGATCAGATCCACGTCCTTGTGCGCGTTCAGCGACTCGCGGATGCGCCAGCCGGCCACCGCGTTGTAGCCCAGCTCGGCCAGCTCGAACAGCGGCTCGGGCAGGCTGGTGACCCACTTCATCCACGGCCGCGCCTGCTTGGTCGGGCTCAGCGCCTTCGGGCTGGCGTACGGGTCGGCGCCGGGCAGCGAGATGATGTCGACGGTCACGCCCTCGGCGCGCAGCGCGTCGGTGATGCCGCGGATGTGCACGCCCTCGACGGCCTTGCCCTGGGTGCGGTGGTGATAGAGGACGCGCCGCAGGGGCGGCTGGACAGCAGGCTTGTTCATGCAGGAATCGTCAATCGTGGAAATCGTGGAAATACGGCGGCGGACGCGGCCGAGATCTTAAGCGCCGCGCCCGACGATTCCCGTGGCGGGACCGATGTTTCGTCGACACACAACGGTACGCAGTAATTCCAGATTAAGACGCTTCCGTACCACGGCGGGGGGGGCCTGATGCTCCAGCGTCACCGGCGCGCATTAGGATCGGGCCTTTTGCACGAATCGACGATCGGATGATGAGCTTCGCGGTCTTTCTGGTGTACGTGTTCCTGAGCTTCTTCCGCCCGATCGAGCTGTTCGTGCCGGAGGTGGCCGAGTACCGGCCGATGCTGGTGCTGTGGAGCCTCGGCTTCGTGCTGGCGGGCGCCCGCGCCATCGCGCGCAAGGAGGTCGCCGCGCGCGCGATCGACTTCAAGCTGCTGTTCGCCTTCATGGCGATGCTGGGGCTGTCGCTGGCGCTCAACGGCTGGGTCGGCGGCGCCTTCGCCGCGATGAACGACTTCACCACCTCGTCGATGCTGTTCGTGCTGGTGGCGCTGAACGTGACCTCGCTGCGCCGGCTCAAGCTGACCTGCGCCGCGGTGGTGCTGTCGATGCTGTTCGCCGCCGGCTTCGGCATCCAGGCCTATCACACCGGCCAGTTCGTCGACCAGCTGGTGCTGCGCCAGACCGCGCCGCAGCACGAGGACGAGGACCCGAGCCGGGCACCGCCCTCGGCCGCCGCGGAGATCCCGGCGCAGGACCAGACCGGCTGGTACCTGTGGCGGGTGCGCGGCCAGGGCTTCCTGAGCGACCCGAACGACTTCTCGCAGGTGCTGGTGATGAGCCTGCCGATGCTGTTCGTGCTGTGGCGCCAGAGGGCCTGGCTGCGCAATCTGCTGCTGGTGGTCGCGCCCGGCGCGATGATGATTTACGCGATCGTGCTGAGCCAGTCGCGCGGCGCGCTGCTGGGCACGGCCTCGCTGCTGTTCTTCATCGTGCGCGACTGGCTGGGCACCACCCGCACCGCGATCCTCGGCGGCCTGGCCGGCGTGGCCTTCCTGGGCGCCAGCGCGGTGGGCGGGCGCGGCTTCTCGTCGCAGGAGCAGTCCGCCGGCGAGCGCATCGAGGCCTGGGCGGTGGGCCTGGAGCTGCTGAAGTGGCGTCCGCTCTGGGGCGTGGGCTACGGCAACTTCCTCGACCACAACCCGCTGACGGCGCACAACTCCTTCGTGCTGTGCTTCGCCGAGCTCGGCCTGCTCGGCTACTTCCTGTGGCTGGGCATGATCGTGCTGACCTACCGGAGCCTGAGCACCGCGATCGAGGTGCTGCCGGCGCGCAGCCCGCACCGACAGATGGTGGTGCTGCTGCGCAACTCGCTGCTGGGCTTCCTGGTCTGCGCCTGGTTCCTGTCGCGCACCTACCAGCCGGTGCTGTATTTCCTGCTGGCGCTGTGCGTGTCGGCCTGGTGGTGCGCCAGCAACGCACCCGGCATGACCGATCAGGAATCGCCCAGATATGAAAAATTGCACAAGGTGACCTGGGTGAAGAGCACGCTGCTGCTCATGGTCCTGAGCATTCTCGCGGTCCGGGCATTCGTTTTTTCACACCAGATGGGCCGAGGCGGCTGACGCTAAGGCGCGCTGGGGTCGGAGTGACAGGCGGCAATGCTAGAGTTCGCCCCGATTGCGCGCAGCGAACATTCTTTTTCCGCCTTCTCATCTTCATTTCAAGGTTCCGATGACGGTCGTCTATGTGCTCCTCGCCGTGCTGCTGGCCCTGTGTGCGGCGGTCGCGCTGTTCATCCGCCAGCGCAACATCCAGGAGTGGCTTCTCAGCTACATGAAGCAGGACTGGCGCGCACCCGTGCCGCCCGGCACGACGAAGCATGTGATGTTCTGCTTCGTCGACCACTACGAGCCGATGTGGAAGCGCCCGGACTACGCCACCGAATGCCGCCGCGTGGCGCGCTGGCGCCAGGAGTATCCGGCGCTGTGCGACCAGTTCCGCGACGCCGACGGCCGCGGCCCGATCCACAGCTTCTTCTACCCGGAAGAGGAATACCGTCCCGAGCACCTCGAGCCGCTGGTCGAGATCTGCCGCATGGGCTACGGCGAGATCGAGATCCACCTGCACCACGACAAGGACACTGAGGCCGGCCTGCGCGAGAAGCTGCGCCGCTTCACGCAGCTGCTGGTCGACCGCCACGACGCGCTGCCGGTCGATCCGGTGACGAAGCAGCCGCGCTGGGCCTTCATCCACGGCAACTGGGCGCTGGACAACTCGCACCCGAAGGGCTGGGGCTGCGGCGTCAACAACGAGCTGATCGTGCTGCGCGAGGAAGGCTGCTACGTCGACTACACCTTCCCGGCCTCGCCGGACCCGTGCCAGACCTCGACGATCAACAAGATCTACTACGCCAAGGACGATCCGCACCGCTGCAAGTCGCATGACACCGGCGTGCGGGTGAAGGTCGGCGGCAAGCCCTGGGGCGACCTGATGCTGATCCAGGGCCCGCTGGGCTTCAAGTGGAACGACCGCAAGTTCGGCATCATCCCGCGCATCGAGAACTCCGACATCCGCACGAGCTGCCCGCCCACGCCCGACCGCGTCGACGCCTGGGTCGAGACCGGCATCCACGTCGAAGGCAAGCCGGAATGGATCTTCGTGAAGATCCACACCCACGGCACGCAGGAGCGCGACATGGACACGCTGCTAGGCGAGCCGATGAAGCGCTGCTACGAGTACCTGCAGTCGAAGTACAACGACGGCAAGGAGTGGAAGCTGCACTACGTCAGCGCCCGCGAGATGTACAACATCGTCAAGGCCGCCGAGCAGGGCCTGCCCGGCGAACCGGGCCAGTACCGCGACCACGTCATCCCGCGCCCGGGCTACCGCCCGATGCCCGCGGGGCACTGAACGGTGGCCGAGCTGCTGCTGGCCATCGTCGCGATCGGAGGGGTCGTGGCGGTGGTCTACTCCTACGCCCTCTATCCGCTCGCGCTCTTCGTCGTCGGCGCCCTCAGCCAGGGCCTGCGCGACGTCGCCTTCGTCTTCCGCAAGAGCGAGCGCCGGCTGGAGATGCAGCGCTCGGCCGCCGGCACCGAGCCGGACTGGCCGCCGGTGGCCATCGTCATCTCGGCCTACAACGAGGAACGCCACATCGTCTCGCGCATCGAGAACCTGCTGTCGCTCGACTATCCCGCCGACCGGCTGCGCGCCTACATCGGCTCGGACGGCAGCCGCGACCGCACCGCCGAGCTGATGGGCCGCTTCGAGGGCGAGGCGCGCATCGTCGCGCTGCCCTTCGAGCAGAACCGCGGCAAGGCCAGCGTGCTCAACGACCTGGTCTCGCGCACCACCGAGCCGATCGTCGTCTTCTCCGACGCCAACACCTACTTCGAGCGCGGCGCGCTCAAGAAGCTGGTCTCGCGCTTCGACGACCCGAAGGTCGGCGGCGTGACCGGCGAGCTGCGCCTGCTGGGCAACGCCGGCGGCGACAACCAGGACAGCCTGTACTGGCGCATCGAGCAGTTCCTGAAGTTCTTCGAGGCCCGCATCGGCGCGCTGCTGGGCGCCAACGGCGCGATCTACGCGATCCGCCGCGCGCTGTGGCAGCCGATCCGTCCGGACACCATCTGCGACGACTTCGTCATCGCGATGAACGTCTCGGCCGGCGGCCACCGGCTGGTCTACGAGCCCAAGGCCTGGGCCGAGGAAGACACGCCCGAGGAGATCGGCGAGGAAGTCAAGCGCCGCATCCGCATCGGCATCGGCAACTTCCAGGCGCTGGTGCGCCATCCGCAGTACCTGACGCGCACCTCGGCGGCGACCGCCTTCGCCTATGTCTCGCACAAGGTGCTGCGCTGGACCGCGCCGCACCTGCTGCTGCTGGCGCTGGCCGCCTCGGTGGCGCTGGCGCTGCGACCCGGCTCGACCGGCTGGGCCCTCTACGCGGCCGGCCAGGCGCTGGCCTATGCGGCGGCCTGGGCGGGCTGGCAGCTGAGCAGCCGCGGCGCGAAGCTGCCGACGCTGGTCAAGCTGGCGGCCTTCCTGTTCGCGCTGAACTGGGCCTTCCTGGTCGCCTCCTGGCGCTATGCCACCGGCCGCTACGCCGGAAGCTGGGGCCGCACCAGCCGCTGAGCCGCCGAGCCGCAGGAAAAATCGTGTTTCTCTCCGGGAGCGAGATGTGTTGAGGGTAGGAATCATCGGCTGCGGCAAGATCGCCGACGGCCATGTCGAACAGATCCGCGCGATCGGCCGCGGCGAGGTGGTCGCGGTCTGCGACCGCGAGCCGCTGATGGCCGAGCAGCTGGCGGTGCGCATGAAGATCCCGGGCCGCTACGACGATGCGGCCGAGATGTTCGCCAAGGAGCGCCTGGACGTCGTGCACATCGCCACGCCGCCGGATTCGCACCTGTTCCTGGCGAAGATGGCCTTCGCGGCGGGCTGCCATGTCTTCATGGAGAAGCCCTTCGCGCTGACCGCGGCGCAGGCGCTCGAGATCCTGAAGCTGGCCAGGGAGGCCGGCCGCAAGGCCGGCGTCAACTACCTCTACAACTACGAGACCCCGGGCCTCGAGCTGGAGGAGCTGCTGAAGAAGAACGAGCTGGGCGAGATCGTCCACCTCGACACCAACTACGGCTACAACCTGTCGGGCGACTACGGCCTGGCGGTGATGACCGACCCGGGCCACTGGGTGCACCGGCTGCCGGGCAAGCTGTTCCACAACGTGCTCGACCATGTGCTGGCCAAGGTGGTGCCCTTCCTCGGCGACGAGATCGACACCCGCGTGCTGGCCTTCCGCCGCCGCGGCCCCACCGGCTCGGCCATCGTCGACGCGATGCCCGACGAGCTGCGCTTCATCCTGCGCAGCGGCGGCGTCACGGTCAGCGGCAACGTCAGCGCCCACGGCCGTCCGGTGCCGCACACGCTGAAGGTGGTCGGCACCACCGACTCGGTCGAGCTCGACTACACCTCGCGCACGCTGATCCGCGCCTCGCGCTGGTCCGCGCCCAGCGCGCTGGGCCGCCAGTTCATGGCATGGACCCAGGCCAGGCAGCTCGCCGCCAACGGCCGGCGCAACATCACGCGCTTCCGCAACTACGAGTTCCACTACTTCCAGTGCATGCGCGTGCTGCTGGACCGCTTCTACGACGCGGTCGAGGGCAAGGGGGCGGATCCGATTCCGCCCGAGCAGATCCTGCGCGTGTGCCGCGTCATCGACCAGATCGTCGAGGGCGTGGACGCCTGCATGGCCGACCCGAAGAACTCCACCTCCGCCACGGAGGCCCGCGCATGAAGATCCTCCTCACCGGCGCCGGCGGTTTCCTCGGCAAGCAGATCACCCGCAGCCTGCTGATGGCGGGCCAGAACGACCTGCGGCTGCACTTCCGCAGCCGCGCCCCGGCCGGCCTGATCGAGTCGCTGCAGAAGGAATTCCCGCAGGCCCGCCTCGAGACCGCGGGCGCCAACCTGATCGCGCGCGGCTCCTTCGACGCGATGCTCGAGGGCGTGGACTGCGTCATCCATGCCGCCGCCGGCATGAAGGGCGCCGCGGCCGACATGTTCGCCAACACGGTGATGGGCAGCCGCAATGTCTTCGAGGCGTGCGGGCGCGTCGGCACGAAGCGCATCGTGCTGATCAGCTCCTTTGCGGTCTACAAGACCGACGCGATGAAGCCGGGCGACACGCTGGGCGAGGACACCCCGATCGAGCCGGTCGGCGTCGACAAGGGCCCCTACGGCTACGCCAAGACCCGCCAGGAGCACATGTTCCTGGACTTCGCCAGGCAGCACGGCTTCGAGACGGTGATCCTGCGCCCGGGCGTGATCTACGGCCCCGGGGGCGGTGCGCTGTCGCCGCGCGTCGGCCTGAAGGCGATGGGCCTGTTCGCCAGCCTGGGCAACGGCGCGCTGCTGCCGCTGACCTATGTCGAGAACTGCGCCGACGCGGTCGCCCGCGCCGCGGTGCATGCCCCGAGCGGCAGCGCCTTCGCGGTGGTCGACGACCAGATCCCGACCTGCCGCCAGTACCTCGACGGCTACCTGAAGAACGTGCAGAAGATGCGCGTCGTCACGCTGCCCTTCAGCGCCTTCCTGTGGGTGTCGGGCAAGCTGGTGGCCTACAACAAGAAGTCCAAGGGCCAGATGCCGGCCGTCTTCACGCCCTATGTCGTGAAGTCGATGTACACGCCGATCCGCTACAGCAACGACGGCCTGAAGAAGATCGGCTGGACGCAGCGCGTGCCCACGCCCGAAGGCCTGAGCCGCACCTACGCCTGGCTGAAGGCTCAGCTGCCGCGCTGATCCGCAGCAGCCCCGGCCCGGTCGATCGTGACCGGCCGGGCCCCGGCGCCGCTGCCGCAGGCGCTGCCCGCGCTGCTGCCGCAGCCGCTGCAGCCCCCGCAGGCGGCGCCGCCACCGACTGCCGCGCCCGCCGCGGCGCCACGCCGCAGCTTCAGCTTCAGCACCCGCGTGGCGACATGCCACAGCGCCCAGCCGCAGGCGGCGGCGATCACGGTGGTCTCGAAGGCGGCGTAGAGCGTCATGTCAGGGCCCGGGCGACGTGGAAGGTGATGAAGGCCGAGCCGTAGGCCAGCGCGGTCAGGTAGGCGGCCGACAGCCACATCGTGCGCACCGAGTTGGTCTCGCGGCGGATCACCGCCAGCGTCGAGATGCACTGCGGCGCGAAGATGTACCAGGCCAGCAGCGACAGCGCCGTCGGCAGGCCCCACTGCGCGCCGATCAGGCCGGCGAGCTGGTCGGCGGCGCCCTCGCCGGTGTCCGACAGCGCGTAGACGGTGGCCAGCGCGCCCACCGCGACCTCGCGGGCAGCCATGCCCGGCACCAGCGCGATGCAGATCTGCCAGTTGAAGCCGATCGGCGCGAACACCACCTCCAGCGCATGCCCGAGCATGCCGGCGAAGCTGTACTCGATCGCCGCGCGGGTCGCGCCCTCGGGCGGCGCGGGAAAGCTCGCCAGGCCCCACAGCAGCACGCTCAGCGCCATGATCACCGTGCCCACGCGGCGCACGAAGATGCGCGCGCGCTCGAGCAGGCCGATCGCCAGGTCGCGCAGGTTCGGCAGCCGGTAGGCCGGCAGCTCCAGCAGCAGCGGATGGTCGCCCGCGCCGGCGCGCCGGCCCAGGCGCTTCATCACCATCGCGACGATCACCGCGCTGACGATGCCCGCCAGGTAGAGCCCGAACATCACGATGCCCTGCAGGTTGAACAGCCCCGCGACCGGACGGTCCGGCACGAAGGCGCCGATCAGCAGCGCGTAGACCGGCAGCCGCGCCGAGCAGGTCATCAGCGGCGCCACCAGGATGGTCACCAGCCGGTCGCGCGGGTGCTGGATGCTGCGCGTGGCCATGATGCCCGGCACCGCGCAGGCGAAGCTCGACAGCAGCGGAATGAAGGAGCGCCCCGACAGGCCCGCGCCCACCATCAGCCGGTCGAGCAGGAAGGCCGCGCGCGGCAGGTAGCCCGACTCCTCGAGCGCGAGGATGAACAGGAACAGGATCAGGATCTGCGGCAGGAAGACCAGCACGCTGCCGGCGCCGGCGATCACGCCGTCGGCCAGCAGTCCGCGCAGCGGCCCCTCCGGCAGCCCGGCGTTGACCTGCTCGGCCAGCCAGGCCATGCCCTCCTTGATGCCGTCCATCAGCGGCGCGGCCCAGGAGAACACCGCCTGGAACATCAGGAACAGCACCGCCGCCAGGATCAGCGGCCCGGCCACCGGATGCAGCAGCACCGCGTCGATGCGCTCGTCGCGGTGCGTGACCGACTCGTCGAAGACCACCGCCTCGGCCAGCAGCCGGGTCGTCTCGGCATGCAGATCGGCCGGCGCAGCCACCGCGGGCGCGGCCGGCACGCCCTGATCGAGCAGCTCGACCAGCGCCCGTGCGCCGTCCTTCTCGACCGCCACCGCCTCGACCACCGGCACGCCGAACTCGCGCGCCAGCCGCTCGCGGTCGATGCGCATGCCCAGGCGGCGCGCCTCGTCCATCATGTTGAGCACCAGCACCATCGGCCGGCCCAGCGCGCGCAGCTCCAGCGCGAAGCGCAGGTGCAGGCGCAGGTTGGTCGCCGAGACCACCGCCACCAGCACGTCGGGCAGCGGCTCGCCGGCGAACTCGCCCAGGCAGACCGCGCGCGTGACCTCCTCGTCCGGACTCTTGGCCTGCAGGCTGTAGGTGCCGGGCAGGTCGAGGATGCGGAAATGCCGCCCCGAGGGCGCGACGAAGCGGCCCTCCTTGCGTTCGACGGTCACGCCGGTGTAGTTGGCCACCTTCTGGCGGCTGCCGGTCAGGCGGTTGAACAGCGCGGTCTTGCCGCAGTTCGGATTGCCGACCAGCGCGAGATGGCGCACCGCGTCCGCGGCGCCCGACAGACCGGCGGCGCTCATGCGCCGCTCACCGAGGCGCTGTCGATCATGACCCGCTCGGCCTCGGCACGGCGCAGCGCGAAGCGGGTGAAGCCGACCTGCACCGCGATCGGCTCGCGGCCGAAGGGGCCGCGGGCGACGACGCGGATCGTCTCGCCGGGCACGAAGCCGAGTTCCTCCAGGCGCTGCGCCACCGCGTCGGGCATCGCGTGCGGGACGATCGCGGCGATGCGGGCGGAGGCGCGCTGCGGCAGATCACGCAGCGACATCAGCAGGGGCGAGCGGGTCATGGTGCGGTCCTCATTCCGGAATCCGGGGCATGTGCGCCGGAGAATCCGGGACATGCGACGGGGACATCCTAAACGAGAATGGTTCGCAACCTCTTCTTTTCGAGCGATTCACTCGTCTTTTTTGCCCGGCATGCGACGTTCCGTGCCCGGGGATTGATCCAGATCAGGCGCTGGGCCGGACGCGGCCGGGACCGAGCCCGCGGCCGCAGCGGCGGCCGCCGCCCTCAGCCTGTCCTTCTTGCTCGGACGCCGGCCCTTGATGCCGCCGGCGGACTGGTCGGGCGTGGCCGTCTCGGTCGGCTCGTAGCCGGCGAGCTGCTCGCGCGGCACGCGCCGGCCCTGACGCTTCTCGATCAGGCGGAAATGCGCCTCGGTCGCGGCGCTGACGAAGCTCACCGCGGTGCCGCTCAGCCCGGCGCGGCCGGTGCGGCCGATGCGGTGGGTGTAGTCGTCGGTCGAGCGTGGCAGGTCGTAGTTGACCACCGCCGGCAGCGCCGGGATGTCGATGCCGCGCGCGGCCAGGTCGGTCACCACCAGCACGCGGATGCGCCCGGCGCGGAAGGCCGCGAGCACCTCGGTGCGGGTGCCCTGGCTGAGCTCGCCGTGCAGCGCATGCGCCGGCACGCCCTCGCGGCCGAGCTTGTGCGCCACCAGCTCGGTGGCATGGCGGGTGGCGACGAAGACCAGCACCCGGTCCCAGCCGTGCGTCTTCAGCAGCTGGCGCAGCACGCCGGTGCGCCGGCCGGCGTCGAGCGCGATCGCGCGCTCCTGGATGTCGGGATGGGCCGAGGCGCCCTCGCCCCCCTCCCCGGCCGAGCCGGCGACCGGCCCCGGCGCGATGTCGATGCGCACCGGAGCGCGCAGCAGCGCATCGGCCAGCGACTGCACCGACGCCGGGAAGGTCGCCGAGAACAGCAGGTTCTGCCGGCGCGCCGGCAGCAGCGCCAGCACCCGGGTCAGCTCGTCGGCGAAGCCCAGGTCGAGCAGCCGGTCGGCCTCGTCGAGCACCAGCGTGCGCACATGGTCGAGCCGGATCGCGTTGTGGTCGACCAGATCGAGCAGCCGGCCCGGCGTGGCCACCACCAGCTCGGTGCCGCCGCGCAGGCCCATCATCTGCGGATTGATCGACACGCCGCCGAACAGCACCGACACCCGCGGCGGATCCGGCAGCCGGCGCGCCAGATCGCGCAGCAGCTCGCCGGCCTGCATCGCCAGCTCGCGGGTCGGTACCAGCACCAGCCCGTGCGGCGCGCGCGGCCAGGCACGGGTGGCGGCCAGATCGGCCTGCAGCAGCGGCAGCGCGAAGGCCAGCGTCTTGCCCGAGCCGGTCTGCGCCGAGACCTGCAGATCCGCGCCCGAGAGCGCGGCGGGAATCGCCTCGGCCTGCACCGGCGTGGGCTGCGTGAAACCGAGTTCGCGCAGCGCGCTCGACAGGGGCGGCTTCAGGCCGAGGGAAGCGAATGACATGGGCGGTCCAGGCGGAGGGGGCAAGGGCAGGAGGGCCGCGATTGTCGCAGCCTGCGACCCGCCCGAGCCTCACCGCCCCCGAGCGCGCTGATAGAACTCGCTGCAGGTGCGGTAGAGCGCACCGATCGAGGCGTGTTCGCCCACCCAGTCGCAGGCGGCCTGGCCCAGGCGCTCGCGCAGCGCGGCGTCGGCCAGCAGCCGCTCCAGCGCCGCCTGCAGCGGCTCGCCCTGATCGGGCGGCACCAGCAGGCCGGTCTGGCCGTCGCGCACGATCTCGGGGTTGCCGCCCACCGCGGTGGCGACGATCGCCAGCCGGGTCGCGCAGGCTTCGAGCAGCGCGATCGACAGGCCCTCGGTGAGCGAAGGCATCGCGAAGATGTCGAAGCCCGGCGTGAGGTCGGCCACGTCCTTGCGCTGGCCGGTGAAGATCACCCGCGCGGCCACGCCGGCGGCCTCGGCCTGGGCGCGCAGCTCGGCCTCCAGCGGGCCGGAGCCCACCAGCGCCAGGTGCAGCGAAGGGTGCCGCTTCAGCAGCGCCGGCATCAGCGCGATCAGCAGCCGGTGGTTCTTCAGCGCCACCTGGCGGCCGACGGCGCCGATCAGCAGCGCGTCCTCGGGCACGCCCAGGCGCTCGCGGGCGATGCGGCGGCGCTCGAGCGTCCAGCGGAAGCGCTCGACCGGGATGCCGTTGAGCACCGTGGTGGCCCGCTCGGCCGGCACCAGGCCGTCGCCGACGTAGCGGCCATGCACCTGCGAGCCCACCATCGCCACGCCGCGGGTGTGCTTGAGCGACCACAGGAAGTACTGACGCAGCCGCTTCTCGCGCTCGAGCCGGAAGCCCATGTCGTGCAGGCTGCAGACCTGCACCGGGCCGCCGAGCATCGTGCGGATCGCCGCGGCGGCGTGGTAGTTGGGCACGAAGTTGTGGGCATGCACCAGATCGATGTTGCGCCAGGCCATCGCGCGGCGCAGCCGCAGGATCAGCCCGAGATCGAGGCCGTCGCGCTTGTTGCCGACGATCACCTCGACGCCGGCGGCCTCCAGCTCGGGCTTGAGCCCCTCGGTGGCCAGCAGGCTGAAGACACAGACCGTGTCGCCGCGGCGCTTCTGCTCGATCGCCAGATCGGTGACCACCCGCTCGAGTCCGCCGAACTCGAGCGAGTCGACGATGTGCATCAGCCTCATGAAATCCAGTCCCCTCCCCGAGACATCCGTCGGGTGCAAAAAAGGTCGATCCGACCATGTTATCGCAGCACTGCGGCAAGATCAGGTCCGATCCCAGGGACTTGCAGGAGACGATCGATGCCGATCCGCCGAATTTCCACGCTCGCGGCGCTGCTGGCCGCACTGCTCGCGCCGGGCCTGATGCCGGCCCGGGCGCAGTCGGTGCGCATTCCCGGCCCCGATTCGGGCCGCTTCCTCGACAGCGCGCCGCCCCCGGTGGCCTCGCCGGCCAGCCCGGGCGCGAGCGGCACCGCGCCGGCGCGCGACGACCGGCCCTGGCCGCCGCCGGTGTCCGAGCCGGCCAGCGCCGACGGCTGCAGCACCGCGCTCTCCGGCAGCGGCCGCACCTACCACGTCGGCCCGGGCCGGCAGTTCACCGAGCTCGACGACGTGCCCTGGCTGTCGCTGCAGGCCGGCGACGTGGTCAACATCCACCATCGCGCCGAGCCCTACCGCACCAAGATCGGCCTGCGCGCGCAGGGCCGCGCCGACGCGCCGGTGGTCCTCCACGGTGTGACCGACGCGCAGTGCCGCCGCCCGGTCATCAGCGGCGAGAACGCCACCACCGCCCGCGACGCCGCCGCCAGCGGCTTCTTCAGCAAGCAGCACAGCGAGCCCTACGGCCTCATCTTCATCTACAAGTCGCGCGACGAGGCCTGGGGCAGCCGGCCGCGCCACATCCGCATCGAGAACCTGAAGCTCACCGGCGCGCACAAGGACAAGCGCTTCACCGGCATGGACGGCCAGGGCGCCAGCTACGTCGGCGGCGCCGCGGCGATCTACGCCATCGTCGTCGAGGACCTGACGGTCGAGAACTGCGAGATCACCGGCAACGGCAACGGCATCTTCGTCAACAGCCGCTCCGACGAGGAGGCCAGCCGCAACGTCTTCATCCGCCACAACCGCATCTGGAACAACGGCAACGTCGGCAGCTGGCTGGAGCACAACCTCTACGTGCAGACCGCGCGCGCGCTTTACGAGGGCAACGACATCGGCCAGCTGGTCCCGGGCGCGCGCGGCTCCTCGCTGAAGGACCGCTCCAGCGGCACGGTGGTGCGCTACAACCGCATCACCGCGGCGGCGCGCGCGCTCGACCTGGTCGAGATCGAGGGCGGCGTGCGCCCGGTACGCGAGGACCCGCTCTACGACCGCGCCTGGGTGATCGGCAACCTGCTCATCAACGACTTCGAGCAGCCCGGCGGCGCCTCGGTGAAGATGATCCACTGGGGCGGCGACAACGACGAGCGCTTCTTCCGCGGCGGCACGCTGGAGTTCGCCCACAACACCGTGATCGCCCGCGGCGAGCAGTCGAAGGTCTGGTACATGGCGCTGTTCGACCTGCCCACCGAGCGCCAGACGGTGCGCGCCAGCGGCAACCTGATCGCCAGCCTGGGCAGCACCGAACTGCGCCTGGGTCACGAGGCGGGCACGATCGAGCTGGCGGGCACGAACTGGATCAGCCGCGGCTGGGTCGCCTCCGGCCCCGGCGCGCGGGTGCGCCTGACGCGCGCGGCCGGATCGCGGCTGCTCGAGGGCCAGGCGCCGGCCTTCGACCTGCGCACCGGACGGCCCGCCGGCGCGCTGGCGCTGCCGGACAGCACGGCCTCCGTGCTGCCGCCCCCCACCCACCAGTTCCGCTTCCCCGCCGGCGTCGTGCCGCGACCGGACCGCGGACACCCCCCCGAACCCGGGGCCTTCGCGCTGCGCTGAGCCTTGCCGGCCGCGCATCGCGGCCGGTGCACACCCTGAAACGAAAAATCCGATCGCCGGAATTGGGGGGTATTTCCGGCCAGTTGTAATCCGACCCGCCCTGCCCCGTACAGGAAAAACCCGGCGGGACCCGGAACCGCTTTTCGCGACCACCGCCACCTGAGCGCAAATCCCGTGAACCGATTCACGAACGATCGCTCCGACCCCGGCCCGAAATGATCCGGAAATGACAGATACGTCACGATCCGGAGGCCGTCCGTGCGTCTGGCGCGTTACAAGTCAGACCTTTTTCTTACGTTCCGCCTTTTTCGCCCGCCTACCTTTCGCTCCGTGAAATACGGCCGTCCTGAATCCCCGCATCCAGATGCCGACATTCAACAAGGGGAATCCGGACTTTTGCATTTTCAGGAATCTTGTTCCGGATTCCCGCCCATTACCGGCGCGAAAGGTTGTCTCCATGTTTCATTCCACCCGGGCATTCGGTTTTCATTCATTTCCGGCACACGCCGGAATGGCGCTGGTCATCGCCGCCCTGCCCGTCCTGCCGGCCCTGGCCCAGACGAGCACCCGCGGCGCCTACCTGGCGAGCCCCTCCACGGCCAGCGCCACGACCGGCACCACGACGACGGCCACCTCGTCGCGCACCGTCGCCTCCACCGCGCTGAACCTGTCGCCCTGCCAGCCCAGCGGACTGGGCAGCGACTACACCGTCGGTCCCGGCCAGCGCTTCGCCTCGCTCGACCAGGTGCCCTGGGAAAGCCTGAAGGCCGGCGACACGGTGCGCATCTTTCCAGCGGCGACCGCGTACAAGGGCAAGTTCGTCATCACGGCCAGGGGCACCGCCAGCGCGCCGGTGCGCATCTGCGGCGTGCGCGCGGCCGACGGCTCGCGGCCGGTGATCGACGGCAGCGGCGCGACCACCCGGGCCGCGCTGCACAACATCTACGCGACCAGCGACTATGCCCGCGACATCCACCAGGACCGCTCGCTGGTGCTGATCAAGGCCGCGCCGGCCCAGGGCTGGACCGCCTTCCCGAGCTGGATCCAGATCGACGGCCTGAAGATCACCCGCGGCCATCCGGACCAGACCTTCACGAACGCCGCCGGCGCCCAGCGCCGCTACGCCGCCTTCGGCGCCTGCATCTGGGTCGAGCGCGGCCAGAACATCTCGATCCTCGACAACGAGATCACCGACTGCCAGATGGCGGTGTTCAGCAAGTCGACCGATGACGGCGACTTCGCGGTGACGCGCAACCTGCGCATCGCCGGCAACCGCTTCGCCGGCCACGGCATCGTCGGCGACGTGCACCAGCACACCACCTACACCCAGAGCATCGGCACGACGATCGAGTTCAACATCTACGCCCCGCTGCGCAACGGCTCGCCCGGCAACGCGATCAAGGACCGCTCGGCCGGCACCGTCGTGCGCTACAACCGCCTCGAGGAAGGCTCGCACGCGCTCGACCTGGTCGAGGCCGAGGACTTCCCCCTCACCGCGATGGCCACGCCCGCCTACCGCAGCACGCTGGTCTACGGCAACCAGATCATCAAGACCGGCGACAGCGGCAGCGTCGTCCACTACGGCGGCGACCATTTCGGCAGCCAGCCCGGCGCCGGCTGGGGCGAGCCGATCTTCCGCAAGGGCACGCTGCATTTCTTCCACAACACGCTCTACCTGAAAGGCACGACCGCCTGGGTCTTCCAGGTCTCGACGACCGAGGAGCGGGTGGAAGCCTGGAACAACGCGATCCACTTCGCGCCGACGGTCGCGCAGAAGAACCTGCGCATGGAGCAGGACGTCGTCGCGCCCTGGGTCGGCGGCGGCATCGTCAACCTCGGCCGCAACTGGATCACCACCGGCTGGCAGGACTCCGACGTGTGGCACAAGGTGCGCGGCCAGCTGCTCGGCACCGGCCTGCAGGTCGGCGGCACGGCCGCCCCGTTCGACGTCACGACGCTGCAGCCCGGCTACGGCTCGGCGCTGATCGACGCGGCCGCCGGCGCACCCGTGTCGATGGCCACCACGCTGCCGCTCTTCCAGTTCGACCGCGACCTGCTGCCGCAGGTGCGCCGCCAGCGCGGCGCGGCCAGCGATCTGGGCGCCTTCGAGTACTGACGCCGGGCCGACAGGTTGCAACGCGGTGTATGGAGTGCAGCAGGCCGACCGGGCGCATGCCAGCGCGCCGCGCTTCGTCACGGCGCCCCGAACGGCCCGACGCCCTCTCGCCCGCCCGGATCACCCGCAAACTTCTTCACAAGTCCGGTCAGCCACCCGTGAAACAAATCACACAAACATTTCATGCAACAGAACAACTGCACTTGATGGTTTCATTATTTCCACTCAGACACCCCTCATTCACGAGGGGAGACACTTGATGGATTGACGGTTACACATCAGGAGAATGCTTACGAGGCCGCAGGGAGCCTCTCCTATCGTCCGATTCCTCATGACGCCCGCAGAAGGCGTCGTGTCCCTGCGACCGGCCCCGGCGCCGAGCGATGCGCAATGGCGGTGGCCGGCATGAACACCCGACACGAACACGAAAGAGCGGACGACAGAATGGGAATGGCACGGACGGACCTGAAACGATCGATGCGCGTGCGCACGCTGTGGATGGCTGCGGCCGCTGCGCTGGCCGCGGGCGGGCTGGTCGGCTGTGGCAGCGGGGGCTCCGAAGACACCTCGGGCGGCGGCACGGCGCCGGCACCGACCCCGACGCCCCCGGCGGAAACCCTCGCGCTGACCGCCTGCGCCGCCTCGGGCAAGGGCACCGACTACCCCGTGGGCCCCGGCCAGACCTACACCACGCTGGACCAGGTGCCCTGGGAAAGCCTGAAGGCCGGCGACACGGTGCGCATCTACTACTCGTCGACGCCGTACAAGGGCAAGTTCCTCGTCGCCGCACAGGGCACGTCCACCGCGCCGGTGCGCATCTGCGGCGTGCGCGGGCCGAACAACGAGCGTCCGATCATCGACGGCAGCGGCGCCACCACGCGCGCCGCGCTGCTCAACGCCTACGGCAACACCGCCGAGACGCAGAACATCCACCAGACCCGCAGCGTCATCGTCATCAAGGCGCTGGCCAACGGCAGCTACAGCGACTATCCGACCTGGATCCAGATCGACGGCCTGAACATCCGCGCCGGCCATCCGAACTACACCTTCACCGACGCGGCCGGCGCGACCCAGCGCTACACCGACTTCGGCGCCTGCGTCTGGGTGGACCGCGGCCAGAACATCCTGATCGCCGACAACGAGATCAGCGACTGCCAGATGGCCGTCTTCAGCCGCTCGACCGACGACGGCGAATTCACGGTCACGCGCAACCTGCGCATCGCCGGAAACTATCTCTGGGGCCACGGCGTCGTCGGCAGCGAGCTCGAGCACACCACCTACACCCAGAGCGTGGGCACCGTCATCGAGTTCAACCGCTACGGGCCGCTGCGCACCGGGGCGCTGGGCAACTCGGTCAAGGACCGCTCGGCCGGCCTGGTGGTGCGCTACAACCGCATCGAGGGCGGCGCCCGCTCGGTCGACATGGTCGAGGCCGAGGACTTCCCCACCACCGCCCGCGCCCTGAGCGCCTACCGCAGCAGCTTCGTCTACGGCAACCAGTTCAAGAAGAACGGCGACGACGGCAGCTTCTTCCACTACGGCGGCGACCATTTCGGCGCCCCGGCCGGTGCCAACTGGGGCGAGTCGCTGTTCCGCCGGGGCGTGCTGTACTTCTTCAACAACACCGTGCACGGCACCGGCACGAACGCGCGCCTCTTCCAGATCTCGACGACGCTGGAGCGGGTCGAGGCCTGGAACAACGTGTTCTGGTTCGATCCCTCGGTGACCCTGGTGAACCTGCGCCAGGCCGAGAACGACTCGCTGTCGACCAGCTACACGCCCGACGGCATCCTGAACCTGGGCGTCAACTGGATCCGCAGCGACTGGACCGACACCGACGCGTGGCACACGCTCAAGGGCCAGGTCATCGGCACGGAAAAGCTGATCGGCGGCACCAGCGCGCCCTTCGACACCAGCAGCAGCTTCGTGCCGCTGGCCTCCAGCTCGATCATCGACGCCGGCCAGGCCAACCCGAGCGCGGCCAGCGCCTACGGCGTCAACTACCAGCTCAACAGCAGCTACACGCCGGTGGCACGCACCGTCAAGGGCGCGGCCATCGACCTCGGCGCCGTCGAGCGCTGACGTCCAGGCCGGGCCCGGCTCCGGGGCCGCGGCCCCGCGCCCCGGTCACAGCCCCTCGGCCGCCAGCAGCTCGCGCACCGCCGCGAGCTGGCGGCGCGACACCGCCAGCCACTCGTCGGTGGCGGCGATGCGCACCGCCCAGGCCTCGAGCTCGGTGCCGTCCTCGCCCTGCCAGCGCCGGCGCTCCAGCGCCGCCACCGCATCGACGGCCACCAGCGCGTTGCGATGGATGCGCACGAAGCGCTCGCCGAGCCGCTCCTCGAGCTCGGCCAGCGACTCGTCGAGCAGCAGCGCGCGGTGCGCGGTGCGCAGCGTCACGTACTTCTGCTCGGCCTTCAGGTAGAGCGCCTCGGCCAGCGGCACGCGCAGCAGCTCGCCACGCTCGTGCACGACGATGACCGGCCCGGCCGCCGCCGGCTCCGCCAGCGGCGCGGGCGCCGTCGCCGCCAGCGCGCCGCGGCGCTGCACCACCCGCGCCAGCGCCTCCTGCAGCCGCAGGCGCCGCACCGGCTTGGTCAGGTAGTCGACCGCCTCGACCTCGAAGGCCTCCAGCGCGTGCTCGGCATGCGCGGTCACGAAGATCACCAGCGGCGGCCGCGGCATCGCGCGCAGCCGTCCGGCCAGCGCCAGCCCGTCCATGCCGGGCATGCGGATGTCGAGCAGCACCACGTCGGCCGCATGCAGCGCCAGCCAGTGCAGCGCCGCCGCCGCGGTCGCCGCCTCGCCGACCACCTGCGCCGGCGGATCGACGCAGTCGGCAATCAGCGTGCGCAGGCGCAGCCGCGACAGCTCCTCGTCGTCGACCAGCAGCACCCGCAGCGCAGCGATCCGGTGGTCCATCGCCCCTCTCCTTCAGTCCGGCATCGTGATGGCGATGCGCACGCGGAAGCGCCCGCCCTCGATCGGCCCGGCCTCGAAGCGCGCGGCCAGGTCGTGCAGCAGCAGCAGCCGCTCGCGCACGTTGCGCAGCGCGATGCCGTGGCCGCGGCGCGGGCGGCCCTCGCCCAGCGGATTGGTCACCGTCAGCAGCGCCATGCCGTGGCGCACGCCGGTGCGGATGACGATCTCGCCGCCGTCGGGTGTCGGCTCGATGCCGTGCTTGACCGCGTTCTCCACCAGCGGCTGCAGCATCAGCACCGGCACGCGCGCCCGCGCGGCCGCCTCGTCGAGCTGCCAGCGCACCCGCAGCCGCGCGCCGAAGCGCACCTGCTCGATGGCGATGTAGCGCTGCGCCAGCTCGATCTCCTGGCCGAGCGTGACCGGCGCGTCGGCGCTGGCCAGCGCGGCGCGGAACAGCTCCGACAGGTCCTCCAGCACCGCCTCGGCACGCACCGGATCGATCTGCACCAGCGTGATCGCGCTGTTGAGCGCGTTGAACAGGAAGTGCGGCCGGATGCGCGACTGCAGCTCGGCCAGCCGCGCCTGCGTGCCGGCGGGCAGGTTCAGCCGCATGCGCTGGCACAGCCACTGCCAGACGGCCACCGCCAGCGCCGCGCCCGACAGCAGCGCGCCCAGCCCGGCGAGCGGCTCGGGCACCGCCGAGTCCAGCCACAGCAGCTCGGCCCAGGCCGCCAGCGCGCAGGCCGCGCCCAGCCCGGCCACCGCGGCGGTCTGCACCGCCGCGGCACGCCGGGCCAGCCAGGGCCGGATCGCGCAGCCGAGCAGCAGCCAGACCAGCGTCGCCGGCAGCACCGCGGCCACCATCACCGACAGGTCGACGATCCCGCCGATCACGCTGCCGCCGCGCAGCAGCATGCCCAGCGCCAGCACGCCGTGCACGAACAGCACCGTGCGCAGCACCACGCCGCCCTGGCAGAGATCGGGCGGGGAAGGCGGGGGCGGCGAGGAACTGTCGCTGGCGGGAGGCACGTTCGGGATGGCGGCGCAGCCGCGCTCTCTACAATCGGCGCCATTGTCGCCCGCCGCCCGCCTCCGGCCGGCATGCGCGGCATTTCTGCCACTTCCGGATCCGCCGATCCGCCACCTGCACCATCCGATGAGCCATCCCGCCTCCGACAACCAGCTCGACAAGAAGGCCCAGGCCTGGTCCGCCCTGTTCTCCGAACCGATGAGCGAGCTGGTCAAGCGCTACACCTCCAGCGTCTTCTTCGACAAGCGCCTGTGGCGCGCCGACATCGCCGGCAGCCTGGCGCACGCCGAGATGCTGGCCGCGCAGGGCATCATCAGCGCGGCCGACCTGGCCGACATCGAGCGCGGCATGGCGCAGATCCGCGCCGAGATCGAGGCCGGCCAGTTCGAGTGGAAGCTGGACCTGGAGGATGTGCACCTGAACATCGAGGCGCGCCTGACCACGCTGGTGGGCGACGCGGGCAAGCGGCTGCACACCGGCCGCAGCCGCAACGACCAGGTCGCCACCGACGTGCGCCTGTGGCTGCGCGACGAGATCGACGCCACCGCCGTGCTGCTGGCCGACATGCAGCGCGCCCTGGTCTCGGTCGCCGAGAAGAACGTCGACACCATCCTGCCGGGCTTCACCCACCTGCAGGTGGCGCAGCCGGTCAGCTTCGCGCACCACCTGCTGGCCTATGTCGAGATGTTCGCGCGCGACGCCGAGCGGCTGGCGGATCTCAGGAAGCGCGTGAACCGCCTGCCACTGGGCTCGGCGGCACTGGCCGGCACCAGCTACCCGCTCGACCGCGAGCGCGTGGCGCGCACGCTGGGCTTCGAGGCGGTCTGCCAGAACAGCCTGGACGCCGTCTCCGACCGCGACTTCGCGATCGAGTACACCGCGTTCGCCTCGCTGGTGATGATCCACGTCTCTCGCCTGGCGGAAGAGATCGTGGTCTGGATGAGCCAGAACTTCGGCTTCATCAACCTGAGCGACCGCTACTGCACCGGCTCGTCGATCATGCCGCAGAAGCGCAACCCGGACGTGGCGGAACTCGCGCGCGGCAAGTCGGGCCGCGTCGTCGGGCATCTCATGGGCCTGATCACCCTGATGAAGGGCCAGCCGCTGGCCTACAACAAGGACAACCAGGAAGACAAGGAGCCGCTGTTCGACACGGTCGACACCGTCAACGACACGCTGCGCATCATGGCCGAGATGATCGGCGGCGAGGTCGCGGCGGACGGCAGCCGCTCGGGCGGCCTGACGGTCAGGAAGGACGCCATGGAGCGCGCCGCGCTGCGCGGCTACGCCACCGCGACCGATCTGGCCGACTACCTGGTCAAGAAGGGCCTGCCCTTCCGCGACGCGCACGAGGTGGTGGCGCACGCCGTCAAGGACGCCATCGCGCTGGGCAAGGACCTGGCCGAGCTGCCGCTGGAGACGCTGCAGGGCTACGACGCGCGCATCACCGCCGACGTGGCCGAGGCGCTGACGCTGGCGGGCTCGCTCAACGCGCGCTCGACGCTGGGCGGCACCGCGCCGGTCCAGGTCCGCGCGCAGATCGAGCGCCACCACGCCCGCCTGGGCTGAAGTGCCGGCGATGAGCACGCCCGCCGACAACCCCTGCCTCGCCTGCGGCGCCTGCTGCGCCAGCTTCCGGGTCGACTTCTCGCCCGAGGAGCTGCAGTCGCGCGGCGGCTGCGTGCCCGACGGCTTGGCGGTCGAGCTCGGCGACACGCTGGCGCGCATGCGCGGCACCGACCACGCCCGGCCGCGCTGCGCCGCGCTGGTCGGCACCGTCGGAGCAAAGGCCGGCTGCGGCATCTACGAATGGCGCCCCGGCCCCTGCCGCGAGTTCGGCATGCTCGCGCCGCTGGGCCGCGGCGACGAGGCCTGCGCGCGCGCCCGGCTGCGCCACGGTCTGACGCCGCTGGGCTGAGCCGCTGGACCGGGCCGCTCCGGCCCGGCTGCAACACTCTGCGCCAAAACTGAGGGACACCCGCGTGACGCGGCCGTGTCGTGCTGTGTCGTGTCCGGGGCGCGCGCTGCCGCGCCCTGCGCCGCCGGCCTCTCCCGCCCGGCACCGGAGCCGCTCCGGCCCCGCCGACCGGCCCGGGACTTTCCCTGATGTCCGACCCCGCCGGCGCGCCCCGAGCGGCGCCGCCACGGCCTGACGTGCCCGGGTTCGCGGGTTTTCACGGAGCGGGACCGCCTGCAGGCCTTCGCGGCGGCCCCTGCGGAGGGGCAGACAGGCACGGGAGTTGCGGAATGTCCCCCGAGCAGACAGGGTTCGCGCCGGTCCGGTGGCTACCGGCGCTCCCACTCCCACCCGTCGCGCCCAAAGACCACCCGCGCCCAAGGAGACAACATGATGAAGACTCGAGACAGCTGGAGTTCCTGGATGGTCCGTGGCGCCTGCGCCGCGATGGCGGCCGGCCTGCCGGCGCTGGTCATGGCCAATGCCGATGTCGAGAAGCTGACCGCGAACCCGAAGAACTGGGCGATGCAGGCCGGCGACATGTTCAACCAGCGCTACAGCCAGCTCAAGCAGATCAACAAGGACAACGTCGGCAAGCTGCAGGTCGCCTGGACCTTCTCGACCGGCGTGCTGCGCGGCCACGAGGGCTCGCCGCTGGTGGTCGACGGCACGATGTACCTGCACTCGCCCTTCCCGAACAAGGTCTTCGCGATCGACCTCGACACGCAGAAGATCAAGTGGAAGTACGAGCCCAAGCAGGACCCGGCCGTCATCCCGCAGATGTGCTGCGACACCGTCAACCGCGGTCTGGCCTACGCCGAGGGCAAGGTCTTCCTGCAGCAGGCCGACTCCAACCTGGTGGCGCTGGACGCGAACACCGGCAAGATGATCTGGACCGTCAAGAACGGCGATCCGAAGCTCGGCGCGGTCAACACCAACGCCCCGCACGTCTTCAAGGACAAAGTGATCACCGGCATTTCCGGCGGCGAATGGGGCGTGCGCGGCTTCCTGGCCGCCTACGACATCAACACCGGCAAGCAGGTCTGGAAGGGCTACTCGACCGGCCCGGACAGCGAGATCCTGATCGACCCGCAGAAGACCACCACCTGGACCGACGGCCGGGTCGCGCCGGTCGGGCCGGACTCCTCGCTGAAGACCTGGCAGGGCGACCAGTGGAAGATCGGCGGCGGCACCACCTGGGGCTGGTACAGCTACGACAAGGCGACCAACTCGGTCTACTACGGCACCGGCAACCCCTCGACCTGGAATCCCTCGCAGCGCCCGGGCGACAACAAGTGGTCGATGTCGATCTGGTCGCGCGACGTCGACACGGGCCGCGTCAACTGGGTCTACCAGATGACCCCGTACGACGAGTGGGACTTCGACGGCATCAACGAGATGATCCTGGCCGACATCAAGGTCAAGGGCCGCGACACCAAGGCGCTGGTGCACTTCGACCGCAACGGCTTCGGCTACACGCTGGACCGCACCAACGGCGCGCTGCTGGTGGCCGAGAAGTACGACCCGGCGGTCAACTGGGCCACGCACGTCGACATGAAGACCGGGCGGCCGCAGGTCGTCTCGCGCTACTCGACGGCGCAGAACGGCCCCGACGTCAACACCAAGGGCGTCTGCCCGGCCGCGCTCGGCTCGAAGGACCAGCAGCCCGCCGCCTTCGACCCCGAGACCAGGCTCTTCTACGTGCCGACCAACCATGTCTGCATGGACTACGAGCCGTTCAAGGTCGAGTACACCGCCGGCCAGCCCTATGTCGGCGCGACGCTGGCGATGTACCCGGCACCCAACAGCCACGGCGGCATGGGCAACTACATCGCCTGGGACGCCGGCACCGGCAAGATCGTGCAGAGCAAGTCCGAGAAGTTCTCGGTCTGGTCCGGCGCGCTCAACACCGCCGGCGGCCTCAGCTGCTACGGCACGCTCGAGGGCTACCTGAAGTGCGTCGACAAGAAGGACATCAACAAGGAGCTGTTCAAGTTCAAGACGCCCTCGGGGATCATCGGCAACGTCTTCACCTACGAGCACAAGGGCCGGCAGTACATCGGCGTGTTCTCGGGCATCGGCGGCTGGGCCGGCATCGGCATGGCCGCGGGCCTGGAGAAGGACAACGACGGCCTCGGGGCGGTCGGCGGCTACCGCGAGCTGAGCCAGTACACCGAGCTCGGCGGCTCGCTGACGGTGTTCGCGCTGCCCAGCAACTGAACCGAGCCTGCACCGGACGGCCTCCCCCGCGGGGTGGGGCCGCTCCTGCCGAGCCTTCGCCCGTCCTGCCCTGCCCATCGCCATGAAGACATCCGCACTCGCCCTCGCCCTGCTGCTGATCGGCCCGGCCCTCGCCGCCCGGGCCCAGGCCACCACGCCCGACAAGCCGCTCTACACCGTCCAGGAAGGCTACAAGGTCGACGCCGACACGATGAAGGGCTTCCGCACCTGGCGCTCGGCCGCCTGCGACCGCTGCCACGGCCCGAACCAGGAAGGCATGGTCGGCCCGTCGCTGGTCAACAGCCTGAAGGTGCTGACCAAGGCCGAGTTCATCGCCACGGTGACCGGCGGCCGCCTCGACAAGGGCATGCCCAGCTTCGGCGCCAGCCCGGTGGTCGCCGACAACATCGAGCACCTCTACGCCTACCTGAAGGGCCGCTCCGACGGCGCCATCACCCAGGCCAAGGTGCAGGAGATCAAGTGATGCGCCCGCGTGCCTCGCGTCGTCCGCTGGCGGCCGCGCTGCTGGCGCTGGCCTGCGCGGCGCTGTCGGCCCCGGCCGCGCTGGCCGACGAGCCGGCGCGCCGCGCATTGAAGGTCTGCCAGGACCCGAACAACCTGCCCTTCTCCAACCTCGCCGGCGAGGGGCTGGAGAACCGGCTGGCCGAGCTCCTCGGCCAGGCGCTGGGCCTGCCGGTCAGCTACTACTCCTTCCCGGCGCGCATGGCCTTCATCCGCAACACGCTGCGCTACAGGCTGCCCGGCGAGGACTTCCGCTGCGACATCGTCATGGGCGTGCCGGCCGGCTTCGATCAGGTCTCGGCGACGAAGCCCTACTACCGCTCGACCTACGCGCTGGTCTACGCGCGGGGACGCGGGCTCGACGGCGTGCGCAGCGGCGCGGACTTCCTCGCGCTCGACCGGGCGACGCTGAAGGCGCTGCGCATCGGCCTGTTCGACCGCTCGCCGGCCTCGGAATGGCTGGCGCGGCACGATCTGGTCGACCAGGGCGTGCCCTATCCGATGCTCAACGCCGACCCGGCGCAGTACCCGGGCGAGCTGATCGAGAAGGAGCTGGCCGGCGGGCGGCTCGACGCCGCCATCGTCTGGGGTCCGATCGCCGGCTACTACGCGCGGCGGGTCCGGCAGCCGGAGCTGGTGGTCGTGCCGCTGGCGTCCGAGCCGGGCGTGAAGTTCGACTACGCGATGGCGATGGGCGTGCGCCACGGCGAGCCGGAGTGGAAGGCGCAGGTCGAGCGGCTGCTCGAGCGCGAGGCGCCGCGCATCCGCGCGATCCTGCAGGACTACGGCGTGCCGCTGGTCGAGGCCGATCCGGCCACGGCCCCGACCGCCACGGCCTCGGCCGCAGCGAGCCGCTGATGCGCCGCCGGATCGCCCGCCTGCTCCTGCCGGCCGCGGTGGCGGCGGCTGCGCTGGTCCTGCCGGGCGCGGCAGCGCTCGCGGCCGAAGACGCGCCCTCGAACACGCCCCCGGGCACGCCCGACTATTCCGCCGCCGAGCGGCTGCTGCTGATGGACGACCAGCTCTCGGCGCTGCTGCCGCGGCTGCCGCTGACGCTGGGCTACCGCTTCGAGCGGCGCGGCCGGCTCGACGCGGCCTTCGCCGAGCCGGTCGGCATCGCGGTGGCGCGCGAGGCCGACGGCAGCTGCTGCCACGCGCGCGGCGACTTTCTCGCCGGCGAGCACCGCGTCGACCTGCCCGAGGTCGACCATGCTCGCGGCAACCCGGTGGTGCTGTATTTCCTCGAGCACGACATCCGCGACCTGAACCGGCGCACCCGCGGCTCGGTGGCCTACTTCCGCAAGCGCATCCGCATGGCGCTGTACGAGGCCGCGCGGATCGACGAGGTCGCCTTCGTCTACCAGGGCCGCCGCACCCAGGGGCGGCGCATCACCATCGAGCCCTACCTGAACGATCCGCAGCCGGCGCGGCTGCGCGAGTTCCTGCGCCGGCGCTATGTCTTCGTGCTGTCGGCCGAGGTGCCCGGCGGCATCGCGGCGATGCAGGCCGGCACGCCCGCCGCAGACGCCGGCGCCGGCACCGAGCCGCTGCTGCTCGACGAGCTGCGCCTGGACGGCGTCGAGCTCGGCCCGCCGGCCTGACCCCTTCGCCACCGCCCGCCCAGGCCGCCACCATGACGAAGCTTCCCGTACTGACCCGGCCCGCGCCGGCCCTGTCGTCCGCCCTGTCGCTGGCGCTGCTGCTGCTCGTGCCGGGCGCCGCCCGGGCCCACGACTACCCCACCGTCGACCGGGTGCTCTACGTGCAGGACTGCCTGCGCGCCCATCCCGGCCCGGCCTTCGAGATGATCAACAAGTGCTCCTGCGCGGTCGACCGCATCGCCGAGGCGGTCCCGCACGAGGAGTACCTGACGATGCTGACCGCCTTCAACGCCAACACCATCGGCGGCGAGCGCGGCAGCGCGATCCGCGACGCCGAGCCGATGCAGCAGCTGGTGCGGCGCTTCCGCGAGCTGCAGGGCCGGGCGAAGAAGGCCTGCTTCATCACGCCCTGAAGCCCGCGCCCGCCATGTCCGCGTCCGCACTCCGCACGCTGAGCGCCCCGGGCGTCATCGGCGCCCTGATGGCGCTGGGCCTGCCCGCGCACGCCCAGCCCGTCCGGACGCCGCCGCCCGCGCCCGCGCTGGCCTGGATCACCAACCAGGGCAGCGACGACGTCAGCGTCATCGACCTGCAGGCGCGCCGCGTCGTCGCCACCGTGCCGAGCGGGCCGGCGCCGGCCGGCGTGGCGGTCCTGCCCGGTCGCGGCGAGGTCGCGGTGGCCCATGCAGGCGACGGCAGCATCGGGCTGATCGACATCGCCACGCGGCGCGAGGTCGCGCGCATCGCCGCCGGCGCCGGCACGGTCGGCGTGGCCGCCAGCGCGGACGGCCGGCGGCTGTTCGCGGCCGACTGGCACGGCCAGGCGCTGGTCGTCATCGACCCGGCGACGCGGCAGGTGCTGCGGCGCGTGCCGCTCGGGCGCGCGCCGGCCGGGCTGGCGGTGCAGGCCGACGGCCGCCATGTCTGGGTCGCCGAGCGCGACGACGACCGGGTCGCGCTGGTCGATGCCGAGGCCGGCACGCTGCTGGCGCGCATCGGCGTGGGCGCCGGGGCGCATCCCTTCGCGCTGCTGCTCGACGAGCAGCGCGGCCGGCTGCTGGTGCTGGGCGTGCAGGACAGCCGCCTGTCGGTGATCGACCTGGCGCGGCGCGAGCTGCTGCGGCAGCTGCCGACCGGGCGTGCGCCCTACGCGGCGGTGCTGGCCGACGCGGGCCGGCGGCTGCATGTCAGCAGCCAGCAGGACGACCGCATCGACGTGTTCGACGCCGACACGCTCGCGCCGCTGGGCACGGTCGGCGACCTGGCCTGGCCGGAGGGCCTCGACGCGCATGGCGGCGAGGTCTGGGCGGTCAGCTGGATGGACGACGCCGTCGTCGCCCTCGACGCCGCCAGCGGCCGGCTGCTCGCGCGCATTCCGGTCGGCCGCAATCCGCGCGGCTTCGGCCGCTTCGTGTCGGTCGACGACACGCCCGCTTCCCCGCCCCCAGGAGACCGGAGCCGATGAAGACCTCCCCCCTCGCCCTGTCCCGCCGCCCGCTGCTGGCGCTGCTGGCCTGGCCCCTGCTGCTGGCGGTGCCGCCGGCCGGCGCCCACGGCCCGACGCGCCAGAAGGTGGTCGAGTCGGTGCTGATCGACGCCCCGCCGGCGCGGGTCTGGGCGCTGATCCGCGACTTCTCGGCGCTGAAGGACTGGCACCCGGCCATCGCCGAGAGCCCGGCCGACCAGGGCAACACGCCCGGCTCGGTGCGCACGCTCAAGCTCAGGAACGGTGCGACGCTGGCCGAGACGCTCGATGCCTGGGACGACGCGAAGATGCGCTACACCTACCGCGTCAAGGACGGCCTGCCGGCGCTGCCGGTGAGCAACTACGCCTCGACGATCAGCGTCAGCGACCAGGGCGGCCGCGCGCTGGTCGAGTGGCGCGGCGGCTTCTACCGCGGCCATCCGAACAACGATCCGCCGCCGGAACTCAACGACGAGGCCGCGGTCGCCGCGGTGACCGGCGTCTACCGCAGCGGGCTGGAGCAGCTGAAGAAGCTCGCCGAGGGCCGCTGACATGGTGCAGGCCGGTCGGCGCCGCCTGCTGGGACTGCTCGGGGCGGGCCTGTGGCGCGGCAGCCGGGCCGCGCCGCCCGGCCCGCCGGACAAGCCGCCGCCCGAGCTGCCGCTCGAACTCGCGCCCGGCGTCTTCATGTTCCGCGGCGCCCGCGGTGAGCCCGGCCCCGACAACCTCGGCCGCACCGGCAACGCCGCCTTCGTCGTCGGCCCCGGCGGCGTGGTCGCGGTCGATGCCGGCGTGTCGTGGCGGCAGGGCCGGCAGCGGCTGGCGGCGATCGAGCGCCAGACCGGCCGCCGTCCGGCCGCGCTGCTGCTGACGCAGGCGCGCCAGGAGTTCCTGTTCGGCGCCGCGGCCTTCGAGGACGCCGGCGTGCCGCTGCTGATGCATGCCGACGCGCTGGCGCTGATGCGCTCGCGCTGCGAGACCTGCCTGCGCCGGCTGCGCCAGCAGCTCGGCGAGCCGGAAATGCACGGCACCCGGCTGCCGCGGCAGATCCGCGCCTTCGACGCCACGCAGGCCCCGGCGGCGCTGCCGCCGATCGGCCGCGCGCTGCAGCTGCTGGTGGCACAGGACGGCCGCACGGACGCCTGCCCGGGCCGCGCCGCGCTGCTCGACGCGGACAGCGGAACGCTGATCGCCGGCGCGCTGCTCGACGTCGAGACGGTGCCCGACGTGCAGGACGGCGACCTGCCCGCCTGGCTGGCACGGCTCGACGCGCTGGCGGCCGCGCCCGCGCCGCTGCGCCACTGCGTCGGCGGCCACGGCCCGCCGGGCCGCGCCGACGCCGTGGCGCGCACCGCGCACTATCTGCGCACGCTGCAGCAGGACTGCGCCGCCCGGCTCGCCGAGGGCCTGCCGCTGGCCGAGGTGGCCGACGCGGTCGCGCCGCCCGCGGGCTGCGAGGACTGGGACGGGCTGGACATCACGCACCGCCGCAACGCCTCGGTCATCTACCTGCGGCTCGAGCAGGCGCTGCTGCGCGCCCGCGCGGACCCGCCCGCCCCGCCCGTCCTGTCCACCCCGTCCGGAGGTCCGCCGTGATGAACCCGAAGCGCCGCCATCTTTCCCTGCTCGCCGCGGCCTGGGCCGCGCCGCTGCTGGCGCCGCGGCGGACCTGGGCGGCCGACAGCCCGATCGGCACACCCGGCACGCCCGGCCTGCCCGGTCCGGTCGGCCACGGCGACGGCTCGCCGCAGTGGACGCTGCTGCGCCGGCGCCTGTTCGGCGAGCGCGAGATCCTCGTCGGCGAGGCCTCGCGGGTGCGGCTGATCGTGCCGCTGCGCGCGGCCTTCGGCGCGTCGGTGCCGGTGCGCATCGTGTCGCGGCAGGCGCCGGGCGCATCGCCGCGGGTGCGCCGCGCCTGGCTGCTGGTCGACCGCAATCCTTCGCCGCTGGCCGCGACGATCGACTTCGGCGAGGACATCGGCCCGGCCGACCTGGAGACACGGCTGCGCGTCGACGAGTACGGCCACATCCGCGTCGTGCACGAACTCGACGACGGCTCGCTGCACGCCGACTCGCGCTACGTCAAGGTCTCGGGCGGCTGCAGTGCGCCGCCCAACCGCGACACGCCCGAGCTGATCGGCCGCACGACGCTGCGCCTGCCCGAGGGCCTGAACCCGGGCCGGCCGACGCCGCTGGAGCTGACGGTGCTGCACCCCAACGACACCGGCTTCGAGATGAACCAGCGCACGCTGCTGTACGTGCCGGCGCATTTCGTGCGGCGCCTGAGGCTGCAGCTCGGCGGGCGCCTGCTGCTCGAGGCCGAGACCGACTTCTCGATCAGCGAGAACCCGCACTGGCGGCTGTCCTTCCTGCCGCGCGAGCGCGCCGAGGTCCTCTCGGCCGAGATCGAGGACTCGCGCGAGCAGCATTTCCACGCCCGGCTCGATCCGGCCGGGGGCCGCGACGGGGGCGGTTCATGAACGCGCCGGCCGCCGGCCGGGGCTGGACGCGCCGCCGGGCGGCGGCCGCCGCGCTGCTGCCCGTGCTGCTTCCGCTGGCGGGCGCGGCGGACGCCGGTGTTCCGGCCGCGTATGCGCCGGTGGTGGTCGAGCCGCGCCCGGACGACGCCGGCCGCCTCGAGTTCGACCTGCGCCCGGCGCAGCAGCGCGCGCGCCAGCTCGGCCGCGCGCTCTATGTCTACCTCGGCGCCGACGACTGCCCCTACTGCCGCCGCTACGAGGATTTCCTCGCCGAGAACGCCGGCGCGCTGGCGCGGCGCTTCGCCGCCGGCTATGTGGTGGCCGACCTGCGCGGGCGGCTCTCGCTCGCGGCCGAGCGGCTGATGCTGCGCACCGAGGCGCTGCGCCTGCCCTATGCCGACTTCCAGCGCGCGATCGGCGACGCACGCGCGCGGCTGCTGGTCTACCCCTGCATCTGGCTGCTCGATGCCGGCAGCGGCCGGCCGCTGATGCAGATGCCCGCCGGCGCCGGCACCTTCCTGACCGTCGACGAGCAGATCGAGATCCTGGACCGGATCGAATGAAGCCGCCTGCGGCCTGCGGGTCAGCCGCCGGCGCGCTTGACCGTGCGGCCCTTGGCCTGCAGCCAGGCGACGACCTTGGCGACATGGTCGCCCTGGATCTCGACCACGCCGTCCTTGGCGGTGCCGCCGCTGCCGCAGGCGGCCTTCAGCGCCTTGGCCAGCGCCGTCAGCTCCTCGCCCGCCAGGCCCAGGCCGCGCACCACGGTGACCGCCTTGCCGCCGCGCCCCTGCGTCTCGCGGCTGACCTTGACGACGCCGTCGGGCGTGCCCGAGACGGCCGCCGCGCGGCACAGGCATTGCAGCACCGGCTGGCGGCAGTCCGGGCAGACCCGGCCGGAATCGGTGGAATAGACGAGGCGGGAATCGGCAGGCATCGGCGCGGCGCAGCGGAAGGTGGCGACAGGGAGACAGGACATCAAGGAATCAGGGCGCCGAGGGTAGCACCGGCCGCGCGATCACCGGCCAGCCGGCGGCCTGCGCGTGCGCGGCCAGCCGCGCGTCCGGCCCCACCGCGACCGGGTCGCTGACCGCCTGCAGCAGCGGCAGGTCGCTGGCCGAGTCGGAATAGAACCAGCTGCGCGCCACCGTCGCGAGCGAGCGGCCGAAGCAGCGCGCCAGCCAGCGCTCGACATGCAGGATCTTGCCCTCGCGGAAGCACGGCTCGCCGACGATCTCGCCGGTGCGCCGGCCGGCCTCGTCCAGCCCCGACTCGGTCGCCAGCAGGTGCGGCACCTCGAACAGCGCCGCCAGCGGCTCGGCCAGGAAGCGCGGCGTCGCGGTCACGATCGCGCAGAGGTCGCCGGCCTCGCGGTGGCGCGCCACCAGCGCATGCGCGGCCGGCGCCAGCCGCGGCGCCAGCTCGGCGCGGAAATCCGCCAGCCACCGTGCCAGCGTCGGCGCCGGCACCTCGCGCAGCCGCCCGACGCTGCCGCGGTGCATCGCGTGCAGGTCCAGCGTGCCGGCGACGTACTGGCGGCAGAAGTCGAGATAGGTCTCGCGCGCTTCGGCCGGCCAGTGACCGCGCCGGATCAGGAACTCGGTCCAGGCCTGGCCGGTGTCGAAGGCGATGAGCGTGTGGTCGAGGTCGAACAGGGCGATCTGCATGGCCGCGGATGATGCCCGGATGGCGAGCGCCGGTCAGCCCCCGGCGCCGGCCTCGGCCGCGTCGCCGGGGGTGGCGCTCCAGTCGTCCATGTCGTGGCGGATCGCGTGGCGGTTGGCGATCAGCTCGTCGATGGTCGGCTCGTTCGAGAGCGCGCGGCGCAGCGCCAGCCGGGTGGCCTCGTAGTTGGTGCGGTACATGTCCTTCTTGTCGAGCTGCGGGTCGGTGGCGCAGCGCGGGTCGATCCAGACCAGGCTGATGATGCAGAGATCGTCGACCAGCGCCTTCGGGATCACGCCCTCGATGACGCAGTCGAGCACCGCGTCGGCGGTGGCGCTCTGCACCACGCCGCCGAAGAGCTCGATGTTGGCCATGTCCTTGAGCGTCACCTTCGGCACGGTGATCGTCGCCGGGCGGACCATCTGGTTGCAGGCGCGGATCGCGAACATCGCGGTGTGGCCCTTGGTCTGCGCCATCATCGACGCGAAGGCCTGGCCGACGGGGCCGTCGACGCGGCCGATCAGCACCTCCGGCATCGCGTCGGTGAACTGGCCCTCGGCGGCCAGCACGGTCGCCTCGCCGGCGTGGAAGGTGTAGGGAAGGGTCATCGGACAGGCTCCTCGGGATCGGAAACGGGGGCAAGAAGGAACAGCTCGCCGAGCCCGTCGACCGCGAGGTCGCCGCGCAGCCGCGGCGGTGGCGCCCGGTCGTCGAGCCGGTCGGACATCGGCCGGAAGGCGGCACGGCCCGCGGCCTCGGGCACGGCCTCGATCTGGCGGCGCAGGTCACGCGCGATCAGCGTCCAGGCCACCCGCACATCGCCGCCACCGGGCACCAGGCCCGGCTCGCGCTGCGCCGCCGCCTGCGCGCCGGCGTCCAGCAGCACGACGCTGCCGCGCCGCAGGCCCCAGGCCGGATGGGCGCCTACCGCGCCGCCGATGACGACGGTGCCGGCCACCAGGCGCGAGAGCGCGAAGTCGCCGGCGCCGCCGGCCACCAGCAGCGTGCCGCGGCGCATCCGGTCGGCCAGGCGGGCGCCGGCACGCCCGGCGATGCTCAGCAGGCCGCCGCGCATGCCGTCCGGGCTGCCGGGCCGCGCCGACGCGACGAAGTCGCCGGCGTCGCCGGCGATGTGCAGCGCGCCGCCCTGCATCTCGACGCCGGCCTGGTCGCGCACCGAGCCGCGCACCTCGATCCGGCCGCCGCTCATGCCGGCGCCGACCTCGTCGCCGGCGTCGCCGTGCACCACCAGCCACCCGCGCGTCATGCCCGCGCCGATGCGGTCGAGCCGCGCGCCGTCGGCGGCGTCCGGGAAGACCAGCACCAGCTCGCCCGCCGCGCCGGCCGGTGCGACGTCGAACCAGTCCGACAGCGGCGGCCGCAGGCGGCCCAGGCGCAGCGGCAGCGCCGCCACCGCCGCGGCGTCGAGCCCGTCGAGCGTCTCGGGCAGAAGGCCGTCGAGCTCCAGGCGCAGCGCCGGGCGACGACGCAGCGTCAGCCGCCAGCCGTGGCCGGTCGGCACCTCGGCGGCCGCCGGCGACGACGCGGCGGTCGCAGCGATCGCCTCGGCCGGCCGGTGCTCGTGCAGCCGGCGCAGGTGGAAATGGAAGGGCCCGAGCTTGCCGCCGTAGTTGCCGGCCGACACCCGCAGCAGGCCGCCGGCCGCGTCGTCGGTGGCCAGCGGCCGCACCGCGTCGAGCCCGGCCTGCATCGACCGGGCGACCGCCGTGGCGCTCAGGCCGTCGACGACGATCTCCAGCACGCTGCCGATGCCGGCATCGAGCTCGCTGCGCGGCACCAGGCCGAGCTGCGTCGGACAGAAGGCGTCGTTGGTCGAGGCCATCAGCGCCGGATAGCGGCTGCCGACCTTCGAGCCCGAGCGCACCACGCCGCCGGGAAACGGCAGGATCACGCCGGGCACCGCGCGCATCGCCTCGGCCGCACACTGCGCCGCGCGCAGCGCCGCGTCGGTGTCGCGCGCCAGCAGCAGCAGGTTGCCGCCGCCGACGCCCTTGACCACCGGCGTCGTCTCGTCGGCGACGAACTCGCCGTCCATCACCGGCACCCGCCACAGCCGCCGCCCGGCGATGCGCTTGCCGATCTGGCCGCCGTCGCCGAAGAAGCGCAGGCCCCGGCCGAGCGCGATCGGCTCGCCGGCGTCGGCCGGCAGGCCGGCATAGACCGCCGTCGTCGGGCAGGTCAGCACGCACTGGCCGACGCGGCGCTCGACCTGCCTGGCCAGCTCCTTGCCGCTCATCGCGAAGATCAGCACCGCCAGGCCCGGGCGGCCGTCGGGCGTCTCGTCGGGGCGCAGCTCGCGCTCGATGCCGGCCTCGCAGCCGCAGGCGATCACCGAGGTCGCGAAGCCGGTGGCCGCCACCGCCGCGTGGCGCGCCCAGACCGGATCGTGCGCGGTGATCAGCAGCCGCGTCGCCTTCATCGGGAAGGCCTCGGCGAAGGTGTCGTCGATGATCATGCCGCCCCGCCCTCCCGGCCCGCGAAGCATTCGACCGGCAGCAGCCGGCCGCCGCGCCCGCAGGCGCACAGCTCGTCGCAGCCGATCTCCAGATGGTCCGGATTCACCGTGCCCCAGCGCGCATGGCGCCGGCGCAGCGCGCGGCCGATGTCCGGATCGAAGTCGGGCACGACGAAGAAGGTGCCGCCGACCGGCTCCTGCCCCGGCTCGGTGGCGCGCCGGCCCTGGCGGGCAACGACCGCGCCGTCCTTGAAGACCCATTCCGGCGTGGTGAACATGCGCTCGCGGTCGAGCGGGTCGTCGCGGTAGACGGCGAGGTCGGCCACCGCGCCGACCCCCAGATGGCCGCGGTCGCGCAGGCCGAGCAGCCGCGCCGGGCCGGCACGCGTCATGATCGCCACCTCCTGCAGCGTCAGCTCGCGGCGGATGTCCTTCAGCGCGCACTGCTGCGCCACGTCCGGGTGCAGGCGCGCGAGCTGCGCGTCGCGGAAGTCGCGGTCGCACAGCAGCCGGATCAGGTGCGGATAGCTGGTGAAGGGGCCGCCGTTGGGATGGTCGGTGGTCAGCACCACCTGCCACGGGTCCTTCGCCTGCAGGAAGATCTCCAGCCCGATCGCCCACTGCAGCGCGTTGACGTAGCTGCTCTCGCGGTAGCGGAAGGGCACGACGCCGCAGCCGGCCTCGCACTCGATGTCCGAGAACACCGACTTGCGCGGGCTGGCCAGCCCGGCGTTGGCGAACTGGCGCATCGTGTCGCCGGAGGCGGTCACCGTCTGGCCGAACAGGATCTGGCCGACGTCGACGCTGAGCTGCGGGCGCGCGTCCAGCGCCTCGACCAGCGCGCGCGCCGCCGACGAGAACTTCTTCGGCCCCTCGCGGCCGTAGGCATGGAACTGCACATGCGTCAGGTGCGCGGGCAGGCCCTCGAGCGCGTCGATCGTCGCCAGCGTCGAGTCGATGTTGCCGGCCACGCCGAGGTTGCTGGCGTGGATGTGCAGCGGATGCGGCACGCCCAGCGCCTGCAGCCCCTGCGCCAGCGACTGCAGCACCTGGCGCGGCGTGACCTGCCAGTGGCGGTGCGGCTCGTCGACGTCGAGGCGGCGCTGGTCGAACTTGAAGGCCGAGATGCCGGCCGGATTGACCACCTTCACGCCCATCGCCCTGGTCGCGTGCAGCGTCCAGGCGATCAGGTCGCGGATCTCCTCGGGGCCGGCGCCCTCGGCGAGCCGGCGCAGCAGCATCTCGTCGTTGCCGAGCATCACGTAGGCGCCGTGGTCCAGCACCGGCGTGTCGCCCAGCTCCATGTGGGTCTGGCGCGCGTTGGCCGCCACCATCGCCGGCTCGAAGGCCGCGGTGTAGCCCATCTCGACATAGCGCCAGCCGGTCTCGATCGCGCCGGGCGCGACATGGCGGCACGGGTCGCCGTCGGCGTGGCGCTGCAGCTCGGGCAGCAGCAGCCGCGCCAGGTTCATCTTGCCGCCGCCGATGTGGGTGTGCAGGTCGATGCCGCCGGCCATGACGATGCAGCCCGACAGGTCGATCGTCGTGTCGGCCGGCTCGCCCGGCGCCGGCTCGACCAGGCGGCCGCCGCGCAGCCAGAGGTCGCGCACCTCGCCGTCGACGCCGTGGACCGGGTCGTGCACGCGGCCGCCGCGCAGGCAGGTCAGACGGTGGCCGCTCATGCCGCCGCCCTCCCCGCGCCGAGGCGCTCGAGCAGCGCCAGGACCTGCGCCGCCGCCGGGGGCGCCGCCCGCCCGCCGGCGGCGTGCAGCGGCATCAGCACCGAGCCGTCGACCCGGAACAGATGGCCGCCGTGGTCCCAGCCCGGCACGCCGGCCGGCAGGAAGACGGTGCCGGCCTCGTCGCCCAGATGCCCGCCCGTGACCAGCGCCGCCGGCCCGATCACCACCCGCACCGGCGCGGCCGGCACGTCCTGCGGCGCCAGGCAGGCCACCCACAGCAGCGCGTCGACCGCGCCGTCGGCCAGCAGCCGCGCCGCGCCGAAGCGCCGGCCGTCATGCTCGGGCACCGCGCGACCGCCGCCGTCCGGCGCGAGCGCGTGGCGGCTGCGCAGCGGCTGGCCGGTCATCCAGGCGTGCACGTACTGCGCCGTCATCGCGCCGTCGCCGCCGCTGACGGGCAGCGCCGCGGCGCGGGTCACGCGGTTGAGCCGCATCAGCAGATGCGTCAGCCGCTCGATCGGCAGCGCCGCCTGCGCGCCCAGCTTCGACGGCTCCCACAGCAGCGCGACGTAGCGGGCCGCGCGCATCCGCGCCGCCAGCGCCCGCACGTCCGGCGGCGTGGCCGCGCGCGCCGCCTCGGCCTTGTCGCCCAGCTCCAGATGCAGCTGCACCAGCAGGTCGGGCAGATCGTCCGCGCCGCCGGGCAGCGCCAGCAGCTCGGCCTCGGCGCCGGCCGGGCGCTCCGCGTCGCGGCCGACATGGATCCACGCCGGCCGCGGCGCCCGTCCGGCCTCGCCGCGCCCGGCCAGCAGCCGCTCGACCAGCCGCGGCGCGGACGCCGTCACCGCGCTGCCGAGGCTGACGATCAGGTCGGCGCGCTCGCGGATCTCGGCCAGCGTGGTGGTGAAGCTGCCGCGGTCCTGCAGCGCGCGCAGGCCCTGCGCCAGCGGCTCGCCGGCCGCGGTGCCGACATCGACCACCGCGCCGAGCCGCTGCGCCAGCCGCACCAGCGCGCGCGCGCCGTCCACATCGCAGCCCCAGCCGCCGAGCAGCGCCTGTCCGGCCGCCTCCAGCCGCGCGGCCGCGACCGCCAGCGCCTCGTCGAGCGCCACCTCGCGGCCATCGACGCGCGCCTGCGCCGCGGGCATCGCCTGCAGCCCGGCCAGCGCAGACTGCGCCTTCGGGCAGCCGGTGGCCTCGGGCCGGCGGTCATCGCACAGCAGCGGGCAGAAAGGACAGGTCCAGGGCGGCGGTCCGGCAGAGACAGGGGGAGACGTCGGCAGCATGGAGCCTGCCAAGGCAATCGCCATGCCACGCGCGCCGGCCGGGCCGCCTGCCCGGGCCGGCCCCAGGAACGCCACAGTCGCGCCTCATTCGCGCGACAGTCACGCCACAGTCTGTGGCGCAGAGTGTCGCGTTTCCCTGCCAGCGGCGGGTCGACAGCCGGCCGGCCACGGTGGCACGGAACCTGATTCCGCTGCCTTCACCATGCCGCTCGCGCCGCACCTCCCCGGACCTGCCTCAGCCCCCGTCGCCGAGGCGGCCGTCATGCAGCGCGCTGGCCACCAGCCAGGCGCGCGCGCCGGCCGCGGCGGCGCGGCGCAGGTCGGCCGCACCGCGCAGGCCGCCGGCGCCGATCAGCATGACCTCGGGCGCGCGCCGGTGCAGCGCGGCCAGCGTGTCGAGATCGGGCCCGCCGTCGCTGCCGACCCGCTCGAGCGTCATCACGATCACCCGCCGCGGCCAGTGCCGGGGCTGCTCCCACAGCCCCGCGGCATCGAGCCGCCGGCCGTCGCGCCGGTCCAGCGACAGCAGCGCGCGCGCGCCGACCGGATCGGCCGGATCGAAGCAGCCGGCGACCGCGCCGGCGTCATGCATCGACTCGCTGGCATGGACCGGATCGACCCGCTCGGCCAGATCGCCGAGCCGCGCCAGCAGCGCCCGCGCGGCGCCGGCATCGGCGAAGCCCGCGTCCAGCCACAGCCGCCGGCGCGGCGCCCGCACCAGCAGCGCCCGCAGCAGATCCAGCTGCGCCGCGCCGCCCTGCAGCGCGTCCAGGTCGGCGACATAGAGCGTGTCGCTGCCGGCGCGCCGCGCCAGCGCGTCGGCCAGCCCGAGCGGATCGCGCCCGCCGTCGCCCAGCGGCGAGCTCCACGGCGCGTAGCGGTGCCGCTCGCCGCGCTGCGCGCGCACCAGCGCGCCGCCCATCAGATCCACCACCGGAACGATCACCGGAACGATCACCGGAATGCTCGACGGAGCGATGCCCGCGGCCCCGGCCGCGGCCTGCCCTTCTGCTGCTGAAACGACGCCCATGACCTCGATCCTCGTTCTCGAATTCCTCTCGGCCGGCGGACTGCACGGCGACCCGGCCGAGGCGGTGCTGATGCCGCTGGGCGTGTCGATGCGCGACGCGATGGCCGCCGACCTGCTCGCGCTGCCCGGTGCGGACCTGCGCGTGACGGTGGCCGACTGTAGCGCCGCGCCGGCCGAGGCGCTGGCCGCGCGGCTGCCGGCGGCGCAGGCAGCCCGGCTCGGCCGGGTGCGCGCGCGGCCCGGGCAGGCGCTGCTCGACTTCGTCGAGGCGCAGGCCGCCGCACACGATCTGGCCTGGATCGTCGCGCCGGAGACCGGCGAGCTGCTGCCGCGCTGCCGCGAGCGCGTCGGCGACGCGCGCTGGCTCGGCAGCAGCGCCGACGCGCAGCACGCCGCCGCGCGCAAGAGCCGCACGCTGGCGCGGCTGGCCGCCGCCGGCCTGCCGGTGCCGGACGATGTCGCGGGCGATGCCCGGCGCTGGGTGGTCAAGCCCGACGATGGCGCCGGCGCCGTCGACACCGTCGTGCTGGCGGACGAGGCGGCGGCCCGGGCGCTGGCTGCGCGCCGCGCCGCCGCCGGCGAGCCGGTGATCGTGCAGCCCTGGGTGGAGAGCGCCGACAGTGCCGACGACTCGGCCTGCAGCCTGTCGATGCTCTGCGGCCCCGGCCTGGCCGGCGGCGCCGAGGCCCTGGCGCTGAACCGCCAGCGCATCCGCGTCGATGCCGCCGGCCAGGTGCACTACGACGGCCTGGAGCGCCTGTGCACCGACCCGGCCGATCCGCGCTGGCCGGCGCTGCAGGCGCTGGCCGAGCGCATCGCCGCGGCGATGCCGGGGCTGCGCGGCTTCGTCGGCGTCGATCTGGTCCGCCACGCCCGGCTCGGCTGGGTGCCGATCGAGGTCAACGCGCGGGTGAGCTGCGCCTGGGTCGGGCTGTCGGCCGTGCTGGGCCGGCCGCTGGCGGGCGAGGTGCTGGCGCTGCACCGCCGCGCCCGGGCGCAGGAGCCGAGCGATGTCGCGGCCTGAGGCACAGGGGCCCGTCGTGATCGGCTGGGATGTCGGCGGCGCGCACCTGAAGGCGGCGCGCTGGCGCGGCGGCCGGATCGACGCGGTGCGGCAGCTCGCCTGCCCGCTGTGGCAGGGCATGACGCATCTGGACGCCGCGATCGACGCGGTGCGGGCCGCCTGGCCCGAGGTCGACGCGCCGGCCTGCCGCCACGCGGTGACGATGAGCGGCGAGATGACCGACCTGTTCGCCGACCGCGAGGACGGGGTGCGCCGCATCGGCGCGCGGCTGCGCGAGCGGCTGGCCGGCGAGCTGCGGCTCTACGCGGGCCCGGGGCGCTGGCTGGAGGTCGAGGCCGGCGGCGACGCCTGGCCGCAGGTCGCCTCGGCCAACTGGCGCGCCACCGCCAGCCACTGCGCCGCTCGGATGCCGCGCGGCCTGCTGGTCGACATCGGCAGCACCACCACCGACCTGATCGCCTTCGCCGGCGGCCGGGTGCTGGGCTCGAGCGTGAGCGACCGCGACCGGCTGGCCAGCGGCGAGCTGGTCTACCACGGCGTGGTGCGCACGCCGCTGTGCGCGCTGGCGCGGCGCATCGCGCTGCAGGGGCAGGAGCTCAACGTCATGAACGAGTTCTTCGCCACCAGCGCCGATGTCTACCGGCTGACCGGCGAGCTCGACCCGGCGCACGACCTGCACCCGCCCGCCGACGGCGCCGGCAAGTCGCTGCGCGAGACGCGGGCTCGGCTGGCGCGCATGGTCGGCTGCGACGTGCGCGACGCCGGCGAGGCCGACTGGCTCGCCTTCGCGCGCGCCTGGCGCGCCCGGCAGGTCGACGTGATCGCCAGCCAGGCCGGCCGGGTGCTGGCCGCGCACCGCGCCGCCTTCGGCCCGGCGCCGCCGGTGCTGGTGGCCGCCGGCTGCGGCGCCTTCCTGCTGCCGGAGCTGCAGGCGCGGCTGGGCCTGCCGGGCGCGCCGCTCGACTACGGCCGCGACATCGCCGGCATCAGCGATGCGGCGGTCGCGACGATGGCGCGGGTCTGCGCGCCCAGCGTCGCGGTCGCGGCGCTGCGGGCGGACGCGGACCACGACGACGACGGGCACGGAGACACGATGCGCCACCACGGCGCGCGGGAGACGCTGCGATGTGGGTGATCAAGCTGGGGGGAAGCCTGCTGGGCGACGCACGCCTGACCGACTGGCTCGCGCTGGTCGAGCAGCTCGGCGGCGGGCGGGTGACGCTGGTGTGCGGCGGCGGCACGCTGGCCGACGAGGTGCGCCGGCTGCAGGCGCGCTGGCAGGTCGACGACCTGACCGCGCACAACATGGCGGTGCTGACGATGGTGCAGAACGCCCACCTGCTGCAGGCGCTGGCGCCGACGCTGCAGCCCGTCGCGCGCGAGGCCGACATCATGCCGACGCTGCGCCGCGGCGGCGTGGCGCTGTGGATGCCGCTGGACCTGCTGCGCGCCCGCCCCGACCCCGACACCAGCTGGGACGTCACCAGCGACAGCATCGCGCTGGCCCTGGCCCAGCGCCTGCACGCCGAGCGCCTGGTCGTCGTCAAGTCCTGCGAGATCGACGAGCGCCTGACGCTGGACCAGCTCGGCGACCTCGACATCCTCGACCGCCGCTTCGCCACCCTCGCCGCCACCGGCAGCGTGCCGATCGACGTGCTGTGCCGGTCGCAGGTGGAGGTGCTCAGGGGGGGGTTGCTGGGGGCGTGCGAGGGGGGGAGCCGGCGGTACGGATGAACGGAGTGGACGTGGTCCGCAAGTGCTTGACGGGGGAGCTTAGGCTCGCACTGCTCGTCCGACAGGTTGTACAGCACCTGCAGGAACACCATGCGCACCAGCGCCTCGGTAGGGTATGGCGGGCGTCCGCCCTTGCTGCGGTCAGCGCGAGGGCAGGCCTTGTCCACCGCCGCAAACATCGCCGCCAGCGTCTGCACGTAGCCCTCCAGCTTGGCCTTGCGCTGCTGCGCCACGAACAGGTCGTCCGCGGCCTCCTCAGGGAAGAAGCTCGATGGCTTGATGCGGGGCGTGATCATGGGGCGCCATCTTGCCGCAATCCTCGGTTCAGGTGGCGGTCAGGGCTGGTTTCGAGAAGTGCCCACAGCGTCAGCCCCCCCCCCGCGCCTTCAGCGCTGCGTTGTAGGCCTTCCAGTTCTCCGTGCGGTACTTCGTCCGTCGCTTCTTGGCTTTGCTCACGAGCTCCGTCTACGAGCAGCGACGGCGGGCTTTGTGCAACAGAGCCCAACGGAGCCCAACAGAGCCGAGAATTACCCTACAAAGTGCGCGTATCGATCCACTCTACACACGAAGTACGACGATCGACCTCAGCCTTGAGATGTGCGGTTCCCCCTGGACCATCGCCGGACTGCCCATCCCATAACGCAATGAAATGCAATTTCTCCGGGCCATGCGCCAAGGCACTGTCCAGCAACCACAGGTTGCAGCGCTCGTAGGCATTGATCTTCCCTGGAGGATCCCCCAGTTCGACTGGCATGAGTCGGATTGGCAAACCCAAGTCCGGCTTCAATGCTAGCCATCGATCTCGCCAGCCTTCCTCACCAGGCACATTCAAACTGGGGGCGATCGATTCCTTGACGAATTTCGGCTCATCGAAAGGCAGCAGGACCTGACAACGCACACCACGTGCACGACAGGCCTCCAAGAAGATGATATCTCCCCCGGCAGCAGCTTGGCTAAAAGCAAGATCCCCTGAACCTGCACGCCAATGATCCAAGACCGTTGAAATCCGCTCAGCAACCGCAGCAGCCATTTTTGGTGGAAAACGGGGCTTCGCTCGATCATTTCGATCCATCATGTGCCCAGTGAAGAGAAAAACCCGATCCGACTGCACTGGCGGAACACATTGTTTCAGCTCAGAGTCAAGAATATCCCGTGCGATAGCCACTTCATCCGGTCGGAACTGGAGTTCCTGCAATAACTGCACAGTCTGAAGTGATGAATCGATGGCAAACCAGTCATGATCAGCCGCCGGAACCGCTTTGCACCAAGCCTTGCGCACAATATCCTGATTTTCATGCAGAAGGATGAGTTCAGCACGGGAAGCAAGCGCCCAATAGTCATCCGACTGAGCAGACAACACACTATCGATAGCATACCGTACGGCGCCGCGCAGATCGGCAAGATCCTGCATTCCTGTCAGCCCTTGATCTATATATTCACTCACTTCGGCCTGTTCGACCAGATGACGATGTAAATACATCAGCGTCAGTGCATTTATGCCTGCATAGTGACTGCGCGGATCGATCAGGAAGCCTCGTCGGTAGATCTTAATCGCACGACCCAGAAGTTCAAGTCCAGCCGTCGCGGTGTCTATCGATGGTGCATTGATATAGCGGCGCCAAGCGGCAAGCCAGCGCATTTTTTCGAGTCGCCCCAGCAAAGCCCAGCTTTCCGCATCATCCGGATGCTCCGCGACTAGCTCTTCAGCCTCACTGCGAGCCTCGTCCATCCGGCCCAAGCGTCCGAGACAGACCAGCCTTTTTTGCTTGACTGCCAGAGCGTCGGGATCGATCTCAAGCGCACGGTCGAACTGTTCCAGTGCCAGCGCGCATTGATCAAGCGCCAGAAGCGCATTCCCTGCGGCGCAGTGGCCTTCCACAGCCAAGGCCCTCACGGGAGTCTCATCCGCCAGAACCATTACGTCCCCGGCCAACATCCGGCGGCGCGCCGTTTTCAGCGAATTCATCCAACTGCGATACGTCGCACTGGACTCGTTGTCCGTACCCAGCAGCAGCGATCGCCATTCGGGCGGCCGCAAATGGGGAAGCAACTGGTAGACGGGACTGACCTTGCGACGGGTCGAACTGTGGCGACTTTCCTTGAGCATTCCGACCAATGCCTCCAGTGTCGCTTTCAACGTGACAAGATCTGGTCCACCATCATCGGCCAGTCCATATCTCAGCTTCCGGTCTGTGTAGACGTCGAAGGCCTTCGCGGACTCGCCTGACGGCAGCGCACCGTAGACCAGTACCACCCCGCGGTCCCGCAGTGCGTGCCGAACACCGAGTTCATACCAGACATTCGGATTGGGAATGGTCAGATCAGCGAGAACCAGATCGGCAGCTAGCAGTTCCTGGAACATATCAGACCGGATATCACCGGGGCGCCGCTCCTCATCCGCCCGGAAGGCCTCGAAACCCGCACGCTCCAGCGCAGGTTTCAGCAATTTTTTCCAGACCACATCGAAATCAACCCAAGTCTTCCCATCGGGCCCAGTCTTTTTTCCGAACGGCATTGCAACAAAAGCATGGGGACGAATCTGTGACATGGCCGAATCTCGGTAAATGATGGGTCAACCAACGAATCCGCTCAAGTGAGCTGGCAGGACTGACTGTCTGGCATAGGTCTGTCCCACCAGTTGGATCTGCTCGATGAATTCCACCGAGTCGAGTGCCTGCACCTGTTCAGGGAGAACCTTGTTTTTCAATCCCATGCGGTCCAGACCTGTCGCGCTGACATCCGGATCGTAGCGCAGATAGGTGAAGAGCTTCGGCACGGTACTGGTTGGAGCCCCAATGACATCTGCGGTCATTGTCTTGACCTCCCGGTCGATTTCACCGCCAAACCGGCAATTCCCCAATGTGCGGCAGGCCATGTCCCACCCGGCACTGGCAGCGTTCATCAGTGCACCCGGAACGTTTTTCGCGTTGTCCAGCAACCACATATCCTTGGGTTCCAGATCCGGTCGCGCTTTCGCCGCGCTGCCTGTCCCCACGGAGACAATCAGCATCTTGTCTTCACCCGTGGCCCAGTTCATGTTGTAAGGTTTTGCCGTAGCCATTTGGAATGCCAGAAAGGCCGGATTGTTGTAGGTAGTCACACCTCCGTCGACGAAGATGAACTTGTACTCCTGAGGCTGACCTGGGCAGAAAGTGACGATCTCGGGTGGGAAATAGGTGGGAGCAGCCGTGCTGGCTCGCACAAGTTGCCACAGTGGTAGTTTCAGGTTGCAGTCTGGTCGAAGCCGCTCGTTGTAGTGTGCATCAGGATTGTTGGTAATCGGCCAAGGTGAATCCGTGCTGTGATTGCGCAGCACCATCATCAACAAGGTGCGCAGACGCGGATCTCCGAGTTTTTCTGCCATCTCGGGATCCGGGCAAGGCCCCTGCTTATTTAGTGCCTTAGCCAGTTCGTCTTTCAGTTTGAGGGCCAAGGGCTCGGCCTTGTAGTCGTAGTGCAATCGGTTCAACAGTCCGGCCTTGGTGAACATATCCCGGCCACTGTCGACATAGAAGCGGCGGATCTGTTCGGTGCTCATGCCCGCGGAAATGCAGGCAGCCACGATGGCGCCCGTGCTCGTGCCGCAAACAAAGTCGAACCAGTCACCCAAAACCAGATCAGGCTTTTGAGTGAGCGTCCGCAACTCGGTTTCAATCTGCGTCAATATTTCAACGCTGATCAAGCCGAGAATACCTCCACCATCACAGGCGAGGATGCGCTTTGAAAACTTCTCCGGGCGAACCGAAAAATTACATTCAGACATTTACGCCTCATTTAAAATCAACAACATCCAACAGGATGAAAATTCATCACCGCACCACATCGACAACACAAAAATAACACCCCCAATTCTCATCTTCAAGACAAGCAACACCCTCATAAATCAAAATTTGATCGATATCAAAATGCATGCAAAAATTTCAGCAACAATCAAACAAAGCAACTCACCATGCTAACCATGTCGAAGATATTTATCTGTCACGCATCAGAGGACAAAGAAATTGCAGATGCAATTCATCTCGCACTCAAATCAGATGAACACGATGTATTTTTTGATGACACATCTTTAAAAGAGACCGCGGACTACAACAACAAAATAATATCAGCAATCAAGGGGTGCGATCTGTTTATATTTCTAATATCAAAAAACTCCATAAGAAAGGGAAAGTATGCACTGAGCGAGCTGAAAATAGCACAAAAAAAATGGGGGCGCCTAATCATCATGTTCTACCAATAAATATAGACAACACGCCTCTGGAATCAATCCCACCATATCTAAAAGCAACCACCATACTCAACCCAATAGGAGACATTGTAATTGAAACAAAAGTAGCGGCAAGCAATCTACTTAAAGGTGGTCGAGCAATAAAAAACATTGCGAAAATAGCTTTTATTGCCACGGCCGCCACGGCCGCCACGGCCGCAACATATTTTGCAAACATCAGTGAGATCGAATATAGATTACTTGGCTGCAAGTTTGGCGGTCGCGTCGGTCAAGTGGAAATAGTCAACAACTCCTTATACCCCTTAGAAATAAAATACTACCACCCAAACAACTACAAAGAGTACATTAGGTTTTTTGTCAATGGACAATCCAGCCACACCGAACAGTTTAATGTCGGAGAAGACTGGGGAATAAAAATAGGGAGCAGGCGTGTTCAATGCCTAGCAACCGCATCCGAGTGGAAAGACAAAAAATTTATTGTATTCACAGACAAATAACTTTAATAACCAACACGCCAAAAAATTAGTACTATTCCGAACGTAGCTGCTCACACAAGCTCATACGCCAAGCAAACGACAGCAAAGATTCCACCCTCGCCCCATCCAACTGTTGCCCCCTCCCCCCCTCACACACCGCCGACCTGAACCCCGCAAAGTCCGCCCCCAGCCGCCGCAGCGTCGGGATCTCCTCCAGGCGCAGCGCGCCGGCCAGGCCGGCCAGGGCGCCGGTGGCGCGGACGGTGGCGATGAAGTGCTGCAGATCGGCGGCGGGAATGCGGTCGAGCAGCGAGCCGCCGCGCTTGTCGGCGGTGTCGAGCATGACCGCGGCGAAGCCGCCGGCGGCGGCCAGGCGCAGGCGTGCGGGGTCGATGCCGTCGTCGGCGATCAGCACCGGCACGACCGGGGTGCCGGTGGCCTTCAGCGTCGCCAGGCGGTCGAGCAGCGCCAAGGCGGCTGGGCCGCGCTCGACGCCGACCTTGACCTGATCGACGCCGGTGGCGGCCACCCGCAGCACCCGCTCGGTGATCTCGTCGAGCGCCTCGGCCGGCCAGTCGCCGATGGTGGCGGTCACCGGCGTGGCCGGCGCGTCCCGGCGGATCTGGCGCAGCAGCGCGGCGACGGTCTCGACCGGCAGGCCGCCGAGCGCGCCGAGCGAGGGCTCCTTCAGGTCGATGAAGTCGACGCCGGCGCGCGCCACCAGCGCCGCCTCGTGCGCGTCGCGCACGCTCACCAGCACCTTCATGCGGTCGCTCCCCGGGCCGTCACCGCGGCCGGACGGGCCACCGGCCGGCGCCGGCGCGCCTCGACCGCCTCCAGCAGCCAGGACCAGGCCTCGCGCTCCTCGGGGCCGGCGCTTCGGTCGATCGCGACCTGCAGCGCGGCCATCTCCTCGGCGATGCGCTCGACCGGCAGCAGGTGCAGCCGGCTGACCAGCACCGCGCCCTCGATCACCGCCGCCTGAGCGCGGTTCATGCCGTCGAAGGGCGCGTGCGTCACGTCCTCGACCGGGTCGAGCCGGAGGCGCGGTCGCTGCGGATCGTCCTCGACCGCGGCGACCCGCAGCGCGACATGGCGCAGCGCGCAGTCCAGCCGCGCCGGCCACGGCCCGTGGCCGTCCCCCGCCACCGCGCGGCTCGGCCAGTCGCGCCGGCCGGTCACGCAGCCGGCGAAGACCCGCGCGTCCACCAGCAGGTTCAGCACCGCGACCCGCTCGCGCAGCAGGTTGTCCAGCGTCGTCGACGGCCGGAAGGGCATCAGCACCGCCTGCAGCGCCCCGCCCGGCCCGCCGGGCTGCCAGCGCACGCCCATCGGCGCGCTGCGCAGCCGGCCGTCGGCGTCGCGGGTGCAGACCACCGCCTCGTGGATTCTTGCGGAAACAGGGCTCATGACGTTCTCCTTGCGGCATGGCGCTCCAGCGCGGTGGGCGCCATCGTCGCGCCGGGCGCGCAGGCGCGCGACAGATCCTCGGGCGGCGCGTCCGCCGCGACGCCCCAGTCCAGCGGCCGGTCCTGCACATAGCGCTTGCCGAGCTGCCAGGCGATCTCGGCGCGCGCCAGCTCGGCGCCGAGGTAGAAGGCGTGCGCCGCATCGCCCGGCGCGTCGCCCAGACCCAGGCGCGGCCACAGCGACATCGCGTCCTGCGCGTGGCGCAGACCGTCGCGGTTGTAGACGTGCAGCCCGTCGGCGGCGACCTGGATGCGGAAGTTCGGGTCGCGCACCTGCGCGGCGGTCGCGGCGATCTCCTGCGGGCTGTCGGGCCAGGGCCGGCGCTCGTGCACCGTCGCCAGCCCGCCGCCGAGGTCCTTGGGCAGCGTGCGCAGCGTCGCGGCGGCGTGCATCAGCCGGCGCGCCGCGTCGGCCTCGCGCAGCGCGCGGCGGGCGTGCGGGCTGACCTGCGTCGTCAGGATCGCGCGGATGTCGAGCTCGGCGCACAGGCCGAGCAGCACCGCATGGATGCCGCTGGTGTCGGCCTCGGTCAGCTCGGTCAGGTTGCCGGTGCCCATCAGCATCGGCGCGTCGGGAAAGCGCTCGCGCAGCCGGTGGTAGCGCACGATCGAGCGCGCCAGCCCGAAGGGAATCGGGTCGAGGATCGGATCGGCGAGAAAGGCGCGGCCGCGCGCCTGCAGCCGCTCGACCGAGGCCCACAGCCCCGCCTCGTCGTCCGGCGTCGCGCCGACCAGCACCGGCGTGGCGGCGACCTCGTCGGCGATCCACAGCAGCTCGGGCGTCAGGCTGAGCAGGTAGTCGGCGCCGGCCCGGCCGCCGCGCAGCAGTTCGTCCGGCTGCTGCGAGTCGACGCTGACCTTCAGGCTCAGGCCATGAAGCGCCTGCACCGCGTCTTCCAGGTGGGGAAACGGCGTGCCGGGCAGGCCGCCGAGGTCGATGACGTCGGCACCTTCGCCGGCCAGCGCCAGCGCCCGCGCGACCAGCGCCTCGAGCGTCAGCCGCGGCGCGTCGGTGATCTCGGCGAAGATCGCCACCCGGTGCTCGTGCAGCGGCACCGGGCGCGCGGCGCGGCGGAAGAAGGCCGGCAGGTCCTTGAGCTCCTCCGGCCCGCGCTGCACCGGCCGGCCCAGCGCCTGCGCCAGCGCCTCGAGGTCGCCGCGGCAGCGCCCGGGCACGATCACCCGGTCGATGCCCGCCAGCCGCTCGCGCGGCAGCCGGCGCGCGATCATCTCGGCGGTCATCAGCGCGGCGACCTGCAGGCCCGGCTCGTGCACCGTCCAGTCGAAGGGCCGCGCGGGATCGCTCGGGTCGGCCAGCTCGCCCAGCACCCGCTCGAGCGCGGGCAAGGCCAGCCGCCCGGTCAGGAAGAGCAGGTGGTCCATGCCAGCTCCAGCGTGTGCAGACGGTGCTCGAGCGCCCGCTCCAGCTCGGCGGGCGAGGCGACGACGCGGGTGAACTCGAGGCCGCGCAGCCGCTCGACATGGTCCAGCTCGACGCGGCGCGGCCGCAGCGTGACCCAGTCGTGCGGCGCGCGGGTCACGACCACCGGCTCGGTGTCGCAGGCGAAGACCAGCGTCTCGATGCCGAGCTTGCCGGCCTGCGCGTGCAGATTGGTCGGCAGCGTGTCGCTCAGGCCCAGCGCGCACTTGGCCACCGTGTTGCTGGTCGCCGGCGCGATGACGACGGTGTGGTAGACGCCGGTGTAGAGCCGCCCGACCGGCACGCTGCTGGCGGTCTTGTCGCGGAAGACCCGGAAGCGCTCGCGCAGCGAGGCCAGCGTGATGCCGTAGATCGCCAGCACCTCCTCGCCGGCGGCCGACAGCATCAGGTCCACCCCCGGCAGGCGCGCCGCCAGCGCCAGCGCCTCGTGCAGCCCGTGGCCCGAGCCGGTCACGCACCAGGCGAAGCGCGAGCCCGGCGCGCCGCCCGCGTCGTCGTCCGGCTCAGCCGGCGTGCAGGGGGTGGGAGATCCGGATGTGGAGCTTGTGGAGTTTCCGGTACAGAGTGTTGCGGCTGACATCGAGGGCCTTGGCCACGTTGCTCACGTTCCAGCGGTGGTGCTCCAGCAGTCGCAGCAGCACCTGACGCTCGTTGGCGAGGATCGGGTTGAGTCGGGCGACGGCGGCCTCGGTCTCGGCATCGGTCCCGGGGCCCGTCGCTCCCGGAGAAGGCAAGATCGGTGCCGACGACGGGTCGGCCTCCTCGCACGGCTCGACGCACGGCGCCGGCAGCGCCGCGGCCTCGGCCGGGCGCAGGCCGCGCATCAGGCTGGGCAGGTGCTCCAGCGCGATCGGCTCGCCATCGGCCAGCGCGCAGGCCGAGCGCAGCACATGGCGCAGCTGGCGCACGTTGCCCGGCCAGGGATGCTCCATCAGCAGCCGCTCGGCCTGCGGCGTCAGCCGGCTGTCCGGCCCGCCCTCGGCGACGAGCAGATGGCGGATCAGCTCGGCGCGGTCGGTGCGCTCGCGCAGCGCCGGCAGCCGCAGCTCCACGCCGGCCAGGCGGTAGTACAGGTCCTCGCGGAAGCGCCCCTGCTCGACCAGCTCGGCCAGGTCGCGGTGGCTGGCGCTGAGCAGCTGGAAGTCGACCGACACCGTCTCCTCCGCGCCCAGCGGCGTGACCTGGCGCTCCTCCAGCACCCGCAGCAGCCGCGCCTGCAGCTCCAGCGGCATGTCGCCGATCTCGTCGAGAAAGAGCGTGCCGCCGTCGGCCTGCAGCACCTTGCCGCGCCGGCCGGCCTTCTGCGCGCCGGTGAAGGCGCCGGCGCGGTAGCCGAACAGCTCGGCCTCGATCAGGCTCTCGGGCAGGCTGGCGCAGTTGATCGCCACGAAGGCGCCGGCCGCGACCGGGCTGCCGTCGTGCACCGCGCGGGCGAAGACCTCCTTGCCAGCGCCGGTCTCGCCGCACAGCAGCACCGGCGTGCGCCGCGCGATCACCCGGCGCGCCACCGCCAGATGGCGCGCGAGCTGCGGGTCCGCCATCAGCGGCGGCGGCGGCCCGTCGGGCGCGGGCGAGGCCGCTGCGGCGCGCCCGGGCGCGGCAGCGCGCTGCACCGGCCGGCCGATTCCTGCCATCTGCACCAGCGACGGCGCCGCCGGCTGGCCGGCCTCGCTGGCCGGGCGGCGCATCACCGCGAAGAAGCGGTGCGAGGCCCGCGCGCGGTAGGTCACCACCGGGTGGAAGGAAGCGGCCGTGCTGCGCTGCAGCAGGTCGTCGACGGTGGTCTGGAAGATGTCGTCGAGGCGGCGCGCGCGGATCTCGGCCACCGAGCCGAGGCCGAGCTGGAACAGCGCGCTGCGGTTGGCCGCCAGCACCCGGCCGTCGTCGTCGACCGCCAGCCGGCCCTCGTGCAGCGTGTAGACGAACTCCGGCCGGCTGTGGAAATGCAGCGGATGGGCGTGGCGGAAGCACTGGTCGATCAGCCGGTTCTCGATCATGCGCGCGGTCATGCCCAGCAGCACCAGCAGGTGCTGCTGCATCAGCGAGGAGCGGCTCGACACGTCGAGCACCGCGGCCATCTCGCCCGACGGATCGTGGATCGGCACCGCCGAGCAGGTCAGGCCGGTGAACTGGGTGTAGAAGTGGTCCTCGCGGCGGACCGACACCGGGCAGGCCGAGGCCAGGCAGGTGCCCATGCCGTTGGTGCCGGCCTCGGTCTCGCTCCAGACCACGCCGGGGCGCAGGCCCATCGGCGCGACCTCGGCGGTGAAGCCCGGCGAGGCGACCATGTGCAGGATCACCCCGTCGGTGTCGGTCAGCACGACCGCCGACTCGTCGTCGGCGAGCTGCTGGAACAGCGTCGACATCTCGTGGCGGGCGCAGTCGAGCAGCACTGCCATGCGCTCGAGCCGGCGCGCGAGCTGGTCGTCGTCGAGCGCGCGCAGCTCGCGCGGCCGGTCCGGATGCAGCAGGTACTCGTCGAGGCAGCGCCGCCAGGAGCGGGCCACGACATCGTTGCCGCCCTCGACGAAGCCGCCTCGGACGACGTCGAAGACACGTTCGGCATGCGCTCCCGCGCCGAGAAGATCCAGGGACATGGTGGGACTCCGAGCCTGTGGTGCTTGCTGTTGTCGTGATCGCGCCGCAGGGCCGGCCGGCCCCGGGTCTTGCCCGCTCTTTTGATGATGAACGGGAAAAAATCCCGCGTCGCCGGGGAAAGCCCCGATGGCCGGCGAAACGGCCGCCCGCGCGGACCGGGCACGCCTCCTGCAGGTACCGGGCGGTCATTTCCCGACGATTGCCCCACCGAACGAGGACCGCCCGCGATGAGCCCGATGCCCACGCCCCTGCCGCTGAGCCCTGCCCTGCCGCCCGCCGCCGCGGCCGCCGACGAGCCGGCCGCGCTCGACCTGATCCTGATCGAGGGCTGGCAGGGCCAGACCGTCATCGGCATCCACGACGACGAGCTGCACCGGCCGCAGCCGCTGGTGATCGACCTGCATGCCGGCCAGCCGCGCGCGCGCGCCTGCAGCACCGACCGCATCGGCGACACCATCGACTACGGCGCGGTCTGCGCCCGGCTCGACGCGCTGATGCTCGACCACGGCGTGCAGCTGCTCGAGGCGCTGGCCGAACGCATCGCGCGCCTGCTGCTCGACGACTTCGGCGCGAGCTGGGTGCGGGTGCGCATCGTCAAGCCGCGCAAGTTCGCGCATGTCGCCTCGGTGGGCGTGCAGATCGAGCGCCGCGCCGCGAGCCCGGCCCCGCGCCCCGGCGCGCAGGTGCTGGGCTGGATCGGCTCGGGCCTGGTGCCGCAGTCCTGAGCCGCCGTCCTGCGCCGCGACGCACGCAGGCCCGGCCCCCTTGCAGGGGCCGGGCCCGGTCGCAGCGTGCGCGTCAGGCGTGCGCGGCGAAGGGGTGCGTCGCCTCGGCCTTGCGCGAGACCACCTCGTCGGCGGTCGGCAGACCGGCCACCGCACGCTCGAGCGCCTCCTTCGTGGCGGCGTAGTTGTAGTCCTGGATCTTGGCGTCGTCGGCGGCCAGCCAGTGGATGAAGACGCCCACCGAGATGAACAGGTCGTCGGCCTCGGCGGCCGGAATGACGCCGGACTCGACGCAGTCGGCCACCGCCATCGCCACGCCGCGCTGCGCCGGGCCGAACATCTGCACCGCCTGCTTGGCGCCCTTGATCGTGACCTTGTTGAACATCACGGTGGCCGGCTTGGCCATCAGGTTCGGGGCCACCACCGCCAGCAGCGAGGTGAAGCCGTCCTTGTTGTTGGTCAGCGCATTGGCGAAGGCGGTCTCGGCGGCGCTGCCACGCGGGCCGATGATGAGGTCGATGTGCGCGACCTCATTGCCATCGCCGACGAGCGACTCGCCCACCATCATGCGATCGATCTTTGCCATGTCGTGTGTCTCCTGGTGTGAAGGAATGTGCGAAGGGATGAAAGAGAGATCCGGGGGGATCGGGGGAGAAGAATCACGATTCGTGCCACCGCCCGCCGCCCTGCAGCGTGGCCAGCATCAGCGTCGCCACCACCAGGTCGGCGCTGGTCCCGGGGTTGATCGAGGCCGATTTCAGCGCCTCGTCCCAGGCCGCGAAGGCCGGATCGCCCTGCAGCGGCCGCCCCGGGCCCACCCGCGCCAGCCAGGCCCCGGCCTGCGACAGGACAGTCTGTGCCGCGGCCTCGCCGTGGCGCCGGACAATGTGTGAATCGGGCGCGGAGGCCAGCCAGGCCAGATGCAGATGCTCCACCGCCGCCACCCGGGCGGCGTCGGGCACGGCCGGCGCCGGCCCCAGTCCGCCCTCGAGGCCGTGCCGCGCCAGCACCGCCAGGCCCAGGTCGAGCAGCTCGGCCGCGCCGTCGCGGTACTGGCGCGCGATGCGGTCGCGCCCGGCCGCCAGCGCCATCGCCGCGCGCAGCGCCAGCGTCGGCGGCTGGTGCACGTCCTGCTGCGCCGCCGCGCCCAGCCCGCCCGGCGACGCGACGACGATGGCGCGGAACACCGCCGCCGCATCCTCGCGGTCCAGGTCCGCGAACACCGCCTCCAGCGCCCGGCGCCAGACCTCGGGGCCGGCCCCGAGCCGGCCCGGACGCTCGGCCGCCGCCGCCAGCGGCGCGCACAGCAGCACGATGCCGAGATTGGTGTTGCAGCCGACCGCCGCACGGGTGGCCCGCACCGCCGCCTCCACCCGCTCCCCGACGCGCCGGCCCGGCGCGACCAGCGCGCCGACGCAGGCGCGCGCGCTGGCCAGGAAGTCCTCGGCCTGCATGCGGTGGCCGGGCGAATGCAGGCTGACATTGCCCGGCTTGCGCACCGCCACGTCCCAGGCGCAGGCGTCGAGAAAGGCCTGCGCCACCGTCGCCACAGCGACCTCCGCCGCGGCGGTCATGCGCAGCGCACCGGCGCGAGGCCGGCAGACCGGCCGCCGATGCGGCGGTCGATCAGGTCGTCGACCAGCGCCTGCGCGATCGGAAACGGCGTGACGCGCTGCAGCCCGCGCCAGGCGGCCACGCCGTTGACCTCCAGCACCCAGGGCCGGCCGTCGGGGCCGGGCATCAGGTCGACGCCGGCGTAGTCGGTCTGCAGCGCCGCGGCCGCGGCCTCGGCGGTGGCGGCCAGCGCCGGCTCCAGCGCGGCGGGCTCGCAGCGCGCGCCCTGCGCGACGTTGTGCACCCAGTGCGCGCTCACGCGCCGCATCGCCGCGATCGCGCGGCCGCCGACGACCAGCACCCGCCAGTCGAAGCCTTCCGCCTGCGCGTCGTCCGGGGGCGAGGACGGCAGGAAGCGCTGCAGATAGGCCAGCCCGCCCGAGCGCGACAGCGGCGGCAGCGCCACCGGCTCGCCCTCGACCCGGCCGACCCGCGCCAGGCCCTTGCCCTGCGAGCCGAACAGCGGCTTCATCACCAGCGCACGGCCGGCGGCCTCCTCGCGCATCAGCAGCCGGCGCGCACGCGCCTCGGACTCGGTCGCCCAGGTCGGCGGCGTCGGCACGCCGGCGGCGTGCAGCAGCAGGCTGGTCATCGACTTGTCGACGCAGCGCTCGATCGCGCGCGGGCCGTTGTAGACCGGCACGCCCAGCCCCTCCAGCGCATGCAGCACGCCCAGGCGCTTGGTCACCTGCTCGAAGCTGCCGCCGGCCACGCCGCGCACGATCGCCGCATCCGGCAGGCCCCGCCCGAAGCCCGGGATCAGCAGCCCGCTGCCCGGCGCCGAGGTGTCGATGTCGCAGTCGGCCAGGTCGACGCAGCGCCCGCTGGCGCCGCGCGCGCGCAGCGCCTGCTGCAGCTGCCGGGTATGCCAGCCGGTCTCGTCGGTCAGGATCGCCACCCGCATGGCTCAGCCTCCCCAGGCGGCGTGCAGCAGGTCCATGCGCAGCGCGCCGGCGTGAAAGGTGCGCCCGCTGGCCGGATGCGAGACCCAGACCTCGGCCGGCGCGAACAGCGCCGGATCGATGCGGTAGAAGTCGAAGTCGGCGGCGCGGAAGATCTCGGCGAAGGGCCGACCGAAGTCGCGCGAGCCGGCCGAGGGCAGCGCCCGCGCCAGCGCCTCGGCCGCCTCGACAGCGCCGCCCACCACCAGCCGCACCTGGCCGCCGTAGAGAATGGCATCGTTGGTGCGCCCCATCGCCTCGATCGCATCGCCCGCCGGCGCCGGCAGCGGCGCGCAGGCCGAACCCTCCAGCACGTCGGCCAGCGGGAACTTCAGCTCGTGCGCGCGGTGCAGCCCCACCTCCAGCACGCGCGCGACCACCTGCGCGGTGCCGGCGCGGCTGGCGGTCGGCGTGAGGATCAGCGTGAGCTCCGGCCCCTCCAGGCCGCAGTCGCGCAGCAGCCGCCGCACGACCACCTCGGGCGGGCGGCGGTCGACCTCCAGCACCAGCACGCCGCCGCGCGAGCGGTCCTCGTCGCGCCAGCCCAGCTCGGCGTACAGCGCCTCCTTCGCCGCCAGCGCGCGCGCCGGGCCCGAGCCGAGCGAGAAGAAGCGCCTGCCGCCGGTCTCCTCCTTGCTCGCCGCCAGGCTCCAGCCGGCGTACTGGCTGCCCAGGCAGGCGACCACCGGCTGCGCGCTGTCGACCTGCAGCCACGCCGGCCAGCCTTCCCGCGGCAGCGCCTGCAGCCCCACCCGCCCAAGGCCGCCCAGGCAGATCTGCGCGATCCGCAGGCCGGCCTCGGTGCTGCCGGGCGCGTCGATGCCGGCGTCGATCAGGCGCACGCCCAGCGGCCCGGCGTCGACCGCCACGCCGAGCAGGTCGGCCTGCTCGACCAGCCGATCGACGCCGGGCGCGGCGCGGCGGTTGATGCAGGTCACGGCTCGGGGCATGGCGCCGGACCGGGCGCCGGCAATGGAGGCAGGAGGCAGGTTCATCGCGGACTCGTCAGGAAGAAGGGTTCAGGAAAGCCAGCGCCGCACGCGCCCGCAGCGCGAGCTGCCGGCGCACGGCCGCCGCACCGGCACCCGCGGCAGGCGCCACGCCGACCGAGCACAGCGGCTCGCCGGCGGCCAGCCGCTGCGGCGCCGCGGGCAGGTCATGCAGGCCGAGCGCGGCGGCCTGCGCGGCCAGGTGCTCGATCGCCCGCGCATCCAGCGCCAGCGCCGTCGGCGCACGCACGATCTCCCAGCCGCCGGGCGCGCCGCCGGCCAGCCGCGCCAGCGCCGCCGCGTCGGGCAGGCGGCCGTCGCGGCAGGCCTCGACATGGGCGCGGATCAGCCCGCCCTCGCGGCCGTACAGCGCCAGGCTGGCGGGCAGCCGGGCATTGATCTCCAGCACCTGCAGCGCGCCGCCGTCGGTCGGCTGCAGCGCGTCGATGCTGCACAGGCCGCGCAGGCCGAAGGCGTCGACCAGCCGGTCGGCCAGCGCCTGCAGCGCGGCGCCCTCGGCCGGACGCAGCGGCAGCGGCCCGATCAGCCCGCCGAAGCGCCAGCGCCACGGCGGCGCCGGATGCACCCGCTGGCGGTTCAGCCCGAGCAGCGCGGCGCGCCGGCCGTCGCCGATCAGCGTCAGCGACACCGGCCGGGCCGCGTCGACGCGGCGCTGCCAGAAGCCGCCCGGCGTCGCGCCGCCGGCCTCGGGCGCGTCGGCCGGCAGCACCTGCTCGCCGCCGCAGCCGTGCAGGTCCTTGCGCAGCCACAGCCGCGCCGACGACGGCGGCGGCGCGCTCAGCCGCACCGGCGGATGCGGCACGCCGAGCACGCCCAGCGTCAGGAAGAAGATTTCCGGATCGCGCAGCCGCGCCACATCGTCCGGCGCGGTGCCGAGCAGGCGCACGCCCGGCCGGCGCAGCCGCTCGAGCTGGGCCGGCGCCTCGAAGCCCGCGCCGACCAGCAGCGGCCGGTCCGCGCCGGGCAGCGCCTCGGCCGGGTCCGGCGCCAGCGCCTGCCAGCCGGCGCCCGCCGCGGCACGGGTGTCCAGATCGCCGAAGCGGTCGATCGCCAGCACCTCGAAGCCGTCGCGCCGCGCCGCCTCGGTCGCGGCGCGCACCGACACGCCGGCGATGCGCAGCCGCCGACCCGGGTCCGCCGTCATGCGCCGGCGCGCTGGCGCAGATGCTCTCGCGCGACCGCGAAGGCCTCGGCAAAGCCCAGCACCTCGGGCGTGGCGGCCTCGTGCAGACGCCGCAGCAGCTGCTGCTGGGTCTGGTACTTGACGTTGCCGATGGCCAGCGCACCGATGCCCACCGCGCCGTCCCGGCCGGCGATCGGCACGGCGTCGTCCATCACGCCGATGCCGGCGATGCCCGAGGGCGGCACCGCGTTGACGTCGGCCGCCACCTTCAGCGCACGCGCCTGCGCCAGCGCCTCGGCGTCGACCACCTGCACGCCCGCGGCCGCGCAGGCCAGCACCACGTCGGCCTCGGCGATCGAGCGCAGCACCGCCTCGCGGTCGCCGCCGCTGACGCCCTCGAGCGCGACGCCGAAGCGCGCGCCGGTCTGCTGCGCCGCCTCGCCGGCCGCGTCGATGCCGTTGCGGCTCGACAGCGCGACCTGCGCGCCGGCCTGCGCCGCGATCACGCCGGCGATGCGGCCGACCGGCCCGGTGCCGCCGAGCACGACCACGCGCCGGCCCGCCAGCCCGCCGGCCGACCCGCCGCGCAGCAGCGCCGCCTCGACGCAGGCCACCATCGCCGCGGCCGTCGTGTAGGCGCCGCTCGGATCGGCCATCAGCCCGACGCGGAAGGGCGGCACCATCGCCGCCTTCGCGCGGTCGAGCATGTCGGCCGCCAGCAGCGCGTCGCGCCCGCCGATGAAGATGCCGGTGCGCGCCAGGCCCTTGGGGCTGCGCGAGAAGATGGTGTCCTGCGTCAGCCCGGTCACCGCCGCCAGCGTGACGCCGCAGCACGGCGCCAGCACCTGGTAGCCGGCGTCGGCGGCCATGTTGATGTCGAAGGGGCTCATCTGCGAGCCGGGGGTGAACATGTGGAGGATGTAGGGATGTTCCATCGCGGGACCTGGACAGGAGGGTTGGACGACATCGGCCACGCCGGCAGGCCGCGCTCGAGCACGGCCACGCGTGCCCCGTGCGCGCCGGGCGCGACGATCTGGAACTGCAGGCCCGGCGCGAGCAGGCCGGCGCGGCGGGCGGCCTCGGCCAGCGTGCGGGCGCGCTCGGCCGACGGCAGCAGCGCGAAGGCGGTCGGTCCCCAGGAGCTCTGGCCGATGCCGGCGCCGGTCTGCCCCGGGCCCAGGCCGGGCGCGGGCTGCGCCGCCGCCTCGGCCAGCCAGCGCATCAGCCGGCCGATCGCCGGGCGCGCGAAGGGCTCGCCGTCCTGGGCCGGCGCGAAGTGTTCGCCCAGCACCGTCTGCACCGCGCTGACGCCGGCGGCGAAGCTCGAGAAGCCCGCGCCACCGGCGCCGGGCAGGATGCGCATCAGCGTCTCGTGGCAGATGCAGGCGGCCGCCTCGCGCGGCAGCGGCGGCAGGCCGGCCAGCGCGGCGCGCTCGGCCGCGCCCGACAGGCCGCGCCCGCCCGGCTCGGTCACCAGCAGCACCCGCCAGGCCGGCGGCAGCGCCAGGCGCGCCAGCAGCGGCGCGGGCCGGCCATCGGGCAGCGGCCCGCCGTCGAGCAGCAGCCCGCCCTGGTCGAAGCCGGCGATGCCGATGCCCGAGCGCAGCCCGCGCCCGAGCCACTGCGCGAGCTGCGCGCTCGGCAGATCGAGCCGGTGCCAGCGCAGGAAGGCGCGGCCGACCGCCAGCGCCAGCTGCGTGCCCGAGCCGAAGCCGGCATGCGGCGGCAGCACCTCGTGCAGCCGCAGCCGCAGCGCCGCCGAGCGGCCGGTGCGCCGCTCCAGCAAGGCCAGATGCGCGGCCGCGCGCTCGGCCTCCTCCGGCGGCACGCCGGGCGCGGCCTCGACCCGGGTCACCCCGTCGGCCGCCGCCGCCAGCGTCAGCCGGGTGCACGGCGCGTCGATCGTCAGCCCGAGACTGCCGAACGGCCGCCCGAGCGAGCCCGCCGGATCGAGAAAGCCCAGATGCAGCCGCGCCGGCGCCTCGACATGCACCTGCCGCGGCGCCGCCTCGACAGGCCCCTCGCCGTCGTCACCCTGGAGAAAGCCGGGAATCGCGTTCATGCCGCCTGCTGCTGCAAGCGACGTTCCATGACGGGTTAACCCGTGGACTCAGGGGGAACGGCCCGACCGGGACCGCGGCACGGCGGGCGGGGTGTTCCGGGCAAGGGACAGAGTGTTTCCGTGTCCGGCACAGGCGCCTGCACGCTCACAATCCGGTCCATGAGCTCCGCCCCCCTCCTCCCCGTCCCCCTCGACCGCGCCTACCGCCTGCTCAACCACGGACCGGTCACGCTGGTCAGCAGCGCCCACGCCGGGCGCGACGACGTCATGGCCGCCGCCTGGGCGATGCCGCTGGACTTCATGCCGCCGAAGGTGGTGGTCGTCATCGACCGCAGCACCTTCACCCGCGAGCTGGTCGAGGCCTCGGGCGAGTTCGTGCTGAACATTCCGTCGAGCGCGCAGGCCGCCGCCGTGCTGACGGCCGGATCGGATTCGGGACGCGAGCAGGCCGACAAGATCGGTGCCTGCGGCTTCGAGCGGCTGGCGGCCACGCAGGTGGGCGCGCCGCGGATCGCCGGCTGCCTGGCCTGGCTGGAATGCCGCGTGCTGCCCGACGCCGAGAACCAGCGCCGGCATGACCTGTTCATCGCCGAGGTGGTCGCCGCGCAGGCCGATGCGCGGGCGTTCCGCGACGGCCGCTGGCATGTCGACGACACGCCCGGCAGCACCGTGCCGCGCACGCTGCACTACGTCGCCGGCGGCGCCTTCCTGGAGACGGGGCGGGCGATCGAGGTCAGCCACCGCGCCATGTCCGCCTGACGCGCGACAAGCCGCTCGGCCAGCGCAGGACGGCCGCCCTCGGCGGCGACCGTCTCGCGGATGCGCTCCGGCGCGATCGCGACGACGACGGCGATCGCCTCGCGCAGCGCCGCCGCGTCCATGTCGCCGAACAGGCGCACCGCGTGCGGGTTGCCGGGGTCGGTGCGCATCAGGTCGAGCTCGCCGACCCGGTCGCCGAAGGCGCGGCCCTTGGGCTCGCCCTGCGCCCGGAACTCGAGCGCGCCGCCGACGTCGAGCGTCAGCACCGTGCCGTCCTGCGCCGACACGCCCTGGTTGTCGCCGGCGAAGCCGGCCGCGTCCCAGTTGGCCGTCCAGGCGTGCACCCCGAACCATCGCTGCGCCTGGCGGCGCTCGGCCTCGGTGAAGCGCGCGACCGGCCGGCGCTCGAGCGGCGTCCAGACGGTGGCGACCTGATCGGGCGCGCGGGTCGGCACGTAGCGCAGCGTCGGCGCGCCGGCGAGCCGGTACAGCCGCGCCGCCAGCCGCTCGTTGCGCGCATGCTCGGGCGACTCCAGCGTCTTGACGTGGAAGCACCGGCCCGCGTCGTCCTCGAAGACGCCGCCGGGGTGGCTGCCCGTCGACGCGCCGACCCGGCGCATCGACGCGACGTCGATCGCGTCGTCGTCGGCGACCACGCCGGTGGCGCGCACCAGCGCGAGCTGGCCCGGCGTCTCGATCGCGCCGGGGCGGGCGCGGCGCACCTCGCGCACCGCCTGCTCCGGCGGCAGCCCCAGCTCGGCCAGCAGCCGCGCGGCGATCATGCCGGCGCGACCCAGCCCGCCCTTGCAGTGCACCAGCACGTCGTCGCCGCCGCGCAGCAGGTCGCGGATCTCCGGCCCGCGCGCCTGCCACTGGCGCTCGAACAGCTCGGTGGGCACCGAGAAGTCGGCGATCGGCAGATGGCACCAGCGCATGCCGCGCCGCTGCACCTCCAGGCCGAGATCGGGCACGCGCAGCGCGACCAGCTCGGCCGGCTCGACCAGCGTCAGCACCAGGCGCGCGCCCCAGGCGGCGATCGCGTCCAGGTCCGTCGCCAGGTCGCGCTCCCAGCGGCCGGTCATCGCGAAGCGGTCATGCTTGCCGGGACAGAAGGTGATGCCGATGCGCCCGTGCGCCGCGCTGGCGCGCACCGGGGCGATCTGCAGCGGATGGGACTGGCTGGTCCGGGCCTGGGACATGCGGCGCTCCTGGCAGAAAGGCAGATCCCTCCAGCCTAGTCCGTGCTTCCAGCCAGGAACAGCGCTGGATCAACCATCGCGCGGTTCAGGCTGACCGACCAGTGCAGGTGCGGGCCGGTCACCCGGCCGGTGGCGCCGACATCGGCCACCCGCTCGCCGGTGCGCACCCGGTCGCCGGGGCGCACATGCTCGGCCGAGAGGTGGCAGAACATCGACAGCAGGCCGCCGCCGTGGTCGAGCCAGACGGTGCGGCCGTTGAAGAAGTAGTCGGCGACGTCGACCACCTCGCCGTCGAGCGGCGCCACCACCGGCGTGCCGGTCGGCGCGGCGATGTCCATGCCGCTGTGCGGATTGCGCGGCTGGCCGTTGAAGATGCGGCGCAGGCCGAAGGAGCTCGAGCGCGGCCCGCCCACCGGCGCGCGCATGCGCAGCGTGACCGGCAGCGGGCGGCTGAAGCGGGCGACGATCTGCGCCTGGCGCTCGCGCTCGCGCTCGTGGCGGGCCAGATCCGCGGGCGAGAGCTCGACATGGCGCGGCGCCACCGTCAGGCGCTGCTCGGCGTAGCGGTGCGGAGCCACGCGGTAGGGCAGCCGCTCGGGCGGGCGATCGTCGCGGCGCACGACGATCTCGCCGGCGCCGGGCGCGGCCGCCAGCGCCAGCCCGAGCACCGCGGTCCAGGCGATCGGGTCGCCGACCACCAGCAGCGGCACGCCTTGATGCTCGGCGCGCGGCATCTGCGCCGCCGGGCCGAGCGGGATCAGCACCACGCCGCCGGGCACCGCGTGTTCCTGCGGCAGCTCCAGCACCGCCACCGGCTGAGCGCGCGCGCCGGTCCAGCCCAGCGCCAGGCCGGCACCACCGCCCAGCGCCCGGCGCAGCCAATCGCGGCGGGCGCTCATGCCGCGCCGCCCGGCACGCGGCGGCGCGCGGCCATCTCGGCGCCGATCGCGGCCAGCGTCTCGGCGGCGGCGGGCTGCGCGTCGATCCCCGCACGGGCCTGCGGGTAGGCGCGGCCCTCCTCCGCCTCGATGTGGCCGGCGTAGAGCGCGGCCCAGGCCTGCCGCTCGGCCTCGAGCGGGAAGTCGCGGCCCGGGCCGTCGCCCCCTTCGCCGTCCGGCGCCTCGCGCCAGAGGATCAGCGGCTCGCGCAGGCGCGCCCACAGCTGCTCCATCCGGCGGTGCTCGTCCTCGAGCGTGTCGGCCAGCGCCCGCGCCTGCGCCGCGCCCGAGGCGCGCAGCCGCGGCAGCACATGGCGCTCCTCGTCCTGGTGGTGGTGCGGCGCGGCGAGATCGAAGTAGCGCAGCACGTCGGCCGCGGCCGAGCGCGAGGCGGCGTCATGGCCCTGCGCGCGCACATGCGCGACCAGGCGCTCGAACAGCGCCAGCGTGCGCTCGACCCGCTCGTGGCAGGCCGAGAGCATCTCGAAGGGCTGCTCGAAGCCGATCGCGGGGGAATGGAAGCCGGGAAGCGTCATGGAGGGATGGAAGCAGGAAGAGTCCGTCAGGGCAGCCAGGGCTGCTTGCCCACCGCGGTGGCGACGATCCAGCCGACGGTGGCCAGCGCCGCCAGGCCGGCCGCGGCCTGGCCCGTGCGGGTGGTCGCGCGCTTGAGCGCCACCGAGCCCAGCACGATGTAGAGCAGCAGCGCGCCGATCTTGGCCAGCAGCCACGGCGCGTGCAGCAGGTCGATGCCGCCGACGACCACCATCGCGATCGCCGCCGACAGCAGCAGCGTGTCGACCCCGTGCGGCAGCACCCGCAGGACCGTCCAGGCGGCCAGGCGCTCGGGCGCGGCCAGCCGCAGCCCCAGACGCAGCGCGAACAGCGCCACGCTCAGGCCCGCGCAGTGCACATGGATCTTCTTCAGCAGCAGATAGTCGAGCGTCATCGCGGCCTCCGAGCAGGCGGCTTCAGCCGGCCAGCGCCGGCTGGCGCTGCGGCGTGCGCGGATCGCGCAGGCGCTCGAGCAGGCGGTCGACGTCGAGCACCGGATCGCCCTGCGCGTCGCGCTCCTGGCAGACCAGCGTCGCGGAGTCCGGCGCCCAGTCGACCAGCCGGCCGATGTCCTCGCGCCGCACCGCGACCTGCACGCCGACCTCGATGCCGGCGCCCTGCAGCGCGCGGATCAGCGCCGGCACCCGCGCAGGCAGCGGCCGCAGGCGCCAGACGGCGCCGGGCGTGTCCGCCGCGCCCGCCTCGAGATCGAGCAGCACCGCGCGCAGGCCCTCCGCCCGGGCCAGGGAAGCCAGCGACTCGACGCGGTCGACCGCCGTGCCGCCGGCCAGCTCGTGCACGGGCAGCGCCAGCACAGGCACCAGCGCCGGGCCGCCGCGTCCACGCTCGCGCCGGTCCAGCGTCGCCAGCAGCCGCAGCAGCGGCGCGGCCGTCGCGGCGTCGCCCAGCGGCACCGCGATGCGGTCGGCGCCGGCCTCGAGCAGCGGCTGCAGCCGCGCCTGCAGCGCCGCGGTGCTGCCGGCCTGCGGCAGCGTCACGCCGATGAGCACGCCGTCGGCCTGGTTGCGAACCTGGGTGCAGATCGCCCGCACCCGCTCGGGCGCGGCCACCTGGAGCTCCAGCCCCAGGGCCCCTGCCCGCACCGCCGCCGCCGCGTCCTGCGACGACCTCACCGCCACCTGCCAGCGCATGACGTCCTCCTTGCCTGTCGGTCCTTGCCTGTCGATGCGCGGATTGTCCATGACCGGGCGCCGGAGCGCCCTGACGACCGCCTCGATATACTGGCCCGTGCCCCAGACACAGGATCACACGAGGACATCCCGCATGAAGTTCACCGGCTCCGACCAGTACGTCGCCACGCCCGACCTGATGCTCGCGGTCAACGCGGCGATCCGGCTGCAGCGCCCGCTGCTGGTCAAGGGCGAGCCCGGCACCGGCAAGACGATGCTGGCCGAGCAGGTGGCCGAGGCGCTCGGCCTGCCGCTGCTGCAGTGGCACATCAAGAGCACCACCAAGGCGCAGCAGGGCCTGTACGAGTACGACGCGGTCAGCCGGCTGCGCGACAGCCAGATGGCCGACCCGGAAAGCGTCGGGCGGGTGCGCGACATCCGCAACTACATCGTGCAGGGCACGCTGTGGCAGGCCTTCAGCGCCGAGCAGCCGGTGGCGCTGCTGATCGACGAGATCGACAAGGCCGACATCGAGTTCCCGAACGACCTGCTGCGCGAGCTCGACCGCATGGAGTTCCACTGCTACGAGACGCGCGAGACCATCCGCGCGAAGCACCGACCGCTGGTCTTCATCACCTCGAACAACGAGAAGGAGCTGCCCGACGCCTTCCTGCGCCGCTGCTTCTTCCACTACATCAAGTTCCCGGAAGCCGACACGATGCGCCGCATCGTCGACGTGCACTTTCCCGGCCTGAAGCAGGAGCTGCTGAGCGCGGCGATGCAGCGCTTCTACGAGATCCGCAGCCTGCCGGGGCTGAAGAAGAAGCCCTCGACCTCGGAGCTGATCGACTGGCTGCGCCTGCTGCTGGCCGAGGACATCGGCGCGGAGGCGCTGCAGACGGCCGACCAGAAGGTGGCGATCCCGCCGATGGTCGGCGCGCTGCTGAAGAACGAGCAGGACCTGACGCTGTTCGAGAAGCTGGTGTTCATGCAGAGCCGCAACCGCTGAGGCGCGGCGCGGCTCACCAGCACCTGGCGACGGTCCAGCCGGGGTTGCCGCCGCTGACGCCGCGCGTGCCCGCCTGGTCCCAGGTGTAGCTGCCGCAGTTGTCGCCCGCCTGCGCGCCGGCGGGCGTGGCCACCAGCCGGTAGGTCTGGTCGGTCTGGAGCGAGAAGGACAGCGTGTAGTAGCCGCTGCGGGTCGTGGTCTGGCCATAGACCAGCACGTCCGTGGCGGCCGAGCGGCTGCCGATGCGCGCGCTGGCATAGCTGCTGCGCTCGGAGTACAGCCGCTCCATCGTCTGCCCGATCTCCATGAGCGCGGCCTTGGCCTCGCTGCGACGCGAGCTCGCGACATGCTCGCGCCAGGTCGGCGTGGCCACCGCGAAGAGCACGCCGATCACGGCGACCACGATCACCAGCTCGATCAGCGTCAGCCCGTGGACGCGACGACGGGAGGGACAGGAGGACGAAAGGGCAGCATTCATGGCGCGCGCTCCGGAGAGTCCAGGTAGATCAGCACGACTCGCCGCGGCCGGCCGACCGCGACGAAGGGTTCGAGGGCATAGCGGATGCGCTGGCCGCGCTGCAGCGCGGCCGGGCCGGTCGGCTCGCCCGAGGCGGTGTAGACCCGCAGCTGACCGCTGTCCCAGCCCACCGGCTGGCCGTCGAGGACCAGCGTGGACCGCGCCGCGTCGACACGGACGATGACGGCGCGGGCCAGGTCGAGCCCGGCCTGCGGCGCAGGAACCGCGGCGGCGGCACCTGCACGGCTGTCGGTCGCGCCGGCGGCCATGCCCGGGGCGAGCCGTGCCGCGCCGGCAGGCGGCAGGAGAGCCAGAAGAACCAGTCCCAGGGCCCCGGCCTGGACCGGATGCCGCGTGCGCGGCGTCGTCATTGCAGCTGCTCCCATCCGGCGCGGCCGGAAGATCTGGTGTTGCCCTGCTCGCGGATGCGCATCACCGAACCGCCCGAGGTGTTGAGCAGCTTGTCGTCGAGCTGGCGATTGCGCGAGCGGATCAGCGTCGGTGCCGTGCCGATCGAGCCGACGCGAACGCCCGAGACATGCGCCAGACTGGCCTGCAGCGTCAGACGGTCCGCCGCGTCGACGCTGTTGTCGCCGTTGGTGTCGAACGCCGGCGAGTCGGGCCGGTTGCCGGTGACCGGATCGAATTCCATGACCCAGCTGTCGCCCCCGTTGCTGCAGGGCTGGGTGCTGGGGATCATGGTCGTCAGGATGGTCTTGCCGTAGCGCACCGTGACCTGCGAGACGACCCGTTCGCCGGAGGCAGGCAGCGTCAGCATCCAGCCCCGCTTGGTGGAGACGTACTGGTCGAAGGTGAGCGCGGCGTCGCCGGTGTAGCGCGCCCCGGAGGGCGTGCCGACGGCGAAGGTGGTGAAGCGGTAGTCGCGGCTGTCGCCGCCGGTGGCGGTGCCCAGCACCGACTGCGTCACCAGCTGGCTGGCGGTGATCGTGCTGCCCTTGTCCCACAGGCCGTAGACGGCCTGGACCGCACCGGCCGCGCCGTCGTTCACGTCCAGATAGCGCCCGGTGCCGAAGGTCACCATGTAGCCGCCGGACGGATGCGGCGTCACGTCCGGCACCGAGGTGACGGGCTGGCTGCTGCCGGCGGCGAACAGCGGCCGCGGGCTGGAGGGGGGGCCATAGGCGACCTTCCAGTCGGTCGGGCTGCTCGAGGACAGGTCGAACTTCCACAGGTTGCCGGCCAGATCGCCCGCATAGACGGTGTCGACGATGCCGTTGCTGCGGCTGCTGAGCGCGACGACGCCCGACAGGCCGTTCGGCGAGGTGGTGCTGCCGGCCTGCGTTCCGATGCGCGTGACCCCGCCGGTCTCGATGTCGATGGCCAGCAGCGTGGCCACGCCGTTGCTGCTGTTGTAGCCGTTGCCGGTCAGCGCCATCCAGCGGCCGTTGGCCAGCCGGGCGATGACCGGCTTGTGGAACAGGTGGCCCATGTCGGCATCGGTGGCGCCGATCTCCCAGCGCACCACCCGGCTGGCACGCGCCTCGGTGAAGTTGCTGGTGTCGCTGACGTCGAGCGCGTACAGGCCCTTGCCGCCGGCGCCCAGCGTGCCCAGCAGCACGGTGTGCCAGGCCGCGCCGTAGTACACGTCCCCGGCGACCGGCGAGCCGTCGACGCTGTAGCGGTGCGCGTAGCCCGGATCGGTCAGTGCGCTCAGCCGGGAGGCCACCAGCGAGGGCACGTAGGCGAAGACCTCGTCGCCGGTGGCGGCGCTGAAGCCGTGCAGCATGCCGTCGTTGGCTCCGACGTAGACCATCGCCGGCATCGCCGCGCGCTGGCGCCGGTAGGCTGCGTAGCTCTGGGCCTCGACCGCATCGCGCAGGTACAGGCCGCCGCTCGACACATGCACCGGGCCGGAGTTGACGATGTCGCCCAGCACCGAGGTGGTCCGGTTGCGGAAGGTCGGCGCGCTGCAGGCGCTGCAGTTGCGCTGCTCGCGCGACGTGTCGCCGCGCAGGTAGTTCAGCCGCAGCGCGCCCTGGCCGTCGGTGCTGCCGGTCAGGCTGGTGTTGAGCGCGGACACCATCGCCGCGTCGATCTCGGCGGAGGTCGGCAGCAGTGGGTTGGCCGGCCAGCGGAACGGCACGCCGCGGCTGCCCAGCGCGTTCGCGCCGCGATAGCTCAGGATCTGGCGCCCGGTGTTCCAGTTCTGCAGCCCGAGCCGCTGGCCGGCATCCCAGCGCGGCGTCGTCGCCGGCGTGCCGTCGCTGCCGAGCGGCAGCGCCAGCAGCTGGCCGGACCAGTCGCCGGAGTTGAAGCGGGCCTGGTAGGCCTCCGAGCCGGAGGTCCAGGCACCGGCGTTCACCGCCACCGCCGAGGCCGCGCTGGTGCGCGCGATGATGTCGTTGCTGATGCGCTGCAGCGCCAGCGACAGCGTGGCCGAGTCGCTGGCCAGGTAGGCCTGGGTGGTGCCGCCGAGCGAGGCCATGCGGTTGAGCATCGCGATCGAGGCGGCATTGGCCACCGAGTCGCCCAGGCCGATGACATAGGTCTTCACGTCGTAGCGGCCGTTGACGGCGGTGCTGTTGGTGATGCCGACGCTGCGCAGCGCGCTGACCTGGGTGAACACGTCGCTGGCGGCCTGAGAGAAGGTCCACTGGCCGGTTGCGGCGCTGTAGGTGTTCTGCTGCTCGGCCAGCGTGTACATCGTGCCGTCGGTGCGCCCGGTCGGATTGCCGTCGGTGGCCAGCAGCACGAAGTTGCGCTGGCAGGTCTGCGTGATCGGCGTGGTCTGGCCCGCCAGGGTGTTGCCGTAGTAGCTCGCGGCCGTGCCCAGCGTGCCTGCCAGCGGCGTGAAGGTCGCGGCGTTCTTCAGCTCGGTCGAGGTCGCGCTGGACGTCTCGCTGGCCAGCCGGGCCATCAGGGCCGAGTACTGCGAGGCCGAGTCGGGAGCGACCGGCTGGTTGATGACGCCCTGCCCGGTGATGTCGTTGTTGTAGCCCCAGGCGCGGCGCAGCCAGAAGATGCGCGTGTACGGCGGCGTCTGCGGCAGGAAGCCGGCATCGGTCGGGGTGAAGGTCCAGTTGCCCAGCCCGCCCGAGAAGGCGCCGGCGGCCCAGCTCGAGCCCGCACCGCTGGAGTGACTCTGGTAGACGTCGTAGCTGGTCGTTCCGGAGACCCCTCGGCCGTAGAGCTGGGCGCCGTAGTTGCCGCCGATGTAGAGCACGTCGTTGATGTCGGCATCGTCGCCGGAACGGCCGTAGGTCAGGAAGCCGAAGCCGTTGCCGGGCTGGGGATTGGCGATGCAGCGCAGTCCGCCATTGGCAGGCGAGACACCGCCGACGCAGCTGTTGGTGTAGACGACCTGGGTATCGCTGCCGAAATAGTAGGCGTAGGTGAAATAGCTCGCCGGCGCCGCCGTCAGTCCGAAGCTGCCCAGGCCCCACTGGAAGACCGAGCGGTAGTTGGTGATCGCGTCGCGCAGCACCTGGCGGGCGATGTTGCCGCGCGTGCTCGGGTCATCGCCGGCGATCAGCCGGCCGGGCATCGTGCCGTCCATCGACTGCGAGTTGTCGTAGAGCACCAGCAGGTTGGGCTTGACGGAGCTGCCCAGGTAGATCGGCGCCTGCGCGAAGTTCAGCGTCTGCGCCGCCGCGCCGGTGCCCAGGGTCGCCACGCAGGCCACCCGGCAGGCCTGCAGCAGGGTTCGTGCTCGCATCACGGTTCTCTCGCTCTTCTCACTGCTTGATGTAGGTCGACTGCAGCACCACGACGGTCGTGGCCCGCGCACCGGTGGCGCGCACCGTGATCCGGTAGGCCTGCGCCAGGCTGACCAGGGACACGCCGGTGCCGGCGGACTGGCCGCTGGCGGGCGGCAGCGGCGGCAGCAGCTCGACGATGTAGCGAGGCGCCTGCGCCACGCCGGCCAGCGCCGCCACACCGGTGCGCGAGCCGTAGGCGCGGCTGAGGCCGGCCGAGGCGCTCCAGTCCAGCGTCTGCCACAGCGGCACCGAGCTCGGCGACGACGAGGACATCGAAGGGGGCAGGCACAGCCCGTCGGCGCAGCCCGAGGCGAAGTCCGAATCGGGCGTGATCGAGGCCTCGATGTCGGACTCGGCATCGCGCAGGGCCGCCTCCGCCGCCTGCATCGCCAGACTGCGATCGCGCGCGTTGCCGGCCATGCGCTCCTGCATCAGGCTGGCCCCCATGCCGGCCACCGCCAGCGCGGCCAGCACCGTCACCATCAGCAGGATGCTGATCAGCGTGAAGCCCCGCTGCCGCGGCACGCCATGCGTGATGCCGTCCGCCGTCATGACCGGATCCTCGCCATTGCCGTGTTGCCGGTCGTGCATGTCAGCGCACCGAGTTGCGCACCGACGCGATCACCGGCACCACCGTGCGCAGCCGGCGGTCGGTCGGCGTCACGCTGACGCCGTTCCAGGCATAGGGCTGCGCGGCGGTGGTGACCCCGTCTTCGGTGCTCGCCACCAGCAGGTCGATCTGGACAGCCGCGATCTGGCTCCAGTCGATCACCTGGTCCGGAGTCACGTAGGACTCGACCGCACCGTCGCCATTGGCATCGAGACCCAGGCGCACCGTCAGGCGCTCGACCCCGGTGACCAGCTCGAGCGGCGTGACCGAGCCGTCGTAGGACGGCCAGCGGTACACCCACAGCGCCGACTGCCCGGCACGACTGGCACGCGCGCTCGGCGCGAGGTAGTAGACGACCATGCCCAGACGGTGCACCAGCGCGTCCTGCAGGAAGGCGCGGCCGAGATCGGCGGTGGTCAGGCCGGGCGTCAGCGACACCGCCGCACTGTGCTCGATCGCCCCGTCGGTTCCCGGGGTGGCGTTGGTCGCCTGCAGCACCGCCGCGCCGCTGCAGTCCGACACCAGCATCAGGTCGCCCCGGCGCAGGAACGCCGTCGGCGAGACATTGAGCACCGCGGTGCCCGAGCCCATCTCGGCCGTCAGCGCCCAGCCCGGGCCGTAGGCCCGGCGCAGCACCAGCACGTCGCCGGCCGGCGTCGGCGGCACCGCCAGGCCCGAGAGTTCCGGATCGAGTGCCGGCGACCAGGCCGAGGACACGCGGCGCGAGGCCCACACCCCCTGCGCGAAGTTGTAGCGCAGCGCGGTCGGGGTTTTGAGCGTGTTGGTCAGCGGCGTCGTCGCGCCCTGGCCGCGGCAGCCGCGGTAGCCGGCCATGCGCAGGTCGGCCGACAGCGTCTCGGCGATGAAGCGCGCGCTCTCCTGCAGCCGACCGGCATGGCCCTGCGACACGAGGGTGCTCTTGCTGCCGACGAACATCAGGCTCGCGATGCCGACGAGGAACAGTCCGACCGCCAGGCCGACCATCAGCTCGACCAGCGTGAAGCCGCGCGAGATCCGCCGCTGAAGCCGCCTCATGGCCGCACCATGCTGACGATGCGCCGCTCGGCATCCAGGTCGCTGCCCGAGCGCAGCGATGCCGCGGCCTCGCTCCAGAAGACCTTGACCGCCAGGGTGCTGCCCAGCCCGTCGCAGGCGGGCACCGAGACGTTGCCGTCGTCGGGCGTGCTGTCCAGGCAGATGACGCCGACACCGCCGGGCAGCGCGTCGCGCACCCGGCAGCGCCACTGGTCGAAGTCGTCGCGGGCCATCTGCGCCGCGCTGCAGCTGACGCCCAGACCGCAGACGGCCGCCACCGGACAGGATCCGCCCACGCCGGTGAAGCCGGCGTACAGCCCGGTGGAGACGCCGGGCTGGTTGGCGCGCATCCGGTCGGCGGCCTCTCCGACCAGCAGCACGGCCTTGCTGCGCCACATCGCGCCTGCGTTCGACGACAGCCCGCGCATCTGCAGCGCGGCATAGCCGAGCGCGGCCAGCGACAGGATCACCAGCGCGATCAGCGCCTCGATCAGCGTGATGCCTCGGCAGGCTCGCGGGTGCAGGCTCATGACGTGCAGGTGATGCGACGGGTGACGTCGGCGATGCCGCTGGGCGGCACCTCGATGCGCACGCCCGTCGCGCCGCCGGCGACCGGGCAGGCCTCGACGGTGACGCTGGCCGGCGGCACCAGGAAGCCGTCGGAGCCGACCACGATGCGCTGCAGCCCCCCCGAGGCCCGCAGCCGCAGCGAGACCGGCGGCCCCGCCTGGAGACGCAGCGGATTGGGCGAGGCGGCCCGCTCGGCAGCGCTCAGCACGCCGTTGCCGTCGCTGTCGAGATAGAGCGCCCATCCGGCGGCGAACTCGTTGCCGGAACTGCCCCCGCTCAGGGCCTCCAGCGTGACCTGGCGTCCGGTCCGGATCGCCTCGCTGCGCGCCATCCCCAGGGAGGTCACGAAGTCGCCAGCCAGGGTCTGCGCCCGCTGCGCCGCGATGAAGCCGACCATGCCCGGCACCGCCATCGTCAGGGCGATGGCCATCACCGTGATCGAGACCATCAGCTCGATCGCGCTGAAGCCGGCCCCGGCGGCACGGACCGCGCGCCGGGCAGGACGCACATGCAGGTTCATCCGGGCGTTTTCGACCGCCCCGGGCCCGCGCTGAACCCGTCCGAGCCGCCGATCATCCGGGTGCGGATCGGTCAATTCCGGCGCTCGGGCGCCGCCGCGGCGTCGACTGGCCTAGACTGTCAGGCCATGCTGATCGACTTCTTCCAGACCCTGAGGGCGGCGCGGCTGCCGGTGTCGGTGCGCGAGCTGCTGGTGCTGCTCGAGGCGCTGAAGCTCGGCGTGCTCGACGGCGACGACGGCCGGGGCATTCCCAGCCTCGACGACTTCTACTTTCTCGCCCGCACGATCATGGTGAAGGACGAGGCGCACTTCGACCGCTTCGACCGCGCCTTCTCCGCCTACTTCAAGGGCGTGGAGATGCTGACCGAGAACCTGCGCGAGCTGCCCGAGGACTGGCTGCGCCGCACGCTCGAGCGCGAGCTCTCCGCCGAGGAGCGCAGCCGGCTGCAGGCGCTGGGCTGGGACGAGCTGATGGAGACGCTCAGGAAGCGCCTGGAGGAGCAGAAGGAGCGCCACGAGGGCGGCTCGAAGTGGATCGGCACCGGCGGCACCAGCCCCTTCGGCCACGGCGGCCAGAATCCGCGCGGCATCCGCATCGGCGGCCCCGGGCGCGAGCGCAGCGCGGTCAAGGTCTGGGAGCAGCGCGCCTACCGCGACTACGACGACACCGTCGATCTGGGCACGCGCAACATCAAGGTGGCGCTGCGCCGGCTGCGCCGCTTCGCGCGCGAGGGCGCCGAGACCGAGCTCGACCTGGACGACACCATCCACTCGACCGCGGCGAACGCCGGCCTGCTCGACATCCGCCTGGTGCCCGAGCGCCACAACAAGGTCAAGGTGCTGCTGCTGATGGACGTCGGCGGCACGATGGACGACCACATCCCGAAGGTCGAGGAACTCTTCAGTGCCGCGAAAAGCGAATTCAAGCACCTCGAGTTCTACTACTTCCACAACTGCGTCTACGACCACGTGTGGAAGAACAACCGCCGCCGCCACGCCGAGAAGCTGCCCACCTGGGACCTGATCCGCAAGTACAACAAGGACTGGAAGCTGATCGTGGTCGGCGACGCCACGATGAGTCCGTACGAGATCACCCAGGTCGGCGGCAGCGTCGAGTTCCACAACCCGGAGGCCGGCGCCGACTGGCTGCAGCGCCTGACGCGCGCCTTCCCGAAGTCGGCCTGGATCAATCCGGAGCCGCAGGGCGTCTGGCCCTACCGCCAGAGCATCGCGATGATCGAGCAGCTGATGGGCCACCGGATGTTCCCGCTGACCGTGGCCGGCCTCGAGCAGGCGATGCGGCTGCTGTCGAAATGAGGCGGGCGCCGACCGACCGCCGCCCCGTCCTGTCGTCCGCGCCGGCGCATGCGCTGTGCGTGCTGCTGACGCTGCTGGCGCTGCCCGGCGCGAGCGCCTTCGCCCAGGCGCTGCCGTCCGCCGACGAGGCCGACGCCCCGGCCGCGGCCGAGGACGTGACCTGGACGCTCGACATCGAGGCGCCGGACGCGCTGCGCGTGCTGCTGCAGCGCCACCTCGACCTGTCGCGCTACCTCGCCGCGCCGGAGACGGCGCAGGTGCCGCGCGCGGAGCTGATGCGGCTGCGCCAGGCCGCGCCGGCGCAGGCGCGCGCGCTGCTCGAGACCGAGGGCCTGTTCGGCGCGAAGGTGCGCACCGAGGCGGTCGACCGCGGCGAGCGCACGCAGGTCGCGCCGGGCGAGCGGGCACTGCCGCTGGTGCGGCTGAAGCTGATCGTCGAGCCCGGCGCGCCGACGCGGGTGAGCGCGGTCCGCCTCGAGTTCGAGGGAGCGCTGTCGCTGGCGGCCGATGGCGGCGACGCCGCCGCGCAGGCGCTGCAGCAGCGCGCGCGCCAGTCCTGGTCGCTCGGGACGGGCCAGGTCTTCACGCAGGACGCCTGGAGCGGCGCCAAGGGTGCCACGCTCGGCCTGCTGCGCGCCGAGGGCTACGCGACCGCGGCCTGGAGCGGCACCGTCGCGCAGGTCGAGGCCGGGCAGGCGCAGGCGCGGCTCTTCCTGGTCGCCGACAGCGGCCCGCTGTTCCGCTTCGGCAAGGTGCGCTACGAGGGCCTGGACCATGTGGCCCCGGACGCGGTGCAGGCGCTGGAGAACTTCGCGCCGGGCGAGCCGCTGCGCGAGCAGACGCTGCAGGAATTCCAGGCGCGGCTGACGCGCTCGTCGCTGTTCGACACCGTCGCGGTGCAGATGGAACCCGATCCGGAGCAGGCCGGCGCGATGCCGGTCACGGTGCGGCTGCGCGAGCGCCCGCTGCAGCAGGCCACGCTCGGCCTGGGCGTGTCGGACTCGACCGGCCCGCGCGTCACGCTCGAGCACCTGCACCAGCGCTGGATGGGCCTGAACTGGCAGGGCAAGACCAAGCTGCAGCTCGCGCGCACCGACCGGCTGCTGTCGCTGGACCTGACCTCGCATCCGCATCCCGGCCCCTACCGCAACGTCGCCTCGGTGCTGGCGCAGCACGCCGAGGCCAGCGGCCTGGCGGTGACGACGCAGAGCGCGCGCCTGGGCCGCAGCAAGGACGACGAGCGGCTGGAGCGGCTCTACTACCTCGAGTGGCAGCGGGTGCGCACCCGCGTGATCGCCGACGGCAGCATCAGCGACGACACCCCCGCCGTCAGCGCCAACTACCAGTGGGTCTGGCGCCGGCTCGACGACGCGCTGCTGCCGACCCGCGGCACCAGCCTGTCGCTGCAGCTCGGCGTCGGCCACTCCTACCGCTCGACGCCGCGCGAGCCCGGCCCCTTCGTGCGCGCCACCGGCCGGCTGACCCGCTACGACCGCCTCGGCGACTGGTACACCACCGCGCGGGTGCAGCTCGGCCATGTGCTGGCGCGCGACGCGGTCGCGGTGCCGTACACGCTGCTGTTCCGCACCGGCGGCGACGACAGCGTGCGCGGCTATGCCAGCCAGAGCCTGGGCCCGACCGACGCCTCCGGCAACGCGGTCGGCGGCCGGGCGCTGGCGGTGGCCAGCGTCGAGGCGGCGCGGCCGCTGCGGGCGTCGAATCCGGCGCTGCAGGGCGCCGTCTTCATCGACGCCGGCCATGCCGAGGCCTCGTGGAACGGCTTCAACCCGGTGCTGGGCTACGGCGTCGGCCTGCGCTGGCGCAGCCCGGTCGGCGCGCTGCGGCTCGACCTCGCCTACGGCCAGCGCGACCGCCGGCTGCGGCTGCACTTCAGCCTCGGCATCACCTACTGACGACCCGGCCGGAACCGGACCGACCTGCCTCCACCGCCCCCTTCGCCTGACTGCGGCCCATGCCCCGCGACGACGCCTCCGCCCCCTCCCCTTCCCCCGACACCCCGCCTGCCGGCGCGCCGGCCCTCTCCGGCGGTGGCCGCGGCCGACGCGGCAGCCGCTGGGCACTCGCGCTGCTGACGCTGGTGCTGCTGCTGACGGCGGCGGCGACGCTGCTGCTGTCGGCGCTGGGCTCGCAGGACGGCAGCCGCCGGCTGCTGTCGATGGTGCCGGGCCTGACGGTCGACGGGCTGCGCGGCCGGCTGGCCGGCGATCTGGACATCGACGCGCTCGAGCTGGCGCTCGGCCCGGGCCGCACGCTGCGCCTCGAGCACCTGGCCTGGCGCGGGCTGCAGGCCGGCTGGCCGCGCGGCGAGGCGCCCTCGCTGCGGCTGGCCTCGCTGGAGATCGGAGCGATCGACCTGCGCGGGCGCTCGGCCGACGACAGCCCGGCGGTGCTGCCGACCGCGCTGGCGCTGCCGCTGGCGCTGTCCGTCGACCGGCTGCACATCGGCCGGCTCCGCGTCGACGCGATCCGCGATCGGCCGGTGCAGGACATCGTCGCGCGCATCGACCTGCCCGCGGGCAGCGGCGCGCGCCACCGCATCGACGCGCTGGCGCTGCGCTGGGACCGCATCGGCCTGCGCGGACGGCTCGCGCTCGGCGCGGCCGCGCCGCTGCCGCTGGAGGCCCAGCTCGAGATCGAGCCGGCGCATGACACGCCGGTGCCGGACTGGCGGCTCGACGTCGGCACCCGCGGCCCGCTGGCGCGGCTGGCGCTGCAGGCGCGGCTGGTCTCGCACGGCCAGGCGCTGGACGCCGAGGCCGAGATCCGCCCGGACCAGCGCCAGCCGCTGTCGCGGCTGCAGGCGCAGATGCAGGCCTTCGATCTGGCGCCCTTCGCCAGCGGCCTGCCGACGACCGCGCTGAGCGGCCGCATCGACGCGCAGCTCGACCAGCGCGCCGGCGCGGCCACCGCGCAGCAGCTGCGGGTGCAGGCCGACCTGGTCAATCACCAGCCCGGCCGGCTCGACCGCCAGCGCATCCCGGTCGAGACGCTGCGCCTGGGTGCGCTGGGCGACCTGCGCACCGCCGACACCGGCACGCTCGAGACGCTGCGCATCGGCCTGCACGACGGCCGCGATCCCGCCGGCACCGTGCTGGGCAGCGGTCGCTGGAGCATCGGCAGCGGGGCCGGCACGCCGCTCGAGCTGGCGCTGTCGGCGACGCTGCAGGACCTGCGTCCGTCGCGGCTGGATCCGCGCGCACCGGCGATGCATGTCAGCGGCCCGCTGACGCTGACCTGGAGCCAGCCGCAGGCCGCGAGTCCGCCGGCCGCAGCGGTGGCGCTGCCGCGCGCGACGCTGCTCGCCGATCTGCGCGGCCGCCTGAGCGGGCCGGCGCCGGGCGGCGCCGAGGTCGGCGAGGTGCGGCTGCTGCTGCAGGCCCAGGCCACCGCGCAGCGGCTCGAGCTCGAGCGGCTGCTGGCCAGCAGCGGCAGCGCCCGGCTCGAGGCCTCCGGCCGCGCCGAACGCAGCGGCGAGGGCCGCGACGAGCGCTGGCGGCTGCGGCTGCAGGCCGGGCTGGCGCATTTCGATCCCTCTCTGTGGTGGCCGGGCGAGGCGCAGGGCGCATGGCAGCGCGGCCCGCACCGGCTCGACGGCCACCTCGACACCGACCTGACGCTGCCCCGCCCCGCCGCCGGGGTCGATGCGGCGACGCTGGCGGCGAGCATCGACGGCCAGGCCCATGCGGAGCTGCAGCCCAGCGTGCTGGCGGGCGTGCCGCTGTCCGGGCGGCTGCAGCTGCAGCGCGGCGCGCGCAGCAGCCCGGCCGGGAGCGCCGGACCGCTGCAGGCCGATCTGGCGCTGCAGGCCGGGGCCGGCGCCGGCAGCGCCGAGGCCACCGAGCTGACGCTGCGCGGCGCGCTGGCCGAGCGCGGCGCCGACGACCGCTGGCAGGCGACGCTGCGCAGCGGCACGCTCGAGCGGCTGCAGCCCTGGCTGCGGCTGGCCGGCCTGGACGCGCGGCTGGCCGGCGACCTGCGCGGCGAGGCCGAGCTGCAGGGCCGCTGGCCGGCGCTGCGGCTGCAGTCGCGGCTCGATGCCGGCCGGCTGGAGCTGCCGCAGCGCAGCACGCTGCGCGGCCTGAAGCTGCAGGCCCGCGCCGGCCTGCAGTCGGCCGGCGACCCGCTCGAGATCGACCTCGACCTGGACCGCCTCGAGCAGCCCGGCCGCAGCCTGGAGGCGCTGACGCTGCGCGGGCGCGGCAGCCTGCAGGAGCATCAGCTGAACCTCGACGGCCGCCTGGTTAGCGCCGCCGCATCGCCCGCGGACCCTGGAGCGGACGCGGGCGACGTGGCCGCCACGCCGCGGCGCCTGCAGCTGCGCCTGGCGCTCGACGGCCGCCTTGCCGAGGCCTCGCGCTGGCTGGCGGCTCCCGACGGGCCGCTGAACTGGCAGGGCCGGCTGCGCGAGCTCGACCTGCGCGGCGCCGATCCGGCCGCGCCGGCTCCGGTCATGGCGCTGCTGCACCTGGACGACCTGCCGCTGTCGCTGCAGCGGCTGGCCGAGGGCGCGACGCAGCTGCGCGCCGGCCCGGGCCGGCTGGCGCTGCTCGACGGCCGCGTCGCGATCGACACGCTCGAGGCGCGGCTGGCGCCGCAGCAGCCGCCCCGGCTGGCGCTGCAGGCCCGGCTCGAGCCGCTGGCGCTGGCGCCGGTGCTGCAGCGGCTGCAGCCCGATCTCGGCTGGAGCGGCGACCTGGTGCTCGGCGGCCACCTGAAGCTGCAGTCGGCCGACGGCCGCACGACGCTCGACGGCGCGCTGCGGCGCGAGTCGGGCGACCTGAGCCTGGAGGACCGCGAGCTCGGGACCGGGCCGCGCCACCTCGGCCTGCGCGAGATCGCGCTGCAGCTGCAGGCCGCCGACGGCCTGTGGCAGTTCAGCCAGCGCATCGACGGCAGCCAGCTCGGGCGCATCGACGGCCGCCAGAGCCTGCGCACCCGCGCCGACCAGCCCTGGCCGGCCGCCGACTCGGCGCTCGACGGCCGCCTCGAGCTGCAGGTCGCGCAGCTCGAGCACTGGGGCGGCTGGCTGCCGGCGGGCTGGCGCCTGGGCGGAAAGCTGGCCGGGCAGGCGCAGATCGGCGGGCGCGCCGGCGCGCCGACCTACGCCGGCACGCTGCAGGGCAGCGGCCTGTCGGTGCGCAACGTGCTCGAGGGCATCGACTGGCGCGATGCGCAGCTGCGCGTGCGGCTCGACGGCGAGACCGCGCGCATCGACACCTTCACCGTGCGCGCCGGCACCGGCACGCTCGACCTGCGCGGCCAGGCCGAGCTGGCCGGATCCCCCGTGCTGACGCTGCGGCTCGAGGCCGACCGCTTCGCCGCGCTGCAGCGCATCGACCGGCGCGTCGTGCTCAGCGGTGGCGCCGACCTGCGCCTGGACGCGCAGCAGACGCGGCTGCAGGGCCGGCTGAAGATCGACGAGGGCCGCTTCGACCTCAGCCAGTCCGAGGCCCCCTCGCTGGGCGACGACGTGGACGTCGACCGCGGCAGCCCGGGCCGCGGCACGCGCGCCCGCGATCCGGCGCCGGCCAGCCGGCGCACCACCGCGCTGGACCTGCGCGTCGACCTGGGCGAGCGCTTCATGCTGCGCGGCCGCGGCCTGGGCGCGCGCCTGACCGGCGAGCTCAGGGTCGGCAGCCCGGCCGGCCGCCTGGCGGTGCAGGGCGCGATCCACGCGGTCGACGGCACCTACGCGGCCTACGGCCAGAAGCTGCGCATCGAGCGCTCGGTCATCAGCTTCACCGGCGTGCCCGAGAACCCGCGTCTGGACATCGAGGCGATCCGGCCCGACCTGGAGGACGTGCGCGTCGGCGTCAGCGTCACCGGCACCGCGCAGAACCCGCGCGTTCGCCTGATCAGCGAGCCGTCGATGAGCGACACCGACCGGCTGTCGTGGCTGATCCTGGGGCGGGCCTCCGACGGCCTGGGCCGCACCGACCTGGCGCTGCTGCAGCGCGCCGCCACCGCGCTGATCGCCGGCGAGAACGACGCGCCCTCGCTGGTCGAGCGCATCGGCCTGGACCAGCTCTCGGTGCGCCAGAGCGGCGACGGCGACAGCCGCGAGACGGTGGTCACGCTGGGCAAGCAGATCAGCCAGCGCTGGTACGTCGGCTACGAACGCAGCCTGACCGCCGCCAGCGGCACCTGGCAGCTGATCTACCGCGCGGCCAGACGCTTCACGCTGCGCGCCCAGTCCGGCGCGGACAACGCGCTCGACCTGATCTGGACCTGGCAGTGGGGATCGCCTGCGCTGCTGCCGCCGGTGCGGGCGGCGTCGGGGGCGACGGCAGGAAAGTGAGCGGGGACGGGTCTGGTCCCCGACAGGGAAGAATTTCCGAATGAGGGAACGACGAAAAACACCATGTTGCCCCCATCTTCGGAACCCTGTTGCCCCCAATCGGCACACCAGCGGAACACCCGCCACCCTCCCCGATCACGCCCCCTGCGGTCTGCTGCTGGCGCTGGGCACCGACCACCACAGCACCAGGAGGCAGGCCCTCGACCTCGACCAGCTCAGCACCGGCCAGGCCAGCAGCGCCAGCGCCTCGACGTGCTCGCGGCCGGGCCTGCCGGCCCCGTGGCACAGCCGCAGCGAGGCTGACGCCCAGCGCACCGCCCGGCCAGGTCAGCGCCCCTGCGGCCCGCTGCTGGCGCTGGGCACCGGCCACCACAGCACCAGGAGGCAGGCCCTCGACCTCGACCAGCCCGGCACCGGCCGGCAGCAGCGCCAGCGCCTCGACGTGCCCACGGCCGGGCCTGCCGGCCCCGTGGCGCGGCCGCAGCCAGGCTGACGCCCAGCGCAACGCCCGGCCAGGTCGGCACCTCCTGCGGTCTGCTGCTGGCGCTGGTGCCGACTGCGACCAGCCGCCCCCGGCCCGGCACCGGCCACCATGTAACCCGATTCCCTTTTTCTCGGTGGCACGGTTACGGTGCGCCGTACCTGCCGAGCGGTCTGATAAGTCGGATTACTAGCGATAACTCTGGATTATCGAGAGTAACGGTACGCGAAGTTTCCGGACACATCGCAGGGCAGGCGCTGTAACTTTTCGGACCCCTGCCGATGCTGGAAGCGCCGCGACCGGCCGGCCATGTAACCGGCAAGGGCTGTCCGACCACCGACCCCAGCACCAGGAGGCAGGCCCTCGACCAGCCCGGCGCCGGCCAGCAGCGCCAGCGCCTCGACGCAGAAAACGCACCTTGCGAAGCCTTCCCGGCTGCTTTGGCCTCGGGAACAGCGGGAACACGGGAACGAAAGGCCGAAAATTGTTCGCATGGGTCCGCATGCGTCCGATCCGACGAAGGGCCATCGGGAACAACGTTGGGAACAGCCGGCAGGATCGCGGGAACAACCGTCCTTCCACGGCTGGCGCAGGGTGTCGGCCACCGCCTGACGCACCAGGGGGCAGGCCCTCGACCTCGACCAGTCCGACACCGGCCGGCCAGCAGCGCCAGCGCCTCGACGCAGAAAACGCACCTCGCGAAGCCTTCCCGGCTGCTTTGGCATCGGGAACACGGGAACGAAAGGCCGAAAATTGTTCGCATTGGCCCGCATGCGTCCGATCCGACGAAGGGCCATCGGGAACAGCATTGGGAACAGTCGGCAGGATCGCGGGAACAACCGTCCTCCCGCTGCTGGCGCTGGGCGCCGGCCACAGCCTGCAGCACCAGGAGGCAGGCCCTCGACCTCGACCAGCTCGGCGCCGGCCGGCAGCAGCGCCAGCGCCTCGACGTGCCAGCGGCCGGGCCTGCCGGCCCCGTAGCGCAGCCGCAGCCAGGCTGACGCCCAGCGCACCGCCCGGCCAGGTCAGCGCCCCTGCGATCCGCTGCTGGCGCTGGGCGCCGGCCAGAAGCACGAAAGCCGGCACGGGGCCGGCTCAGGTGGAGGCAAGGGGCCGCAACCCCTCGGGTCAGGACAGCAGCGCCGCCCGGACCGTGTAGAACTTCGCCATGCCCCCGCCCGGCATGCGCCGGGTTCGCGTCATCCGGCCTGCCTCATGGATCAGGTGCCCGGCATCTCGCAGAGCCGCAGCCACGGCACCCGCATTCCAGCCCTTGCAGATGACGGAAGCGAACGTATGCGCACTTATGACGTACTCGCCCCGGGCATCGTCCATGAAGTCGGCCGCCGCCATCCGCTGCCCCGGTGTCGCTGCTGCTGCGGCCCGCAGCGCCAGCAGATCGGGCAGCGCCGGCCCGTGCTGGTGCAGCCAGTCACGCACGACGGCCACCAGGTCGGCCGGGCTCGGCTCATCGGGCTTTCCCTTCGGGGCGGGCCGATCCGGCACCAGGTGCAGCAGGTCGGGCGCGATGTCGGCCACCACCGCCCGCACGCGCCGCACATCATCGTTGATCCGTTAGGCGCCGGCCCGGCCCTACGTCATCTCATCAAAGCAGCGGTAAACCTGCACCTCGAAGGCAAGCACGATCCGTGTCCATAGTGCGGGACCACCAAGCAGAGACGCCGTAGTACAGGCAACAAAAAGCCGGCATTCCGCCGGCTTTTGAGTCCGTCTGACGACTCATGCGGCCTTGACGGCCTCCGGCGCCGTGTTCCACGCACGATAGCCTTCGACCAGAGATCTCAGTTGTGCCTCTGTCATCTGTGCAATCCGTTGATCAAAAACCTTGCAGAAGGCTTCGATGGCTACAGGCGACAGGGAGGTCTGTTGTTGCGTTGGGAACAGCGTAGTGACATTCATGGTTCTGGCTTGCTGTGGTTGATGCGATTCGTCGGATGTTTAGCAGCGAGGACCAATGACTAGCCAGCGACCCTCAATCTTCGAGGTGTGGTGCTCGCTGAAGTCCTCGTTATCGTCTAGGTCGACGGCCAACTGCTGGAGCAATCGTAACTGGTCGTGACTTCTTCCGTATATCTTCATGATGGGTGCTTTCTGTTCGCTCATCAAGCGCATGACCCCGAAGACGGCAGCTCTGTATGCATCAATCGCGACTCGGAGAGCGTGAACCTCTCCGCCATCAAGGCGGTTTTCCAGCTCAGGTCGCAACGTCATGCTGATGAACTTGACCCACTGAGTGCTCTTGGCATACCCCCGGAAGATGCACTTGCATGTTGCTACGGCGACAGCACCTCCTTCAGGAGGGAACACTCCGTAAGCTACACCCTCTCCTTCTACATGTTCAGTGTGGTTCTCAAGCCACGTCATGTGTGCTTCAACGGTGCCCGGAAAGGCGTACTCCTGTTCCGCATCATCGAGCCAAGCTGCTTCAGTTGCGCGCAGTCTTGCCTTATCGAACTGAAGAAAGTCGTAGTTCACATGCATCTTTTACCCCTGAAATTTTCAAATTTTCACTGAGAGAAGTGATCAATTTGATTGTGTCGTCAGAGTTCTGGCGTTCTTCGTGTGCTTCGTCACGGCGACTTGACGCGAACGGAGCCCGATCTGCTGATCGCTGCGGGCCGCAACAGCAACTACACCGGGGCAGCGGCTGACTTCATCGACAGCGACCGGGGCGAGTACATCATTAGCTCGCATACGTTCGGTTCCGTCATCTGACAGGGCTAGAACGCAGGTGCCTTGGCTGCGGCGCTGCGAGATGCTGGGCGCTTGGTCGATGAGGCAGGCCCGATGACGTGCACCGCAGCACGTCGCAAACATCCTCACTTCAAAAAGCGGGCAACGCCGGCCCGTACTGGCGCAGCCAGTCACGCACGACGGCCACCAGGTCGGCCGGGCTCGGTTCATCGGGCTTGCCCTTCGGGGCAGGCCGATCCGGCACCAGGTGCAGCAGGTCGGGCGCGATGTCGGCCACCACCGCCCGCACAGACTCGACCCGGGCCGCGCCCTTCAGTCCCATCGCCCGCGACGGCATCGCCGCCGCCGCGAACACCTCGCGCACGCGCCGCGCGTCATCGCTGACCCGGTAGGCGTCGGCCCGGCCCTGCGTCATCTCGTCGAAGCAGCGGTAAACCTGCACCTCGAAGGCGGGCGCGATCCATGCGGCATAGCGCAGGACCACCAGGCGGGTGCCGTAGGTGCCTTGATTCAGTCCGCCCTTGGTGCTTGATACCGATGCTCGATTTTGAGCATCGGTACGGTCAAGCTCGGCGATGAACGCCGCCACACCGTCAGCCCGAAGGAAGTTCGCGGGCTTGTCTTTTTCGGCGCCGCCCGCAGCCCGGTGCAGATCGTTCAGCGAGTAGCGCCCGCATTCGTCCTGTGCGATGTCCACGCCGACGATAGACAGCGGTTGCGGGTTCATGGTCTGGGTGTCGTTCATGTCTTTTCCCTCAGTGAATGGACGGCCGGGCGTCCATGCCCGGCCCTTCTCGCAGGCATGCGGCCCGCATCAATACGATCCCGCCCGGGTCGGTCGCCGCGATGCAGGCGAGCGAGCCGCGCAGGTCAACCCGGAACACGATTCCGGCGCTGCTGGCCTCGACCGACCGGGACAGGGCCACCAGGCGCCGGGCCGGCCGCCGGCCGCTCGTGCGGGCCACGTCCACCATGTGCAGCAGCGCCAGGAGGACGGGGGGCAGCTCGGCGGCCAGGTCATCGGGCACGGGCACCGACCTGCAGCAGTCGCCGCCGTGGCCGGCCTCGACCACCTGCAGCAGCAGCGCGCACCGCTGGACCGACCCCGACAGGGTGAGCCGCAGCACTGCGCCCCCCTGCGCCACGCGCCGCAGCAGCTCGGGCGCACTGGCCGGGCTGTCCCGCTCCAGGAGCCGGCGGGCGGCATCCTCTGCCCAGATCAGCACCGACTCAGCGGCATCCGCCGCGGGCGCCAGCTCGGCAGGTGGCGTGAATGTCTCTCTCATGCTTCCAGCCCTTCCACGTCAACAGAGAAGACCGCCGGCAGGATGTGAAACACCTTGGTGGAGCCCATGCCCGGCAACCGATGGTTCCGGGTCAACCGGCCCTTTTCATGGTTCAGACACCCCGCGTCCTTCAGCACCTGCGCCACGAAGTCGGGCCGCAGGCCCTTGCACACCTCGGAGCGGAACTGCTCAGGCAGAACCAGGTATTCCAGGGACAGAGAATCGTCATCCATGCTGCGCCCGCCATCGGGGGCGCGCGCGTCGCAGTAGTCATCCGCCGTGGTCCGCTTGACCGGCTCGCCGTTGGCGTTCACCCACCGTTTGAAGCCGACCCGTAGAGCCGTGTTCGGCCGGTGATCGTCGGTCGCCCGGTGCCACCAGGTGAACAGCGCATCCCCGTTCTTTTCCAGGAAGGCGCGGACCTGCAGCAGCGCCGCGACCTTCTCGCCGCTGCCCGTGTGCCCCCGCAAGGAAAGCCACGCCTCGAAGCAGCGCCGCGCCCCGGCCATCGCCTCGCCATCGGGCCAGCCGGTCAGGCCGGCACGGGTCGCCATCTCGCCGGCTGCAGCCGCCAGGGCGAAGCGCCGGGCCACCCGCCACACCTGCGGGTGCGCGTACTGCGGCACGGCCGCGTCCTCGAACTGGCCGACCAGCTCGCCGGCCTCGCCTTCCAGGTTGTCCATCCGGTCGGCCAGGTGCTGCAGCCAGCGCCGGCCCGCGTGCCCGTGGTGCGATGCCGTGACCCGCTGCAGGGTGTCGGAGAAGTCGCGCCCGCTCTGCTGGTCGTGCAGGGCTTCCAGCATGCCGAGCCCAGCGCCAGCATCCGCGACGATCGACGGCATGCGCACCTCTTGCCCCTCGTTGACCTTGCGCCCGGCCTCGCGCATGTAGTCGGACAGGCTCTTTTCCCCGCTGCTCAGGAACAGCAGGCGCCAGGTGCGCACACGCCGGGCCATGCCGCCCCGGGTGGCGCGGCCCTTCTCCATCTCGTTGCCGAGCATGTAGACGCACTCCCCGACGATGCGCCCGTCCGCCTGCCCGATCTCGTCAAGGATCAGCAGCAGGTCGCAGTGCTGCGCCGCGACCGACTCCAGGGCGTTGTCTGTCTGGCGCCATTGCCGCTTGAACTTGTGCGAGCCCCACACGCTCGCCGCCACAAGTAGGGCGGTCGTCTTGCCCAGGCTCGAATCACCCTGCAGGTGAAATCCGCCCGTGGGCACGCCCAGCACATGCGCGAGGGGAGCCGCGAAGGCGCAGGACAGCACGAATGACAACCGGCTGTTGCCCACGCAGCGCCGCGCCACGGCATCGCGCCAGGTGTCGAAGTCGCCCGCCGTCGATAGCGTGTCCTCCACGCTGCTTTCCGACTGGAACACGAACTGCCGGCCCGCCCCGGTCGCTGCGATGCTGGCGCTGGGCGTGACGAACACCCGCCCGTCATGCCAGCCGGTGCGGTCGGTGCTGGTGATCCGCTCCGACGGGTTGCGGGTGTCGATGTACTGCGCCAGCAGGGACCGGGCGCCACGGGTCACGCTGGTTCGCAAGCCCATGTCACGCAGCCGAGCGAACCATTCAGCGCCATCGCTCGCCAGCAGCGCCGCAGGAATCGCCCACGCCTTCGGGCGGTCGTCCCGGTCGGTGAACTCAGCCAGGAAGCCCCAGCCGTTGCCGTCCGTGGCGCGGCTGATCGCCGTCACCTGCAGAGGGGACGACAACCAGATCGGCTTCTTCGGGTTGCCCTCGGCGTCTTTCGGCAGGTACCACACGCCCCGGTCATCGAGCCGGAAACCGTCGTCCGTGGCGCTGCTGGCGCTGTCGCCGTCACCCGATCCGCTGCGGCCCTTGCCGGCCCCTTTGCCGGCCTTGCCCCGGGGCTTGGCGGGCCTGCTGGCGCTGCTGGCGGGCTCATCCTCGGGCGGGGGCTCGGGGCGCTGATCGTCGCCGCTCGGGGCCGGGTCATCGCTCCAGGGGGGCGAGGCATCGGCCGGCGCATCGTCGGGGGTGTCGGCCAGCTCGGCGGCATCGGCCTGCAGCAGCTCGGCGACCGCCGCGCCGACCTGATCGACCACCGCAGCCAGGCCGGCCGACTGGTGCAGGTCGTTGAAGTCGGACCCGCCATCCGGCAGGCCCTCGGGCAAGACAACACGGGCCAGGGCGCCGGCCGCCCGGATCTCACGGGCTGCAGCGGCTGCGGACTTGCGGCCCGGGTTGCCCTTGCCGCGGGCCTCGGTCGGCTTGTCGTCATCGCCGCAGATCAGCAGCCGCGCCGCAGGGAATCGCCCGTTCAGCGCCCCCACGACGTGCCGCAGGTTGCCACCATCGAAGGCCACGGCCACCGGGTGCCCCGTGGCTTGGTGCAGGCTCGCCCCGGTGGCGTAGCCCTCGCAGACCAGCACCAGGGACACGGCCAGGGGGTCGGCATCGGCCGGCAGGCCGACCAGGTGGAACAAGCCGGTCTTGCGGGATCGCACCTTGTCGCGCCCGCCCTTGCGCGGGGGCGGGCCGTAGAGCTTGCAGCCGATCACCTCGCCGGATTCCTTGTCCACCAGGTCGGCCGGCAGAAGGCGCTGAAGGCTCCACAGCTTGCCGGCAGCGTCCCGCATGGGCACCAGCGCCGTGCCGTCGTGCAGGTAGCGCAGGCCCAGCCCCTGCACGCCCTTGCGCTGCAGGTAGGGCACGCCCTCGGCTGCGGGTGTCTCGCTGGCCTTCTCCCACAGTTCGGCGCAGCGCCGGGCCGCTTCCTCGTGTTCGGCCAGCAGCGCCGCCGCTTCCTCGACTTCCAGGCGCTCGCGCTCGGCACGCTGCGCCGCGATCTCGTCGGCGCTCGGCGCCGGCCGGCCGGCCCGCTGCGGCTGCCCGTCACGCTCGGCACGCGGGAACCTGAAGCCGTGCTGCTTGGCGATGTGGAACAGGGTTGACACCTTGACCTTGCCGCCAGGCTTGCAGGCGCTGCGCCAGGTCGCGGCGTCTTCCGCCTCGCTCGGCTTCTGGCGCCGGCCGGCCCATGCCTTCCAGGCGTCGCCGCCACCCGTGCCCAGCCCGTCGAAGACAGCGAAAGCGACCCTGACCCGCTCGTCGTGCCCGATGTCGGGCGGGATGAAGGACAGGGCCTGTTCAACCAGGTCGGGCGTGATCTCGCGGTGATGCGCGCTCATGCGTTGCCCCCGGGGAACGGAATCACCCGGGCAGTGATGCCCAGGGCAGCAGGCGCAATGCCCATGTTCGGTTCAGTCGGCCGGCCGGGAAGGGACGTGACCACATGGCGCCCCGTGGCCCATTCCGTCACCCGGATCACGCCCCGGTGATCGAACGTCACCCGGTACAGCTCGCCCGGGTTCGCCCGGTACTTGAATTCACGCCGGTTCACGCAGTCATGCGACTGGAGGAAGTCGGCGACCCCCTCAAGGAAGGACACGCACCAGGCGCGGCAGTCCGCCAGCGTCGGGCCGGTTTCGTCGTCGTGGTCCATCGTCATGCCTTCTCAGGCTCCGCCCTTCGCCTGCTCCACCAGGTCGGCGGACTTGCCGTCTACCCGGCGGCCCATCCATGCGTTGACCTCGGACGCCGACCAGCGCACGCAGCGAGGCGAAAACCGCACCGGCGCCGGGAAGGGGTCAACCTCGTCTTTCATGCGTGCATACAGCCAGGTCCGGCCGGTGCGCGTCAGTGCCATGACATCATTCACGGACAGGAATTGCACCGGGGACGTGCCCCCGGTCGTGGTGTTGCTGTTGCTGTTGCTGTTGTTGCTGGCTTCTTTCATGGGAATTCCGATTGATTACGTTCAAGAACTGATGCGACGCTTTCAGTGTTCTTTCGGGGGGGTGCTCATGTCACGGGGCGGGATGAGCACCCCCCAGCGTCT
>NZ_JABSNM010000003.1:97350-229366 GCF_013294065.1 Sphaerotilus uruguayifluvii
TCGACGTGGCCGGGCTGCTCGGTGCGGCTCATGCCGCGATCGGCGCCGCGGGGTGAACGTCTTGCGGTGACACATGCGACGCTCTAAGTGTTCTTTCGGGGGGGTGCTCATGTCACGCGACAGAATGAGCACCCCCCCCCCAGCGTCTCGACGTGGCCGGGCTGCTCGGTGCGGCTCATGCCGCGATCGGCGCCGCGGGGTGAACGTCTTGCGGTGACACATGCGACGCTCTAAGTGTTCTTTTTGGGGGGTGCTCATGTCACGCGAAAGGAGAGCACCCCCCCAGCGTCTCGACGTGGCCGGGCTGCTCGGTGCGGTTCATGCCGCGATCGGCGCCGCGGGGCGGGGCGTCTTGTGGTGATCGGCGGCCCACTCCCCCAGGTCATCGGCGATGCCTGCCGCAGCGCATGCGGCCGACGCAGCCAGGCGAATCAGGGTGCCGCGGTCGGTGGCGGAGAACAGGGGCATGCCGTCTTCCGTCTCCCGCTCGATCTCGTCGCGCTCGATCATCTGCACCAGGAGGCCGGCGCCTGCGATCAGATCGCGGATCTTGCCCAGCGCGTCGAGAACCGGACCAGCCGGCAGCGATCGCACGCCGCCAGGCTCGACCAGGCGGACAGGGGCAAAAGCCGGTCCCGCCATGCGGGCCGATTCGGTACGTGAATGATTCATGTCGGTTCCTTTTGACGCGGCGCAGCCATGCCGCGGCGTAGCCCTCGACAGGTCGGGGCCGGGTGATGCGGTTGAAGGCCAGGGGCCGGATGCGAGTCAGGCGGGCGCGCTGGCGCTGGTGGCGGCCCGGATGTCGCGCCGGTCCCAGCGCCACGGGCCAAGGGCGCGCGTCGCGCTCATGCTGCACCCCCGTGGCGCAGCACCTCGGAGCGGATGAACCGTTCTTCCTCAGTGGCAGTCGTCACCCCCGTGTCGCCGGCCAGCTTGCGCCCGAAGTCGCAGCGCCAGGACAGCAGCGCCAGCGCATCGGACAGAACGCACGTCAAGGCGGTAGGTTCGAGCGTGTCGCGCACCAGCTCGCGCAGCGCGTCGGCGTCTCGCTCCAGGTCGGAGAACAGCAGCGCCAGCGCAGCCAGCGTGCCGGCCGGTGCGGTGTCATCGGCGCATGCCGCAGCGCCAGCCGGCACAGGGCTGGTGATCTTGTCGGGGTGCATGCTCAGGCCCTCCCGCAGACGGCCAGGCGGTCGGATGCGACCAGCTCGGCAGCCTTGGCGCGCAGCTCGGCGCGGCACAGGGCAGCACGGGCCGCCGCACGCTGGCGGGCCACGCTCAGGGCGAAGGCGCGGACCTGCTCACGGGCAGGCAGGCAGAAGGGGATGAAGCGGGCGGCACTGGCGCAGATGTGCGCAGCCGCCGTGCCGATGTGATCGGCCGGGGTCGTGGTCATGCTCTCGGCTCCGTTGTGAGCTTGAGGAACCCACACGCGACCCTTTCCACGGGGTAGCGGGTGGACTGGCGGATGTTGGAAACACGGACAACGTCGTGCCGCACGCCTTGCGAACGTGCGCATCCGCCAGCCCGAAACGCGAAGTATCCGGGCATGACAAAGCCGCACTTCGGGGCGGCATCCGCGTTGTCTTAGGTGTTTCCAGCACCTTTTTTCAGACTAGCACAGAAGTTCGCATGCGTGCGCGTTAGTTCGCATCAAGCCCGCGAACAGGTCACGATGCTGTGCGCTCTTGACCGGCCGGGCCTGCCGGTCCCGTGGCGCCACCGCAGCTAGGCTGACGCACCCGGCGCACCGCCCGGCCACCAGCACCAGGAGGCAGGCCCTCGACCTCGACCAGCTCGGCGCCGGCCGGCCAGCAGCGCCAGCGCCTCGACGTGCTCGCGGCCGGGCCTGCCGGCCCCGTGGTGCTGCCGCAGCCAGGCTGACGCAACCCGGCTCGATCGGCGCCGGCCGGCAGCAGGCGAGCGCCTCGACGTGCCCACGGCCGGGCCTGCCGGCTCCGTGGTGCAGCCGCGGCCAGCGCACCACCGGGCACGATCAGCGCCCCTGCGGTCCGCTGCTGGCGCTGGGCGCCGGCCACCACAGCACCAGGAGGCAGGCCCTCGACCTCGACCAGCCCGGCACCGGCCCGGCCAGCAGCGCCAGCGCCTCGACGTGCCCGCGGCCGGGGAGGGGCGTAAGGCCACCTGCTCGCGCACTGTTCGCCAGCACCCGCAGAAGTGCGCCAGGAGGCGAGGCCGGACCGATCCAGAGAACTGCCCGTTATCAGTATCACCCCCTTAGGAAAAGGTCCATGAACAGCGGATGACCGGGGGCCGAATTACCCGCGGTGGAGGCGGCCAGGAGGACCCGGCCTCCCCCCGGGTGGCGACTGGTGCGACTCGGTCGGCCACCGATGCGACAGAAGAGAAGAAGGAAGGTGTCCTGTCCTCTCTCCTTCCTGTTCCCACCTGTTCCCGATCTGTTCCCGCTGCCTCCCCCCTTTGTTCCCGATCTGTTCCCGGTGCGCTTCCTGCCCGTCAAGGGCGGCCTATGTCATTGATTCCATTGGGAAATCATCCCGTCGCAACCACTGCCCCGGGATGTTGTTCCCGATGCCGAGTGCAGTTCGCGGGGGAAATTCGCCTGCTTTTCCTCTTGGCGCACCCCTTCAGCCCGGCCAGATGCCGCGCGCAGACAATCCCGCCGCCGCCTTCCCCGGCGGCCAGCAGCACACGCCCACAGGCCGGCCGACCTGCCCAGACCCAGCCCACACGACACGCCCAGCACTGCCCCCGCTGTCCTGTCCAGATGGACGAAGCCCGGCACGGGGCCGGGCTGGTGGCATGCACAAGGGGCTGCAGGTCGGACCGTCGGCGCACGACAGCCAGGCCAGCACCAGGAGGAAGGGCGGCCCGATCAGGCGGCCCGGAACGGGATCACCTCGGCACCTCGCCGCAGCGTGTCCAGGTAGTCGGCCCATGCCTGCATCATCTGCCGGCGCTGCTTGAGGTACTGCGCCCGGTCATAGGCCGACCCAAGCGGCCCGCTCTTGGCGTGCGCCAACTGCGCCTCTATCCACTGCGGATCAATGCCCGGCAGGTTCTCCACGATGATCGTCCGGGCCAGCGCCCGGAACCCGTGTGCCGTCATCTCGTCCGAGCCATAGCCCAGCCGTCGAAGTGCACTGTTCAAGGTGTTCTCGCTGATCGGCAAACTCCCGGTGCGCAGGCTCGGGAAGCAGTAGACCCCCTCACCTGTCAGGGGCCGCAGCTCCTGCAGCAGCTCCACAGCCTGACGCGCCAACGGGACCAGGTGATCCGCCCCCCTCGCCTTCTGCTGCTTGGTGCGCTTCATCTCAGCAGACGGGATCGCCCACATTCCCGCCGACAGGTCCAAGTCTTCCCAGCGCATCCGCCGCACGTTCCCCGGGCGCTGGAAGGTCAGGGCCGCGACCTTCAAGGCCACCACCACCCACGGCATGCCGTCATAGCCGTCGATTGCCCGCAGCAGCTCGCCCACCTTCACAGGGTCGGTGATCGCCGCGTAATGCGTGGAAACAGGCGCCACCAGGGCGCCACGCAGATCGGCTGACGGATCACGCTCGGCGTGCCCCGTGGCCACGGCATACCGACAGACCAAGCCGAAGGTCTGCTTGACCCTCAGCGCCGAGTAGCCTGCCCCGCGTGCCTCCACCCTGCGCAGCACCTGCAGCAGCACGGGGGCAGTGATCTCGGGAAAGGTCATTCGCCCCAGCCACGGGAACAGGTCGCGTTCCAACTGCAGGCGGGACCGTCGGGCATATGTGGTGCTGACCTTCGGTTCATGGACCAGCGCCAGCCATTCCAGCGCCACGGCAGCGAACGATCCCGGCAGAGGCTTGCCCGCAGCCTCCAGGGCGGCCAGCTCCTGCCGCTGCTGCTGCTCGGCCTTCTCTTCCTTGCGTGCTTCGCTCGGGTCGATCCCCTGAGCCAGTAGCGCCCGCGCTTCCTCTCGTCGTGCCCGTGCCATCGCCAGCGACACCTCAGGGTACACGCCGAGGCTGATCCGCTTTTCCTTGCCCCCGTGCCGGTACTTCAGGCGCCACCACTTCGCCCCGTTCGGTCGGATCTCCAGGTATAGCCCGCCACCATCGGCCACCTTTCGGGGGCGATCTCCGGGGGCAGCTTTGCGGATTGCAAGGTCAGTCAGGGCAGACATGGGGGGGCAACTCTCAGACAGGGGCAACAGGTTGCCCCCGATGTTGCCCCTTCCGTTTCCCGGCTTCAAGCGGACAAGGGCGAAGCCAAGCGGACAAACAAAAAGCCCTAGATCGTTGATTTTCTAGGGCTTTTTGAACGAATGCGGGCAACTGCGAATGGGGCTCTGGTCCCCCCGACAGGAATCGAACCTGTATCTGGCGCTTAGGAGGCGCCCGTTCTATCCATTGAACTACGGGGAGAGCCGCTCCCGGGGTGCCCGAGAGACCGCGATTGTAGCCCGAAGGGACGGAGCCGGTCAGAAGCGCCGGGCCAGCGCCAGCTCGACCTGGGTCTGGCTGCTCGAGAAGCGCGAGGCGGTGCGCACGCCGTAGAGCATCGGCACCTCGCCGACCAGCCGGTGGTCGGCATGGCGCAGCTGCAGCGAGACGCGCGTGTCCGGGCCGAGGTCGCGCGACAGGCGCGCCGCCAGCGTGACGACACGTCCCACCGGCGTGCGGGTCGCGCCCGGGCCGTCGTCGATGCCGGGACGGCGCCAGCGCTGCAGGTCGGCGCCAGCGGAGAGCTGCCACGGCCCCTGGCGGCCATGCAGCGCCACGCCGAGATGGGCGAAGCGTGCGTCGTAGTTCGTCTCGCGCCGCGGATCGGTCTTCAGCAGCGACGCGGGCACGCTGATGATCAGCGGATAGGCGCAGTCGGGCCCCGGGCGGGCGATCAGGCGGGTGGTGCCGAATTCGAGCTCGTGCGAGCAGCCGCCGATCGTGGCCGCGCCGCCCAGGCCGCTGTTGGACACCGTGCTGCGGCCCAGGCCGGCCACCGCGGTGACCGCCACGCCCGGCCACGGCGTGCCGCCCTGGCCCAGCAGGTCGAGCTGCCACTGGCGGTCGCGCGGACGCTCGACGTCGAAGCGCGTGAGCTGCGCGTTCAGGCCGCTGACCTTCAGGCTGCCGCGGGTCGTCTGCGACAGCCGGTCGGCCCGATGGCCCCAGGCGCTGGCCTGGACGGCCCAGCGCAGCGGTGCGGCCTCGGGCGAGGCCGCGTCCGCCTCGTCAGGCGTCGACTGCCAGCGCAGCGAGCCTTCCCAGCCGCGCAGCCGGTGCAGGTCGCCGCCGTCATGCAGCGTCATGCCGCCCAGTCCGAGTCCGAGCCGCCACGGCCCGGCCTGGCCGCTCAGCGCCAGACGGTCCTGGTCGGCGGCCTCGCGCTCGCTGCCCGCCAGGCGGCCGAGCGCACGGGTGAAGTCATGCCCGAGCTCGACCTGCCAGCGCACGCCGGCCGCCGGCGGCTCGTCGATCAGCGGCAGCGTGTCGAGCGGCAGCGCCAGCACCGGCGCGGCGGCCAGCGCCAGGGTCGCCGGCAGCAGCGCCGGCCGCAGACGGGCGGACATCGCGGATCAGAAGGTCACGCGGCCCTGGATCGACACGCCGCCGACTTCGGCGGCGGTGACGGTGCTGCCCGGCGTGCGCACCGTGATGCGCGAGACGCCCAGGCGGGTGCCGTCGGCCTGGCGCAGGTCGGCGCCCGTGCCGACCATGCGCACCCGGAAGGTGCCGGTCTCGGTCAGCACGCGGTCGATCAGCGTGGTGTTGTCGGGGAAGCGCTTGCGCAGGCCGGCGGCGAGCTTCTGCAGGTCGATGCCGACGCCATCCGAGCACGAGCACAGGATGTTCGAGCTCAGGTCCGCGAACGGCGTCGCGCCGGTGCCGATCTCGATGCCCGCGCCGGTCTTCATGTAGAGGTGCAGCCCGGCATCGCTCTCGATCTGCGCGCGCACCCGATCGGTCTCGTCGCGCAGCAGCGTCACGCCGGACAGCCGGGCCTGCAGGATGCCGCCGGTGGTGGTGTTCTCGATCTCGATGCCCAGCGTCAGGCCGGCGCCCTTCTTCGGGATCGCCAGCCGGGTGGCGTCGATCGGCAGCTTGACGTAGTCCAGCGTCGCCAGCGTCTGGCCCGACAGCGTCAGGCCGGACTGGAACTGCGCCAGCGTCGCGGTCGTCAGCTGGCCGGAGACCGGGGCGATCTGCACCTGATCACCGGTGACGAAGACATACTGCGCGGCCGTCAGCGCGCTGGTGTCGGCCAGCCGGGTGCGCGCGACAGAGACCTGGGTGCTGTCCTTCAGGTCGACCTGGGAGATCAGCGTGCGCACCGCGTTGCTGCTGATCAGGTCACGCGCAGCGCTCAGCGAGGCCGCCGACCGGGTCTGCTGCGCGATCGCGGCCAGACCCTGCGCCGCCAGCTGGGCGGCATTGGCCAGCGCGGTCTCGTCGAGCGTGTCACGGCCCTTGTTGCCCTCGCGCAGGCCGCCCAGCGCCGCGGCCTGCACCAGCGCCTGCAGGCCGCTGTCGCTGGCGAAGACCGACGCGCCGCTGCCACGCACCTGTTCGGCCACCGCGGCGACGGCGCCACGGAAGGCCGCAGCCGGATTGCCGCCGGTGTCGGCGCTCAGCTCGGCGATGTCGACGAGGATCTTGGCGATGGCCGCGGCCGTCGTCGCGCGGGCGCTGTCCTTGGTCGGATCGAAGGTCGCGACATCGACGCCCGACAGGCCCAGCCGCTCCAGCACCGTCTGGAACTCGGCATCGGACAGGCCGCTGACGACCTTCATCGTCGTGAACGGCGAGACCACCATGCTGCCGGCAGCGGCGATGAACTGCCCCGGCGGCGCCTTCAGCGTCGTCAGGTCGTAGCCCGTGCCGGCGACCGAGGCGAGCCGGCCGCTGCAGGCGGCGGAGAACGCGTAGGCGCCGAGGCTGTCGGTGACGGCGCTGAGCTCGCCGCCGTCGAGCGCGCCGTTGCCGTTGTCGTCGCAGAACACCGTCGCGCCGACGACCAGGTCATCGACCAGCACGCCGCTGGAGGCCGAGGCCGCAGGCGTGGTCGGCGTGGTCGGGCTGCTGGTGCTGTCACCGCTGCCTCCGCAGGCGCTCAGACCGAAGGCAAGGACAAGGGAGGCGGGAAGAAGGCGCAGGGCATGCATGGGGGGACTCCTGGGAACGGCTCGGGCGATCGTATCGACGCCCCCGTTGCCAGAAATGCCGGGAAAGGCGAGCGATCGTCCGCCAATTCCCTCTGCAGCCGCCCGATCCGGCAGATCCGGCAGATCCGACGCGATCGCGTCGGACTCGGTCCGGGCCCGGTCAGGTCGGAGCCGAAACCGTGCAGACCCGGTCGCGCCCGGTCTGCTTGGCCTGGTAGAGCGCGCTGTCGGCGCGGCGCAGCAGGCCGAGCTCGTCATGGTCGCGAGCCGGATCGAAGGCGGCCACGCCGAAGCTGGCCGTCACATGCGCGGCCACCGGCGAGGCCGCATGCGGCAGCCGGCGCTGGTGCAGCAGCTCGATCATGCGCTCGACCAGCGCGGTGGCGCCCTCCAGGCCGGTGCCGTGCAGCAGCACCGCGAACTCCTCGCCGCCGTAGCGGGCGACCAGGTCGTCCTGGCGGGTGAAGACCGACTTCAGCAGCAGCGCGAACTGACGCAGGCAGTCGTCGCCGGCGGCGTGGCCGTAGTGGTCGTTGTAGGCCTTGAACGCGTCGATGTCGCCCATCACCAGCACCAGCGGCTCGCCGAGCAGGCGGGCCTGCGCCACCGCCTCGCGCAGGCGATCGTCGAACATGCGCCGGTTCGCCAGCGTGGTCAGCGCGTCGGTGGTGGCCAGGTGGCGCAGCCGGTTGCGGTCCTCGTGCAGGTCGGTCTCGTCGGACAGGCTCAGCAGCACGCCTGCGCTCATCGGCGCGATCTGCACCTGCAGGTAGCGCAGCCGCCCGTCGGCGGCCGGCAGCACGCGCGTGATCCGGCCGACCTGCCCGGTGACCATGACCTGGCGGCATTCGGCCTCGGCGTGCAGCAGCCGCCAGTCCGGCAGCACCCGGTGCACCAGCCGGCCGGTCACCTGCTCGCGCTCGACCTCGAACAGCTCGGCCAGGCGCGGATTGGCCATCAGCACCAGCCAGCCGCCGTCGTCCTCGCTCGCACCGTCGCCGGGCTCGACGCGGCGCAGCGCCAGCAGCGCGTCGCCGCTGGCGTCGACCACGTCGGCGTAGAGCTCGTGGCGCATCTGCAGCGGCCGGCCGTAGACCAGCACCCAGTCGCCGCCGTCGGTCGGCGCCAGCGGCAGCACCAGCCGCTCCCAGGTGAAGACCGGCTGGCTGCGCTCGGCCACATGCACCGCGTAGACCGGCTGGTTGCTGGCCAGCGCCTCGAGCTGCAGATCGCGGAACAGCGCCGCACGCTCCGGACCGAGCTCGGACAGGCGCCCGCCGGTGCGGTCGACGCCGGTGTGGCGGCAGATCTCGCTGCCGTAGTGGCCGTAGACGAAGTCGTCGGGCAGCGGATCGCCCGGCAGCGGCGGCTCGCGGCGCAGCAGCATCAGCCGGCCATGCAGCCGGTGCCACAGGCCGTCGGCGAAGGCGGACAGCGGCGCCCGGCCCTGCGGGTCACGGCCCTGCGTCCAGCGACGGCACAGCGCGACGATCTCCGGGTTGTCCACCCTCGCCTCGATGCCTTCGCGGATCACCTGATGCCAGCTGCCGCTGCCGGCCTGGACGCCCTCGACCATCCCTTGTGCCCGTTACCTCTCCGGCGATCGCCCGGACCGCCTGCACTGTTGCTCAACCGGAGCCGATTCTGACCGATCCGCGATGTCGGTCTTTTTTCACGAATGATACCGGCGACTCACGCGAAGGTCGCCGACAGGTCGGTCGTCGAGCGGCGCCCGATCTCGTCGTGATGCTGCGCCAGCCACTGCCAGGCGCGCTGTCGGCCGAGATCGCGCAGGTGGGTCAGGAAAGGCCGGTGCGCGATCATCCGCGACTCGCCCGGCAGCGCCGCCAGCGCCTGCCGCTCGTCGATCAGGTGCAGCCGCAGGCTGCGCAGGCGGCGGGCCAGCGGGCCGGCGCCCCAGCCGGTGCCCGCGCACGCGTCATGCCGGGCCTGGCCCAGCAGCTGCGCCTCGCGCTGGAAGGCGGCGCCGAAGGCGATGTCGAGCGAGCGCTCGCGAATGCCGGCGGCGCTGTCGGGCATGTCGGCGAAGCGCAACGGCATCAGCATGACGATCAGCAGGTCGGCGCCGACCGGGCCGTGCTCGACCAGCGGCCACAGCGGCGGATTGGCGCTGAAGCCGCCGTCCCAGTGCGGCAGTCCGTCGATCATGACGGTGCGGTGCAGCGTCGGCAGGCAGGCCGAGGCCAGCGCCACCTCCACCGACAGGCCGGGGTTGTCGAACAGCCGCAGCCGGCCGGTGTCGGCCCGGGTGGTGGCGATGAACAGGCGCGGGGCCTCGTCCCGGCGCAGCCGCTCGAAGTCGATCCGCTCCAGCAGCAGGTCGCGCAGCGGATTCAGGTCGAGCGGATTGATCTGCTGCGGCGCGAACAGCCAGCGGCTCCACTGCATCGCCAGGCGCACGCCGCCGTGCAGGCTGGGCCGGCGCTCGTCGCCGACGACGAACCAGTGGGTGGGCAGCAGCTCGCCGAGCCGGCCCCAGAAGGCGTCGAGCGCCTCGCGCGCCCCGTCGGCGCCGCCGCGCAGCCAGCCGTCGGCCAGCACCAGCGCGTTCATCGCGCCGGCGCTGGCGCCGCTGATCGCCTGCGGCGAGAAGCGGCCGCTCTCGAGCAGCGCATCGAGCACGCCCCAGGCGTAGGCGCCGTGCGCGCCGCCGCCCTGCAGCGCCAGGCTCAGCGGCAGCGGCTCACGGGCGCGCCGGCGCAGCAAGGGAAGGGAGAACATCGCGGGCGGGCTGCGCGGGCAGCCAAGTCATGCTGCACCGCAGTATGCCCGCGCGATCCGGACTCAGCGTGGCACGCCGGTGATGTCCACCTCGACGCGGCGGTTCGGCTGCAGGCAGGCCCGCAGCGCCGCCGGGCTCTTCTGGCCGCACTCGACCACCGGCTGCTCGCTGCCGCGGCCCGTGGCGATCATCGACACCGCGACGCCGCGGCCGGCCAGGTAGGCGCGGATCGCCTCGGCGCGGTCCTGCGAGAGCTTGCGGTTGTAGGCCTCGCCGCCGAGCCGGTCGGTGTGGCCGATCAGCTCGAGGCGGTCGATGCGCGCATAGACCTTGTCCAGGCGCACCGCCAGCTGGTCGAGCTGGGCGCGGCCGCCCGGCAGCAGGTCGTCGATGCCGCGGCGGTCGAAGCCGAACAGCACGCTGGCGCTCAGCACGATGCGCTCGTTGACCACCGGCGGGGGCACCGGCGGGGCCGGCGGCGCAGGCGGAGCCGGCGGTGCGGGCGGCGGATCGACCGGGCACTGCTCGGCCGCGCGCACCGCATCGCCGACCTGGTCCTCGGCGATCTGGATGTAGGGCTTGGCATGACGCCAGCCGAGCTGGTTGTGCTCGTTGCCGGCATGCACCAGCTCGACCTCGGCGCAGGCGGCGAGCTGCTGCGCGCAGGCCCAGCCGCGGTGCTCGCGCAGCGCGCCCAGCCGGGTCCACAGGTCCTCGCGCAGCCGCGCCGCGCCGTTGACCAGCGGCGTCTGGCGCGACGGATCGGCCTCGGCGCCGGCCACGCCGCCACCGGCCAGCCAGCCGGTGATGCGGCGCGACTCGCGCAGCGCCTCGGCCGGGAAGGCCGAGCGGTCGTTGCGGGTGTATTCGTGGAAGCTGACGTCGAGCCAGCACTGCGCCTTGGCCAGCGGATGGCTGCGCAGCGGGTGGCGGCCGGTGGCGTTCAGGTCGGCGATGGCCTGCTGCTGCGCGCGGTAGGCGGCATGGTCGGCGGCGAGCTCGCCGTCGGTGGCGGCATCGGCGCGGGCGGCCACGGGCGCGAGCATCAGCAGCGACGCCGCCGCCAGCGTGGAGAGGGAAACGCGGAGATTCTTCATGATGGGTCAGCGCGGCAGCGCGCGGTTCACGACCGGGTCGGCCCCGGCAAACAGGTCGGCGTCGAACTTGAAGCGCAGCCGCAGGTAGGCACCGCGTGCGGTGTAGTCGCTCGAGAGATCGCGGTCGCTGAAGCCGCTGGCGTTGTACCCGGCCGACAGCCACAGGTTGGACTGCACCAGATAGCCCACCTCGACGCCGACCGAACGCTGCCAGGCCCCGCCCGGCTGCCCGGCCGCGTGGCCGCGCATCAGGCTCAGCTGCAGTCCCAGGTCCCAGCGCTCGGTGAGGTCGCGGATCAGCCGCCCGCCCACCAGCCAGGCGCGGTAGCTGTCCTGAACGCCGCCATCGGTGGAGGGGAAGCGCTCGACCACCGTCTTGCCCGCCAGCCGCCCCGAGGCCCACCAGGCCCGCGCGGGATGCACGTTGGCCTGCACCGCGCCGACATGCACCCGGCGCCACTCGTCCGTGGCGTTGATGTTGTCCTCGACCTTGTATTCGTACTTGCCCAGCACGTCGATGCGGTTGTGGTCGACCGGGCGCCAGGCCAGGCCGACCTGGAAGCGGTCCTGCCAGCCGTTGGCCCGCGCGCCGTGGTTGTCGGTCGCCAGGTAGTAGTTGCGCGCCAGCGCGGTCCAGTCGCGGTCGAGGCGGCGCACCGCGGTCAGCGTCGTCAGCCAGCTGTCCTGGGCCGTCAGCGTGCCCGCCGTGGTCGACGAGGGGGTGCTGCTGCTCGCGGCTTCCAGCCGGCGCCATTCCAGCCGGCCCGAGGCCTTCCACCACTCGCTGGCGGTCCAGTCGGCGCCGACGGTGGCGGCGGTGGCGTTCTGGCCGGTGCCGTCGAGGATGCGCAGCCGCTCCAGGCCTGTCGTCATCGCCAGACCCTCCTTCAGCTGCCAGACGTTGCGCACGCCGGTGGCCAGCTGCGAGGCCCGGCCGTCGCTGGCGTCGCGCAGGCGGTACTCGCTGAAGACCTCGCCGCCGTCCATGTAGCGTCCGTCGATGCCCAGCGCGATCGCCTGGCCGCGGCTCGTGCCGCTGTCGAGCGCGTAGCGCGAGGACAGGCCGGCCTGGTGCTCGGCGCGGGCATAGAGCCGCGCGCGCTCCGCCAGCTGGTAGCTCGCCGCCAGCTCGACGCGGTGGCGGTCCTGGCCGTCGACCGAAGCCTCGGCCAGACCGCGCAGCGTCCAGCGATCGCCGGCCCGCCAGGTCGCGCCGACGAAGGCGGTCGTGGTGTCGAGATCGTCGACCGTGCCCGGCGCGGCGCCGGTGCTGCTGGCCAGCGCACCGTTGACGTTCAGCAGCGAGGTGCTGCCCGAGCCGCTGAAGCCGCCGTCGGCGCCCGGCGTGTAGTAGCTGCCGGCCGACGGATTGGCCGCCAGGCTGGCGAGCGCGCCGCGCAGGCGGCCGCGCTCCTCGATGCGGCGCAGGCCGACGCCGACGGTCAGCGCCGGGCTCAGCCGGTAGTCGGCGCCGACGGTGGCGCCGCCGGCGCGGGCGCCGGTGTCGGTGTCGCGGTCGCGGCGCAGGTCGGTCTTCAGCGTCCAGCGCTCGCCGGCTTTCCAGGCGGCCGAGGCGCCGACCTGCTCGCTGCCGGGCTGCACGCCGGCGGCGGTGTTGGCGAAGGACGCGCCGGTGCGCGCCGCGCGCAGCCGCGCCTCGAGCTGCTCGTCGCGGTGCAGGAGCTCGACGCGCGCAGCGCGTCCGGTCGCGGTGCCGCTGTCGGGCAGCACCGGCGCGCCCACCAGCGAGGTGCCGACCGCGCTCAGCGAGGCCTCGGTCTGCGCCGCCTCGACGACCAGCTCGGTGGCCGCGCCCAGCTTCACGCCCGCATGCACGCTGGCGAGCCGGAAGCGCGCCTGCGGATTGCGGTCCTCGACGATCGCGCCGCCCAGGCTGGCGCGCTCGCCGAGGTTGATCTGGCCGTCGGCGCCGGCCAGCCAGAAGGCGTCGCCGCCCTGGTCGACCTCGTAGCTGACGCGCAGGTGGATCGGGTTGCCGTCGGCGTCCTGGCTCGGGATCGGGCGCGTCAGCAGGATGCGGCCGCTGAAGGGCTCGAAGCTGTAGTCGACCAGCCGCACCAGCGTCGTCACCGACAGCACGGTGTTCAGGTTGTTGCGGTCGCGCACGATCAGCTGGATCTGCTCGCTGTTCTCGAGCGCCTGCGTGCCGCTGACCGCGAACGGGCCGCTGGTGCCGTTGGCGGCGATCTCCTCGGTGGCATGGCGCAGCGTGTCGCGGCTGGCGAAGACGTTGACGAAGCCGTCGGCGCTCTCGCGGTGCAGCTTCACGCCGGTCATCGCGCGCTGGTAGCTGCCGAGCTGGCGCAGCCGGGTGCCGGCGACCACGCCGCCGCCGGCCGCGGCGACGACACCCTCGCCGGAGGCGAAGTCGCCGAACATCGCGAAGCTGCGGCCCTCGTCGACGCGCACGTACAGCCGCGAGGAGCTGCGCGCCTCGAAGCCCTTGACGCTGGCGTCGCCGTAGACCGGATAGAACTCCTCCGGCCGGATGTCGCCGAGCAGGCGCGCGCGCGTGTCCTTGTCGGAGTCGTAGGCCAGCGTCAGCAGCCGGTCGCCGCGGATCTTGCCCTTCAGGAACAGCGCCGCGCGGGCCGCGGCCTGGCCGCGGCCGCTGTCGAAGCCGCGGCTCCAGCTGCGCAGCTCGGCCTCGAAACCGTCGTCGACGCGCGCCGGCGAGATCGCGCCGTCGTAGCGCCGCGAGGTGCGGCCGATGACGCCCTCGATCAGGCCGGCGGCGATCATCTCGCGCACGTCCGGCTCGAAGCCGATCGTGCCGGCCACCTCGGCCTCGCCGGCGGTCAGGCGCAGCGCGACATCGCCGGGCTGCGCCGGCGCGATCAGGCTGAAGCTCGCCACGCCGTCGTTCACGCGCAGCTGCGTGCCGGGCACCGCCCGGTCGGCGTCGCGGCGGCCCGCGCCGCCCTCCTCGGTCGAGGCGCCGGGCAGCAGCAGCCGCGCGCCGCCCTTGAGCTCGATCGTCACCAGCACCGGCCGGCGCATCGGCAGGCCGTCGCGGTCGAAGACCTGCACGGTCACCTGCACCGGCGTGACGCCGTCGGCCGGGGCCCCGGCCCCTCTCACCTCGACCGACAGCCGGCCGACCTCCGCATTGGCGGCGTAGGCACCGTCGAGCAGGATGCGCGGTGCGCCGGCCGGCTCGGGCAGCGTGAACAGCGGCCGGTAGCGGCCGGGCTCGTCGCCGAGCGGGCGCACCGGATCGGAATCGACCTGGGCGCGGGCCACGCCGCCCAGGGCCAGGCCGGCGGCCAGCACGGGCAGCGCCCGCCGCACGGCCGCGTTCAGCGGCGACAGGTTCAGGGACATCGTCGGGAATCGGTTCGGTCGGACCGCCTGCTCGGGGCGGGTCTTCGGCAGCGGCAGGCGGCTCATCGCGTGCCCTCCTCGAGCGCCGGCACGGTCGCGCCGGAGGAGGCCGGGTTGCGCGAGACCGGCTCGCGCAGCGTCTCGGTGGTCTCGGTGCGGGCGCCGGCCGGGCCGGCGCTGCCCGCCGCCTGGCGCGGCTTGACCGCGCCGGGCTCGCCCTGGCCGGCGGCCGTGCCGCGCTGGCGCGCGCTGTCGGTGGCCTGCGCCGGCGCGGTGACCGGCCGGCCATCGAACTTCAGCACCCGGCCGCCCTTCTTCTCGGTGTCGAGCGACTGCGTCTCGCCGCGGGCGCGCCGGGCCTTGACCTGCTCGAGCACGGTGTTGGAGCAGCTGCCCTCGATGAAGTCGGCACGGTGCAGTTCGCCGTTCTTCAGGTCGAGGAAGAGGCTCGCGGCATCGCCGGCATTGCGGTTCGAGCTGGTGGTCAGCCGGCTGCCGCGCGGCAGCGTCGAGCCGTCGACCACCATCACCGCGGTGCGCGGCGCCAGGCCGCAGACGCTGTACTTGCCCTCGACATCGCTGATCAGCGAGGTGCCGTCGCTCAGGTAGAAGCGCACGCCCGGAATGCCCGGCTCCTCGGGCCCCTGCACATGGTCATGGTTGCAGTCGACGAAGACGCGGCCGACCACGCAGGCCTCGGCGCCGAACACGCCGCCGGTCACCCGGACGCGGAACTGGCTGACGTTCGAGCACAGGCCGTCGCTGGCGGCCGAGCAGTTCGCGCCCGGCGTGCCGGTGGCCTGGGCGCGGTTGATGCCGGTGCCCTGCTGTGCGCCGACGCCGATGCGCACCCGGTAGCTCAGCGTGTGGCTGCCGCCCGCGGCCAGCGCGCCGACCTGGAAGCGCAGCACCGGCCCCGGCAGACCGCCCGGATCGGCGATCGTGCGGCCGTCGACCATCGCGGTGCCGGCGATGTAGCGGAAGCCCGCCGGCAGCGTGTCGATGATCTCGACCGCCGGCAGCGTCGCGCCGCCGCTGTCGGTGCGGCGCACCGTGATGCTGTAGCGCACCGAGTCGCCGATCTCCGCCTGCGTGCGGTCGCCGGTCTTGATGACCAGCAGGCCGGTGCCGGCCGACGGATCGAGCGGAATGTGGTTGTTGATGATGTCCGGGCCGTTGACCGGGTCGAGGCGGACCGAGAGGTAGTAGGCGGTCGACTCGCTGCCGCTCGGCGGCGCGGCCTGCGCCTGCACGGTGCAGACGCCGCCGGCGGCGCCGTTGGTGCAGCCGGTCGGCGGCACCAGCGTGCCGGCCTGCGCCGGGATCGAGCCGCTGGCGGCGTAGCCCGCGGTCGGCGTGACACGCAGCTGGTAGGCGGCGGCGCCAGGACAGCCCGCCGGCGGCGGGTTGATCAGCAGGAAGCTGTAGGCACCGGCCAGCGCGCCGCTGCCGGAGGTGGTGACCTGGTTCGTGCCGCCGATCAGGCAGCCGCCCGGCACCGCCTGGCCGCCGGCGTCGAGCAGCTCGACCGCCACGCCGCCGAGCGCGGCCCGGCTGCTGCTGTCGTAGACGACGCCCGCCGGGTCCAGCGGCAGACTCTGGTTGATGCGGGTGGTGCCGGCCGACACCGCCACGCCGCTGATCACGCCGGAGGCGACGACGCCGGTCGAGGCGTCCGCGCTCGGGTCGTTGCCGCCGGCCGGATCCTTCGAGATCGGCCGGCCGTAGTACGAACCGGTGGCCGGGTCTCGGAAGCGGATGGTGTAGCTGCCGGCGGTCAGCCCCTGCACGCGGTAGTCGCCGCTGGCGTCGGTCGTCGCGGTCGCGACCTGCGTGCCGGAGGCGTCGATCACCTCCACCCGCAGGCCGGCGACGCCGCGCTCGCCGCTGCCCTGCGCGCGGTCATGGTCGGCGTCGAGCCAGGCCCGGCCGCTGACCGAACCGACACGCTGCACCGGCGTCGGATCCTGGTAGCTGTTGTTCGACTGCAGGCGGCTCGAGACCTCGCCGCCGCCGCTGATCGACACCCGGTTGACCGGGGCCGCGCTGCCGCCGCACAGGCCGGAGGCATCCGGCGTCGCGCAGGCCTCGGCCGAGACGATGACGTCGAGCGTGATCGCCGGCGCCTCGCTGCCGGCGGCCAGCACCTGGCTGGAGGTGCAGCTGGCGACGCCGGCGCCGATGCGGGTGGCGCTGCAGTCCCAGCCGGCGCCGGTCGGCACCGACGCGACCGTCATGCCGGCCGGCAGCGTGTCGACGACCGTGTAGCTCGCGCTGGTGGCCGAGCCGGTCGAGGCATTGCGCGCGACGATGGTGTAACGGCCGCCCTGGCCCTCGACGAGGGTCGCCGGCGCATGCGACTTCGACACCGTCAGGTCCGGCTCGCCGGCGATGTCGACGACGACGGTGGCGGTGTCGCAGGCCGCCGGCACGCTGGCCGGCAGCGTGCACAGGCGGTAGGTCACGGTGTAGCGGCCCGCGGCGGTGCCCGACGGCACGACCAGCCGGCCCGAGGCGTCGATCGACGCGCCGCCCAGGCCGCCGGCATCGACCAGCGCGACGCTGCGCGCGCCCTCGGCCACCGGGCTGCCGCCCAGCGTGTCGTTGCCGGTCAGCACCACGGTCGAGCCGGTCGGCGGCACGGTGACCGTGCCGTCGTCGACCGCGTCGATCACCGGCACGCTCGCCAGCGCGCTGTTGTTCGCGCCGTTGACGTCGTTGCTCGCGCCGGTGCTTGCCGGCACGTTCAGCACGCCGCTGGCCGGCGCGGTCATCGTGATGCCGCAGCGGATCGCGCTGCCCGCGGCCAGGCTGGCCAGCGGCAGCGTGACCGGGCTGCCATCGACGCTGCAGCCGGACGTCGTGACGCCGGCGCCGCCGGTGCAGGTGGCCTGCAGCGCCGCGTCCGGGCCGGCGTTGGTGCAGGTCAGCGTGCCGGTGACGGTCGCGCCGGGAGAGGCCGCGCTCGGCAGGCCGCCGATCGTCACCGACAGGTCGGCCGAGGTCGCGGTGGCCGTGACCGTCAGCGTCGCGGTATCGCACGAGGCCGCGTCGAGCGCCGGCGCGCAGACCCGGTAGGTCACGGTGCAGCTGCCGCTGGCCGGCACGTCATAGGTCGCGGTGCCGGCGGTCGAGACCGAGGCGTTGGCGCAGCTGCCGCCGGTGCGGGTGAAGGTGCTGCCGTCCGGGAACTGGTCGTTGGCGTCGAGCCGGCTGGTCTGGCCGCCCAGGCCGCCCCGGCGCGCCTCGACGTCGTCGACCGCGTCGATCAAGGTCGCGGGCGCCTGCGTGGTGTTGTTCGACGCGACGCTGTCGTTGCTCGCGCCGGTCGTGCCGGTGAAGACGAGCGCGGTGGTCGGCTCGTCGCTGCCGCCCTGCGTGCCCGGCGCGGTGTACGAGAAGGTGCAGGTGATCGCGGCGCCTGCAGCCAGCGTCGCCGCCCCGGCCGGGCTGCACGACAGGCCCGAGATCGTGCCGGTCGAGACGCTCGGCGCGCACAGCGGCGCCTGCGCGGTGGCGCCACCGGCGGCGTTGGTGCAGGTCAGCGTCAGGCCGGAATAGGTCTGGCCCGGCGCGACCACCTTCGGCAGGCCGGAGAACACCGGCGAGAGGTCGGCCTCGCGCAGCGGGACCTGCGCGGTCGTGGTGTTGTTGGACGCGACCGCGTCGTTGCTGGCGCCGGTCGTGCCGGTGAGCGTCACCGACGAGGCCGTGCCCGCCGGCGGCGCGGTGTAGTCGAAGGTGCAGACGATGGACGCCGCCGCGGCCACCGTCGCCGGCACCGCCGGCGTGCAGACGGTCGACGCGATCGTGCCGACCGACGCGGTGGGCACGCAGGTGGCCGCGCTGGCAGTGGCGCTGCCGGCGGCGTTGGTGCAGGTCAGCGTCAGGCCGGAATAGGTCCGGCCGCCCTCGAACAGCGTCGGCAGGCCCGAGAAGGCCGGCGAGAGATCGGCCGCGGTCACGACGATGGTCGCGATCGCGGTGTCGCAGACCGCCGGCGTCAGCGCCGGGTTGGCGCAGATCTGGTAGCTGACGCTGTAGCTGCCCGGCGCGGCGCCCGCCGGCACGCTGAACTGGCCGGTCGACGGATCGAAGCTCGCGCCGGAGGTCGGCGCCCCCAGCGCCGACAGCGTGACGTTCGACAGCGTCGCCGCGCTGCTGCCGTGGGTGTCGTTGGCCAGCACCGACAGCGACGCGGCGGTGCCATAGGGCGTGGTCGTGCTCTCGTCGCGCGCGTCGATCAGCGGCGCGGTCGCGGTGGTGACGTTGTTGGCGGTGTTGCCGTCGTTGCTCGCGCCGGTCGTGCCGGTGAAGGTCACGAAGGTGGTCGGCTCGTCGGTGCCGCCCTGCGTGCCGGGCGCGGTGTAGCTGAAGGTGCAGACGACCGAGCCCTGCGCGGCCACCGTCGCCGGCGTCGCCGGCGAGCAGCTCACCGCGCCGACCGTGCCGGCCGAGACCGTCGGCACGCAGGTCGTCGCGGTCGCCGCGCTGGTGCCGGCCGGATTGGAGCAGGTCAGCGTCAGGCCGGCATAGGTCTGGCCCGGCCGGATCGCCGTCGGCAGCCCCGAGAAGGCCGGCACGACGTCGACCCAGCCGTCGGGCACGCCGACCTGGATGCCGTACTGGCGCGACTCCCAGTAGCCGCCGGCCGCGCTCGACGAGATCTCGACGCCGAAGCTGAAGTCCACCGTCGACAGCGACGAGGTGTAGTTGGCCGAGACCTCGACGTTGTTGGTCGTCTCGCTCAGCCCGGGATAGAAGACGTAGTAGCCGGCGCCGGAATCGCAGCCGCCGCCCGCCAGCGGGCCCGAGCACAGCACCGGGCTGTAGGCCAGGCCGCCGTCGAGCGCGACGGTCTGCTCGAGCTGGCTGCCGGGCTGCGGCGCCTGGGTCGTGCCGTGGAACTCGATGCGCTCGCGGAAACCGGTCGCCGGCGTGCTGAGGTAGCCGCCGTCGGTATCGAGGCTGGTCACGAAGACCGGCGCGGGCACGGCCTGCGGCGTCGAGGTGCCCGGCGTGACGAAGGTCAGACGGAAGCGCACCTGCGACTTCGCGCCCGGCGTGCTGTTGCCCAGCACCTCGCCGCCGATGTAGGAGGCGGTGCTGCCGAAGCCGGCGCGCGGCGTGGCCGGCGCGGCGCCATTGCTCGTCGACACCACCGTCATCAGCACGTCGCGCTGCAGCACCGAGGAATACGGCGCCGGCACGACATTGCGGAAGCGCCGCGTGCCGTTGGTCAGGCAGCCGTCGGTCGAGCCCTCGCAGACCGAATCGGCCCAGCTGAACAGCACCGCCGCCCGGGCCGGCAGCGCGCACAGCAGGCCGGCGGCCAGCACCAGCGCGGTGCACCGGAGCGACGGAAAGGATCGGCGCACTCCGGACAGGAGCACGGACAGGAGCGCAGCAAGCATGGCTTCGGCCTTGGTTTTCTTTGTTCTCGGTCACTCGGGGCATCCGCCACGCCCGGCATTCCGACCAGGCCGGCAGATCGCGTGACTGACGCTTCGCGTTCACCGCCATCCCGGGCGGCCTGGAAAAACCCGAGCAGACACGGGCCGCCGCGGCCATCCATCATGGATGTCTCAGCCGGCGAGCCTGTTGTTCACTGGTTTTCCCTGGGTCGCAAGGCTACCGTCGCCCCGCACGTCGATTGCGTTTCCCCGAAACTTAAGCCGTTATTCTGCTAAGAAATTCACGGCCGACCATGACGAATGCACACCAATAAGAAACAGGATGCAACAAAAAATTCAAGGCGATGCAGACCTGAATTCCCGAAGTTTCCGGATCGGGTGCACCTTCGCCGCCTTGGACACCCCCATTGGGTTGAGCAGTACCAAAGTATCGCGGCGGCATCGTAAAAATCTGCTTTCAGTATCCTGGCCGGATGACCCAGGGTTTTCCTGATTCCCTGAAAATGGAAATCAGTGTTTCAGCGCGGATCCCGGCACCAGATGGGACCATAAGGCGGCGCAGTCCGAATCCGCCGCGTCATAGCGCGGCATCGCTGCCGTCACCGCGCTGCCGTCGGCGCGCCGGCCCTCGCGCAGCAGCCGGCACAGGCCGGCCTGGCTGCCGCCGCTGCGGTCGAGCAGCGCGCGCGGCAGCGTGCTGCCGCCATGGCAGCGCACGCAGCGCGAGGACTGGCCGTCCAGGCCGTGCACGCGGCCCGGCAGGCTCGCCTGCATCGCCCAGTCGCCCTGCCACAGCGCCCGTCCTTCGGCACGCAGCCGCTCCTGGCGGGCCTGCTCGGTCAGCATCCGGTTGTCCTGGTCGAGGGCCGGCAGGCCGGCCTCGGGCAGGTCGAGGTGCAGCAGCATCATCAGCAGGGTCACGAGACCGCCCAGCAGCGTGAACAGCAGCAGGCGGCGCAGGTCGGAGGTGTTCATGGGCGCAAGGCTCGGGCGGTTGTTCGTGACCGATCGCACGGATCAGCCGATGGCAGGGATGCTCTCAGTCCGCAGCCCGTGCGCCATCCCCCCGGCCGGGTCGCGCGGCCACACGGGAATCCGGGGCGACACGACCGGGAACGCAGCCGTTCTTCGCCCTCGTTCAGCTCGGGCTGCACACCGCACCGACGGCCTGGGGGCGCCTCGTAGAATTCCGCGATGCTTCCGTCGTCCTCGCCCGTCCCGGCCACGCTGCCGCCCGAATCCCGCCTGCTGGCGAACCTCAACCCGGAACAGCTCGCCGCGGTGACGCTGCCGGCCGAGCCCGCGCTGATCCTGGCCGGCGCGGGCTCCGGCAAGACGCGCGTGCTGACCACCCGCATCGCCTGGCTGCTGCAGACCGGCCAGGTCTCGCCCGGCGGCCTGATGGCGGTGACCTTCACCAACAAGGCCGCCAAGGAGATGCTCACGCGCCTGTCGGCGATGCTGCCCTTCAACGTGCGCGGCATGTGGATCGGCACCTTCCACGGCCTGTGCAACCGCTTCCTGCGCGCGCACTGGAAGCAGGCGAACCTGCCGCAGACCTTCCAGATCCTCGACGCGGGCGATGCGGTCAGCGCCGTCAAGCGGGTGATCCGCGCGATGCAGCTCGACGAGGAGCGCTTCGTGCCCAAGCAGGTCGCCTGGTTCATCGCCGGCGCCAAGGAGGACGGCCTGCGCCCGAAGGACATCGAGGTGCGCGACGCCCAGACCCAGAAGCTCGCCGAGATATACCAGGCCTACGAGGACCAGTGCCAGCGCGAGGGCGTGGTCGACTTCGCCGAGCTGATGCTGCGCAGCTTCGAGCTGCTGCGCGACGACCCGCACCTGCGCGCGCACTACCGCGCGCGCTTCCGCCACATCCTCGTCGACGAGTTCCAGGACACCAACCGGCTGCAGTACGCCTGGCTGAAGATGTTCGCGGCGATGCCCGGCGAGCGCGACGCGCTGGGCGAGACGGCCACCGGCGCCCTCTTCGCCGTCGGCGACGACGACCAGAGCATCTACGCCTTCCGGGGCGCGCGCGTGGGCAACATGGCCGACTTCGAGCGCGAGTACCGGGTGCGCCACCGGATCAAGCTCGAGCGCAACTACCGCTCCTTCGGCAACATCCTGGATTCGGCCAATGCGCTGATCGAGCACAACACCGGCCGGCTGGGCAAGAACCTGCGCACCGAGGCGGGCCCGGGCGAGCCGGTGCGGGTGCACGAGTCGCCCAGCGACTTCGCCGAGGCGCAGTGGGTGCTCGAGCAGGCCGAGCAGCTGCACCGCGCCGGCACCGCGCGCGCCGAGATCGCCATCCTCTACCGCAGCAACGCGCAGTCGCGCGTGCTGGAGACGGCGCTGTTCAACGCCGGCGTGCCCTACCGCGTCCACGGCGGGCTGCGCTTCTTCGAGCGCGCCGAGATCAAGCACGCGCTGGCCTACCTGCGCCTGATCGAGAACCCGGACGACGACACCAGCTTCCTGCGGGTGGTGAACTTCCCCGCGCGCGGCATCGGCGCGCGCTCGGTCGAGCAGCTGCAGGACATCGCGCGCGCCACCGGGCGCAGCCTGCACCAGTCGGTCGGGGCGCTGGGCGGCGCGGCGGGCACCAAGATGGCGAACTTCGTGCGCCTGGTCGCCGGCCTGCGCGAGGACACCCGCGGGCGCACGCTGCGCGAGATCATCGAGCGCATGCTGGCCGCCTCCGGCCTGCTCGACTTCTACCGCGCCGAGCGCGAGGGCCAGGACCGGGTCGAGAACCTGGAGGAACTGGTCAACGCCGCCGAGTCCTTCGTGACGGTCGAGGGCTTCGGCCGCGAGGTGGTGGCGCTGCCGGTCGACGAGACCGCCGGCCTGCTGCCCGACGCCGACACCGGCGAGATCATCTCGCCGCTGGCCGCCTTCCTGACCCACGCGGCGCTGGAGGCCGGCGACAACCAGGCCCAGGCCGGCCAAGACGCGATCCAGATGATGACGGTGCACGCCGCCAAGGGGCTGGAGTTCGACGCGGTCTTCATCACCGGGCTGGAGGAGAGCCTGTTCCCCCACGAGAACGCCGCCGCCGAGCCCGACGGGCTGGAGGAGGAGCGCCGGCTGATGTATGTGGCCATCACCCGCGCGCGCCAGCGCCTGCACCTGAGCTTCAGCCAGACGCGCATGCTGCACGGCCAGACCCGCTACCACGCGCGCAGCCGCTTCCTGGCCGAGCTGCCGGAAGGCGCTCTGAAATGGCTGACGCCGAAGGAAGGCAGCTTCTCGGGTGGCTTCTCGGGCGGCTTCTCGGGGGGATTTGGCGGCGGGTTCGGCCGGGGCAGCAGCTACGGCGGCGGCCATGGCGGTGGATACGGCGGCTCATCGGGCTTCGCCCGCAGCGCCGCCCCGGCGCCCGCACCCGCCCCGCTGCCGCCGAAGCGCGAGCCCGACCCCAGCGGCCAGGGCCTGCGCAAGGGCCTGCGCGTGTTCCACAACAAGTTCGGCGAGGGCGTGGTGCTGGCGCTGGAGGGCAGCGGCGCCGACGCGCGCGCCCAGGTCAGCTTCGGCCGTCACGGCACCAAGTGGCTGGCGCTGTCGGTGGCCAAGCTCACGCCGATCGACGACTGACGCCGGCCAGGCGCCGGCTCAGGAGCGCCGGTTGATGTCGCCGGCGCCCAGCACCGCCTGCCACAGCGAGGCGCAGTCGGCCGCCGCGATCTCGTAGCGCGGCATGCGCGCCGACACCGGGTTGGCGGCCGGATCCAGGCCGGAGCGCAGCAGGCGGCAGAACGCCGCCTCGTCATAGCGCGAGACCTTGCCGCCACGGCGCGACATCGGCCGCACCAGCCGCGAGGACTCGAGCATCGGGCCGTCGCCCAGCGCGCTGCCGCCCTCGGGCGAAGGCAGCGCATGGCAGGCCGCGCAGCGCGCCTGCGCCGGCGCCAGGTCGGCGCCCTCGCCGGCCAGCCGCGCCTGCAGCGGCGCGCGGCCCTGCCACAGCGTGCGGCCCAGCGCCGGATCGGCCGCGGCGGTGGTCACCGAGGTCCGAGCCGACACCGTCAATGTCGCGAGCATGCCGACCCCGGCCGCGATCACCGCCAGCCCGGTCGCCCCGGCCAGCACCACCCGGGTCATGGTCAGCACCGACATCCCGCTCTCTCCGTCATCGTGAACATTGCACGATCGTAGGCCAGCGCGGCCGCCGCGGCCTTGACCGAAGCGGACAGGAAACGCGATTCATCCCCCTCGTTCCCGGCATGATCGGCCGGGAACGCACCGGTTCTGCACGAGCTCGCGGATCGGGTCGCGTCAGCGCGCAGCGTCCGCCGCGCCCTCGGCGCCCTTGACCACCACGCCGTCGCCGCCCGCCGGCGTGCTGCCGCCGCCGACCGCGTCGATCGTCTTCTCGATCGCCTTGCCGGTGACCTTGACGCCGGTCGAGACGACCGCGCCGCCGACCGACACCGCCGCGCTGCCCACCGTGATCGCCGCACCGGCCACCGAACCGGCGACGGCGACGACGCCGCAGCCCGACAGCAGCGTCGTCAGCAGCACGCAGGAGGAAAAGAGAACGGAAAGGGGGCGGGAAGCTTTTTTCATGTCGAGCACGATACAGCGGAAGCAGGGGGAGGGATGGTGAGGGAACGCGGCGACGGCGACCAGCGGTTGTCACGCGGCCGTCACCACCGGGTCACGGCACTTTCACACGGGATCGACACGATCGCGCCGTCTGAAACCTTCGTTCACCGGACAGCAAGCCACGCCATGAACAAGCCCGTTGATCTCCGCCTGCCCGCCCCCTTCGTCGAGAGCGACGACTGCAACACCAGCGCCAACACCCCGTTCGCCTCGGTGCTGGCCGCCCGCATGGGCCGCCGCGGCCTGCTGCGCCGCAGCCTCGGCACCGCCGGCGGTGCGCTGATGGGATCCCTGGGCCTGAGCGCCTGCGGCGGTGGCGACGACGAGACGCCCGCACCGGCACCGGCACCGGCACCGAGCGGCGCGATCACCTCGCTGGCCTTCGCCGCCGTGGGCAAGTCGCTGGCCGACACGATCACCGTGCCGGCGGGCTACACCGCCAGCGTGCTGTACCGCTGCGGCGACCCGCTGGTGTCGACCGTGGCCGCCGCGAAGAACGACGGCACGGACACCGACTTCGACAAGCGCTCGGGCGACTGCCATGACGGCATCGAATACTTCGGCCTGAACACGGCCGGCACCGGCCCGGACGCCTCGAACAGCGAGCGCGGCCTGCTGGGCATGAACCACGAGTACCAGAACAACCTGTTCCTGCACGCCAGCGGCCCGAGCGCCAACCCGCGTCCGGCCGCCGAGGTCGACAAGGAGGTGGCGGTGCACGGCCTGTCGATCGTCGAGGTCCGCCGCAGCGGCAGTGCGATCAGCTATGTCAAGGACTCCGCCTACAACCGCCGCATCACCGCCGCCACCGAGATGCTGATGAGCGGCCCGGCCGCCGGCGACGCGCTGCTGAAGACGAAGTACTCGATCGATGGCTCGCGCACCCGCGGCACGCAGAACAACTGCGGCACCGGCACGACCCCGTGGGGCACGCTGCTGACCTGCGAGGAGAACTGGATCGGCTACTTCACCCGCGCGGCCACCGACGACACCGCCCGCGGCGGCGCGACCGCACGCAGCGTCGTCTCGCTCAAGCGCTACGGCCTGTCGGCCGGCGCGGCCAGCCGCTACGGCTGGGAGACCGGCGGCACGGCCGACCTCTACGCGCGCTGGAACGCCAGCCTGATCGGCACCTCGACCGACGGCACGGACGACTACCGCAACATCACCAACACCTTCGGCTGGATCGTCGAGATCGACCCGTACGCGCCGGCCTCCACGCCGCGCAAGCGCACCGCGATGGGCCGCTTCGCCCACGAGGCCGCCGCCTACCTGACCCCGGTGGCGGGCAAGCCGCTGGCCTTCTACATGGGCGACGACTCGCGCGGCGAGTACATCTACAAGTTCGTCTCGGACGCCGCCTGGTCGGCGGCCGACGCCGTGCCCGCCGACCGCGTGGCCACCGGGGACAAGTACCTGAACGCCGGCAAGCTGTACGTCGCCAAGTTCAACGCCGACGGCACCGGCCAGTGGCTGCTGCTCGACATCTCGGTCGCCGCGATCAAGAACTACGCCACCTACGCCTTCGCCAACCAGGCCGACGTGATGGTCAACGCCCGCCTGGCCGCCGACGCGGTGGGCGCCACGAAGATGGACCGCCCCGAGTGGAGCACCGTCAACCCGGCCACCGACGACATCTACTTCACGCTGACCAACAACACCAACCGCGTGCTGACCGGCAGCAGCTACCCGCTGGTCGACGCCGCCAACCCGCGCGCCTACAACGACACGGACGGCAACAAGCAGAAGGGCAACGTCAACGGCCACATCATCCGTGTCGCCGAGGACAACCGCGACCCGTCGGCCACGAGCTTCAAGTGGGACGTGTTCCTGTTCGGCGCCGAGGCCGATGCCGGCGCGAACATCAACCTCTCCGGCCTGACGGACGACCAGGACTTCTCGAGCCCGGACGGCATGCGCTTCGCGAAGAGCACCGGCCTGGCCTGGATCGAGACCGACGACGGCGCCTACACCGACACCACCAACTGCATGCTGCTCGCGGCGGTAGCCGGTTCGCGTGGCGACGGCGGCCCGGTCACGGTCAACAACACGATGACCGTGACCAGCGGCACCACCTCGACGACGAGCTCGCTGGCCGTCAGCACCTGGATGGGCCGCAAGCCCAGCGACACGACGCTCAAGCGCTTCCTGGTCGGCCCGTCGCAGTGCGAGATCACCGGCATCTGCGAGACGCCGGACGGCAAGGCGCTGTTCGTCAACATCCAGCATCCCGGCGAGGAGACCGCCACCAGCGCGATCGCCGATCCGTCGAAGTACGGCAGCCACTGGCCGGATGGCGGCACCGCGCGTCCGCGCTCGGCCACCGTCGTCATCACGAAGAACGACGGCGGGCGCATCGGCAGCTGACGAGGCGCCGCCCGGCCCGGGGCGGCTCACTCAGGGCGGCAGCGTCGACGGCGACACGGCCGTCGACAGCGTCAGCCGCCCCTGCTCCCACTGCAGCCGGAAGTCCTGCAGGAAGCTGTTGCCGAACAGCACGTAGGGCAGATCGACCTCGACGATGACCGCGTCGACCGCTCGGGCCTGCAGCGGCCCGAGCCGGACCTGCTCGAGCCGGACCTGGCGGCCGCTGCGCCGACCGGCCGCGGTCTGCACGTCGACCTCGCTGCCCGCGCCGGTGGCGATGCCGAGCCGGCGCGCCAGCGCCGCCGGCAGCACCATCACGCTCGCGCCGGTGTCGACGACACCGCTGACCGCGCGGCCGTTGATCTCGCCCTCGCTGCGGAAGAGCCGGTCGCTGCCGGCCTCCAGCACCAGGCGCGCGCCCGGATCGGGCAGCCGCGCCGCAGCCCCCACGCGCACCGGCCGCTCGCCCAGCGGCTGGCCCGGCTGGCCGCTGCCGGCCTCCAGCACCCAGCCGCGGTCGGCGCTGCGGCGCAGCACCCGGCCGTCGACCACCTCGCCGGCGGCCGCCACCCGGGTGCGCCCGTCGACGATCAGCACCACCCGGTCGCCCATCGTGCCGGCGACCGACACCGCGGCACCGCTCGACAGCACCCGCGGCGCCGGTGCCGCGGCCGGCTGCGCGTGCAGCAGCCCGCTGCCGCAGGCCAGCACCGCGGCCAGCACGGACGGCACACCCCGGCTCGGGCCGCGAAACGCACGGAAAAGGCTCGGACTCATCGACGACACGACCACATCACGGAGGACACGCCGCGCAGGCTAAGGGCCGCTCCGGAGGCGCGCCGCCCCGATAAGCCGGCGTACCTCGCCGTTGATCGCGCTCAGGTTCCGGCGCGCGCAGCCGCTAAGACAGGTTCGACGCCCCCGCGTCCGATGCCCTGCCCGAAAGGTTGCGCCCGTGAGATCCGAACCGACTTCCCGCGCCCCCGGCCCCCTGGCCGGGCGCGGCTTCACGCTCGTCGAGATGATGATCGTGACCGTGGTGATCGGCATCATCGCCGCCTTCGCCTACCCGAGCTACCGCCAGCATGTGCAGCGCAGCCAGGCGGTGGCGGCCACCCGCGCGCTGGCCGACGCGCGCGCGGCGATGGAGCAGTTCTACCTGAACGGCGGCAGCTACGTCGGCGGGCCGTGCAACACCGCGACGACGGTCGAGAGCTTCACGGTGAAGTGCGTCGCCGCGCCGACGATCTCGTCCTACACCATCAGCGCCACCGGCAGCGGCGTCACCGCCGGCTTCGTCTACACCATCGACCACCACGGCCGCGAGCGCAGCACCGCGCTGCCCGCCGACTGGGGCACGACCCCGGCCTCGTGCTGGGTGCTCAAGCCCGGGAGGTCCTGCTGATGCGGCCCGGCCGGCGACCCGGCGACGGCGGCGTGCGCGGCTTCACGCTGGTGGAGCTGCTGGTCACGCTGGGCGTGCTGGCGCTGGTGATGATGGCCGCGACGCCGCCGCTGGCGACCTGGGCGGCCAACGCGCGGGTGCGCGGCGCGGCCGAGCGGCTGGGCAACGACCTGCGGCTGACGCAGTCGGAGGCGCTGCGGCGCAGCCGCCAGACCGCGCTGGTGCTGACCGCCGCGACCCCGGACCTCGGCGCGACGCCGTCGGCCAATGCCTCGGCCTGGTACGCGCAGGCCTTGCCGCAGCTCGCCGGCGAGAGCGCCGACGACAGCTTCTACATTCTCGGCTCGGCCGCGGCGCGCCAGGAGCGCGTCGGCATCACCGGCCCGGCCATCGTCTGCTTCAACACCGTCGGACGGCCGGTCAGCAACGGCGCGACCGGCCTGGGCGCGAGCTGCACCGCCCCCGCGACGATCGGCGCGCCGATCGTCTACGCGCTCAGCGCCGCGGGCTCGGACCGGCCGCTGCAGGTGCAGGTCTTCGCCGGCGGGCGCATCCGCGCCTGCGATCCGGCGCGCTCGGCCGCCGCCGGCCAGGCCGACGGCTGCTGAACGACGGAAGTCCGCGATGACGACGCCCTCCCGCCTGCCCCCTCGCCCCCGCGGCTTCACGCTGATCGAGGCGCTGATCGCGCTGCTGGTGCTGTCCTTCGGCGTGCTCGGGCTGGCGGCGCTGCAGGGCCGCGCGATCCAGCGCGCGGTCGACGCCGAGGACCGCAACCGCGCCGCGCTGCTGGCCGACCAGATCGTCAGCGAGATGTGGCTGCGCGGCACGACCAGCCTGCCCGCGGCGGTCGTCTCGGCCTGGCAGGCGCGGGTCGCCGACAGCGCCGGCGCCGGCCTGCCCGGCGCCAGCGGCAGCGTCGGCACGCCCGACACGCTCGGCGTCGTCACCGTGACCATCCGCTGGCGCCCGCCCACCCGCGCCAGCAGCGACGGCGATCTCGTCTACCGCACCAAGGTGGTGATCCCGTGAGGCCGCATCGCCGATCCGCCCGCCCGACCCTGCGGGCCCGGCACGGCCGCCGGCTCGCGGCCGCCGGCATGACGCTGGTCGAGCTGCTGGTGGCGCTGCTGGTGGGCTCCTTCGTGGCGATCGCGGTCGTCGGCGTGCTGGCGGTGGCCGAGAGCGGCAAGCGCCAGACCCTGGCCGGCAGCGACATGGGCCAGGTCGGCGCCTACGCGATGACCCAGCTCGACCGCATGCTGCGCAGCGCCGGCTCCGGCTACGCCCGCTCGGCCTCCTACCTGTTCGGCTGCCGGCTGCACGCCGCGCGCGGCGGCACGCAGATCCTGCCGCTGCCCTCGGGCAGCACGCTGCCGGCGCCCTTCGCCTCAGTCACGACCGGCAGCAGCGGCGTCTTCCGGCTCGCGCCAGCGGTCATCGCCGCCGGCCAGACCACGCCATCGGCCGCCGGCGGCCGCACCTCGGACGTGCTGCTGGTGATGAGCGGGCAGAGCGGCCAGGGCGAGGTCGCGCTGCCCTTCTCGACCGACGCGCAGGCCGCGGCGCTGCAGCTCGGCAGCACCGTCGGCCTGAGCGCCGGCGAGGTGCTGCTGATCGGCGACCAGCAGCCGGCGAGCACCGGCACCGCGCCCTGCCTGATCACGCAGGTCTCGTCGAGCTTCGACGCCAGCAGCGGCAGCGGCGCGGTCCCGCTGGCCGGCACCTACTACAGCGGCGGCATCGACAGCGCGGTGCTCACCGACTACTCGCCCTCGGCCACCGCCAGCGCGCTGGGCAACCCCGGCAACGGCAATGCGCCGCAGCTGCTGGCCATCGGCGTCGGAGACGCCGGCACGCTGTACGTGCACGACCTGCTGCAGGCCGCCAGCCCGGCGCTGCAGGCGCTGGCCGACGGCGTGTTCGTGATGCAGGCGCTCTACGGCGTCGACACCGACGGCGACCGTGTCGTCGACGGCTGGCAGGCGCCGAGCGGCGACTACGCGATCAGCGCGCTGATGGACGGCTCGGCCGCAGCCAACGCGCGGCTGCGCACCATCGTCGCGATCCGGCTCGGCCTGGTGCTGCGCGCGAACCGGCCGGACGAGTCGGCCGATCCGGCGCGCCCGCCCGCGCCCGAGACGCTGACGCTGTTCTCCGATCTGGGCAGCAGCCTGAAGCGCACGCTGACGCTGACGAAGGCGGAGCGGCTCTACCGCTACCGCACGCTGGAGGCCACCGTGCCGCTGCGCAACCTGCTGATCCTGAAATGAGCGCCCCGGCCCGCCTCCCGACCCGGCGCCGGCAGCGCGGCATGGTGCTGCTGTTCACGCTGGTGGCGCTGACCGTGGTGCTGCTGGCCGGGCTGTCGCTGATCCGCGCGCTCGACGTCAGCCTGCTGCAGGCCGGCAACCTCGGCTACCGCCGCGACCTGGCCAACCAGGCCGACCGCGGCATGGCGCAGGCGGTCGCGCTGATCTCCAGCGGCGCGCTGTCGACCGAAAGCGCACGCAACGCCTCGCTCGGCTCGGCCAACTACTCGGCCAGCCGGCTCGCGACCAATGCGCAGGGCATTCCGCTGGTGCTGCTGAGCGACGCGGCCTTCACCGCCGCCGGCATGAGCGGCGCCGACCTGGTCGACAGCGCCAGCGGCGTGACCGTGCGCTGGGTCATCGACCGCCAGTGCCTGGCCGCCGGCGACGTGCTCGGCACCGCCTGCGCGCTCGACAGCAGCCTGAGCGAAGCGGCCGCCGACGACCGCTACCGCCTGGTCAGGTCGGAGGTGCGGGCGGTGATGCGCATCAGCGTGCGCGCGACCGGACCGCGCGGCACGCAGGCCTTCTTCCAGTCCGTCGTCACCCGGTGATGAAGCTCCCCATGAAGCTGCTCCGTATCCTGCTGCTGGTGCTGCTGATGCCGCTGCTGCTGGCACAGCGGCCGGCCCGCGCGGCCATCGACCTGGCCGACGCGCCGCTGTTCTCCTCGGCCAGCGTGCCGGGCAACCTGCTGCTGGCGCTGTCGGTCGAATACCCGACCGCCAGCACGCCGGCCTACCTCAACACCAGCGCCTACAGCGCCTCGACCGCCTATGTCGGCTACTTCGACCCGGGCAAGTGCTACCGCTACGTCTACAACTCGACCACGCCGGCCGACAGCCACTTCGCGCCCTACAGCCTGACGACCACCCGCACCTGCGTGTCGACCTCGCTGGTGCCGCTGTGGAGCGGCAACTGGCTGAACTGGGCCTCGACGCAGACGCTCGACGCCTTCCGCTGGGCGCTGACCGGCGGCACGCGCAAGGTCGACACCGCCGCCCAGACCATCCTGCAGAAGACCCGCCACCCGGGCCTGGGCTATTTCCCCGAGAAGGTCACCGCGGGCACCACCGCCGTCGCCGGCGCCACGCCCTTCACCTCGGCCGCGGTCGTCACCGCGATCAACGGGCTGGGCGTGGCGATGACGATCAGCACCGATTCGCCGCTGAGCTGCACGTTCACGCTGAAGACCGACTACTCCAGCTCCATCTCGTGCAGCACCAACGCAGCGACGCTGTCGTGCTCGATGAGCGCCTCCGGCACGTCCTGCAGCGCCAGCGCCGGCACGCCGCTGCACAGCCTGTCATGCACCCGCAACACCACCAACGGCGGCGTCTCCTACACCTACAGCTGCACCAACACGCAGAGCACGGCCACCAGCTGCTCGACCGCCTCGCCGCTGCTTTACTCGTCGAGCGCCGCCACCAGCTCGAGCTGCTCTGCCGCACTGGCTGGCGCCGACTACGTCAGCCAGTCCGGCCTGGGCGGCACGATCGCCAGCCGCACGGCCTACAAGCTCTACATCCAGCCCAAGGTCTGCGACGCCACGGTCGGGCTGGAGAGCAACTGCACGAAGTACGGCACCACCGCCAGCCCGATCTACAAGCCCGAGGGCCTGATGCAGCAGTACGCCTCGAAGCTGCGCTACTCGGCCTTCGGCTACCTGAACGACGGCTACTACCGCGACGGCGGCGTGATGCGCGCGCGCATGAAGTACATCGGCCCGACCCAGCCGGTGCCCGGCTCGAGCGCGATCGGCAACAGCCGGGCCGAGTGGGACAGCAGCACCGGCATCATGCTGGCCAATCCCGACACCGCCGACACCAGCGCCACCATCGCCTTCGCGCAGGCGCAGACCGGGCTAACGCCGACGCTGCAGTACAGCGGCGTCATGAACTACCTCAACCGGTTCGGCTCGACCACCGGCGTCTACAAGGGCTACGACCCGGTCAGCGAGCTCTACTACGCCGGGCTGCGCTACTACCGCAAGCTCGGCCCGGTGGCCTCGTACAACAGCCTGAGCGGCATCACCACGACCACGGCGCTCAACAACGTGATCGACGGCTTCCCCGTCATCACCAGCTGGGACGACCCGATCCTCTACAGCTGCCAGAAGAACTTCATCCTGGGCATCGGCGACGTCAACACCTGGAACGACGCCAACCTGCAGGGCAGCACCATCCGCACCAGCGCCGAGCCGGCGCTGCCCTCCGAGGTCGCCGCCGACACCGAGATCGACGTCAAGAAGGCGACCGACATGGTCGGCCAGCTCGAGGGCTGGGCGAACCTGGGCAGCTACTCGTCCGGGCGCAACAACAGCTACTTCATGGCCGGTCTGGCCTATCACGCTCACACCGTCGACCTGCGCAGCGACCTGGGCGGCTCGCAGACGGTCAGCACCTACTGGGTCGACGTGCTCGAGAACCAGTACTACCTGGCGAAGAACCAGTACTGGCTGGCCGCGAAATACGGCGGCTTCGAGGTGGCCGGCAGCTTCCAGCCCTACGCCAGCAGCAACTCGACCTCGACGATCGCGCAGAACGCCTGGTACACCAGCTCCGACACCGTCGGCTCCAACCCGCGCCCGGACAACTACTACACCGGCGGCCTGGCCGCGCAGATGATCTCCGGCCTGGGCAAGGCCTTCGCGAAGATCGCGCAGGAGGCCTCGGCCTCGACCTCGACCGCCTTCGCCTCGACCTCGCTGAACGAGGCCAGCAGCGGCAACGCCAGCTACGCCGCCAGCTATGACCCGCGCTACTGGACCGGCACGCTTCTGGGCCTGTCGGTCAGCTATGCCAGCGACGGCACGCCCTCCTCCAGCGAGGTCTGGAACGCGCGCACGCTGCTGGCCTCGACGCTGCCGACGAACCGCAGGATCGTCACCTGCTGCACCGCCACCGGCGCCGCCCTGCCCTTCCGCAGCGCCAGCCTGGGCGCGGCCGCGCTGTCGAGCCGCACCTACTACGCCTCCTTCGCCGCGGTCCCCGGGGTCGACACCACCGCGCAGTCGGCGGCGAACTTTCTCGACTACCTGCGCGGCGACCGCACGCGCGAGCAGTCCGCCGGCGGCGTCTACCGCACGCGCAACGCGGTGCTGGGCGACATCGTCAACTCCAAGGTCACCGCGACCGGCGCTCCGGCCTCGCCCTACTACGACGCGAGCAATCCCGGCTACAACGCCTTCCGCCGCAGCTACTCCAGCCGGCGCACCGTCGTCTACGTCGGCGCCAACGACGGCATGCTGCATGCCTTCGACGGCAGCCTGAGCGGCACCACCGCCGGCACCGAGCTGTTCGCCTACGTGCCCAGCTTCGTCTACGGCGACAGCACCACCGCGTCGACCCGCGGCCTGGCCGCGCTGGGCAACCCGTCCTACGAGCACCGCCCCTACGTCGACGCCACGCCGCTGACCTTCGACGTCGACTTCGCCCGCGTCGGCGGCGCTTCGCCCTCGGCGTCCACCTCGGACTGGCGCACGATCCTGATCGGCGGCCTGGGCCGCGGCGGGCGCGGCTACTACGCCATCGACGTGACCCAGCCCGACAGCTGGACCAGCGAGAGCGTCGTCGCCTCCAAGGTGCTGTGGGAGTACACCGACGCCTCGCTGGGCCACGGCTACGGCGACGCGCGCGTCGTCAAGACCGCCAAGTACGGCTGGACCGTGGTGATCGCCTCCGGCTACAACACGCCCGACGGCAGCGCCTCGATCCACCTGCTCAACCCGAAGACCGGCGCGCTCTACGAGAAGATCACGCTCTCGGGCAGCACGCTGGCCGCGCCCTACGATGTCGCGCATGTCACCGCCTTCATCCCCGACCTGACCGACTACACCGCCACCGCGCTCTATGCCGGCGACCTGCAGGGCAACCTCTGGCGCATCGACGTCAGCCGCGCCAACGGCAGCTATCCCGCAGCGCTGAAGTTCGCCCGGCTGACCGACGCCTCGGGCACCGGCCAGCCGGTGACCACGCCGGTGCGGGTGATGATCGAGCCGAACTCCGGCAAGCGCTACCTGCTGGTCGGCACCGGCCGGCTGCTCGCCGACAGCGACATCACCAGCACGCAGACCCAGACGCTCTACGCGATCATCGACGGCACCGCGAGCACGATGTACACCGACTCGACGCTGCCCAGCGGCGTGAGCTTTCCGGTGACACGCGCGAAGCTGGCGGCCAACACCGACCTGCTCTCCGGCATCGGCAGCGCGCCGACGCAGCCGATGGGCTGGTACTTCGACCTGGGCAGCGGCTCGACCGGCGTCGCCGAGCGCGTGACCATCGCGCCGACCGTCACGCAGGGTCTGGTCGGCGTGGCGCTGAACCAGCCCGGAGGCGATGCCTGCACGCCCTCGGGCACCAGCCGGGTGCTGGCGGTCAGCTTCGCCGACGGCAGGAGCATGCTCACCGACAGCAGCGGCAACGCGGTCGCGCTGAGTGCCTCCAGCGACGGGCTGGCCTCGGACATCACCTTCAAGAACATCGGCGGCAAGGTCCGGCTGGTGGCCGGGCGCAGCGGCGGCGGCGTGAGCAACCAGCCCGGCACCTTCGGCCGCGCCGGCACGCTGCGCCGGCTGAACTGGCGCGAAGTGCCGACGATCAACTGAGCCGATGGCGGCGATGCCCCCGGCACCGATCCTGCTGCTGGGCGCCGGCGTGCTGCTCGCCCACGCGCTGCTGCTGCAGGCGCTGCAGCCCCCGCCGGTGCGCGCAACCGCGCCGCCGGCCCCCGCGCCCTGGCAGGTGCGCCTGGTGCCGCCCGCCCGGGCGCCGATGCCGCCGACCGCGGCCCGGCCAGCGCATGCAGCCGCCGCCCGGCCCGACCCGGCCCGGGGGCGGCCCGGCCCGCCGCCCGACACCCCCGACATCGCCACCGCCACCGAGGCACGCCCCGACATCGCCGCCCGACCGGTCTCGGCGCCGGACCTCGGCCTGCTCGAGCAGGATCAGGCTCTGGCCGAGCTGCTGCCCAGCGGCCTGCCGATGCGGCTGCGGCTGACGATCGACGCCTCGGGGCAGCTCGACAGGCTCGAGGCCCTGCAGATCGACGACGGCGACCGGGCGCTGCTGCCGGCGCTGCAGCGCATGTTCGCCGCGACCCGCTTCCTGCCGGCACGCCGGGGCGGCCGCGAGATCGCCAGCCAGCTCGACATCGAGCTCCGGCTCGACGCGCTGCCGGCGCCGCGCTGACGCCGGATCAGGGCCGGCTGCCGCCGTCGCGGTCGGCGCGCTCGTCGGCCCAGTGCAGATGCACCCGCGCCAGCCCCTCGGCGCGCACCTGCACCGCGGCCTCGCGGGTGCGGCCCTCGAAGACCGCCGTCATCGTGTAGCGGCCGGCCGGCAGCTTGACGTCGACATACGGCCCGACATCGTCGGCCTTCAGCCGATCGCGCCCGTCGGGCCCGACGATGCGCAGCGAGGCGCCGGACACGTAGGCCGAGCGCGGCCCCTCGGACATCAGCACGCGCAGGTTGAACTGGCGCAGCCGGCGGTCGAGCACCATGCGCGACTCGGCACCGTCGCCGCCGCTCTGGAACGAGGTGCCCTGCCAGTCGCGCACGCCGCCGTCGGCCCCCACCTCCGCCGCGTTCGGCACATCGCCGGACGGGGCGGCCAGCGCAGCCAGCGGCAGCGAGATCAGCAGGGACAGCAGAATCGGACGCAGGAAGGGCACGGCACGACGGGATGATGCGAAAACGCCCAGCTTAGCGCGGGTGACAGCCCGCCGGATGCGGGCGTGGCATGCTGTTTCAATCGTCACCACCCCGCCCGCACGCCCCGCCATGACGCTTGCCCCCCACACCCACGACCTCGGCCACGGCATCTTCGCGATCGACACCGGCTTCGAGCGCGATCATTTCGATGCTGCCTACCTGATCGTCGACGAGGGCCGCGCCGCCTTCGTCGACACCGGCCACAACGCCGCGGTGCCGCGGCTGCTCGCGGCGCTCGACGCGCTCGGCCTGCCGCGCGAGGCCGTCGACTGGGTCATCCCGACCCATGTGCATCTGGACCACGCCGGCGGCGCCGGCCTGCTGATGCGCCATCTGCCCGGCGCCCGCGCGCTGATCCATCCGCGCGGCGCCCGCCACCTGATCAATCCGCTGGCCCTGGTCGAGGGCGCACGGGCGGTCTACGGCGTCGAGGTGGTGCGCCAGACCTACGGCGTGATCGAGCCGATCGAGGCCGGGCGCGTCGTCGAGAGCCATGACGGCCAGCGCATCCGGCTCGGCTCGCGCGAGCTGCTGCTGATCGACACGCCCGGACATGCGCGCCACCACCACTGCGTCTGGGACGAACGCAGCCGCGGCTGGTTCACCGGCGACACCTTCGGCATCAGCTACCGCGAGTTCGACGGCGCGGACGGCGCCTGGATCTTCCCGAGCACGACGCCGGTGCAGTTCGAGCCCGAGGCGCTGCGCGCGTCGGTGCAGCGCATGCTGGCCCTGCAGCCGCGGTGCCTCTACCCGACCCACTTCGGCCGGGTCGACGGCGTCGAGCGGCTGGCCGCGCAGTTCCTCGCCACGCTGGATCGCTTCGAGGCCGACGGCCTGGCCCTGCTGGCGCGCCTGCCCGACGACGCGCCGGCCCGGCTGGCCGCGCTGAAGGAGCAGGTCGCCTCGACGCTGGTCGACTCCGCGCTGGCCGCCGGCTGTCCGGTGAGCGCCGACCGGGCGCGCGAGCTGCTCGCGCTGGACATCGAGCTCAATGCACAGGGCATGGCGGTCTGGCTCGACCGTCTGGCCCGACCCACAGGATCGGGGGGATCGCGCCGTTCCCAGTGAAACAAATGCATGCAAATGAAACGATGAGGCTTTTCCACATATCGCATTTCGCGCATTTGTGCTCACCTCGGCAGGTACGAATCAGGCTCTTGCTGAAGCAGGTCTGAAGCCGGGCTGACAAAAGCATTAAACGCCCTTGTGAATCAAGCACTTGAGGTGCGACCAAAGGAATTTTTCGCACTTCCCCCGAACTAGGGGATTCCCTCGCCGCGCCCTAGACTGATGTTTCAGCCGGTCACCAGACCGGCATTCCGGTTTCATGGAAGACAACAGCGGGAGAAGCGCATGGGCAGGCTGGATCGGGCGCAGGGGCGCAGCCGTTACGAATGGGTCGACTTCGCCAAGGGCTTCTGCATCGTCGCCGTGGTGACGATGTGGATCGTCGGCGAGATGCAGGGCTACGTCAGCCGGGGCCAGGCGGGCTGGATGGGCTACTTCGCGGTCTTCGCGAAGCCCTTCCGGATGCCGGACTTCTTCCTGATCTCCGGGCTGTTCCTGTCGCGGGTGATCGACCGGCCCTGGCGCCACTACCTCGACACCAAGGTCGTCCACTACCTGTACTTCTTCGTGCTGTGGACGCTGATCGTCGTGCCCGCGACCTGGCTGCTCGGCCACGACACGCCCGCTTCGCTGGGCGAGGGCCTGGGCAGCCTGGCCTGGCATCTGTACGACCCGTTCCAGATGCTGTGGTTCGTGATGATGCTGTCGGTCTACTTCGTCGCGACGCGGCTGCTGCGCCGGGTGCCGGCCTGGATCGTGCTGCCCGCCGCGCTGCTGCTGATGCTCTTCCCGCTGAAGACCGGCATCTACCACGTCGACCGCTTCGGGGTGTACTTCGGTTTCTTCTATGCCGGCCACATCTTCGCCGAGCGCTTCTTCGCGCTGGCCGACTGGGCCCGGGCGCACCGGCGGGCCGCCACCGTCGGCGTGATCGTCTGGGCGCTGTTCAACGGCACGCTGATCAAGCTGCAGCTGACCGACAACACGCTGGCCACCACGGTGCTGGGCTTCCTGGGCATCAGCGCGGTCGTGGTCGTCAGCGCGCTGGTCTGCGAGCAGCGCTGGGCCGCGCCGCTGAAGTTCCTCGGCCGCACCTCGATCACCGTCTACCTGGGCTTCTACCTGCCGATGATCGTCCTGGTGCCGATGCTGCGCGCCTCGTCGATCGGCGACCAGCACAGCCTGGTGGGCACGCTGGCGCTGGTGGGCTGCATCGGCAGCGCGGTGCTGATGGCCGAGATCGCCCGCCGGCTCGGCCTGGGCTTTCTCTACGAGCGTCCGACCTGGGCCCGCCTGGTGGACACGCCCCCGGCGGGCGACGCCGGCCGGCGCACGACCGGCAATGGCCGCCTCGACCCGGTCTGAGGCCCGCCATCATCGCATCAGGCCAAGATGCAACCCCATGCAAGGCAGTTTTCCCTGACCTCGACTTAAGTTAAGCATTTTTTCACATTACCTGAAGCACATTGGTACGGCACCGGGCCGTTTCACTGCGTCCGGCGCACCTTTCGATACAACTTCAGGAGTGGAATCATGCAAATCGGATCAGGACATGCGCTGATGCCCGGACAGGGCCTGCGCTGGTGGATGGTGGCAGGCTTCGCCGCAGCGGCCGCGCTGCTGGCGCCCTCGGCCGACGCCGCGCCTGGCGGACTGCGCGACGGCGGCAGCCGCGCCGAGCACAGCGACGTGCGCCGCCCCATCTGGGCCCCGCCGGTCCAGGAAAACCGCTTCGACCACCGCGACCTGCGCCGTGTCGGCTGGGATGACGATCATCACGACCACGGCCGCGGCGACCGCGTCCAGCCGGGTCCGCGCCCGCCGCGGGTGAAGCCGCCGCCGCCGGTCATCGTCGTGCCGCCGTGCCGCCGCGGCGGCCACGGCATCACGCCCTGCTGATCCGCCGGCCAGCCGGTCCGCCAGGAGGGCCTTCGCCGACGCGACGACCCTCCGGCGTGGACAATGGCGGGGTGAAACCCGCCTTCTCCCCCGAACTGCTGCTCCCCGCCGGCTCGCTCGCCAAGATGCGCGCCGCCTACGACTTCGGCGCCGACGCCGTCTATGCCGGCCAGCCGCGCTACTCCCTGCGAGCGCGCAACAACGAGTTCCGGCTCGAACAGATCGGCCAGGGCATCGCCGAGGCGCATGCCCGGGGCCGCAAGTTCTTCGTCACCAGCAACCTGATCGCGCACAACGACAAGGTGCGCACCTACCTGCGCGACATCGAGCCGGTCATCGACCTCAAGCCCGACGCGCTGATCATGGCCGACCCCGGCCTGATCATGCAGGTGCGCGAGAAGTGGCCCGAGGTGCCGATCCACCTCTCGGTGCAGGCCAACACCACCAACTCGGCGACGGTGAAGTTCTGGCAGCGCGCCGGCATCAGCCGCATCATCCTGTCGCGCGAGCTCAGCCTCGACGAGATCGAATCGATCCGCCAAGACTGCCCGGACATGGAGCTGGAAGTCTTCGTGCACGGCGCGCTGTGCATCGCCTACTCGGGCCGCTGCCTGCTCTCGGGCTACTTCAACCGCCGCGACCCCAACCAGGGCACCTGCACCAACGCCTGCCGCTGGGACTACAAGACCCACGCCGCGGACGACCAGGCCAGCGACGCCGGCGACGCCCAGCCCATGAGGCTGGAGGGCGACTTCGACTTCGCCTCCGCCCAGCAGGAGGCCGAGAGCGCCTTCACCTCGACCTGCGGCAGCGGCCCGCGCCACCCGCTGGCCGACCGGGTCTACCTGCTCGAGGAAAAGGAGCGACCGGGCCAGCTGATGCCGATCATGGAAGACGAGCACGGCACCTACATCATGAACAGCAAGGACCTGCGTGCGGTCGAGCATGTGGCCCGGCTGGCGAAGATCGGCGTGGACTCGCTGAAGATCGAGGGCCGCACCAAGAGCCTCTACTACGTCGCCCGCACCGCGCAGGTCTACCGCCGCGCGATCGACGACGCGGTGGCCGGCCGGCCCTTCAATCCCGAGCTGCTGCTCGAGCTCGAAGGCCTGGCCAACCGCGGCTACACCGGCGGCCTGCTCGAGCGCCGCCCGAGCCAGGACTACCAGAACTACATCACCGGCCACTCGGTGGCGCACCGCAGCCAGTTCGTCGGCGAGGTGAGAAGCGTGCGCGAGGACGGCTGGGCCGAGGTCGAGACCAAGAACCGCTTCGCGGTCGGCGACACGCTCGAGGTCATCCACCCGTCGGGCAACCGGCGCGTGAAGCTCGAGCGCATGACCAGCCTGGAGGGCGCGCCGGTCGAGGTGGCCTCCGGCAGCCCGGTGCGGGTGTGGGTGCCGCTGGCCGGCCCGAGCGAAGGTGCGCTGATCGCGCGCATGCTCTGAGCCCGGCGGCAGGCGGCGTCAGAACCCGCCGTCGTCGCGCTCGCCGGGCGGCGGCCCCAGCGGATCGACGCCGCCGAAGTCGTCCGGCTCGATGATGCGGTCGGGCAGGATGTCCTGGCCGGACACCGGATCGTTGCCGTCCGCAGTGGCGCGCTCGCCGGTGCCCACCGCATCGCTGCCGGCGGCCTCCACCTCCGGCCAGAGCCGGTCGGCCAGCAGCTCGCCGTCGGCGGCGTCGGGCAGCAGCGGCTGTGCGCCCTGCAGATCGCTGCCGCTGTCGGACGAGTCGCTCGGACCCAGCAGGTCCGCGGCCAGATCATCTTCGAAGGCGTCGCCGGGGACGCCGTTGTACAGAGGGCTTTCGCTCATCGGTCTTCTCCGGGGCATGAACGTCGGTGGGGGCGCCTCAGCGCGAGCCGGGCACCAGCTGGCGGCGACGTTCGGCATCCAGGCCCGGCGTGGCACGCAGGTCGGTGTCGACCAGACCGCGCTCCAGATCCTGATGCGCCTGCTTCATCGTCGCCCGGTCGGGCGGCTCGGGACCGGTGACGGGCGTGCTGCCCTGGTCACGCTCGTGCGGCAGCGGCAGCACCTCCTCGCCAGGCGAGACCGGTGCAGGCCGGGTGGGTCGACGATCGAGCGAGGACGAGCGGTCTGAGGACATGGCGGGCAACTCCTGCGAGGTTCGGACGGGCTGAGGCGGCGCCATGGGGCTCGCCGCGTGCGGGGCCTCCACGGTAGGCCCTGCGCCGCGCGACGGGCGTAGGCGCGGGCATACTGGTCCTGTAGGACGGTCACGGGCCGGCCTGCGTCCTCTCGCCCTGCCCCGCCGCACCTCGATCCATGCCCCGACCTGCCCTGCCCGCCCGACTTCGGCGCCTTCCGGCCGCGCTGCTGACCCTGCTGCTGGTGCCGCTGCCGGGCTGTTCCGGCGACAAGGCTCCGCCATCGGCCGGCGCCCCCGCCCATCACACCGCCGAGGGATTTCGCAACCGCGACGGCAGCACCATCGACAAGTCGCAGTGGGAGGTCTGGCGCTGGCAGCTGAGCCGCCAAGATCCGCCGCGCCCGCAGCCGCCGCTTCCGGTGGTCGTGCCCGACCTGCAGGCGCCCGAGCCCAACATCACCTGGATCGGCCACTCGACGGTGCTGGCGCGGCTCGGCGGCCTGGCGGTGCTGACCGACCCGCAGTTCTCCGAGCGTGCCTCGCCGGTGTCCTGGGCCGGGCCGAAGCGGCTCGGCGCGCTGCCGCTCACCCCCGCGCAGCTGCCGCACATCGACGTGGTGCTGGTCTCGCACAACCACTACGACCACCTCGACGAGGCCTCGGTGCGGGCGCTGGCGGCGCAGCCGGGCGGCGCGCCGCTGTTCATCGTGCCGCTGAAGCTCAAGGCCTGGTTCGACGACCTGGACCTGGCCGGGCTGCGGGTGGTCGAGCTGGACTGGTGGCAGTCGCATGTCGAGCGCGGCGTCGAGTTCATGCTGACACCCGCCCGGCACTGGTCCAGCCGCACGCCCTTCGACCGGCAGCGCACGCTCTGGGGCGGATTCGCGGTGCTGGCGCCGGAGTTCCGGCTGATCTACACCGGAGACACCGGCTATAGCGGCGATTTCGCCGACATCCGCCGGCATCTGGCCCACCGCGGCAGCTTCGACCTGGCGCTGATTCCGGTGGGCTGCTACGAGCCGCGCGAGTTCATGCGCGCGCAGCACGTCAATCCGACCGACGCGGCGCAGATCCATCTCGACCTGGGCGCCCGGCGCTCGGTCGGCGTGCACTGGGGCACCTTCGAGGGCCTGTGCGACGAGCCGCTGGACCAGGCGCCGCGCGACCTGGCCGCGGCGCGGCGCCAGCTCGGCCTGGCCGACGAGGCCTTCACCGTGCTGAAGCACGGCGAGACGCTGCGGCTGCAGGGCGCGCGCTGAGTCCAGACACCTCCCGTCATGCCCGCGAAGGCGGGCACCCACGATGGGCCGCGGCTGTGGCTGTTGTGGCTGCTGCGTGCGTGGGTCCTCGCCTTCGCGAGGATGACGGTGGCGGTGGCGATGGCGGTGGCGACAGCGGACCGTTGACGGCGCGCTAGAAGGCGCGCACCGCCACGCCAGCGGCTGCCAGACCGGCGCGGATCGCGTCGGCCGCGGCCACCGCGTCCGGCCCGTCGCCGTGCACGCAGAGGCTGTCGATCGGCGTCGGCAGCCGCTGGCCGTCGATCGCGATGAGCGCGCCGGCCTCGAGCATCGACAGCACATGCGCTCGGCAGGCCTCGGCGCCGTGGATCATCGCGCCGGGCTGGCGGCGCGGCACCAGCTGGCCGTCGGGCCGGTAGGCGCGGTCGGCAAAGATCTCGTGCGCCACCGCCAGCCCGGCGCGCTCGCCCGCGCGCGCCAGCGCCGAGCAGGCCGGCGCCAGCAGCACCAGATCGCGGTCGAGCGCGCGCACCGCGCGGGCCACCGTGTCGGCCAGCGCCTCGTCCGCGCAGGCCAGATTGCTCAAGGCCCCGTGCGGCTTCACATGGCGCACCCGGCCGCCCTCGGCCGCGGCCAGCGCCTGCAGCGCGCCGATCTGGTAGATCAGCATCGCCTCCAGCTCGTCCGGCGCCAGGTCCATGCGGCGCCGGCCGAAGCCCTGCAGGTCCGGGAAGGACGGATGCGCGCCCAGCGCGACGCCGCCGGCCAGCGCCCGGCGCACCGTGCGGCGCATCACCAGCGGATCGCCCGCGTGGAAGCCGCAGGCGATGTTGGCGCTGCTGACCCGCGCCAGCATCGCGTCGTCGTCGCCCATCGTCCAGGCGCCGAAGCTCTCGCCGAGGTCGGCATTCAGGTCCACGCAGGCAGGCAGGCTCATGGTCGGTCGGGGCAAGGAAGGAGAAGGTTCAGGGCTCGGCGCGCAGCATGCCGGAGATCAGGTTGTCGCGGTAGAGCGCCTGCTCGTCGATGCCGCCGGGCGGACGTGCTGGCCGCAGCGCCGCGCACCAGGCCAGCCAGCGCACACGCAGCCGAGCCAGGGCCGCACGGGCGCCGGCCCCGTCGACCGCGGCGAAGGTCAGCCGCTCGCCCGGGCGCGCCTGCGCCAGCCGCGGCAGGTCGGCGCGGATGACGGTGGCGATCTTCGGGTAGCCGCCGACGGTCTGGGCATCGGCCAGCAGCACGATCGGCTGGCCGTCGGCCGGCACCTGGATCGCGCCGGGCACCACGCCGTCGGAGACGATGTCGGCCGCCGCCGCATCGACATGCGCCAGCGCCGGACCGGCCAGGCGCAGGCCCATGCGATCAAGCGCCGGCGTGACCTGCCAGGCACTGGCCAGCAGCCGCGCCCAGGCCCCGGCAGAGAAATGATCCTGCTGCGGACCGGGCAGCACACGGATCGGCCCGGCCTCCAGCCAGTCCGGCGCGGCCGCTGCGCACCACAGCCGCCGGTCCTGCGGCGCCAGCGCGCCGCAGCCGAAAGCATCGCCCGGCTGCAGCATGCGCCCGTCCAGCCCGCCCATGCGGGTGCGCAGATGGGTCGAGCGGCTGCCCAGCACCGGCGCGACCTGCACCCCGCCGCTGACCGCCATCCAGGCGCAGCCCCCGGACAGCGCCGCCAGATCCAGCACCGCGCCCGTCTCCAGCAGCACGCTCTGCCAGGGCGGCAGCGGCTGCACCTGCGCCTGCGCGTCGGGCGCCCAGGCGGCCGCGCCGCCCGCCACCGCCACCCGCACCGGCCCCTGCACCACCCGCAGCCGCAGCGCCGGGCCGCGCCATTCCAGGCAGGCCGCCTGCGGCGGGTTGCCGACCAGCGCATTGGCCGCGCCCGCCATCCAGCCGTCCAGCCAGCCCGCCAGCGCCACGCCCTCGTGACGATGCCCGACGCGGCCGGCGTCCTGCACCGTGCAGCCAGCGCCGCCGCGGACCACCTCGAGGCGGCCGTCGTGCGCGTCCGGTTTCATGCGTTCTCCGGCATCAGGAAGTCCTCGCGCCGCAGCCGCCCGGCGGCCCAGTCGGCCGCCAGCGCCGCATGGGCAGCCGCTTCGACCGGCTGCCAGCTCAGCCGGTCGCCGGCCGCCAGCCAGGCCGGCGCCTGCGGGTGATCGGCCTCGAACAGCGGCAGCGGCAGATGCCCGACCAGCCACCAGCCGCCCGGGCTGTCCCAGGGATAGACGCCGCACAGGCCGGCCGCCAGCGCGACCGAGCCCGCCGGCACCCGGGTGCGCGGCGTGGCGCGGCGCGGCAGGTGCAGCGCCTGCGGCAGACCGATCAGGTAGGGAAATCCGGGCATGAAGCCGATCAGCCCGACCCGCAGCACCGCACGGCACAGGCCGTCGATCACCGCCTCGGGCGGCAGACCCAGGCGCTCGGCCAGCTCGCCCAGGTCGGGCGCGAAGGCCGGCTCGGCACACAGCGGCAGCCGCCAGTGGCGCCCGGCCGGCAGATCGGCGCCGGGCGCACCGGCCAGCGCCAGCAGTTGCGCGCCCAGCGCCTCGGCCTCGACCGCCTCGGGCTCGAAATGCACCGTCAGCGAGCGCAGCGTCGGCACCAGATCGACCACGCCGGGCAGCTGCGCCGCGCGCACCCGTGCCGCCAGCCGCGCCACCTGCTCGGCCAGCGCCGGATCGAGGCGGCGGCCGAACTCGAGCGTCCAGGCGGCGTCGCCCAGCGGCAGCAGCCGCGGCGAGGTCATTGCCAGATGGTCTGCGCTGATGTCTTCATGACTCATGCCAGCCCCAAATTCAGGTCTCAGGCATTCATGCCCTTTGCGTTTTCGACGGCCGGCTCAAATCCGAAATACAACATACCGGGCATCAATTCAGAATCCATATCTGACCATGCACTGAATTTATAGTCGCAGGTTATGCCGTGCGTAGGCGTACTCCTCATAGAAATCTCTTAAAGGGGTGATTAACCGCCTCGTGCGCTGCAGCTCGCTGGAGAATGTCTCGTTGTCGACAGTGTTCTCCAAGAGAAGGAGAAGATGAAACACTGAAAGACTCCAGCAACGTGAGTACGGCAATGGAGACTTCAGATAGTCATCCTCTCCGACCGACTGCGCAGCGACCTTGAGCTTCTTGAACCATCCCCCCAATTCTTCGAGCTGATCCTGCTTTTGGGGGTCGACGGTTTCAAAGTTTGCTACTGAACCCGCCTTGAGGAATTGCGCCAAGAATAGCCGGTCGTGAAGACTACCCAGATCACCGCGGGTGATCGATACCTTGAGAACCTCTCGACCAGACAGAAAGACCGGAGCTTCACCACTCTTTGATTTCAACCGAAGGACGCCACTTTTTGCCAGCGCCGCATGTCGCGACATGGCCTGCGCTTGGGGGCGAACGATTGCTTGGGCAAGATCGACCAAGGCTGCCAGATCATCACCCGACCTCGCCTTGCGCGTGAGCAACTTGCTCTTGAGTTCGATGAAGATCACTGCCTCGTTTGTCTCAATCACGGCATCGCACTCACCGTCGTCGCCGGCTTGGTCGTAGTCACCACAGAGAACGGTCACCCCTTTCTCGGACAGCTTGTCGCGAACGAACTCCTCGAACATCGATCCCAGTGCTTCACTATCGAAGTTTCCGCCCTTGGGCCATGCTCGACGACACCAATCCATCGTCGCATTCAATACTGCCCGCGCGCCAATCGACGGCGGTTGCATCACCAAGGCATCCCCGACAGCAAGAAGTGGCCGAAAAGCCGCATCGACATGCTCGTCTTTTGGGGGAAACGTAAGACTCTGGTTGGCCCCATTCTTGTGGCAGAAGATGTCTCTCAAGAGCGCGACGGCCGGAACCACGTCAGCATTGACCGCAACGGCAGCGGCGACAGGACGAATCACCGTGAATTCATCGATCATCTTGGCTGTCGCACAGGCGTGCAGCAGCATCGATGCGAGGGAGTGAACCTGTGATGCCGACGTGCCGGATTTGCTCTTGAGCGACGCGAACGACGGATGCCGCATCATCCAATCGAGAAAACTCTTTACGTGAGACACCTTGGCCTGTGTGACCAGGAACACTGAGTCGTAGACAGTCGACTGCCGCAGGATGGGAACGACGTCGGCTACGCGTGCAAACATCAGGTCAAACGATCGCGGAACCAAATCCAGCATTGCCGTGGCGTTGGTCAACAATGCCAACAAATCCGTCAATGCGCGTTGCGGATCGGACGCAGTTGGCTCCAGGGAAAAGTAGCGGATCCCCAGCTGGTACAGGTAAGCCAGAGGCTGTTGCGGAGTAGCATCAATCTGCACAACATACCCTGGTCGACCGAGATTGAACCGACCAGTGAAATCACTCCAACGTGGTCGCATTGCGCCCGCTGCCGAGATGGCAAGTGACTGTCCAAGTGACTTTGCAAGCCGATGAATTTCGTCAACAAGGCGCGACAACTCGGAATCGGGCATGTCTGCACCGCCCGTCGCAGGGAGATCGATTCGGTACCCCTTGTCGCGCAAGATCCTGACCGCATGCGAAAGCGTCGAGATTCGGGCATTGGTGGAGATGCTCTGGTCGATCGGCATGTGGCTCTTATGCGACGCAGCCAGCCTATCCGCCAAGCCGACTGCGCGAGACCAATCACTCTGCGCCGTAGGCGAGTTACCACGCCGGCGAAGCGCCTGCTGGATGCACGCCGCCACGCGCCAGCTACGTTCAATCTCTATACCATCGCACAGATGCCTGATTCCGAGATCCTCAAGGAACTCGACCGCCGTGCGCAGGGACTGATCACTTTCAACTGGCGTGAAACAGCCTCTAATTTCTTCCAGATAAACCTCCTCGTCCATGCTTCGTGTGGCATCTGATTCCGACGCAGGGAGGTTATCCACCAGACTGCAGAAGTCGTTGAGGTTCATTGGAATTTAGTCTGATCATGAATGCATACACATTCATGACCGCACGGTTGCTGATGACAACTCATTAAAAAAGCCCACCAAGGTTCCCCCGGCGGGCTTTTTTCAGGTTTAGGCGATTCGCACCGCCAAGATCAATCGGCTAGCTGCCGATTCAGGCGTTCACGCCCTTGGCGTTCTCGACATATTCCTCGATCTGGTCGAAGTTCATGTACTTGTAGATCTTGTCGGCATTCTTGGTGACGACGCCGATCTCGGCCATGTATTCCTCGACGGTCGGGATGCGGCCCAGCTTCGAGCACACCGCGGCCAGCTCGGCCGAGCCCAGGAACACGTTGGTGTTCTTGCCCAGGCGGTTCGGGAAGTTGCGGGTCGAGGTCGACATGGCGGTCGAGCCTTCCTTGATCTGCGCCTGGTTGCCCATGCACAGCGAGCAGCCCGGCATTTCCATGCGGGCGCCGGCGCCGCCCAGGGTGGCGTAGTAGCCTTCCTTGGTCAGCTCGGAGGCATCCATCTTGGTCGGCGGGGCCACCCACAGGCGCACCGGGATGTCCTTCTTGCCCTTCAGGATCTCGCCGGCGGCGCGGAAGTGACCGATGTTGGTCATGCACGAACCGACGAAGACTTCGTCGATCTGGGTGCCGGTGACTTCGGACATGAACTTAGCGTCGTCCGGGTCGTTCGGGCAGCAGACGATCGGCTCCTTGATGTCGGCCAGATCGATCTCGATGACGGCGGCGTACTCGGCGTCGGCATCGGCCTTGAGCAGCTGCGGATCAGCCAGCCAGGCTTCGACCTTCTCGATGCGGCGCGCCAGCGTCTTCGCGTCGGCGTAGCCGTCGGCGATCATGTTCTTCATCAGGACGATGTTCGAGCGCAGGTACTCGGCGATCGGCTCGGGGTTCAGCTGCACCGTGCAGGCGGCGGCCGAACGCTCGGCGGCGGCGTCCGACAGCTCGAACGCCTGCTCGACCTTCAGGTTCGGCAGACCTTCGATCTCGAGCACGCGGCCCGAGAAGACGTTCTTCTTGCCCTTCTTCTCGACGGTCAGCAGACCGGCCTTGATGGCGTACAGCGGGATCGCGTGGACCAGATCGCGCAGCGTGATGCCGGGCTGCATCTCGCCCTTGAAGCGCACCAGCACCGATTCCGGCATGTCGAGCGGCATCACGCCGGTCGCGGCGCCGAAGGCCACCAGACCCGAACCTGCCGGGAAGCTGATGCCGATCGGGAAGCGGGTGTGCGAGTCGCCGCCGGTGCCGACGGTGTCGGGCAGCAGCAGGCGGTTCAGCCAAGAGTGGATCACGCCGTCGCCCGGGCGCAGCGCCACGCCACCGCGGTTGGCGATGAACTTGGGCAGCTCGCGGTGCATCTTCACGTCCACCGGCTTCGGATAGGCGGCGGTGTGGCAGAAGGACTGCATGACCAGATCGGCCGAGAAGCCCAGGCAGGCCAGGTCCTTCAGCTCGTCGCGGGTCATCGGGCCGGTGGTGTCCTGCGAACCCACGGTCGTCATCTTCGGCTCGCAGTAGGTGCCCGGGCGGATGCCCTGGCCTTCCGGCAGGCCGCAGGCGCGGCCGACCATCTTCTGCGCCAGCGTGAAGCCGGCCGTGCTGGCGGCCGGAGCCTTGGGCAGACGGAACAGCGTCGAGGCGGGCAGACCCAGCGCTTCGCGGGCCTTGGCGGTCAGCGAGCGGCCGATGATCAGGTTGATGCGGCCGCCGGCGCGCACTTCGTCCAGCAGCACGTCGCTCTTCAGCGAGAACTCGGCGACGGTCTCGCCACCCTTGGTGATCTTGCCGTCGTACGGCAGCACGTCGATGACGTCACCCATTTCCAGCTTGGAAACGTCGACTTCGATCGGCAGCGAGCCGGAGTCTTCCTGCGTGTTGAAGAAGATCGGAGCGATCTTGCCGCCCAGGGTCACGCCGCCGAAGCGCTTGTTCGGCACGAAGGGAATGTCTTCGCCGGTGGCCCAGATGACCGAGTTGGTCGCCGACTTGCGCGACGAGCCGGTGCCGACCACGTCGCCGACGTAGGCGACCAGGTTGCCCTTCTTCTTCAGGTCGTCGATGAACTGCATCGGGCCGCGCACGCCGTCCTGCTCCGGCACGAAGGCCGCGCCCGGACGGGTGTTCTTCAGCATCGCCAGATAGTGCATCGGGATGTCCGGACGGCTCCAGGCATCCGGGGCCGGCGACAGGTCGTCGGTGTTGGTCTCGCCGGGCACCTTGAACACGGTCACGGTGATCGACTTCGGCACTTCCGGACGGCTGGTGAACCACTCGGCGTCGGCCCACGACTGCATCACTTCCTGCGCCTTGGCGTTGCCCGCCTTGGCCTTGGCGGCGACGTCGTTGAAGTAGTCGAACATCAGCAGGGTCTTCTTCAGACCTTCGGCGGCGATGCCGGCGACTTCCGCGTCGTCGAGCAGCTCGATCAGCGGGTGCACGTTGTAGCCACCGACCATGGTGCCCAGCAGCTCGGTCGCCTTGGCCTTCGAGACCAGGCCCACCGACAGCTCGCCGTGCGCGACGGCGGCCAGGAAGCTGGCCTTGACCTTGGCGGCATCGTCCACGCCCGGCGGCACGCGGTGCGTCAGCAGATCGACCAGGAACGCTTCCTCGCCAGCCGGCGGGTTCTTGATCAGCTCGATCAGTTCGGCGACCTGCTTGGCATCGAGGGCGAGCGGCGGGATGCCGAGGGCGGCGCGTTCGGCGACGTGTTGACGATAGGCTTGCAGCATGAAGAGCTCCGTGCGGTGTGGCAGTGCCCCGATCGGCTTGCGGGCCGGGCGGCCCTGGGCAGGGGTTAGTCCGGTATTTTATGTCTTATATAAGACTTGCCAAGAGGCGGGTGTGTCACGCGAGGTACAGCGGCCGGAGCCGCCGCTGTCACATCCCGGCGCGCCGACCGGATCAGCGCGAGGCCGGAGCGCCGGCTTCGGCCGACTGCTGCGGCTTCTTCTGGTCCGGATGGACACACTCGTCGACCATGCGCTGGCCGGCCTTGGCGTTCATCAGCATCGACTTGTTGGCGATCTGGATCCAGACGACGCCGGTGTGCTTGTCCTCGAGGCGGACCGCGCCGGTGGTGGTCGGCTCCGGCGCCATCGTGTACTGGCGCTTGTTGAAGTTCAGGTGGAAATAGCCGGGCTTGTCGGCCGGCGACAGGTCGACCTTCTGGCCGAACTCGCACTGCTGCGCACCGACGAGCACGCGGCCGGCGCTGTCGATCTGCTCCGGGCTCAGGTCGGCCAGCACGGCCGGCGCCGGCGCGGCCTCGGCTGCCGCGGCGGCCTTCTTCTTCGTGACGGCCGAGGCCGGGACGGCGGACAGGGCGCAGGCGACGGCGATCAGCGCCAGGGACAGGGTGCGGGTGGCGGAGGTGGTCATCGGAAGACTCCGGAAAACAGGAACGAAGGCCGCGATTGTGCCCAAGCCCCTGCCGGCCGATCCCCGCTTTACAGACGGGAACGCGACCGATCGTGACAGGTCGCGCGCCTGTCCTCAGGCCTGCGCGAAGAAATGCCGCTGGATCTCGGCCGGCAGCGGGCCGGTGCGGTGCGCACGCTCGAGCACATGCCAGAAGTAGCGGTAGCTCGCGCGGTCGTGCAGCGTGTCCTGCCCGTGGTGGCGGTGGCGGATCGGCCCCCAGCCGGCGGCCTGCGCGGCCAGCAGGATCTCAGCGGCCTGGTCGACCTCGGCGCTGGTGGGCGAGAAGGCGTCGACGATGGTGCGGATCTGGTCCGGGTGGATGCTCCACATCCGGGTGTAGCCGAGCTGGCGGCAGGCCTTGGTCGCGGCCTCCTCCAGCGCGGAGAGGTGCTTGAACTCGGTGACGACGCAGTGCGAGGGCACCTTGCCCCAGCAGTGGCAGGCGGCGGCAATCTCCAGCTTGGCGCGCATCACCAGCGGATGCTCGAACTGGCCCTTGACCGACATGCCGCTCTGCGGGATGGCGCCGCGGTGGTCGGAGACGAAGTCCATCAGGCCGAAGGACAGCGACTCGATGCGCGGATGCGCCGCCAGCGCCTGCACCTCGCGCAGCGCGCCATGCGTCTCGACCAGCGCATGCACCGGAATCGCCCGCCCGACGCCGTGGCGGGCGATGGCGTCGTCGATCGCGGCGACCGCGCGCTCGACATCGGCCAGGCCGCGCGGCTTGGGCACCATGATGTAGGCCACGCGCGCGCCGGCACGGGCGACGATGGCGTCGACCATCGCCTCGAAGGCCGGATGGTCGACGGTCTGCACCCGCGCGCCGACGCGGTCGAAGCGGTTGGCGCCCGAGTCGATCATCTCGGCGATCAGCTGCGCGTGCTCGAGCTCGCCGCCGACCGGCGCGCCGTCCTCGCCGTCGAGCGTGATGTCGAAGACGGGGCCGAGCTCGGCCTGCATCTCCAGGCTCTTGCGCATGCGCACCTCGACGCCGGCGTAGTGGTCGCAGACCGGCAGGTCGGCCGGCAGCAGCTCGCCGGCATCGAACAGCGCGTCGCGCGGATGGACGGAGTGCGGGGCGGTGGACATCGTGCTCATGATCGGAATCCGGGGCGTGGAGGTCGGAGGGGAAGACCGGGCAGAAACGGAAAAAGGCCGGCGCTTGTGGCGGCCGGCCTTTCATTGTGGACCGGCCGGGATCGGCTGGTCCGTGCCGCGCTCCGGTCAGGAACGCGGCGGACACCTGCGCTGGCAGCGCGTCAGAGCATGCCCTTGACGGCGTCGGCCTCGTCGGTCAGTTCCTTCAGGGTGATGGCGATCTTTTCCTGGCTGTAGGCGTCGATCTCCAGGCCCTGGATGATCTTGTAGCCGCCGTCCTTGCACTCGCACGGGAAGCCGAAGACGATGCCTTCCGGGATGCCGTAGGAGCCGTCCGACGGGACACCCATCGTGACCCACTCGTCCGAGCCCAGCACCCAGTCGCGGACGTGGTCGATGGCGGCGTTGGCGGCCGAGGCGGCCGACGACAGGCCGCGGGCCTCGATGATGGCGGCGCCGCGCTTGCCCACCGTCGGCAGGAAGACGTCGTTGTTCCAGACGGCGTCGTTGACCAGGGCCTTCACGCTGTCACCGTTGGAGGTGCAGAAGCGGTAGTCGGCGTACATGGTCGGCGAGTGGTTGCCCCACACGACCAGCTGCTTCAGGCTGGCGACGTCGCGGCCGGTCTTGGCAGCGAGCTGGCTCAGCGCGCGGTTGTGGTCCAGGCGCAGCATGCCGTGGTAGTTGGCCGGGTTCGTGCGGCCGACCTTCTTGGCGGCGGCGGCGGCGATGTAGGCGTTGGTGTTGCAGGGGTTGCCCACGACCAGCACCTTGACGTCTTCCTTGGCGTTCTCGGCGATGGCCTTGCCCTGGACCGTGAAGATCGCGCCGTTGGCGGTCAGCAGGTCGGCACGCTCCATGCCCTTCGAGCGGGGACGTGCGCCCACCAGCAGGCAGACGTCGGCGTCCTTGAAGGCCACGTTCGGATCATCGGTGGCGAACATGCCGGCCAGCAGCGGGAAGGCGCAGTCCTCCAGTTCCATCATCACGCCCTTGCAGGCGTTCTGGGCCTGCGGCAGGTCCAGCAGCTGCAGGATGACCGGCTGGTCCTTGCCCAGCATCTCGCCCGAGGCGATGCGGAACAGCAGGGAGTAACCGATCTGGCCGGCGGCGCCGGTGACGGCGACGCGAACGGGGGACTTGCTCATGGGCGAGGCTCCTGGAATTGGGGTGCGGCGAGAGTGCTGCCGGGGGGTGGGGTCTACTTGAAAAGCACCGCGCAGTCTAGGTGTCGACCCGGACCCTGTCAACGATCTTATGTCTTATATAAGACATCTTGTAGAACAGCGTTGCAACCCGACACTCGCTTGTGCTGCAATGCCGGCCATGCCGCAATCCGCCTCTTCATCAATGCCGATGAATGCCCCGCCGGACTCCGCGGGGGACGGCGGCGCGCCCTCCTTCAGCCCGCTCTACCAGCAGATCAAGGCGCTGATCATGCGCGGCCTGCAGGCCGGCGAGTGGAAGCCGGGCGAGGCGATCCCCAGCGAACTCGAGCTGGCCGCGCGCTTTCGCGTCAGCCAGGGCACCGTGCGTAAGGCTATCGACGAACTGGCAGCCGAGAATCTGCTGGTTCGCCGCCAGGGCAAGGGCACCTTCGTCGCCACCCACAGCGAGCAGAAGATCCAGTATCGATTCCTGCGGCTGCAGCCCGAAGGCGGCGGCGAGCCGGTGCCGATGCAGCGCCAGTTCCTGGACTGCCGCCGCATTCCCGCGCCGGCCGACGTCGCCCGCGCGCTGGCGCTTCGGGCCGGCGAGATGACGGTGGAGGTCCGTCGCACCCTGTCGCAGAACGGGCGCCCGATCGTGCTGGACGACATCTGGCTGCCGGCCAGCCTCTTCAAGGGGCTGACGGCGCAGCGCATGGGTGACTACAAGGGGCCCCTGTACGGCCTGTTCGAGTCCGAGTTCGGCGTCAGGATGATCCGGGCGGAGGAGAAGATCCGGGCCGTGGCGGCGGACGGCGAGGTGGCAGGCGTGCTCGGTGTTGACGCGGGAAGCCCCCTGCTCAGCGTCGAGCGGCTGTCGTTCACGTATGGTGACAAGCCCGTGGAACTGCGCAGGGGCTTCTACAACACCTCGACGCATCACTATCGCAACGAGCTGAACTGAAAAGGACGGGTCAGCGTGCCGGCAACGGTGCTTTGCCTGCTGCGTTGCAATAAAATTCCGCGGTTTCTTCGTAATTACAAAGGCATCTCATGGCAGACACCCTCAAACAGCGGCCAGGCCCGATGCGTCTCATCGACGCGACCCAGTACCGGCTTCCCATCGCGGCGAAGCTGTCGATCCTCCACCGCGCCAGCGGCATCATCATGTTCGTGCTGCTGCCGTTCATCATCTGGATGTTCGACAAGAGCGTGAGCTCGGAGATCTCCTACGGCGAGTTCGCCGCGGTGCTGGCCAGCCCGCTGGCCAAGATCGTCGTGCTGGGCCTGATCTGGTCCTACCTGCACCACTTCTGCGCCGGCGTGCGCCACCTGTGGATGGACGCCACCCACAGCGTCACCAAGGAGCAGGGCAAGTCCTCGGCCGTCGTCAGCTTCGCGATCAGCCTGCTGCTGACCGTCGCCCTCGGCGCCAAGCTGTTCGGCCTGTTCTGAGCCTGTCTGACCTTTAGAGACGTCGAGAGACGGTTTCCCCCATGTCCAAGAACTACGGTTCCAAGCGCATCGTCACCGGTGCGCACTACGGCCTGCGCGACTGGCTCGTGCAGCGTGTCACCGCGGTGCTGATGGCGCTGTTCACCATCGTGCTGCTGGTGCAGGTGCTGTTCGGCGGCCCGCTGGGCTATGACACCTGGTCGGGCATCTTCGCCCAGCAATGGATGAAGACGCTGACCTTCACCGTCATCATCGCCTTCGCATGGCACGCCTGGGTCGGCGTGCGCGACATCTACATGGACTACGTCACCAAGTCGGTCGGCCTGCGCCTGACCCTGCAGGTGGCCACGGTCGTCTGGCTCGTCGGCTGCGCCGGCTGGGCAGTGCAAGTTCTCTGGAGACTCTGATGGCGTCGATCGCTACTTCCGCCAGCTATTCTGGTTCCCTGCCGCGCCGCAAGTTCGATGTCGTCATCGTCGGTGCAGGCGGCTCGGGCATGCGCGCCTCGCTGCAGCTCGCGCGCGCCGGCCTGAACGTCGCCGTCCTGACCAAGGTCTTCCCGACCCGCTCGCACACCGTCGCCGCCCAGGGTGGCGTCGGCGCCTCGCTGGGCAACATGTCGGAAGACAACTGGCACTACCACTTCTACGACACCATCAAGGGCTCGGACTGGCTGGGCGACCAGGACGCCATCGAGTTCATGTGCCGTGAAGCGCCGAAGGTCGTCTACGAGCTCGAGCACTTCGGCATGCCGTTCGACCGCAATGCCGACGGCACCATCTACCAGCGTCCGTTCGGCGGCCACACCGCCAACTACGGCGAGAAGCCCGTCCAGCGCGCCTGCGCCGCCGCCGACCGCACCGGCCACGCGATGCTGCACACGCTGTACCAGCAGAACGTCAAGTCGCGCACGCAGTTCTTCGTCGAATGGATGGCGCTGGACCTGATCCGCGACGCCGAAGGCGACGTGGTCGGCGTGACCGCGCTCGAGATGGAGACCGGCGAGCTGTTCATCTTCGAGGCCAAGAGCGTGCTGCTGGCCACGGGTGGCGCGGGCCGCATCTTCGCTGCATCGACCAACGCCTTCATCAACACCGGCGACGGCCTGGGCATGGCCGCGCGCGCCGGCATCCCGCTGCAGGACATGGAGTTCTGGCAGTTCCACCCGACCGGCGTGGCCGGCGCGGGCGTGCTGCTGACCGAAGGCTGCCGCGGCGAAGGCGCGATCCTGCGCAACGTCAACGGCGAGCGCTTCATGGAGCGCTATGCGCCGACGCTGAAGGATCTGGCCCCGCGCGACTTCGTCTCGCGCTGCATGGACCAGGAGATCAAGGAAGGTCGCGGCTGCGGTCCCAACAAGGACTACGTCGTGCTCGACATGACCCACCTGGGCGGCGACACCATCCTGAAGCGCCTGCCCTCTGTGTTCGAGATCGGCCACAACTTCGCCAACGTCGACATCACGAAGGAGCCGATCCCCGTGGTGCCGACCATCCACTACCAGATGGGTGGCATCCCGACCGGCATCACCGGCCAGGTCGTGACGACGAAGGACAACGTCAACACCATCGTGAACGGCCTGTACGCGGTGGGCGAATGCTCCTGCGTGTCGGTGCACGGCGCCAACCGCCTGGGCACCAACTCGCTGCTCGACCTGCTGGTGTTCGGCAAGTCGGCCGGCAACCACATCATCGAGTCGCTGGCCAAGTCGCCGAAGTCGCACAAGGACCTGCCGAAGGACGCCGCCGACCGCTCGCTGGCCCGCCTGGCCCGCCTGGACGCCAGCACCTCGGGCGAGTACGCCCAGGACGTCGCCGGCGACATCCGCTCCGCGATGCAGCAGCACGCCGGCGTGTTCCGCACCCAGAAGACGATGGACGAGGGCGTGGTCAAGATCAACGCGATCCGCGAGCGCGTGCGCAACATCACGCTCAAGGACAAGTCGAAGGTCTTCAACACCGCCCGCATCGAGGCGCTGGAAGTCGACAACCTGATGGAAGCCGCCCAGGCCACGATGACCTCGGCCGCCGCCCGCAAGGAATGCCGTGGCGCGCACACCGTCAAGGACTACGAGCGCGGTGCCGACGACAAGGAATTCCCGCTGGGCCGCAACGACAAGGAATGGATGAAGCACACCCTGTGGGACAGTGCCACCAACTCGCTGTCGTACAAGTCCGTCAACCTGAAGCCGCTGACCGTCGAGTCGGTGCCGCCGAAGGTCCGTACCTTCTAAGAAGCGCCCGAGGAGAAACAACATGGCTCAGAAGCGCACTTTCCAGATCTACCGCTACGACCCCGACAAGGATGCCAAGCCGTACATGCAGACCATCGAGGTCGAGCTCGACGGCAACGAGCGCATGCTGCTCGACGCCCTGGTCAAGCTGAAGAAGGTCGACCCGACGCTGTCGTTCCGCCGCTCCTGCCGCGAAGGCGTGTGCGGCTCGGACGCGATGAACATCAACGGCAAGAACGGCCTGGCCTGCCTGACCAACATGCGCGACCTGCCGGGCGTGGTGGTCCTGAAGCCCCTGCCGGGCCTGCCGGTCATCCGCGACCTGATCGTGGACATGACGCAGTTCTTCAAGCAGTACCACTCGATCAAGCCCTACCTGGTCAACGACACGCCGCCGCCCGAGAAGGAGCGTCTGCAGTCGCCCGAGGAGCGCGACGAGCTCAACGGCCTGTATGAGTGCATCCTCTGCGCGAGCTGCTCGACCAGCTGCCCGAGCTTCTGGTGGAACCCGGACAAGTTCGTCGGCCCGGCCGGCCTGCTGCAGGCCTACCGCTTCATCGCCGACAGCCGCGACCAGGAAACCGCCGGGCGTCTGGACAACCTGGAAGACCCGTACCGCCTGTTCCGCTGCCACACGATCATGAACTGCGTGGACGTGTGCCCGAAGGGTCTGAACCCGACGAAGGCGATCGGCAAGATCAAGGAGCTGATGGTCCGCCGGGCCGTCTGACCCCCTCGCGCCCGCCCGCCGCGGCGGGCCGGGCCACCACCCCGGCCCGGCCTGTCGCGGTCAGACCTCTGAAAGAACAGCAATGGACACTCTGCTCGACGAGCGTGCACTCAGCAAGCTGCGCTGGCGCTGCCGACGCGGCCTGCTGGAGAACGATCTGTTCATCGAGCGGTTCTTCCAGCGCTTCGAATCCACGCTGACGGTGCGTCAGGCCGCGGGTCTCGAGGCCCTGATGGATCTGGCCGATAACGATCTGCTCGACCTGCTGCTGTGCAGGAAAGAGCCCGAGGGTGACATCGATCGTCCGGAAGTCCGGGAAGTGCTTGGCATGCTGCGGCAGCGCCCCGACTGAAGACCTCTCGCAGACCGGAAACTCCCCACCCCCATACCAACCGACCTACCGAGGAAACAGCCATGACTCCCTCCGACGTGAAGGCCACACTCTCGTTCTCCGACGGCAGCGCGTCGATGGACCTGCCCATCTACAAGGGCACCATCGGCCCGGACGTCATCGACATCCGCAAGCTGTACGCGCAGACCGGCAAGTTCACCTACGACCCGGGCTTCCTGTCGACCTCGTCGTGCAACTCGACGATCACCTACATCGACGGCGACAAGGGCGAGCTGCTGTACCGCGGCTACCCGATCGAGCAGCTGGCGGTCAACTGCGACTACCTCGACACCTGCTATCTGCTGCTGTACGGAGATCTGCCCAACGAGTCCCAGCGCCAGGACTTCCACGCTCGCGTGACCAACCACACGATGGTCAACGAGCAGATGCAGTTCTTCCTGCGTGGCTTCCGTCGTGACGCGCACCCGATGGCGATCATGACCGGCCTGGTCGGTGCCCTGTCGGCCTTCTATCACGACAGCACGGACATCAACAATCCGCAGCACCGCGAGATCGCCGCGATCCGCCTGATCGCGAAGATGCCGACGCTGGTCGCGATGGCGTACAAGTACTCGGCTGGCCAGCCGTACATGTACCCGAAGAACGACCTGTCGTACGCCGGCAACTTCATGCGCATGATGTTCGCCACGCCGTGCGAGGACTACAAGGTCAACCCGGTGATCGAGCGCGCGCTCGACCGCATCTTCATCCTGCACGCCGACCACGAGCAAAACGCCTCGACCTCGACGGTGCGCCTGTGCGGCTCGTCGGGCACCAACCCGTTCGCGGCGATCGCCGCCGGTGTCGCCTGCCTGTGGGGCCCGGCCCACGGCGGTGCCAACGAGGCCTGCCTGAACATGCTCGAGGAGATCCAGGCCAACGGCGGCGTCGCCAAGGTCGGCGAGTTCATGGAGAAGGTGAAGGACAAGAACAGCGGCGTCAAGCTGATGGGCTTCGGTCACCGCGTCTACAAGAACTACGACCCGCGCGCCAAGCTGATGCGCGAGACCTGCCACGAGGTCCTGAACGAGCTCGGCCTGCAGAACGACCCGCTGTTCAAGCTGGCGATGGAACTCGAGAAGATCGCGCTGGAAGACGACTACTTCGTCGCCCGCAAGCTCTACCCGAACGTCGACTTCTACTCGGGCATCGTGCAGCGCGCCATCGGCATCCCGGTGCAGCTGTTCACCGCGATCTTCGCGCTGGCCCGCACGGTCGGCTGGATCGCCCAGCTCAACGAGATGATCGCCGACCCCGAGTACAAGATCGGCCGTCCGCGCCAGCTCTACGTCGGCGCCGCCCAGCGCGACGTCAAGCCGCTGTCGGAGCGCTGATCCGCGTCCCGCGTCCGGCCGCCGCCTCGGGCGAGGCCGGACTCATGAAAGGCTCCCGCTCGGGAGCCTTTTCTTTTTTCCGGCCGCGTTCGACCGCCATTTCGCGGGGGTGAAAGCAGTCACAGGTCAAGGGTAATCCCTTAGAATGCTGCATCGCAGCAAGCGAGTGCTGCAGAACATTCGAGATGGAGACCCCGATGACCCTGCAGCAGCTGCAGTACATGAAGCAATGGCACCGCAGCCACCCCCAGGGGCGCGGCATGGAAGCCGCGCTGTGCGATCTGGTGCTGTGCGCCTGGGTCGGGGGATGGATCCTGCTGCTGGCGCTGGCGGTGCTGGGCGAGTTCCGGCTGATGCCGGTGTCGCTGCTGCTGACGCTGGCGCCGACGATCTATCTGGAGCTGCGCCGCTCGCTGCACGAGCAGGGCCACCTGCGCTGCGACTGGCTCGACGCGGTCACCGAGCGCTGAGCTCGCGGCACCGGCCGCGCCCCCGCCCTCGCAGGCCGGGCCGGCTCAGAAGCGGTAGCCGATGCGCAGCCCGCCCCAGTGGCGCCCCTGCACGATGATCGGCGACGAGGCTTCCTTGAGCATCACATGCTTGCCGCCGCCCATGTCGCGGCGGTAGGTCTGGACCAGGAAAGGCCGCTCGTTGCGTGCCGAGGCCAGCCCGGTGCGGTCGTTGAAGATGCGGCGGTAGCGGCTGTTGGCGGTGTTCCAGGCGACATCGCCGGGGCGCTGCGGCTGGCAGTAGACGGTGTTGTGCACCGGCACGTAGCCGTTGCGGTCGACGGCGATGCAGAAGGCGACCTTGTCGCTGCTGCCCAGCACCCGCTCCTGCACCTTCGGGAAGAGCTTCTCGGCCAGCGGCGTGAAGGCCGCCATGAACTGCTCGGGCAGCGTGCCGGCGACCGGCTGGTAGTGGCCGTCGAACAGCGCCTGCGGGGTGATCTGCCCCTGGCGGATCGCCTGCTCGAGCAGGTCCGCGATCTCCGCGGCGGCCTGCTGGGCCTGCGCGATCATCGGCGTGTCGCTGGTCTCGATGCCACAGCCGGCCAGCTCGTCGATCAGCGTCTCGGACACCGTCAGGAAGCGGTCGCTGCAGTCGAGCGCGACATCCAGCCCGTCGAAGGCATGGCTGATCTCGCCGGCGAGCATCTGCGAGCTCTCGCAGACGTACTGGACCGTCTCGGCGCTCTTGCCGGCCGTCTCGTCGATGCGCCCGACCGAGGCCTCGACCTCGGCGAAGGCCCGGTGGATCGCGCCCTGGTGCGCGCCGTCACCGCCGGTGCGGATCTCGCGCGAGAAGGACTCGATGCGCCGGTCCAGGTCCGACAGCGTGCTCATGATGGTGCGCGAGGAACTCTCGACCCGTCCGGCCAGGTCCTTGACCGCATCGGCGACGACGCCGAAGCCGCGGCCGGCCTCGCCGGCGCGCTTGGCCTCGACCGAGGCGTTGAAGGCCACCAGCCGGGTCTGCAGCGCGATCTGGCCGATGTCGCTGGCGGCCGAGGCGACCTGGCGCAGCACGTCGACGATGCTGGCCACCTCGCCGGCCACCTGTTCGACCTCGGTGCGGGCGCGCACCACGGCATCACGGGTCTCGCCGGAGGCGGTGCCGATGGCCTGCTGCGACTGCCCGACCTCGCGCAGCCACTCCTCGAGCTGCTGCAGCGAGGCCAGATGCGCTGCCGCATCGCGCTTGGCGTCCTCGATGACGCCTCGCGCCTCTGCCGCGTCGCGGCCGATGTTCGAGACCTGTGCGGCGATGCGCCGCACGACTCCGGTTTCCGACGAGGCTGAGGGCATCGCCGGCCCGTCGGAGGAAGGATTCAGCGATCGTTCGGCATCACCGCGCCGACCACGCAACAGGTTCCACATCTCGGACTTCCGGCAAGAGAACGACTTCGCCGATGCCCTCACCAGGCACGCAGCTTGGCGCGCAGGCGGGCGATCGACTGGCTGTGCAGCTGGCACACCCGCGACTCGGTCACGCCCAGGACTGCGGCGATTTCCTTCAGGTTCATGTCGTGCTCGTAGTACATGCTCATCACGTACTGCTCGCGCTCGGGCAGGCCCTTGATCGCCTCGACCAGCGCCTCGCGCATGCGCCGGTCATTGAGCCGTGCCAGCGGATCGGCGTCGTTGTCGGCGACATGGCGGTCGAGGTAGTCGCTGTCGCCCTCGTCGCCGCTCATGTCCTCGAGGTAGACCAGCTGCGTGCCGCGGACCCGGTTGAGCAGGTCCTGATAGTCGGGCAGCGACAGGCCCATCTCGGCGGCGATCTCGCTCTCGTGGGGCGCACGCCCCAGCCGCTGCTCCAGGCGGTGCACCGCGGACTCGATGTCGCGCTGGTGCTTGCGGCTGCTGCGGCTCATCCAGTCGCCGCCGCGCAGCTCGTCGAGCATCGCGCCGCGGATGCGCTGGGTCGCGAAGGTCTCGAACTGCACGCCCTGCTTGACGTCGAAGCGGCTGAGCGCATCGGTCAGGCCGATCATGCCGACCTGGATCAGGTCGTCGAGCTCGACGTTCGCCGGCAGCCGGGCGATCATCTGGTGGGCCAGCCGGCGGACCAGCGAACTGTACTGTTCGAGCATGGTCTTGGCGTCGAGCTGGCCGTTGGAGTTGTACATCGGTTGGCTCCGGGACATGATCAGACCATCGGCTGCAGGCGTGGAGAGGAGGCAAGCGGACGCGACACGCCAGGCGAGGCGACGGGCATGCGCGCGCAAGGAACGAAGCCGGCGCCGGCCTGGACCGCGCCGTCCATGAAGGTGGCGAGCGCCTCGGCGGCGCGCCACGACGACGGGCGGGAGGCGACCAGCTCGATGCAGTCGTTCTGCCGTCCGCCGAAGAAGACATCGGCGCAGTGCGCCAGCCGGCCCGGCACATGCCAGGAGGCCGGCGTGTCGATCTCGGCGCTCATCAGCATGTCGTGCTCGCGCCAGCCCAGCTCGGTGGCGAGCCACTTCAGCGCGCCGTAGGCATGGGTCAGCGCCTCGGCGCGCTCGCCGCACAGCACCAGCGGCCGCGGGCGGCTCAGGCCGCGCTCGCCGCGGCCGAGCAGCCGCGCCAGCTCGGCCGCGCTGCCATGCAGCAGCACCGCCTGCGACAGCGGCGCGGCATCGATCAGCGCATGCAGGAAGCCGGTCGTGCCGCCATGGCGCTCGGCCCAGTGCAGCGGCAGGTCGCGCGCGGCAAGGTAGGCGATGCGGTCCGAGCGGGTCTCGATGCCGCGCGCCAGGTCGCAGGCCACGCCGTCGCGGGCCCTCGGCGCCCGCTCGGAGGCATCGACCAGCAGCGTGTACAGGCCCAGGCTCTCGAGCGCGGCGCTCATGCGGCGCAGCAGCTCGTCGCTGACCGGAACGAAGGGATTGGACACCACCGGGACAAAGCGGACGGCCCGGACCGAGAAGAGCCGGCGCAGGCCGTCGGCCTGATCGGCGGGCTGGGCCTGCTGGCGGAAATCGGTCTGGAAGGCCATCGGGGAAGCTCCGTCGCCGTCGTCGTGATCGTCGCTGCGGCCGGGCTCAGGCGCCGAGCTCGCGCGAGCCCGCGGCTGCACCGCGTCGGGGGGCCGCGGCCTGCACCGGCGCCGCCGGCATCGCGGCCACGGGCTGGGCCGCGCCCTGGACCGGGGCCGGCGCGTTCGGACGCGAGAAGATCAGGTCGACATCGCCGGTGTTCAGGCGCCAGGCCTGGGGGCCGCCGCTGCGCAGCGCGCGGGTGACCAGCGACTGCGCCGACAGGCGATGCCAGTCCTCGGGCACACGCTGGCCGTTCGACACCGCGAGCACCTTCAGGTGCTGGCGGATCAGCGCGTCGAGCGCCGGGCCGAGCTTGACCGCCTCGTCGAGCTTGGACAGGATGATGCCGCGCGCCTGGCTGGCCGAGTAGGCGCTGAGCACGTCCTCGATCGTCTCGCCCTGCTGCGCGGCATTGACCACCAGCAGCCGCTTGATGCTGCGGTGCGAGAGCATGTCGAGCAGGTCGCGGGTGCGCGCGTCGCGCTGCGCCAGGCCAGCGGTGTCGATCAGCACCATTCTCTTGCCCGACAGCAGGTCGAGCAGGTCCTCCAGCGCCGCACGGTCATGCGCGGTGTGCACCGGCACGCCGAGAATGCGGCCATAGGCGCGCAGCTGCTCGTGCGCGCCGACCCGGTAGGCGTCGAGCGTGATCAGGCCGAGGTTGGCCGCGCCGTGGCGGGTCGCGAACGAGGTCGCCAGCTTGGCGGTCGAGGTGGTCTTGCCGACGCCGGTCGAGCCGATCATCGCGTAGACGCCGCCCTGGTCCTCGATGTCGGGCTCGTTCTCGCCGGTCAGCACGTTGCGCTGCAGCACGTCGGCGGCCCAGACCATCTCGTCGGTCACGTCGTCCCCCAGGCTGTCGCAGAGCTTGCGGATCAGGCCGGGCGAGAAGCCGGCGTCGAGCAGGCGCATCGTCAGCTGCGAATGGCGCGGGCTGTTGTGCAGCCGGTCCATGAAGGCCATCGTGTTGAAGCGCTCCTCGATCATGCCCTTCATGGCACGGATCTCGTTGAGCATCTCCGTCGAGGACGGCAGGATCGAGTCGCCCGGATCGACGCCGCGCGGTGCGGCGGCCATGCGTGCCGGCGCCATCTCGCCGGGCTCGGGCATGTCCAGACGCGGCATGCGGCTGGTGTCGTACAGGTCGCCGTCGGAGGTCGAGAGCTGCTCGTCGTCGTGCAGGCTCATGACCGGGGGATAGGGGCGCTGCCCGACCGCGGGCAGGGCCTCCTCGCGGTCGCGCAGCTCCTGCTGGCGCATCCAGTCCGCATAGGTCGCCGGCAGCCCCGGGGCAGACGGCGCGGCGGCAGGAGCCGGCGCCTCGGCCGCGGCGCGCGACGGCGCGGCGGCCTCGCGGCGTGCCGGCTCGCCGGCACGCGCCGGCGTCGCCGGGCGCGGCTGCGGCGCGCGCACCGGCTCGGGCTCGACCTCGTCGCCCGGGTTCTGCTGGGCCTTCAGCTCGGCCTGGCGCTTCTTCAGCATGCGCTCGCGCACATAGTCCTGGAAGGACAGCGTGCTCATCGCCAGCGTGCCCACGTCCTCCTGGACCTGGTCGCCGGCATCGGTGGCGCCGATGTCGATCTCCTCGGGTGCCGCGGACTCGTGCATCGGCTCGTCGAAGCCGGTGTCGGCCAGACCGGCCGGCGCGCTCTCGAAGCGCTCGATCGCGTCGATGCTCTCGGCAGGCATGGCCACGATCTCGATGCCGGAGCTGCTGGGCTTGGTCGACAGCACGACGGCGTTGTCACCGAAGGCCTGGCGAACCTTCTGCATCGCCTCGCGCGAGTTGCGCCCGAAAAAGCGCTTCACATTCATGAGTGGGCTCCAATGATCGAACCGATGCGGATCGAGTGGGTATCAGGGATCTCGCTGTGCGCCAGCACCTTCAGGCGCGGAGCCGCCCGGCGCAGCAGCCGCGCCAGGGACGGACGCAGCGGATCCGGCACCAGCAGGCAGGCCGGCTGGCCCAGGTCCTCCTGCCGGCGCACGGCGTCGATCGCGCCGCGGGTCAGCTGCTCGGCCACGCCGGGGTCGAGGGCGGGGCCGTTGTTCGAGGTCAGGGCATGCGTCAGCAGGCGCTCGAGCTCGGGCTCGAGCGCGATCACGTCGAGCTCGCGCACCGTGCCGAAGATCTGCTGCACCACCGCCGGGGCCAGCGCCACGCGCAGGCGGCGCGTCAGCTCGTGCGGATCGGTGACACCGGCGGTCGCATGCTCGGCCAGCGTCTCGATGATCGAGCGCATGTCCCGGATGTGGACGCCCTCCTCCAGCAACATCTGGAGGATCTTCTGCAATGGAGCGATGCCGATCATCTTGGGAACCACGTCTTCGATGAGTTTCGGGGCCAGCTTGGTCACATGGTCTACCAGTGCCTGGGTCTCGGTGCGGCCCAGAAGGCGGGCCGCGTGTTGTTGCATCAAGTGTGAAAGATGGGTGGCCACCACGGTCGAGCAATCAACAACTGTGTACCCGGCCATTTGGGCTGTTTCGCGCTGGCGCTCGTCGACCCACACCGCCGGCAGCCCGAAGGCCGGATCGACCGCGCCCTGCCCCTGCAGCGGGATCTGCACATGGCCCGGGTTGATCGCCAGGAACATGCCGGGATAGGCCTCGCCCTCGCCGATGACCGCACCGCGCAGCGTCAGCCGGTACATGCTGGGCTTGAGCTCGAGGTTGTCGCGGATGTGCACCACCGGCGGCAGGAAGCCGACCTCCTGGGCGAACTTGCGCCGCACGCCCTTGATGCGGCCGAGCAGGTCGCCGCCGCGCTCCTTGTCGACCAGCGCGATCAGCCGGTAGCCGACCTCCATGCCCAGCGCGTCGACCGGCTGCAGGTCCTCCCAGCTCGCCTCGTCGCCGGGCTGGGAGCGCGCCTGCGCGTCGGCCTCGCCCTCGGCCGGCTCGGCAGCGCGCCGCTCGGCCTGGCGCGTCACCTGGCGCGCCAGCCAGGCCAGCCCGCCCGCGCAGCCCAGGAAGACCAGATGCGGCATGCCCGGCACCAGCCCGAGCAGGCCGATCACCGCCGCGACCATGCCCAGCGCCTGCGGCGAGCGGAACATCTGGCCGGCGATCTGCGAGCCGACGTCCTGCTCCTTGCCGACGCGCGACACCACCATCGCCGCGGCCACCGAGATCAGCAGGCCCGGGATCTGCGCGACCAGCGCGTCGCCGACGGCCAGGATGATGTAGGAGTTGGCGGCATCGGCCACGCCCAGGCCGTGCTGGGCCACGCCGATGACGAAGCCGCCGATGATGTTGATGAACAGGATCAGGATGCCGGCGATGGCGTCGCCGCGCACGAACTTCGACGCGCCGTCCATCGAGCCGAAGAACTCCGCCTCGTTGCCGACCTCGACGCGGCGGCGCTTGGCCTCCTTCTCGTCGATCAGGCCGGCACTGAGGTCGGCGTCGATCGCCATCTGCTTGCCGGGCATCGCGTCGAGCGTGAAGCGCGCGCCGACCTCGGCGATGCGCTCGGCGCCCTTGGTCACGACGACGAAGTTGATGACCACCAGGATCGCGAACACGATCAGGCCGACGGCGAAGTTGCCGCCGATCAGGAAATGGCCGAAGGACTCGATGACCGCGCCGGCGGCGCCGGGGCCGTTGTGGCCCTCCATCAGCACGACGCGGCTGGAGGCGACGTTCAGCGACAGCCGCAGCAGCGTCGTCAGCAGCAGCACCGACGGAAAGGCGGCGAAGTCCAGCGGCCGCACCATGAAGGACGCCACCACCATCACCATCAGCGCGGTGGCGATGTTGAAGGTGAACAGCACGTCGAGCAGCAGCGGCGGCAGCGGCAGCACCATCATCGCCAGCACCAGCACGATGACCAGCGGCGCCCCCAGGCCGTTGAGCCGGGCGCTGTCCGGGATGCCGGCCAGGCGCCGGAACTTCAGGATCGATTCGTTCATGGGGTCGCGGTGCCGCGGCGGGCAGCCGTCCGGGAATGACGGGGGTCGTCAGGATCGAGTTCGGGCGGCACCGGCACGTCGGCCAGCGTGCCGGGATAGGGCGCGCGCCCGGCCATCGCCTCGCGCAGCCGGTAGACATGGGCGAGCACCTGCGCGACGGCGCTGTACAGCGCCATCGGGATCTCGTGCTCGAGCTCGGTGGTGGCATAGAGCGCACGCGCCAGCGGCGGCGCCTGCAGCACCGGCACGCGCGCCTCGGCGGCCAGGTCGCGGATGCGCATCGCCAGCGCATCGGTGCCCTTGGCGACGACCTTCGGCGCGCCGGGGCCGTCGGGGTCGTACTTCAGCGCCACCGCATAGTGGGTCGGGTTCATCACCACCAGGTCGGCCTTCGGCACCGCGGCCATCATCCGGCGCCGCGCCACCTCGCGCATGCGCGCCTTGATGCGGCCCTTGACCTCCTGGTTGCCCTCCTGCTGCTTGAACTCCTCCTTGACCTCCTGGTGGCTCATCTTCAGCCGCGAGGCGTGCAGGAAGCGCTGCAGCGGCACGTCGACCGCGGCGAACAGCGCCAGCACCAGCACCAGCAGCCACAGCCCCGACAGCATCAGCTCGCCGGCCTCCTCGAAGGCCTGCACCAGTCCGCCGGCGGACTGCAGCCGCACGAACTCCTCGTGGTGCGACCACAGGTAGGTCGCGCCGACGATGCCCAGCACCAGCGCCAGCACGCAGGCCTTGAGCATGTCGCCGAGCTGCGCCTTCGAGACGATGTTGCCGAGCCCGGCGATCGGATTGAGCTTCTCGAACTTCGGCTCGAGCACCTTGGTGGTGAACACCCAGCCGCCCGAGGCCACCGCCGCCGCCAGCACCGCGACCGCGCCGACCAGGCCGAAGACGATCACCATCGGCAGCACCGACAGCCCCATGTCATGCAGCCGCTCGAGCATGCGCTCGGGCGACTTGAGCGTCACGACATCGAAGCGCAGCGCCGCGGCGGTCAGGTCGCGCAGATGCTCGATCGCCGGCCGGGCCGAGGCCGCCAGCACGCCCAGCGAGACCGCCACCAGCGCGAAGTGGCCCAGGTCGCGCGAGCGCGCGATCTGGCCTTCCTCGCGAGCGGTCTTCAGCCGTTTCGCTGTCGCTGGCAGTTGCTTGTCGTCGGAGCTGTCGGACATCGTCTCGGGCGTCGGGCATCGGGCTTCGTGAAGGCGGGCAGGCGCGGCCCGCCCCTGTGCCCATTCTTGCCAGCCGCCGCGCGGGCTTGAGTCCGATAAGCGACCCGAAGCGACAGGTTTTCACGCCGGTCGCCGCGGCACCGGCGCGCTGCCACGAGCACCCCGAACTGAAACAAGCGAGAAGCCGCCGGATCGCCCGCCAGTCCGGCGGATCGGCCGGATTGACAATCCTCAAGCGCGCCCCGCCCCCACAAGGCACAGTAGCGGCCATGGACACCGCCCCTGCCCTCGCCGCCGCGCCCGATGCTGCGCTGACCGAATGCACGCTGCCAATCGACGGCATGACCTGCGCCTCCTGCGTGGCCCGGGTCGAGCGGGCCCTGAAGAAGGTGCCCGGCGTGACCGAGGCCGAGGTCAACCTGGCCACCGAGCAGGCCACCGTGCGCGCCACCGGCCCCATCGCGCGCGAGACGCTGGCCGCGGCGATCCGGCGCACCGGCTTCGGCGTGCCCGACGAGGCCGCGCCCGACGCGCCGGCCGGCACCGATGCGCCGCGCGAGCCGCTCCTGGGCGAAGGCCGGCGGGTGCTGCTGGCGGCGCTGCTGTCGCTGCCGCTGGTGGCGCCGATGCTGCTCGAGCCGCTCGGCGTGCAGGCGATGCTGCCCGGCGGCTGGCAGTGGCTGCTGGCCACGCCGGTGCAGTTCTGGCTCGGCGCGCGCTTCTACCGCGCCGGCTGGCATGCGCTGCGCGCCGGCAGCGGCAACATGGATCTGCTGGTCGCGCTGGGCACCAGCGCGGCCTATGCGCTGTCGCTGTGGCTGCTGATGACGGGCCACGGCCACCATCTCTACTTCGAGAGCGCGGCCGTCGTCATCACGCTGGTGATGCTGGGCAAGTGGCTGGAATCGCGCGCCAAGCACCGCACCGTCGAGGCGATCCGCGCGCTGCGGGCGCTCGCGCCGGAGACCGCGCGGGTGATCGCGCCCGACGGCTCCGAGCAGGAGCGGCCGCTGGCGCGGGTGCGCGTCGGCGACCGGGTGGTGATCCGGCCGGGCGAGCGGGTGCCGGTCGACGGCGAGATCGTCGAGGGCGCCAGCCATCTGGACGAGTCGCTGCTGACCGGCGAGAGCCTGCCGGTGGCGCGCGAGCCCGGCCAGCACGTCACCGGCGGCGCGGTCAACGGCGAGGGCCGGCTGGTGGTGCGCACGCGGGCGACGGGTGCCGAGACCACGCTGGCGCGCATCGTTCGCCTCGTCGAGTCGGCGCAGGCGAGGAAGGCGCCGATCCAGCGCCTGGTCGATCAGGTCAGCGCAGTCTTCGTGCCGGTGGTCGTCGCGCTGGCGCTGCTGACGCTGCTGGGCTGGGGCTGGATCGGCGGCGACTGGGAGCTCGCGCTGCTGCGCGCGGTGGCGGTGCTGGTGATCGCCTGCCCCTGCGCGCTCGGCCTGGCCACGCCGGCGGCGATCATGGTCGGCACCGGCGCGGCGGCGCGCCACGGCATCCTGATCAAGGACGCGCAGGCGCTGGAGGTGGCGCAGGCGGTGCGCGTCATCGCCTTCGACAAGACCGGCACGCTGACGGCGGGCAAGCCCTCGCTGACCGGGCTGGCGGCCGCGCCCGGCCTGGCCGAGCACGAGGTGCTGCGCCTGGCCGCGGCGCTGCAGTCGGGCAGCGAGCACCCGTTGGCACGCGCGGTGAACGAGGCGGCGCGCGCGCAGGCCTCGGCCGCCGACACCGTGGCCGCCGCGGCCGCCCTGCGCGCCGAGCCCGGCCGCGGCGTCTCCGGCACGGTCGAGGGCCGCGCGCTGCGGCTGGGCAGCCAGCGCTGGATGGACGAGCTCGGCGTCGCCACCGCGCCGCTGCACGCGCAGGCCCGGGCCTGGCTGGGCGAGGGCCGCACGCTGTCCTGGCTGGCCGAGATCGTGCCGGACAGCCCGCCGCGCCTGCTCGGCGCGCTGGCCTTCGGCGACACGCTCAAGCCCGGCGCCATCGAGGCCATCGGCCGGCTGCGCGCGATGGGCCTGCGCACGCTGCTGGTCAGCGGCGACAACCGCAGCGCGGTCGAGGCGGCCGGCCGGCTGCTGGGCATCGACGAGGTGCGCGCCGAGGTGCTGCCCGGCGACAAGGCCGGCGTGATCCAGGACCTGCGCGAGGGCAACCGCAAGGTGGCGATGGTCGGCGACGGCCTGAACGACGCGCCGGCGCTGGCCGCGGCCGACGTCGGCCTGGCGATCACCCACAGCGACGGCACCGGCACCGACGTGGCGATGCATGCGGCCGGCGTCACGCTGATGCGCGGCGACCCCGGCGCGGTGGCCGACGCGATCGACATCTCGCGGCGCACCACGCGCAAGATCCGCCAGAACCTGTTCTGGGCCTTCGTCTACAACATCATCGGCATTCCGCTGGCGGCGGCCGGGCTGCTGAACCCGGTGGTGGCCGGCGCGGCGATGGCCGCCAGCAGCGTCAGCGTCATCAGCAACGCGCTGCTGCTGTCGCGCTGGCGCCCGGGCGGGCGCTGAGCGCGGCCCGGATCAGCGGAAGCGGCTGTTGCCCACCGTCTGCAGGTCGCCCGGCAGCGAGGCGATGTAGGTCGCCAGCTCCCTGAGCTCCGCGTGCGTGAAGGGCTTGGCCATGCCGCCCATGATCGCGTTGCCGCGACCGACGGTCGGGCTGCTGCCGACCTGGTAGGCCTTCAGCGCGACATAGAGGTAGTCGCCATGCTGGCCGGCAAGCTTCGGGTAGCCGCCATCGATCGGCTTGTTGAAGTTGTCGCCGTGGCAGGACGCGCAGTTGCCCTTCTTCAGCAGCTCGGCCACCTGCGGATTCGGCGCCGGCACCGCCGGCGCCGCCGCCGCGGCCGGCGCATGGCTGGCGTAGTAGGCGGAGAGATCGGCGATGTCCTGGTCGCTCAGCGAGCCGGCGATGCCGCGCATCGTCGGATGGCGCCGCTCGCCGCTGCGGTAGGCATTCAGCGCCGCACCGATGTATCTGGCCCCCTGGCCGGAAATCATCGGCACCTGATGCACCTCGGGAAAGCTGGCCCGGTAGTTCGGGATGCCGTGGCAGCCGATGCACATCGCCGCCTTTCTCTGGCCGGCCGCCGGGTCGCCGGCCCCGTCCTGCGCGCGCGCGCCGGGGCTCATCATCACAAGGGCAAGTGCCGACACGGCGAGAAACGATGGGATCATGGCAGCGGACCTGAAATGGATTGATGCCGATCAATGGATTTTGATCGATTATAGATACGGATCAATGCAACATGCGCTCGGCATGAATAGTGGAAACCCTCCGCCATCCGGATCGCGGGCTTGTGGTAGACACGCCGCGAACCAGCCGAATGGGGGCCATGACACCGACGCGGGTTTTCCGGACAATCGGACCCGACAGTACCCATGGCGGCATCGACGTCCGCCACCCTCGTCCACCCGGCAGGCTCACGCATGACCCTCACCGAACTGCGCTACATCGTCGCGGTCGCACGCGAAAGACATTTCGGTCGCGCCGCCGAGGCCTGCTTCGTCTCCCAGCCGACGCTGTCGGTCGCGATCAAGAAACTCGAGGAGGAACTCGAGGTCAAGCTGTTCGAGCGCGGCGGCAGCGAGGTCTCGGTGACGCCGCTGGGCGAGGAGATCGTCCGCCAGGCCCAGGTCACGCTCGAGAACGCCGCATCGATCAAGGAGATCGCGCGGCGCGGCAAGGATCCGCTGGCCGGCCCGATCCGGCTCGGCGTGATCTACACCATCGGCCCCTACCTGCTGCCGGACCTGGTGCGCAACGCCATCGCCCAGGTGCCGCAGATGCCGCTGATGCTGCAGGAGAACTTCACCGTGCGCCTGCTCGAGATGCTGCGCACCGGCGAGCTCGACTGCACCATCCTGGCCGAGCCCTTTCCCGACACCGGCCTGGCGATCGCGCCGCTGTACGACGAGCCCTTCCTCGTCGCGGTGCCGCGCCAGCATCCGCTGGCCTCGCGCAAGTCGATCTCGTCGGCCGAGCTGAAGCAGGAGACGATGCTGCTGCTGGGCACCGGCCACTGCTTCCGCGACCATGTGCTCGAGGTCTGCCCGGAGTTCGCGCGCTTCGCCAGCGATGCCGAGGGCATCCGCAAGAGCTTCGAGGGCTCGTCGCTGGAGACCATCCGCCACATGGTGGCCTCCGGGATGGGCATCACCGTGGTGCCGCGGCTGTCGATCCCGCGCGAGGCGCTGGCCGACGCCGGCGCGCTGGTGCGCTACGTGCCCTTCGCCGACCCGGTGCCGACCCGCCGGGTCGTGCTGGCGTGGCGGCGCTCCTTCACCCGCTACGAGGCGATCGCGGCGCTGCGCGACGCGATCCTGGACTGCCCGCTCGAGGGCGTGAGACGCATCACCGGCTGACGCGGCCGGACGGGGCGGTGCGGGCCGCCCGTCGTCCGCCACCGCTCAAGGCACGGCACGGCGCTGCCGAAAGCTGCGGCGAGGACCTGCCCCGCGGGTCCGTGCCGCCGCCCGCCGATGCCCGATCCGAAGAAAGCCTCCCGACCGCCCGCTCCGTCCGCCCGCTCTTCGCGGAGCCAGGCGTCCGACCGCCGCCGCCAGGACCGGCGCCGCACGCTGCAGTCCTCCGACGAGGCCGTCGAGGCCCGGGTGCGGCTGCGCCAGCATGCGGCGGTGGTGCGCGCGCTGCCGTGGATGGCGGCGATGTCGGCGCTGGGCGCGCTGTCGGTGGCCGCCGCGGCACCGGCCACCGTGCCGCAGGCCCCGCTGTGGATCTGGCTGGTCGCGCTGATGGTGCTGACGCTGGGCCACCTGCAGTTCTGGCACCAGTGCCGCCGCCAGGGCCGGCCGCTGCACATCCACCGGCGCCGCGTCGGCGCCTACGAGCTGCAGGCCGCGCTGACCGGGCTGCTGTGGAGCGTGCCACCGGTGCTGCTGGCCTTCGGCGGCGACATGACGATGGCCACCGTCAGCGGCGCGACGGCGATGACGGTGCTGTGCGCCGGCTCGCTGACGCTGCTGTCGATGCCGCGCGCGCTCCATGCCTTTCTCGGCCTGCTGGGCCTGGGGCCGGTCATCGGGGCCGGCCTGCACGGCGGCCTGACCGGCTGGAGCCTGATGCTGCAGTGGCTGCTGCTGGCGGGCATCGCGGTGGCGAGCAGCCGCGGCGTGCAGCGCAGCCTGCACGCGCGCGTCAGCGCCGAGGTCAAGTCCGACTACCAGATGCAGCTCGTCGGCCTGCTGCTGCGCGACTTCGAGGAACAGGGCAGCGACGTGATCTGGGAGATCGACGCGGCCGGCCGGCTCTGCCATGTCTCGCGCCAGCTCGCCGATGCGCTCGGCCGCGAGCCCGCCCAGCTCAACGACCGCTCGCTGATGGGGCTGCTGTCCGAGCTGCAGAAGGACCTGCCCGAGGCCGACCGCGAATCCGCCGGCCAGCTGCACGAGCGCCTGACCGAGGGCCAGCCCTTCCGCGACGTGATGCTGCCGATGATCGTCGCCGGCCAGCCGCGCTGGTGGTCGATGACGGCCAAGCCGCTGGTCAACGAGCGCGGCGGTGCGGTCGGCTGGCGTGGCGTGGCGCGCGACGTCACGCAGGTCCGCCAGGCCGACCGCCGCCTCGCCTGGCTGGCGCACAACGACACGCTGACCGGCCTGACCAACCGGGCGCATTTCCGCGTGCTGCTGGAGAAGGCGCTGGGCGTCGCGAAGGTGCAGCAGCGCCGCGGCGCGGTCATGTGCCTGGACCTGGACGGCTTCAAGAACGTCAACGACACGCTCGGCCACGCCACCGGCGACGCGCTGCTGGTCGAGGTCGCGCGCCGGCTGAAGGAGGCGTCGGGACGCGGCCAGGTCGTCGCGCGTCTCGGCGGCGACGAGTTCGCGGTGCTGATGCGCTCGGTGCACGAGGAGGGCGAGATCGCCGCGACCGGCCAGCGCATCATCGAGGCGATGCGCCTGCCCTGCGAGGTGATGGGCGCGGCCGTGCCGGTGCGGGTGAGCATCGGCATCGCGCGATTCCCCGAGGACGGCATGAGCGTCGACGAGATGATGCAGCACGCCGACCTGGCGCTGTACGACGCCAAGAGCCACGCGCCCGGCTCGGTGCGCTTCTTCGTCGCGAGGCTGGGCGAGCAGGTGCGCCGTCGCCTGGTGCTCGAGCGCGACCTGCGCGAGGCCATCGAGCGCGGCCAGCTCGAGCTGCACTTCCAGCCCAAGGTCAGCCTGCGCGACTGGACGGTGACCGGCTTCGAGGCGCTGCTGCGCTGGAACCATCCGGAGCACGGCCCGATCTCGCCGGTCGAGTTCATCCCGGTGGCCGAGGAAAGCGGCCTGATCCTGCAGATGGGCGAATGGGCGCTGGGCCAGGCCTGCATGGAGGCGGCGCGCTGGCCGCACCCGCTGCAGGTGGCGGTCAACATCTCGCCGGTGCAGGTGATGGCGCAGAACCTGCCCGACGCGGTGCAGCGCGCGCTGCAGCGCAGCGGCCTGGCGCCGCACCGGCTCGAGCTGGAGATCACCGAGTCGGTCTTCATCAACGAGACCCGCGGCACGGTGGAGCGGCTGCATGCGCTGGGCCGGCTGGGCGTGCAGATCGCGCTGGACGACTTCGGCACCGGCTATTCCTCGCTGGCCTACCTGCGCCGCTTCCCCTTCGACACGCTGAAGATCGACCGCGCCTTCGTGCGCGAGCTGCTGATCAGCCGCGACGCGCGCTCGATCGTGCGCAACATCCTGGCGCTGGCGCAGTCGCTGCGCATGACCACCGTCGCCGAGGGCGTCGAGGAGCCGATGCAGGTCAGCGTGCTCGAGGCCGAGGGCTGCGACGTGGTTCAGGGCTACTACGCCTCGCGGCCGATCCCGGCGCGCGAGGTGCTCGAATTCGTGCTGCGCTGGGGCGAGCGCCACCGCCCGGACCGCCCGCGCGACTTCGATCTGGCCAACACCGAGACCGCCGCGCTGCTGCCCTCGCAGCCCGAGACGCTGATCTGAGACGCGCCGAGCGCGCACCGGGGCGACAATGGCGGTCCTTCCCGACCGACCGCCTGACGTGCCCCGTGCGATGACCGCCCTCGCCTCCCGCCTGCCGCTCTACCTCGACCTGATCCGCTGGAACCGCCCGGCCGGCTGGCTGCTGCTGCTGTGGCCGACGCTCTCGGCGCTGTGGCTGGCCGCCGGCGGCTGGCCGGGGCTGCATCTGCTGCTGGTGTTCACGCTGGGCACGATCCTGATGCGCAGCGCCGGCTGCTGCATCAACGACGTCGCCGACCGCGACTTCGACCGCCATGTCAAGCGCACCGCGCAGCGCCCGATCACCTCCGGCGCCATGGGCGTGAAGGAGGCGCTCGGCCTGGGCGCTGCGCTGGCGCTGGTCGCCTTCGCGCTGGTGCTGAGCACCAATGCGCCCACGATCCTGATCTCGTTCGCCGCGCTGGCGATCACGATGGCCTACCCCTACGCCAAGCGCTTCGTCGCGATGCCGCAGGCGGTGCTGGGCGTGGCCTTCAGCGTCGGCATCCCGATGGCCTTCACCGCGGTGCGCGGCGCGGTCGACCCGCTGGCCTGGGCGCTGGTGATCGGCAACCTGTTCTGGGTGCTGGCCTACGACACCGAGTACGCGATGGTCGACCGCGACGACGACCTGAAGATCGGCATCCGCACCTCGGCGATCACGCTGGGCCGCGCCGATGTGGCCGCGGTCATGCTGTTCTACGGCCTGTATCTGGCGATCTGGTCCTGGGCGGCGCTGCAGGCGGGTCTGGGCGGCGTCTTCTGGCTGGGCATCGCCGCGGCGGCAGCGCAGGTGGCCTGGCATTTCACGCTGATCCGGCATCGCAGCCGCGAGGGGTGCTTCCGCGCCTTCCGCGAGAACCACTGGGTGGGCTTCGCGGTCTTCGCGGGCTACGTGCTGGATCTGGCGCTGCGCTGATCAGCCCGCGGCGCCGCCGGCGAGCCGCCGCGCCATCGCCAGCGCTGCCACCAGGCTGTCGGCCTCGGCGCGGCCCTGGCCGGCGATGTCGAAGGCGGTGCCGTGGTCAGGACTGGTGCGCACGAAGGGCAGCCCCAGCGTGACGTTCACGCCCTGCTCGACGCCCAGGTACTTCACCGGGATCAGGCCCTGGTCGTGGTACATCGCCAGCACCAGGTCGAACTCGCCGCGGCGCGCGCGCATGAAGATGGTGTCGGGCGGGAACGGCCCCTGCGCGTCGATGCCCTCGGCGCGGGCGGCGGCGATCGCCGGCGCGATGATCTCGATCTCCTCGCGGCCGAAGAGCCCGCCCTCGCCCGCATGCGGATTGAGCCCGGCCACCGCGATGCGCGGCCGCGGCTGGCCCCACAGCGCCGCCGACGCGTGGCTGATGCGCAGCGTCGACAGCACCGCGTCGAACGTCACCCGCTCGATCGCCTCGCGCAGCGCGCAGTGGATGGTGACCAGCACCGTGCGCAGCTCCTCGTTGGCCAGCATCATGCGCACGTCGGCCGGGCGGCCGTGGCGCGCGCTCTCGTCGGCCAGCAGCTCGGTGTGACCGGGAAAGGGCTCGCCGGCGGCGGCCAGCGCCTCCTTGTGGATCGGCGCGGTGACCAGCCCGGCGATCTCGCCGCGCATCGCCAGCGCGACCGCGTCGCGGATGCAGGCCGCGGCGAGCCGGCCGGCGCGCGCGTCGACCGTGCCCCACGGCGCCTCGGCCAGCGCCGGCTCGCGGTGGCCGGGCAGCAGCACCGGCAGCGCCCCGGGCGGCACCTCGGCCAGATCCGCGACCGCGTCGATCACCGCGATCGGCACCTCGGGCACATCGTGGATGCGCCGCAGCGCGCGCGCCGCCCGGCGCAGCACCGCGGGCTCGCCGATCACCACGACGCCCGCGCCGATGCGGCCCTCGCGCCAGGCGCGCACGATGATCTCCGGGCCGATGCCCAGCGCGTCGCCCAGCGTCAGCGCGAGCGGGCGGCACAGGGCCGGAGAGGAGACAGCAGAGACAGCGGAGCGGGAGTCGGTCGTCATGCCCCGATTGTCGGGGAGACGACCGTGCCTCGCCGCACCGTTCACTGCGGCATGCGCAGCTGGACCAGCGAGGTCGCCGACTGGCCGTCCTGCGTCTTGGCCGTCACCCGGATGTCCAGGCCGTCGACCCGCTCGCCCGCCGGCGCCGCGCTGCGCAGCACGCCGCTGCGGCTGTCGAACGCCACCCAGGACGGCAGCGGCGAACCGTCCGCCTGCACCGCCGAGTAGGTCACCGACGCGCCTTCCGGCTTGTTGAACAGCGCATCGCAGGCCACGCCGCTGCCCAGATCGGCCGCGCCGAACTGGAAGGCCGGACGCAGCACGCTCAGACTGGTCGACGCGGACCGGTTCGCCGCCGCAGCCGCCGCCGCATCGCCCGCGCCGGAGCCCGCACCTGCCGCCGTGCTGGTCGCCGGCGCGGCACCGGACGAGAGGCCGCCGCCGACCACGGTCAGTGATCCCGGCACCCCGGCGCCCGCGCCCGTTCCGGCCGGCGAGACCGGCGGCGTGCGCGGCGCGGCGACGCCGGAACCGACCTGGCCTTGCAGGTTCTCCGCCTTCACCGCCGGAGACGGCTTGACCGTCAGCGTGCCGTCGACCAGCGTCAGCTCGTAGTTGGCGGCCGAGGCGGACGCGATCCGGATCGGATAGCTGCCCGGCGGCACGCCCGCCCCCTGCGGCGCGTCCAGCACCACGCCGGACACGACGCCGGCCGTGTCGGCGTGGCGCAGCTGGCGGCTGTCGACACGCCAGGTCAGCGCGGCCCCCGGCTCGCCGGCCGTCCGGGCCTGGTCGTCGGCGGTGACGGTCAGCGGCGCACGCGTCACCGTCAGCGTGCCGTCGATCACGCGGATCTCGTAGTTGTCGGCCGAGGCCTGTCCGCTGACGACGTGCGTGCCGGCGGTGGCCTGCGCTCCGGCGGCCGTCGTCGCCTGCATCCGGACCACGGACGCCCCGTCGGCATGACGCAGCTGGCCGGCCTCCACCGACCAGGTCAGCACCGGATCCTCGGCGCCATAGACCTTGGAGACCGGATTCATCGACACCGTCAGTGCCGCCTTGTCCACCGTCAGCGTCGCCGGCACGAACGCGGTGATCCGGTAGTTGGCATCGACCGTCAGGGTGCCCAGCGTGATCGCATGCGTCCCGGCCGTGGCCTCGGCGCCGCGGGCCGTGCCCAGGCTGCCCGACAGCACCGCCGCGGCCGCATCGCCCTGCGCCAGACCGGCGCCACCGACCGAGAAACCGGGCGCCACGTCCGGATCGCCGTAGACCTTGCGCTGGTCGGCCGCGACGATCGCGAGTTCGCGCGGCGCGACATCGGCGACCAGCCCGGTCGGCTGGACCAGCGCGTAGTCGCCGGCATCGGCGCCGCCGAGCGTGCTGGTGGAGATCACCGCCTTGCCCGTGCCCGCATTGCGGTCGGCCAGGTGGCCGCTGCGGGACAGCGTGACCGCGTCGCCCTCGACCACGCCGACCAGCGCGCCGCCGCTCACCGTGATCGCCGTCGTGCCGTCGTAGGTCTTGCCGGTCGAGATCGCCCCCTGCAGCGTGACCGGCCGGGGCGCGATGTCGGCCGTCACCTGGGTCTGGCCCGCGCCGGAGACGACATAGTTGCGCGCGTCCGTGCCGGCGAGCGACAGCGTGACCGTCTTGCCGCTGCCGGCATGGCGGTCGGCGAACTGGCCTGCGATGACAACGCTGTCACCGTCGACCAGCCCCCCGATGCTGCCCCCGCCGAGCGTCGCGGCGCTCGTGCCGTCGTAGGTCTTGCCGACCGCCACCGTGCCACCGAGCGTGACCGGCCTGGGGGCGATGTCCGCGCTCGTCTGCGTCTGGCCGCTGCCGGAAATGTCGTAGTTGCCCGCATCCGCGCCGTCGAGCGCCAGCGTCACCGTCTTGCCGCTGCCGGCGTTGCGGTCCGCGAAGCTGCCGGTGATGTTCACCGTGTCGCCACCGATCAGTCCGCCCAGGCTGCCGCCGCTCACCGTAGCGGCGCTCGTGCCGTCGTAGGTCTTGCCCGCCGCCACCGTGCCGCTGATCGTGATCGCCTTGCGGGTGATGTCCGCGCTCAGCCCGCTCGGCTGCACCAGCGTGTAGTTGCCGGCGTCCAGACCGCCCAGGCTGTCGCTGGCCGTCACCGCCTTGCCGCTGCCGGCGTTGCGGTCCGCGAAGCTGCCCGCCTGCGTCAGCGTCACCGCGTCCGACCCGACCACGCCGACCAGCGCGCCCCCGCTCAGCGTCGCCGTCGTCGTGCCGTCGTACACCTTGTTCGCCACGACCGTCCCGCTCACGCTCAGGCTCTTCGGCGTGATGCTCGCGCTGGTCTGCGTCTGGCCAATGCCGGAGAGGACATAGTTGCCCGCATCCGCGCCGTCGAGCGCCAGCGTCACCGTCTTGCCGCTGCCGGCGTTGCGGTCGACGAAGCTGCCGATGACGTTCACCGCGTCGCTGCCGACCCGCCCGACCAGACTGCCGCCGCTGACCGCCGCGGCGGTCGTGCCGTCGTAGACGCGGTCCGCAGCGCTCGCCCCGCCCAGCGTGACCGCCTTCGGCGTGATGTCCGCCACGAGCCCGGTCGGCTGCACCAGCGTGTAGTTGCCGGCATCAACACCGCCCAGGCTGTCGCTGGCCGTCACCGCCTTGCCGCTGCCGGCGTTGCGGTCCGCGAAGCTGCCCGCCTGCGTCAGCGTCACCACGTCCGACCCGACCACGCCGACCAGCGTGCCCCCGCTCAGCGTCGCCGCCGTCGTGCCGTCGTACACCTTGTTCGCCGCCGTCGTCCCGCTCACGCTCAGGCTCTTCGGCGTGATGTCCGCGCTCGTCTGCGTCTGGCCGCTGCCGGAAATGTCGTAGTTGCCCGCATCCGCCCCATCGAGCGCCAGCGTCACCGTCTTGCCGCTGCCGGCGTTGCGGTCGGCGAAGCTGCCGGTGATGTTCACCGTGTCGCCACCGATCAGTCCGCCCAGGCTGCCGCCGCTCACCGTCGCGGCACTCGTGCCGTCATAGGTCTTGCCCGCCGCCACCGTGCCGCTGATCGTGATCGCCTTGCGGGTGATGTCCGCGCTCAGCCCGCTCGGCTGCACCAGCGTGTAGTTGCCGGCGTCCAGCCCGCCCAGGCTGTCGCTGGCCGTCACCGCCTTGCCGCTGCCGGCGTTGCGGTCCGCGAAGCTGCCCGCCTGCGTCAGCGTCACCGCGTCCGAACCGACCACGCCGACCAGCGTGCCCCCGCTCAGCGTCGCCGTCGTCGTGCCGTCGTACACCTTGTTCGCCGCCGTCGTCCCGCTCACGCTCAGGCTCTTCGGCGTGATGTCCGCCGCCAGCCCGGTCGGCTGCACCAGCGTGTAGTTGCCGGCGTCCAGACCGCCCAGGCTGTCGCTGGCCGTCACCGCCTTGCCGCCGCCGGCGTTGCGGTCCGCGAAGCTGCCCGCCTGCGTCAGCGTCACCGCGTCCGACCCGACCACGCCGACCAGCGTGCCCCCGCTCAGCGTCGCCGCCGTCGTGCCGTCGTACACCTTGTTCGCCGCCGTCGTCCCGCTCACGCTCAGGCTCTTCGGCGTGATGTCCGCCACGAGCCCGGTCGGCTGCACCAGCGTGTAGTTGCCGGCATCAACACCGCCCAGGCTGTCGCTGGCCGTCACCGCCTTGCCGCTGCCGGCGTTGCGGTCCGCGAAGCTGCCCGCCTGCGTCAGCGTCACCGCGTCCGACCCGACCACGCCGACCAGCGTGCCCCCGCTCAGCGTCGCCGCCGTCGTGCCGTCATACACCTTGTTCGCCGCCGTCGTCCCGCTCACGCTCAGGCTCTTCGGCGTGATGTCCGCGCTCGTCTGCGTCTGGCCGCTGCCGGAAATGTCGTAGTTGCCCGCATCCGCCCCATCGAGCGCCAGCGTCACCGTCTTGCCGCTGCCGGCGTTGCGGTCCGCGAAGCTGCCGGTGATGTTCACCGTGTCGCCACCGATCAGTCCGCCCAGGCTGCCGCCGCTCACCGTCGCGGCACTCGTGCCGTCATAGGTCTTGCCCGCCGCCACCGTGCCGCTGATCGTGATCGCCTTGCGGGTGATGTCCGCGCTCAGCCCGCTCGGCTGCACCAGCGTGTAGTTGCCGGCGTCCAGACCGCCCAGGCTGTCGCTGGCCGTCACCGTCTTGCCGCTGCCGGCGTTGCGGTCCGCGAAGCTGCCCGCCTGCGTCAGCGTCACCGCGTCCGACCCGACCACGCCGACCAGCGTGCCCCCGCTCAGCGTCGCCGCCGTCGTGCCGTCGTACACCTTGTTCGCCGCCGTCGTCCCGCTCACGCTCAGGCTCTTCGGCGTGATGTCCGCGGTCACCGAACCGGCGCTGACGGTGTAGTTGGCCGCATCGGCACCGGACAGGCTGACGCCCGACAGCGTCACGCTCTTGCCGGTGCCGACATGGCGATCGGCAAAGGCGCCCGCCGCGGTCCCGCCAAAGGCGACCGCATCGCCGCTCATCACCTTGCCATCGCCACTGCTTGCACCGCCACCGGTCAGCGCACCGCTGCCGCTGACCACGGCCGAGGTGCTGCCGTCATAGACCTTGCTGGCGGCGCTCAGGCCGGAGACGGCGACCGCCTTCGGATTGACGGTGAAGCTGCTCGAGCCGGAGGTCACCGAGATCTGATAGCCCAGCGACGAGGCCAGCGTGCCCTGGCCGGTCAGCGTGACGGTGTAGGTCCCGACCGGAATGAAGCCCGCCCCCGACGCGGTGTAGCTGCTGGTGGTGCTGGCCAGGCTGCCGCTCGTGGCGCTGGCCTGGGTGTCGCCGTCGATGAAGCCGGTCAGGTTCACGCCGGGTGCGGCCCCCGGATCGCCGTAGGTGATCGTCGAGCCGGCGCCCACCGAGGCGGTCAGCGTCGGGGCGACGCTGTACAGGAACCAGTTGCCCGAGCCGGCATAGGCCGGGGTCGAGCCAGCGACGTAGCTCTGGTTGTAGTGCTTGGCGTAGGTGCTCATGCCCTCCGTCGTGCCGGAGGGGCTGCTCGAGTAGACGAGGTAGCGCCCGCTGCCCGGCTGCAGGCCGGTGTCGGTGGCGTTGTTGTTGACGACATTGCGCCCGGCCGCGATGACCAGCAGGCCCGACGTGGTGGCGACCGGCTGATCGAGCACCACGTCGCTGCCGGCCCCGGCGGCCTGCAGCGTGCCGCCGCTGACGAAGGCCAACCCGCTCGTCGCGCCCACCGTGCCGACGGTGAGCGTGCTGGCCGCGTTCTTCACCGAGGCGGTGCCGATCTGGCCGGCCAGCGTGCCGATGGCGTTGCCGCTGCCGGTCAGCGTCGCGCTGCCGCTGCCCTGCAGCAGCAGACGGCCGACCGCCAGGGTGCCGCCGGCGCCCTGGGTCACCGCACCGCCGGTGCCGGTGTCGAGCACCAGGTGACCGGTGCCGGCCGTGACCATGACCGCGCCCAGCGCCAGCGTGCCGCCGTCCGCCTTCAGCGCCAGATGCCGGTCGGTGGCGGCACCGGACACGATCGCGCCACCGGCGCTCAGGCCGCCGCTGCCGCCCTGAAGCATCAGATCGGCATCCAGCGTGGCGCCGCCACGCTTCATCGCGGCCTGGCTGAAGTCCAGCGCCGCCAGCACGGTCGCGCCGCTCTGGTCGGCACGGCCGAAGCGCAGGTCGGAGAAGCCGCTCGACTGGCTGACGATCGCGCCCATTTCCGCAGCCGTCATCGCGAAGTCGCCCCCGGTGGCGCCGAAGCGCGCCTGGCCGGTCGCGTCGGCCGCCGCCGCCTGCAGCGTCGCGCCGCTGGCGCCGACGAGCTGCGTGTCGCCGGCCAGCACGATGCCGCCGCCGCTCGCGCTCTCGCCACCGGCCTCGAGCCGCAGCGACTGCGTCGTGCCGCTGCCGATGACCGCGCCGGACTGGAAGCGCAGGCCACGCCCGGCGCCCGAGGCCGACAGACCGGCGTTGATCAGGCTCACCGACTGGCCGTCGACCGAGGCCAGCAGCACGTCGCCGGCGGCGTTGGCGGTCTTGTCGGTCGATTTCGCCAGCGTGACCGAGACCTGGCCGGTGCCGGCGTCCAGCACCGTGCCGGCGCGCTGAACGATCTCGGAGGTGCAGCTGCTGCAGGCGGTGTCGACCACGCCGGCGACCACCGACTGGTTGGCGATCAGCGTCAGGTTGCCGTTGTCGGTGGTGATGTCGGCATCGATGCGGATGCTGCGCCCGGCCTCCAGCGTCAGGTCGCCGCCCTGCCCGCCCGCCGAGGTGCGGATCGCCCGCGCCACCGTGATGTCGTTGCTGGCCTGCAGCGTCACGTCGGTGCCGGCGTCGAGCAGACCGGTCAGCGTCGCCGGCGTGATGACGATGTCGGTCGAGGCATTGGCGCTGAAGCCCAGCAGCCCGCTCGTGCCGCTGCCGCCGGCGGCGACATAGCCGGCGGTGCTGCTCGCCAGCAGGCTGCCGCTCCAGTTGCTGGCACCGGCCGCATGGACCGGATCGACGATGCGCCCGCCCGAGGCGCTCTCGTCGACCAGCGTCATCGCGTACAGCCGGGTGCTGTTGCTGCCCGAGTTCGCGTTCGGGGCGGCCCAGACCAGGGGCCGGCCGCCGACGCGTTCCGCACTGGTCACCGCACCGGGCAGCACCAGCGCGCGCAGGTCGCTGCTCATGCTGTTGACCCCGAGGGTCGAGGTGTCCTGCCCGCCGGAGGTCGGCGCCAGGCCCAGCAGGCTGTTGCGCCAGCCGATCCGGCCGGCCGCGCCCTGCGCGCCCGACAGCAGCGTCACCGCGCCATAGCCGGCCTCGCCGCAATAGGCCAGGTTCGAATAGAAGAGCAGGTCGCCGGTGGGCGTCGTCGCACTCCCCCAGGGATCCTGCAGCGCGACGTACTGCGCACCGACCTGGTCGCCCGCGACCGAGCCGACCAGGCTGTTGCCCAGGCCCACCGCCGCACCCGACGAACTCTCGCCGTAGGCCCGGCCGGTCGTGCCGTCCACCCAGGTGATGGCGCCGGCCTGCGCCCCGCCCGAGGCCCGGTCGTCGGCGTTGGTCCAGCGCCAGGAGCGGACCACGTAGTTCGTCTGCCCGCCGCTGGTGACCGTCACGACGCCGGGACGCACCGTGCTGACCCAGGTGACGGGATCGAGCATCGAGTCGGCCATGCCGACATGGTCGCCGCTCGTCGAGCCGACCAGGCTGTTGGCGATCGAGACCTCTCCGGCCACGCCACCGGCCGCACCGAAGGTCACGGCCCCGGCGCCGGTGGCCGCACCGTCCGACCACCACGGGCTGCTCACCACGTAGCGGCCGCCGGCCAGCGCGGTGATGCCCGCACCGCCGTAGAAGGAATGGGCACCGCTGCTGTCGTCGACATAGGCCGAGTAGGTCACCGCATCGCCGGCGACGCGACCGACCAGCGAGTTCGCGGCGCTGACCGCGCCACCGGACGCGCCGTCGATCAGCCGGCCGGTGCCGCCGTCGATCCAGGTGGCCGCACCCTTCGAGGGCGGCGCATCGGCCATCGTCCAGGCGCCGGTCGAGCCCCAGAACGGCGAGGCCACGACCGCGTTGCCGTCGGCCAGCGCGGTCACGCCGCCGAAGCCCACCCGGTCGCCGTCCTTCGAGGTGGCGCGGTCGGGCCAGTCGCTGTTCCAGCCCTTGCCGGCGATGTGGCGATAGACATAGTCCGACGCGGTCGTCATGCCGGCGATCTGCGTGTACGTGGTGCTGACCGTCATGTCCGACGACGGCGTCGTGCCGACCAGGCTGTTGGCGTCGGAGATCGTGCCGGTCACCCCGGCCGTGCCGCTGCCCCAGGTCACCGCGCCGCGCTCGCTGTGCCACTGCGGGTTGGCGAGCACGAAGTTGCCGTTGCCCAGCTCGGTGACGCCGTCGACCGGCAGGCGCAGACCGATGTAGTCCGCGGTGTGGCTGCCGACCAGGCTGTTGCTGGCGGACAGCGTGCCGCCGCGGCTGCCGTCGGCCAGCAGGCCGGTGCTGCCGTTGATCCAGGTCACCGCGCCGGCCTGCGTGGCAGCGCCGTTGTTCCAGTTCGGGCTGGCCACCAGCAGATTGCCGCCCGACAGCGCCTGGTAGATCGGCGTGACGTTGAGCTGGAAGTCGGTGTAGAGGCCGCCGTAGCCGTCGTCCTGCAGGTTCAGCGACCGCGGCGCCGTCACGCCGTAGTTGCGGCCGAGCAGGACCTGCGCATTGTTCCTGACCTCGTAGGCCGAGGCCGAGGCGTAGGGGCCGACAGGGCGGCTCGTCGTCGTGGTCGCGGTCTGCCCGCCGATCGTCGCGGTGGAGACGACCGGCGTCGTCCACTGGCTGCTGGCCAGCGTGCCCAGGCGGTCGCCGACGGCCGTCAGCGTCGTGTGGCTGGCATTGCCGAAGCTGTCGGCGGTGCTGCCGACCAGGCTGTTGGCGGACGAGACCGTGCCGGCGGTGTTGCCGCTGCCCAGCCAGGTCACCGCGCCCTTGCCCGAGCCCCAGAACGGGCTGACGACCAGATAGGCGCCCCCGGCGAGCGCGCCGCCCAGCAGGCCGACATGGTCGCCGGTGGTGGTCAGCGAGGACGTCGTGTCGGTCCAGCTGGAGCCTGCGCGGCTGGCGCTGGAGGTCGTCGTGGCGATCACGTCCGACACCGCGCCGACCAGGCTGTTGGCCGCGCCGATGGTTCCCGCCACCCCGGTGCTGCCCGAGCCCAGGGTCGCGGCGCCCTTGCCGCTGTCCCAGCCGGGACTGCGCACGACATAGTCGCCGTTCGACAGCACCTCCACGGCCGAGGTCAGCACGGCGTCCCAGGCGGTGGGCTGCAGGTAGTAGCCGTCGCCGCTCCAGCTGCCGCTGCGGCTGTCGGCGTAGTGGACGCTGCCGACATAGTCGCCGGCGTGGTCGCCGACCAGGCTGTTCGTCGCGGAGACCGCGGCCCCGGTGCCGGCGGCGCCGGTGATCTGTCCGTCGCTGCCGCGCACCCAGGTCACCGCGCCGTAGGCCACCGTGCTGGCGGAGGCGCCGCCGCGGTTGCCCCACTGCGGACTCAGGACGATGTAGCTGGCGCGCAGACCGTCGCTGCCCAGGCTGCCGACCGGCAGCACGCCGCCCGAGCCGACCTGGTCGTAGGCGCCCGAGCCCACCAGGCTGTTGCCGCTGCCGACGCTGCCGGTGCGCCCGCTGCTGCCGCTGCCCCAGGTGACCGCACCGGCATTGACCGCGGCCCCGTTGTCCCAGTCGGGCGAGGCGACGACATAGTTGCCGCCGCTCAGCTCGACGACGCTGGCGCCGACCTTGTCCTGCGCGCTGGAGCCCACCAGGCTGTTGCCGGACGCGACCACGCCGGCCAGACCGGCGGCGCCGGTGCCGAAGCTGACCGCGCCGCGACCGCTGTTCCAGGCGGTGTCGACGACCAGGTAGTTGCCATTGGTCAGCAGCTTCAGCCCGTTGCTGCCCGCCTGCAGCCGGGACGCATAGGTCCAGGTGCTGACGTAGGACGTGGAGTTGTAATCGTTGGCCGTGGTGACATAGGTGTTGAGCGAGCTCGACAGGCTGCCCAGCGTGTCGCCGGCCGAGCCGATCAGGCTGTTGGCGGCGCCGACGGCCGCGCCGGACGATGCGGCGCCGAAGGCATGGCCATTGCTGCCGTCGACCCAGGTGACCGCGCCGTCGGGGTTGTTGTCGAGGAAGCGGCCGGCCGCCGCATTGCCGTTGCCGCTCCAGTACTGGCTGCCGACCAGGTAGTTGGCACCACCGCTGCCGACCTTGCTGACGCCGCCGCTGCCGACGAAGTCGTAGGCGCTGCTGCCGACCAGGCTGTTGCCCGTGCCGACCGCGCCGACCGCGCCGCCGCTGCCGCCCCAGGTGACCGCGCCGGCGTAGGTGGCCGCGCCGTTGCTCCACAGCGGCGAGTTCACCACATAGGCCCCGCCGGGCAGCGCCGTCACCCACAGGCCGATCATGTCGCCGGCCGCGCCCGGCGGCGTGCTGCGCCGGTTGACGCCGTTGTCGGTCAGGCTCACCGGCGCCGAGGCGTCGAACCGGTCCTGGTCGACGCCGTAGTAGTCCGGGTTGTACGGCATGCGCTGGCCCAGCACATAGACCTTCTTCGTCGCGTCGCTCGCCGAGGTCGACACCGGCGCGAGCGTGCGGTTGGGCGTGGTGCCGACCAGTGCCGTGCCGGCCGAGATCGCACCGCCGCCGCTGCCATCGGCCAGCACGCCGGTGCTGGCGTTCATCCAGGCCACCGCGCCGCGGCCGTTGTACCAGGTGGGCACGGCGATGGCGAGGTTGCCGTCCGCCAGCTCGGTGATGCGCGTGCCCGGGCGCAGGACGGAGGTCAGATTGCCGTCGAGCGTGTCGGCTGCGCCCAGGCGGTCGTTCGCGGTGACGGTGACGGCAGCCTGGTTCGTGACGGTCTGGCCGCTGTAGCCGTGCGGCACCATGCTGTCGGTGTTGGCGGTGCTGCCCACCAGGCTGTTCGTCGCGCTCACCAGCGCCGAGCCGCTGCCGGTCCGGCTCTGCCAGGTGATCGCGCCAGCCGAGGCGCTGGCCCCGCTCTGGAGCGCATAGATGCCGCTCGGCGCGGGCGCCGAGCGATTGCCGGTCGAATCGGTGACCTCGAAGCCGGTGACGGTGCGCCCGGCGACGGTGCCGTAGTCCGGGCTCAGCACCAGGTAGTGGCCGCTGCCCAGCAGCCGGATGCCGCCCGAGCCGACCTTGTCGCCGGCGCTGGTGCCGCGCAGGTTCGACAGCAGCGCGCCGGAGCTGCTGCTGAACAGATAGGCCGCGCCGGTCTGGGCCAGCGCGCCGGTGGCCGCCTGCGGCGCCGTCACCACCACATTGCCGTTGGACAGCACGCTGACCGTGCTGCCGAAGCCGTTGCCGGCATCCGGCGTCGGATCGCTCATCTCCAGGCTCGCCAGCGCCGTGCCGGCGTTGTCGACGAGGATGTTGCGCGGGTCGAGAAGCAGCCGCCCCGCCTCGCCCGAGCGGCTCGACAGATCGGCCGATCCCTGGAAGACCAGGGCCTCGTGCCCGGACACCTCGGCGGTGCCGCCGGCGCCGGAACGCGAGCCGCCGCGCGCGCTGATCGAGCCGGCGAACACGGTGCGGCCGTCCGACCAGGCCACCACCTCGCCGCCCTGCCCGGCCGCTCCGGTCGCATCGGCACGCAGCACCGTCGAGGCGTTCACGCCCAGCGCGCCGGCGTTGCCCAGATCGGCATCGGCGCCGTGGAAGCCCCCGCCGGCGCGCACGCGTCCGCCCTGGGCCGTGCCGCTGGCGTCGACGGTGGCGGCACGCAGCTGCACGCTGGCGGCCGTCAGGTCGATGGCACCGCCGCGGGCGCCCTCGCCGGTGCCGCGCGCGCTCAGCGTCGCCGAGGAATAGAGGATCGAGCCGGCCGCGCCGCCGGTGGGGCCGGCGATCCGCACCGTGCCGCCCGCGGTCGCGCCCTCGGCGAGCACCTGCGCTCCGGCCGTCTGCACCACCGTGTCGGCCCCGACCTGCACGGTGCCGCCGGCGGCCTGCGACGAGGAGACGTCGATCGAGCCGGACTGGCCGACATAGGCCGCCTCGATGCGCACCGTGCCGCCGTCGCGGGCCGCGATGCTTCCGCCCAGGTCGACCTGGCCGCCCTGCACCGTCACCTGGCCGCCGGCCGCGCCGATGCGGCCGGTGTTGACGACCAGACGCACCACGCCGTCGCGCTCGACCAGCTCGCTGGCACCGCCCGCGCCGGCCACCGCCTGCTGCTGCAGCTGCCGCGCGGCCCCGGCCGCCAGGATCACCTGGCCGCCCTCGGCCTCGATGGCCTGGCCGTTCTCGACCAGCGTGCGCAGCGTCGCCGGATCGACGCGCACGCCCAGCAGGCGATCGCCCTGCAGGTCCAGCGTGACCGCGTCGCCGCCGGCCAGCGCCACCGTGCCGAGCCGCGCACGCACCAGGCCCTGGTTGCGCACCTCGGGCGCCAGCAGCGCGACATAGCCGCCGTCGGCCGCCCTCAGCTCGCCCTCGTTGATCACGCCGGCGCTGCCCGCGCCGCGGGTGAAGCGCAGCCGCCCGGCCATGAAGTCGGCGTCGGAGAGATTCAGCGTCGAGGCCACCAGCCCGCCCACGTCGACCTGCGAGCCCTTGCCGAAGACGATGCCGTTCGGGTTGACCATCAGCACCTGCCCGTTGGCGCTCAGGCGGCCGAAGATCTGCGAGGGATCGGCGCCGGTCACCCGGTTCAGCATCACCGCCGACGACGAGGGCTGGTTGAAGCGCACCTCGGCCTGGCTGCCGATGTCGAAGCGCTGCCAGTCGATCGCCGCGCGCGACGAGCCCTGGTCGACCTGCAGCCGGCTGCCCGACTGGGTCCACTGCGCCTGACCCTGCACCGTCACCCCGCCCTGCGGCAGCGCCCCCGCGGCGGGCGGCGCAGCCTGCGCCGGCAGCGCCGCCGCCCCCGTCAGCGTCGCCGCCAGCAGGAGGCGCGCCATGCCCGAGCGCCCCTTGCCGCGACCGCTGCAGTGCTCCGCCACCGCCACATGGGTGCCGGTCGCCTCGTTCCAGACCAGCCGGTACACGCGATTGATCGCACCAGGTCCGCGGTTCTTCATGTTCTCTACCTCTGCACTGCAAGCGGGGAAATGGGGGGAAACGGGGGAAGCGGAAGAATCAGAAGGCCCGGGCGGCCGTGACCAGCAGTCGCGTGTGGCGGCGCGTGCCGTCGGCGTCCTGGCCGGTGGCCGGGCTGCGGGCCGGATTGGCGGTGTCGCGCCAGGCCACGCTGGCGCGGACCTGGATGTCTCCCGGCGCATCCCAGGACAGCGACAGGCCGGTGCCGCGCAGGATCAGCCGGTTCGGCGTGCTGCTCGAGGCGTTCTCGTTCGCGTCGCGCCAGCCGCGGGCCTCGTCATGGAATACGCCCGCGAACCAGCCCGGGCGCAGCTGCAGGCGCCAGTCCACGCACAGCAGCACGCCCCGGTCCACGCTGGGCTCGGACACGCCATAGGCCCGCACGCCCTGCGGTCCGGTGAGCTGGAGCTTCTCGGAGGAGTCGAGGTTGCGGCGGGCCGCCTGCGCCGTCGCGGTGACCGTGAGCGTCTGCGTGGCGCTCAGGCGCTGCAGCCGCGACAGCGTCGCCACGAGCTTCGCGAAATGCCCGTCGCGGCCGGGGCCGCCGGCGATCTGGTCGGCGGCCAGGTCGGCCGCATTGCCCGACAGGTCCAGGCGGCCGCCATCGATCTGCAGCGAGCCCATGAACACGCCACCGCCGCCCCAGGCGTCCTGGCGGTCGCCCTGCAGCGCCAGCGACACCTTGTCGACCGACTTGTCGCTCAGCGGGGTGCCGGCGACCGCATTGCGGAAGCGCTTCGTCTCGGCCGTCGCCGACAGCGTCAGGTTGCGGGCCGCGCGCCGCAGCACCGGCCAGGACACGGTGGCCGAGGTCGTGGCGACATCGCCGTCATAGCCGACCGCGCCGAGGGTGTAGGCGTAGTCCAGCGCCGAGGCCGCGACGCCGACGCGCAGGCCGTCCGCACCGAGCGGCATCGACGCGCCCAGCCGGGCATAGCGCGAGTGCTCGCTGAGGTTGCCCGAGAACTGCCACTGGTCGCCCCGGGCCAGCGGTGCGTTGAGCGACAGGTTCAGCGTCGCCCGGGCCTCGCCGGTGGCCCGCGCGCCGGCGTTGTCGAGCTGCATGCTGCCCGACAGCAGCGGCGCGCCGGTCACCGCCAGGATGATGCGCGACTCGCCCTCGCGCTCGCCGGGCTCCAGCACCGAGGCCGCGTGCATGCCGGGCATCTCGTCGAGCAGCGCGACGGCGCGCTGCAGATCGTCCGGCCGCACCGGCTCGCCCGGCTGCTGGCGCGCGAACATCATCGCGCGCAGGGTCTCGTCGGGCAGCGCGCGCTCGGCCTGCGTGCGCTCGATGCGCAGATCCGCCAGCCGCCCCTCCACGACGCGCAGGCGCACCACGCCGTCGCGGATCTCCTGCTCGGGCAGCCAGGCGCGGGCCAGGTAGCCGCGCTCGCGGTAGAGCTCGGCCAGCGCATCGGCGGCGCGGCGCAGCGAGGCCATGCCGGCGCGGGTGCCGATCCAGGGCTGCAGCAGCGCCTGCAGCTCGGCCTCGTCGACCAGCCGGGCGCCCTCGATGCGGAACGAGCGCACCAGCACGGCCGCCCCGGCGCCGTCGTCGACCGGGGCCGGCCGGGCCGGCTCGGGCAGCGTCGGCGCCGCCGGACGCGGCGCCGTCTTCTCGGCTTCCCGCAGCAGTTCCCCGCCGGTCGGCGCCGTCTGCGCATGCGCCCCGGACAGCAGGCCGGCCAGCAGCAGGGCAGGCACGACGGAAAGGGGGGCGGAAGGAACTCGCGACAGCGTCATCTGGGCCTCGGGCAATGGCAGTTCATCTCGTGCGGCAGGCCTGCTCGGCCATGCCCAGTCCGCTGCCCCGGATCCGTCGCTCGGACGGACTGCCGGATAGGAACTGCACACCCCGCCAGGCCTGCACACGGTAGGTGCCCGCGGCCATGGCCGATCGGCCCAATACCGCACCATCGCGCACCTTTTGTAACAATCGACCGCACCGCGGCGGCCGCCATCGGCGCCGGATCGACGTTGCTACACTCCACGGCCATGGACTGGCTGGAAAGAATCACCTGGACTGCCGACGGCCTCGTGCCGGTGATCGCGCAGGAGAAGGACAGCGGCGACGTGCTGATGTTCGCGTGGATGAACCGCGAGGCGCTGGCGCGCACCGCCGAGCTCGGCGAGGCGGTCTACTGGAGCCGCTCGCGCCAGCGCCTCTGGCACAAGGGCGAGGAATCGGGCCATGTGCAGAAGGTGCATTCGATCCGCATCGACTGCGACCAGGACGTGGTGCTGCTGCGCATCACGCAGCTCGGCCACGAGCCAGGCATCGCCTGCCACACCGGCCGCCATTCCTGCTTCTTCGAGGAGCTGCGCACCGGCGCCGACGGCCAGCCCACCTGGCAGGCCGTCGACCCGGTCCTGAAGGATCCCGCCACCATCTACCGCTCATGAGCGCCAGCGCCCCCGCCCCGATGACCGACGCCTCTCCCGCCGCCGCCCTCTCCTCGACCGACAGCCTGGCCCGACTGGCCGAGGTGATCGCCTCGCGCCGCGGCGGCGACCCCGACAGGAGCTATGTCGCGCGCCTGTTCCACAAGGGCACCGACACCATCCTGAAGAAGGTCGGCGAGGAGGCCACCGAGGTGGTCATCGCCGCCAAGGACGGCGACCCGGCCAAGATCGTCTACGAGGTCGCCGACCTGTGGTTCCACAGCATCGTCGCGCTGGCGCAGTTCGGCCTGACGCCCGCGCAGGTGATCGCCGAGCTCGAGCGCCGCGAGGGCCTGTCGGGCCTGGCCGAGTTCGCCAGCCGGCCGCGCTGAGCCGCACCGCCCCCTTTCACGCATCGACGCACGCCTAGCCGGAGCTGCCGCCATGAGCCACGACCCGAACTGCATCTTCTGCCGCATCGCCGCCGGCGAGATCCCCGCCCAGAAGGTCCACGAGGACGACGAGCTGATCGCCTTCAAGGACATCCGCCCGGCCGCGCCGGTGCACCTGCTGATCATCCCGCGCGAGCACATCGCCACGCTGGCCGACGCCGAGCCGCGCCACCAGGCGCTGCTGGGGCGCATGGCGCTGCTGGCGCCGAAGCTGGCGCGCGAGCACGGCGCCGACAACGGCTTCCGCACCGTGGTCAACACCGGCCCGGACGGCGGCCAGGAGGTCTACCACCTCCACATGCACGTGATGGGCGGCCCGCGCCCCTGGAAACAGGGCTGAGCGCCCCCACCTAGAATCCGGCCGCATCCGCCGCGCCACCCACCGAACCCGACACGGAGCACCCCCATGGGACTGTCCACCACGCACCTGATCATCTTCCTCGTCATCATCGTGCTGATCTTCGGCACGAAGAAGCTCAAGAACATCGGCTCCGACCTCGGCTCGGCGGTCAAGGGCTTCAAGGATGGCATGAAGGACGGCGACAAGCCGGCCGAAGGCAGCCCGGCCCAGGTCGCCGAGAAGCGCGTCGACAACAGCCAGGCGATCGACGTCGAGGCCAAGACCAAGCAGTGATCCCGCAGGGACGCGCCGCATGCTCGACATAGGCATTTCGAAGCTGATGCTGGTGGCCGGCATCGCGCTGATCGTGATCGGCCCGGAGCGGCTGCCGCGCGTGGCGCGCATGGCGGGCACGCTGCTCGGCCGCGCGCAGCGCTACGTCGCCGACGTCAAGGCCGAGGTCAACCGCTCGATCGAGCTCGAGGAGCTGAACAAGGTCCGCCGCGAGTTCGAGACGGCCGCCCGCGACGTCGGCCAGTCCGTCAGCCGCGGCCTCGACGAGGCCACCGGCCAGGTCAATGCCGCGCTGGGCTCCGGCAGCGACGGCCACGACGAGCCCGCTCCGACCTACGAGCCCTACAGCTGGGACAGCAGCCCGGCGGTGCCCGGCCCGGTGCCGGTGCGCAAGAACTGGCGCATCAAGCGCTCGGCCACCCCGCAGTGGTACAAGCAGCGCGAAGGCGTGCGCCGCCATGTGCAGTCCGGTGCCGCGCGTGTCGCCCGCTTCCGTCCGCCGCGCCGCGGCTGACCCCGACTCCCGGCCCCGTCGCCGGGATCCTTCCTCCATCGCCTCTCCGCCCCCATCGTGAGTTCGAGCCCTGATCACCAACCCGACGAGCTCGCCGGGACCGAGGCGCCCTTCGTCAGCCACCTGATCGAGCTGCGCGACCGCCTGCTGCACGCCATCTACGGCGTCGCGGCGATCTTCGCGCTGCTGTGCTTCTATCCCGGCCCGTCGCATGTCTACGACCTGCTGGCGATGCCGCTGGTGAAGTCGCTGCCCGAAGGCTCGAAGATGATCGCCGTCGGCGTCGTCTCGCCCTTCCTGATCCCGATCAAGGTGACGCTGCTGGTGGCGCTCGGCGTGGCGCTGCCCTGGGTGCTGCACCAGGTCTGGGCCTTCGTCGCGCCCGGCCTGTACCGCCACGAGCGCCGGCTGGTGCTGCCGCTGGTGGCCAGCAGCACGATCCTGTTCTACCTCGGCGTGGCCTTCTGCTACTTCTTCGTGTTCGGCCAGGCCTTCCCGGCGATCCAGAAGATGGCGCCGGCCTCGGTGGCCGTCAGCCCGGACATCGAGGCCTACCTCGACTTCGTGCTGACGATGTTCATCGCCTTCGGCGTGGCCTTCGAGGTGCCGGTGGCGGTGGTCGTGCTGACCCGCCTGGGCATCGTCGAGGTGGCACAGCTGCGCGAGTTCCGCCGCTACTTCTGGGTCGCCGCCGCGGCGGTGGCGGGCATGGTCACGCCGCCGGACGCGGTGTCGATGATCGCGCTGCTGATCCCGATGGGCATGCTCTACGAGGTCGGCATCTGGGCCTCGGGCTTCTTCATGACGTACTCGGCCGCCCCGGACGAGGACGGCGGCTCCTCCGGCAGGACCGACGCCTGAGCGCCCCGCGCCTCACTGCCGGCGCTGCACCTTGGCCTTCGGTCGCTGCGCGACCTTGACGGTCAGGTCCAGCGTCTGCTCGCCGCGCTGCACCCGCACCACCGCCTGGGTCTGCGGCCGCAGCGAGGCCACCGCGTTGAGCAGCTGCGCGGTGTTGGCCACCTCGGTCTGGCCGACGCGCAGCACCACGTCGCCGGGCTGCATGCCCGCGGCGCTGGCCGGGCCGTCCTGCAGCACGCCGGTGATCAGCACGCCGTGATCGACGCGGAGCTGGAAGGACTCGGCCATGTCCGGCGTCAGGTCGCTGGGCTGCACGCCGATCCAGCCGCGCGTGACGACGCCCTCGGAGATCAGGCCCTCCATCACCTGGCGCGCGGTCGTGACCGGAATGGCGAAGCCGATGCCCATGCTCCCGCCCGAGCGCGAGTAGATCGCGGTGTTGATGCCCAGCAGCTGGCCGCTGATGTCGACCAGCGCGCCGCCGGAGTTGCCGGGGTTGATCGCCGCGTCGGTCTGGATGAAGTTCTCGAAGGTGTTGAGCCCGAGCCCGGTGCGGCCGACCGCGCTGACGATGCCCGAGGTCACCGTCTGGCCGACGTTGAACGGGTTGCCGATCGCCAGCACGATGTCGCCGACCTGCAGCGCGTCGGCGTCGCCGAAGGTGATCGCCGGCAGGCCGGCCAGCGGCACCTTCAGCACCGCCAGGTCGCTGTCCGGATCGGTGCCGACGACCTTGGCCGCGACGCGGCGGCCGTCGGCCAGGCCGATCTCGATCTGGCCGGCGCTCTCGACCACATGGTTGTTCGTCAGCAGGTAGCCGTCGGCCGAGACGATGACGGCCGAGCCGCTGCCCGCGCCCCCGCCGCCCTCCTGGTCGCCGAAGTAGCGGCGCAGGTCGTTGCCCGCACGCGCGCCCTCGCCGTCGGACGCCGCCGACACCATCACGCTGACCACCGACGGCGAGGCCCGGCGCGCCGCCGGCGCGTAGCTGCCCGGCGTGCCCGAGGCGGAGGCCAGCGGCAGCGGCGCCGCCTGCGTGATGCTGAACTGCACCGGAGCACTGCCCGGACGCCCGCCCAGCCACTGCGGCTTGAGCGTGGCCAGCACGAAGACGGCGGCCAGCGCCACCGTGACGGCCTGCGAGAATATGAGCCAGAGCCTGCGCATGAACGGACAACCGGAGATGGAAAGAGTGACTGAGGACCTGAGGACCGACGACGGCGGGGGCGCGGACCGCGACACGCTCGCAGGCTGGATGGACCGGCTGCTCGAGAGCGGACGTTTTTCGGATTATGGTCCCAACGGCCTGCAGGTCGAGGGACGCGCGCGCGTGCGCCGCATCGTCAGCGGCGTGACCGCCAGCCTGGCGCTGATCGAGGCCGCCGCGGCCGACGGCGCCGACGCGATCGTCGTGCACCACGGCCTGTTCTGGCGCGGCCAGGACGGCCGGGTCACCGGCTGGATGAAGCGCCGGCTGGCGGCGCTGCTGGCGCACGACATCAGCCTCTACGCCTACCACCTGCCGCTGGACGCGCACCCGGAGGTCGGCAACAACGCCCGGCTCGGCGCCGAGCTGGGCCTGGCGGTCGAGGGCAGCTTCGGCGACAGGGCGCTCGGGCTGATCGGCGTGCCGGCCGACGGACCCTGCACGCTCGAGGCCCTGACGGCACGCGTGCAGGCCACGCTGGGCCGCGTGCCCGTCGTCGCGCCCGGCGACGGCCGGCCGGTGCGGCGGGTGGCCTGGTGCACCGGCGGCGCCCAGGGCTACTTCGAGGCGGCGATCGCCGCCGGCGCCGACGTCTACCTGACCGGCGAGATCTCCGAGCCGCAGGCGCACATCGCGCGCGAGACGGGCTGCGCCTTTCTCGCCTGCGGCCACCACGCCACCGAGCGCTACGGCGCGCAGGCGCTGGGCGCGCGGCTCGCGGCCGAGTTCGGCCTGCAGCACCGCTTCATCGATCTGGACAACCCGGCCTGATCTGGATCGGGCCGGATCGCCGCTCAGGCGGCCTGCAGCGCCTGGTTGAGCCGCTCGGCCTGCGGGCCGAAGGCGTAGCCGTCCATCGCCAGCACGCCGGCGTCGACGCTGTCGTGGATGCGCACGCCGGCGGTGTCGCCCCCGGCGCCGGCCGCGACATAGAACGGCAGCCAGTGCTCGTCGGTCGGGTGCTGCTGCGCGGCCGAGGGCGCCTGGCGGCGGTAGTCGAACAGCGCCGGCCAGTCGCGCGCGGCCGCGCGGTCGCGCACCCAGCCCTGGAAGGCGGCGACATCGGGCGCGGTGCCCTCGGTCTGGCCGCGCAGGCCGAAGAAGCGGTGCAGGTTGTGCGTCATCGCGCCGCTGCCGATCACCAGCACGCCCTCGGCGGCCAGCGGCGCCAGCGCCGCGCCGACTGCCCACTGCTGCGCCGGCGAGGCCGTCGGCACCAGCGTCAGCGGCACCACCGGCACCTCGGCGCCCGGCCAGGCGCGCTTCATCACCGTCCAGATGCCGTGGTCGAGCCCGTCGGCCTCGACCGCCGGCGCGGCGATGCTGGCCTCGGTCAGCAGGCGCGAGGCCTGGCGCGCCAGCGCCGGATCGCCGGCGACGTCGTAGCGCTGCTCGTACAGCGCCGCGGGAAAGCCGCCGAAGTCGTGGATCGCCTCGTGGCGCGCGCCGGCCAGCACGAAGGGCTGGCGGGTCGACGAGTGCGGCGAGACCACCAGCGCCGCGCGCGGCCGGCCGAAGGTGCGCTCGATGACCGGGCCGAGCCGGTCGAGAAAGCGCGCCGCCGGCGAGTCTTCGATCGCGATCATCGGCGAGCCGTGGGACAGGTAGAGGGTGGGCAGCGGGGTGTTCATGGTGGATCCATTGAAGCACCTCGGCCGCCCTGGCGCGTTCTGCGACTTTGCATGCTGCGTTCTGAAGCGCCGACGGCGCTGGTGTATGGTCGGGCGCCATGAGCGCCACTGCCCTGCCCGCCCGCCCCGGGACCGCCCCGCCGCCCCGCCCGCCCTCGGTGCTGACGCTGGCCTGGCGCCAGCTGCGGCGCGACCTGCGCGCCGGCGAGCTGCGGCTGATGCTGGTGGCGGTGGCGCTGGCGGTGGCGGCGATCTGCGCGGTCGGCTTCTTCGCCGACCGGCTCGCCGCCGGCCTGGCACGCGACGCGCAGACGCTGCTCGGCGGCGACGCGGTCATCGCCAGCGACCAGCCGCTGCCGGCCGAGTTCGGCCAGACCGCGCGGCGCATGGGACTGCGGGTGGCGCGCAGCGCGCGCTTTCCGAGCATGGCGCGCGCGCCCGACGCGCTGGGCGGCGCGACCCGGCTGGTCTCGGTCAAGGCGGTGTCGTCGGACTATCCGCTGCGCGGCCAGCTGCGCATCGCCCGGCGCGACGGCGAGGCCGGCCGAGCGGTCGTGCACGGCCCGGCCGCCGGCGAGACCTGGGTCGACGCGGCGGTGCTCGACGCGCTGGGGCTGAAGGTCGGCCAGACGCTGATGCTGGGCGACGCCGGGCTGCGCATCGGCGCGGTGCTGCTGGCCGAGCCGGACCGCGACGCCGGCTTCATGAGCTTCGCGCCGCGGGTGATGCTGGCCGAGGCCGACCTGGAGGCCACCGGCCTGATCCAGCCCGCCAGCCGGGTGAGCTGGAGGCTGGCGGTCGCCGCGCCGGCCGGCGAGCGCCGCCAGACCGCCGTGCGCGGCTTCGTCGCCTGGGCCGAGGAGCGCATCGCCGCCACGCGCCAGCGCGGCGCGCGCATCGAGTCGCTCGACAACGCGCGCCCGGAAATGCGCGAGGCGCTGGACCGCGCCGGCCGCTTCCTGCAGCTGGTGGCGGTGCTGGCGGCGCTGCTGGCGGCGGTGGCGGTGGGCATCGCCGCGCGCGGCTTCGCCGCCCGGCATCTGGACGCCTGCGCGATGCTGCGGGTGCTGGGCCTGTCGCAGCGGCGCATCGCCTCGGTCTACGGGCTGGAGCTGCTGCTCGTCGGCCTGGCGGCCAGCCTGATCGGCGTGCTGGGCGGCCTGGCGGTGCATGAGGTCTTCGTGCGGCTGCTCGCCGGCCTGGTCGAGGCCGACCTGCCGCCGCCCGGCGCCGGACCCGGCCTGTTCGGGCTGTCGGTCGGCATGGTGCTGCTGGCCGCCTTCGGCCTGCCGCCGGTGCTGCAGCTGGCGCAGGTGCCGCCGCTGCGGGTGATGCGCCGCGACCTGGGCGGACTGAAGCCCGCCTCGGTCGGCGTGCTCGGCACCGGGCTGGCCGGCTACGCGGCGCTGCTGGTGCTCGCCGGCGGCGACCTGAAGCTCGGAGGCATCGCCGTCGGCGGCTTCGCCGCGGCCTGGGCGGTGTTCGCCGCCGCCGCCTGGCTGGCGGTGCGGCTGCTGCGCCGGCTGGTGCCCGACACCGGCGCGCCGCGCTGGCTGGCGCTGGCGACGCGACAGATCGCCGCGCGGCCGGCGCTGGCGGTGCTGCAGGTGAGCGCGCTGGCGATCGGGCTGATGGCGCTGACCGTCCTGGTGCTGCTGCGCACCGATCTGGTCGACAGCTGGCGTGCCGCCACCCCGGCCGATGCGCCCGACCGCTTCGTCATCAACATCCTGCCCGAGCAGGCCGACGACTTCCGCCGCACGCTCGCCGAGAGCGGCGTGCGCGCCTACGACTGGTACCCGATGATCCGCGGCCGGCTGACCGCGATCAACGGCCGCGAGGTCACGCCGCAGCAGTACGCCGACGGCCGGGCGCAGCGCCTGGTCGAGCGCGAGTTCAACCTCAGCCATGACGCGCGGCTGCCCGGCCACAACCGCCTGGTGGCGGGACGCTGGCAGCCCGACGAGGCCGACGGCCTGAGCGTCGAGGAAGGCCTGGCGCGCACGCTCGGCCTGAAGCTCGGCGACCGCCTGCGCTTCGACGTCGCCGGCACCGCGGTCGAGGCCCGCATCACCAGCCTGCGCCAGGTCGACTGGGGCTCGATGCGGGTGAACTTCTTCGTGATGTTCCCGCGCGCGGCGATGCCGGAGCTGCCGGCGACCTACATCTCGGCGCTGCGCGCGCCGGCCACGCCGGGCTTCGACGCACGGCTGGCGCGCGACTTTCCCAGCATCACGTCGGTCGACGTGTCGGTGCAGATCGCGCAGGTGCAGAAGGTGCTGGGCCAGGTGATCCGCGCGGTCGAGTTCCTGTTCGGCTTCACGCTGGCGGCCGGGCTGCTGGTGCTGTTCGCCGCGGTCAGCGCGACGCGCGAGTCGCGGGCGCGCGAGTTCGCGCTGCTGCGCGCGATGGGGGCGGGCTCGGCGCTGCTGCGCCGGGTGCAGCGCGCCGAGCTGCTCGGCGTCGGCGCGCTGGCGGGGCTGCTGGCCGCGCTGGCGGCGGCGATCGTCGCGGCGCTGCTGGCGCGGCAGGTCTTCGGCTTCGACTGGCGCCCGTCGCCGTGGGTGCCGCTGGCGGGCACGGCCGCCGGCGCGGCGCTGGCACTGCTGGCAGGCTGGTGGGGCCTGCGCGATGTGCTGCGCCGCCCGGTCAGCGAGACACTGAGGCGGGCGGCGCAGGACTGACGGCGGCAGAGCGCGTCAGAACGATTCCCACTGCTCGGTCGAGACATTCTCGGCCACCGGCGCGGGGGCCGGCGACGGCGAGCGCGTCGACTCGGCCGGAGCCGGGGCCTTGGCGACCGGACGGGGCGCGGGGGCCGGCACAGGCTTCGGCGCGGCCGGCTTCGGGGCCGCGGCCGCTGCGCTGCCGGAAGACGCCTTGCGCACCGCCGCGCGGGTCGGGCCGGCCAGGCTGGCGCCCGAGCCGACCTGGAAGCTCTTGATGCCGGAGGCCAGCGCGGCGGCCTGGGTGCGCAGGCTGTCGGCGGCGGCAGCGCTCTCCTCGACCAGCGCGGCGTTCTGCTGCGTCATCTGGTCGAGCTGGCTGACCGCGGCGCTGACGCGGCCGAGCTCGGTGCTCTGCTCGCTGGTCGAGGCGGTGATCTCGCTGATCAGGTCGCTGACGCGCTGCACGCCGCCGACGATGTCGTTCATCGCGCGGCCCGCGTCATGGACCAGGTGCGTGCCGGCACCGACCTTGTCGACGCTGGCGCTGATCAGCGCCTTGATCTCCTTGGCCGCATGCGCGCTGCGCTGCGCGAGGTTGCGCACCTCGCCGGCGACGACCGCGAAGCCGCGGCCCTGCTCGCCGGCCCGTGCGGCCTCGACCGCCGCGTTCAGCGCCAGGATGTTGGTCTGGAAGGCGATGCCGTCGATCACGCCGATGATCTCGGCGATCTTGCGGCTGGAGGCGCTGATCTCCTCCATGTTGCTGACGACCTGGGTCATCACGTCGCCGCCGCGCTGCGCCGCACCGGAGGCCTGGTTGGCCAGGTCGTTGGCGAGCTGGGCGGAGTCGGCGGTCTGGCGCACCGTCTCGGTGAGCTGCTCCATCGAGCTGGCGGTCTGCTGCAGCGAGCCGGCGGTCTGCTCGGTGCGCATCGACAGCTCCTGGTTGCCGGCGGCGATCTGGGTGCTGGCGGTGCCGACCGCCTCGGTGGAGTCGCGGATGCGGCTGACGATGGCGCCCACCGCGTCCTGCATGCTCAGCAGCGCGCGCAGCAGCTGCGCGGCCTCGTCGTCGCCGCGCACCTGCAGGCGGGTTCCGAGGTCGCCCTGGGTGATCGCGTCGGCGAGCTGGCGTGCGCGCGCGATCGGCGCGACGATCGACGCCGAGTTGATCAGCGTCAGCGGCACGACCACCGCCAGCATCGCGGCCATCGTGCCGAGGATCACCAGCCGGTCCGCCTCGGCCCAGACCATCGCGCCGATCACGGCGAACAGCCCGACCAGCATGGCCACCGCGGCGGCCATGCGCAGCCGGATGGTGAAATTCCAGAACAGGTCCTGCATCGCTTGTCCTTCCTGACGTGCTGCGTGCGTTGGGGTGGCGACGGCCTCAGCGGGCCTGCACCAGCGTGGCGATGTCGAGGATCAGCGCGACCCGGCCGTTGCCGAGGATCGTCGCGCCCGAGACATGCGGGATGCGCTTGTAGTGGGTCTCGAGGTTCTTCACCACGACCTGCTGCTGGCCGATCAGCTCGTCGACGATCAGCGCCGCGCGCGAGCCTTCCGACTCGACGATGACCATGATCGGCTGGGCCGCCGGCTCGTCGCGCCAGACGCCGAAGTGCCCGGCCAGGTCGACCACCGGCAGGTATTCCTCGCGCACCTTGGCGACGCGGTTGTTGTTGCCCAGCGAGCGGATGCGGTCCGGCCCGATCAGGTCGCTCTCGACCACCGAGCCCAGCGGCAGGATGTAGACCTCGTCGCCGACGGCCACGCTCATGCCGTCCATGATCGCCAGCGTCAGCGGCAGGCGCACCTTCACGCTCATGCCGCAGCCCGGCGCCGACTCGATGTCGACCCGCCCGCCCAGGCCGAGAATGTTCTTCTTCACCACGTCCATGCCGACGCCGCGGCCGGACACGTCGGTGACCTGCTCGGCGGTCGAGAAGCCCGGCTCGAAGATCAGGTTCCAGACCTGGGCGTCCGTCATCGAGTCGGAGGCCTGCAGGCCGCGCTCGAGCGCCTTGGAGATCAGCTTCTCGCGCGACAGGCCCTTGCCGTCGTCGCGCACCTCGATCACCACCGAGCCGCCCTGGTGCCAGGCCGACAGCGTGATCGTGCCCACCGCCGGCTTGCCGGCCTGCACCCGCGCCTGCGGCAGCTCGATGCCGTGGTCGCAGGAGTTGCGCACCAGGTGGGTCAGCGGATCGGTGATCTTCTCGATCAGGCCCTTGTCCAGCTCGGTGGCCTCGCCGTGCGTGACCAGCTCGACCTGCTTGCCCAGCTTGCCCGAGAGGTCGCGCAGCATGCGCGGGAAGCGGCTGAAGACCGCCGACATCGGAATCATGCGGATCGACATCACCGCGTCCTGCAGGTCGCGCGAGTTGCGCTCCATCAGGTTGATCGCGCTGACCAGCGACTGGTGCACCACCGGGTCGAGCGAGCGGCTGCCCTGGATCAGCATCGCCTGCGTGATGACCAGCTCGCCGACGAGGTTGATCAGCTGGTCGACCTTCTCGACCGAGACGCGCAGCGTCGCCGCATCCGGCGCGGCCGGCGCGCGGTTGCCGCCGCCGCCCTTGGCCGGCGCGGCCGGGGCCGCCGGTGCCGCCGAGGAGGCCGCCGGCGCCCCGCCGCCCGAGCCGGCCGGAGCGGCCGCCGCGGCCGCCATGACGGCCGGCGCCGGTTCCGGCTCGAGGGCCGGCACGCCCGGATTGCCGTCGTAGAAGCCGAAGCCCGGGCCGGACTCCATCAGATGGACCAGCTTGCGGTCGACATGGAAGCTGAACAGGTCGAGCAGCTCGTTGTCGGTGCAGTTGGTGATGACGGTGAAGCGGCGCATGCCGTCGACCGGCTCGCCGAAGTCCAGCGGCTTCATCTCGCCGATGCCCGGGATCTCCTCGAAGAGCTCGTGCAGGTGGCTGGCGGTCTGCGGCAGCTCCAGCGGCCCGATGCGCACCTCCAGCTCGCGCGAGCCCGCCGGCTTCGGCGCGGGCGCCGGAGCGGCGCTGGCCGCCGGGGCCGGCGCCGCGGCCGCCTGCGCCGAGGCGCTGTCCAGGCTGGCGAGCTTGCGGATCTCCGCCACCAGCGGACCGGTCTCCGGCGCCTCGTCGGTCAGGCCCTGCTGGAAGGACAGCAGCCCCCACAGCGCGTCGCCGCCGCGCAGCAGCACGTCGACCATCGGCGGCGTCGGCGACAGCTCGTGGCGACGCAGCCGGTCGAGCAGCGTCTCCATCTCGTGCGCCAGCGTGGCCACCGCGGTGAAGCCGAAGGTGGCCGCACCGCCCTTGATCGAGTGCGCGACGCGGAAGATCGCGTTGAGCGTCTCGTCGTCGACCGCGGCCGGATCGAGCGCGAGCAGCAGCTGCTCCATGCTCTGAAGGTTCTCCGCCGCCTCCTCGAAGAAGGTCTGGTGGAACTGCTGCAGGTCGAGGCCGCCGTCGCTGGAACGCGAGGAGGCGGAGCCTTGGGAGAGTCGATCGGCCATGGTGTCGGGGCTTCCTCGGTGAGCCGGGTCCGGCCGACCGGCGCGACCGCGCGGGGCGGGTCGCTCGGGTCCGGATCGGGCAGGACGGAGAGATCGGGGAGATCGGCCCGCGCGGGGCCGTCGGGATCAGGGTCGGGGCGGGGTCAGGCGGCGCACCTGCCCCGGCTCAGCGGATGACCATGCGGATCACCTGCAGCAGCTTCATCGAGTCGAAGGGCTTGACCAGCCAGCCGGTCGCGCCGGCATCCTTGCCCGCGAGCTTCATGTCGTCACCGGACTCGGTCGTCAGGATCAGGATCGGCGTGGTCTTGTACTGGGAGGTCTCGCGCAGCTTTCGCGTCAGCGAGGTCCCGTCCATGCGGGGCATGTTCTGGTCGGTCAGCACCAGATCGAAATGCTGGCGTCCCGCCTTCTCCCAGGCGTCGACTCCGTCGACCGCCTCGACGACCTGATAGCCGGCGCTCTTGAGCGTGAACTGGACCATCTGGCGCATGGAAGGGGAATCGTCGACAGCGAGGATGGATGGCATGAATCTCTCCGGCAGCGGCTCGGCGCTGTTGATGGACACAGAACGGGTGTCGATTGCATCAATTTTTCTCAATCGCCCCTGTCACCGGTGCCGGGATCACGCATCAAAATCCGGCTCAGTTCCTCACATGTGAAAAAGCGTTGCCCGCCCCTCCCGCCTCCGCCCGACCGCCCATGCCCCGCACCGCCCAGCCGCGCCGCCTGCGCCTGCTCCATCTGGAAGATTCGGAGCTGGATCACCAGCTGGTGCTGGCGCACCTGCGCCGCGGCGGCATCGAGCCGTCGATGCAGCGCATCGACACCGAGGGCGCCTTCCTGGCCGCGCTGGAGCAGCGCTGGGACGCGGTGATCTCCGACTACAACCTGCCGGGCTTCTCCGGCCTGGTGGCGCTGGAGCTGCTGCGCGAGCGCGATCCGCTGCTGCCCTTCATCCTGGTCTCCGGCGAGATCGGCGAGGACACCGCGGTCGAGGCGATGCGCAACGGCGCCTCCGACTACCTGCTCAAGAGCAACCTGATCCGGCTGGTGCCGGCGCTGCTGCATGCGGTCGAGGTCTGCGAGGGCCTGCGCGCGCGCAAGCGCAGCGACGAGGAGCTGGCGCGCTCGCGCAAGCGCCTGTCGGAGCTGGCGCAGCATCTGCAGACCTCGATCGAGATGGAGCGCGCCGCCATCGCGCGCGAGATCCACGACGACGTCGGCGGCTCGCTGACCGCGGTCAAGTTCGATCTGGCCTGGCTGGCGCGCCACGCGCCCAACGGCCCGATGGCCGAGCGCGCGCAGCAGGCGCTGGAGACGGTCAACCACGCGATCGAGGCCAGCCAGCGCATCATGCACAACCTGCGCCCGGCCATTCTCGAGCAGGGCCTGGTGGCGGCGCTGCAGTGGATGACGCAGCGCTTCGAGCGCCGCAACGGCATCATGACCGCCTTCCGCACCAGCCATGACCACCTGCGCCTGCCCCCGGGCGTGCCGCTGGTGGCCTATCGCACCGCGCAGGAGGCGCTGACCAACATCTCCAAGCACGCCCGCGCCACCCGGGTGCAGGTCGACCTGACGGTGGCCGCCGGCGTGCTGTCGCTGGAGATCAGCGACAACGGCCGCGGCCTGTCGAACCAGGACCTCGGCAAGGAACGCTCCTTCGGCATCCGCGGCCTGCACGAGCGCGCCGACACCGTCGGCGGCTGGATCGACCTGAGCAGCTCGCCCACCGGCACGACGCTGATCCTGTCGGTGCCGCTCGACGTGGTCGGCACCAGCTCGCGTCCCGGCGACACCGACATCGACCTGCCCCTGGGCAGTCCGCACGATCCATCCACCTGGGGAGCGCTATGACCCGCGTCATCCTGTGCGACGACCACGCGCTGATCCGCCGTGGCATCCGCGACACGCTGGCCGAGCAGCCCGACATGCAGATCGTCGGCGAGGCCGGCGAATACGGCGAGCTGCGCACGCTGCTGCGCAGCACCTCCTGCGACGTGCTGGTGCTCGACATCAGCATGCCCGGGCGCAGCGGCCTGGACGTGCTGCATGTGCTCAAGGACGAAGGCTCGCCGATCCGGGTGCTGATCGTCTCGATGTACCCGGAGGACCAGTACGCGCTGCGCGCGCTGCGGGCCGGCGCCTACGGCTATGTCAACAAGGGCGCCGACCCGGCGCAGATCGTGGCCGCCGTGCGCATGGTCGCGCAGGGACGCAAGTACATCACCGCCGAGATGGCGCAGATGCTGGTCGAGAGCCTGACCACGCCCGCGCCCGAGGCGCCGCACGAGAAGCTCTCCGACCGCGAGCTGCAGACGCTGACGATGATCGCCTCCGGCAAGCGCCTGTCCGACATCGCCGAGGAGCTGTCGCTCAGCCCCAAGACCGTCAGCGTCTACCGCGCGCGCGTGCTGGAGAAGCTGGGCATGGCCAACAACTCCGAGCTGACGGTCTACGCGATCCGCAACGGCCTGGTCTGAGCGCGGCCAGGACCGCGTGAGACAATCCGGCGCATCACAGGAGCCCGCGATGACCCCTCCGATCGTTGTTCTCGACGAAGCCGCGATGCAGGCGGCGGAAGCCCGCATTCCCGAACTGGCCGAGCTGGCGGTCAGGCAGGCCCGCCAGCAGGCGCTGCAGATCTCCGGACGGGTGATCGAGGCGGTCGACGGCCAGCTGGTCGAGACCCGCGCCAGCGGCGAGCGTCATGTGCTGCGCAGCCTGCCCGCGCGCATCCCGGTCCGGCGAGGCATGACGCTGACGCGCCGGGCACCACGCTGAGCATGGACGTCCCGCGCCTGCGGGTCTTCGCCGGCCCGAACGGCTCGGGCAAGAGCACCATCAAGGAGGCGCTGCGGCCCGAATGGCTGGGCGTCTATGTGAACGCCGACGAGATCGAGAAGTCCATCCGCGGCCGCGGCCACCTCGACCTGGCCGACTTCGCGCTGGGGGCGGCCGACCTGGCGGGCCTGCACGCCTTCATGGCCGCCTCGACCCTGCTGTCGCGCGATCCGGCGCTGCTCGCCGACGCAGCCCGGCTGGGCCTCGACGGCAGCCGCGTGATCTTCGGTGCGGTGCAGGTCAACTCCTACCACGCCTCGGTGCTGTCGGACTTCATCCGCCACCGGCTGCTGGCGCGCGGCCAGTCCTTCACCTTCGAGACGGTCATGTCCTCGCGCGACAAGGTGGACTTCATGGCCCGGGCACGCGCGCACGGCTACCGCACCTACCTGTACTTCGTCGCCACCGACGACCCGGAGATCAATGTCGAGCGAGTGCGCAACCGTGTGCTCGGCGGCGGGCATCCGGTGCCGCAGGACAAGATCCGCGAGCGCTATCACCGCTCGCTGGACCTGCTGCCGCAGGCCATCGACCAGAGCAGCCGCGCCTATGTCTTCGACAACTCCGGAGAGGACCGGCTGCTGCTGGCCGAGATCACCGACGCGGGCGAGTCGCTGAGCCTGGAGACCGACGCGATCCCGCCCTGGTTCCAGCCGGTGCTGGATCGCTACGCGTCCGACGAGGACGCGCCGGACTGAGCATTCAGAGCCGCACCGGGATCCCGCGCGCGGCCATCACCTGCTTGGCTTCGGCCACGGTGTGGTCGCCATAGTGGAAGATGCTGGCGGCCAGCACCGCATCCGCCCCGCCCTGCTGCACGCCGTCGGCCAGGTGGTCGAGGTTGCCCACGCCGCCCGAGGCGATCACCGGCACCGGCACCGCGTCCGCCACCGCGCGGGTCAGCTCCAGGTCGAAGCCGATCTTGGTGCCGTCGCGGTCCATGCTGGTCAGCAGGATCTCGCCGGCGCCCATCTGCGCCATCTGCGCCGCCCACGCCACCGCGTCGATGTGCATGTTCTTGCGCCCGCCATGGGTGTAGACGTCCCAGCCCGGGCCCTTGGCGGCGAGGTCCTCGCCCACCCGGCGCTTGGCGTCGATCGCCACGACGATGCACTGCGAGCCGTACTTGTCGCTGGCCTCGCGGATCACCTGCGGATTGGCCACCGCCGCCGAGTTGAAGCTCACCTTGTCGGCGCCGGCGTTGAGCAGCCGGCGCACGTCGGCCACCGTGCGCACCCCCCCGCCCACCGTCAGCGGGATGAAGACCTGCGAGGCCACCGCCTCGATGATGTGCAGGATCAGGTCGCGGCCGTCGCTGGTGGCGGTGATGTCGAGGAAGGTCAGCTCGTCGGCGCCCTGGTCGTTGTAGCGCGCGGCGATGTCCACCGGATCGCCCGCGTCGCGCAGGCCGACGAAGTTGACGCCCTTGACGACACGACCGCCGGTCACGTCCAGGCAGGGAATGATGCGTTTGGCGAGCATGCGCAAAGTCTCTCAGCAGGAAGGCGCCTCGGACGGCGCCCACAGCAGACGGCCCGCGCGATCGATGTGATCGCGCAGCGGTCCGTCCTCGATGTCGGCCAGACGGGACAGGTCCATCTGGTAGGGAAGCAGCAGGTCGTCGATCTCCTGCTCGAGGCGCAGGAAGTCGGAGAACGACAGGGTCGGCGCGTCGAGCGTCAGGTCGATGTCGGAGCCGGGCCGGTGGGTGCCGAGCGCGCGCGAGCCGTAGATCAGCGCACGCCGGACCTGCGGATAGCGCGACAGCACCGTGCGCAGCCGCTCCAGCGTGCGTGCGGACAGGCCGAACTCGTCGGCCGGGCCCTCAGGCACCGGCACTGCGCAGCCCTTCCATGCGCCGGGCGAATGCGGCGAACAGGTCGGCATAGCACGAGGTGATGCGCCCGACCAGCAGCTCGGCCGTCACCCGGTTGTAGGTGTGCGAGGACTGGTTGCGGCTGACGATCATCTCCATCCAGCCTTCGCCGTCCTCGATCAGCTGCACCGCGAAGGCGGCCCGGGTGGCGTCGCGCGAGCCCATGATCTCGGTCTGCCCCTGGTAGGCGAAGTAGTCCTTCATGACCTTCCAGGACAGCTCGTGCGTGAACTCGAAGGCCTGGATCAGCCCCTGCTGCTCCAGCTCGCTGAGCGCACGCTCCCGGCTCAGCGCCACCGCCGACTGCAGCTGCCGCAGCGCCCGGACGTAGTTGTCCAGTCGCAGCTGCCAGCGCGGCGGCATCGCCTCGGTGCTCATGGCGCCAGCAATCAGCCCGCCACGCCGCCCAGCGCGTCGGCGCGGGCCTGGCCGGCGGCGAAGTCGAGGTCGCCGGTGTAGATCGAGCGGCCGCAGATCACGCCCTCGACGCCTTCCTTCTCGACCGCGCACAGCGCCTCGATGTCCTGGATGTTGGACAGGCCGCCGGAGGCGATCACCGGGATCTTCAGCGCCTGCGCCAGGCGCACGGTCGCATCGATGTTGATGCCCGAGAGCATGCCGTCGCGGCCGATGTCGGTGTAGATGACGCTCTCGACGCCGTAGTCCTCGAACTTCTTGGCCAGATCGACCACCTCGTGGCCGGTCAGCTTGCTCCAGCCGTCGGTGGCGACCTTGCCGTCCTTGGCGTCCAGGCCGACGATGATGTGGCCGGGGAAGGCGGCGCAGGCGTCGCGCAGCAGGCCGGGGTTCTTGACCGCGGCGGTGCCGATGATGACGTAGCTGATGCCGGCGTCCAGGTAGCGCTCGATGGTGTCGAGGTCGCGGATGCCGCCGCCGAGCTGCACCGGGATGCGGCCGCCCACCTCGGCCAGGATGGACTTGATCGCGCCGGCGTTGACCGGCTTGCCGGCGAAGGCGCCGTTCAGGTCGACCAGGTGCAGGCGGCGGCCGCCGGCGTCGAGCCAGCGCCGCGCGATGACGGACGGATCGTCCCCGAAGGTGGTGGAGTCGTTCATGTCGCCCTGTTTGAGGCGGACACACTTGCCGTCTTTGAGATCGATCGCCGGGATCAGCAGCATGGCTGGAAACGCAGAGGTTGCGGTTGAATGAGGAAGGGAGGCGCGGGAGTTGCCGGTCGGCGCCGCTCAGGGCTTCCAGGACAGGAAGTTGCGGTAGAGCGCCAGGCCGTGGTCGGCGCTCTTCTCCGGGTGGAACTGGGTCGCGAAAATGTTATCCCGGGCCACCGCGCAGGTAAAGGCGTCGCCGTAGTCGGTCTCGCCGGCGGCGTGGCGCGCATCGGCCGGGCAGGCGTGATAGCTGTGCACGAAGTAGAACCAGGCGCCGTCGGGCACGCCGGCCCAGACCGGATGGACCGCGCCGTCGTGCGCCACCTGGCGCACCCGGTTCCAGCCCATCTGCGGCACCTTGAAGCGGCTGCCGTCGGGCTGCAGGCGCCCGTCCAGGCGGAAGCGGATGACCCGGCCCGGAATCAGCCCCAGGCCCGGCGTGTCCTGCTCCTCCGAGTGGTCGAGCAGCATCTGCATCCCGACGCACACGCCCATCAGCGGCTTGGTCGCGGCGGCTTCGAGCACGGCGTCCTTCAGGCCCGAGTCGTGCAGCTCGCGCATGCAGTCGCGCATCGCGCCCTGGCCCGGCAGCACCACGCGCTCGGCGGCACGCACCTCCTCGGGGCGCGAGGTGACGACCACCTCCAGCCCGGAGCCCTGCGCGACGTGCATCACCGCCTGCGACACCGAGCGCAGGTTGCCCATGCCGTAATCGACGACGGCGACAGTTCTTTGGCTCATGTCAGAGGCATCCCTTGGTCGACGGAATCACGCCGGCCGAGCGCGGATCGGGCGTGATCGCCATGCGGATCGCGCGGCCGAAGGCCTTGAAGATCGTCTCGCACTGGTGGTGCGCGTTGTGGCCCTTCAGGTTGTCGACATGCAGGCTGACCAGCGCATGGTTGACGAAACCCTGGAAGAACTCGAACACCAGCTGCGTGTCGAGCGCGCCGATCATGCCGGCGGTGAACTTCACGTCCATCGCCAGGCCCGGACGGCCCGAGAAGTCGACCACCACGCGCGAGAGCGCCTCGTCCAGCGGCACGTAGGCGTGGCCGTAGCGGGTCAGGCCCTTCTTGTCGCCGACCGCCCGGGCCACCGCCATGCCCAGCGTGATGCCGACGTCCTCCACCGTGTGGTGGCCGTCGATGTGCAGGTCGCCGTCGGCCTCGATCTCCAGGTCGATCATGCCGTGACGGGCGATCTGGTCGAGCATGTGGTCGAAGAAGCCGATGCCGGTCTTCAGGACCGACTTGCCGCTGCCGTCGAGGTTGACGCGCACGCGGATCTTCGTCTCGTTGGTGTCGCGGCGGATCTCGGCGATGCGGTCCGTTCCGGCGGCCGGGGTCAGGGTGTCAGTGCTCATGGGGGGACTCGGGGCTCAGAGCGACGCGCGCAGCGCGGCGATCATGCGGTCGTTCTCGTCGGGCGTGCCGACGGTCAGGCGCAGGCAGTTGGCCAGCAGCGGGTGCAGCGCGGCGACATGCTTGATCAGCACGCCCTGGCGCTTCATGCCCTCGAAGGCGGCCTTCGAGTCGGCGACCCGCACCAGGATCATGTTGGCCTCGCTCGGCCAGGCCTTGACGCCCGGCATCTCGCGCAGCGCCGCCTGCAGCCGCTCGCGCTCCTGGCGCAGCACGGCCGCCTGGGTGGCGTACTCGTCGGCGTGCTCCAGCGCGAACAGCGCCGCCTCGGCGTTGAGCACGCTGACGTTGTAGGGCGGGCGCACCTTGTCGATCTCGCCCACCAGCGCGGCCGGCCCCACCATGTAGCCCAGGCGGATGCCGGCCAGGCCGAACTTGCTCAGCGTGCGCATCACCAGCACATGGTCGAACTCGCCGGCGCGCGCCATCCACGAGCGCGACGAGAAGGGCTGGTAGGCCTCGTCGAACACGACCAGGCCGTTCTGGCGGCCGACCGCCGCGACGATCTTCTCGATCACCGCGTCGTCGAACAGGTTGGCGGTCGGGTTGTTCGGGTAGGCGATGTAGGTGATGGCCGGACGGTGCAGCTCGATGGCCTCGAGCATCGCGACCTCGTCGAGCTCGAAGTCGGGCGTCAGCGGCACGCCGACGAACTCCAGCCCCTGCAGCTGCGCCGACATCGCGTACATCACGAAGCCCGGCACCGGCGCCAGGATGGTCGCACCGGGGCGGTCGCAGGCCATCGCCAGGAGCGAGATCAGCTCGTCCGAGCCGTTGCCCAGCATCAGCGCGCAGCCCTCGGGCAGGCCGACGTGCGCGGCCAGCGCGGCCTTCAGCGTGTCGATGCGCTCGCCGGGATAGCGGTTGATCGCCACCGCGCCCAGGCGCCGGCCCAGCTCGGCCTGCAGCTCGGGCGACAGCGCGAAGGGGTTTTCCATCGCGTCGAGCTTGATGAAGCCGGCGCTGGGCTGCACCGCGTAGGCGTGCATGCCCTGCACATCGTTGCGCAGGATGGTCTGCAGGCGCTCGGGGAGCAGCGCGGCGGAAGAGGAATCAGTCATCTCGGAACTCCGGTTCAGTCGGCGCGCTTCAGGCGGAACTCGGCGGCCTGCGCATGCGCCTGCAGGCCTTCGCCGTAGGCCAGCTCGGCGGCGATGGGGCCGAGCTGCTGCGCACCCGCCTCGCTCACCTCGATCAGGCTGGAGCGCTTCTGGAAGTCGTAGACGCCCAGCGGCGAGCTGAAGCGTGCGGTGCCGGAGGTCGGCAGCACATGGTTCGGGCCGGCGCAGTAGTCGCCCAGCGACTCGCTGGTGTAGGCGCCGAGGAAGATCGCGCCGGCGTGGCGCAGCAGCGGCTCCCAGCGGTGCGGCTCGGCCGAGCTGACCTCGAGGTGCTCCGGCGCGATGCGGTTGCTGATCGCGCAGGCCTCTTCCATGTCCTTCGTCAGGATCAGCGCGCCGCGGCCCTCCAGCGAAGCGCGGATGACGTCGCGGCGCGGCATGCCGTCGATCAGGCGGTCGATCTCAGCCTGCACGCGCTCGATGTAGCCGGCGTCCGGGCACAGCAGGATCGACTGCGCCAGCTCGTCGTGCTCGGCCTGGCTGAAGAGGTCCATCGCCACCCAGTCCGGCGGCGTGGTGCCGTCGGCCAGCACCAGGATCTCGGAGGGACCGGCGATCATGTCGATGCCGACCTGGCCGAAGACGCGGCGCTTGGCGCTGGCGACATAGGCGTTGCCCGGGCCGGTGATCTTGTCGACGCGCGGCACGGTGGCGGTGCCGTGCGCCAGCGCGCCCACGGCCTGCGCGCCACCGATCGTGAAGGCGCGGCTCACGCCCGCGACATAGGCCGCGGCCAGCACCAGCGCGTTCTTCTCGCCGCGCGGCGTCGGCACGACCATGACGATGTCGGGCACGCCCGCCACATGGGCGGGAATGGCGTTCATCAGCACCGACGACGGATACGCCGCCTTGCCGCCGGGCACGTAGATGCCGACGCGGTCCAGCGGCGTGACCTTCTGGCCCAGCAGCGTGCCGTCCTCGTCGCGGTAGGACCAGCTCAGGCCGCAGGCCTGCAGCTGGCGCTCGTGGTAGGCGCGCACGCGCTTCGCGGCGGATTCGAGCGCGCTGCGCTGCGCCGGCGTGATGGCGTCGAAGGCGGCTTTCAGCTCCTCGCGGGTCAGCTCGAGCGCGGCGACCGAGGGCGCCTCCAGCGCGTCGAAGCGCGCGGTGTACTCGAGCACCGCCGCGTCGCCACGGGTGCGCACGTCGTCGAGGATCGCGGCGACGCGCTCCTCGATCGCATGGTCCGTCTCCGCCGACCAGTGCAGCACGCGCTTGAACTCGGTCTCGAAATCGGCGCAGGTGGTGTTCAGGTGACGGACGGCGACGGGAGTCATGGCGGTTTCCGTGAGGGTGGAACGGGGGGAATCAGTCTTTCGGTATCGCGGCGGCGAAGGCGTCGATCAGCGGACGCAGCCGGTCGCGCTTGAGCTTCAGCGCTGCCTGGTTCACCACCAGGCGCGAGGAGATCTCCATGAAGGGCTCGACCTCGACCAGGTGGTTGGCCTTGAGCGTCTTGCCGGTCGAGACCAGGTCGACGATCGCGTCGGCCAGACCCGTCAGCGGCGCCAGCTCCATCGAGCCGTAGAGCTTGATCAGGTCGACGTGCACGCCCTTGTCGGCGAAGTGCTGGCGCGCGATGGTGGTGTACTTGGTGGCCACGCGGATGCGCGAGCCCTGGCGCACCGCGGCCTCGTAGTCGAAGCCCTCGCGCACCGCCACGCTCATGCGGCAGCGCGCGATGTTCAGGTCCAGCGGCTGGTACAGGCCCTCGCCGCCGTGCTCGATCAGCACGTCCTTGCCGGCCACGCCGAGGTCGGCGCCGCCGTGGCCGACATAGGTCGGCACGTCGGTGGCACGCACCAGCACCACCTGCACGTCGGCGCGGTTGGTCGGCAGGATGAGCTTGCGCGACTTCTCGGGATCTTCCAGCACCTCGATGCCGGCTGCGGCCAGCAGCGGCAGCGTCTCCTCGAAGATGCGGCCCTTCGACAGCGCGAGCGTGATCATGTCGCTCATCCCGGAATCCTTTCGATGTCGGCGCCGATGGCGCGCAGTTTCACTTCCATCGCGTCGTAGCCGCGGTCGAGGTGGTAGATGCGGTCGACCGTCGTCGCGCCTTCTGCGACCAGGCCGGCGATGACCAGGCTGGCCGAGGCGCGCAGGTCGGTGGCCATCACGGTGGCGCCCGACAGCTTCGGGATGCCCTCGACGATGGCGGTGTGGCCGTCCACGGCGATGTGCGCACCGAGCCGCACCAGCTCGTTGACGTGCATGAAGCGGTTCTCGAAGATCGTCTCGGTGACGCGAGCCACGCCCTCGGCGATGCAGTTCACCGCCATGAACTGCGCCTGCATGTCGGTCGGAAACAGCGGGTGCTCGCTGGTGCGGAAGCTCACCGCCTTCGGGCGCCGGGTGGCCACGACGCGGATCGAGTCCTCGCCGGGCTCGACCGTCACGCCGGCCTCGCGCAGCTTGTCGATCACCGCGTCGAGGTGGCTGGCGTCGGCACGACGCAGCGTCACGTCGCCGCCGGTGGCCGCCACCGCGCACAGGAAGGTGCCGGTCTCGATGCGGTCCGGGATGATGCGGTGCGGCACGGCCGGCGCGTGCAGGCGCTCGACGCCATTGATGCGCAGCCGGCTGGTGCCGCGGCCCTCGATCTGCGCGCCCATCGACACCAGCAGGTCGACCAGGTCGGTGATCTCGGGCTCCTGCGCGGCGTTCTCGAGGATCGTCTCGCCCTCGGCCAGCGTCGCGGCCATCAGCAGGTTCTCGGTGCCGGTGACCGTCACCATGTCGGTGGTGATGCGCGCGCCCTTCAGGCGGCTGGCGGTGGCGTGGATGTAGCCGTGCTCGACGCGGATCTCCGCGCCCATCGCGCGCAGGCCCTTGATGTGCTGGTCCACCGGGCGCGAGCCGATCGCGCAGCCGCCGGGCAGCGACACCCGCGCGATGCCGAAGCGCGCCAGCAGCGGCCCCAGCACCAGGATGGAGGCGCGCATCGTCTTGACCAGGTCGTAGGTCGCCTCGGTCGAGGTGATGCTGGAGGCGTCGACGGTGACCACCGACGCGTCGGCCGGATCGCGCACCGAGCTGGCGCCGAGCTGCGCCAGCACCTTCAGCGTCGTCGAGACGTCCTTGAGCAGCGGCACGTTGGCCAGCGTCACCGGCTCGGGCGTGAGCAGCGCGGCGCACAGCTCCGGCAGGGCGGCGTTCTTCGCGCCGGAAATCGTGACCTCACCCTGGAGGGTGCGGCCGCCGCGGATCAGGAGCTTGTCCATGGGCAGGCGTGGTGTGAGGGGGAGCGGAGGATGCGTCCGGCAGGGCCCAGGGCGGTGCGGACGATCGATCAGACGCCGGAAGGACCGGCCGGCCGGGCGCCCGCGCCGCGGCCTGCCGCCGCGCGCGGGTCGTCAGTGATGCGGATGGGAGGCGGCGGCGGTGCCGGACTGCGCGGCCCATTCGGCCGGCGTGAGCGTCTTCATCGACAGCGCGTGGATCTCCTCGCGCATGCGCTCGCCCAGGGCCTTGTAGACCAGCTGGTGGCGCGCGACGCGCAGCTTGCCCTCGAAGCTCGGCGAGACGATCGTCGCGAAGAAGTGCCGGCCGTCGCCCTCGACATCGAGGTGCTCGCAGGGGAGGCCCGCGGCGATGTAGTCGCGGACCTGGGCGGGGGTGGGATCAGCCATGATGGGTCGGATTGTAGCGGCAGCGTGAAAAAGGAGCGCCTCGGCGTCGAGCCCGGACTCAGTGCCGCAGCTTGTAGCCGCTGGCCAGCAGCCGCAGCGCGATCGCCGCGACCAGCACGAAGCTGGTGGCCACCACCGCCAGGCTGGTCCAGGGCGACACGTCGCTCACCCCGAAGAAGCCATGCCGGAAGCCGTCGATCATGTAGAAGAACGGGTTGAGGTGGCTCGCCTGCTGCCAGACGCCGGGCAGCGAGTGCACCGAGTAGAAGACGCCGGAGAGGAAGGTCATCGGCATGATGATGAAGTTCTGGAAGGCGGCGAGCTGATCGAACTTCTCCGCCCACAGCCCTGCGATCAGCCCGAGCGTGCCCAGCATCCCGGCGCCCAGCAGCGCGAAGACCAGCACCCACAGCGGCTCGGCCAGGCGCAGATGCGCGAAGCCGGCGGTCACCGCCAGCACGCCCGCACCCACCACCAGCCCGCGCACCACCGAGGCCCCCGCATAGGCCACGAACCAGGCCCAGTGGCTCAGCGGCGCCACCAGCAGGAAGACCAGGTTGCCGGTGATCTTGCTCTGGATCAGGCTGGACGAGCTGTTGGCGAAGGCGTTCTGCAGCACGCTCATCATCACCAGGCCCGGCACCAGGAAGCTGGTGTAGCTGACCGCGTCGTAGACCTTCACATGGTCCTCGAGCACATGGCCGAAGATCAGCAGGTAGAGCAGCGCGGTGAGCACCGGCGCGGCCACCGTCTGGAAGCTGACCTTCCAGAAGCGCAGCACCTCCTTGCGGAACAGCGTGCCGGCCCCGGCGAAACGCGAACTGGCGACGGCGCTCATGCCCGGCCTCCCTGCATGATCTCCAGGAACACGTCCTCGAGGTCGGCGCGGCCGATCTCGAGGTCTTCCACCCGCACGCCGGCGGCGCGCAGCCGGCCGAGCAGCTGCTCGACGTCGGCTGCGTCGCGCGCCTTGACCTGGGCGATGCGGCCGGTGATGCGCGCCTGCGCGGCCAGGTCGGCCGGCAGCGCGTCGTCGGTCTTGAAGCGCAGCATCGTGCTGGAGGCCGCGCCCAGCAGCGCGCTGGTGCGGTCGAGCGCGACGATGCGGCCCTGCTTGAGCATGGCGATGCGCCCGCACAGCGCCTCGGCCTCCTCCAGGTAGTGCGTCGTCAGCAGCACGGTGTGGCCCTCGCGGTTGAGGCGGGCGACGAACTGCCACAGCGTCTGGCGCAGCTCGACGTCGACGCCGGCGGTCGGCTCGTCGAGCACGATCACCGGCGGGCGGTGCACCAGCGCCTGCGCCACCAGCACCCGGCGCTTCATGCCGCCCGAGAGCTGGCGCATGTTGGCGCCGGCCTTGTCGGCCAGGCCCAGGCCCTCGAGCAGCTCGTCGATCCAGGCGTCGTTGCCCTTCACGCCGAAGTAGCCGCTCTGGATCTTCAGCGCCTCGCGCACCGAGAAGAAGGGATCGAACACCAGCTCCTGCGGCACGATGCCCAGCGACCTGCGCGCCGCGGCGTAGTCGGCCACGACCTCGTGGCCCATCACCTCGACCCGCCCGGAGGTGGCGCGCGCCAGCCCCGCCAGGATGCTGATCAGCGTGGTCTTGCCCGCGCCGTTGGGCCCGAGCAGCCCGAAGAACTCGCCCTGCGCGATGTCGAGGCTCACGCCGTCGAGCGCCTGCAGCGGGCCGCGCGGGGTCTGGAAGGTCTTGCCGACCTGCTGGAAGGAGATTGCGGGGGTCATCGGGCGGGCATTGTAGGCAGCCGACCCCGGCCCTGCAGGCCGGACGCACTTCCCGTAGAGTGCCCGGGCACGCCCTCTCCCGCCTTTTTCCTTTCGGAGACCCGCCATGAGCGACACGCCCTGGACCCCGCCCGCGATCTGGACCTGGAACACAGCGAGCGGCGGCAAGTTCGCCAGCATCAACCGGCCGGTGGCCGGTGCCACGCACGACCGGGTGCTGCCGGTCGGTCGCCATCCGCTGCAGCTCTACTCGCTGGGCACGCCCAATGGCGTGAAGGTCACGGTGATGCTGGAGGAGCTGCTCGCGCTGGGCCACGCCGGCGCGGAATACGACGCCTGGCTGGTGAAGATCGGCGACGGCGAGCAGTTCGGCAGCGGCTTCGTCGAGGTCAATCCGAACTCGAAGATCCCGGCGCTGCTCGACCGCAGCGGCCCGGAGCCGATCCGGGTCTTCGAGTCCGGCGCGATCCTGGTGCATCTGGCCGAGAAGTTCGGCGCTTTCCTGCCCGCCGCGCCGGCCGCGCGCGCCGAATGCCTGTCGTGGCTGTTCTGGCAGATGGGCAGCGCGCCCTTCGTCGGCGGCGGCTTCGGGCATTTCTATGCCTACGCGCCGGAGAAGCTCGAGTACCCGATCAACCGCTACGCGATGGAGACCAAGCGCCAGCTCGACGTGCTCGACCGGCTGCTGGCCACCCGGCGCCACGTCGCCGGCGACGACTACACGGTGGCCGACATCGCGATCTGGCCCTGGTACGGTCAGATGGCGCAGGGCCTGCTCTACGGCGCGGGCGAGTTCCTGCAGGTCGAGCAGTACACGCATCTGCGCCGCTGGGCCGACGAGGTGGGCGCGCGGCCCGCGGTGCAGCGCGGCCGGCGCGTCAACCGCACCTTCGGCGATCCGGCCGACCAGTGCCCGGAGCGCCACGACGCGGCCGATCTGGACCGGCCGGGCGCCTGACGCCGCCCCCCGCGGTCGGGGCCGTGCAGAGACAAACCCGGGGCGTACCGGCTTCATGCCGGTGCTAGATTCGCGCCCGGAGACTCTGCACGACACCATGACCGACCGCGCCAAGAAGGCCCCGCGGCGCACCGCCGAACGCATCCTCGACCACACGCTGGTGCTGTTCAACCGCTATGGCGAGCCCAATGTCTCGACCAATGCGCTCGCCGCCGAGCTGGGCATCAGCCCCGGCAACCTGTACTACCACTACCCGGCCAAGGAGGCGCTGGTCAACGCGCTGGTCGGCCGCTACGAGCAGGCGCTGGCCGGGGCGCTGGCCGCCGCCGGCCCGGCCGACGATGCCGAGGGCGCCTGGCTGCTGGTGCCGGCGCTGCTGCGCCTGGCCTGGGACTACCGCTTCATCTTCCGCGACCTCAACGACCTGCTGACGCGCAACCGCCAGCTCGAGACGCGCTGTCAGGCGGCGCTGGCGCTGCAGCAGGCGGCGGTGCGCGAGCGCGTCGCGCGGCTGTGCATTCTCGACGGCGCGCCGATCAGGCCGGAGGACGCCGACGCGCTGGCCACCTCGATCATCGTGCTGCTGACCTACTGGCTGAGCTACGAGTACGTGCGCGACCCGCGCCGCGCGCTCGAGCCCGACAACGCCGACGCCGCGGTGCGGCGCGGCACCCGGCAGGCGATGGCGCTGCTGTGGCCCTACCTGAGCGCGGAGCGCCGGCTGCAGCTGCGGCCGGGCAGCCGGGACACCTAGGCGGGACAGGCCGCCGGCACCTCGACGGCTTCGGCCGCCACCGGCTGCGCCCGGACCGGCAGCTGCGGCAGCGCCCGCATCACCGCCCGGCCGAGCACCGAGCCGAAGAAGTCCGGCCACAGGCCGTGGCGGGCCAGCCAGTCCGACGACAGTCCGTCGTGGGCCCTGAGGTCGGCGGCCAGACCGGCGACCGCCTTCGACGGCGTGAACAGGCCGGTCGCGCGGTCGAGCGCGGCGATGCGGCGCGCCCAGGCATCGCCCGGGGCGTCGCCGATGTCGGCCCAGCTGCGCGCCAGCGAGGCGGCGAAGGAGCGCAGCAGCGGCCCGTCCTGTCCGAAGCCGTGCGCATAGCCGGCGAGCAGCTCGGCCCGCCAGCGCGCCGCGGCGGCGGCGTCGCCCCGCGCCAGCGCCGCCGGCAGCACCTGCTGCCAGTACAGCGCGACCCGCTCGGGCTCGACCAGCGGCAGCGGATCCTCGCCGTCCACCCAGAAGGCCAGCGGCAGCCGACGCCATTCGGCCCGCGCCAGGCCCCGGCGCGGATCGTCGCCGGCCTGCTTCAGGCGCCGGCGCAGCACCGGCCCGAGCCGCGACGCATCGCCCGGCACCGGATCGACCGGCGGCGCAGGATCGGGGCCGCGCAGCTGCACGGCCAGCGCCTCGACCGCCGCGGCCACCTGCGGCCAGCCTTCGGCGGCGCTCATCGCGAGGCGGCCGCCTCGGCGGCGCGGGCCTTCATCAGCGTGGCCTCCAGCTCGGAAGGCGTGCGGTAGGTCAGCACGATGCGCAGGTCGACGCGGCGGTTGCGCGCGTCCGTCGGATCGATGCCGGGCAGCAGGCGCTTGTCGCCATAGGCGCTGAAGGAGAACAGCGGCTGCGCCAGCCGGTTGCGGTAGCCGTTCAGCGGGCTCTGCTCGACCAGCGCCGCATGCACCGCCCGCGCGCGGTCCAGCGACAGGCTGGTGTTGTCGTAGGCGCCGCGCGCCATCGGGCGGCTGTCGGTGTGGCCCTCGATGTAGATGGTGTCGATCTCGTGGCCGGCGCGGTTGCCGGCGCAGCCGCTGGCCACCTTCTGGTTGGCGACGTAGCAGGGCAGCACCTCGACCAGCCCGTCGACCGCCGCGCGCAGCGCCGCACGCCCCTGGGCCCCGAGCTCGGCGCGGCCGATCGGGAACAGCACGTCCTCCGGCAGCGAGATCACGCCGGTGACCGGATCGATGCGCACCGTCGGCATCGCCGCCAGCATCGCCTGGCCGATGGTGCCGGTCACCTTGCCGCGCGGATCGGCCTGGCCGCGCAGCTCGTTCTTCGCCGCCTCGATCTCGATGGCCTGGCGGCGCTGCTCCAGCGCCAGCACCACCACCAGGATGATGAAGACGAAGAGCAGGCCGATCATCAGGTCGGAGGCCGAGGCCAGGTAGCTGCCCTCGCCGCGGGCGGCGCCGCCGGGGGCCGCGGGCGCGGCGCGTCGGGTCATCAGCATGGTCGTCGCTCCGGGATCAGGCGGCCGCGACCCGCTCCTCGAGCAGGTCCTCGAGGCTGCGGGTGAAGGTGGCCAGCTCGCGCACCGCGCCGCCGATCTGGCCGACCGCGCGTGCCAGATGGCCGTCGAGCTGCTGCTGCTGGGCCAGCGCCTGCGCGGCGCCCTGCTCGATGCCGGTGCGCACCGACTCGACCGCGGCGGCCAGCACCGCGGAGCTGCCGGTCAGTGCATCGCGGCCGGACTGCATCGCCGCGGCGGTGTCGCGGCCGGACTGCTCCAGCATCGCGCCGACCTGGCGCACCGCCTCGAGCGCCTGCGGCGCGCTCTGGCCGAGCGTCTCGACCAGCGCCTGCTGCTGCCGGGCCAGCGCCTCGACGCCGGACAGCGCGCGGCCGATCTCCTCGGCGATCTGGCCGAGGCGGTCGGTGGCGCCGGCCCAGCGCGGCTGCACCTGGTCAAGCTGGGCGAGAGTGTCGCGCAGCTGCTGCGCCACCGCGCGGATCTGGTCGGCGCCCTGGCGGCCCTGGCTGCTCATGTCGGCGAGCACGTCGCGCATCGCCACCGCGCTGGTGGCGAGCTTGTGCTGCGCCGAGTCCAGGTCCTCGGCGCCACGGCCGAGCACGCCGCCGATGCGGGTCACGCCGCTCTCCAGCTCGGTGCCGGCCTTGTGCAGCGACTGCGCGGCCTGGCTCGCGCTCTCGCCGAAGGAGGCCACCGCGCGCTCCATCGCGCCGCTCAGCGTCGTGCCGGCGCGGCCCAGCGCGTCGACCGAGGTGGCGATGCTGCTGCCGAAGGCCGTCGAGGTCGCCTGCGCCGAGTCGCTCCAGGCGCGCGAGGCGGCGGTGAGCTGCATCTGCAGGTCCTGGCCGGCGCCGCGCAGCACCCCGGCGACATCGTCGGCGCCGTTGACCAGCGTGCCGGCCGAGGCCTGCAGGCGCTCCGACATCAGCGTCAGCGCCGCGCGCAGCTCGCCCATCTCGTGGCGGGTCGACTGCTGGATCAGGCCGGCGTGGTCGCGCATCATCTGCTCGAGCGCCTGCTGGTTCATCGCCGAGATCTGGCCGGTCAGGCCGTCGAGGCTGGCGACGATGCGCCGGCTCATCGCCTCCATCTCGGGCACGATGGAGGCGCTGATCGAGCGGCCCAAGTGCTCGGCGACCTGGTCGCGGAACTGCGCGAAGAGCTGGCGCTGCTCGCGCGCGACCGTCAGCAGCTCGCCGGCGCGCGCGTTGCTCGCGTCGAGCCGGGTGTTGACCGCCTCGCCCTGGCGCAGCTGCTCGACCAGCGCCAGCTCGGTGCCGTTGGGCGGCAGCCGCTCGGCCAGCGCCTCGAGCAGCAGCTCGCAGCGGTCCTGCACCCGCGCCATCGCCCGGCGCGCCGCCACCGTCCAGCCCACCGAGGCGCCCAGGCCCGCCAGCGAGGTCAGGAACTTGCCGCCGGCAGTGTCGAGCAGCCCGCGGGTCGCGTCGAGCAGGTCGGTCGAGGCCCCGCCCTTCTGCGACAGCGCCGAGGTCGCGCCCATCAGCGCGCCGGTCAGGAACAGGAAGGTGAAGAACAGGCCGACGCCGACCAGCAGATTGGGCACCGACTCGGCCAGCTCGACGTTGAGCCGCCCGGCCAGCAGCCGGTTCGGCGTCCAGAGGTCGCGCGGCGAGCCGAGCATGACCACCCGCAGCCGGCCCGAGACCGGCACCGGCATGATGCGCTGCTCGGTCTCCTGCCAGGCCTGCTTCAGCGCCGGATGGGCGGCGACGACCTGGCGCACGGTGGTCGAGCGGTCGAGCGTCCACGGCTCGCCGACCGGCCCGAACGCGGCCAGCGTCTCGGACAGCGCCGCGCCCAGCCGGCGCAGCGGCGGCAGGAACCAGAACAGGAACAGGCCGAGCGCCGACAGCAGGATGCCGGAGAACACCAGCCAGATCAGCAGCTCGCCACGAAGGAAGGAAAAGGCATTCAAGTCACGACTCCCGACTCGACCGCAGGCCAGGCTGCAGGACGAGCGGATTCTTGAATCCGCCCGGGGTCGGGAATCACCGGAAAAGAGGGGCTTCTTTCGATCGCGTGAACTTCGCCCTCAAGTTCCGGCGCGGCCGGTTCGTGGCGGATTCGAGCCGCTTCAGGCCTTCAGGAACTCCATGCGCCCGCCCAGCCAGCGCTGGATGTGGGCGGCGGCCGCGGCCGGATGGCGCTCGAGCAGCGCGGGCGCCACCGCGCGGGCGCGCTCGAGCAGCGCGCCGTCCTGGCCCAGGTCGGCGAAGCGCAGCAGCGCGTCGCCCGACTGGCGCGCGCCCATGAACTCGCCGGGGCCGCGGATCTCCAGGTCGCGCCGGGCGATCTCGAAGCCGTCGGTGGTCTCGGCCATCGCCTTCAGGCGCTCGCGCCCGGTCGGCGACAGGGGCGAGGTGTAGAGCAGCACGCACACGCTGGCCACCGCGCCGCGCCCGACCCGGCCGCGCAGCTGGTGCAGCTGCGCCAGCCCGAAGCGCTCGGCGTGCTCGATCACCATCACGCTGGCGTTGGGCACGTCCACGCCGACCTCGATCACGGTGGTGGCCACCAGCACGCTCATGCGGCCGGACGAGAACTCGCCCATCACCGCCGCCTTGTCGCCGGCCGGCATGCGCCCGTGCAGCAGGCCGACCGCGACGCCGTCGAAGGTGGCGGCCAGCCGCGCGTGCGTCTCGGTGGCGTTCTGCAGGTCGAGCGCCTCGGACTCCTCGATCAGCGGCACCACCCAGTAGACCTGGCGGCCCTTGGCCACCTCGTCGCGCACCCGCTCGATGATCTCGTCGCGGCGGCCATCGGCGAAGACGCGGGTGACGATGGGCGTGCGCCCGGGCGGCAGCTCGTCGAGGGTGCTCACGTCCAGGTCGGCGAAGTAGCTCATCGCCAGCGTGCGCGGGATCGGCGTGGCGCTCATCATCAGCAGGTGGGGCTCGAGCGCCTGCGCGGCGAGCTTGCGGCGCAGCTCCAGCCGCTGCGCCACGCCGAAGCGGTGCTGCTCGTCGATCACCGCCAGCCCCAGCCGCGCGAAGCGCACCTCCTCCTGGATCACCGCGTGCGTGCCGACCACCAGCGCGGCCTCGCCCGAGGCCACGCGCTCGAGCATCGCCGCGCGCGCCTTGCCCTTGCGGCTGCCGGTCAGCCAGGCCACGCCGATGCCCAGCGGCTCCAGCCACTGCAGCAGCTTGCGGAAGTGCTGCTCGGCCAGGATCTCGGTGGGCGCCATCAGCGCGCACTGCCAGCCCGCGTCGATCGCCACCGCCGCCGACAGCGCCGCCACCACCGTCTTGCCCGAGCCGACATCGCCCTGCAGCAGCCGGTGCATCGGCTGCGGCCGCGCCAGGTCGGCGGCGATCTCGGCGCAGACGCGCTGCTGCGCGCCGGTCAGGCCGAAGGGCAGCGCCGCCAGCAGGCGCGCACGCAGGCTGCCCGGCGCGCCCTGCCCGTCTGCCCCGCCGCCGACGGCAGCCAGCACCGGCGCGCGCAGCCGGGCGCGCTCGCGCTGCGCGGTCAGCTGCGAGAGCTGCTGCGCCAGCAGCTCGTCGAACTTGATGCGCTGCCAGGCCGGATGGCTGCGCTCCTCGAGCTGCCAGGCCGAGGTGCCGACCGGCGGGTGATGCAGCAGCTGCAGCGCCTCGCGCAGCGGCGGCAGGCCGCGCGGCACCACGCCGGCGGGCAGCACCTCGTCGAGCGGCGCGCGGCGCAGGCCCGACTCGACCGCCTTTCTCAGGTAGGCCTGCGGCAGCTGCGCGCTGGTCGGGTAGACCGGCGTGAGCGCCTCGGCCAGCGGCGCGCCGCCCTCCGGAACCGCCTTGAAGACCGGATGCACCATCTCTCGGCCGAAGAAGCCGGCGCGCACCTCGCCGCGTACCCGCACCCGCGCGCCCACCGCCAGCGTCTTCTGGTGCGACGGAAAGAAATGCACGAAGCGCAGGACCAGCTCGGCCGCGCCCTCGACCAGCCGCACGACCAGCTGGCGGCGGGTGCGCGTCTCGACCACGGCGGAGCGGACCACGCCCTCGACCTGCGCGCTGTCGCCCTCGCGCAGCGCCGCGATCGGGGTCAGGCGCGTCTCGTCCTCGTAGCGCAGCGGCAGGTGCAGCGCCAGGTCGATGTCGCGCACCAGGCCGAGCTTGTCCATCGCCCGCTGCGGGGCGGACTTCGCTTCAGGCGTCGGGGACGGTGCCGGGGCGGCAGCGGGGGAAGAAGGCGTCGAGGGCACGGACAGGGATCGAGGCAGAGATCGGGCGGCCGCCGGGCCAATGGGAATCGTTATATTCTGCCCCCCCTTCGCCGCGCCCTTCAAGACGACGCCATGAGCCACCACACCGTCGCCGACTTCGACTTCGACCTGCCCCAGGAGCTGATCGCCCAGCATCCGGCCCCCGAGCGCAGCGCCTCGCGCCTGCTCGACGGGCGCACGCTGCCGGCCACCGAGCGGGTGTTCCGCGAGCTGCCCGGCCTGCTCGAGCCCGGCGACCTGCTGGTGTTCAACGACACCCGGGTGATCCGCGCGCGGCTGCACGGCGCCAAGGACACCGGCGGCAGCGTCGAGGCGCTGGTCGAGCGGGTGCTGCCCGGCACCGAGGACGGCCGCCACGAGGTCTGGGCGCACCTGCGCGCGAGCAAGTCGCCGCGCGCCGGCCAGACGGTGCACTTCCACAATGCCGCCGGCGAGCGCTTCCCCGCCGAGGTGCTGGGGCGCTGCGGCCCGGAGAACGGCCTCTTCCACCTGCGCCTGCCCGGCGACGCGCTGGCGCTGCTGGAGCAGTTCGGCCATGTGCCGCTGCCGCCCTACATCACGCATGCCGACGACGAGGACGACGCGCGCCGCTACCAGACGGTGTTCGCGCGCGTGCCCGGCGCGGTGGCCGCGCCCACCGCGGCACTGCACTTCGACGAGGGCGTGCTGGCGGCGCTCGAAGCCCGCGGCGTGCGCCGCGCCAGCGTGACGCTGCATGTGGGCGCGGGCACCTTCCAGCCGGTGCGGGTCGAGTCGATCGCCGACCACCGCATGCACAGCGAATGGTTCGAGGTGCCGCAGGCCACCGTCGACGCCATCGCCGAGACCCGCGCGCACGGCGGACGGGTGATCGCGGTGGGCACGACCACGCTGCGCTCGCTCGAGTCGGCCGCGCTGGGCACGCCCGACCGGCTGCCGCGCGCCGGCGCCCGCGACACCGACATCTTCATCACGCCGGGCTTCGACTTCCGCGTGGTCGACCGGCTGGTGACCAACTTCCACCTGCCGCGCAGCACGCTGATGATGCTGGTGAGCGCCTTCGCCGGCTTCGACGCGATCCGCACGCTCTACGCCGACGCGATCGCCCGGAAGATGCGCTTCTTCAGCTACGGCGACGCCATGCTGCTCCAGCGTGCAGCATCCGAGGTGAACAGCGCCGATCCATCCGTCAACAACGCTGTCTCACGCTGACAAAAGCAGCGTGAGACTTGATCTTGCGCAACCGTGCGCCCCGGCGAGACCCTAACTTGGCGGCATCCGATTCAACACGCGGCCACCGCGCCGCCTCCAGGAGCCACCATGAAGACCCGCACCCAAGCCCTCGCCGCCGCGATCGCCCTGCTCGCCAGCGGCGCCGCCCTGGCCGACAAGGCGAAGGATGACGCGATGCTGGCGCTCGCCACCAAGAGCGGCTGCATGACCTGCCACCACATCGAGCCGGGCGCCAAGGGCCCGGACGGCCTGCCGCCGATCGGCCCGGCCTGGAAGGACGTGTCGGCCAAGTACAAGGGCGACAAGAAGGCCGCCGAGACGCTGACGCAGACGGTGCTCAAGGGCTCCAACCCCTACGAGAGCCACTGGAAGGGCAAGGCCTCCGGCCTGGCGATGCCGCCCAACGCGGTCGCGATCAAGGAAGCCGACGCGCGCGACCTGGTGAAGTGGATCCTGGCGCTGTGATGCGCCCGGGCTGACGGGCGGGCGGCGCTCTGCGATGATCGCGGGCGCCGATGAGTTCCGCCGTCCAGCCCCAGACCTCCCCCCTGACGCCGCGCCCGAGGTGGATGCCTCGGGCGCGCGTCCTTGCATGCCTGCAGGCGCTGCGGCCGCTCGGGCTGATGCTCGCGCTGCTCGTGCTGCGGACGCTGGTGCCGGCGCTGCTGCCGCCGGCGGCGCAGGCGCAGCCGGCCGTCGCCCGTGCCGAGCTGCGCCTCGATCCGGTGCCGCCGCCACTGGAGCTGACCGAGGCGGACTTCCGCAGCCGCCTGCGCGAGGGCTGGCGGCCGGTGCCGCTGCCCGACACCTGGTCGCACCGCGGCCTGCAGGGCGCCGGCGTCGGCCACTACCGCTTCAGCTTCGAGCTCGCCAGCGCGCCGTCGCGGCTGTGGGTGATGTGCGTGCCGCGGATGAGCCGGGTGCACGAGGTGCGCGTCAACGGCGGCCTGATCAGCGGCGACCTGCTCGACCTGCACGCGCCGCCGCCCGGCGACACCCGCGCCTCCGAGCACTGGATCACCGTGCCGCCGCACCTGCTGCGCGCCGGCACGAACCAGCTCGAGATCTCGGTGGTGCATGCGCGCCGGGCCGGGCTGTCGACCGTCGTCATCGGACCGGCCGAGACGATGCAGGCCACCGAGCGCCAGAACCACTGGCTGGCGCTGCTGCCCTCGATGCTGCATCTGGTCGGCGCCGGGCTGGCGGTCTTCATGCTGCTGGTGTGGTGGCTGCGGCCGGCCGAGCGCCTGACCGGGCTGTTCGGGCTGCTGTGGATGCTGTGCGGGCTGATGCAGCTGCTGCTGGTGATCGCGCCGCCCGGTCCGGACGAGCGCGTCGACGCGGCGCTGCTGCTGCTGGAGATCACCGCGCTGGCGCTGGGCGGCTGGATCGCGCTGCGCCGCGCCGGGCGGCTGCAGTCGGTGACGGCCGGCGCGCTGCAGGTGCTGACGGTGCTGATGGCCGGACTGACGCTGTGGGGCGCGCTCACCGGCACGCTCGACGAGGTGCGCGACTGGCTGCATCCGGCGCTGACGGCCTGCGGCGCGCTGCTGCTGCCGGCGGTCTGGCACGGCACGCGCACGATGCACCCGCCGCTGCGGCTGATGCTGGGCGCGGCGCTGCTGCTGCTGCTCGGCGCGACCCTGCACGACGACCTGAGCTGGCACGGCCTGAGCTCGGTGATGGACGGCTACTGGCTGCCGCTGGTGCTGCCGCTGGTGCTGCTGCTGGTCGGCAGCCTGATGATCCGCCGCCTGGTCGAGGCGCTGCTGCAGGTCGAGCAGCTCAACGCCGACCTGGAGCGGCGGGTGGTCGAGCGCACCGCGGCGCTGCAGCAGGCCAACCAGGCCAAGAGCCGCTTCCTGGCCGCCGCCAGCCATGACCTGCGCCAGCCGGTGGTGACGATCGGGCTGCTGATCGACCTGCTGCGCGAGCAGGTGCCCGCACCGCTGCGGCCGATGACCGAGCGGGTCGACGAGGCGGTCTCGTCGATGGAGGATCTGCTCAAGGGCCTGCTCGACCTGTCGAGGCTGGAGGCCGGCACGGTGCGGCCGCGCCCGCAGCCGGTGGCGCTGCAGCCGCTGCTCGACGCCATCGCCTCGCACGAGGGCGAGGCCGCGCGGCGCAAGGGCCTGCGGCTGCGCCTGCGGCCCAGCGCCGCCACGGTCGTCTCCGACCCGGTGCTGCTCGAGCAGATCCTGCGCAACCTGGTCAGCAACGCGGTGCGCTACACCGAGCGCGGCGGCGTGCTCGTCGGCGTGCGCCGGCGCGGCGAGCGGCTGCAGATCGACGTGATCGACACCGGCGTGGGCATCGCTCCGGAGGATCAGCAGGCGGTCTTCGAGGAGTTCGTGCAGCTCGACACCCGCATCGGCGCGCCGCGCGGGCCCGCGCTGGGCGACAGCAGCCGCGGCCTCGGCCTGGGGCTGTCGATCGTGCAGCGCAGCGCGGCGCTGCTGGGCCACCGGCTGCTGCTGGACTCGCGCCCGGGGCGCGGCAGCCGCTTCTCGCTGCAGCTCGACAGCGCCGTGCCGCTGCAGCCGGTGCCGGCGCCGTCGGGCGCGGCGCGGCGCCGGCCGCTGCAGGGCCTGCGGCTGACGGTGGTCGAGGACGAGCCGACGGTGCAGGCGGCGCTGCGCGCGCGGCTGGAGGCCTGGGGCGCCGTCGTGCAGTGCCACGACGGCCTGACACCGCTGCGCCACCAGCTGGTGCAGCGCCCGCGCGGCCACAGCGGCATCGACCTGCTGATCACCGACCACCGGCTGCGCGGCGCCAGCGGCCTGGACGTGGTCGAGGCGGTGCGCAGCTACGGCGGACCGGTCCCGGTGCTGGTGATCACCGGGGACACCTCGCCGGGCGACCTGTCGCTGCTGTCGGCCAGCGGGCTGCAGGTGCTGCACAAGCCCTTCCGGGCCGAGCAGCTGCTGGTGGCGATCGAACAGGTTCTGGCGGGCGCCGCCGAGCTCACAGCCGCGCGGTCAGCGCCGCTGCCCCCGGCCAGTCGTCCCGGCTGAAGGCGAACTTGCGCGAGACCTCGCCCAGGCCGCGGCCGGCGCGCACCGCGTCGATCGCTCCGGCCGGATCGGTGACCCAGCGCCCGCCGAGCTGGGTGACGCCGCGCGCGAACAGCGCATCGGGCAGGCAGCCGGCGCTCGGACCCAGCAGCGCCAGATGACGCGCATGGCGCAGGTGCGGCAGCAGCGCCTCGAGGCTGCCGTTGATCAGCGTGGTGGCGGTGCAGACGATGCGCAGGCAGTCCTGCAGCGCCGCCGGGTCCAGCGTCACGGTCAGCGCATCGCGCCGGCCGGCCAGCTCGGGCTGCAGCTCCAGCACCGTCAGCCGCAGTCCGGCCTCCAGCAGCGGCGCCACCATCGGCGTGAACAGCCCGACCATGCCGAGATGCTCGCCCGGCAGCGGCGCCGGCCGGCCCCAGGGATCGCCGCCGCGCGGCACCTCCAGCCCGGCGCGCTCGACCAGCCAGCGCGACAGCGCGCCCAGCGCCGCCCAGGCCACCACCCGGCGCGGGCCGCGCGCGGCCCCGAACGAGGCGGCCAGCGCCAGCGCGTCCGCGCCCGCGAGCGCCTCGGTGCCGTGGCCGAGCAGCAGCGCCTCGTGATCGTCGTCGAGCATGACGTAGGCGGCGCCGGGCGTGCCGTCGTCGAGCTCGAGCAGGCAGAACTCGCCGCGGCCGGCCCGGCGCGCCGCCTGCACCGCCTCGCGCGGCGGCAGGTGCAGCGCGCGCACCTTCGGCAGCGCGAAGCGCTCGGCCACCGCACGCAGCGGGGCCACCAGTTCATCGTCAAGGCTCATGGCGCAGGCTCTCCGGGTCCGGACGCAAGGACAGGAGCCGGAGCATAGCGGCGCCCGCGGCGGCGCCCCCTGCGCTGCGTCAGGCCTCGACCGGTGCGGTGGCCGCCGCGGCCGCGCGGGCCTGGCACAGAGGGGTGCGACCGGCTGGAGGATGACCAAGGATAGGCTGAAACCGGGGCTGGAGGCGCTATCGTGGTGAACCGTGTGGCTCCCCTCGACCGGAATGCTGCAAGGATTGCCCCGATGCTGCCCGACACACGCGTCAGCACAGCTACCCGCACGACCATGCCCCGACACCACGTCTTCTTATCCTACGCCCGCAAGGACAACCTGCCCCCGCCCGTCGGCGAGGCCGATCCGCCCGGCTGGATCACCGGCTTCGCCACGGCGATGCGCGACCGCTACCGGCGCCTGACCGGCCGCGAACTGCGCATCTTCATCGACGAGCAGGCCATCGACGACAGCCGCGACTGGCGGCGTGAACTCGGCGCCGGCCTGCGCGAGGCGCAGCTGCTGATCGCCTTCGTCTCGCCGCACTACCTCGCCAGCCCGCATTGCCGCTGGGAGTGGGAACAGTACGTGCGCCGCGAGCACAGCGCCGCGCGTGGCGACGACGGCATCGTGCAGGTCCATCTGGTCGAGCCGGCGGACATGCCGAGGGCGGACCGGTTCGACCCGGACTCGGGCGAGCGGGCGGTGCTCGACGACCTCGGCCGGCGCCAGCGCCTGCGCGGGGACTGCGTGCTGGCGCCGTGGTGGCGCGAAGGGCCGGCGGTGCTGGCGGAAGTGCTGGACGCGATGGAGCGCTCCGAGGCGGTGAAGGCCGCGCCGCGTGATCTCGGGGCGGACCGGCGCACGCTGGCCGAGCGGCTGCGGGTGCTGGACCTGCACCTGGCGTGGCGGCTCGACCGCATCACGCTGGCCGATCTGGCGCCGGGCAACGTGGCGCGCAGCCACAGCCATTTCGTCGGCCGCCACCACGAGCTGCGCACGCTGCACGACGTGATGATGACCGGCGCCGCCGGGGGCCGCATCGGCGGGCGCAGCGTCATTGCCGCCGCGCACGGCCTGGGCGGCCTGGGCAAGACGGCGCTGGCGCGGCAGTACGCCTATGCCTATGCCGACCACTACGCCAGCGGCGGCATGTGGGAGCTGCCCTGCGAGGGCGTCGAACACCTGGGCCGCGTGCTGCTGCGGCTGGCCGAGGACGAGCGCTTCCGGCAGCTCGGCGCCGAGGTCGGCCTGCCCTTCGTGCTGAGCGAGGCGGTGCGGTCGGACGACGACCTGGCGCTCGGGGCCGTGCTCGCGCAACTGCAGCGGGTGGCCGAGCGGCGCGTCGAGCACCTCCTGGCCACCTTGCGCGAGCACCCGGAGCGCCACACCCCCGCCAGCGCCGAGGCCGATGCCGCGCTGCGCGCCCGGCTGGCGCCGCGCGTGCTGCTGATCCTGGACAACGTGGACCAGCCGGCGCTGCTGTCGGCCGAGGCGCTGGCGCGGCTGCCGCAGGCGCCGTGGCTGGAGCTGCTGATCACCACCCGCCGCGACCCGCAGACCGACCTCGGCGGCGGCGGCGACTGGCACGCGGCGATCGAGGTCGGCGTGCTGCCCGCAGACGACGCGCTGGTGCTGATGCGCGAGTACCAGCCGGGTCAGCGCTTCCGCACGACCGACGACGACGACGCGGCCCGCCAGATCGTCGAGCGGCTCGGCGGCTACACGCTGGCGGTCGAGCTGGTCGCCGCCTACCTCGGGCAGAAGGCACGGCTCGGCTTCGGCCCGGCCGACTACCTGCGCCGGCTCGACGCCGCCGGGCCGACCGACGTCGACCGCCTCGGCCGCGACGCCGGCACCGCGCAGCAGATCCGCCACGGCGAGAAGCAGGTGCGCCAGGTCATCGCCTGGTCGATCGACCGCCTGAGCCCCGCCGCCCGCACCGCGCTGGCCTTCGCCAGCCGGCTGATGCCCGACGAGATCCCGCTGGACTGGCTTCAGGCGCTCACCGCCGCCCGCCTGCCGGACGTGCTGGAGGAGCACGACGGCCTGCCCTCGCCGTGGGCGGAGGTCTGGGCGGAGCTGCACGGGCTGCGCTTGCTGCACCCGGCCGATGGCGAGGACGACGAGGGCGACGGCCGGACGCTGCCACGGATGGTGCGGATACACCGGATGGTGGCGGCGACGCTGTGCGAGCAGACGGCGGCCGACGAAGATCACCTCAAGGCCTGGATCGAGTCCTTCATGGAAAAGCTCGGTACGGTCTTCGAGCAACAGGTCGGACAGTCTCAGGACAACGCGCTGCGGCGGCTGCACCCGACCTTGCGCGATCAAACAACTTACCTGATCAAAAAATATCCTACCGCCGTCCTTTTACGCCAAGCCGGTGCAGCAGCGAACTTTGAAGGCGAGCACGGGACGATTCGTCTGGCCATCGAGATCACCGAGAAAGTCGTCGCCGGCTTTGACGCCTTGCTGCGCGCCAAACCCGACTCCGCTCAGGCCGCTCGCGATGTCTCCGTCAGCCTCGAAAGGCTGGCCGACTTCCTCCGCGCTCGCGGCCAAGCCGGCGACGC
>NZ_JABSNM010000003.1:229458-289372 GCF_013294065.1 Sphaerotilus uruguayifluvii
GCGGACGCCGAGCAGGCCCTGCGCTACTTCCAGCGCAGCCTCCAGGTCCGCGAAGACCTGCTGCGCGCCAACCCCGACTCCGCTCAGGCCGCTCGCGATGTCTCCGTCAGCTTGAACAAGCTCGCCGACTTCCTCCGCGCTCGCGGCCAAGCCGGCGACGCCGAGCAGGCCCTGCGCTACTTCCAGCGCAGCCTCCAGGTCCGCGAAGACCTGCTGCGCGCCAACCCCGACTCCGCTCAGGCCGCTCGCGATCTGGCGATTTCGCTGGAGCGGCTGGCGGGCATGGCGTCACAAAGCGACAACCCCGCCGATCGAGAGCGTGGGCTGGCGCAGCAATTGCGCGCTGTCGACATCCATCGCGGACTGGTGGCGCGGCAGGGGGAGAGCTATTTCTTCGTGCGGACGCTGGCGGTCGGGCTGTATCTGGGCGGGATGTACGCGCTTCAGCTTGACCGGCAGGAGGAAGTGCAGGCATTGCTCGGAGAGCTGGTGGCGTTGCTGCACGGCTGGCAGCAACGCGGCGGCACGCTCGATCCGCAGATGGCCGGACTGCTGGAGCAGTTGACGGGCGGAGCAGGCTGAGAGGCAGCCGTGGACGCCGGATCGGGCATGCCGGAGCCGGGACGGGACCGCGCCGCCGCTCCCGTCATGCCCGCGAAGGCGGGCAGCCACGGTGTGCGGGGCGGTCGGGTCTGCGGCAGGGGTAGATCCTCGCGTTCGCGAGGATGACGGGAGAGCGAAAAGCCGGGAGACGCCGGTCAGGCCGGCGTGGCGGCCGCCCTCGCCTGCCGCTTCGCGCTCGACCCCACCTTGATCAGCGCCTCGCCGTCGATCACCACCGTGCCCTTGACGGTGCAGACCGTCTCGAGCAGCACGCGGCAGCGCTCGGGCTGGACCTCCTTGACCCGCACCGTCGCGTGCACCGTGTCGCCCGGGCGCACCGGCGCCTTGAAGCTCATGCGCTGGTCGAGGTAGATCGAGCCCGGGCCGGGCAGCTTGTTGGCCACCGCGGCCGAGATGACGCTGGCGGTCAGGAAGCCGTGGGCGATGCGGCCCTTGAACGGCGTGCCCTGCGCGAACTCCTCGTTGGTGTGCACCGCGTTGCCGTCGCCGGACACGCCGGCGAACAGCACGATGTCCGCCTCGGTGATGGTCTTCGAGAAGGTCGCGGTCATGCCGACGCGCAGGTCCTCGATGTCGTGGCCTTGAAGATCGTTCATCGTCGTTTCCCCCGTCCTGTCTTGCCGCGTGCGGCGCTCAGCCGATGGCCGTGGCCGACTTCATCTGCTGGCGCAGCATGAACTTCTGGATCTTGCCGGTCGAGGTCTTGGGCACCGCGCCGAAGATCACGCGCTTGGGCACCTTGTAGCGCGCCATGTGCAGGCGGCAGTACTCGACGATCTCCTCCTCGGTCGCCTCGGCGCCCTCGCGCAGCTCGACGAAGGCGCACGGCACCTCGCCCCACTTCGGGTCCGGCGCGGCGACGATCGCCGCCACCATCACCGCCGGGTGGCGGTAGAGCACTTCCTCGACCTCGACGCTGGAGATGTTCTCGCCGCCCGAGATGATGATGTCCTTGCTGCGGTCCTTGATCTTGACATAGCCGTCCGGATGCATCACCGCCAGGTCGCCGGTGTGGAACCAGCCGCCGCGGAAGGCCTCGGCGGTCGCCTCGGGGTTCTTCAGGTAGCCCTTCATCACCAGGTTGCCGCGGAAGAAGATCTCGCCCATGGTCTGGCCGTCGGCCGGCACCGGCTCGAGCGTCTCGGGGTCGAGCACCGCGATGGCGTCCTGCATCGGGTAGGCCACGCCCTGGCGGGCGTTGAGCTCGGCGCGCTCGCCGATGGAGAGCTTCTCCCAGCCTTCCTGCTTGACGCAGACCGCCGCCGGACCGTAGACCTCGGTCAGGCCGTAGACGTGGGTGATGTCGATGCCGATGCGCTCGCAGCCCTCGATGATCGCCGCCGGCGGCGCCGCGCCCGCGATCAGGCCGTGGATCGAGTGCTCGATGCCGGCGCGCAGCTGCTCGGAGGCGTTGATCAGCAGGCCGTAGACGATCGGCGCGCCGCACATGTGGGTCACGCGGTGCTCGCGGATCAGCGGGAAGATCAGCGTCGGATCGACCCGGCGCAGGCACACGCTGGTGCCGGCCTGCAGCGCCATCGTCCACGGGAAGCACCAGCCGTTGCAGTGGAACATCGGCAGCGTCCACAGGTAGACGGCGTGGCGCGGCATCTCCCAGGTGACGACGTTCGAGGTGGCGTTCAGGTAGGCGCCGCGGTGGTGTGTGACCACGCCCTTCGGGTTGCCGGTGGTGCCGCTGGTGTAGTTCAGCGCGATCGCGTCCCACTCGTCGGCCGGCGGCTGCCAGGCGAAGTCCGGGTCCCCCTCGGCCAGGAAGGCCTCGTAGTCCTTCTCGCCGAGCAGCACGCCGCCCTCGAACAGCGCGTCGTCGACGTCGATGACCAGCGGGCGCGGGCCCTTCACCATGTCGAGCGCGCGGCGGATGATCGACGAGAACTCGCGATCGGTCAGCAGCACCTTGGCCTCGCCGTGGTCGAGCTGGAAGGCGATCGCCTCCGGGTCGAGCCGGGTGTTGAGCGTGTTGAGCACCGCGCCGGCCATCGGCACGCCGAAGTGGCACTCGTACATCGCCGGCGTGTTGGGCAGCATCGCCGCGACGGTGTCGCCGGCACGGATGCCGCGTCCGCGCAGCGCGCTGGCCAGGCGGCGGCAGCGCCGGGCCGTCTCGAGCCAGGTCTGGCGCAGCTCGCCGTGGATCAGCGCGATGCGCTCGGGATGGATGCGCGCGGTGCGCTCCAGGAAGGTCAGGGGCGTCAGGGCGGCGAAGTTCGCGCGGTTGCGCTCGAGGCCCTGGTCGTAGGCGGAATGACCCATTCGGCTGTCTCCGGAGAACATGTGGGGGCGCCCGCACGGCTGTCGCGCCGTCTCGAGGCGTCCTGCGGAGCAGCGATGATCCCGAGCGAACCTTGCATCACCTCGGATCGAATGTATCGAATGTTTGCGTCAGCGCAGCCCCGGCGCGGCCGGCCGGCCGGCGCGGCACAAGGCCGAGGTCAGCTCGCTGCCTAGAATCGGCTCGATGGACCCGATCCTTCCGCACACCGAGCCCGATCCCGCGTCCGCGCCACGCGAGGCGCTGCTGGCCGAACTGCGCCTGAGCGAGGCGCGGCTGCGCCTGATCTTCGACAACGTGCCGGCGCTGATCGGCTACTTCGACCGCAACCACGTCTACCAGTACGCCAACAAGGGCTACACCGACTGGTTCGGGCGCGGGCGCGACATCGCCGCCGGGCGGCCGATCGTCGACGTGCTGCCGCCCGAGGTCTACGCGGTGGTGATCCCGCATGTGGTGCTGGCGCTCAAGGGCAGCCGCCAGCGCTACGAGTACGAGATGGCGCGCGACGACGGCAGCATCGTCAACGCCCGCACCGAGCTGGTCCCGGAGTTCGGGCCCGACGGCGAGGTGCTGGGCTGCTTCGTGCTGTCGGTCGATGTCAGCGAGGTCAAGCAGGCGCAGGTGGCCATCGCGCAGGCGCAGAAGATGGAGGCGGTCGGCCAGCTCACCGGCGGCATCGCGCACGACCTCAACAACATGCTGGCGGTGATGATCGGCAACCTCGCCGCGCTGCGCGACCGCCATCCGGGCGATCCGGAGCTGGCCGAGTTCCTGACGCCGGCACTGAAGGCCGCGCACAGCGGCGCCGACCTGATCCGCCGGCTGCTGACCTTCGCGCGCCAGCAGCCGCTGGCGCCGCGCGCGGTCGATGTCGGCGAGGTGGTGGCCGATGCCGCGCAGCTGCTGGTGCGCTCGCTGCCGGACTCGGTGCGGCTGCTGACCTCGCTGGAGGCGCCGCACCGGCGCCTGATCGCGCGCACCGACGCGCATCAGCTCGAGAGCGCGATCCTGAACCTGGCGATCAATGCCCGCGACGCGATGCCCGAGGGCGGCGAGCTGCGCATCGAGACCGACGAGTGCCTGCTCGACGCGGCCGAGGCGGCCGAGGCCGAGGTGCTGCCCGGGCGCCATGTGCGCATCAGCGTCACCGACACCGGCATCGGCATGGACGAGGCGACGCGGGCGCGGGTCTTCGAGCCCTTCTTCACCACCAAGCGCTTCGGCCAGGGCAGCGGCCTGGGCCTGCCGATGGTCTACGGCTTCGTGCGCCAGTGCGGCGGCGGCGTGCTGCTGCACAGCCGCCCCGGTGCCGGCACCCGGGTGACGCTGCTGCTGCAGCCGGCCGAGATGCCGGCCGCGGCCACCGTGCCGGCCGCCGCCCCGGGTGCGGCCGCGGACCTCGCCCCGGCCGAGGGCGCGCAGGCCGGGGGCATGCCGCCGCGTCCGGGCCGGCCTCTGGTGCTGCTGGTCGACGACCAGGTCGAGCTGCGCCGCATCGTGCGCCGCGAGCTCGTCGCGCTCGGCCATCCGGTCATCGAGGCCGGCGACGGCGACGAGGCCCGCGAGATCCTCGACGCGGTGCCCGGCATCGGCCTGCTGATCACCGACATCGTCATGCCCGGGAGCACCGACGGGCGCGCGCTGTGCCGCCACGCCGCGCGCACCCGCCCCGGCCTGCGCATGCTGATGATCAGCGGATACTCGGACGAGCAGCCCGGCCAGGCGAGCGACCCCTGGCCGCTGCTGCGCAAGCCGTTCACGCCCGAAGAACTGAGATCCACCCTCGAGGAGACACTGAAATGAGCCCGAAGAGCTCGCCAAGTCCCAACCGGTCGCCCGGAGACGGCGCCCGCATCCTGATCGTCGAGGACGATGCCGAGGTGGCCCGCCTGCTGCAGACGGTGCTGCGCGACTTCGGCTTCGAGGCCTGCCCCTGCCGCAGCGCCGCCGAGACCCGCCAGCAGCTCGCGCAGCAGGTGCCCGACCTGTGCATTCTCGACCTCGGCCTGCCCGACGGCGACGGCATGGAGCTGATGCAGGAGATCCAGCGTCGCCACGACTGCGGCCTGCTGATCCTGAGCGGCCGCGCCTGGATCGGCGACCGGGTCATGGGCCTGGAGCTGGGCGCCGACGACTACGTGACCAAGCCCTTCGAGCCGCGCGAGCTGGTCGCGCGGGTGCGCAGCATCCTGCGCCGGCGCGGCCAGGGCGGCGACGAGCGCGGCCCGCAGCTGGCGCGCTTCGGCAACGGCTGGACCTTCCAGCCCGACACCAACCTGCTGCGCAGCGCCAGCGGCCAGGAATGGACGCTGAGCTCGGGCGAGGCGCGGCTGCTGGCGACCTTCCTGCAGCGGCCCAACCGCATCCTCGCGCGCGAGCAGATCTGCGGCGACCCCGATCTCTCGCCGCTGGACCGCAGCATCGACGTGCGCATCTCGCGGCTGCGCCGCAAGATCGAGACCGATCCGCACAACCCGAAGATGATCCGCACCGTCTACGGCGCGGGCTACCTCTTCGCCAGCGAGGTCAGCTGGAACTGACCGGGGCCGGCGCCGACGCGAGCAGCCGGCGCGTGTGGCTGTAGGCCACCGCCCGGTCGCCGCGCACGAAGCCGGCCAGCACCAGGCCGGCGGCCTCGGCGGTGCGCACCGCCAGCCCGGTCGGCGCCGACACGGCCGCGAGCAGGCCGAAGCCGGCATGCGCGGCCTTGTAGACCATCTCGTAGCTGGCACGGCTGGTGACGACGACGAAGCCCGTGGCCGGATCGGTGCCGGCGCGGGCCAGCGCGCCGATCAGCTTGTCGAGCGCGTTGTGGCGGCCGACATCCTCGCGCAGCGTCAGCACCTCGCCGTCGGGCGCGCACCAGGCGGCGGCGTGGGCCGCGCCGGTGGCCTTCTGCAGATGCTGGTGGCTCGGCAGCGCCGCCATCGCCCGCTCGAGCGCGCGGGCCTCGATCTCGATGCAGGCCGCCTCGCGGCCCACCGGGCGCACCGCCTCGGCCAGGCTCTCGGTGCCGCACAGGCCGCAGCCGGTGCGCCCGGCCAGCGTGCGCCGGCGCTCCTTCAGCCGCATGAAGCAGCGCAGCGTCACCTTCAGCTCGACCGACAGGCCGCGCTCGGTGGTGCCGGCCAGCGCGACGCTCCCGCCCAGGTCGGCGGGCAGGATCTCGACGTCGAGCAGGTCGTCGGGCGAATCGATGATGCCCTCCGACAGCGAGAAGCCCAGCGCGAAGTCCTCCAGGTCGGCCGGCGAGGCCAGCATCACCGCATGCGAGATGCCGTTGTAGACCAGCGCGACCGGCAGCTCCTCGGCCAGCGTCTCGACATGCGGCTCGCGCCGGCCGGCCTGCAGGCGCTCGACCGGCCGGGTTCCGGTCGGATCGGGCAGGGATTCGTGATCGTCTTCATGCATGGAAGCGATTCTGGCACCGGCATCGTGTCACGGTGCGGACGCGGAGATGTGCGGCCAGATCCGGCAAAACCCCGCGAATGGAGGATGATCGCGGGTTCGCAAGATCGATGCTCCGAAGTCCGGCCTGACGCATGAAACCCCGCTGCTCCCTGTTCCTCGCCACCACGCTCGACGGCTACATCAGCCGCCCCGACGGACGCATCGACTGGCTCGACGAGGCCAACCGGTGCATTCCGCCCGGCGAGGACTGCGGCACCGCCGACTTCCTGTCCACCGTCGACGCGGTGGTGATGGGCCGAGGCACCTTCGAGCTGCTGCTGGGCGACGGCGTCTGGCCCTACGGCAGCCGGCCGGTGCGGGTGATGAGCCGCCGGCCGCTGGCCATTCCCGAGGCGCTGCGAGCCACCGTGCAGGCCAGCGCGGCCGCACCGGCAGCGGTGCTCGACGAGCTCGGCCGGCTCGGCGCGCGCCATGTCTATGTCGACGGCGCGCGGCTGCTGGGCGCCTTCCTCGCCGAGCGCCTGGTCGACGAGATCACGCTGACGGTGGTGCCGGTGCTGATCGGCCAGGGCCGGCCGCTGGGCGGGCCGCTGCAGGCCGACCTGAAGCTCGCGCTGGTGTCGACCCGCGCCTACGGCTTCGGCTTCGTGCAGCAGCGCTACCGCATCGAACACCAGGACGCGCCAGCGCGCCGAGCGTGAACAGGCTCACGCCGGCCTGAACCGCAAGGTCCGGCAGGACCGCATCTGGAAAAGACGGGAATTCACTTCCTGTTCGATCGATCGAAAACGGACAGACCGTCCCGCGGCACGCCCGTGCCGCTCCGTGCTGTCCGTTTCCGGAGAGATCCGATGCATTCACTGCCCTGCCGGCCCCCCGTCCGGGCCGCGGCCCGGCGGCTGCCGGCCCTGCTGGCGCTGCTCGCGCTCACCGCCTGCGGAGGCACGGATGGTGCGGACGGCGTGGACAGCGCGGGCGACGGCTCCGCGCTGCAGGCCGCCGACGAGAGCGAGCGCCACGCGCTGGCCGCCACCGACGCACCCGGCGGCCGGGCCGACGAACTGCGCTTCATCGTGCGGCTGCATCCGGCGGCGCTGGCGGCCGGCGCGACCGGCGTCGCCAGCGCGCGTGCGCTGGCAGCCGCGCCGCCCGCCGCCACGATCGAGGCCGCCGTGCACGGCCAGAGCCGTCGCCTGCTCGCCGACGGCGCGGCGCGACCGCGCCGTCACTATGCCCGCGCGATCCAGGGCTTCTCGTTCAGCGTCGCGCCGGCGCAGGCCGAGGCGCTGCTGCAGCGGCTGCGCGCCGATCCTGCGGTGCTGTCGGTCGAGCCCGACGGCCTGGTGCGCTCGGCCCAGGTGGTCAAGGCCCGCTCGGTCGACACCGCGCACTGGGGCGTCGACCGCGTCGACCAGCGCAAGCTGCCGCTGGACCGAAGCTACGCGCCGGTGGGCTCGGGGCGCGGCGTGTCGGTCTACGTGATCGACTCCGGCATCTCGCCTCACCGCCAGTTCGACACCCGCCTGGCCGCCGGCGTCGACTTCGTCGGCGACGGCCACGGCAGCGCCGACTGCCGCGGCCACGGCACCCATGTCGCCGGCTCGATCGCCGGCTCCGTCGCCGGCGTGGCGCCCGGCGCGACGCTGGTGCCGGTGCGGGTGCTGGACTGCGACGGCATCAGCTCGATCCAGCGCCTGCTGCTGGGCATCGAGTGGGTGATCGAGCATGCCGCTCGGCCAGCCGTCATCAACATGAGCCTGGGCGCCTACGCCTCGGAGGTCATCGACGAGGCGGTGCTGACCGCGCTGCAGGCCGGGCTGCATGTGGCGGTCTCGGCCGGCAACGACAATGTCAGCGCCTGCCTGCGCTCGCCGGCGCGGGTGCCGGGCGCGCTGACGGTCGGCGCGAGCAACGGCCTCGACCAGCGCTCGTCCTTCTCGAACTTCGGCAGCTGCGTCGACCTGTTCGCGCCGGGCGAGCAGATCATGTCGGCCGACTGGCGCGGCACCGAGGGCGAGCGCCTGCTCAGCGGCACCTCGATGGCCGCGCCGCACGCCGCCGGCGCGATGGCGCTCCAGCTCGAGAGCCGCCCGGGCCTGAGCCCGGCGCAGCTGGTGCAGCAGCTGCTGTCGCAGTCGACCAGCGGCCGCATCGCCAGCGTGGCCAGCAGCCCGAACCGGCTGCTGTTCACCGGCGCGGCCCCCCAGCTGCCCTTTCCGGTGGTCCAGGACATCCATGTCGGCCTGGTCAACGGCGAGACCGCGGTCGCGCGCGCGCAGTGGACCGCACGGGTCAGCGTGCGGGTCGTCAACCGCAGCGGCCAGAACATCGCCGGCATCAAGGTCACCGGCCTGTTCGGCAACGCGCGCACCCCGCTGAGCTGCACCACCGCCGCCAGCGGCATGTGCACGCTCGTCTCGAGCGCTCAGCCCGCCGGCACGGCCGCCCTGACGCTGGCCGTGCGCGCGCTCGAAGGCAGCGCCGCCATCTACCGCAGCGAGCGCAACGTCGCCAGCACGATCACGCTGAAGCGGCCGAAGGCGCTGGATCCGCGCTGAGCAGCGCCGGATCGAGCCGCCCGCGCCGCGTCAGCACGGCCTCGCGCACCAGCGGCGCCAGCCCCTCGCCCTGCGCAGCGCCGTCGAGGTGGGCATAGAGCGCGCGGCGCATGCGCGGCTCCCAGAACTTCGCCAGGTGCTGGGCGATGCCGTCCAGCGCCTCCTCGCGCTCGGGAAAGGCGGCGAAGAACTCGCCGATGCGGTTGGCCAGCCGCACCAGCGTGGCGGCGGCGTCGACGGTGGGGCTCATCGGGCGTGCTCCGGCAGCAGACCGTGCTGCAGGCGGTCGAAGTCAGCGAAATCGCGCTGCCAGCGCGCCGGCTGCGTGACCCGCGCCACCTGCACCGCGGTCACCTTGTATTCGGGGCAGTTGGTCGCCCAGTCGCTCGAATCGGTGGTGATGACGTTGGCGCCGGACTCGGGGAAGTGGAAGGTGGTGTAGACCACGCCGGGCTGCACCCGCTCGGTGACGGTGGCGCGCAGCACCGTCTCGCCGGCGCGGCTCGTGATGCCGACCCAGTCGCCGTCCTTCAGGCCGCGCTCCTCGGCGTCATGCGGGTGGATCTCCAGCCGGTCCTCCTCGTGCCAGCGGCTGTTCTCGGTGCGCCGGGTCTGGGCGCCGACGTTGTACTGGCTGAGCACGCGGCCGGTGGTCAGGATCAGCGGCAGGCGGCGCGTGACCTTCTCGTCGGTGGCCACATACTGCGTCGGCAGGAAGCGCCCGCGCCCGCGCACGAAGCCGCCGACGTGCATGATCGCCGTGCCGGCCTCGTCCGTCGTCTCGTTGCAAGGCCACTGCACGCTGCCCAGCCGCTCGATCTTCTCGAAGCTCACGCCGGCGAAGCTGGGCGTCAGCGCCGCGATCTCGTCCATGATCTGCGACGGGTGACTGTAGTGCATCGGATAGCCCAGCGCGTTGGCGAAGGCCTGCGTCACCTCCCAGTCCGCCTTGCCCGAGAGCGGCGGCATCACCTGGCGCACGCGGCTGATGCGGCGCTCGGCGTTGGTGAAGGTGCCGTCCTTCTCCAGGAACGAGGCGCCGGGCAGGAAGACATGCGCGTACTTGGCGGTCTCGTTCAGGAAGATGTCCTGCACGACCACGCATTCCATGCTGGAGAGCGCCGCCGCGACATGCTGCGTGTTCGGGTCGGACTGCGCGGGGTCTTCGCCCTGCACGTACAGCGCCTTGAAGCTGCCTTCGAGCGCCGCATCCAGCATGTTCGGGATGCGCAGGCCCGGCTCGGGGTTCAACGTCACGCCCCAGGCGGCGTCGAACTGCGCGCGCACCGTGGAGTCGCTGATGTGGCGGTAGCCGGGCAGCTCGTGCGGGAAGCTGCCCATGTCGCAGGAGCCCTGCACGTTGTTCTGGCCCCGCAGCGGGTTCACGCCGACGCCCTCGCGTCCGACCATGCCGCAGGCCATCGCGAGGTTGGCGATGCCGATGACCATCGTGGAGCCCTGCGCGTGTTCGGTGACGCCGAGGCCGTAGAAGATCGCGCTGTTGCCGCCGGCCCCACCCTTCGCGTAGAGCCGCGCCGCGCCGCGCAGGACGTCGGCCGGCACGCCGCTGACCGCCTCGAACGCCTCGGGCGAGTTCTCCGGCCGCGACACGAACTCGCGCCACTGCTGGAAGCTCTTCGGGTCGCAGCGCTCGGCGACGTACGCCTCGTTCACCAGCCCTTCGGTGACGATCACATGCGCCAGCGCGGTGATGACGGCGACGTTGGTGCCGGGTTTCAGCTGCAGGTGGAAGTCGGCCTTGACGTGCGGCGCGTCCACGAGGTCGATGCGGCGCGGATCGACGACGATCAGCCGCGCCCCCTGGCGCAGCCGCTTCTTCAGCCGCGAGGCGAACACCGGGTGGCCTTCGCTCGGATTGGCGCCGATGACCATCACCACGTCGGTGTGCTCGACCGACCGGAAGGTCTGCGTGCCGGCCGAGGTGCCGTAGGTCTGGCCGAGGCCGTAGCCGGTCGGGCTGTGGCAGACGCGGGCGCAGGTGTCGACGTTGTTGTTGCCGAACGCGGCGCGGATCAGCTTCTGCACGAGGTAGGTTTCCTCGTTGGTGCAGCGGCTGGACGTGATGCCGCCGACCGCATCCCGGCCGTGCGTGGCCTGGATGCGCCGGAACTCGCCGGCGGCGTGGTTCAAGGCCTCGTCCCAGCTCACCTCGCGCCAGGGGTCGGTGATGCGGGCGCGGATCATCGGCTTCGTGATGCGGTCCCTGTGCGTCGCGTAGCCCCAGGCGAAGCGGCCCTTGATGCAGCTGTGGCCCTCGTTGGCCTTGCCGTCCTTCCACGGCACCATGCGCACGACCTGCGTGCCCTTCATCTCGGCCTTGAACGAGCAGCCCACGCCGCAGTAGGCGCAGGTGGTGATGACGCTGTGCTCCGGCTGGCCCAGCTCGATGACGGTCTTCTCGGTCAGCGTCGCGGTCGGGCAGGCCTGCACGCAGGCGCCGCAGGAGACGCACTCGCTCTGCATGAAGGGCTCGTCCATGCCCGGCGACACCCGCGACTCGAAGCCGCGGCCCGAGATCGTCAGCGCAAACGTCCCTTGCACCTCCTCGCAGGCGCGCACGCAGCGGTTGCAGACGATGCACTTGCTCGGGTCATAGGTGAAGTACGGGTTCGATTCGTCCTTGGCGTGCGCCAGATGGTGGCGGCCGGTGATGCCGGCCACCGCGCGGTCGCCGACGCCATAGCGCACATTGCGCACGCCGACCACGCCGGCCTGGGTCTGCAGCTCGCAGTCGCCGTTGGCGGCGCAGGTCAGGCAGTCGAGCGGGTGGTCGCTGAGGTAGAGCTCCATCACGCCCTGGCGCAGCTTCTGCAGCCGCGGGCTCTGGGTGCGCACCGTCATGCCGGCCTCGGCCGGCGTGGTGCAGGACGCCGGCGTGCCGCGCCGGCCCTCGATCTCGACCAGGCAGAGCCGGCACGAGCCGAACGGTTCGAGCATGTCGGTGGCGCAGAGCTTGGGCACCTGGATGCCGGCGTCGATGGCCGCGCGCATCAGCGAGGTGCCCTGCGGCACGGTGACCTGGAAGCCGTCGATGGTGAGCGTGACCGTCTCGGTCGCGAGGCTCGCCGGCGTGCCGCGGTCGATCTCGGGCTGGCGGCAGGCGTCCAGCGTCCTGATCGTAGAGATCGCCTGGATCGGGATGACGGGGTGATTCATCGCGTCGCCTCCTCGGCGGGAGCGGCAAGCGGCGCCGCATCGAGGCCGAAGTCGGCCGGATAGTGGTCCAGCGCCGACAGCACCGGATAGGGCGTCATGCCGCCCATCGCGCACAGGCTGCCCGCCAGCATGGTGTCGCAGAGATCGCGCAGCAGCTCGAGCTGCTGATGTCGCACGACGGGATTCGTCCTGTGCAGCACGATGCGGTCGATCACCTCGACGCCGCGGGTCGAGCCGATGCGGCAGGGCGTGCACTTGCCGCAGGACTCCAGCGCGCAGAACGCAAATGCGTAGCGCGCCAGCTGCGCCATGTCCGCGGTGTCGTCATGCACCACCACGCCGCCGTGGCCGACCACCGCGCCGATGGCCGCATAGGCCTCGTAGTCCAGCGGCACGTCCCACTGCGACTCGGGCACATAGGCGCCGAGCGGCCCGCCGACCTGGATCGCCTTGACCGGCCGGCCGCTGGCGGTGCCGCCGCCGAAGCCGAAGACCAGCTCGCGCAAGGTCAGGCCGAAGGCCTTCTCGACCAGCCCGCCGTGGCGGATGTTGCCGCCGAGCTGGAAGGGCAGCGTGCCGTGCGAGCGCCCGACGCCGTAGCCACGGTAGAAGTCGGCGCCGCGCGCCAGGATGGTCGGCACCGCGGCGAAGGTCAGGACATTGTTGATGACGGTCGGGCAGCCGAACAGGCCGTGGACCGCCGGCAGCGGCGGCTTGGCGCGCACGATGCCGCGCCGGCCCTCCAGGCTCTCGAGCATCGCCGTCTCCTCGCCGCAGACGTAGGAGCCGGCGCCCATGCGCACCTGGAGCCGGAACGCGCGCCCCGAGCCCGCCACGTCCGCGCCCAGCCAGCCGGCGGCCTCGGCCCGCGCCACCGCCTCGCGCAGCGTCGCCACCGCGTGGGGGTACTCGGAGCGCACGTAGACGTAGCCCTCGGTCGCGCCGACCGCCAGCGCGGCGATCGCCATGCCCTCGATCAGCAGGCAGGGGTCGCCCTCCATCAGCATGCGGTCGGCGAAGGTGCCCGAGTCGCCCTCGTCGGCGTTGCAGACGATGTATTTGGTCTCTCCGGCGGCGTGCGCGACGGTGCGCCACTTGATGCCGGCCGGAAAGGCCGCGCCGCCGCGCCCGCGCAGCCCCGAATGCGTGACCTGATGCAGGATGTCGGCCGGCGCCATCGCGGCCGCGGCCTTCAGCCCGGCCCAGCCGCCGTGCGCGGCGTAGTCGTCGAGCGAGAGCGGATCGGTCAGGCCGACCCGCGCGAAGGTGAGCCGCTCCTGCAGCGCCAGAGAGGGCATCTGCGCAGCGATGCCGTGGCGCAGCGGATGCGCGCTCGTCTCGCCGCGCGCCTCGGCGCACAGCGCCGGCCACAGCGCCGCCACGTCCTCGGGCATCACCGGCCCGAAGGCGACGCGCCCGCGCGGCGTGTCGACCTCGACCAGCGTCTCCAGCCACAGCAGCCCGCGCGAGCCGTTGCGCACCAGCGCCAGCGGCACGCCCTGCAGGGCCGCCAGCGACTGCAGCGCATCGGCCACCGCGTCGGCGCCGACCGCCAGCGCGGCGCTGTCGCGCGGCACCCACAGGCGCAGCATCGGGGTCGCGTTGTCGTTCGCGCTCATGGCTGCTCCTGGGCCAGCAGTGCATCGAGCCGCGCCGGCGTCAGCCGTGCATGGAGCCGCTCGCCGAGCATGCCGGCCGGCGACTGCGCACACAGGCCCAGGCAGTAGGCCGGCTCGAGCGTGTCGCAGCCCTGCGCCTCGACGGCCGCCTGCGCATGCGCCCACAGCGCCTCGGCGCCCATCGCGCGGCAGGCCTCGGCGCGGCAGATCTGCAGCACCCGGCCACGCGGCGGCGCGGTGCGGAAGTGGTGATAGAAGCTGACGACGCCGTGCACCTCGGCGCGCGAGAGGTTCAGCGCGCGCGCGATGGGCGGCAGCGCCGCCGGCGGCACGAAGCCGAGCCGGTCCTGCAGCGCATGCAGGATCGGCAGCAGGGCGCCAGCCTGGCCGGCATGTGCGGCCAGCACCTGGTCCAGCGCCGTCTGCTGCAGCGCGTCGAGGGGGGGTCTTGTCTCCATGCGCCGATCATCGGGCGGGCGCCCCGGCGCTGTCCAATCACGTCGGTGAACCGTCCGATAGCAGCGATGAATGATGCACCGCAGCATCGACCGCATCCGCCGTCTCGGCGCTGCCGAGGTCGACCGTCTCGCGCCACCAGCCGGCGTCGGCCACGCAGCCCAGCGCCGCCTGCTGCGCCAGCGACAGCCGGCCGTCCTGCGGCACCAGCAGGCCCATCGTCACCGTGACCTCCGGTTCGACCAGCGGCACGATCTCCAGCTGCGCATCGCGCCGGGCCTGGCCGGCCAGCACGCCGGGCATGATGCTGGCGGCCACCGCGCCCTCGGTCACCGCCAGCAGCAGCGCCAGCACCGAGTTGGTCTCGAAGACCGGCCGCACCGCCACGCCGGCCTGCGCGAAGGCCGCATCGACGATGTGGCGGTTGTGCATCTCCGGCGTCAGCAGGCCCAGCGGCAGCGCGGCGGCCTCGCTCCAGCGCAGCGGCGCCACCCGCCGGGCGCGGCCGCGGCCCGGCAGATCACGCCGGCGCAGCAGCACATGGCGCTCGCGGTAGGACGCCGCCACCCGCGCACGCACGCCGCGCGCCTCGATGCGATCGGCATAGCCCAGCGCCAGATCGATCGACAGCTCCTCCAGTCCGGTCTCGATCTCGGGCGAGCTGAGCGAGCGCAGCGTCGGGCGCAGCGCCGGATGCGCCGCACGCAGCCGCGCCACCAGCCGCGCGGCCACCGGCAGCGCGGTCGGCACGCAGGCCAGCAGCAGCGGCCCGCCGGGCGCGGCGCGCGCCTGGCCGAGCTCCTGGCGCAGCGCCTCGCGCTCGTGCAGCATGCGGTGCGCGCTGGCCAGCACCCGCTCGCCCTCGGGCGTCAGGCCCTCGTACTGGCGGCCGCGGCGCACGATGGTCACGCCGAACTCCTGCTCGAGCGCACGGATCGCGTTCGACAGGGCCGGCTGGGTGATGTGGCAGGCCTCGGCGGCGCGGCCGAAGTGGCGCGCCTGCGCCAGCGCGCTGAGGTAGCGCATCGCGTCGAGCAGGTTCATCCGGCAGGTCTCGGGCTGGCATGGACGGGGAACGGGCGACGGTCGCGGGCCCGCCACGGATTCTGAGCCCTGGCTTGCGCCCGGTCATCCGCCGTCGCCCCGTCGGCGGTACGCGCCGTTATAGTCGGCGGCACAAGAAACGTGACGAATATTTCAGGACAGGAACATCGGGAGACCATGAAGCATGACGAGATCCGCCTCGTGCGGAAGACCGCCGGCCGCCGGCGGGGTCGCCTGCTCGGCGGCCTGATGCTGCTGGCGGCCGGTCTGGCCGCCCAAGGTGCCCAGGCCGCCGAACCGGCCGCGGCCTCGCGTGCGGGCAGCGGCTCGACGCTGCTGCGGGTGCTGGCCACCCGCAGCCACATGCATTGCCCGGTGCCCGGGCGGGCGGCCCGGGTCGCCAGCATCGACTCGCCCGGCGAGTGGGACGACGTGATCGAGCAGCAGGGCGAGGTGGCGGCGCTGGGCCGCAAGGTGCGCTGGAACCACGAGCGCGTGCTGCTCTACGCCGTCGACATGCAGGGCCGGCAGGCGGTGCCGGTGCGGCTGGAGTCGCCCTCGCCGATGATCCGGCTGACCGGCGGCGTGCTGTACTGGCCGGTGCGCCAGCGCCCGATCGAGGGCATCGACGTGCGCAGCGCCCGGCCCTGCGTGATGGCCATCATCGACCGCGCCTTCTGGCAGCGCATCCGCATCGTGCCGACGCGGCCGCTGTGAGCACGCTCCGGCCGCGGCCGCTCAGGTCGACTTCGACACGGTGATCGTCGGGAACTTCGACGAGTAGTCCTTGGCCTTGTCGGCGATCTTGATCGCCACGCGGCGGGCGACGCTGCGGTAGAGCGCGGCGATCTCGCTGTCGGGCTCGGCCGCCACCGTCGGGCAGCCGGCGTCGGCCTGCTGGCGGATCGACAGGTTCAGCGGCAGGCTGCCGAGGTGGTCGATGCCGTATTCGGCCGCCATGCGCTTGCCGCCGTCGGCGCCGAAGATGTGCTCGACGTGGCCGCAGTTCGGGCAGCAGTAGACCGCCATGTTCTCGACCACGCCCAGGATCGGCACGCTGACCTTCTCGAACATCTTCAGGCCCTTCTTCGCATCGAGCAGCGCGATGTCCTGCGGCGTGGTGACGATGACCGCGCCGGTGACCGGCACCTTCTGCGCCAGCGTCAGCTGGATGTCGCCGGTGCCCGGGGGCATGTCGACGATCAGGTAGTCGAGGTCCTTCCAGTTCGTCTGGCGCAGCAGCTGCTCCAGGGCCTGGGTGGCCATCGGGCCGCGCCAGATCATGGCCTGGTCGTTGTCGACCAGGAAGCCGATCGACATCACCTGGATGCCGTGGCCGACCAGCGGCTCCATCGTCTTGCCGTCGTAGCTCTCGGGGCGAGCGCCGGTGATGCCCAGCAGCATCGGCTGGCTCGGGCCGTAGATGTCGGCGTCGACGATGCCGACGGTGGCGCCCTCGGCGGCCAGCGCCAGCGCGAGGTTGACGGCGGTCGTGCTCTTGCCGACGCCGCCCTTGCCGGAGGCGACGGCGACGATGTTCTTCACGCCGGGCAGCAGCTGCACGCCGCGCTGCACCGCATGCGCGGTGACCTTCCAGCTCACGTTGGCGCTGACATTGCCGGCACCGGGCAGCGCACGCACCGCGTCGATCAGCGCACGGCGCAGGCCGTCGACCTGGGTGCGCGCCGGGTAGCCCAGCTCGACGTCGAAGGAGACATCGCTGCCGTCGACCTTCAGGTTGCGCAGCTGCTTGCCGGAGACGAAGTCCTTGCCGGTGTTCGGATCCACCACGGTCTGGATCGCGGCGCGGACGGTGTTCTCGTTCAGGGACATGACGGGGAGGGCTTCGGAAAAACGTCGGGGAAACGTCGTTGGGGAAGCAAGCGCGACTTCAGGATGCGCTCGCGGCGGCGGTGGTCAAGTCTATCGTCACCCGGTTTCTCCCGCTGCGCTTGGCCTGATAGAGCGCCTCGTCGGCCTCTCGCAGCATCGCGATGCCGTCGGCCACGTCCTGCGGCACCCGGCAGCACAGCCCGAGGCTGGCGGTGACGCTGACCGGTCCGGCCACGCTGTCGACCGGCTGCTGCGCGATCGCCTCGCGCAGCCGCTCGGCCCGCGCCAGCGCCTCCGGCACGGGCAGGTCGGGCAGCAGCGCGATGAACTCCTCGCCGCCGTAGCGCGCCAGCAGCGCGCCGTCCTCGTCGGCCAGCAGCAGCGCGGCGCGCCGCGCCACCTCGCGCAGGCAGTCGTCGCCGGCCGGATGGCCGAGCGTGTCGTTGATGCGCTTGAAATGGTCGAGGTCGAGCAGCAGCACGCCCAGCGGCCGGCCCCGGGCCAGGGCGCGCTGCACCGCGCCGGCATGACGCTCGTCGAAATGGCGCCGGTTGGCCACGCCGGTCAGCGCGTCGGTGCGGCTGGCCTGCTCCAGGCGCCGGTTGAGCTGCTCGAGGTCGCGGGTGCGCTCGGCCACCCGCTGCTCCAGGCGCTCGTTGGCTCGGCGCTGGGTCGCCATCGCCTCGGCCTGCGCGCGCTCGCGCAGCCGGCGCTCGTGCTGCAGCCGCCCGGCCAGCGACAGCGACAGCAGGATCACCTCCAGCGCGGTGCCGACCTGGGTGGCATGCTCGGTCAGCATGTTGCGCGGCAGCAGCCCGAACTTGCTCGCCGCCAGCACCAGCCCGCCCACCAGCACCAGGCACCAGGCCAGCAGGAAGATGCGCGCCGGCGCGAAGCCCTGCCGCCAGCGCATCGCCGACACCCACAGCGCGCCGCACATCGCCACCACCGCGCAGACGATCGCCAGATGGATGGCCTGCGCATAGGGCAGCGCGAAGGCCCCCAGCAGCGCGCCCATGCAGCCCCAGGCGGTCGCGCGCGGCAGCCGCAGCATCCACCCGCCCAGCCGGCCGAGCTCGAGGAAGTCGATCATGAAGAAAGACGCGCTGGCGACCGCCATCGCCAGGAAGACCACGATCGCGCGATCGTTCCACCAGGTGGCCTCGGGCCACAGGTACTGGAAGGCCAGCCCGCCGATCGAGGCCTGGAAGCTGGCGATCGCCGCCACCCAGAGCACGTACCAGAGGTAGACGCGCTCGCGCATCACCCGCCACAGGAAGAAGTTGTAGGCCAGCATGCCCAGCATCACGCCGAGGTAGATGCCCTGGAGCAGATGGTCGGCCTGCACGCTGGCCAGAAAGGCCGGCGCGGTCCACAGCCGGGCCGGCAGCTGCACCGCGCTGGTGGTGTGCACCCGCACCAGCGCGCGCACCACCTCCTCGCCCGGCGCGGCCTCGGGCAGCGGCACGACGAAGTGGCGGTGAGCCACCGGGCGGGCGTCGAAGGGCAGCTTGTCGCCGAGCGACCAGCGTGCACGCGCCGTGCCGGTGCGGTCGAGCAGCGTGACCTCGATCGCGTCGAGCACCGGATAGGCCAGCTCGAGCTGGCTCCAGCGCTCGCCCGCCGGCGCCGGCTCCCAGCGCAGGTCGAACCACCAGGCCGAATCCGAATAGCCCAGGCTGGGCGTGCCGGCCGGCAGCGCGGTCCAGCCGGACGACGCCAGCGCCTGCCGGGCGTCGAGCCGCTGCCCGGCATCCTCGAGCACCCGCATCGAGGGCTCGCCCGACGGCATGGCCGCGGCCAGACGGCCGGGCAGCAGCAGCACCAGCAGCCCCAGCAGCAGCGTGACCATCAGCCACAGCAGCGCCGGGGCGCCCACGCCCATTGCTCCGATCGATCGATCCTGCTCCGTCATCGACACCTTCCCGCGACCGGCGGCAACCACCATGCCGGCCTGTCGCGGTGAATCGGCCGCCGGGCGCCCGGATCAACCGTCCGGCGCGGCGTCGGCGGACGCGACGCGGCACGGCGTGACGGATTCAGCGCGGATCGGCCTGCGCGTCGATCGCCACGTCGCCGTCGGCCAGCGCGACGCAGGGCAGCGTCCAGCCGCCCTCGGCGCGCTCCTCCGGACTCAGGCCGGGCCAGTCGACGCGGTAGCGCAGGTGATCCTGGCCGGCCGTGACCCGGCACAGGCAGGCGCGGCAGGTGCCGTTGCGGCAGGAGCTGCGCAGCCGCAGGCCGGCGGCGCGCGCGGCCTCCAGCAGCGACTGCCCCGGCGCCACCGGCACGCACCGGCCCAGCGCGGTCAGCGTCAGCATCGGTGCGGGAGAGGTCGTCGGAGGCGTCATGCGGCGACGATATCAGGGACGGCGCCCTAGAATCGACGGCTTTCCTCCGCCACGAGCGCCCCCCGGACAGCCACCATGACCCGCCAGCTCTTCGTCACCACCGCCCTGCCCTACGCCAACGGCAAGTTCCACATCGGCCACATCATGGAGTACATCCAGGCCGACATCTGGGTGCGGTTCCAGCGCATGCGGGGCCACCAGGTCCACTTCGTCGGCGCCGACGACGCGCACGGCGCGCCGATCATGATCGCCGCCGAGAAGGCCGGGAAGACGCCGCAGCAGTTCGTGGCCGACATCGCCGCCGGCCGCAAGGAATACCTCGACGGCTTCCACATCAGCTTCGACAACTGGCACTCGACCGACGGCGTCGAGAACCACGAACTCGCGCAGGACATCTACCGCGGCCTGCGCGACAACGGCCTGATCGAGGTCCGCGCGATCGAGCAGTTCTTCGATCCCGACAAGGGCATGTTCCTGCCCGACCGCTTCATCAAGGGCGAATGCCCCAAGTGCGGCGCCAAGGACCAGTACGGCGACTCCTGCGAGTCCTGCGGCGCCGTCTACGCGCCCACCGAGCTGAAGAACCCGTACTCGGCGCTGTCGGGCGCCACGCCGGTGCTCAAGACCAGCGACCACTACTTCTTCAGGCTGTCGGACCCGCGCTGCGTCGAATTCCTGCAGAACTGGACCACCGAGCCGGGCAAGCTCCAGCCCGAGGTGCTCAACAAGATCAAGGAATGGTTCACCAAGGATGAAGAGGGTCAGGGCGGCCTGGGCGACTGGGACATCAGCCGCGACGCACCCTACTTCGGCATCGAGATCCCGGACGCGCCGGGCAAGTTCTTCTATGTCTGGCTGGACGCGCCGATCGGCTACCTGGCCTCGCTGAAGAACTGGTTCGACAAGGGCGGCCCGGCCGCGAAGTACGGCGACACCCGCAGCTTCGCCGAGTTCATGGCCTCGCCCGACATCGAGCAGTACCACTTCATCGGCAAGGACATCACCTACTTCCACACGCTGTTCTGGCCCGCGACGCTGCACTTCAGCGGCCGCAGAACGCCGACCAACGTCTTCGTGCACGGCTTCATGACCGTCAACAACGGCGAGAAGATGAGCAAGAGCCGCGGCACCGGCCTGGACCCGCTCAAGTACCTGTCGCTGGGCATGAACCCGGAGTGGCTGCGCTACTACATCGCCGCCAAGCTCAACTCGCATGTCGAGGACGTCGACTTCAACCGCGACGACTTCACCGCCCGCGTCAATGCCGACCTGATCGGCAAGTACGTCAACATCGCCTCGCGCGCGGCCGGCTTCATCGCCAAGCGCTTCGGCGGCCGGCTCAGCGCCGATGTCGGCGTCGAGGGCCGCGTGCTGCTCGACACGCTGCGCGCGCACCGCGACACGGTCACGGGCCTCTACGAGGCGCGCGAGTTCGGCAAGGTGCTGCGCGAGATCATGGCGCTGGCCGATCGCGTCAACGAGTACGTCGACCAGAACAAGCCCTGGGAGATCGCCAAGCAGGCCGGCCAGGACGCGGTGCTGCAGGACGTCTGCACCGTCTGCATCGAGGCCTTCCGCCTGCTGACCATCTACCTCAAGCCGGTGCTGCCGGCGCTGGCTGCACAGGTCGAGGCCTTCCTGCAGGTCGAGCCGCTGGACTTCCACGCCACCGAGCGCGCGCTGGGCGCGCACGTCATCGGCAGCTATCAGCACCTGATGCAGCGCGTCGATCCGAAGCTGCTCGAAGAACTCTTCGCCGCGCCCGAGCCCGAGAAGCTCATCCCCGGCGGCGAGGAACTGGCCCCCGAGATCAAGATCGACGACTTCACCAAGGTCGACCTGCGCATCGCCAAGATCGTCAAGGCCGAGACGGTGGACGGCTCGACCAAGCTGCTGCGCCTGACGCTCGACGTCGGCGAAGGCCGCACGCGCAACGTCTTCAGCGGCATCGCCGGCGCCTACAAGCCCGAAGACCTGACCGGCAAGCTGACCGTGATGGTGGCCAATCTCGCCCCGCGCAAGATGAAGTTCGGCGTCAGCGAAGGCATGGTGCTGGCCGCCAGCCATGCGGACGAGAAGGCCAACCCCGGCGTCTTCGTGCTGGAGCCCTTCCCCGGCGCGCAGCCGGGCATGCGCGTGCGCTGAAGCACGCCCGCGCTGCTGCCGCTGCCGCTCAGCGCACCAGCGGCAGCAGCGCGCGGAAGTCCGCGGTGCCGGCGCGCTCCAGCCACTCGTAGATCACCATCTCGGTGGTGACGATCTCGGCGCCGTGGCGGGCCAGCCGCGCCAGGCCCGCCTCCCGGTTCGCCCGGGTGCGCGAGGAGCTGGCGTCGGCCACCACCGCCAGCGCGAAGCCCGCCTCGAGCAGGCCCAGGCCGGTCTGCAGCACGCAGATGTGCGCCTCCATGCCGGTCAGGACGATCTGGCTGCGCCCGAAGCCGCGCAGCCGCTCGAGAAAGCCCGGCTCGCGGGTCGCGCCGAAGTGGATCTTCTCGATCACCGTCGCGCCCGCCGCGGCCATCGGCGCCTGCAGCGGCCCGACCGTCGCGCCCAGGCCCTGCGGATAGTGCTCGGTCACGAGCACCGGCACCTGCAGAGGCTGCGCCGCCTGCAGCAGCCGGCGGTTGTTCTCCACCGCCGCCGCGCCCTCGTCGATCGCCGGCGCCAGCCGCGCCTGCACGTCGACCACCAGCAGCAGCGAGCGCCGCACGTCCATCGTCGTCTGCATCGTTCCCGTCCTTTGCGCTGTCCTGCCCTGATCGGACTATGCTGCGCTGCCGCGCCCCTTGCGGCCCATCCGTGATTCCTCCAATGATTTCTCCAGTTCCGGGAGACTGAGCATGTTCAAGAAGCTGGCCTCCGAGGCCCTCGGCCTGAGCGACATCGGCACCATCGTCCAGCCCAGGGACTACGGCAGCGTCGACGCCGACGACTACCTCTTCCACGAGGACGGCGAGAAGATCTTCTTCCTGATCAAGTCGCGCAAGGACGAGTACTGCTTCACCAACCTGGCGCTGATCCATGTCGACGGCGACTCGGCCGTCTCGTCCAAGCGCACCATCAAGCGCCACGACTACGCCGACTCGGTCATCGAGCGCGTCACCATCGAGACCGCCGGCACCGTCGACATGGACGTGGAGCTGAAGTTCTCGATCGGCGGCACCGCCTTCAGCATCGACGTGCGCAAGCAGTTCCTCGAGCAGCTCAAGGACGTCTACAAGGCGCTGATCGCCATCGGCCGGCTGCAGGCGCGCGACGAGGAGAGCCGCAGCAACGCCTTCAAGGTGCTCGGCGCGATGTCGTCGATGTACCGCATCGGCCAGGTCGGCCTGCCGCGCGACCTGCCCGACCAGTTCAACGCGCTGCTCGACAACCTCAACGAGGCGGTCCATGTGCGCCACACCCGGCGCGACTTCGGCGAGGTGTTCGGGCGCTACATCCACGCCTGACACGCCCCTGGCTCAGCGATTCTCCAGCCGGCTCCAGTCCAGCAGACCGGCCTCGTCCGGATCGGTGCGCGCGTAGGCGTCCATCAGCGCGTCGCTCTCGGCCCAGAAGCGCGCGCTGGTGCGGCGCACCGCCCAGCGGTCGGCCAGCGCACGGTAGTCGGCCTCGGAACGCAGTCCGGCCAGCGTGGCGGCCAGCGCCGGCAGCTCGTCGACGCGCAGACGCAGCAGCGCGTTCGGATAGGCACCGAGCACGCCGGGCACGACCGTCAGCGTGTTCTCCTCGGGCACCAGCATCGCCTTCTCGCGCAGCAGCGTGCTGACGTTGCGGTGCGCGGTGTTGCGCAGCACGCTGTAGTAGCGCGGCGCGGCGCCCGGCGGCTGCGCGGGCGCGTCGATCCTCAGCACCACGGCCTCCGGCCACCACTGCAGGCTCGCTCCGCGCACCGCCGCGAGCCGCTGCAGGCCCTGGCGCTCGGCCGCGTCGGGCACCTGCGCGGCGCCGAGGTCCATGCGGTGCTCGAGCGCACCGGCGCCCTCCAGGCGGCGCTGCAGCAGCCCGAACAGGTGCAGCTTCGGATCGACGCCGGGCGGGAAGGCAATGCCGGTCTCGGCGTCGAAGCGGTACGGGCCGCCGAGGATGCGCTGGCGCACCTCGTCGCCCACGCCGCGGTACCAGTCGTCGCGCAGCGGCTGGCGCGCCGCGCGCGGCATCAGCATCAGGAAGTTGGCCTCGCCCTCCATGCGCAGGAAGTCCATCGCCAGGCGCGTCTGCAGCTGGTGCGCGGTGTTGCCGTAGACGTCGTAGCCGGCCACCAGCAGGTAGAAGATGCGCTCGAGCAGCGGATAGCCGATCACCCAGGCGGTGCGCGGCGGCTCGCCGACCAGGCCCTGCACGACGGTGGCGCTGTCGAAGTGGCGCATCACCGTCAGCGCGGCGTTGCGGTTGCCGCCCTCGCCGCGCCAGACGAAGTCGGCGGTGATGCGGTGCGGCCCGCCGAAGCGCTCGGACAGCGCCTGCGTCTTGGTCGCCAGCAGCCGGTCCTCGGCCCGGGCGACGTCGCGCCAGGCCAGCAGGCTGGCGTCGGGCCCCTCGGCCGCCGGCAGCCGCATCACCTCGCCCTCGCGCGCCACCGCCTGCGCCGCGTCGTCGTCGGCGCCGAGCGCCGGATCGACGAAGAAGACCCAGAAGCGGTCGCGGATCACGTCCAGCGCCACCGGGCCGCGGCAGACCGGACCCTTGATGAAGTTCATGACGAAGAAGCCCGCGTCGTCGAGCAGGAAGCGGTAGCGCGAGGCCATCGGCAGCGCGACGAAGGTGCGGAACGGGTTGGACGCGGTCTCCGGCCGGTAGTCCGGCAGCGCATCGACCGCGAAGGGCTCGTCGACGAACCAGCGTGTCCAGCGCGCCAGCCGCGCCGGCGACAGCACATAGGGCATGTGCGTCTTGGCCAGCACCGTCTCGCGGTCGGGCACCAGCCGATACCAGGGCCGCGCGACGCCGGGATCGTCGTAGGGCCGCCGCGTCGGCAGGATGCGCACCGGCTCGCCCGGCGGCGTGCCCGAGCGCACCAGGCGGAAGTTCTGGCGCTGCGCGTCGCCCTCGAACACCAGATGGCCGAGGAAGAGGTGCTCGTACAGATAGCGGCCGACGAGCAGGCGGCGGCGCGCCTGCGGGCTGTCGGGCCGGATCGCGGCGCCGTTGAGGAAGTCCTCCCAGGTGCGCACCTGGCGCGCCAGCGCCTCGGGCAGCGCAGGCTCGGGCTCGGCCGGCGCGCCCGCCTGCAGCCAGCGCGCGATCGTCTGGCGCTCGGGCGCGCTCAGGGCCGGCAGCCCGTAGGGCATGCCGGCGCGCGGATGGCGACGCGCATGCTCGTCGAACTCGTCGCGGCGCGGGCAGACGTTGTCGCGGTCCAGCGAGAAGTCGAACTCGTCGCCGTCGAGCACCGGCCCCTCGGGCAGCGGACCGGACTCCTTCAGCGCCAGCACCTGCCACAGCAGGCTGTCGGACAGCGCACGCCCCGCCGCCGGATCGTGCTCGTCGAGCACCGGGCTGAAGCCGCGCTCGCGCCACTGCGAGGCCCGCTGCGCGTCGATGCCCAGCCGGGTCGTCGGCGCGTCCTTCAGCCGCAGGTGATCGTAGACGGCGGCCTTGCTCAGACCGCGCGCCAGGCCCTCCCAGCTGCCGAGCTTGAGCTGGCACGGCGCGTCGTAGCAGCCATGGCAGACGACGCAGCGGCGCTCGAGCAGCGGGCGGATGTCGCGGTCGTAGACGGGAGCGCCGGGGCGCGGCGCCGGCGCCTGGTCGAGCCGGGTCGGGATGACCGGATCGGCGCGCCCCTCGAGCAGCAGCATCGACAGCAGCGCGCCCGCCAGCAGCAGCATCGCGCCCAGGACAAGCCGGCGGCGCAGCGCGCGGGCGGAAGGATCGGCAGGCACCATGGTGGGACCCATTCTAGGCGGGCGCCTGCGACAATCGCCCGATGCCCCGCTTCGCCGCCAACCTGACGATGCTCTATGGCGAGCATCCCTTTCTCGACCGCTTCGCCGCCGCCGCCGCGGACGGCTTCGAGGGCGTCGAGTTCCTGTTTCCCTATGCGTTCGCGCCGGCGGACCTGGCCGCGCGGCTGCGCGGGCACGGCCTCGCGCAGGTGCTGTTCAACGCGCCGCCCGGCGACTGGGACGCCGGCGAGCGCGGCCTGGCCGCCCTGCCCGGGCGCGAGGACGAGTTCCGCAGCGGCTTCCTGCAGGCGCTGGACTATGCCGAGGCGCTCGACTGCACGCGCCTGCACGTCATGGCGGGCCTGGCGCCGGCCGGCGTCGAGCGGGCACGGCTGCAGGCCACCTACGAGGCCAACCTCGCCTGGGCCGCCGCCCAGGCCGCCGCCGCGGGCCGCGACGTGCTGATCGAGCCGATCAACCCGCGCGACATGCCCGGCTACGTCCTCACCCGCCAGGACGAGGCACACCGGATCGTGCAGGCCCTGGGCGCACCGAACCTGAAGGTGCAGATGGACCTCTACCACTGCCAGATCGTCGAGGGCGACCTGGCCACGCGCATCCGCGAGCACCTGCCCGGCGGGCGCATCGGCCACTTCCAGATCGCCGGCGTGCCGATGCGCCACGAGCCCGACCTGGGCGAGCTGAACTTCCCCTACCTGTTCGACCTCATCGACGAGGTCGCGGCCACCTGCGGCTGGCAGGGCTGGATCGGCTGCGAGTACCGGCCGGCGCGGGGCGCCGTTGCCGGCGGCACCTCGGCCGGCCTGGGCTGGCTGCGCGCGCGCCGCGGCTGAGTCCGGCGCGCCTCAGCGCCGCGGCCCGCCGCGCCGGCAGGCCTCGGAGCAGAACTTCACCTCGTCCCAGCAGCGCGCCCAGGCGCGGCGCCAGCTCATCGTGCGTCCGCAGGCGGCACAGGGCTTGCTCGGCAGGAAGGACTTGTTGCCGCGGAAGCGGTCCGGCGAGACCGGCCGGGCCGACGATCGGGAAGACGAGGTGCGCGAGGACATGGCGCGCATCGTCGGCGATCACCGCCGCCCGCGGCGACAGGCGCGCGAATTCACCAAGCCTGCGCCCTGCCATCGCGATGCACAATCAGGACACCATGTCCACCGCGACACCTGCGCGCACCCGGATCCGCCCGATCAGCCGACGGCGGCGCTTCATCGCGCTGAGGCACCACTGCGGTCCGCCCGCGCCGCACTCCCGCTGAAGCCCCGCCCGGCGTCCCGCCTGCGGACGCCGCATTCCCTCTGGCCTTCCGGAGTGACCGTGTCGCTGTCCTCTCTGTCCGATCTCCGTGCCGTGCTGCCCGCCTGGGCCGCGCGGCTCCATCCCTTTCATCCGCGGCTGCTCGACAGCCTGCGCGGCTACGAGCGCAGCCGCTTCCTGGCCGACCTCGGCGCCGGCGCCACGGTGGGCATCGTGGCGCTGCCGCTGGCGATGGCCTTCGCGATCGCCAGCGGCGTCAAGCCCGAGCAGGGTCTCTACACCGCCATCGTCGCCGGCTTCCTGATCTCGCTGCTGGGCGGATCGAGCGTGCAGATCGGCGGGCCGGCCGGCGCCTTCATCGTCATCGTCTACGGCATCATCGAGCGCCACGGCCTGGCCAACCTGCTGATCGCCACGATGCTCGCCGGCGTGCTGCTCTTCCTGATGGGACTGCTCAGGCTGGGCGGGCTGGTGCGCTACATCCCGGTGTCGATCGTCATCGGCTTCACCAACGGCATCGCGGTGCTGATCGCGCTGTCGCAGCTGCGCGACCTGTTCGGGCTGGACATCGCGAAGATGCCGGCCGACTTCTTCGCGCAGATCCGCACGCTGTGGCTGCACCGCGAGAGCTTCAATCCCTGGGCCTTCGCGCTGGGCGCGGGCTGCCTGGGCGGGCTCTTCGTCTGGGCGCGCCTGTTCAAGCCGGGCACGCCGCTGCCGCGCGAGCTGGTCGAGGGCCGCAGCGGGCGCGTCATCTCACGCGTGCCGGGACCCATCGTCGCGCTGGTGACGCTGACGCTGCTGAGCCGGCTGCTGGAGCTGCCGGTGGCGACGATCGGCTCGCGCTTCGGCGGCATTCCGCAGTCGCTGCCGGCCTTCGATCCGCCCGACTTCGACTGGGCCACCGCCAAGCAGCTGCTGATGCCCACGCTGACCATCGCGCTGCTGGGCGCGATCGAGTCGCTGCTGTGCGCGCGCGTAGCCGACAACATGATCGACGCCCCCCGCCACGACCCCAACCAGGAGCTGATGGCGCAGGGCGTGGCCAACTTCGTCGCGCCCTTCCTCGGCGGCATCCCGGCCACCGGCACGATCGCGCGCACCGTGACCAACGTGCGCGCCGGCGCCACCTCGCCGGTGGCGGGCATGCTGCACGCGCTCATCCTGCTGCTGATCATGCTGGCGGCCGCGCCGCTGGCGCTGCATGTGCCGCTGGCGGTGCTGGCCGGCATCCTGCTGTTCGTCGCCTGGAACATGGGCGAGTGGCACGAGTTCGTGCGGCTGCGCCATTTCCGCCTGCCCTACCGCTCGGTGCTGCTGGGCACCTTCTTCCTGACGGTGGTCTTCGACCTGACGGTGGCGGTGGAGGTCGGGCTGCTGCTGGCCTGCGGCTTCTTCATCTGGCGCATGAGCCAGCTCTTCGCGATCGAGCGCCTGGCGCCGGCGCCGGAGATCGACACCACCACCTTCCAGGACACGCTGCCCGGGGCGCCCGACGGCGTCGAGGTGCACAGCCTCTACGGCACGCTCTTCTTCGGCGCGATCGGCAAGGTCGAGGCGCTGCCCGAGCGGCTGCGCCCCGACACCCGGGTGCTGGTGCTGGAGATGCACCGGCTGATCTCGATCGACACCTCCGGCGTCGACGCGCTGGTGCAGCTGCACCGCCAGCTGCAGCGCCGCGGCGTGCGCCTGATCGTCGCGGCGCTCAACGCGCAGCCGCGCTCGCTGCTGGAGCGCTCGGGCTTCGTCGCGCTGCTGGGCCCGCACGGCCTGGCGCCGACGCTGGCCGCGGCGATGGCCGCCGCCGCGGTCATGCCGCCGGTGGCGCCTCCTCCTCGTCCGGCAGCGTGAAGCCGATCAGCGCCAGCCACAGGCGCTGCGTGTCGGCCAGGCGCCAGGCGCCGGGCTCGAAGGCCAGGCCGGCCAGCAGCGTGGCGGTGTCGGTCAGCCAGGCCTCGGCGCCGGCCTCGCGCAGCAGGCCGGCCAGCGCGCTCATGCCCTGCGCCAGCGCGACCTGGTGCGCCGGCGTGGCCTGCTCGTCGGCCACCTCGGCCGCCAGCGCCAGCACCGGGCGCAGCAGCGCCGCCACCCGCGCACCGAAGGGCGCGTCCTCGGCCGGCGCCACGAACTCCGGCATCGGCGCGACCATCAGGCCGCGCGCCAGCCGGTCGCCGCGCTCGGCCTTGCTGCGCACGTCCAGCCACAGCCCGAAGGCCTCGACCCACAGGTAGGACTGCGCCAGCAGCCCGTGCGCCGAGCCCTCCAGCAGCTCGAACTCGATCTCGTGCACCGGCAGCGTCGCGCTGCCCGCCTCGATCGTGCCGATGTCCAGCGCCAGCTCGACGCGGGCGCCCTCGGCCTCGATCTCGCGGCTCAGGCGCTCGATGTCGGTGGAGAACTGCAGCGCCAGATCGGCCTCGCCCAGGCCGCGGCCGGCCAGCAGCGCCGCCAGCGCGATGCCGGCGGGCGTGCCGGCGTGGCGCCCGAGCGACAGGGCCGGCACCGCATCGGCGCCGGCGCGCGGCGGCAGGTCGACCGGCGCGTTGTGCTCGAGCCGGCGCATCATGCCGTCGCCGCGGCCCTTGAGCGTCTGCACCCAGCCCTCGTCCTCGCGGCGCAGCCGCAGCGCGAAGGCCGCGCCGGCCAGGTCGCGCGCCGCGGTGTCGAAGTAGCGCGCCTGCAGCCGCACCGCCCTCACCGCGCCGTCCTCGCCGACGGTGCTCGCCAGCGCGTCGCGCCCGCGCGGCGGAATCTGGAACTTCAGCTCGATCTCTTGCATGGATGGCATGAGTGACAAGGATGGTTTGTAGAATCGGGGGCTACTCTAACCCTTCGTCCACCCCTTCACTTCACCGCCGCCATGCCGCTCTTCTGGAAGCCCTATCAGTCCGACGCCACCCAGTTCATCGAGAGCCTGAAGAAGAAGGATCCGCAGCTCGAGCAGCGCCAGCGCGAAGGCCGCGCGCTGCTGTGGGACCGCGAGCAGGACCGCGACGCCCAGGCCGGCTTCAACGACGCCCGCGTGGCCCAGCAGGCCTACGTCTACCAGACCAAGGCCTGATGAGCGCTCCAGCCGTTGCCGGCGAGGCCGCCGGTGACGGCCACGGCAGCGCCGCCCCCGACAGCGCCGGCGCGCCCGCGGCGCGCGCACTGCTCTACGGCGAGCCGCTGCTCGACCTGCCGCAGGACCTCTACATCCCGCCGGAGGCGCTGGAGGTCTTCCTCGAGGCCTTCCAGGGCCCGCTGGACCTGCTGCTCTACCTGATCCGGCGCCAGAACTTCAACATCCTCGACATCCCGCTGGCCGAGGTCACCCGGCAGTACCTGGGCTATGTCGAGCAGATCCGCCGCAGCAACCTCGAACTCGCCGCCGACTATCTGGTGATGGCGGCGATGCTCATCGAGATCAAGTCGCGGCTGCTGCTGCCCGTGCGCGTCAGCGAGGACGGCGGCGAGCCCGAGGATCCGCGCGCCGAGCTGGTGCGCCGGCTGCTGGAGTACGAGCGCATCAAGCTCGGCGCGATGCAGATCGACGAGCTGCCGCTGCGCGGGCGCGACTTCCTGGTCGCGCAGGTCCACATCGAGCAGAGCACGCCGGTGCGCTTTCCCGATGTCCATGCCGACGACCTGCGCGCGGCCTGGGCCGACATCGTGCGCCGCGCCAGGCTGACCCAGCACCACCGCATCAGCCGCGAGCAGCTCTCGGTGCGCGAGCACATGACGCTGGTGCTGCGCCGGCTGCAGGGCCGGCGCTTCGTCGAGTTCCACGAGCTGTTCGAGATCGAGCGCGGCCTGCCGGTGCTGGTGGTCACCTTTGTCGCGATGCTGGAGCTCGCGCGCGAGCGCCTGCTCGAGATCACCCAGGCCGAGGCCTTCGCGCCGATCTACGTGCGGCTGAGCTGGCAGCCGGCCTGACGCCCTGATGCGCCCTGCCCGCCCCCCCATGTCGTGCCTGGCGGCCCTGCTGCTGGCCGGCCTGCTGGCGGCGGGACCGGCACGACCGGCCGTCGCGGAGCATGCGCCCGCGGCCGCGCCCGGCGCGCGCGAGTCCGTTCGCCGTCAGGCGCACCGGCCGCCGGGCCGGCGCCCGCCCGCCAGGCGGCTGCAGCGCGCGCCGTCGGCACCGCGGCCCGCCGCCGAGCCGCTCGTTCCGCTGATCCGGCCGATGCCGATGCCTTTGGCGACCGGGACCGGGGCCGACGCTCCGGCGGCGATCGAGGCCCCGCGCCCGCTGCTGCCGCCTGACGAAGGCTGGATGCCCTCGGGGCGACCGCTGCTGCAGTGGAGCGCCCCCGAAGGCGCCGACCGCTTCCGGCTGCAGCTCGCGCGGGCGCCGGATCTGTCCGGCCTGCCGGCCTTCTCGGCGCAGACGCTGATCGAGCAGGTCGATGTCGAGCGGCCGCAGTGGCAGTCGCCGCCGCTGCCGCCCGGCCGCTACCAGTGGCGCATCGCCGCGCTGGCCTGCACGGCCGACCTCTGCCGGGAGACCGGCGACTTCGGCCCGAGCCGCACGCTCAACGTTCCCTGGCCGCTGCCCGAGCTGCTCGAGCCGAGCCTGGCCGCGAACGGACGGCTGCGGCTGCAGTGGACCGGCGTCGAGCCCGAGGCGCTGGTGCAGCTGCAGATCGCCGCCGACGAGGATTTCCTCGAGGTGCTGCTCGACGAGCCGCGCGCCGGCGACCGGGTCGAGCTGCCGCCCCCGCCGCCGACGCTGCGAGGGCCGCTGCACCTGCGCATCCGGCCGCTGCCGCCCGGCGGAGGCCACGGCCCCTGGTCGAGCCCGAGGTCGCTGGCGCCGACGGCCAGGGCGCGCTGAGCGGAGCCGGACGGCGCGGCCCGGCCCGGCCGCGCCGGCTCACATCAGCAGATGCTCGCCGGCGTTGTCGCCGCCCAGGATCACGTAGTTGACGCGGCGGATGTCGGCCAGCCGGGTGCCGCCGGCGTACGAGATCGAGCTCTGCAGGTCCTCCTGCATCTCGCGCAGCGTGTCGGCGACACGGCCCTTGACCGGCTCCAGGATGCGCTTGCCCTCGACATGGCGGTACTCGCCCTTGTTGAAGTCGCTGGCCGAGCCGTAGTACTCCTTGAAGAGCCGGCCGTCGACCTCGACCGTCTTGCCCGGCGACTCCTCGTGGCCGGCGAAGAGCGAGCCGATCATCACCATGGCCGCACCGAAGCGCACGCTCTTTGCGATGTCGCCGTGGTGGCGGATGCCGCCGTCGGCGATGATCGGCTTGGTCGCCACGCGCGCGCACCACTTCAGCGCCGAGAGCTGCCAGCCGCCGGTGCCGAAGCCGGTCTTCAGCCGGGTGATGCAGACCTTGCCCGGGCCGATGCCGACCTTGGTGGCGTCGGCGCCCCAGTTCTCCAGGTCGATCACCGCCTCGGGCGTGCCGACGTTGCCGGCGATGACGAAGGTCTGCGGCAGCCGCGCCTTGATGTGCTCGATGGTGCGGCGCACCGACTCGGCGTGGCCGTGCGCGATGTCGATGGTGATGTAGTCGGCGCCCAGGCCCTCGGCGGCGAGGCGGTCGATCACCGCGAAGTCGTGCGGCTTCACGCCCGAGCTGATCGACACGAACAGGCCCTGCTCGCGCATGCGCCGCGCGAAGGCGACCGCATCGAGGTCGAAGCGGTGCATGACGTAGAAGTAGCCGTTCGCCGCCAGCCAGGCGGCCAGCGGCTCGTCGAGCACGGTCTTCATGTTGGCCGGCACGACCGGCAGGTGGAAGCGGCGGCCGCCGAAGACGACGGAGGTGTCGCACTCGCTGCGGCTGTCCACGCGGCACTGGCGCGGCAGCAGCAGCACGTTGTCGTAGTCGAAGATGTCCATGACGGGAAAGGCTCTCGGAGTCGGTGGGGTGCGGCGACGTGAACGCAGTGCCGCCGCAGGACTGCGAGCGCTTGACCTGGGGACCGGTCGGAGGCGGCTGGGGAAGCCGCCGGCACCGGGCCGCAGAATTTGGGCCCGATGAACGATTCTACGCGGGGTCGTGACATCCTCGGCACCACGAAGGGGCATTCCCGCCACGCCCCGATGGACAGAAAAGCGCCGGAATTTTCCACTTCCTCTTCGCTTCAAGCGCGCGATTTTCCGGATTTTCCGGATCGATCCCCAGACTCCAGGAAGGAAGTGACCGATGAGTGCCCCTGCTCCCACCCCGGCCCCGAAGAAGACCTCCAGCGCCGGCGCCAGCCCCCGCGCCACCCCCGCGGCGGCGCCGGCCGCGGCCCGGCGCACCGCGCTGTCGCTGCACATCGGCCTCAATGCCGTCAGCCCGGCCAGCTATGCGGGCTGGAGCGGCGAGCTCGCCGCCTGCGAGGCCGACGCGAACGACATGAAGGCGATCGCGGTGTCGAAGGGCCTGCGGCCGACCGTGCTGCTGACGGCGCAGGCCACCCGCGCGGCGGTGCTGGCAGCGCTGCGCTCGGCGGCCAAGGCGCTGAAGTCGGGCGACTTCTTCCTGCTGACCTACTCCGGCCACGGCGGCCAGGTGCCCGACACCAGCGGCGACGAGCCCGACCGCCAGGACGAGACCTGGTGCCTGTGGGACGGCCAGCTGATCGACGACGAGCTCTACCTCGAGCTGAGCCGCTTCGCCGCCGGCGTGCGCGTGCTGGTGCTGTCCGACAGCTGCCACAGCGGCAGCGTCACCCGCGAGATGCCGCCGCCGGCGCCGCCGGCAGGCCTGCCGCGCCCGCGCCTGATGCCGCCGCAGATCGCGCAGAAGACCTACCGCGACCACCGCGACTTCTACGACCGGCTGCAGAAGGAGGTCGCCGCCGAGGCGGCCCGGGCCGGCGGCGTCGTCGAGCCGGACGCCGCGCTGGCGCAGGTGCGCGTCGACAGCCCGCGCCTGACCGGCGTCGTGACCGGCTTCGCGCCGTCGGTCATCCTGATCTCTGGCTGCCAGGACAACCAGACCTCGATGGACGGCGAGTTCAACGGCGCCTTCACCGGCCGGCTGCTGCAGGTCTGGAACCGCGGCAGCTTCGGCGGCAACTACACCCAGTTCCGCAACGTCATCGTCGCCGGCATGGCGCCGACGCAGACGCCCAACCTGTTCGTGCTCGGCCCCTGCACGAGCTTCCTGGCGCAGAAGCCCTTCACGGTGTGAGCCCGCGGCTGCAGGTGCGGGTCTGCGCCGGCGACCTGCGCGATGCCGGCGTGCCGCTGCTGGTCGGGCACTACGAGCATGACCCGATCGCCGGGCCGCAGGCGCTGATCGACCGCGAGCTGCTCGGCGGCGCGCTGGGCGAGCGCCACCGGCTCGGGCTGTACGCCGGCGCGCTGGGCAGCGCCACCGTCGTGCTGCCGCCGCCGCGTCCGGGGGCCGGGCTGCAGGGCGCGGTCGTCACCGGCCTGGGCCCGTATGACGGCACGCTGGGCGCGCGCGAGCTGACCGAGGCGGTGCGCACCGGCGCGCTGCGCCTGCTGCTGCAGGTGCGCGACCAGTTCGGACCGGGCGAGCGCGCGCTGGCGCTGGGCTCGCTGCTGATCGGCTACAACTCCTCGGCGACGCTGAGCCTGGAGACAGTGGTCGAGGCGCTGGTTCGCGGCGTGATCGAGGCCGGCCGGCGCTTCGCCGAGGTGGCCGGCCCGGCGATCCGCATCGAGCGGCTCGACCTGATCGAGCTGCACACCGACATCGCGCTGTCGGCCGCGCGGGTGCTGCAGCGGCTCGAGACGGCGCTGCGGACCGCCGCCTGGCGCGAGGGCCTGCGGCTGGACTGCGCCGCCACGCTGGTCGAGGGCGAGGGCCGCCGCCCGCGCCTGGGCGAGGCGCGCGGCGCGAGCTACTGGCCGCGCCTGCTCGTCGGCCTCGAGGGCGGCCAGCTGCACTTCCTGCACCTGGGCGCCCGCGCCCGCGCCGAGGCGCGGGGCCAACCGCTGCAGCCCGGCCTGCTCGGCGCGCTGCTGCAGCCCGGCGGCGGCCGGGACGACGATCTCGGCCGGATGCTCTTCCACCTGCTGGTGCCGCCGGAAATGCGCGACGTGGCGCGCCAGCTCGGCCAGATGGTGCTGGTGGTCGATGCGCGCAGCGCGGCCATTCCCTGGGAAATGCTGCTCGCCGACGAGGACGGCGGCTGCCGCGGCGCGCCGGCGGACCGGCCGGCCCGGCCGCCCGCGCTCGCGCTGGAGGCGCCGCTGGTGCGCCAGCTCGCCGGCGAGGTCTGGCGCCGCCAGGTGCGGCGCAGCGCCGGGCGCGCCGCGCTGGTCGTCGGCAACCCGCGGCATGACCGCGCCGACCTGCCGGACCTGCCCGGGGCCGAGCAGGAGGCCGTCGAGATCGAGCAGGTGCTGCAGCGCTGCGACCACGAGCCGGTGCGGCTGAGCGGCGCCGACGCCAGCGCCGACCGGGTGCTGCGCCAGCTCTACCGCCAGCCGCTGCGCCTCGTGCACCTGAGCGCGCACGGCGTCGTCGATGAGCCGCAGCCCGACGGCTCGCGGCGCACCGGCGTCGTGCTCTCCGGCGGGCTGGTGCTGACGGCCGTCGAGCTGGCGGCGATGGACCCGGTGCCGGAGCTGGTCTTCCTGAACTGCTGCCACCTGGGCCGCATCGACGCGCCGGCGCCGCCGGGCGTGACGCCGCCCGGCCTGGCCGCCAGCCTGGCACAGGCGCTGATCGGCATCGGCGTGCGCTGCGTCATCGCCGCCGGCTGGGCGGTCGACGACGAGGGCGCACGCTGCTTCGGCCGCACCTTCTACGAGGCGCTGCTGGGCGAAGGCCGGGCCTTCGGCGAGGCGGTCTTCGCCGCGCGCCGGGCCACCTGGGAGGCCGGCCAGGGCCGGGACGCGACCTGGGGCGCCTTCCAGGCCTATGGCGATCCGGCCTGGCGGGCCGGCCGGACGGCCGCCGAGCCACGCAGCGCCTGTGCCGGCGCCACGGAGCCGCAGCTGCTGGGCACCGACGAGCTGATCGAGGCGCTGCGCGACCTGCGCCGCGGCGCCGGCCGGGACCCGGGCGATCCGGACGGCGAGCGGCCGCGCGCCGCGCTGCAGGCGCTGGTCGATCAGGTGCCGCCGGACTGGCTGGAGCGGGCGACGGTGCAGGCCGAGCTCGGCCGCACCTGGGCCGAGCTCGGTCAGGCCGCGCCGGCGGTGGCGCTGCTGCGCCGTGCGCTGGCCTGTCGCGGCGCGACGCTGCCGCTGCAGGGCGTCGAGCAGCTGGCCGGCGCCGAGCTGATGCTGGCACGCCGCGACGACGACCTCGCGCTGGCCCGCACCGCGCTGCGCCGGCTGCAGCGGCTGGCGCTGCTGCGGCGCGAGCGCGGCGAGCCGGCCGGCGCCGAGCAGGCGCTGGCCGCGGCACGGCTGGGCGTGGCGGCGCTGCAGGCGCGTGCGCTGCTCGCGTCGCCCCCTGGCGCCGCGCAGGCTGCGGCGCTGCGCCGGCTGCAGGCTTCACTCGACCAGGGCGCCGCGCTGCTGGCCGGCGACGAGGCGCTGACCGAGCGCATCACGCTGGCCGCGCTGCGCGCGCCGCAGACGCCGCCGCAGGCCGCCACCTGGCGCCGGCAGCTGCAGGCAGCGCGGCGGGCCGGCCGCCCGGCAGGCGCACCGGTCGATCCGCTGCGGGAGCCGCGGGCCCGGCTGGCCGAGTGGCTGCTGCAGCCGCATCCGGCGCCGACCGGCCGCGGCGCGCCGGCCCGGCCGATCGAGACGCTGCAGGCGCTCTGGCATCAGGCGCTGACGCAGCGCGCGCTGTCGCTGGCGCAGCACGCCGACGCGCTGGCCCGGCTCGAGGACCTGGTCTGGATCGCCCGCGCGCTGGCGCTGCCGGCAGACGCCGGCGACCGCCCCCGCGCACTGGCGCGCGAGCTCGGGCAGCTGCAGGGGATGCTGAAGGCGACGACGCAGGCTTCGGAGGCGCCGGGCGCGCCCGCCTGATCAGGCCCGCACCCGGCGCCAGGCGCCCGCCGGCGCCACCCGCCGGTCGATCGCGCCGGGCGGCAGCGGCACCACCCGCACCCGACGCTCCTGCGGCGGCCGCGCCAGCCCGGCGAGCACCCGCGCCTGGCCGATCCAGTCCTGGCGGCCGGCACGGTGGCCGACATGCGGCAGGTGGCGCGCCAGCCAGCGCAGCTCGCCGGCCTGCCATTCGGCGATCTGGCGGAAATACCAGACGCCGCGCCGGTTCAGCCAGGTCTGCGTCGCCGGACCGATGCCGTGAATGCGCTCCAGATCGTCCGGCGGCGGGCTGTCGCTGCCGCGCTGCAGCGCCGCGGGCGCGCGCATCGCCGCCTCGCCGACGATGACCGCCTCCTCGGGCCGGTCGAGCTCCGAGGCCGCGCCGGTGCCGGTCACGCCGGTGCCGCGCAGCAGCGGGCGGGCGGCCACGCCGGCACGCGCGCCCTCGACGTCGCGCCGCAGCGCGCGGGGCTGGGCCTGGGCATGCGCCTGCGCGAGCTGCTTCTGCAGCAGCGCGCGCGCGCCGTCGCCCTCCTCGATCAGGCCGAGCAGCTGGGTGATCTCGGCCCGCATCAGGCCGGTCTGGTCGCGCAGCGCCCCGATCTCGCGGCGATGGGCCTCGCGCTCGGCGGCGACCTGGCGGTCGAGCCCGAGCAGCTGCTGGCACAGCGCCTGCTCGGCCTGGCGGTGGCTGGCACGGGACGCATCGATCTCGCGCCGCAGCGCCTCCTCGCGGCTCTCGGCCTCCTGGACAAGCGCCTTCAGCCGGTCCGCCTCGGCGCCGAGCCCGTGCAGGCGCGCCTCATGCTCGGCCAGCCAGTCGTCCTGCGCCTGCCAGCAGCGCCGGTGCACCGCATCGAGCGCCCGCTCCACCTGCCGGCGCATCACCAGCCGCCCCAGGCCGGCGCCGGCCAGCAGCGCACACGCGCCCACCAGCAGCAGGTCCAGCCACCACATCACCCCGAACAGTCCGAACAGCTCCGTCACCTCGATCTCCTTGACTTCGCCGCCCGGCCCGGCCGCCTCGGTGAGGACCCGGGTTGCGCAGGCCTGTCGACAAAGTAACAATGTGAAACAGATTCGATCTTGCGAAAGAAATCACGCCACAAGGTGAACGGGACCTGATCACGTCCGTCGCGGGACCGGTGAGGGAAAGCGCTGCTCAAGGTTTTTTCCTTTTCCGGGTGCTACCGTTGCAACATCGTTCTGCTTCTCGAACCCTCCCCGGTTCACAGACACCCATGAACCAGCTGCGCATCGTGGTGATGGAAGAAGGCCCCCTGCAGGAGCAGGACCACGACGCGACGCTGCGTCAGCTCGGCCTGATCGATCCGCGCACCGGCCTGCCGCATCGCGACCTGCTGCTCGACCGCCTCGGACAGGCGGCGGCCGCGGTCAGCCGCGGCGGTGCGGCCTTCGCGCTGATGTGCATCGGCGTCGCGGTGCCGCCGGGCCCGCCCGGGCCGGGCCGCGGCGAGCCGGCCGAGGCGCTGCGCGACGAGTTCGCGCACCAGCTGCTGGCGATGAGCCGCCACACCGACAGCTTCGCGGTCAGCGGGCCGGACGAATTCCTGGCGCTGATTCCCGGCAACCCGTCGGTCGCCGGCCTGATGGCCATGGGCCAGAAGATCGCCGCGGGCTTTGCCGGGCGGCTGCAGGTGCACATCGGCGTGGCGCTGTGCCCGCGCCATGCGGCCGACGCGGGCGTGCTGCTGCAGCAGGCCTGCGCCGCGCTGGAGCAGGCGCGCAGCGCGCAGGTCATCACCGCGCTGTACGAGCCGCGCGGCCTGGGCACCGCGACCCGCTGCGAGCCGCCCTCCACCGGCGAGGACGACCTGTCCGCGCCCGGCTTCGTGCCGGTGATCGACCTGAAGGAAGGCGGCCTGCTGCGGCTGCAGATCGTCACCGGCCTGAGCGGCGGCGGCACCGACTTCGCGCCGACCGCCATCGGCGCGGGCCCGCGCGGCGACCGCTGCGCGCAGCTGCGCCGGCTGCTGCGCATGCTGGACCGCGCGCTCGAGGCCGCCAGCGGCTGGCGCCGCCAGGGGCTGCCGGTGCGGCTGTCGCTGCCGCTGCCCGGGCGGCTGCTCGACGAGCCGACGCTCGCGCCGGCGCTGCTGGCGCTGCTCGACCGCCACCGCTGGCCGGCGCCCGACCTGACGGTCGAGGCCCGCAGCGCCGCGATCATGCAGCGCGGCGCCGAGGTGATCGAGGCGCTGAGCGCCGCCGGCGTGCCGCTGTCGATCGACGACGAGGGCGACGGCCTGGCGCTGCATCTGGCGATGGCCGCGCCGGCGGCGGTGGCCGAGCTGAAGTTCGATGCCGGCGCGCTGGGCCTGCTGCGCAGCGAGGCGCAGCGCGCCGCGGTGGTGCGAGCGCTGGTCGCGCTGGCGCAGGGCTGGCAGGCCCGGGTGGTCGCCACCGGCGTCGACGATCTGGTCACCCGCGCCTGGCTGGCCGAGCTGGGCTGCGATGCCGCGCACGGGCAGGCCTGCGGACGCGAGCTGCCGGCCGATCAGGTGCCGGCCTGGTGCGCCGGACGCCGCGGCGAGGCCGGCCCGGCCGCTCAGGCCGGTGCGCGCGCGCCGGCCGGATCGAGGCTGGGCCGCGGCCAGAGCGGCGCGGCCGCGCTGCCCGAGCGCTCGCGCCCGCACTGACAGGCCGCGGCCATCCGCGCCAGCCGCTCGCGCTGCGCGGCGGCCGGATCGGCATCCCCCGGCTGCGCCGCCAGCGCCCGCACCAGGCAGACATCGGCGGCACCGGCGGCCATGACCGCCTCGACCTGCGCCTCATCCAGCACGCCGCCGATGCCGACCACCGGCACCGGCGCCATGCGTGCCCACCAGCCGAGGTTGTGCAGGCCCTGCGGCGTCCACGGCATGTCCTTGGTCGTCGTCGCCCAGACCGGGCCGCAGGCGACATAGGCCGGCTGCAGCGCAGTCGCCCGCGCCAGCTCCCACAGGCTGTGCGAGCTCAGGCCCAGCCGCAGCCCGCGCGCCTGGGCCGCGGCCAGCCGCGCGCGCCCGGCCGCGCCCAGCGCCAGCATGTCCTCCTGGCCCAGGTGCAGCGCGATCGACGCCGCGTCCAGCCGGCCGGCCTCGATGGCGTCGAGCACCAGCGCGTGGTGGTCGTTGATCACCAGCACCGGGCGGCGCGCGGCCGGCAGCGCCGCGATCGCCGCCTGCGCCTGGCCGATCTGCGCCTGCAGCGCCTCGGCGAAGGCCGCATCGTCCAGGCCGCGGTGCGCGGCGCGCTTGATGCGCAGCTGCAGCGCGCACAGGCCCGGCACCTCGGCGGCCGCCGCCAGCAGCGGCGCGGCCTGCGCGAACGCGTCGCTGATCGCGTAGAGCCCGCTCGGCCAGGGCTCGGCCGGCACGCGCACCGGCCCCGGCGGCGTCTCGTCGCAGCCCAGGCGCGGCAGCCGGCGTGCGTCGCCCGCAAAGCCCGCATCGAAGCCGACCGGCCCGGCGCCCTGGCCCGCCGCATGGCCGGCGGCGATCGCCGCGGTGGTCGCCATCTTGGCCAGCACCAGCGCGTCGGCGGTGACGAAGCCGCGCGCCATCGCCGCGGCGGCGCTGGTCGCGAAGGTGCAGCCGGTGCCGTGCGTGTGGCGCGCGTCCAGGCGCGGCAGCGCGAGCCAGCCGCGGGCCAGCGGCGTGTCGATCCAGTCGAGCGCATCGGTGCGGTCGGCGGCACCGTCCGCGCTGTCGCCGCCGGTGATCGCCACCGCGCCGACCCCGAGCGCGCGCAGCGCAGCGGCCTGCGCCGGCACCTCGGCCAGGGTCATGGCCTCGGGCAGGCCCAGCAGCCGCGCGGCCTCGCGCCGGTTCGGCGTGATCAGGTCGGCGCGCGGCAGCAGCCGTTCGCGGTAGGCCGCCAGCAGCGCGTCATCGCAGAAAGCCGCGCCACCCGCGCTGGCGCCCAGCACCGGATCGACCACCAGGCGCACGCGCAGTCCGCCCTCGGCGTCGAAGCGATCCAGCCAGCGCATCAGCACCGCCACGCCCTCGGCGCTGCCGATCAGGCCGGTCTTGATGACGCTCGGGCGCAGGTCGGCCGCCAGCGCGGCGAGCTGCGCGTCGAGCACATCCGCCGCCACCGGCACGACGCGAGCGACGCCCAGCGAGTTCTGCGCCGTGATCGACGCGACCACCGGGCAGAGGTGGACCGCGCAGCCCTCGGCGGCGCGCGCGTCGGCGCTCAGGCCGGCGCCGCCGCCGCTGTCGTTGCCGGCGACGCTCCAGACGACCGGTCGATCCATGCCGGCGCTCACAGCAGGAAGGGCCGGCCGCTGACCGGCGTGGTCGCCACCGCCATCGCCTGCGGCGCCATCACGCCGGCCTCGAAGCCGAGCCGCCCGGCCTGCACCGCGCGCCCGAAGGCGGCGGCCATGCGCACCGGGTCGCGCGCCTGCGACACCGCCGAGTTCAGCAGCACCGCGTCATAGCCCAGCTCCATCGCCTGCACCGCGTGCGCCGGCGCGCCGATGCCGGCGTCGACGATCAGGGGCACATGCGGCAGCCGCTCGCGCAGCGTGCGCAGCGCCCACGGGTTGATCAGCCCCTGGCCGGAGCCGATCGGCGCGCCCCAGGGCATCAGCACCTCGCAGCCGACGTCGAGCAGGCGCTGGCAGGTGACGAGGTCGTCGGTGCAGTACGGGAAGACCTGGAAGCCCTCGCGCACCAGCTCCTCGGCGGCCAGCACCAGCTCCCACGGGTCGGGCTGCAGCGTCTGCTCGTCGCCGACGACCTCCAGCTTGATCCAGGCGGTGTCGTAGAGCTCGCGTGCCATGTGCGAGAGCTCGATGGCCTCGCGGGCGGTGCGGCAGCCGGCGGTGTTGGGCAGCAGCCGGGCGCCCTGCTCGCGCAGCGCCGAGCGGATCGCGGCGATGTGGCCGTTGTCGCCGCCGCCGGCGCCCGCATGGACGCGGCGCAGGCCGACGGTCACCACCTCGGTGCCGGAGGCGACGATGGCCTCGTGCAGCGCCTGCGGCGAGGGGTAGCCGGCGGTGCCGAGCAGCAGGCGGCTGTTCAGCGTCACGCCGTAGGCGTGCCAGGCGGACGGGTTCGGCGTGGGGTTCAGCAGGGCGGCGTCCATGGCTTCAGCCTCCGACGATGGGTTGGAACAGCGTGACCGACTCGCCGTCGGCCAGCACCCGCGCGACGCGGGCGGCGCGCGGCACATGGCGGCCATCGACCGCGCTGCCGACCGCCTCGGGCGTGTGGCCCAGGCGCTGCAGCAGCTCGGCCAGCGTCGTGCCCTCGGGCAGCTCGACGGGGTCGCCGTTGACGTGGATCTTCATGATGACAAGGCGGGGTGTTGCAGCGCCTGCTCGATCAGGGCCGGCGCGAGCAGCCAGCCGTGGCGGAACAGGCCGTTGATCGCGACGCGGCCGGGTTCGATGTCGAGTTGCGGTGCGTTGTCCGGCAGCGCCGGACGCAGATTGGTTTCCATGTGCAGGATGCGCGCCTCAGCCAGCGCCGGCAGCACGCTGTGCGCGGCGGCCATCAGCTCGACCGCGCTGCGCAGGCTCACCGGCGAGCGGTCCTCGCTCTCGATCTCGCTGGCGCCGATGACGATGCGGTCGTCCGGCCGCGGCACGATGTAGACGCGGTGGCGCGCATGCAGCAGCCGCAAGGGGCGCGACAGCGGCACGCCGGGCGCATGCAGCCAGATCACCTCGCCGCGCACGCCGCGCAGGGCCGCCGCCCCCCCCGTCATTCCCGCGGAAGCGGGAACCCACGCAGGCGACGCGGGTGCTTCATCGTGGGATCCCGCCTTCGCGGGAATGACGGCGGGGGGGCGGGATCGGGCGCCCAGGCCGCGCACGTCGAACACCAGGTCGAAGCCGTGCACCGAGCCGTCGTCCAGCGTGATCGCGCCGGGCGCGGTCGACGCCACCGTGCGGCCCCAGTGCCAGCGCACGTCACGCGCGTGGGCGACCAGCGCCGGCAGCATCGCCTGCGGCATGACCTGGCCCTCGCCGTCGAGGAACCAGGCGTGCAGGCCGGGCAGCAGCGCGGGCTCCAGCTCGAGCAGCGCCGGGCGGGTCAGCCGGCGCGGCTCGACCAGGCCGGCCGGTGCGGTCGACAGGCGCGCGAGCACCCGCTGCGCCGCGCCCAGGTCCGGCCCGTGGGCCAGCATCAGGCTGCCGCGCTGGCGGAAGTAGCGCGCCGCATCGCCCGCACCATCCAGCACGGCCAGCAGCTGCGCGACCTCGGACCACAGCGGCACCGAGCGCAGGCCCAGCAGCGCCACCTCCGGCCCGGCCGCGTCCAGCTCGGCCAGCGGGCTGAGCATGCCCGCGGCCGTGAAGCCCGCCGGCCCCAGGCCGTCGCCGCGCGGCTCCGGGCCCGCGGCCGGATCGAAGACCTCGACCGCGTGTCCGGCGTGCGAGAGCTGCCAGGCCAGCAGGCGGCCCAGCACGCCCGCGCCGGCGATGCCGATGCGCAGCAGCATGGCTCAGCCCTTCGCCGGCTGGATCGGGATGTAGAACTCGCCGCCCGCCGCCTTGAACTCGGCCGACTTCTCGGCCATGCCCTTCTCGGCATAGTCGCGCACGTCCTGCGTGATCTTCATCGAGCAGAACTTCGGGCCGCACATCGAGCAGAAGTGCGCCTCCTTCGACGAGTCCTTCGGCAGCGTCTCGTCGTGGTAGGCCTCGGCCGTCTGCGGGTCCAGGCCGAGCGCGAACTGGTCGCGCCAGCGGAACTCGAAGCGCGCCTTGCTCATCGCGTCGTCGCGGGCGCGCTGGCCCGGGTGACCCTTGGCCACGTCGGCAGCGTGCGCGGCGATCTTGTAGGCGATGATGCCGGCCTTGACGTCGTCGCGGTCGGGCAGGCCCAGGTGCTCCTTCGGGGTCACGTAGCACAGCATCGCGGTGCCCATCCAGCCGATCATGGCCGCACCGATGGCCGAGGCGATGTGGTCGTAGCCGGGCGCGATGTCGATGGTCAGCGGGCCGAGCGTGTAGAACGGCGCTTCCTTGCAGTGCTTGAGCTGCTCGTCCATGTTGGCCTGGATCATGTGCATCGGCACGTGGCCCGGGCCCTCGATCATGGTCTGCACGTCGTGCTTCCAGGCGATCTCGGTCAGCTCGCCCAGCGTGCGCAGCTCGGCGAACTGGGCCTCGTCGTTGGCGTCCGCGCCCGAGCCCGGGCGCAGGCCGTCACCCAGCGAGAAGGTGACGTCGTACGCCTTCATGATCTCGCAGATCTCCTCGAAGTGCGTGTAGAGGAAGTTCTCCTTGTGGTGCGTGATCATCCACTTGGCCAGGATCGAGCCGCCGCGGCTGACGATGCCGGTGCGACGCTTCGTGGTCATCGGGATGAAGGGCAGGCGCACGCCGGCGTGGATGGTGAAGTAGTCCACCCCCTGCTCGGCCTGCTCGATCAGCGTGTCGCGGAAGATCTCCCAGGTCAGATCCTCGGCGATGCCGCCGACCTTCTCCAGCGCCTGGTAGATCGGCACCGTGCCGATCGGCACCGGCGAGTTGCGCAGGATCCAGTCGCGGGTGGTGTGGATGTTCTTGCCGGTGGACAGGTCCATCACCGTGTCGCCGCCCCAGCGGATCGACCAGACCAGCTTCTCGACCTCTTCCTCGATGCTCGACGTGACGGCCGAGTTGCCGATGTTCGAGTTGATCTTCACCAGGAAATTGCGGCCGATGATCATCGGCTCGACTTCCGGGTGGTTGATGTTGGCCGGAATCACCGCGCGGCCGCGGGCCACCTCGTCGCGCACGAACTCGGGCGTGATGATGTCGGGGATGCGGGCGCCCATGGCGTTGCCCTTCAGGCGGGCTTCGCGCTCGGCGTCCTGCAGGTACTCGCGCATCCACTCGCGCTTGCCGTTCTCGCGGATGGCGATGTATTCCATCTCGGGCGTCACGATGCCCTGACGCGCGTAGTGCATCTGGCTGACGTTGGCGCCGGCCTTGGCGCGGCGCGGCTGGCGCTGCAGGCCGGCGGCCTCGGCGCGCAGGGCCTCGATGCGGCTGCCGTCGCGTTCTTCATGCTTGCCGCCGTCGTCCAGCGCCACGCGCTGGCGGCCGGTGTAGCTCTCGGTGTCGCCGCGCGCCTCGATCCAGCCGGCGCGCACCGGCGCCAGGCCCTTGCGCACGTCGATGGCCACGCTCGGGTCGGTGTAGGGGCCGGAGGTGTCGTAGACGGTGACGCGCTCGCCGCTGGTCAGCGCGATCTCGCGCATCGGCACACGCAGGTCCGGGCGGCTGCCCTCGGCATAGACCTTGGTCGAGGCGGGGAACGGCTCGCGGGTCAGCGTGAGCAGTTCCTGGAGCTTGTCGGGGGCGTTCATCGGCGGGGTTCCTTCGGTTTCAGGCGGTCGAGGCACGCTCCGAAGGGACTCCCGGGGCCGCGATGCCCGTCGCCGCGAGAGAGGCGACGACCGACAGGGGCCGAGGTGCAGGCTCTTCTTACGCCGGTATTAACCGGGTCAAGTACAGCGGGTTCGGTCTTCGACCATCTCAGCACGTCGGATCCGCAGCACCTCGTCCCGGACGAGGCTTTGCCGACCCGGGGCACCCCGGAGCGTGGGGCGCATTGTGGTGACACGTCTTCCAGGCGTCAAGCCGGGGTCATGCAGCAACAGGACCGTGTCACGATCACGGTCCGCGCGCGACCGCACTCGCGCGTTGCATCGAACAGAACCGCCCGAAGAACGATCCCGCCGCCGCCGATGACTTCCGACGCCCCCGAAGACACCCGCCCTGCCCCGACCCCGCCCGCCCGCGCCCGGCGGCTGCTGCGTGCGGCCGCGATCGCGCTGGGCGGCCTGCTGCTGCTGTGGCTGCTGTCCTGGCTGGCGCTGCCGCCGCTGCTGAAGTCGCTGGTCGAGACGCAGGCCAGCCAGGCGCTGGGGCGGCCGGTCACGCTCGAGCGGGTCCGCTTCCGGCCCTGGGCGATGGACCTGGCCATCGAGCGGCTGCGCATCGGCGCCGCAGCCGGCACGACCCCGGCCGAGCCGCTGCTGGAGGTCGCGAGGCTGCATGCCGATCTCGACGCGGCCTCGCTGTGGCAGCTGGCGCCGGTGGTGGCCGCGCTGGAGATCGAGGCGCCGGCGCTGCGCCTGACCCGCACCGCCGAGGGCCGCTACGACATCGACGACCTGATCGCCCGGCTGGCGGCGCCCTCGCCCGCGCCGCAGCCCGACCGCGGCCCGGCGCGCTTCGCGCTGCACAACCTGCGCCTGAGCGGCGGTTCGGTGCGCTTCGACGACCGGCCGACCGGTCAGGTCCACCAGCTCGGCGAGCTGACGCTGACGCTGCCCTTCCTGTCGACGCTGCCCTCGCAGGTCGAGATCGAGGTGGCGCCGCGGCTGGCCTTCGTGCTGGACGGCGCGCGCTTCGACAGCCAGGCGCAGGGCCGGCCGTTCGCGCCCCACCGCACCACGCAGGCCAGCTTCTCGCTGCCGCAGCTCGACCTGGCGCCGTGGCTGGGGCACTGGCCGGCGGCGCTGCCGGTGCGGCTGCTGCGCGGGCGCATCGGCACCGAGCTGAAGCTCGACTTCGACGCGCCCGCCGGCGCCACGCCGGTGGTGCGCCTGAGCGGCCGGGTGCAGGCGCAGGAGCTGGCCTTCGCCGACCGCGACGGCCACGCGCTGCTGGGCTGGAACGACCTCGACATCGCGCTGCGCGACGTGCAGCCGCTGGCGCGGCGCCTGGCCTTCGGCGCGATCACGCTCGACGGGCTGACGCTGGACCTGGCACGCGACGCGCAGGGGCGGCTGAATCTCGCCCGGCTGGCCGCGCCGGACAGCCCGACCCCGGCCGCCGCGCCGGCACCGCAGGCATCCGCGGCCGCCTCCGCCGCCATCGCCCCTGAGGCGCCGGCCTGGCAGGTCAGCGTCGAGGCGCTGGCGCTGCACGACACCCGCATCGGCTGGCAGGACGCGACGACGCAGCCCGCCGCCCGCCTCGCGCTCGAGCGCCTGTCGCTCGAGACCGGCGCGCTGGCCTGGCCGATGCAGCAGCCCGCGCGGCTGAAGCTCGAGGCCGCGCTGGCCGCACCGGCGCGCGGCACGCTGGCCGTCGAGGGCCAGGCCGATCCGGGTGCGGCCGATCTGGCCCTGAAGATCGACGCGCTCGGGCTGGAGGCCTTCGCGCCCTATCTGCGCCCGGTGCTGAAGCCGCGGCTCGACGGCCGGCTGGCGGCGCAGGCGCGGCTGCGCTGGCAGGCGGGCGACGCGCCGGCGCTGAACATTGCGCTCGAACGCGGCGAGCTGACCGCGCTGAAGCTGAGCACGCCCGACGCCCCGGCCGCCACGCCGCCGCTGGCGGCGCTGGAACGCCTGGAGATCGAGGCGGGCCAGATCGACCTGAACGCCCGCCAGGTCGAGATCGGCCGGCTGCGGCTGCTGCAGCCGAGCACCCGGCTGGAGCGCGACGCGCAAGGTCGCCTGAATCTGGCCGACTGGCTGGCCGCGCCTCCTGCGACGCCCGCGTCGGCGCCGGCCGCCGTCGAGCCGCCGACGCCAGGCTGGTCGCTGCGGCTCGGCACGCTGCAGCTCGAGGACGGCCGCCTGGGCTGGCGCGACCTGCAGCCCGAGGACGATGTCGCGCTCGAGATCGAGCGGCTGCAGCTCGGCGTGCAGGACCTGCAGTGGCGCGGCGACCGGCTGGGCGCGCCGCTGCGCTGGCAGCTTGCCGCCGACCTGCGCGGCGAAGGCGGCACCCGCCGCGCCGGCCCGACCGCGCCGGTGATCGACGCCCGCGGCCAGCTCGCGCTCGAGCCGCTGGCGGTGTCGGCACGGCTGAAGCTGCAGGCGCTGCCGCTGCACCTGCTCGCGCCCTACGCGCCGCCGATGCCCGGCGTCGAGCTGGTGCGCGCGCGGCTGGGCTGGGACGGCGAGCTGACGCTGCGCCAGCCCGCCGCCGGCCTGCAGCTCGCGCTGCGCGGCGACGGCCGGCTCGCCGACCTGCAGCTGCACACCCGGCAGCGCGGCGGCAGCGCCAGCAGCGGCAGCACCGAAGGCGACGACGGCGCCGAGCTGCTGAGCTGGCAGACGCTCTCGCTGCAGGGCCTGGACGTGGCGCTGCAGCCGGGCGCGCGCCCGAAGGTGCGCCTGCGCGAGACCGCGCTCGACGGCCTGTTCGCGCGGCTGATGATCACGCCGGAGGGCCGCTTCAACCTGCGCGATGCCGGCGAGCGGCCGGTCGCCGTCACGTCCGCGCCGGCGGCGGCATCCGCGGCGGCCTCGGCGGCGTCCGCACCCGCCTCGCGCCCGGCGGCGGGCACGCCGGCCGAGCTGCCAGTCGACCTCGACATCGGCCCGACCCGGCTGAGCCGCGCGCGCATCGACTTCGAGGACCGCTTCATCCGCCCGAACTACAGCGCCGACCTCGACGACCTGCACGGCCAGCTCGGGGCCTGGCGCAGCGGCTCGCGCGAGATGGCCACGCTGACGCTGGCCGGCAAGGTCGCGCGCACCGGCGACCTGTCGGTGTCGGGTCGGCTGCAGCCGCTGGCCAGCCCGCCGGCGCTCGACATCCAGGCACGCGCCAGCGACATCGAGCTGGCGCCGCTGTCGCCCTACTCCGGCAAGTACGCGGGCTACGGCATCGAGCGCGGCAAGCTGTCGATGGACGTGGCCTACCGCATCGACGAGAGCGGCCGTCTCGACGCGACGAACCGGCTGGTGCTCAACCAGCTCACCTTCGGCGAGGCGGTCGACAGCCCCGACGCGACGAAGCTGCCGGTGCGGCTGGCGGTGGCGCTGCTGAGCGACCGCCACGGCGTCATCGACCTGGATCTGCCGATCGGCGGCTCGCTGAACGACCCGCAGTTCAGCGTCTTCGGCCTGGTGCTCAAGGTCCTCGGCAACGTGCTGACCAAGGCGCTGACCGCGCCGTTCTCGCTGCTGTCGGGCGGCAGCGGCGAGGACCTGAGCCGGGTGGCCTTCCTGCCCGGACTGGCGCAGCTTCAGCCCGACGCGCCGGCGCTGCTCGACCGCGTCGCGCGCTCGCTGGCGGACCGGCCGGCCCTGACGGTGACGCTGGCCGGCGAGGCCGACCGCGAGGCCGAGCGCGCCGCCTGGCAGGCCGCGGCGCTGGAGCGCCGGCTGCAGGCGCTGCACCGGCGCGAGCTGGCCCGCGCCGGCGCGCGCGCCGATCTCGCCGACGAGACCGCCCGAGCGATGACCGATGCCGAGCGCCAGCGCCTGCTCGCGCTGCTGGTGACGCAGCGGCTCAAGGGCGGCGTGCCCGCCGGCAGCACCGCCACCGCCGCGCTGGCCGCGGCCGAGCCGGTCGACGACGAGGACTGGCGCGAGCTGGCCACCGCGCGCGCCGAGGCGGTGCGCGACGCGCTGCGCGAGCGCGGCCTGGCCAACGAGCGGGTCTTCGTCGCCGCGCCGAAGCTGCTGGCGGGACAGGCCGGCGGGTCGCCGCAGGTCGGCATGACGCTGTCGGCGCGCTGAAGGCGCCACGCCCCCCCCGGAGACGACGATGCTGGCAAGAGGCTTGCGCGCGCTGCTGCACTGGACGGTCGGCCTGGTGCTGCTGTTCGAGGAATGGGGCTGGGAGCCGCTGGCGCGGTGGGCGGCCCGGCTCGCGCGGCTGCCGCTGCTGGGCCGGCTGGAGGCCCGGATCGCGGGGCTGTCGCCGCACGCGGCGCTGGCGGTGTTCGCGCTGCCGGGGCTGATGCTGCTGCCGGTCAAGCTCGGCGCGGTCGCGCTGGTCGCGCAGGGCCATGTGGTGGCCGGCATCGCGCTGATCGTCGCGGCCAAGCTGGTCGGCACCGCGCTGGTGGCGCGGCTGTACCAGCTGGTGCAGCCGGCGCTGCTGCAGCTGGCCTGGTTCGCGCGGCTGCACGCGCGCTGGATCGCCTGGAAGGCGATGGTGCTGGCACGGCTGCGCGCCTCGGTGCCGTGGCGCGTCGCGCGGGCGATGCGCCGGCAGCTCCGGCGCCGCACCCGGCGCTGGCTGCGCGACTGACCGCCCCGCACGAGGCCGATCAGCCGCGCAGCCGCCGCCCCAGCCCCTTCAGGAAGGCCACCGGCGCCAGCTTCGAGTGCAGGTTCCAGACCGACAGGCGCTGCGTCTGGATGCAGTCGTCGTACCAGGACATCACCGAGGCGGCGGCCGGCTGCGGCTCGCGCAGGTTGACCAGCCGGCTCTCGGTCGCGGTGGTGCCGAAGCCGTGCTGCAGCGCCTCGAGCAGCAGCAGCAGGCTGGGCGTCTGCGCCGCGCGCGCCGGGTCGAAGCAGGCATGGCGCTCGATCCAGACATGCCCGCTGCGCAGGCGCAGCAGGCCGGCGGCCTCGCCCTGCTCGACGCTGCCGAGCAGCCAGACCGCCGCATCGCCGTCGGCCGCCAGGCGCGGCAGCCAGTCGCGGTAGAAGGCGACGCGGCGCTCGTCGCCGCCGATCGTCACGCCGTTGTCCTGCTCGCGCAGGCCGGCCTCGAGCGCGAGGTAGCGATCGAAGGCGGCCAGGATGTCCTGCGGCGTGTCGGCCACCGCCACGCACAGCCGCGGCATCGCCGCGGCAAGCTGCTGGCGGGCCTGCAGGCGCTGCTCGCGCAGGGTTTCGGGCCGGCGCGTCAGGTGCGCGTTCCAGCTGCCGTCCAGGCGCTGGAAGGTCGACAGCACGTCGTCGTGCACCTCCGCATGGAAGCCCGCCCCCGGCTCGGCCAGCTCGCGCAGCGGCCAGCAGTCCGGCTCGAGCTCGCGCAGGTCCAGCACCTGCCAGTCGGCCCGGTTCGCCTTCAGATGACGCCACAGCGCCGCCCAGACCGCGTCGGCGTCGTCGAGCGCGAGCACGCCGGGGCGGTCGCCCTCCAGGATGCCGATCTGGCGCAGCACCTTCAGCGTCATGCCGTAGTGGCGCTCGCTGGTGCGCAGCAGCGGCAGCACGCCGACCAGGCGCTCGTCGTCGGCACGCACCGTCATGACATGCAGCTCGTCGCCGGCGCCGAGCAGGTGGCGCGCGGCCAGCTGCACATGGCGCCAGCGCACGAAGGGGCTGCCATGCACCGCGCGGCGCTCGAGCATTTCCCAGTCGGTGCGCAGCGCGGTCAGCCCGTCGGTGTCGCGCACGACGCTGACGGCCAGTTCGGTGGCGGAGGCCAGGGGGGCAGGAGCGGAGACGTTCATGGAGTCGATGGTCTGGAAAGGGAATGGGTGTCGAGCAGCCGCTGCACCTGCTGCTGCAGCCGCTCCGGCGTGACCTCGGCGGGCGGCACCGGCGCGGCCGCGGCCACGCCGATGCGGCTGGACAGGCCGCGGCGCAGCGGCCGCGCCAGCGCGCGGCCCCCCTCGATGCGCGAGAAGCTCGAGCCCCACAGGTCGAGCAGCGCCACCGGCACGACCGGCACCGGATCGCGCTCGAGGATCTTGGCGATGCCGCCGCGGAAGGGCTGCAGCCGGCCGTCGCGGGTGATGCCGCCCTCGGGGAAGATGCCCAGCAGGTCGCCCTCCTTCAGCACCTTCGAGGCCGCGTCGAAGGCGTGCTGGTAGACGGCCGGATCCTCCTTCTGCGGCGCCACCGGGATCGCGCCGGCCAGCCGGAACAGCGCGCCCAGCACCGGGGTGGCGAAGATGCGGTGGTCCATCAGGAAGCGGATCGGTCGCGGGCTGGCCGCGGCCAGCACCAGCGCATCGACGAAGCTCACATGGTTGGCGGCGATGACCGCCGGCCCCTCGGCCGGAATGTGCTCGGCGCCGATCACCCGCAGCCGGTAGACGACATGGGTCAGCACGAAGGCGGCGAAGCGCAGCAGGTATTCCGGCACCAGCAGGAAGATGTAGCCCGCCACCAGCGCGTTGGCCAGGCCGGTGGCCAGGAAGACCTGCGGCACGCTGGCGCCGGCCGACAGCATCGCGCCGGCCAGCAGGGAGCTGGCGATCATGAACAGCGCGTTGAGGATGTTGTTGGCGGCGATGATGCGCGCGCGGTGGCTCTTCGGGGCGCGCAGCTGGATCAGCGCGTACATCGGCACGCTGTAGAGGCCGGCCGACAGCGCCATCAGCGCCAGGTCGAGCATCACCCGCCAGTGCGCCGGCTGCGCCAGGAAGCCCGCCACGCCCCAGGGCGCGGCCGGCGCGGCCAGGCCGCTCGACGCGAAGTACAGGTCGACCGCGAACACCGTCATGCCGATCGCGCCCAGCGGCACCAGGCCGATCTCGACATGGCGGCGCGACAGCACCTCGCACAGCAGCGAGCCCGTGCCGATGCCCAGCGAGAACACCACCAGCAGCAGCGAGGCCACCCGCTCGTCGCCGTGCAGCACCTCCTTGGCGAAGGACGGGAACTGGCTCAGGAAGACCGCGCCGAAGAACCACATCCACGAGATGCCCAGCAGCGAGCGGAACACGACGATGTTGCCGTGCGCGAGCTTCAGGTTGCGCCAGGTCTCGGTCAGCGGGTTCAGGTTGATGCGCAGGCCCGGATCGGTCGCCGGCGTCGGCGGCACCTGCTGCGCGACCAGCCGGCCCAGCAGCGCCAGCGCCACGCAGGCCGCCGCCACCGCCGCCGGCCCCGTGCCGGACAGGCCGATCAGCAGGCCGCCGGCGACATTGCCGAGCAGGATGGCCACGAAGGTGCCCATCTCGACCATGCCGTTGCCGCCGGTGAGCTCGCGCTCGGACAGGTGCTGCGGCAGGTAGGCGAACTTGACCGGGCCGAACAGCGTCGAGTGCAGCCCCATGCCGAAGACGCAGGCCAGCAGCGTGGCCACCCGCACCGTGTCGTCGCCCTGCACGAAGGCCCAGCCGGCCAGCGCCATGATGCCGATCTCGAGCGACTTGACGAAGCGCATCAGCAGCGCCTTGTCGAGCTTGTCGGCCAGCTGCCCGGCGGTGGCCGAGAACAGCACGAAGGGCAGGATGAACAGCGCCCCGATCGCCAGCCCGGCCAGCGCCGGCGGCAGCCAGGCCAGCTGCACCTGGTAGGTCACCAGCACCGTGAAGGCGAACTTGAACAGGTTGTCGTTGGCCGCCCCCAGGAACTGGGTCCAGAAGAAGGGCGCGAAGCGGCGCTGGCCGAGCAGGGCGAACTGGCTCGGCTCGGCGGCAGGCGTTGACGGGGTGTCGGAGGACATCATCGCGATCGGGCTTCAGGCGCACGGCGGGTGCCGTGCCGATGATCGCGGCAATCCGGAAAAAGCCGCGCGCGGAAAGAACGGTTTTGCCGGTTCAGTTCTGTTCCGGCGGCCGCTCAGGGCACCGAGGGCAGCGTCTGCGCCGGACTGGCCAGACCCGCACTCTGCACGAAGCGGAAGACGGAGTCGACGGTCACGGTGTCGATGCGGTCGGCGAAGCGCTGCGCGTTCGGGTGATCGTCGAAGGCGATGTGCGCGCTGCCGACGCGCGCGCCCAGGCGCTTCATCGCGTCGATGCGCAGCGTCGTCGGCACATAGCCCTTGAACTGCAGCCAGGCCTGCGCGCGGGCGCGGTCGGTCGCGGAGGGCTCCATCGCCAGCGCCAGCGTCTCCAGCGCCCACTGGTTGCTCTGCTGGTAGCGGGTCGCCCACGGAAAGGCGACCATGCTGTAGGCCGGCTCGTGCAGCGTGGCCGCGCGGGCGTTGTCCTCCAGCAGCGGGCGCAGCGCCTTCTGCGCGGCCGGCGCCAGCACCTGCACGCCGGCCTCGAAGCGGTAGAGATCGTCCGAGAAGAACTCCGCCAGCCCCTGGCGGTACAGCGCCGACTCGGCGGTGCCGCAGTGGTTGAGCTTGTGCACCACCCGCCAGGCCCTGGCGCGCTCGTCGCGGTAGGCGTAGCCCAGGTGCGACCACTGCACGCCGTAGGCATCGAGGTTCTGGCCGCGCCGCGCCAGCAGCACCACCCCGGCGCCGCTGGTGTCGAGCCAGCGCGCGGTGCGCTCGGCCAGTTCCAGCGAGCGCACCAGCGTCTCGGTGCTGACCGGCTTCGTCTCGCAGCCGCGACCGGCCTGCGCCGGCGGGCTCGTCGTCGCCAGCAGCGCACCGGCCACCACCAGGACGGCCAGGGCCGGATTCAGGGCAGGCGCGGCGTTCATCGCGAGATCCTTTCATGGTGCAGCAGCGCGGCGCCGCGCTCGCTGGGCAGGAAGCACAGCGCCCGGCCAGCGCTCGACAGGATCCAGCCGGCGCTGATCGCGGTCACGAGGACCGCGGTGCCGGCGACCATCGAGGCCGCCTCGACGCCGGCGGCGCTGAAGTTCAGCACCACCCGCGCGCCGTCCGAGGCCCGCTCGAGCACCCAGACCGTGCCGGAGGCCACCACCTGCACGCTGACCACCGTCAGCACCGCTCCGGCGGCCAGCACCGCCGAGGGCGCCGTCACCGACACCGCCACCGGCACGCCGATCGACAGCCCGGACGAGGCCGCGCTCGCCTCCGATTCGCCGCGCGCCGCGGCCGGCCCGGTCACGCCCAGCAGCAGCGCCAGGCTCAGGGTCAGGGCCTGCGCGGCCCGATGCGTTCTGCTCGTCTTCATCCTGCTTCTCCTTGCTGGATCACGGTTCAACGTTCGGCTTCCCAGGCGTCGCGCAGCGTCTTGGCCAGCGTGAACACCGACGAGATCAGGTAGAGCCAGCTCACGCCGAGGTAGGCCTTCCAGACGTCGTCGACCTGCATGCGCCACAGGCCCCAGGCGGTCAGGCCCATCGCCATCGCGAAGCCGCCGCGCACCACCCAGGCCCACATCGGCGTGTCGGCATCCGGGCGGCTCTCGCGGTCGCGGACGAACTTCGACAGCACGAAGGCCGAGCACAGGCAGAACAGGTAGCCCATCACCATGAAGGCGCGGTCCAGGCTCTGGCCCGGCAGGCCGGCCAGGCCGCCGGCACACAGCGCCACCGCCAGGCCGAAGGAGATCCAGACCTGGGCGCGCCAGGCGCGGCTGTCGCGCTGCGGACGGCCGGACGACAGGCGGCGAGAGCGGACCGCGGGCAGTTCGGTCGGCAGGTCGGCGGCGGTCGGGGCGGACGGGGCGGACGCGGTGGCGGAGGACATGGCGTGGACCTTTCGGTGCGTGCGTTGAAGATGGGCTCATGGTGCGCCGACGGCCCGCCGGGTTCAACGACATGCCCCGATCGGCTGCCCCAATCCACCTTGGGTATCATCAGACGATACCCGACCACCCTCCACCCCGACGATGAGCAGCACCGCCGACCTGATCCGCCTCCTGAAGACCGAGCTCCGCGGCGCCGGCATCACCTACGCGCAGCTCGGGCAGGAGCTCGGGCTGGCCGAATCCAGCGTCAAGCGCATGTTCGCGCAGGGCGACATGCCGCTGTCGCGCATCGACGCGATCTGCCGGGTGCTGCGCACCGACTTCGCCGAGCTCTCGCGCCGGCTCGCCGACGAGCAGCCCGCGCGCATGGAGCTGACGCAGGAGCAGGAGCGCGCCGTCGTGGCCGACCGGCGCCTGCTGCTGGCGGCGATCTGCTGCCTGAGCCAGTGGACCTTCGAGCAGATGCTCGCCAGCTACCGCTACGAGCCGGCCGAGCTGGTGGGGCTGCTGCTGCAGCTCGACCGGCTGGGCATCATCGAGCTGCGCGAGCACAACCGCTACCGGCTCAAGGTCAGCAAGACCTTCCGCTGGCGTCCGCACGGGCCGGTGATGCAGTTCTTCCGCGCCGAGGTGGTTCCGGACTATTTCCGCGGCGGCTTCGACGGCGAGGGCGAGCAGCTGATGCTGGTGCACGGCGAGATCAACCGCGCGCTGGCGCCGGTCTTCAACGAGCGCCTGGCGCGCATCGGCGCCGACTTCGCGCGCCAGCACCTGGCCGACCAGCGCCTGCCCGAGGACCAGAAGCAGCCCTTCACGATGGTGCTGGGCATGCGCTCGTGGCTGTTCGGGCCGTTCCGCGATCTGCGTCGGCCGTAAGGCCAGCGCGCCCCTGGGCAGGCCAGAATCGGCCCTTTTCCTCTTGCATTGCCCTCCACTCCTGCAGCGACGAGCACGACAAGCACAATGGCCAGCACGATCAAGGATGTCGCCCGCCTGGCGGGCGTGGGTGTCGGAACTGCCTCGCGGGTGATCTCGGGCAAGGGCCCGGTCGCGCCGGAGACGGCCGCACGGGTGCAGCAGGCCATCGAGACGCTGGGCTTCCGGCCCTCGAGCATCGCGCGCGCGCTGTCGCGCAAGAGCCTGGACATGCTGGGCGTGTACGTGCCGCAGTACCAGGGCCTGTTCCACGGCGCGGTGCTCGAGACGATCGGGCGCGAGCTGCGCGAGGTCGACCGCCACATGGTCACCGCCAGCGGCGGCGCCTGCGGCGACGCGCGGCTGCAGGCGCTCGACGGCATCGACTTCCTGCGCCAGCGCGAATGCGACGGCCTGCTGCTGATGAGCCACGAGCTGCACGACGACGACCTCCGCCAGCTGCATGCGCAGATGCCGCAGATCGCGGTGCTCAACCGCATCGTGCCCGGGCTGGAATCGGTGTGCTTCTCGAGCGACCACGAGCTCGGCGGCCGGCTGGCCGCGCAGTGCCTGCTCGAGGCCGGGCACCGCGAGGTCGCCATCATCAGCGGCCCGCACCATGCGCCCGACAACGAGGCGCGGCTGCACGGCTTTCTCGACACGCTCGGCGCGGCCGGCGTGCGGGTGCCCTCCGAGCGCATCATCACCGGCGACTTCACGCCGGCCTCCGGGCGGGCGGCCGCCGAGGCGCTGCTGGCGCGCTGCGGCCCGGCGCCCCTGCCTTTCTCGGCGCTGTTCTGCGCCAACGACCCGATGGCCATCGCGGCGATCAGCGTGCTCGCGGCCGCCGGACTGCGCGTGCCCGAGGACCTGTCGGTGGTCGGCTACGACGACTGCGAGTTCGCCGCGCATGTCTGGCCGGCGCTCACCACGGTGCGCATCGACATCGGCGCGGTCGCCACGCAGGCCACGCGCGACCTGATCAACCGCTGCTACGGCCGCGACCGCCCGGTGATCCGCGACGTCGCGCCCGAGCTGGTGCGGCGGCAGTCGGTGCGTCGGGTCGACGCGGCCTGAGGGGAAATGGGCCGGGGCGTACAGTCCGGAAACTCCGTCACCCGGGCCCGCCGGCCCGCCCCGACCATGTCCACGCCCGACGCCGATCTGCCCGCACCGACCTTCCTGCCCCTCGGCTTCCCCTGGCCGACGCAGGACCCCTTTCTCTTCTGCGTCCACCACGACGACCGCTACCCCGCCGGCAACGGCCGCTTCGGCCCGGCGGCGTCGCTGGCCGGCCGGCAGATCGGCAGCGACTTCTCCTACCGCGACGGCTGGAGCCTGTACCACGGCGAGCAGGTGCCGGGCTTTCCCGCCCACCCGCACCGCGGCTTCGAGACGGTGACGCTGGTGCGCACCGGCCGCATCGACCATGCCGACTCGGCCGGCGCGGCGGCGCGCTACGGCGACGGCGACGTGCAGTGGCTGACCGCCGGGCGCGGCATCCAGCACAGCGAGATGTTCCCGCTGCTGCGCACCGACGCGCCCAACCCGCTCGACCTGTTCCAGATCTGGCTGAACCTGCCGGCGCGCAGCAAGTTCGCCGCGCCGCACTTCACGATGTTCTGGGCCGACACGATGCCCCGCCGCGTCGAGACCGATGCCCAGGGCCGGCGCGCCGAGCTGCTGTGCGTGGCCGGCGCCCTGCCCGATCTGGCCACGCCGCCCAGCCCGCCGCCCGACTCCTGGGCCAGCCAGGCGGAGGCCGACGTGGCGATCTGGACCCTGAAGCTCGACGCCGGCGCGCGGCTGACGCTGCCCGCCGCACGCGGCGGCGCGGCGACGAAGCGCCGGCTCTATTTCTTCCTCGGCGACGGCCTGCGGGTGGCGGACCAGCCGGTGCCGGGCCACTGCGCGATCGACGTGCCCGCCGACCGGCCGGCCGAGATCGTCAACACCGGCACCACGCCGGCCGAGCTGCTGATGCTGCAGGGCCGCCCGATCGGCGAGCCGGTAGCGCAGTACGGCCCCTTCGTGATGAACACCCAGGCCGAGATCCGCCAGGCCTTCGCCGACTACCAGCGCACCGGCTTCGGCGGCTGGTCCTGGGACGACGCCGCGCCGGTGCACGGACCCGACGCCGCCCGCTTCGCCCGGCACCCGGACGGCCGCGTCGAGCGGCCGGAGTGACGCAGCGCCGCGCCCGTCACCGCAACCTGCCGTCATCCCGCCAACCGCCGTCACCCCCGCGCAGGCGGGGGCCCACGCAACAAGATGACAGGATCAGGCAGACGTAGATCCTCGCCTTCGCGAGGATGACGAAGGTCGGGGCCGTTGATGCTGCCCATGGATCTCGGTTGTGCGCGACCCGCAGCGGGTTATGCGGTTTTTGCTGGTATTGCGCCCTGATGGGCGCGGCTGCTAGATTGATCCGCAAATTGCAACACCAGGGGGCGAGATGGCGGAGCAGCGGACTGATTTGGGGGCCGACAGCCACGACAACATCGTCGTGCAGATCGAGGGCGATCAGAACACGGTCCAGATCGGACCGCGCCCCAAGCTGCTGCTGACACGCTTTGTGGCGCAACGCCGGATTCCTGCGGGCAAGGCAGTGAGCGAACTGCTGCAGCTCTCGCCCTACACCCTGTCGACCACACTGGTCGGCCGTGACGCTGAACTGGCTGATCTCGACCGTTTTCTGCACAGCACCGAGTCCATCAGCGTGCGGGTGCTGACCGGCGACGGTGGCAGTGGCAAAACGCGATTGGCATTGCACCTGTGCGAGCAGATGGCCGACCAAGGCTGGTTGACCGGCTTCGCCACGTCGGACGCCTTGCGCAAGTTCAACACTCAGCCGGACCGCGCCGAATGGGGCTGGAGCCGGCCGACGCTGGTGGTGATCGACTATGCCGCCAGCCACACGGAATTGTTGAAGGACTGGCTGGATGCCCTGGCCGATCGACTTGGTCAGGAGCCCGCGCTCGAACATCCACTGCGCATCCTGCTGCTGGAGCGCCATGCCACCCACGAGTCGGGCTGGATGGCCGAGTTGTGCGCCAACGGTGGCTGGGCGGCGATCGGCGGACGTCACACGTTGTTTGATCCGCCGGAACCCGTGGCGGTGCGGCCGCTGACCGCTCCCGCGGACCGGGCCCGCCTGCTGAACCAGATGCTTCAGCGCAACGGCTTCATCGGCCCGCAGGTCAGCCCCGAATTCGTCGAGCGGCACCTGAGCACGGCCAGTTGGGGGCAAGATCCCTTGTTCCTGATGATGGCCGCGCTGCACGCCGTCCAGCAGGGCCGGATCGAGGCGCTGGCGCTGCGTCGCACCGACCTGGCGCAGGAACTGGCGAGGCGCGAAGGCGTGCGCCTTGACCGACTGGCCGCCGTCCACCAGCCGGCGCCGCTGAACAAGCAACTGCTGCGTCACCTGAACGCCTGCATCACCCTGGCGCAAGGGATGGACCGCGACGCCTTTCTGCCTCTGGTCAGCCAGGAAAGCCAGGCCACGGGCCGGCCGAACGGCGGTGACCCCGCCGAATTCCACGATCTGCTCGCCGACGCGTTGCCCGCCACCGACGACGGGTGCCTGCCCCCGCTGCTTCCTGATCTGATCGGCGAAGCCTTCGTTCTGGACACCCTGGCCGCCCAGAAAATCAACTCCACTGGGCTCCAGCGCCTGTACGCCACACTGGGTCTACCGATGGTCCAGACCCTCGTCCGCTGCGCCCAGGACTTCGCCAAGCAGGACACCAATCATCCCCTGCCGTGGTTGCGAGCGCTGGTGCAGGTCGCCTCCGGCGACTGGCAAAGGCTGGTGCAGATCAGTCAGGCGATTCCGCATGAATCGGTCGTGTTGCGCGGACTGAATCTGGAGATCGTCGAACTGCGCGACAAGGCGTTGGCCGAATGGCCCGAGGCTTCCCCAGAGCTGAAGGCTTGGCATTTGTCTCAGGCCAGCATTGCCCGCGCCGAGATGGGCCAGAGAGAAGAGGCGCTGGAGTCGGCGCGCGAGGCTGTGGAGATACGAAGAGAACTGGCCCGGCAACGCCCGGACGCCTTCCGCCCGGATTTGGCGAGTTCGCTGAACAACTTGGCCAACCGGTTGAGCGACCTGGGCCAGAGAGAAGAGGCGCTGGAGGCGGCGTGCGAGGCGGTGGAGATCTACCGAGAACTGGCCCGGCAACGCCCGGACGCCTTCCGCCCGGATTTGGCCATGTCGCTGAACAACGTGGCCAACCGGTTGAGCGACCTGGGCCAGAGAGAAGAGGCTCTGGCGGCGGCGCGCGAGGCGGTGGAGATCCGAAGAGAACTGGCCCGGCAACGCCCGGACGCCTTCCGCCCGGATTTGGCCATGTCGCTGAACAACGTGGCCAGCTTTTTGAGCGCCCTGGGCCAGAGAGAAGAGGCGCTGGCGGCGGCGCGCGAGGCGGTGGAGATCTACCGAGAACTGGCCCGGCAACGCCCGGACGCCTTCCGCCCAAATTTGGCCATGTCGCTGAACAACGTGGCCAATGTCTTGAGCGCCCTGGGCCAGAGAGAAGAGGCGCTGGCGGCGGCGCGCGAGGCGGTGGAGATCTACCGAGAACTGGCCCGGCAACGCCCGGACGCCTTC
>NZ_JABSNM010000003.1:289471-350288 GCF_013294065.1 Sphaerotilus uruguayifluvii
TTGAGCGCCCTGGGCCAGAGAGAAGAGGCGCTGGCGGCGGCGCGCGAGGCGGTGGAGATCTACCGAGAACTGGCCCGGCAACGCCCGGACGCCTTTCGCCCGAATTTGGCGGTTGCGCTGAACAACGTGGCCAATTTCTTGAGCGCCCTGGGCCAGAGAGAAGAGGCGCTGGCGGCTGCGCGCGAGGCGGTGGAGATACGAAGAGAACTGGCCCGGCAACGCCCGGACGCCTTCTGTCCTGATCTGGCGACTTCCTTGGCTGTCATGGGGTTGCGACTGGAGGAGTCCGGGGCAGCGATGGTGGAGTGCGTCGCCTACTTTACCGAAGCCATTGTCACCTTGACGCCTGCGTTCCTGCGCTATCCGGCCGGATTGATGTCGCTGATGACCGCTCTGCTCCGGGACTATGAGGCAAAGGCACAAGCCGCCAGCATCGAGCCCGACATGGCGCTGCTGAACCCGATTCTGGAAGTCATGCAACGCCTGCACCCCTCCCCTGAACACCACGGAGAACCCACATGACCCTCGATCCCGCCACCCTGTCCGCACTGGCCGCCTCGGCGGTGGCTGCGCTGGTGCCGTTGCTGGAAAAAGCTGCCGCCAAGGGCTTCGAGAAGCTCGGCGAATCCACCGCTGGCACCTTGTTCGAGAAGCTGAAGAACCGCCTCACCAAGGCCTCGGCGCAAGAGGCGCTGGATGATCTGGCCAAGGAGCCGCAGGATCCGACCAACCAGGATCTGGTCAAGGGACAAATCACCAAGGCGCTGAAGGATCAGCCCGAACTGGTCGCCGAGCTGCAGGCGTGGCTGAAGGAGGCTGGCGCCGAAGTGCCGGGGGTCTCGCAGGTGATGAACGTCAGCGGCGCCAACAACAAGCTGGCGCAGGTCAACGGCAGCGGCAACGCGGTGCACATCAGCTGAGCGCGGCCGTCGAGCGGCCGGAGTGACACCCCGGTCATCACGTCACCTCCACAGGCCGTCACCCCCACGCAGGCGGGGGCCCACGCAGGGCACGACGGCGGCGACTCGTAGGTTCCCGCCTTCGCGGGAATGACGGGGGGCGCTTCTCCCGCCACTGCCACCTGCCGTCACCCCCGCGCAGGCGGGGGCCCACGCAGGGCACGGTGGCGGCGACTCGTAGGTTCCCGCCTTCGCGGGAATGACGGGGGGGTGGGAAGGCGGTGGCGCCGCTCAGCCCCCGATCACCCCGCCGTCGTCCTTGGTCACCACCACCGTCGCCGAGCGCGGGCGGCCGCCGGGCGCGGGCCAGCCGGGGTCGGGGTGCTGGATGTTGAGGAAGAGCGTGCGGCCGTCGGGCGTGATCACCGGGCCGGTGACCTCGCAGCCCGGCGGCGCGACCAGGAAGCGGCGCATCGTCACGCCCCCCGGCGCCTGAGGATCGCAGGCCAGCAGCTGGTTGCGCGGCAGCCAGAGCCGCTCGCCGGGCGCGGCCGCCGTCATCGGCTCGCCGTCGGTGGCCACCCAGAGCCGGCCGAAGGGGTCGACCGTCAGGCCGTCGGGGCCGCTGAAGGCGTCGCCCGCGGTCTCGCCGCCGCCCAGGGCCACGATGTCCCACTGGAAGGTCTCGGCCGCCAGGTCGCCGCCGTGGCGCCAGCGCAGCAGGTGGCCGGTCGGGTTGGGCGCGCGCGGGTTGGCGGCGTCCGCCCCCGGCAGGCCGGGCTTGCCGCGCTGCGAGTTGTTGGTCAGCGAGACGAAGACCTCGCCGGTGACCGGGCTGATCGCGGTCCACTCGGGCCGGTCCATCTTCGTGCCGCCCAGGCGGTCGCTGGCCTCGCGGGTGCGGATCACCACCTCGCCCTGGTCGGCGAAGCCGTTCTCGGGCGTCAGACCGCCCTGCCCGTGCGTCAGCGGCAGCCAGCGCCCGCGGCCCTGGGCGTCGAAGCGCGCGACGCTGAGCGTGCCGTGGTCGAGCAGGTCGCGGTTGGCCGCGAAGCCGCCCGGGCGGATGCGGTCCCGGCTGACGAAGCGGTAGATGGATTCGAAGCGCGAATCCTCGCCCATGAAGACCACCGCGCGGCCGTCCTTCGACACGCCGGTGGCGGCGCCTTCGTGCACCGCGCGGCCCAGCGCGGTGCGCTTGACCGGGGTCATCGTCGGATCGTGGGGATCGATCTCGACCACCCAGCCGAAGCGGTGGAACTCGTTGGGGTGGCGGCGCAGGTCGAAGCGCTCGTCGTGCAGATGCCAGCGCGCCCAGTTGCCGCGGCCGCCCGCCTGCAGGCCCCAGCGCCGCTGCGAGGCGTCCGGCTCGGCCGGCGGCTCGAAGTAGCCCTGGATGTTCTCCTCGCAGGTGAGGTAGGTGCCCCAGGGCGTGGCGTTGGCGGCGCAGTTGGCGAAGGTGCCCAGGATGCGCCGGCCCTCGGGGTCGGCGGCGGTGCGCAGCAGCGCGTGGCCCGCGGCCGGGCCGGCCACCGCCATCGGCGTGTTCGCGGTGAGGCGCCGCGCCCGGCGCGAGGGGCGCACCACCGACCACGGCGCGGCCGTGCCCGTGCCCTCGCGCTGCACCTCGATCACCGACACGCCGTGCGCCGCCTGCGAGCGCGCGACCTGCTCGGCCGTGCGCGCACCGCCCGCCAGCGAGGCGACGTCGACGTGCAGCAGCCGCTCGTCGGTGTATTCGTGGTTCAGCGCCAGCAGGCCGTGGCGGGTGTGGCGCTCCTGGCGGCCGTCCAGCGGGAAGAAGGCCATGCCGTCGTGATGCATGCCGGCCTGCAGCCGCTGCTCGGCCGGCGAGGCCAGCACCTCGCTGCCCCAGGGCGCGACCGCCGCCTGCCCGGTCGCGTCGCCCCAGGCGTAGAGCACCCGCGCGGTGTAGCCCGGCGGCACCGCCAGCGGCGCCTCCACCGTCATCTGCACCGACGCGAAGGCGAGCGCCGGCGCCGGGCCGGTCGTGCCCGCGCCGCCGGCCTGCGCCCGCCCGGCGCCCAGGCCGGCCAGCATCATCCAGGCCGCGGCCGCGCCCAGGCCGCGCCGGCGGGCCGGATCGACGGGGAAAAGATCAGCAGCGTCGTTCATTGCGTCCATCCTTCGCCATCGTGTTCGCCCAGCCGGGGCGCCGGCCGGAACAGGCCGCCGGGCGTGTCGCCGAGCTTGGGCACCACGCCGGGCACCTCCAGCGCCAGCCCGTCGGCGGTGACGATGCGCTCGATCATCTGCCGCGCGCGGTAGTGCGGATCGGCGGCGATGTCGCGCACCGTGTAGATGCGCCCGACCGGCACCTGCACCGCCTGCAGCGCGGCCACCACCGCGTCGACCGGACGCTGCACCGTCCACTGCGTGATCGCCGCGTCGATCTCGTCGACCCGGGCGACGCGGCCGGCGTTGCTGGCCAGATCCGGCGCCTCGGCCAGATCGGCGCGGCCAATGGCGCTCATCAGCCGGCGGTAGATCGAGTCGCCGTTGCCGCCGATGACCACCTGGCCGTCGGCGCAGCGGTAGGCATTGCTCGGCGCGATGCCGGGCAGGGCCGAGCCGGCCGGCTCGCGCACCGCGCCGAAGGCGCTGTACTCGGGCAGCAGGCTTTCCATGCAGTTGAAGACCGCCTCGAACAGCGCCACGTCGACCACCTGGCCGCGCCCGGTGCGCGCTCGCGCCTGCAGCGCCAGCAGCACGCCGATGACGCCGTGCAGCGCCGCCAGCGTGTCGCCCAGGCTGACGCCGGCGCGCACCGGCGCACGGCCCGGCTCGCCCATCAGGTGGCGCATGCCGCCCATCGCCTCGGCCACGACCGCGAAGCCCGGCAGGTCGCGGTAGGGGCCGGTCTGCCCGTAGCCGCTGATGCGCAGCATGATCAGGCCGGGGTTGTCGCGCGCCAGGTCGTCGAAGCCCAGGCCCCACTTCTCCATCGTGCCGGGCTTGAAGTTCTCGATCAGCACGTCGCACTCGGCGGCCAGGCGGCGCACGTCGGCGCGGCCCGCTTCCGTGCGCAGGTCGAGCGCGACGCTCTTCTTGTTGCGGCTCTGCACCTGCCACCAGACGCTGGTGCCGTCGTGCAGCAGGCGCCACTGGCGCAGCGGATCGCCCGTGCCGGGCGGCTCGATCTTGATGACCTCGGCGCCGAAGTCGCCCAGCGTCTTGCCGGCGAAGGGGCCGGCGATGAGCTGGCCGAGCTCGAGCACCTTCAGCCCGGCCAGCGGGCTGCGCGAACGGGCGGCGTCGGAGGAATGGAAGGGGGTGGCTGCATCGGACATGGCGCCGAATCTACCGCGACACGACACCCGCCAGAGCTAGAGTCACGCCCCGTGACATTCAAGAACCTGCCCCTGAACGCCGGCCTGCGCCTGATCGCCACCTTCGCGGTCGCCTGGCTGGCGGCCCTGCTGTGCGTGCGGCTGAAGACGCCGCTGCCGTGGATGATCGGCCCGCTGCTGGCCACTGCCGCGCTGACGATGGCCGGCGTGCCGCTGCGCTCGTCGCGGCGGCTGCGCAACGGCGGGCAGTGGATCGTCGGCACGGTGCTGGGGCTGTACTTCACGCCGGCGGTGGCGCTGCGGGTGCTGGAGCTGGCGCCCTGGATGCTGCTGGGCGCGGCCTGGGCGCTGCTGATGGGACATCTGTTCGGGCGCTGGCTGCTGTGGTCGCAGCCCGCCGGCACGGTGGATGCCACCACCGCCTACTTCGCGTCGGTGATCGGCGGCGCGTCGGAGATGGCCGCCTTCGCCGAGCGGGTCGGCGCGCGGGTCGATCTGGTGGCGGCGGCGCACTCGCTGCGGGTGATGCTGGTGGTGCTCGTCATTCCCTTCGGCTACCAGGGCCTGGGGCTGCACGGCCACGACCCGGCGCCGGCGAGCGCCGTCGGCGTGCAGCCGGCAGGCCTGGCGCTGCTGCTGGCGGCCACCGCCGCCGGCGCACTGGCGATGCACGCGCTGCGCCAGCCCAACCCGTGGGTGCTGGGCTCGCTTCTGGTGTCGCTGGGGCTGAGCGCGTCAGGCATCGAATGGACCGCGATGCCGGGCTGGCTGTCGGCCGCCGCGCAGCTGTCGATCGGCATCGCGCTGGGAACGCGCTTCACGCCCGCCTTCCTGCACACCGCGCCGCGCTGGCTGCTGGCGGTGGCCGCGGGCACGCTGGCGATGATCGCCGCCTCGGCGGGCTACTCCTGGCTGGTCGCGCAGGCGGCCGGACTGGTGCCGGCCAGCGTGCTGCTGGGCAACTCGCCCGGCGGCATCGCCGAGATGTGCATCACCGCAAAGGTGCTGGATCTGGGCGTGCCGCTGGTCACCGGCTTCCACGTCGTGCGCTACGTGATCGTGCTGGTGCTGACCGGACCGATCTGGCGGCGCTGGGTCCGCAAGGACGAACGCACCGGCTGACGCGGGGGGACGTCGGCGCGGTGCGTTCATCGGGGCCCGCCCCTGCGGGCGGGACGGGTCGGCTCAGGCAGGCATCAGGCGGGAATGCGCAGCACCTGGCCCGGATAGATCTTGTCCGGATGGCCCAGCATCGGCTTGTTGGCCTCGAAGATCTTCATGTAGGCGTTGGCATTGCCGTACATCGCCTTGGCGATGCCCGACAGCGTGTCGCCGCGCACGACGGTGTGCCAGCGCGACTCGTCGGCCGGCGCGGCCACGGTCATCAGGTCGTTGACGCCGGTCACGCCCGCGACGTTGCCGCAGCACAGCAGCACCTTCTCGCGGGTGGCCTGGTCGGGCGCGCAGCCGCTGACGGTGGCCTGGCAGGTGCTGCCGTCGAAGGTGACCTGCAGGCCGTCGAACTTCAGGCCCTGGGCGTCGACGTACTTCTCGATCGCGTTGGCGGCGTTCTCGTTCGCGGCGGCCAGGCGGGCCTGCGCGGCGGCCGGATCCGGAGCGGTGGCGACCTCGGCGGCGGCCTTCTCGGGATCGTCCTTGCCGAACAGCTTCTCGCCGGCTTCCTTGATGAAACTCATCAGTCCCATGGTCTCTTTTCCTTCAGATGGAAGCGTCACCGGCCTCGGACCTGTCCGGGCTGGGGGGACGCCCAGACAGGTTAGTCGGCGACCGGTGACATTGCAATCGTGAAGGAGTTCACTGAAACCCGCACCCGACCTCGGTATGGGATCCGTTCAGTCGCACTTCAGGATCGGGCGCCGCGGCGCTCAGGGCTCGACGCGGCGGCGCACCTGCGAGGCAAAGACCTCGGACAGCCGCATCCGGCGCGGCCCCGGGCGCAGTTCGGCGTGCTGGCCCGCGGCGACGGTTCCGGGACGTGCCACCGACAGGTACCAGCCGCAGGCGCCGGTGCGCGCCATCTGCCGGGCCGCACCGCTCCAGCCCATCGCGGCATTGAACTTGAAGCAGGGAAAGCGCGGCTCGGTCACCACCAGCTCGCAGTCGGGCAGCACCAGCCGGTCGCCGATCCAGACCTGGCTCTCGAGCAGGCCGACCAGCGTCAGGTTCTCGCCGACCAGGCTGGCCGACACCGTGTCGTCAGCACCGTCCTGGTCCCACAGCGTGGCGATGCCGGCCTCGCGGCGGGCCTGGCGCCACATCGCGGCGTGTTCGGACGGATAGGCGTAGACCGCCTTGGCCAGGCCGCCGTGCACCGTCGGATCGGCCTGATCGTCGCCGTCGAGGCCGAGCGGCGCGACACGGCAGGCGCCGGCCACCGCCTGCTTGCCGATGCCCGACATCACCGTGCGGCCACCCGCCACGCGCAGCGGCCGCACCGCAGAGACATTGACGCCGAGAACCCGGCACGACACGCTGGCATCGCTCATCGCGGAGACTCCAAACGACAACGCCAGCCGCTTTGGGGCGGCTGGCGTTGCTGTCGAACATGTTCGGTGGCGCGCCCGGCTGGGATCGAACCAGCGACCCTTGGCTTCGGAGGCCAATACTCTATCCACTGAGCTACGGGCGCGGAGATTGCGATTCTAGCATTGTTTGCAACGCGGCGCGCGCGCAACAAGTCCCTGCAAGGCCGAAGCTTATAATTCCACGGTTTTGCGCACCCGGCGACCGCTGCCGCAGGCGCTGCGCCCGCACCGCTTCCCAACATTCCCGTGTAGCCCGAGGAACCCATGAGCCAACACCACGACGAGCACCATAGCCCGATCAAGACGCCGAAGCAGCTGATCCTGGCGGTGATCTTCGCCTTCCTGGTGCCGATCTTCGCGATCGCGCTGCTGGTGCGCAACGTCGGCACGAACCCGCGCGACGGTGCCGGCGCCGACGCGATGAGCGAGCAGGCGGTGGCCGAGCGCATCCATCCGATCGGCCAGGTGCAGATCAAGCTCGAGGGCGGCCCGGCCAAGACCGGCGAACAGGTCTTCAAGAACACCTGCTCGGCCTGCCACGCCGCCGGCATGATGGGTGCGCCGAAGTTCGGTGACGCCGCGGCCTGGGGCCCGCGTCTGGGCCAGGGCTTCGAGGCGCTGCTGCACTCGGCACTGAAGGGCAAGGGCAACATGAGCCCGCAGGGCGGCGGCGACAACAGCGACTACGAGGTCGCCCGTGCGGTCGTCTACATGGCCAACGCCGGTGGTGCGAAGTTCGAGGAGCCCAAGGCTCCGGCAGCCGCCGCCTCGGCCGCGAACTGATCGCCCCGACCCCCTCGAGAAAGCCGGCCGACGCCGGCTTTTTTCATGCCCGCGCCGGACTCAGCACATGGCCGCAGCGCGCCGGCAGCGTGGCGGAGTCCACCTCCTCGGGCTGCCAGCGCCCGGCCAGCACCTCGTCGGCCGCCAGGTCCATGTCGGCGGAGGCGACCAGGCCCAGGCCGATCGCGGTGTCGAGGAAAAGCCGCCCCTGCTCGTCGACCAGTGCCGCGCGCACGGCGTCGGCCTCGAGCGGCCGGCCGGTGTGGGTCTCGACATGCAGCGCCCCGGCCGCATCGCGCCGCAGCCGCAGCACCCAGGGCGCGACCTCCAGCTCGACGAAGACCTGCTGCGGACCGTTCTGGAAATACCAGCACCCGGATGCATCGGCCTCGTAGTTGCGGCCGATGAACTCGCGCAGCTTGTCGTGCACCACCCGGCTGCCCCTGGACTGCGGAAAGGGCCCGGCCGCCTGCGTGCGGTCGTCGCGCATGTACCAGTCGCCGCGCGCATCGAGCGCCAGCCAGCCCCGGCAGGCAGGAACGTTCGGCCACTTGCGCAGGGCCGCCTTGACGATCTCATCCATGCCGCGGATCTTGCCTCAGATCCGCGCGCAGGCCCACGGCCCGCCCCTGCAGCCAGTCGCAGACCCGCTGCGGCAGCGTGCGCACCTCGCCCGGCCAGGCGCCGCTGGCGAAGCCGACATGGCCGCCGTGCGCCGGCTGCCACAGCTCGACCGCGCGGCCGGCCTCGTGCGGCGCCGGCAGGCTCCCGGCCGGCACGAACGGGTCGTTGAGCGGATTGATCACCAGCGCCGGCACGCGGATCTCGGCCAGCCGGTGGCGGCTCGAGGCGCGCCGCCAGTAGTCGTCGACGCCGGCAAAGCCGTGCAGCGGGCCGGTGAAGACATCGTCGAACTCGCGCAGGTCGCGCGCCGCGCGCAGCCGCGCCGCATCGAACAGGCCCGGATGCTGGGCCAGCTTGGCCAGCGCCTTGGGCTTCATGGTGCGCAGGAACATCGGCGTGTAGATGCGCCGGTTCAGGCCCCGGCCGATCGCGTCGCCGGCGGCCGCGAGGTCCAGCGGCGCACAGATCGCGGCGATCGAGCGCAGCTGGCGCGCCGCCTGCTCGCCGCTTTCCTGCGCCCAGCGCAGCAGCGCATTGCCGCCCAGCGAGACGCCGACCGCATGCACCGGCCCCTGGCGCCCCTGCACCAGCCGCGCCAGCATCCAGCCGATCTCCTCGAAGTCGCCGGAGTGGTAGGCGCGCGGCGCCAGGTTGAGCTCGCCGGAGCAGCCGCGGAAATGCGGCAGCGCGCAGGCCCAGCCCAGCTGCTCGGCGCGCTCGGCGAAGGCCTGCGCGTAGTGGCTGGACGAGGAGCCCTCCAGTCCGTGGAAGATCACCAGCAGCGGCGCCTGCGGGCCCGGAGCCGGGCTCTGGCGCGGCTGCAGCCGGTCGACGTCGACGAAGTCGCCGTCCGGCGTGGTCCAGCGCTCGCGCGCCCAGACGGGCGGGCGGCCCGGCGCATGACGGCGCGAGAACAGCGCCGGCCAGATCGTCTGCAGCTGCCCGCCGGGCAGCCAGGCCGGCGCCGGCGGCAGCGGCCCCGGAGAAGCGGGGGAAGCGGTGGCCGCGCTCAATGCAGCATCGAGGGCTCGTCGCCGACTTCCTGCACCGCGCCTTCGCTGCCCGGGCTGGCGTGGTGCACCAGCAGGCGCCAGCCCTGCGGCGTCTTGACGAACACATGCGTGGCCAGCACCCAGGCGCTCTGCCTGCCCTCGGGCGTCTCGACGCGCAGCTCCTCCAGAACATGATGGACGGCGCTGTTGCCGACCACCAGCCGGCGCACCTGCGCGATGCGCAGGTTCAGCCCGCCGCCCTCGAGCAGCGACTCGTAGCCGGCGCGGATCGCATGCAGCCCGAGCAGGCGCGGGCCCGACGGGTGGATGCAGGCGATGTCGTCGTCATCGGCCCAGACCGCCATCACCCGGTCGAGATCGCCGAGCTGCAGCGCCTCGTAGAACTGGGCTTCGGTCTCGTCGGGCGTGGTCATCAGCGCGACCTTGGGCGGCCTGGCGGGCATCGGGGGCTCCTCGTGTCGGCGTCAGCGGAAGACCACGGTCTTGCGACCGTTGAGCAGCACGCGGTGCTCGACATGCCAGCGCACCGCGCGTGCCAGCACCACGCACTCCACGTCGCGGCCGACCGCGGTGAAGTCCTCGGGGCTCAGCGTGTGGTCGACCCGCTCGACGTCCTGCTCGATGATCGGGCCCTCGTCGAGGTCGGCGGTCACGTAGTGCGCGGTCGCGCCGATCAGCTTCACGCCACGGTCATGCGCCTGGTAGTAGGGCTTGGCGCCCTTGAAGCTCGGCAGGAAGCTGTGGTGGATGTTGATCGCGCGGCCCTGCAGGAACTGGCACAGCTCGGTGCTGAGGATCTGCATGTAGCGCGCCAGCACGACGAGGTCGATGTCGAGCTCGGTGAACAGCGCCTCGATGCGCTGCTCCTGCTCGCGCTTGACCGCGGCGCTGCTGCCGGTGGGCAGCGGCAGGTGGTGGAAGGGAATGCCATAGCTGGCGGCCAGCTCGGCGAAGTCGGGATGGTTGGAGACGATGGCCGGGATGTCGACCGGCAGCTGGCCGCTCTTCCAGCGGAACAGCAGGTCGTTGAGGCAGTGGCCGTGCTTGCTCACCAGCAGCATCAGGCGCGGACGGCGCGCCAGGCTGCGCACCTGCGCGTTCATCGCGTACTGCTGGCGCACATGGCCGAACAGGCGGTCCAGCGTGCCGGCATCGGCCAGGTGGTCCGGCGCCTCGAAATGGACGCGCATGAAGAACAGCCCGGTCGCATCCTCGCCGAGGACGTCGCCGAACTGCTGCGAGTCGATGATGTTGCAGCCTGCCTGGAACAGCAGGCCGGAGACGGCGTGCACGATGCCCTTGGCATCGGGACACGAGAGGGTGAGAACGAATTCGCGGGTCATCGGCATGATGGCCCGGGATTCTACGCAGCAATGCTGCGGTGCCGCTTCAGCGCACCACCCGCAGTCCGGCGACCGGATGGTCGAGCTCGCGCTCGGCCGCCGCGACGCGCTGCAGCAGCGCGGTCTCGACCCGCGGCGGCGCGACCTCGGCCAGGCAGCGGGTGTGGCCGAGCGGGCAGACGCGCTGGAAGCACGGCGCGCAGTCCAGGCCCAGCTCGTCGCGCAGCCAGATCACCTCGGCGCGCGCGTTCAGCGGCGGCGTGTGCTCCGGGCTGGTCGAGCCGAAGACGGCCACCTGCGGCAGGCCGAAGGCAGCGCCGACATGCATCAGACCGGAGTCGTTGCTGACCAGGCCGCGCGCGCCGGCCACCAGCGCCATCGCCTCGTCGAGCGTGGTGCGCCCGGCCAGCACCTGCACGCCGGAGCCGGCCTCGTCGGCGATGCCCTGCGCCATCGCCGCCTCCTTGCCGGAGCCCAGCAGCACCACCGGCTGGCCGGACTGCTGGTGCAGCGTGCGCGCCAGCGCGGCGTAGTGCGAGGCCGGCCAGCACTTGGCCGGGCCGTATTCGGCGCCCGGCGCCATCGCCCAGTAGCCGCGGCGCGACAGGCCCAGGCCGGTCAGCACCTTGCGCAGCCGCTCGGGCGGCAGGTGCAGCACCGGGTCCGCCACCGCGTCGCGTGCCGGAGCCGGCGCGTCCGGCGCCTCGGCCAGCGCGGCGTAGAACGCGACCATCGGCGGGCGGGCCTCGGCCGGATTCGGCCGGCGCCGGTTCAGCAGCAGCGGCCGGCCCTCGCCCTGGTAGCCGATGCGCTCAGGGATGCCGGCGAACCACGGCAGCAGCGCCGCCTTGATCGAGTTCGGCAGCACATAGGCGCGCTCGAAGCGCCCCGCCCAGCCGCGGCCGAGCCGCCAGCGCGCCTTCAGGTCGAGCCGACCATGCGCGAACGGCAGGTCGACCACCTCGGCGACCTCCGGCATCGCGCGGTAGACCGGCGCGACCCAGGGCAGCGCCGCCACCGCGAGCGTCTCGCCGCGTGCGGCCAGCGCCGCCAGCAGCGGCTGGCTCATCACCGCGTCGCCGATCCACTGCGGCGCGACGACCAGCGAACGCGTCGTCAAGGCAGCAGCCGGCTCAGTGGTGGGACGGCATCTTCTCGCCAGCCTTCAGGCGATAGACGGTGCCGCAGTACGGGCACTTGCCTTCGCCGCCGTGCGACAGGTCGATGTAGACCTTGGGATGCTGGTTCCACAGCGTCATCTTCGGGTTCGGGCAGAAGACCACGCCCGGGCCCTGCAGGTCCGAGGCCAGCACCTCGACGACGTCCTTCTTGTCGCTCATCTCGATCGCTCCTTCGATGCCTTGATGGATCAGTGGATCAGGAAATCAGCCGTTCACCGGCGTCAGCCAGTGCGCGTACTTCGGATTGCGGCCGCCGACGATGTCGAAGAAGGCCGACTGGATCTTCTCGGTGATCGGGCCGCGCGAGCCGATGCCGATCTCGATGCGGTCGAGCTCGCGGATCGGCGTGACTTCGGCGGCGGTGCCGGTGAAGAAGGCCTCGTCGGCGATGTAGACCTCGTCGCGGGTGATGCGCTTCTGCACGATCTCCAGACCCAGGTCCTTGGCGATGTGGAAGATCGTGTTGCGGGTGATGCCGTTCAGCGCGCCGGCCGACAGGTCGGGCGTGTAGATCACGCCGTTCTTCACGATGAAGATGTTCTCGCCGGCGCCCTCGGACACGAAGCCGCTGGCGTCGAGCAGCAGCGCCTCGTCGTAGCCGTCGTCGGTGGCCTCGGCGTTGGCCAGGATCGAGTTGGTGTAGTTGCTGACCGCCTTGGCCTGCGTCATCGTGATGTTGACGTGGTGGCGGGTGTAGCTGGAGGTCTTGACGCGGATGCCGCGCTTGAGGCCTTCCTCGCCCAGGTAGGCGCCCCAGGGCCAGGCCGCGACCATCAGGTGAATGGTGTTGTTCTTGGCGCTGACGCCCAGCTTCTCGGAGCCGACCCAGGTGAGCGGGCGCAGGTAGCCGCTGGCCAGGTTGTTGTCGCGCACGACCGCCTTCTGCGCCTCCTCGACCTGCTCGATCGTGAAGGGGATCTTCATGCGCAGGATCTTGGCCGAGTTGAACAGGCGCTCGGTGTGCTCGCGCAGGCGGAAGATCGCCGTGCCGCCCACGGTCTCATAGGCGCGCACGCCCTCGAAGGCGCCGCAGCCGTAGTGCAGCGTGTGGGTCAGCACGTGGATCTTGGCGTCGCGCCAGTCCACCATCTGACCATCCATCCAGATCTTTCCGTCTCGGTCGTGCATCGACATGGTTCTCTTGCCTTCTCGGTCGCTTCAGCTTCAGGTCGGGGTCCGGGATTGTACGGTGGCCGCCGGGAATGCGGCCGGCGCCCGGGGCCCGAGCTTGGAGCCGACCATCGCGCGCAGCCGGTTCGGCGCCACCGGCCGCGACAGCAGATGCACGTCGGGCTCGGCCGGCTCTCCGGCCGGCTCGCCCTCTCCGGCCAGCAGCACCGCCGGCACCGGGCGGCCGAAGACCTGCCGCAGCATGCGCACCGGCTCGAGCCCGTCCTGCCCGGCGCCGGGCGTCGCGGCCGCGCCGGGCAGGCGCCGGTCGACGATCAGCAGCGCCGGCACCTGCGGCTGCACCGCCGCCCACTCCGCCAGGCCGTCGGTGCCGGAGAAGGCACTCACCTGCGCACCCCAGGCGCGCAGCAGCGCCGCGGCCTCGTCGGCGGCCGGATCGGCGGTGCCGGTGATGCGCACGACATGGCGCCCCTGCAGGGTCGGGCTGCTCCAGGACGGCGACGGAATGCGCCGCGCCGCCTCGACCTCGGCGTCGCTGGCCGGCGCCAGTTCCAGCGCGAACACCGTGCCATGCCCGGGACGCGAGCGCACCGCCAGCGCCAGCCCCATCAGCCCGGCGAGCCGGCGCGCGATCGCCAGCCCCAGGCCGCGGCCCCGGCGCGCCGGCGCACCCTCGCACTCGCCGGCCGGACGCCCCTGGTAGAACTCGTCGAAGATGCGCGGCAGCACCGCGGCCTCGATGCCGCAGCCCGAATCCCAGACCTGCAGCAGCAGTCGATCGCCGCGCCGACGGCAGCTCACCAGCACGCCGCCGTCCTCGGTGCAGCGGATCGCGTTCGACACCAGATTGCGCAGGATGCGCTCGACCAGCACCGGATCGGCCCGCGCGGCATGACGGCCGCCGCGGAAGGTCAGAGACAGGCCCTTGTCGAAGGCCTGCGGCTCGAAGTGCAGCTTCAGCCGCGCATAGAGCTCGCGCAGGTGGAAGGGCCGCTCGTCGACGCGCACCGCGCCGGCCTCCAGGCTGCTGAGGTCGAGCAGCCGGTCGAACAGGTGCTCGAGCGCGTCGACCGCGCCGGCGATGCTGTCGATGGAGTCGTCCAGCGCCGGATCGCGGTTGCGCTGGCGCAGCGACTCGGTGAACAGCACCAGCGCATGCAGCGGCTGGCGCAGGTCATGGCTGGCGCCGGCGAAGAAGCGCGTGCGCGCCTGCGTCGCGGCCTCGGCAGCGGCCCGCGCGGCATCGGCGGCGTCCTTCTCGGCGGCGATCTGCGCCGTCAGCAGCGCGGCATGCCGGCGCAGCCGCATCAGGCGCGAGAAGGAATGCCGGTGATGCTGACCCACCAGCACCCCCGCCAGCAGCAGCGCCAGCATCGGCAGCGCCTGCAGCGGCCGGTCGGACGCGAGCTTCAGCGCCATGGCCGCCACCGGCAGGCCGGTCAGCGCCGCCTGCAGCCAGGCCACGCCCGAGGGTGCCGCCGGCGAGCCCAGCGCCAGCGCCGCCGCCAGCATCACCAGCGCCATGCGGCGGACCTCGTCGACCTCGGGCATCGACAGCGCCAGCAGCGCGCCCCACACCGCCGCGCCAGCCAGCGCCGGCAGCGCCCACAGCCGCATGCGCTCGTGCTCGGCCTGCAGCCCGGCGCTGCGCGCGGCCCGCCGCGCCGCCAGCAGCCGCACGAGGCCCAGCAGCCCCGGCGCCAGCAGCCGCAGCGGCTGCCCGGCCAGCTCCGGCAGCAGCAGCATCAGCGCCGCCAGGGCCGCGGCCTGCCCGGCCAGCGCCAGCGGCAGCTGCTCGAACAGCAGGTCGGAGCGGCCGGCCGCCGGCTCCGCGATCGCGCGATTCACCGGGGCGAACCCGGCGACACCTCGCCGAGCAGGCCGACGGCCAGCACCGCCTGGGTGCGCGACTTCACCCCGAGGCTGCGCAGCACCGCGGCGACATGGTCCTTGACCGTCTCGACGGAAATGTCCAGGTCGCGCGCGATCATCTTGTTCGACTTGCCGTGCAGCAGCAGCTGCATCACCTGGCGCTGGCGCGGCGTCAGGCCCAGGTCGGCCAGCGAGGCCGGCAGGCCGCCGGGACGGCGCAGCCCGGCCGGCAGCCCCTCGCCGGACGACACCGGCCCGCCGGCCACCACCGCCGAGCGCGACATCGGCATCAGCGGGCCGACCGCCGCCGCCCCGCCCGCCGACCGGGCGGACTCGACCGGCACGGCCGGATCGCCGCCGAGCGCCTGATCCATCGGCGGCACGTAGATGCCGCCCGACATCACCAGATGCAGGGCCTCGAACAGCAGCTCGTTGCTCGCGCGCTTGGGCACGAAGCCCATCGCGCCGGCATCGATCGCCCGGATCACGTCACCGGCCTGGTCGGAGGCCGACACCACCACGACCGGCAGCGCCGGATGGTCGCGGCGCAGCTCGGCCAGCAGGTCGAAGCCGCTGGCGTCGCCCAGGTGCAGGTCGAGCAGCACCAGGTCGAAGTCGTGCCGCTGGCCGAGCACGCGGCGGCACTCGGCGGCCGACTCGACCCCGCAGACCTCGACCTCCCGGTCGAGGCCGAGGATCACGCTCTGCATCGCCGACAGGATCAGCGGGTGGTCATCGATCAGCAGGACTTTCATCGTCGGGGAGGCATCAGGCGGTACGGCGGCATCGCGTCGCCCGGGGCCGGATGCCCGGGCAGATCGCCGGGACATGGTAGCGCCGGGGCCACATCCTTTCGCACATCCGGCATCCCCCACAAGGAGGAAAAGGCAGGCTCATGCCATGACTTTTCCAACGAGTAAAGCGCTGCTCAGGTAACAAGCCGCAGACAACCCGCAACGAAGAGAAAAAACTTGCAATACATTAAGAATTGACGTGTTACCATCCCCAAATTAAGTGGTAATAGACGCCATTTCGCGAAATTTAATCGAGTTTCCACATTTTTCCTGCGCAATGACACGCCCGGCCTCGGACCATGACTATCACCAGCAGCAGCAGTGTTCGCGTCAGTGGCGCCCTTTCCTGCTGGCTCTCGGGCAGGAGCTGGGCGAGCGGCTCGACGTCGAGGGGGCTCGTGCGCTGATGCGACGCCTGGGCAGCACGATGTCGCGATCGCGCCCGCTGCCGGCACTCGAACTGCTTCCGGACCTGGAAGCCGCGATGAACGCGGTCTGGTCGGAAATGGACTGGGGATGGGTCGAACTGCACGATGCCGGCGACTCGCTGCGCATCGTCCACCACTGCGCCCCGCTCGAGGCGGCGTTCGGCCTGGCCGCGCGCACCTGGTCGGGCGCGGTGCTCGAAGGCGCCTACGAGCAATGGCTGCGCGCCGCCGGCGCCGGCCACCGGCTCAAGGTGCGCCAGGTCCAGCCGGGGCTGCCCCAGCCCGACCGGACCCTGGTCTTCGTGCTGACCCCCTGACGCGGAGCACGTCGCGTCGGCCCCACACGCCCCCTACAGGAAGACTGCCCGATGAATCTCGGTGACGACATCAGCAACCTCCTGCGCCAGATCGGCCACGAGGCGACCGGCATCTATCAGGATCTGTCGCAGTACAACGCGGCACGCGGGCCCCGCCGGGGGCTGTTCGGCCGCACCGTGCCGGCGACGCTGCCCGGCGACCTGAGTCCGCTGGGCGAGCCCGCAGCGGCGCCCGCGCCCGCTCCGACGCCGACGGGCGAGCTCGCGGCGGAGCCGCCGGCAGCCCCGAACGTGCCGGAGCCCTCCGGGGAGGAAACGGCCGAGGCCGCGGCACCCGTCGTCGAGCCGGAGGCGGCGCTGCCGGCCGTGGCGGCACCCGAGCCCGCCGCTCTCGAGGCCTCAGAGGCCCCGGACACCACGCCGGAGCCCGAGCTCGACGACGCCCGCTTCGCGCCGCTGTCGACCTTCGACGCCTCGGCGCTGGCGCTCGACCCGGTCATGCCCGCGTCACCCACATCCGTTTCACTTTCGTTGCAATCCCTTGCCACCCCGGCCCAGGATGCAGCGACACTCGCCCCGGCGACGCCGACCGTGCCGCCGACGCCGATGTCGCTGGCCAGCCTGGCCCGTCGGCTCAGCGGCGAGACGCGCCGCACCGACGACCTGGACCTGTCGGTGCTGGGCGACGACGCCCCGGCGACGCAGCCCCAGCGCGGCGTGGCCGGCCAGTCGCAGAGGCTTGACCGCCTGTTCGACCGGCTCTCCTCGTCGCTGTCCCGATGAAACGGTGACACGGCGGTGCCGCAAACCGACTTCCGTTGACGCAGTGACCTCATGGCCGACAAGCCGCGCTTCCGATCCCTGTCGCCCCGATTGCGGCTGATCCGCTCGAACCGCCACCACCTGCAGCCGATGCACGCGCGCACGCTGCTGTCGTCGCTGTGGCCGGTCACCGGCTGGCGGCTGTGGGAACACCGCGCGCTGCAGGCCGGGCTGATGCTGTGCGGCATCTTCCTGATGGTCACGGTGATGTCGGTGCCGCTGGACCTGCGCGAGCAGACCATCTTCGGCGTGCTGTGCTTCGCCTGCACCTGGATGCTCAACCGCTTTCCCGGGCGGATGATCACGCTGGTGATGACCTTCGTGTCGCTGACCGTCTCGACCCGCTACCTGTACTGGCGGCTGACCGAGACGATGCACATGGACAAGGTCGTCGACATCTTCTTCGCCACCGGCCTGATCGTCGCGGAGATCTACGCCTGGCTGGTGCTGGTGCTGGGCTTCATCCAGACGATCTGGCCGCTGCAGCGCCGACCGGTCGGCCTGAACCTGCCGATCGAGGAGTGGCCGCACGTCGACATCTTCATCCCCTCCTACAACGAGCCGCTGAAGGTGGTCAAGCCGACGGTGCTGGCGGCGATGGCCATCGACTGGCCGATCGACAAGCTGCACATCCACATCCTCGACGACGGCCGGCGCGAGGAGTTCAAGCAGTTCGCCGAGGAGGTCGGCGTCAACTGGGTCATCCGCAACCACAACCGCCACGCCAAGGCCGGCAACATCAACGAGGCGCTGAAGAACACGCACGGCGAGTTCATCGCCATCTTCGACTGCGACCACATCCCGACGCGCTCCTTCCTGCAGATGACGATCGGCTGGTTCTACCGCGATCCGAAGCTGGCGATGCTGCAGACGCCGCACCACTTCTTCTCGCCCGACCCCTTCGAGCGCAACCTGGGCACCTTCGGCCGCATCCCCAACGAGGGCGAGCTGTTCTACGGCCTGGTGCAGGACGGCAACGACTTCTGGAACGCGACCTTCTTCTGCGGCTCCTGCGCGGTGCTGCGGCGCGGTCCGCTGCTGGAAGTGGGCGGCGTGGCGGTCGAGACCGTCACCGAGGACGCGCACACCGCGCTGAAGATGCACCGCAAGGGCTACACCACCGCCTACATCGCGATCCCGCAGGCCGCCGGCCTGGCCACCGAGAGCCTGTCGGCGCATGTGGGCCAGCGCATCCGCTGGGCGCGCGGCATGGCGCAGATCTTCCGCACCGACTGCCCGCTGCTGGGCCCGGGACTGACGCTGGCGCAGCGGATCTGCTACTCGAACGCGATGCTGCACTTCTTCTACGGCATCCCGCGGCTGATCTTCCTGACCGCGCCGCTGGCCTACCTGTTCTTCGGCGCGCACGTCATCCAGGCCACCGCGCTGACGATCGCGGCGATGGCGCTGCCCCACCTCTCGCATGCCAACCAGGTGAACTCGCGGGTGCAGGGGGCCTTCCGCCACTCCTTCTGGGCCGAGGTCTACGAGGCGGTGCTGGCCTGGTACATCTTCCGCCCGACGCTGTACGCGGTGATCAACCCGAAGGCGGGCAAGTTCAACGTCACCGCCAAGGGCGGCTACATCGAGCGCGACTACTTCGACTGGGGCATCGCGCGGCCCTATGTGGTGCTGCTGAGCATGAACATGCTCGGCATGCTCGCCGGGCTGCTGCGCATGGCGGGCATCCATTTCGGCTGGAGCGTCGACATTCTCGGCCACCTGCTGCTCGACCCGAACGACCAGACCGAGACGGTCGCGCTGAACATGCTGTGGACGGTCTACAACCTGATGATCCTGGGCGCGGCCGCGGCGGCGGCCTCCGAGACGCGCCAGGTGCGCCAGTCGCACCGGGTGCAGTTCGGCCTGCCGGTGCGGCTGCAGGGTCCGGACGGGCGCCCCTTCCACGCCGAGACGGAGGATTTCTCCGAAGGCGGCCTGAAGGTGCGCATGCCCGACGGCATGAGCTTCGGTCGCGACACGCAGCTCACGCTGCAGCTCGAGCGCGGCGACCAGATCATCACCGAGTTCAACGCGCGGGTCGCCTTCAGCAACGGCCGCTCGCACGGCCTGCGCTTCGAGGAGATGACGCTCGAGCAGCAGATGGACCTGGTGCAGTGCACCTTCGCGCGCGCCGACACCTGGCTGGGCGTGCAGGCGCGCCACCATCCGGACCGCCCGGCCTATGCGCTGGCGGAGGTCTGCCGCCTGGGCATCCGCGGCTGCACCCGGGTGTTCGCACGCATGATCGGCCTGCAGCGCGGCGGCCCGGCCGACACGCCCGCCCCTTCCGCCTCCGCATGACCATGCGCCCGTTCCTGACCCTGCTTGCGCTGGCAGGCGCGCTCATGCTGCCTGCCGCGCCGCTGCGGGCCGGCAGCAGCCGGGCACCCGCCCAGCCTGCCGCCCGCCCGGCCTCCGTCGCACCCGCCGCGCCTTCCGCGTCGGCACCGACCATCGCACCGAACCTGGACATTCCGCGCGGCGGACGCCGCCTGGACCTGAGCTTCGACAGGATCGGCCAGGTGTTCCTGCCGCAGGTGCTGCGCCGCGGCCATTTCCGCCAGCGCCTGTACTTCGAGCTGCGCACCGACGAGCTGGCCACGCGCGCCGTGCTGCAGCTGCGCTTCACGCCGTCGCCGGACATGGCCGGCCGCAGCGACCTGCTGGTCGTCAAGCTCAACAGCGAGACGGTGGCGCGCATCGACATGCCGGCGGCGCCGCTGCCGCCGCAGATCGAGCGCACGCTCGAGATCGACCCGCGCATCCTGACCGACCGCAACGAGCTGACGGTGCAGTTCGCCGCGCCGCCCGACTGCGATCCGAAGCAGACCTTCCCGCGCATCTCGCTCGACGGCAGCTCGATGCTGACGCTGCTGCTGCAGCCGCTGCCGCTGGCCAACGACCTGGCGGTGCTGCCGGCGCCCTTCTTCGACCGGCACGACACCCGGCCGACCGCGGTCACGCTGGTGACCTCGGAGCGGCCGGAGCGCACGACGCTGCAGTCGGCCGCCCACCTGGCGTCCTGGTTCGGCGCGCTGGCCGACTACCGCGGCGCGACGGTCGGCTCGCGCGGCGACCTGCCGGGCAGCGGCCACGCGATCGTGCTGGCCACGCCGGCCGACCGTCCCGCGGACGTCGAGCTGCCGCCGATCACCGGCCCGACCGTGCTGATGGGCTCGCATCCGCGGCACCCGGGCTCGAAGGTGCTCTACCTGCTCGGGCGCGACGGCGCCGAGCTGCGCCGCGCCGTCGACGCGCTGGTGCAGGGCCAGCTGCCCGGCCACGGCAGCTCGGTGGTGCTCAGCGGCACGCCCCCCGAGATCGCGCCACGCCAGCCCTACGACGCGCCCCGCTGGACGCCGACGCACCGGCCGGTGCGCTTCGACGAGCTGGTGGCGCCGGAACGGCTGGGCTTCTCCGGCACCAAGCGCGAGTCGCTGGCGCTGACGCTGCCGATGCGGCTGCCGCCGGACATCTTCCCGTGGCGCAACCGGCACATCCCCATCGAGATGCATGTGCGCCATTCGCCGCAGGTGCCCGACCCCGGCGAGGAACGCCCGGAGCACAGCGAGCTCGACGTGCGGGTAAACCACGAGTTCCTCTACCTGATCGACATGAGCGCCTCGACGCCGCGGCGCTGGTTCGAGGACCTGAAGCGGCGATTCAGCGGCGACGATCTGGTCGTGCGCCAGTACGACCCGTCGCTGCGGCTGGCCGCGGCCCAGCTGGGCACGCAGTCGCACGCGCGGCTGGACCTGCGCGCCGATCACGGGCCGGAGGACGAGATAGCCGAATGCCTGCGCGAGGCCCGCGCGGAGAACAGCAACGGCGGCACCGCCGATCCACGCTGGAGCCTGCCCTCGACCATCATCGACGGCAGCTCGACGGTCGACTTCTCCGACGCGCCGCACTACCTGCCGATGCCCAACCTGGCCGCGTTCGCGAACGCGGGCTATCCGTTCTCGCGCATGGCCGACCTCTCCGAGAGCGCGATCGTGCTGCCGGACGTGCCGGTGCGCGAGGAGGTCGACGCGATGCTGGCGGTGGCCAGCTTCATCGGCCGCTCCACCGGCCTGGCCGGCCGGGCGGTCGAGGTGGTGCGCGCACGCGAGGTCGACCAGGTCGCCAGCCGCGAGCTGGTGGTCATCGGCAGCGCCGGCAGCCAGCCGCTGTTCACCGAATGGGCCGGCGCGATGCCCTTCCTCGACCTGCCGGTGGCGGCGCTGGGCGATGCCGGCGCGCGCCGGCTGCAGCCGCTGACGGTGCGCTGGCCCTGGCTGGGCTGGCTCAAGCAGCTCTGGCGCAAGGAGCGCCATCCGCCGCTGCACTCGCTGACCTTCCGCCATCTCGACGCCCGGGCGGTGCTGCTCGGCTTCGAGTCGCCGCTGCGCGGCGGCCGCAGCGTCGTGGCGCTGATCGGCGAGACGCCGGCCGACCTGGCGCTGGGCAGCTCCGCGCTGGACGACGCGCAGCGGGTGGCGCAGATCCACGGCCAGATCGTCGCCTTCGACGCCCAGGGCCACCCGAGCTACCGCGAGGCCGATCCGACCTATGGCAGCGGCGAGCTGCCGTGGATCACCTGGCTGCGCTGGCAGCTCTCGGACCGGCCGGTGCTGCTGTGGCTGGTGCTGCTCGGCTCGGTGCTGCTGCTGTCGCTCATCAACTACGTGCTCCTGCAACGCCATGCGATTCGACGCCGGGCCGGTGCGCCGGCCTGATCCCGAACCCACCCGCCGGCAGCTGCTCGGCGTCGCCGGCGCGGCCACGCTGCTGGCGGCCTGCGCGCCGCTGCAGGCCGCGCCGGACAGCCCGGCCTCCGCGGCCTCGCCCGCCGCGACGCCGCTGTCGTGCGTGGACTTCGACATGCTCTGGCGGCGCTACCTGGCGCAGTGCGTGCAGGCCGACGGCCGCGTCGTCGACCACGACACGCCCGAACAGATCAGCACCTCGGAGGGCCAGGCCTACACGCTGTTCCTCGCGCTGGTGGCCGACGACCGCGCCTGCTTCGACCGGGTGCTGGCCTGGACGCGCCACAACCTCGCCGGCGGCGACTTCGCCGCGCGGCTGCCGGCCTGGCTCTGGGGCCAGCGCAACGGCCAGTGGGGCGTGCTCGACCCGAACGCGGCCAGCGACGCCGACCTCTGGATGGCGGTGGCGCTGTTCGAGGCGGCGCGGCTGTGGAACCAGCCCGCCTACGCCGAGACCGCCCGCGCGATCGTGCAGCTGATCCGCCGCGACGAGATCGCCGACGTGCCCGGCCTGGGCCGCATGCTGCTGCCCGGACCGAAGGGCTTCGCGCTGGCCGACCGGCTGATCTGGCGCTTCAACCCCAGCTACAGCGCGGTGCATCCGCTGCGCGCGCTCGCCACCCACGATCCGGGCGGTCCCTGGGCCGCGCTGGTCGAGCAGGGACTGGCGATGACCCGCGCGGTCAGCCCGAACGGACTGGCGCCGGACTGGGTCAGCTGGCAGGCCGGCCGCGGCGCGCAGCCGGCGCAGTGGCTGGCCCAGGACCTCGAGAAGGGCGACAGCGGCAGCTACGACGCCATCCGCTGCTACCTGTGGGCCGGCGTGCTGCCGGCGCAGGACCCGGCACGCGCGCCGCTGCTGAAGTCGCTCGGCGGCCTGCAGCCGCTGCTGCAGGGCGACGGCCCGGTGCCGGAATACCTGTCGACGCGCGGCGGCACCGCGCCGCGTGGAAGCGGCCCGCCCGGCTTCGATGCCGCGGTGCTGCCCTATCTGGCGGCGCTCGGCGACCGCGCCGCGCTGGGCCGCCGGCTCGAGCGGCTGCGCGCCGCGATGGGCCGGCCGCTGCGCTACTACGACCTCGTGCTGATGCTGTTCGGCGTCGGGTCGCTGCAGGGGCGCTGGTCCTGCGGCACCGACGGCCTGCTGCGGCGTCGCGCCCCTGCCCGCTATCAGAACACCCCTCAGGACTCGACATGCCGCAACACCCCTGCCTGAACGAGCGCCGCACCGGCACGCTCCCGGCACCGGTCACGAACGTCATCGCGCTGGCCTGCGCGGCGCTGCTGCACGGCCTGGCCGCGCCCGGCGCGATGGCCCAGGCCACCTCGGCGCCGGTGCCCGCGCCCGGCCCCTCGGCCACCCAGGCCGCCAGCGCCGGCCCGGCCGGCGCGGTGCAGACGCTGATCGACCAGGCCCGCCACTGGCAGCAGCGCCAGCGCCCCGACCTGGCGACGCAGACCTGGAACAAGCTGCTGGCGATCGACCCGCGCCAGCCCGACGCGCTGCAGGGCCTGGCGACGCTGAGCATCGAGGCCGGCCGCTTCGACGAGGCCGGCGGCTATGTCGACCGCCTGCGCCAGGTCCAGCCCGGCAACGCCTCGCTCGATCGCCTGTCGCGCCAGGTGCGCACCCGCACCACGAGCCAGTCGCTGCTGGCCACCGCCCGCCAGCAGGCCCAGGCCGGCCAGATGGAGGCCGCGGCCAAGTCCTACCGGCAGGCGCTGGGCGGCCAGCCGCCGAGCGACGACCTGGCGCTCGAGTACTACCAGACGCTCGGCGGCACCCGCGAGGGCTGGGACGAGGCGCGCCGCGGCCTCGAGAGGCTCGCGCAGGCCCAGCCGAGCCAGTCCGGGGTGCAGCTGGCCTACGCCCGCCACCTGAGCTACCGCGAATCGACCCGCCGCGAGGCGATCCAGCGCCTGAGCACGCTGGCGGTGCGTGACGACGCGCCGGCCGCGGTGCGCCAGGATGCACGCACCGCCTGGCGCCAGGCGCTGCTGTGGATGGGCGCCGGCGCGGATTCCGCGCTGGTGCGCCAGTACGTCGCCACCGTCGGCGAGGATCCGCGCCTGAGCGCGCAGATGCAGGCGCGCGGCAGCGGCAGCAGCGGCAGCGGCTCCGCCGCGGCGCCGGCCGTCTCCGCCGCCGCGGCCACGCCGGCACGCGGCGCCGGCACGAGCGCCGAGCCGGCGAGTGCGGCGACCTCGGCCGCCGCGCGCACTGCCGCCGCCCCGCGCGAGGCCGCGCCCCCGGCCGCCCGCACCGCCTCGACCGCCCCCGCCCGCGCGCCCGAGCCGGTCAGCGAGCGCACCGACGCGCCGCGCGGCACCGCGCAGCGCCAGGCCTATGCCGCGCTGAACGCCGGCGACGTCGACGCAGCGGCGACGCAGTTCGAGGCGCTGCTGCGCCAGCGCCCGCTCGACACCGAGTCGCTCGCCGGCCTGGGGCTGGTGCGGCTGCGCCAGGAGCGCTTCGACGAGTCGGTCGAGCTGCTCGGCCGGGCGGTGGCGACGCCCTCGGGCGCGCGCTGGAAGCCAATGGAGCGCAGCGCGCGCCACTGGCAGCAGCTGCACGAGGCCCATGCCGCACGCCTGGCCGGCGACACCGACCGCGCGGTGCGCCTGGCGCGTGCGTCCATCGAGCTCGACCCGAAGGAGCCCGAGGCGCAGGTGCTGCTCGGCGACCTGCTGGTCGGCCAGGGCCGGCTCGCACCGGCCGAGGCGGCCTACCGCGCCGCGCTGCAGGCCGATGCGCGCCACGCGCGTGCCACCGCCGGCCTGATCGGCGTGCTGGGCGCCTCCGGCCGCGTCGAGCAGGCCCAGGCCATGGTCCGCGATCTCGACGCCGAGCAGCTCGCGCGCCTGGGCGGCGCCGGCGCGCTGCGCGCCAACCAGCAGCGCCTGCAGGCCGAGATGGCGCTGCAGCGCGGCGATGTCGCCGGCGCCCAGGCGCTGCTGGAGCAGGCCGCCGCGCTGGCGCCGGCCGCGCCGTGGGTGCGGCTGGCGCTCGGCCAGCTGCTGGTGCGCCAGAACCGCAGCGCCGAGGCGCGTGCGCAGCTCGACGCGATGGTCGTGCCGACCTCGGGCGGCGAGCGCGCCGACGCGCTGCATGCGCGCGCGCTGCTGCAGGCCGAGCTGAAGGACTGGGCCGGCGTGATGCAGACGCTCGAGCAGGTGCCCCGGCGCGAGCGCTCGATCGCGATGGACCGGCTGCAGCGCCGCGCCGCGGTGCAGGCCCAGGCGGCCGAGGCGGTGGCGATGTACCGCGCCGGCCAGGTCGCGCCGGCCGCGGCGCTGCTGGCCGAGGCCGAGACCGCGGCCGGACAGGATCCGGAGCTGGTCGGCGCGGTCGCCGGCGCCTACCTCGACCTCGGCAACGAGGCACGCGCCAGCCAGCTGATCCGCGCGACGCTGGCTGCGCAGCCGCAGGCCGGCCCGGCGCTGCTGCTGCGCCACGCCGGGCTGCTGCTGCAGACCCGTCAGGACGTCGAGCTCGCCGGCGTGCTGCGCCAGCTGATGTCGATGGCGCAGATGCAGCAGCTCGGCCCGTCGCAGCGCCGCGACCTCGACGAGCTGCGCCTGGGCTACTCGGTGCGCCAGGCCGACCTGCTGCGCGAGGCCGGCGACCTGGCCTCGGCCTGGGAGGCGATCGCGCCGCTGCTGCAGGAACGCCCGGCCGAGCCGCGGCTGCAGATGGCGCTGGCGCGCATGCACCTGAGCGCCGGCGAGCCCGACACCGCCATCGCGCTGTACGAGACGGTGCTGCGCGAGCGCCCGGACGAGCTCGACGCCTGGCTGGGCCTGGCCGCCGCCGCCGACGCGCGCAAGGACCGCGACACCGCCGAGCAGGCGCTGGAGCAGGCGCGCCGCATCGCGCCCGACCGGCCCGAGGTGCTGGCCCAGCAGGCCCGCCACTACCGCGCGCGCGGCCAGTTCGCGAAGGCTGCCGAGTACCTGCGTCTGGCGATGGCCGCGCAGCGGCCGGCCGCGGTCGCGCAGTGGGGCCAGCCGCGCATGGCGAGCAATCCCTTCGCCAGCCGCCGCCTGCCCGGCGACACCGGCCTGCCGGCACCGGCGGGCGGCCTGCCGGCGCCGGCCTTCGCCGCGCTGGCGGCTCCCGCCGCGGCCCCGGCCGCCACGCTGCCCGCCGACCTCGACCAGCTGCCGCCGACCGCCGCCGGCCTGCCCTCGCCGGCCAGCGCCGATTCGCCGGTCACGCGCGCGCTGCGCTGGCGCACCACCGGCGCGCCGGCGCCCGCACGCTCCGCACTCGCAGCACCGACGACGCAGGCCGCGCAGGTCGCACAGGGGGCCGCGCTGCCGCCGCTGCCCGCGCCCGTGGCCACGCCGCTGGCCGCCTCGCCGCGCCGGCTCGCCGCAGCCAGCCCCGCGCCGGTGCGGCCCGCCGCCGCGCGCCGCAGCCGCAGCCTTGCCGACGAGCTCGCCGAGGTCCAGGCCGAACGCGGTCCCGGCAGCCGCATCGAGGGCGGCGGCGCGCTGCGCTCGCGCGACGGCGAAGGCGGCTTCGGCAAGCTCGACACGGTGCAGGCGCCGGTCGAGGGCCGCATCGCGATCGACGAGGTCGGCCACGTCGTCGTGCGTGCCAGCCCGGTCTTCCTGAGCGCCGGCAGCGTCGGCGCCGAACCCGGCACGCGCCGGCGCCACGGCACGCTCGCGCTCGACCCGACCGGCGTCACCACGCCGGGCGACCAGAGCGACGCCGGCATCGGCCTGGGCGTCGGCATCGAGACCGCCACGATCAGCGCCGACATCGGCACCGTGCCGGTCGGCTTCGCGGTCGCCGGCGCGGTCGGCGGCGTGCGCTGGGAGGACGCGATCGGCAGCAGCGGCCTGAGACTGATGGTCGAGGGCTCGCGCCGCGCGCTGAACGACAGCCTGCTGTCCTTCGCCGGCACCACCGACGCGCGCACCGGCCGCACCTGGGGCGGCGTGCGCGCCACCGGCCTGCGCTCGCAGCTGTCGTGGGAACAGGACGACGTCGGCCTGTACGGCTATGGCGGCGCGCATGCGCTGACCGGCCGCGCGGTCGAGTCCAACAGCCGCATCGAGCTCGGCGGCGGCGGCTACTGGCGCCCGCGCAGCACGCCGGACGACCGGCTGGAGATCGGCCTGAACCTCGGCTACCAGCACCACCGCCACAACCTCGGCGGCTACACCTGGGGCCACGGCGGCTACTTCAGCCCGCAGCACCTGCTCGCGCTGACCGTGCCGCTGAACTGGATCGGCCGCAGCGGCCGCCTGAGCTGGGGCGTGCAGGGCTCGGCCGGCCTGCAGACCTACCGCGAGGACGCGGCGCCCTACTTCCCGACCGACGCGGCCGCGCAGTCGGCGCTCGAGAGCCTGGTCGCCGCAGGACAGGCGCCGACCGCACGCTATGCCGCACGCAGCGACAGCGGCCTGACGCTGAACCTCGGCGGCGCGCTGGAATACCAGATCACCCGCCAGCTCGACATCGGCACGCGCATCGGCTTCGAGCGCGCGCCGCAGTACACCCAGGGCGTCGGCTCGGTGTACCTGCGCTTCAGCCTCGATCCGCGTGGCGGCGGCAGCCCCGGGCTGCGCGCGCCGGCCGGCCCGACCCTGTACTGAGACCCGCGCCCCGCCCCTGTCGACGCCCGCCGTCCGGCCCCGCGCCGGGGCGGGCGTCGTGCTTTGTGCAGCTGACAGCCACGGCTGTAACGTCGTGGAATCACCACAAGGATCTTCCCTAGGTTTGCGCCTAAATCAGATCGACAGCAATACGCAAACGTTTTCGCTTCCAACCGAAAGATCCGGGTTTCACCAGAATCGATGCTGCCCTGTCGCTGTCCGTCGATGAACCTGTGCCGTAACCCGATGAATCCTCGGGCAAACGCGAGGCGATTCGCCGCATGGGCGTCGCCAGAATCCATTCACCGCGGCAGTCACTGAAAAACAACGAAAGACGTTAATTCAGGGTTAACCGCAGGTAAACCACAAGTTAAACGTCGTTACTGTTCATCACCCCGAGGTCGGACGAACAAAGCAACGAACGACCGCATCCGCAACGAAAGAGGAGTCAAGACCATGATCCGCAAGTCGCACATCGCCGTGGCCATCGCCGCCCTGCTCGCCGCTCCGGCTTTCGCCGCGAGCTTCGACGCCAACGTCGAACTGGACACCGACTACCGCAACCTGGGCCGCGGCGCTGCCCAGGGCGGCCGCGTCGAGTTCAACGCTGCCGGCAAGGCGGGCACCGACGGCTTCGTCGCCGGTCGCGCCAGCTTCCTGGCCAAGAAGGACAGCACCACCGCCGTCGACGACATGTGGGTCCAGTTCGGCAACGCCTCGGGTGACCTGAAGCTGGGCCGCTTCGAAGCCGCCGACATCTTCCCGGTCGGCAAGGACACCGTGGTCGAGGACGACGGCGCCGCCGGCTACCGCAACATGCTGCGCGGCCGCTACGGCAACAACGCCACCTACGGCGACGGCACCGCGCACGCGGCCCTGACCCTGAACGCCGGCTCGGGCCTGGCGGTCGAGCTGGGCGTCATCGCCGCGCACAAGAACACCGCCGTCCGCCCGGTCGTGTCGTACTCGATGGACGGCTTCACCGTGAAGTTCGGCATCGACAGCGGCAAGACCCCGGAAGGCCAGAAGATCCGTGGCGGCGGCGTGACCGTCGGCACCACGATGGCGGGTGCGGCCCTGAACCTGAGCTACAACGCCGGCAAGGTCGCTGACCTGAAGGGCTCGAGCGTCGGCCTGAACGCCGTCATCGGCGCCGCGGGCGTCGGCTACATCTACGACCGCAACGACGTCGCCGGCGGCGGCTCCATCAAGGAGAACAACGTCTACGTCGCCTACAGCCTGCCGCTGTTCAACACCGGCGCCACCATCACCCCGGCGCTGGCCTACAGCAAGGCCACCGGCACCGGCACCGACGGCGACGCCAAGATCACCGCCCGCGTGCGCGTCAACTACGCCTTCTGATCGGCGCCGCGGCGCCCCCGCGCGGGGCGCCGGCACCGCGGCCAGCAGGCTGCTTTCGGGGTCCACGGTCTGTGTGGTCCTGAGGGGGTGGCAAAGAGTGCTGCCACCCTTTCTTTGGTGAGCTCTCCGTCGAGGGCTCACCTTTTTTCATTGGAGCGCGCGTTTCATGAGCTTCCCGTCCCGCCCCGCCCTGCCCGCGATCCGCGTGGCGCTGATCGGCTTCGGCTATGTCGGGCGCACCTTCCACGCCCCGCTGATCGAGGCGGTCGAGGGGCTGGAGCTGGTGTGCGTGGCCTCGTCCGATGCGGAGAAGGTGCGTGACTGGCGCGCCGATCTGGCGGTCGAGCCGGACTACCTGAAGGCCGCGACCGCACCTGACGTCGACCTGGTGGTGATCGCCACGCCCAACGACAGCCACCATCCGCTGGCGCGCGCGGCGCTGCTGGCGGGCAAGGCGGTGGTGATCGACAAGCCCTTCACCGTGACGCTGGCCGAGGCGCAGGATCTGGTCGCGCTGGCCGAGGCGCGCGGGCTGCTGCTCTCCGTCTTCCACAACCGCCGCTGGGACGGGGACTTTCTCGGCCTGCGCGCGGCCATCGACGGCGGCACGCTGGGCGAGGTGCGCGAGCTGGTCTCGCGCTTCGACCGCTTCTCGCCCGAACCGCGCGACCGCTGGCGCGAGCGGCCCGGCCCCGGCGCCGGCCTCTGGTATGACCTGGGGCCGCATGTCGTCGACCAGGCGATGCAGCTCTTCGGCCCGCCCGAGACGGTGTGCGCGCTGCGTGCGGGCCTGCGCGACGGTGGCCAGGGCGTGGACGACTGGGCGCAGGTGGTGCTGGGCTACGGCGCGCAGCGGCGCGTGACGCTGCACGTCACCCGGCTGGCGGCCTGGCAGGCCCCGCGCTTCGAGGCGCACGGCACCCGCGGCAGCTGGCTGTGCAGCGGTCTGGACATCCAGGAAGACCAGCTCAAGGCGGGCATGAAGCCCGGCGCGCCCGGCTGGGGCGAGGATGCGCGCCCCGCGCTGCAGGCCGACGCCACCGGCGCCCTGAGCGAACGCCCGCGCCCGGCCGGCGACTACCGCGCCTACTACGCCGGCCTCCGCGACGCGCTGCGCGGCCTGGCGCCCAACCCGGTGCCGCCGCGCGAAGCCCTGGCGGTCATGGCGCTGATGGACTGCGCGATGCGCAGCGCCGCCGAAGGCCGCACGCTGCGCTTCGGCGTCGACTGATCAGGCCGGCGCCTGGTCCGCCTCGGCCTCAGCGGTCTCCGGCGTCATCAGGAAGACCAGCGCATCCATCACCAGCGTCGCCACCCGATGCGGCGGCAGCGCGTAGAAGCCCTGCCAGGCGGCGGCCTTGTGCTCGTTGTAGTCGGGCGCCGGCGTGTCGTCGCCCTCGCCGTCCGCCTCGGGGCGGGCGGGCAGCGACTGCTCCCAGCCGAGCCGCACCGCGATGCCGATCAGCACGTCCATCACCAGCAGCCCGTCGGCGGCCAGATCCGGGTTGGCGCGCGCGATGTCGGAGACCGCGATCAGCGCCTCGATCGTCAGCTGGCGGTATTCCGGCGCATGGATCTTGTTGAGCAGATCGTCGACCTGCAGCGCGAAGCCGCGCTCGGAGGCGGTCATGTCGGCCCGGGCCAGGTGGCTGTCGAGCCGGTTGCGGCTGTCGAGCTGATCGCCGATGACCAGGCCGGGGAAATGGCGCAGCACCTCCCAGACCCGAGCATGGAAGTCCTCGGGCAGGCGGGTCAGCACGCCGCGCACCTCGCGCCAGGCCAGCCAGCCGCCGGAGGCATCGTCCAGCACCGGATCGGCCGCGGCCGGGAAGCGCACCCGCGCCAGCGGGCCGCCGTCGCGGCTGACCCGGCCGTGCAGCGACTGCAGCCGCAGCAGGTTGCGGCCCATCTCCTGCTCGTGCGCGATCACCTCGCGCAGCCGGCGCAGGATGGCCTGCGGGCTCAGCGACAGCAGGAAGTCGAAGCCCTCGGCCTGGGTCAGGCCGTGCTCGCGCGCCAGCCAGCCGGTGATCAGCAGGATCAGGTACCAGGCGCGCAGGGTCAGCGTGCCGCGCAGCAGCGGCGCGTCGGCCTTGATCAGCGTGCCCAGCAGCAGCACCACCTCCTGCAGCAGCACCCGTGCGCGCGCATCGTCGCCGCCGAAGCGGCGGATGCGCTCGAAGATCTCGGCGCTGGGCAGCGGCCGGTCGATGACCGCGCCGTCGCCATAGCTGCGACCGACGACGATGCGCTTCTGGCGCGCGACGATCTGCGCGACCGCCTCCTCCAGCGCGGTGTCGTGCACGTCGAGCACCGCCGCGGCGCGGCGGATCAGCCCCCAGTGGCGCTCGCGGCAGGCGCGCTCGTAGAGCGCCTGCGTCATCTGCCAGACCGACAGGCCGCGCTCGGTGCCCCAGCGGGCGCCGCCGCGGCGCACCAGCAGGCCGAGGATCTCGATCTGCTCGTAGGGATTGCGGCTGCGCGCGAGCTGGCGCTGCAGTGCATGCGCGTCCTCCTCGTGCTCGAGCGCGGCGGCGCGCGCCGGCGTCAGCGGCCGGGTCGCGCCTTCCTCCCAGTTCAGGTCGACCGTGAGCGCGGCACCGCTGCCGATGCCCGCCACCGGGCGGGCCGACGCGGCCAGCGACTCCAGCCCGTCGAGCGGGGTGCAGCGCACCCGTGGCAGCAGCTCGGCCAGCGGTCCGATCTGCACCTCCGGCTCATCGAGCCCGACGCCCAGCGACTGCAGGAAGCCGATCAGCGCATCCGCGCCGTCCGCCTCCAGCATCGGCTCGCCGATCAGCAGCGTCAGCAGCGGCTGGCCCTGCTGGTCGCGCACCTGCCAGTGGCGGCGCAGCGTCGCCAGCTCGGCGCGCAGCTCGTCGACCAGCAGCCGGTTGTCCAGCGTCAGATAGAAGCCCTGGCGGCCGTAGAAGGACGGCAGGAAGAGCATCAGCGCGGAGGCCGCCGATGACGACGCGCCGGCCGCACCGGCCTCGTCCCCGGCGCGGAAGACCTGGCTGGTCGACAGGCTGCCGAGCCGCCCGCGCGGGCGCCCGCTCAGGCCGAGCGCGTCGACCCGGCCGACGCTGGCCAGCGCGATCTCGAGATCCTCGGCATAGCGCAGCTGCACCGGCGCGATCTCCGCCGGCGTCTGGCTGCGGATGCCGTGCGCGGCCAGGCGCGCCTGCACCAGCCGGTCGGCCGCCAGCAGCGCGACCTGGATGCGCACCGGCTCCGGCGGCACCACCCGCCCGGCCAGCACGCCGGGGCGGCGGCCGCGCGGCAGCAGCACCTGCGGCGCCACCAGCCGCTCCTGCAGCAGCACGCCGACCAGATAGAGGCTCTGCGCCCACACCAGCGGCACGTTGTCGTTGGGCACCCGGGCCTGGCTCTGCGGCACGGCACGCTCGGCCTCGACCGCCTCGGCCGGCACGATGTAGAGCTCGGGCAGCAGGCGCTGGCCGCCCTGCTCGACCATCAGCGCCTCCAGGCGCAGGCGGTAGTCGCGCGCGGCGGCCTCGTCGCCACGCAGCTGCGCATCGAGCAGCAGATAGCAGAAGAACAGCGGCCACTCCGACTCGATGTGCTCGAAGCGCTGCAGCTCGCCCGGCTCGTAGTGCAGCCGGCTGTGGTCCTCGACCGCGGTCTGGTGGCCGTCGCGCAGGAAGCGCTTGCAGCCGTGGCGGCCCTGCAGCCGGCCGACGATGGTCGCGCGGGTGCGCTCGACCAGCGCGGCGTCCCCGACCGCGAAGGCCGGGAAGCCGATGATCGACAGCAGCGCCGCGTCGGTCTCCTTGGACTCGGACTCGCGCGGCAGCAGGTTCTCCAGCGTGTGGTGCGCATGCGCGATCGCCTCGGCCGGCACATGGATGGCGGGGCCGTCTTCCAGCAGCCGCGCGCCGCTGGCGACCTCGAGCGCCGCCTTGGCCATGCCCACGGAGCTGGCGTTGATCTCAGCGCGGCCGTCGTTGCGCTTGTTGCCGCGCTCCCAGATGCCGTAGTCGGGCGTGCGCCAGGCGTGCGCCAGATACCAGACCAGGTTCTGCACGAACATCAGCTCGTCGCGCGAGCGCACGATCTGCAGGCCGCCGGCGCTCATCTGCACCAGCATCAGCAGGAAGATCGCGGTGGCGTCGATCTGCAGGTGACCCCATTCGGCGTCGCCCACCACCGGCTCGCCGCTGCAGGTCGAGTACTTGGCATGCAGCGCGTCGAGCGGATGCTGGGTGTGCTTGAAGCGCTCGACCTTGGCCGACTGGCGCATCATCGCCGCGAGCAGGCCGCGCATCAGGTGGATCACCCGTGCGTCGAGCTCGGCCGCCTGCGCCGCGTCGCGCGCGCGCCAGGCGTGGGCCAGCGCCCAGATCGCCATGATGCTGTAGACGTTGTCGCGCACCCAGGCATGGGTGTAGTCGCCATGCACCGTGATCGCGGTGCTGGCCGGCAGCAGGCCGGTGTCGGGATCCTGGCGCGCCAGGATGATCTCGCGCGCCTGGCGGGTCAGCTCGTCGAGGCGCGCGCGCGCGGCCGGGTCGGCGGCATCGGCCGGATCGAAGGAGGGAATGCGGAAGTCGGTCATGGAAGGCATGTCGTCCGGATGCCGGACAGGCTTGCAAGGAACGGGCCCGTCTTCCGGAAGACCCGAGGAACTCAGGCGCCGCTCGCGACCAGCCAGACCATCTGGTACGGCGCCAGCGTCAGGCCGGCGCGCAGATCGAAGGCGGTCTGGCCGATCAGGTCGACCATTGTCGCAGGCTGGGCAGAGAGCACCTCGGGCAGCACGCTGGCCGGGCGCTCGCTGAAGTTGGCCAGCACCAGCACGCCGCCGCGGGCGTCGTCGCCCTGCGGCGCCGGGCGCCGGTAGCCCAGCACCGCGGAATGGCGGCTCCAGAACGGCAGCAGCCGGCCGCCGGCCAAGGCCGGCAGATGGCGGCGCAGCGAGATCAGATGGCGCAGGCCGGCATGGATGCGCCCGGCCGCGGTGCTCGGATCGAGCCGCTCGGCATGGCGGCGCGGATCGCGCATCGGCCGATGCACCCAGCGGCTGTCGCCGGCGCGGGCCGGATCGTCGGCATAGCCGACGTCGTTTCCCTGGCCGATCTCGTCGCCGAGATAGATCAGCGGAATGCCGCCGCTCGACAGCACCACCCCGTGCAGCAGCAGGATGCGCGCGACCGCGTGCGGGTCGCCCTGCTCCAGCCCGCACAGCGCCGCGCAGGTGCCGGAAATGCGGCAGTCGCCGGTGGCCGGGTTGTCCTGGAAGGGCACGCCGCGCGCGAAGCTGCCGGGAAAGCGGTCGACATAGAAGCGGTTCAGGAACTGGCGGTGGTCGAAGCCGTCGATGCCGAAGCGCGCCGCGTCCTCGTCGGCGAAGGTCCAGCCGATGTCGTCATGGCTGCGCACGTAGTTCACCCAGGCGGTGCCCTCGGGCAGGTGGTGGCGCTCGGCCAGCGCCAGCTGCAGCAGGTTGACCTCGCGGGTGGCCAGCGTGTTCCACAGCAGCGCCATCTGCAGCGGGTTGTACGAGACCTGGCACTCGGCCGGCGAGATGTAGGAGACCACCTCGTCCGGATGCACGATCGCCTCGGACTTGAACAGCAGCGCCGGCGCGGCGATGCGCGCCAGCGCGTTGTAGGCGCGCAGCAGGTGATGCGCCTCCGGCAGGCTCTCGCAGGGCGTGCCCAGGCGCTTCCAGACGAAGGCCACCGCGTCCATGCGCAGGAACTCCACGCCCAGGTTGGCGATGAACAGCATCTCGCCGGCCATCGCGCGGAAGACCTCCGGGTTGCTGTAGTTCAGGTCCCACTGGTAGCTGTGGAAGGTGGTCCAGACCCAGCGCCCGTCCTCGAGCTGGCTGAAGGCGCCGGGATGCTCGTCGGGAAAGATCTCGCGCACCGTGCGCTCGTACTGGTCGGGCAGCGTGCGGTCGGGAAAGATCCAGTAGTACTCGGAGAAGACCGGATCGCCCGCGCGCGCCGCCTGCGCCCAGGCATGCTCGTCGGAGGTGTGGTTGAAGACGAAGTCCAGCACCAGCGAGATGCCGGCCTCGCGCAGGCGCTGCGCCAGCGCGCGCAGCTCGGCCATCGTGCCCAGCGCGGGCTGGGTCTCGCGGTAGCTGCTGACCGCGTAGCCGCCATCGTTGTGCGGCTGCGGGCACAGATAGGGCGGCATCAGGTGCAGGTAGCTCAGGCCGAGCTCCTGGAAATACGGGATCTGCGCCTCGACGCCGCGGAAGTCGCCGGCGAAGCGGTCGACATAGCCGACGCCGCCGAGCATGCGCTGCGACTGGAACCAGGCCGGATCGCGCTCGCGCTCGGCATCCATCGCCTTCAGGTCGGCCGGGCGCTCGCACCAGGAGGACCAGGCGGTCTCGAGCAGGCGCAGCACGCCGTCCTCGAAGTCGGCGCGCTCGCCGTGCAGCGGACGCAGCTCGTCGCGCAGCGTCGCGACATGCTGCTGCAGCCGCGCCTCGAAGACCGGCCAGCCGGCCTGTGCACCATGGCGCCGGCGCAGCGCGTCGACCAGGCGGGCGGCCTGCGGATCGGGGGCGGTCCAGACCGGCGCGCGGCTCGTCTTCATGCCGGCAGCTCCACGGTGCGCGCGAAGGCCTGGCCGGCCGCGTCGAACAGATGGCACTGCTCGGGGCGCAGGCGCAAGCACAGCGACTGGCCGGCGCCCTGGCTCGCGTGGCCCTCGATGCGCAGCGTCATCAGCGGCAGCGCCGCCGCCGCGCTGGAGGCGGCAGCCGCCTGCGGATCCAGGTAGAGCATCGACGATTCGCCCAGGCGCTCGAGGTGACGCACCCGCACCGGCAGGCCTGCGCCCTCGGCCTCGCCGTGCAGCAGATGCTCGGGCCGGATGCCCAGCGAGACCGCCTCGCCGGCCCGGGCGCGGCGCGCGTCCACCGCCACCGTGACCGCCACGCCCAGCACGTCGACCACCGCATGCGTGGCCTCGGCGGCGATCAGCCGGCCCGGCAGGATGTTCATCTTCGGGCTGCCGATGAACTCGGCCACGAACAGGTTGCGCGGGCGGTGGTAGAGATCCATCGGCGTGCCGAACTGCGCCACGCTGCCTTCGGTCTGCACCTTCTCGCCGGCGCGCAGCAGCACGATCTTGTCGGCCAGCGTCATCGCCTCGACCTGGTCATGCGTCACATAGATCATGCTGGCGCGGCCGATGTCATGGTGCAGCTTGGCGATCTCCAGCCGGGTCTGCACCCGCAGCGCCGCGTCCAGGTTCGAGAGCGGCTCGTCGAACAGGAAGACGTCCGGCTCCTTCACGATCGCGCGGCCGATGGCCACCCGCTGGCGCTGGCCGCCCGACAGTGCCTTGGGCAGGCGGTCGAGCAGCGACGTGAGCTGCAGGATGTCGGCCGCCTTCTTCACCTTCTGCTCGATCGCCGCCTTGTCGGCGCCGAACACCTTCAGGCCGAAGGCCATGTTCTCGCGCACCGTCATGTGCGGGTAGAGCGCATAGCTCTGGAACACCATCGCCACGCCGCGCTGCGCCGGCGGCAGGTCGTTGACGCGCCGGCCGCCGATCGACAGGTCGCCCGAGCTGATGTCCTCCAGGCCGGCCACCATGCGCAGCAGCGTCGACTTGCCGCAGCCCGAGGGGCCGACGAAGACGCAGAACTCGCCCTGCCCGATCGTCAGCGTGGCGTCGTGGATGGTCAGCGGCAGGTTGGGCGCGTAGCGCTTGTTGATCTGCTGGAAGTCGATGCGGGACATGGCGATCTCGATCTCGGGAAAGTCTCGGGAAAGAAGGGAGGTCTCGGTGCTCGGGCCGGCCTCAGGCCAGCCGGGCGTGCAGCACGCCCCAGGGCGCGAACTGCAGCGCAGCGCCCGCCGGCCGCGCGCCGCCGATGCCGCTGTCGAGCTGCTGCGCCAGCGCCAGCCCGGCCGGCAGCGCCAGCTCGGCGGGCTGCGCGCTCAGGTTGAAGGCGCACAGCACCCGCTCGCCCTGGTGCTCGCGCACGAAGGCCAGCACCTGCGCGTGCACCGGCAGCAGCGCGAGCTCGCCGTGCACCAGCGCCGGCTGGGTGCGGCGCCAGTGCAGCAGCCGGCGCGCGGCCTGCAGCATCGAGCCCGGATCGGCCTCCTGGCGGTCGACGGCCAGCGCGCGCTGCGCCTCGGACAGCGGCAGCCACGGCCGCGCCGCGCCGCTGCCGAAGCCCAGGTCGGGCGCCTCGGCCGACCACGGCATCGGCGTGCGGCAGCCGTCGCGGCCCTTGTACTGCGGCCACATCGTGATGCCGTAGGGGTCCTGCAGATCCTCGAAGGGCACGTCGGCCTCGGGCAGGCCGAGCTCCTCGCCCTGGTAGAGGCAGACGCTGCCGCGCAGGCTGGCCTGCAGCGCCAGCGCCAGACGCAGCAGCGCCGGGTCGGGCTCGGGCCCGCCCCAGCGGGTGGCCACGCGGGTCACGTCATGGTTGGACAGCGCCCAGCACGGCCAGCCGCTGCCGACGATGCGGCCGAAGCGCTCGAGCACGCCGTGCACGAAGGGCGCGTCATGGCGCTCGCCCAGCAGGTCGAAGCAGTAGGCCATGTGCAGCTTGTCGCCGCCGGCGGTGTACTCGGCCACCCGCGCCAGGCCGTCGTCGTCGCCGATCTCGCCCACCATCGTGGTGTCGGGATACTGGTCGAGCAGCGCGCGCAGGCGCTGCAGGAAGACGAGGTTCTCGGGCCGGCTCTTGTCGTAGAGGTGGCGCTGCCAGCCGTAGGGATTGAAGGGGTTGACCGCCGGATCGGGCTTGTTCGGGTCGGGCGCGCCGCGGCCGGGGTTGCTGCGCAGCTCGGCGTCGTGGAAGTAGAAGTTGGCGGTGTCGAGCCGGTAGCCGTCGACGCCCAGGTCCAGCCAGAACCTGACGGTCGCCAGGATCGCGTCCTGCACCGCCGGGTTGTGGAAGTTCAGGTCGGGCTGGCTGGTCAGGAAGTTGTGCAGGTAGTACTGGCAGCGGCGCGTGTCCCACTGCCAGGCGCTGCCGCCGAAGATGGAGAGCCAGTTGTTCGGCGGCGTGCCGTCGTCCCGGGCGTCGGCCCACACATACCAGTCGGCCTTCGGGTTGTCGCGGCTCGCGCGGCTCTCGACGAACCACGGATGCTGGTCCGAGGTGTGCGACAGCACCTGGTCGATCATGACCTTGAGACCCAGCGCATGGGCCCGCGCCACCAGCGCGCGGAAGTCGTCGAGCGTGCCGAACATCGGCTCGACGTCGCAGTAGTCGCTGACGTCGTAGCCGAAGTCCTTCATCGGGCTCCTGAAGAAGGGCGACAGCCAGATGCCGTCGGCGCCGAGCCGCGCCACATGCTCGAGCCGCGCGGTGATGCCGGGCAGGTCGCCGATGCCGTCGCCGTTGCTGTCGGCGAAGCTGCGCGGGTAGATCTGGTAGATGACGCCGCCGCGCCACCAGTTGCTGTTCTGAGCCATGCGGAAGACCTCGTGTGCTTGTTCAACCCTTGACCGCACCCGCCGTCAGGCCGGAGACGATCTTCTTCTGGAACACCAGCACCAGACCGATCAGGGGCAGCGTGACCAGCACCGAGGCGGCCATGATCTTTCCCCACGGGATCTCGTACTTGCTGGCGCCGGAGATCAGCGAGATCGACACCGGCACGGTGCGCTCGTTGTTGTCGATGACGAAGGTCAGCGCGAACAGGAACTCGTTCCAGGCCGCGATGAAGGCCAGCAGCCCGGTCGACACCAGCGCGGGCCACAGCAGCGGCAGGAAGACATCCCTGATGATCCGCCACGGGCTGCAGCCGTCCATGATCGCGGCCTCCTCCAGCTCCTTGGGCAGCTGGCGCATGAAGGTGGTCAGCACCCAGACGGTGAAGGGCAGCGTGAAGATCAGGTAGGGCAGCACCAGGCCGAGCGAGCGGTTGTACAGGCCCAGCGCACGGATCATCTCGAACATGCCCGCCAGCACCGCGACCTGCGGGAACATCGACACGCCCAGGATGGCGGTCAGCAGCAGGCCGCGGCCCTTGAACTGGATGCGCCCGAGCGCATAGGCCGCCGTCACGCCCAGGAACAGCGACAGCACCACCACCAGCGTCGACACCACCACCGAGTTGACGATGTGGCGCCCGAAGGGCTGCTCGGCCACCGTGAACAGGCTGACGTAGTTGGCCAGGCTGCCGTTCTGCGGCCACAGCGAGGTGGAGAACAGCTCCGAGCCGGTCTTCAGCGAGGTGGTGATCGCGTAGACGAAGGGGAAGACCGAGACCAGCGTGACCAGCAGCGCCAGCGTGTAGAGGGCCGCGGTGGCGGCGGGAGCGCGTCGCATCACGCATCCTCCGTGAGCTTCATCCGGCCCAGTCGCATGTAGACGACCGTGGCCAGACCGATGATGAGGAACAGCGCCGTCGAGGCGGCCGAGCCGTAGCCCATGTAGCCGTTGTCGACCATCTCGCGGCGCACGAAGCCGGACATGCTCATGGTGCTGTTGTTGTTCGAGGTCAGCACGTAGATCAGGTCGAACACCCGCAGCGCGTCGAGCAAGCGGAAGATCACCGCCACCATCAGCGCCGGACGGATCAGCGGCAGCGTCACCGACCAGAACACCCGCAGCGGATGCACGCCGTCGACATGCGCGGCCTCGTAGCAGTCGCGGGGCAGCGTCTGCAGCGCCGCCAGGATCAAGAGCGCCATGAAGGGCGTGGTCTTCCAGACGTCGACCAGCACCACCGTCCACAGCGCATACTGCGGATCGGCCGTCCAGGCCACCTTCGCGTCGATCAGGCCCCAGCCCTGCAGGATCGCGTTGATGACGCCGAACTGGTCATGCAGCATCCAGCCCCACATCTTGGCCGACACGATGGTCGGGATCGCCCAGGGCACCAGCACCGCGGCACGCACCAGCGCGCGCCCCTTGAACTCCTGGTTGAGCAGCAGCGCGACGCCCAGGCCGAAGGCCGTCTCCAGCAGCACCGACACCAGCGAGAACTGCAGCGTGTTGCGGATCGAGGTGCCCCAGTCGCTGAGCCAGAAGCCCTCGGTGTGGTTCGGATTGGCGAACAGGCCGTATTCGCCGAAGTAGTTCTCCAGCCCGACGAAGCGCGCGGCGCCCATGTCGTTGAGGTTGGCGTCGGTGAAGCTGAACCAGATGGTGCGCCCCAGCGGCCACGCTGCCACGATCAGCAGCGTCACCAGCATCGGCGCGAGGAACAGCCAGGCAGTGCGGGTCTTGGAGGACATGATCCGACCGGAATGGCAAGAAGAAGGCAAAGGCGCGGCCCGACCCGGCTGCAGGCACGCAGGCCTGCGGGCTCGGGTCATGCACGGACGGGAGAGGAATCAGGCGCGGATCACCACTCGCGGCGCTTGATCTGCTTGAGCTTGCCCTCGAGCTTGCCCAGGCTGGCCTCGGCCTTCTCCTTGCCGGAGAGCACGTCGTGGGTGGCGTTCCAGAAGGCGGCGCTGACCTCGTTGTACTTCAGGCCGGTGGCGGTGGCCGGACGCGGCACCGCGCTGGTGAAGACGTTGTACAGGTCGCCGAAGAAGGGCGCGGCGGCCAGCACTTCCTTGTCCTGGTACAGCGACGGGATGGTCGGGTTGTAGGAACCCTTGATCGCGCGCTCCTTCTGGATCTCCTTGCTGGTCATGTACATGACCAGGTCGGCGGCCTCCTTCGGGTTCTTCGAGTACTTGCTGACCGCCAGCTGCCAGCCGCCCAGCGTGGCGGCGTTCTTTCCGTCGGCGCCGCCCTTGGGCAGCGCGGAGACGCCGATCTTGCCGGCGATCTTGCTGTCCTTGCCGTTGCCCAGCGACCAGGCGTAGGGCCAGTTGCGCATGAAGACCGCGTTGCCGCTCTGGAACACGCCGCGGGCGTCTTCCTCGCCGTAGTTCAGCACGCCGGTCGGCGCGATGGTGCCGATCCACGACGCGGCGGTGCTGAGCGCCTTGGCGGCCTTCGGGTTGTTGACGGTGATCTGTCCCTTGTCGTCGACGATGTTGCCGCCGCCGTAGCTCCACAGCCATTCCACCGCGTCGCAGGTCAGGCCTTCGTAGGCCTTGGCCTGGAAGACGAAGCCCTGCATGTCGGCGTTGCCGGCCTTGCGCTCGGCGTCCTGGATCTTCTTGGCGGTGGCGGCCAGCTCTTCCCAGGTGGTCGGAGCCTTCTCGCCGTGCTTCTCGAGCAGGTCCTTGCGGTAGTACAGCAGGCCGGCGTCGGTGAACCACGGCATCGCGATCAGACGGCCGTCGGCGGTGTTGTTGGCCACGATCGACGGGAAGTGCTCCTTCTCGGCGCCCTTGCTGTAGGGCTTCAGGTCGATCAGGTGGTCCTTGATCATGCCCGGCCACACCACGTCGACGTTGATCACGTCCAGGTCCGAGCTCTTGGCCGCGAACATCTGGCGGAACAGCGCCAGGATGTCGGTGGTCGACTGCGGCGGGGTGAACAGCTTGACGGTGTTGCCGGTCTTCTTCGCCCAGTCCTCGGTGGTCTTCTTGCAGAACTCGAAGTCCTGGCCGACCGAGCCGCAGGAAATGGTGATCGTCGCGGCGTGCGCGCCGGCGACCGAGCCGAAGGCCAGGGCGATGCCGGCCGCGATCTGCTTGAAGGAATTGGACATGGGCTGTCTCCGTCTGATTCGCGTGGTGGTGAAGGCGAGGCGTGTCACGCCACGGCAGCAATGTAATTTCCTTACATGCGCGCCACACTGGTGAAAACCCTGATCAAAAGGCCCTCGAATGCCCCATTTCAGGGCCGATCACGCCTCAGCGCAACCGATTGCGGTTTTGCGTCATCGTTTGCGTTCGTTTGCGTTGATTCGGCCCGAACTCGGTGCGAACCCTGTCCGTCGCAACCCTTACTCCGCATTTTATGTAATCTGGTTACATGCACGGCGCAGGCGTGCAGCGGCACGGGCGGCTGCGCCCGCGGCCCGCGTTCAGCTCAGAACTTGCGCACCTCGATGCGGTGCTTGTGCAGCGCGTAGCCGAGCTGGCGCGGGGTGATGCGCAGCAGGCGGGCGGCCTTGGCCTGGACCCAGCCGCATTGCTCCATCGCCCAGATCAGCCGGTCGCGCTCGCTGTCGGGCGGCTCGGGGCCGAAGCGGCGCACCGAGGGCGGGAGCTGCGCGGTCGGGCCGATCAGCGTGACGCCCTCCTCGTCGAGATCGGGCAGACCGGCGAAGCTGCTGTCGTCCTCGGCCAGATCGTCGTCAGGGTCGTGGTCGAGGTCGACGAAGCCCGAGGAGCGCGCAGGCGCGGGCGCCGGGGCCGGTGCGGGCGGGACCGGCGCCGGGGCGGCGGCCGGGGCACGCTGCGGGACGGCGGCGGCCGCCGCCACCGCATCGGCCTTGTCGAGAAAGTGCAGCGTCTGCGTCAGGCAGCGGTTCTGCCGGCACGGGAAGGCCAGGTCGCGGATGTACTCGCCCGAGACCATCGTCGCGGTGCGCTCGACGCAGTTCTCCAGCTCGCGCACGTTGCCGGGCCAGTAGCAGCTGGTCAGCACCTTCATCGCCTCCGGCGTGACCTTCAGGCTGCGCCGGTTCTCCTTGTTGAAGCGGTCGATGAAGTGCGACACCAGCTGCGGGATGTCGGAGCGGCGCTCGCGCAGCGGCGGCAGGAAGATCGAGACGACGTTGATGCGGTAGTACAGGTCGGCGCGGTACTCGCCGCGCTGCACCATGCGCTCGAGGTCGCGGTTGGTCGCGCAGATCAGTCGCACGTCGACCTTGACCGCCTTGGTGCCGCCGACGCGCTCGAACTCGCGCTCCTGCAGCACCCGCAGCAGCTTGGCCTGGAAGGCCGGCGAGACGTCGCCGACCTCGTCGAGGAAGAGCGTGCCGCCGTGCGCCAGCTCGAAGCGGCCCTTGCGGTCGCCGACCGCGCCGGTGAAGGCGCCGCGCTCGTGGCCGAACAGCTCCGATTCGAGCAGCGACTCGGTCAGCGCCGCGCAGTTGACCTTGATGAAGGGCGCGTCCTTGCGCGGGCTGAGGAAGTGGATCGCGCGCGCGATCGCCTCCTTGCCGGTGCCGGACTCGCCGCGCAGCAGCACGGTGGCGCGCGACGGCCCGGCCTGGTGCACCTCGCGGAAGACCTGCTGCATCGGCTGGGAGTCGCCGATGACGTTGTCGATCGCGTAGCGCCCGCGCGGCTCGCGCGCCAGCGCCTTCTGCAGCCGCGAGGTCTCCTGGCGCAGCCGGTGGTGCTCGTCGGCGACGGCGCGGTGCAGCGCGAAGGACTGCGCCAGCAGCGTCGCCACCATCGTCAGCAGGCGCTGGTCGTCCGACAGCCGCGCGCTGCCCATGACCTCGCGCTGCGCCGCCAGCACGCCGACCACGTCGTGGTCGGTCTTCAGCGGCACCACCAGGAAGGCCATCATCCGCTCGTCGTGCGCGCCGAAGGCGCCGGTGCGGTCGATGAACTCGGTCGCCTGCGAGATGTCGGGCATCACCACCGGAATGCCCGAGGCGTAGACCCGGCCGATCACGCCCTCGCCGACGCGCCAGTGGCCGCGCTCGGCCTGCGCCCGCTCCAGGCCGACGGCGCTGTGCACGCTCAGCGGGCCCTGCCCCTCCTCGCCGCCGGGCAGCACCACCATCGCGCGGCTCAGCCCGATGTGGGCCACCAGCACGTTGAGCGCCTCGCGGAAGGTCCGCGAGATGTCGAGCGAGCCGCCGAGAATGCGGCAGATCTCGTGGATGGTGATCAGCTCGACATGCGAGCGCTCGTTCACCGCGGTTCGGTCCACCATCACGCACCTCCTTGGGGTCCGGTCACGACCGCGAACCGACCGGTGCCGCGGCGAGGTGCATGCGTCGCGCCAGCGCGGGGCAGGAAGGAGGCGAGGCGCGGCATGCTGCGCGAGGTGCTGCAATAACTGCGCCGAATGCGTGCCAGATCAACGCAATTGCCGACCGGACGGGGGGCGCCTTGACGCAGGTCAAGCGATCTCGCCATGCCGCGCCGGATCACCAGACTGCGGGGGGGGCGACCAGCCGATCGACCACTTCGCCGCCGAGCAGGTGTCGATCGAAGAGCTCGCCGACGTCCTCGACCTTGACGCCCTGGTAGAGCACGCCCTCGGGATAGACCAGCACGTTGGGGCCGCCGTCGCACGGGCCCAGGCAGCCCGAGTAGGTCACCGCGACCTGCTCGTAGGCCTGGCGGCGCTGCAGCTCGCCCCAGAAGGCCTGCAGCAGCGGCGCGGCGCCGTTGGCCGCGCAGGAGCCGCGCGGGTGGCCGGGCGGGCGCTGCTGGCTGCAGACGAAGACATGGCGGACGGGTCGGCTCATCGGAAGGCTCCTGGATCCTGGATCTTGCGGGGAAGGAATCGGGTCAGGCCGCGCAGGCGTGCAGCCGGCGCTCGAGCTCGGCCAGGTGCTCGGCCTCCTCGGCGGCGAACTCGGCCGCGAGGTGGCGCACGTCCGGGTCCTGCGCCAGCGCGGCGACCGCGGCGTAGTAGGCGTGGCCGCGGCGCTCGCTCTCCAGCGCCAGCTCCAGCGCCGAGCGCACCGTCATCTGCGCGTCGACACCGGCCCAGTCGGCGGTCTCGGGCGCGATGCCGTCGGGCCAGTCGTACTCGTGCTCGGCCAGCACCGGCAGATCGCGCCACTGGCCGCGGGCCTGCGCCTCGGCCAGGTGCAGGCGCGAGAAGTGCGCCATGCGGGCGAAGAAGGCCTTGAGCTCGGCGCGACCGTCGGTCTGCATCGCCGCGGCCAGTTCCTCGTAGCGCCGCGCGGCCTCGCGCTCGAGCGCGATCGCGTGGGCGAGGAAGCGTTCGACATCGTTCATCGCGGACCGACCCTTCAGCCGAACTTGAACAGGATGCCGTGGCCGCCGCGCGGGTATTCCCACGCGACGTTGGCATGCTCGGTGCAGATCACCCGGCAGCTGCCGCACTCCAGGCAGCCGTCGGTGATCAGCGTCACCGAGCGGTTGCCCTCGGCCTTGTAGCAGGAGGCCGGGCAGACGAAGGTGCACGACTGGTCCTTGCAGTCGTTGGCGCAGACCTCCGGCGCCTTGATGCGGATGTGCGGCCGACCGTGGTCGACCTTGTAGCGGTTCTGGAAGAGCTTCTCTTCCACGTTGACCACGATGTTGTTGGCTGCAGCGCTCATCGCACGGCCCTCCAGAGCTTGACGGCATCACCCACCAGACCGGTCAGCTTGCGGGCGGCCTTGAAGCTGCCCAGCACTTCCCGCTCCTTGGTCTTCTTGTCGACGCCATCGACGGTGAACATCGTCTGCGCCGCCCGGTTGACCAGACCGGGATAGGTGCTGAAGAAGTGCGGGCTGTTGTGCAGCACCTCCGGCAGGTCGCGGTACTTCTTCAGGTCCTTCATCACGAAGCTGTCGTCCAGCGCGGCCTTGTAGGCCGACAGGGTCTTCGCGTCCATGTCCTTGCCGGCGGCCTTGGCATGGATCACCGTCTCGGCGGCCAGACGGCCGGTGGTCATCGCCAGGTTCGAGCCCTCGCGGTGCGCGGCGTTCACGAAGCCGCCCGAGTCGCCGACGATCATCCAGCCGTGGCCGAAGATCTTCGGCACCGCGTGGAAGCCGCCCTCGGGGATCAGGTGCGCGCAGTACTCCTTCATCTCGCCGCCCTCGATCAGTGGCGCGATGCTCGGGTGCTTCTTCAGCTTCTCCAGCAGCGCGTAGGGCGTCGTGCGGTTCGGATTGGTCTTGAAGTCGCTGAGCATGCAGCCCACGCCGATCGTCAGCGAATCCTTGTTGGTGTAGAGGAAGCCGGTGCCGACCATGCCCTCGGTGACCGAGCCCATCATCTCGATGACGACGCCCTCCTCCTCGCCGATGTTGAAGCGCGCCTGGATGACCTCCTCGGGCATGAAGAGGATCTCCTTGACCGCCAGCGCCACGTTCTTGGCCTGGATCTCGGGGTGGAAGCCGGCCTTGCGCGCCAGCGTCGAGTTGACGCCGTCGGCCAGGATCACCACGTCGGCGAAGACGTCGCCGCCGATGCGGTCGCAGCGCACGCCGACGACGCGGTCGCCGTCCATCAGCAGCTGCTCGACGGTGGTCTCGCAGATCAGCAGCGCGCCGGCCTCGCGCACCTTCGACGAGAACCACTTGTCGAACTGCGCGCGGATGATGGTGTAGCGGTTGTACGGCGGCTTGTTGTAGTCCTCGCTGCGGAAGTGCGTGCCGACGAAGCTCTTGTCGTCGAGCAGCCACATGCGCTGCTCGATGATGTGGCGCTCCAGCGGCGCGTCGTCGCGGAAGTCCGGAATGATCTTCTCCAGCGCGTCGCTGTAGAGGATCGCGCCCTGCACGTTCTTCGAGCCGGGGTATTCGCCCCGCTCGATCTGCAGCACCTTCAGGCCGGCCTTGGCCAGCGTGTAGGTCGCGGCGTTGCCCGAGGGGCCGGCGCCGACGACGATGGCGTCAAACTTTTCTGGCATGACTGCTCCTTCGGGGGGTCAGGCGACCTTGCGGACGCGGCGGTCGAGATAGCTGCGGAACGTGGCCGTCAGCGCCGGCAGCACCTGCATCGCGTTGCCGACGATGCCGTGGTGGGCGAAGTCGAAGATCGGGGCGTTCGGGTCGGTGTTGATCGCGACGATGATGTCGCTGCCCTCCATGCCGACGCGGTGCTGGATGGCGCCGGAGACGCCCGCGGCGATGTAGAGCTTCGGGCGCACCGTCTTGCCGGTCTGGCCGACCTGGCGCTCGGCCTCGAGCCAGCCGGCCTGCGTGACCGCGCGGGTGGCGCCGACCTCGGCGCCGAGCACCCGCGCCAGGTCCCACACCAGCTTCATGTTGTCGGCGTTCTTCAGGCCCTTGCCGGCGGTCACGATGATGTCGGCGTACGACAGGTTCACCGTGTTGCGGTTCGCGTCCGGGATGAACTCGAGCAGCTTGGTGACGATGTCGGTCTCGATCATGCCCAGCGCCATCGTCGAGATCGTGCCGGTGCGGCTCTCGTCGCGGCGCGGCATCGGCGCGGTGCGCGGGCGCATCGTCGCCATCTGCGGCCGGTAGGCCAGCGTCATGATCGTGCACAGCAGCGAGCCGCCGAAGGTCGGCCGCGTGGCGGCCAGCGCGCGGCCGTCGATGTTGAGCTCGGTGCAGTCGGCCGTCAGGCCGGTGCCCAGCGTCGTCGCCACCGAGCCGGCCAGGTCGCGGCCCATCGTGGTGGCGCCCAGCAGCAGGATCTCGGGCTGGTGGGTGTTGACCAGATCGGTCAGGCCCTTGGTGTAGGGCTCGTTGCGGTAGCCCTGCAGCACCGGGTCGCGCATGATGTAGCAGTGGTCGGCGCCGTAGATGTAGGCCTCCTTCGCGAAGGCCTCCATGTCGTCGGCCGGGCCGCCCATCAGCACGCCGCTGACCTGCACGCCGAGCTTGTCGGCGAGGATGCGCGCCTGGCCCATCAGCTCCCAGCTGACGCTGTGGACCTGGCCGCGGTCGTGCTCGATGAACACCCAGACGCCCTTGTAGGCCTTCAGGTGCTCGGGCAGCTCGGTGCTGCGGCCCGAGCGGCCGGCGGTCTTGGCGGCGCCCGCGGCGGCCGCGGCGGACATGGAAGGCTTGTCGTTCTCAGCCATGGACTTCTCCTGTCGGGGACATCGGCGCCGGCTCAGGCGCTCAGGCGATCGACGGTCTCCTGCTCGAGCGTCGGGTGGGTGGTGAAGATCTTCTGCAGCAGGTTCAGGCAGACGTCGTTGAGGCCCATGCCGTCGCCGACCTCCTGCATCTCGGCGCGCTCCTTGCGCGCCTTGGGCGCGAAGACCTTGCTGACGATGGTCGGGCTGCCCTTCAGGCCGATCTTGCTGACGTCCTCGATGCCGGCCTGGTCCTTGTTCCACTTGCGCACCGGCACGCGCGCGGCGCGCAGCATGTCCTCCATGGTCGCGAAGCGCATCTCGTTGGTGCCCTCGAGCATGGTGATCAGGCTCGGCAGCGTGGTCTTCAGGCGCTGCACGCCGCCCTCGGCGCGGCGCTCGACGGTGAGCGTGCGCGCGTCCAGGTCGACCTCGTTGATCTTGCTGACGTAGGTCAGCAGGTTCAGGCCGAGGCGCTTGGCCACGCCGGGGCCGACCTGCGCGGTGTCGCCGTCGATGGTCTGCTTGCCGGTGAAGACGAGGTCGACCGCCTGCTCCTCGCCGATCTTGCGGATCGCCGCGGCCAGCGCGAAGCTGGTGGCCAGCGTGTCGGCGCCGGCGAACGCGCGGTCGGTGACCAGGATGGCGTCGGTGGCGCCGAAGCTGATGCACTTGCGCAGCGCGTCCTCCGCCTGCGGCGGACCCATGCACAGCATCGTGACGCGGCCGCCGAACTTGTCCTTCAGCCGCAGCGCCTCTTCGAGCGCGAACAGGTCGTAGGGGTTGACGATCGCCGGGACGCCCTGGCGCATGATGGTGTTGGTGACCGGGTGGACGCGGATCTGCGCCGAGTCGGGCACCTGCTTGATGCAGACGACGATGTGCATGGGACGGCTCTCCTGGGGCGGTCGGACGGTCGGACGGACGGACAAACGGGGACGGCGGGCGGTCTTCAGGCCGCGGCGCGGCGCGAGCGCAGGCTGTCGCGCAGCGAGGTCACCGGCACGCTCTGGCGGCCGCCGACGTCCTGGAAGACCTTGAAGACCTTCTCCTGCGCGGCGCTGGACTCGACGAAGTCCTGGTAGGCGCGCGCCAGCAGCTCGCGGTAGCGCCGGAACATCTCCACCTCGTCGAGGCCGGACAGGCCCTCGGTGGTGTGCAGGTACTGGTAGAAGCGCTTGAGGATGTGCAGCCGGTTGACGTGCACGACGCGCTCGTCGTAGCTCAGGCCGAAGAACTTCAGGAAGTCCTCGGCACTCGACAGGGCCTTCAGGCGTTGGATCAGGCTGTCCATGGATGTCTCTCCGGGAGGGTCGACGGCGGTCATCGGGGGAGGTCTCAGGCGCAGGCCCGGACCGGGTGCAGGCGGGTTTCGTGGTGGAACTGGCGCAGCTCCTGGTCGGAGGGCTCGCGCTTCGTCTCGGTGACATGGCTGCGGATGCGATCGAGCAGCGGCGCGACCTGCTGCGCGTCCACGCGCAGCCCGAGCGCGCCGCAGGCGCTGATCAGCCCCGCCGAGCCGGAGTGCTTGCCCAGCACCAGCCGATGCTGGCGCCCGAGCTCCTCCGGCGCGAAGGTCTCGTAGTTGCGGCGGTCCTTGAGCAGGCCGTCGACGTGGATGCCGCTCTCGTGGCTGAACACCGCCTCGCCGACGATGCTCTTGCCCGGCGCGACCGGCCGGCCGGACGCCCGCGCCACCAGCGCGCTGATGGCCGGCAGCATGGCGGTGTCGATGCCGCATTCCAGGCCGTGCAGGTGGCGCAGCGCCATGACCACCTCTTCCATCGCCGCGTTGCCGGCGCGCTCGCCCAGGCCGTTGACGGTGGTGGAGGCGTGCGTGGCGCCGGCGCGGATCGCGGCCAGCGTGTTGGCGGTGGCCAGGCCGAGGTCGTTGTGCGGATGGATCTCGATGTCGAGGTCGATCTCGCGGCGCAGCGCGGCGATGCGGCGGTGGGTCTCGAAGGGATCGAGCAGGCCGAGCGTGTCGGCGTAGCGCACCCGCACCGCGCCGGCCTGCTGCGCCGCGACGGCGGCGTGCAGCAGGAAGCGGTCGTCGGCGCGCGAGGCGTCCTCGAAGCCGATGCTGGGCACCGCGCCGGCCTCGAGCACCTGCGCGGCGCAGCGCCGGATCGCCGCCAGCACCCAGGCGCGGTCGCGGCCGAGCTTGCGCTCGATCTGCAGGTCCGACACCGGCACCGACAGGTGGACGATGTCGGCGCCGCAGCGCAGCGACGCGCCGATGTCGCGGTCGGCCATGCGGCCCCAGACCATGGTGCGGGCGCGGCGCACGCGGCGGGCGATCTCGCCGATCAGCTCGACCTCGTGCTCGCCCATCGCCGGAATGCCGATCTCCATCTCCGGCACGCCCGCCGCATCCAGCGCCGCGGCGATCGCCAGCTTCTCGTCGTCCGAGAAGGCCACGCCCGCGGTCTGCTCGCCATCGCGCAGCGTGGTGTCGTTGATGACGACGCAGGACTTCGACAGGACGGTGTTCATCGGCGGATCTCGTCAGCGGGTTGGCATCGGGGTTGGGCGGACGGTTCAACCCATCCAGCGCAAGCCCTGTGCCAACCCCTCGCTGATCCTCAAGTCATTGATTCACAAAGACTTTTTCGATCAGCACGAGACAGACGCGGCGATGTTCCTTTTGTCGGGTTGATGACAGCGGAGGGGTGTCGAGCGCAGCAAGGAATTGAAAAATATTTGCAACAAAATATACTTTTTAATTCAAAAAAATGCGACTTTCTGCCAACCAAAAAAATTATTTTCAGATAATAATTAAAAATAATTCACAACACACACTTAAATTATTAAGGATAAAATTATGCAAGATAATTATATACACACAAAATCAATCGCAATAAAAAACTTGATATCAGAAATTTACAAAAATAAAAATATTAGCAACGAAATGAGAATACCACTAGAAAAAGCGCAACATCATGCAAAAGCCATGTGCATATTATCAATGGAAAATGATTTCATTGGCGTAGCAAATGAAAATAATTCATTATCAAAAGTGTTTGATTTTCTGACAAATCAATTTAATGCCGAACATTTTCCAATCGAAAACTCAATTATAAAAAAAATTAACCTAAAAATTACTGAGATGAATAATTTAACTGAAAAAATTAATAATCCGAGAAAAAATAATTTATCGGAAACAGATCAAAATAGAATAAATTATCACGATAAAATCCAATCTTTAGGGAAACACATAGACCATGTAGTAAAAAGGCAAGTTGAACTTGATTTGCTATGCAAAAATGCAAGAGAAAATGCGGAGGCAGCAAACTCCCAATCAAAAGAATTATCCTCCGAAATAGATAACATTAAAAGAGAAGCCAATAATCGCACAGAAGAAATAATAAAAAATCTACATGAAAAACAAAAAGAAATAAATGAACTCGTGGGAGTAATATCTGGAACAGCAATAGCAGGCTCTTATGAAAAAAGCGCCGCCGAAGAAAAAGATCTAGCCGAAATCACCAGAAGAATATCAGTTATTTTGATGCTGATAATAGTTGTTATCATTGGATATTCAATACTAGAAACAAGATCACCCGAATTCGACTGGAAAGTTAGTTTGACCAGGGTTATATTATCATTAACAATATCAATTCCGGCAACATATCTAGCAAGGGAATCGACAAAACACCGGTCAAAACAACACGAATACCTTCGTATGTCGCTTGACTTAAAGTCAATAACGCCATATTTGGCATCACTACCCAATGAAGAACAAAATAAAATAAAATCCGAGATGGCAGACAGAATTTTTGCAATAAACAACAATGATATACAAAAATTTGAATCCTATCCAATAGATACACAAAAAATATTAATGGCAATCATAGATAAAATCGGTGTACACAACAATACCAAAATCCATACAAACAACGAAGAAAAATAAAATAAATACTACCTCTCCCTCGCATGATTCTTCGTATACCGTGGTAACTCCACCGTCAGCGCCGGGCCCTTGACCTTGACGCAGCAGGACAGGCGCGACTGGGCGTCCAGGCCCCAGGCGTCGTCGAGCTGGTCTTCTTCCTCGTCGTCCGGCGGGGCGATGAATTCGGCGCCGGTGCGCAGGTGGACGTGGCAGGTCGCGCAGGCGCAGACCTTCTCGCAGGCGTGCTCGATGGCGATGCCGTGCTCGAGCATCACGTCGACGAGCTTGCGTCCGGGCGGGGCGTCGAAGGTCAGGCCGTCCGGGCACAGGTCGGGGTGCGGCAGCACGGTGATGCGGGTCGGGGGCTTGGGCTGGGTGGACATGGGGGGCTCCGGAGGAAAGAAGCGCGTCATCCTCGCGAAGGCGAGGAGCCACGAGGGGGAGATGGGGCGTGCGTGGGTGCCCGCCTGCGCGGGCATGACGTGCCCGATCTGGCAGAGCAGTGGGGGCCCGCCTGCGCGGGCATGACGCACAGGGGGTGGGGAGACGGCGCGGGCCGGGGGCCCGTCTGCGCGGGCATGGCAGAGCGGCGGCCCGGGGTCAGGCGGCCATCTGCTCGACGGTGCGGCCGGAGAGGACTTCGCGGACGCGGGCGTCCATGCGGCGGCCGGCGAAGGGGGTGGTGACCTGGTTGAGCGCCTCGGTGGCGTCGCGCAGCAGCTCGCGCAGCGCCTTCTGCTCGGCCAGCGTCGTGCCCTCGCTCTCGGCGCACTGCTCCAGCGCGTCGGCCACGTCCTGCATCGCGCGCAGGATCAGGAACTGCTCCTTGGGCAGCAGCAGCGTGTCGCCGTCCTCGCGCAGCGCCACCTCGGTGGCGTCGAGCAGCCGGCGCGCGTCGATCTCGGCCTCGCGCAGCATCCGCGCCGCGGCGTCGGCCTCGACATTGCCCAGCGCCGACTTCAGCATGCCGGCCACCTGCTCGGTGCCCAGGCCGTGGCTCGGCTTGACCTCGATGTGCGCGCGCACGCCCGAGGTCTGCTCGACCGCGCTGACGCTCAGCAGCCCGTCGGCGTCGATCTGGAAGGTCACGCGGATGCGCGCCGCGCCGGCCACCATCGGCGGAATGCCGCGCAGCGTGAAGCGCGCCAGCGAGCGGCACTCGTCGACCAGCTCGCGCTCGCCCTGCACGATGTGCAGGCTCATCGCGGTCTGGCCGTCCTTGAAGGTGGTGAACTCCTGCGCGCGCGCCGTCGGCACGGTGGAGTTGCGCGGGATGATCTTCTCGACCAGCCCGCCCATCGTCTCCAGCCCCAGCGACAGCGGATTGACGTCGAGCAGCAGCAGGCCGTCGGCGCCGCGGTTGCCGGCGAGCTGGTCGGCCTGGATCGCCGCGCCCAGCGCCACCGCCTGGTCCGGGTCGATGCCGGTGAAGGGCGCGCGGCCGAAATGCGCGGCCACCGCCGCACGCACCGAGGGCATGCGCGTGGCGCCGCCCACCAGCACGATGCCGTCGACATCGTCGGGCTTGAGCCGCGCGTCGCGCAGCGCGCGGCGCACCGGCATCATCGTGCGCTCGACCAGCGTGCGCGTCAGCCCGTCGAACAGCTCGCGGGTCACGCGCAGCATCTCGTGCGAGCCGTCGGCGCGGGTGCAGTGCATCGCCGTCGCCTCGGCGTCGGTCAGCGCCTCCTTGGCGCGGCGCGCCGCCGCCAGCAGCGCGGTCTGCTCGGCCGGCGCCCAGCCGCCGGTCTCGTGCGCGAACCAGTTCGCCAGCACATGGTCGAAGTCGTCGCCGCCCAGGATCGGGTCGCCCGCGGTGGCGATCACCTCGAACACGCCGCGCGCCAGGCGCAGGATGCTGACGTCGAAGGTGCCCCCGCCCAGGTCGTAGACGACATAGCAGCCCTCGCTGGCCGACTCCAGCCCGTAGGCCACCGCCGCGGCGGTCGGCTCGTTGAGCAGGCGCAGCACGTTCAGGCCGGCGGCCTGCGCGGCGTCCTTGGTGGCCTGGCGCTGCGCGTCGTCGAAGTAGGCCGGCACGGTGATGACCGCGCCGACCAGCTCGCCGCCCAGGCTCGCCTCGGCGCGGCCGCGCAGGCTGCGCAGCACCTCGGCGCCGATCTCCACCGGGCTCACCAGGCCGGCGCGGGTGCGCACGCCCACCGCGCTGTCACCCAGCGCCTCGACCGCATACGGCACCGTGCCCGGCGCGATGTCGGCCGGCGAGCGCCCGATCAGGCGCTTGGCCGAGGCGATCGTGTTGGCGGGATCCTTCAGCGCCATCGCGCGCGCCGCGTCGCCGACCCGCCGGCCGCCGTCCTCGGCGAAATGCACGACCGAGGGCAGCAGCAGCCGCCCGTCCTCGTCGCCGAGCACCACCGGCACGCCGCTGCGCATCGTCGCGACCAGCGAGTTCGTCGTGCCGAGATCGATGCCCACCGCGAGGCGGTGCTGGTGCGGGGCGGCGGTCAGGCCGGGTTCGGCGATCTGCAGCAGGGCCATGTCGGGGCTCCTCGGTGACTCGGGGGGTTCGGGAGTTCGGGACTCAGACGGCGAAGGACTCGCCGCAGCCGCAGGTCGCCGTCGCGTTCGGGTTGTGGAACTTGAAGCCCTCGTTCAGGCCCTCGCGGACCCAGTCGAGCTCGGTGCCGTCGAGCATCGGCAGGCTCTGCGCGTCCACCAGCAGCGTCACGCCGCCCTCGCAGGCGAAGCTCAGGTCCTCGGGAAGCGCGGCGTCGGCGAACTCCAGCGCGTAGGCATAGCCCGAGCAGCCGCTGGTGCGCACCGCCACGCGCAGGCCGACGCCGCCGCCGCGCTTGTCCAGCGCCTGGCGGATCTTGCCGGCGGCCTTCGGGGTCACGGTGATCGTCATGCGCCCTCTCCTGTCAGACCGAGAAGCTGCTGCCGCAGCCGCAGGTGCTCGCGGCGTTGGGGTTGCGGATCACGAAGCGTGCGCCGTCGAGCTTGTCCTCGAAGTCGATCTCGGCGCCCATCAGGTACTGCAGGCTCATCGCGTCGACCACCACGGTGACCGGGCCCTTCTCGACGCGCACGTCGTCGGCCTTCTTCTCGTCGTCGAAGGCGAAGCCGTACTGGAAGCCCGAGCAGCCGCCGCCGGTGACGAAGATGCGCAGCTGCAGCGAGGGATCGCCCTCCTCGGCCAGCATCTCGGCGACCTTGCTGACGACCGCCTCGCTGACGACGATCGGATCGGCGCCTTCGGGCAGCACCGGCATGACCGGCGGGGCGCTCATCGACGGGGTGCTGCAGGACGAGCCCTGGGACTGGCATGCGGACATGGTTCGCTCCTTGGGGGAAAGAGGGGTGAAGTCGGGAAAGGGACGACGAGGACGGCGGCGGCGCCGCTCAGTGCGCGGCCGGCACGACCGGCGCGCAGGCGGCGCCCTCGGGCATGGGCGTGGCGCGCTGGCGGTAGTCGCTGACCGCCGCCTTGATCGCGTCCTCGGCGAGGATCGAGCAGTGGATCTTGACCGGCGGCAGCGCCAGCTCCTCGGCGATCTGGGTGTTCTTGATCGCCAGCGCCTGGTCGAGCGTCTTGCCCTTGACCCATTCGGTGACCAGCGAGCTCGAGGCGATCGCCGAGCCGCAGCCGTAGGTCTTGAAGCGCGCGTCCTCGATGACGCCGGTGGCCGGGTTGACCTTGATCTGCAGCTTCATCACGTCGCCGCAGGCCGGCGCGCCGACCATGCCGGTGCCGACGTCGCCGTCCGCCGCCTCGAAGCCGCCGACGTTGCGCGGGTTCTCGTAGTGGTCGATGACCTTGTCGCTGTATGCCATGACGAACTCCTGTGGCTCCGTGGCCCTGTGTTTGCGTGGTCTGTGCGCGGCGCGCGGGCGGCTCAGTGCTCGGCCCACTGCACCGTGGAGAGGTCGACGCCGGCGACGTGCATGTCCCACAGCGGGCTCAGCGCACGCAGCCGCTCGACGGTGTGGCGGGTCTTGGCGATGGCGGCGTCGATCTCGGCCTCGGTGGTGAAGCGCCCGACCGAGAAGCGGATCGAGCTGTGCGCCACCTCGTCGGGCAGGCCCAGCGCGCGCAGCACGTAGCTCGGCTCCAGGCTGGCCGAGGTGCAGGCCGAGCCGGAGGACACCGCGATGCCGCTCATGCCCATCAGCAGCGACTCGCCCTCGACGAAGGTGAAGCTGATGTTGAGGTTGTGCGGCACGCGCTGCTCGAGACTGCCGTTGACGCGGATCTCGGGAATCGCGCCCAGGCCGGCGAGCAGCCGGTCGCGCAGCGCGCGGATGCGCTCGTTCTCGCGGCCCATGTGCTCGGCGGCGAGCCGGTAGGCCTCGCCCATGCCGACGATCTGGTGCGTGGCCAGCGTGCCCGAGCGCATGCCGCGCTCGTGGCCGCCGCCGTGCATCTGCGCCTCGATGCGGATGCGCGGCTTGCGGCGCACGTAGAGCGCGCCGATGCCCTTCGGGCCGTAGGTCTTGTGCGCCGACAGGCTCATCAGGTCGATCGGCAGCTCGGCCAGGTCGATGGCGACCTTGCCGGTGGCCTGCGCCGCGTCGACATGGAAGATCACGCCCTTCTCGCGGCAGATGCGCCCCAGCGTCGCCACGTCCTGGACGACGCCGATCTCGTTGTTGACGAACATCACCGACGCCAGGATGGTGTCGGGCCGGATCGCGGCGCGGAAGGCCTCCACGTCGACCAGGCCGTCGTCGCGCACGTCCATGTAGGTCACCTCGAAGCCGTGGCGCTCGAGCTCGCGCATCGTGTCGAGCACCGCCTTGTGCTCGGTCTTCACGGTGATCAGGTGCTTGCCGCGGCCCTGGTAGAACTGCGCCGCGCCCTTGATCGCGAGGTTGTTCGACTCGGTCGCGCCCGAGGTCCAGACGATCTCGCGCGGGTCGGCGCCGATCAGCGCGGCCACCCGCTCGCGGGCGATCTCGACCGCCTCTTCCGCCGCCCAGCCGAAGGCGTGGCTGCGCGAGGCCGGGTTGCCGAACTGCTCGTACAGGTAGGGCACCATCGCCTGCACGACCCGGGGATCGACCGGCGTGGTCGCGGCGTAGTCGAGGTAGATCGGCTTGCTCAGGCTGGCGTCCATCGTCGGGGCTCCGGAAGATGCGGGGTTTCTCGGTTGACAGGCTCTGCGGTGCATGGAGCGTGCCAGCAGGCCCAGGCCGCGCGACCTGTCTGATCCAGCGCAAAAACTCCCGACGCATCAAGCACTTGCGTGATTCCGCCGCACGGCGGGCGGGCGCTGTCGCGAAGCTGCCGGGGCATGTCGGCTTTGTCGTCAATCCGACGCGCCAGGGCCTGGCATCGCGCATGCATGAGCGGGCGCTCCCCACCCGGAGACGACCCCATGAACATCCTCACCGGAGAGGCCTCCGACGACTTCTTCGGCGGCGACGTGCCCGCGGCGGCACGCGAGCTGCTGCACCAGGCCGCCCGGGCGCAGGCCGAGCAGCGCGCGACGCTGCTGTGGACCGCGCAGGCGATCGCGCCGCGCTCGCTGGCCATCCTCTATGCGCTGTGCAAGCACCACGCCGGCCGGCGCGAGTTCGAGCAGGCCGAGCGTGCGGCGCTGCGCGGCCTGCAGGAGGCCGCGCGCCAGGTCGGCCTGCCCGAGGACTGGCGCGCGCTCGAGCGCGGCGCACCGCCGCCGGGCATCGACTTCCACAGCGACGGGCCGGCGCGCTTCTGGCTGTTCATGCTCAAGGCGCTGGCCTTCATCGGGCTGCGCAGCGGCCGCCCGGACGAGGCGCGCGAGCTGCTCGACCTGCTCGCCGGGGTGGGCGCGGCCGCACGCGTCGGCGACGAGGTGACCGCGGCGCTGCTGGCCGGCGCCGCCGGCCCGACCGGCCCGATCGGCCCGCTCAGCCCAGGCTGAAGCGGAACCAGTCCGGATGCGCGCGGCGATGGATGCGCAGCCACGACAGCGTCGCCGGCACCAGCGCACGCGCGGCGAACCAGGCCGCGTCGGTGCGGACGGCCGGCGCGTCGTCGTCGAGCTGGCGCAGCGCGGCGCTCCAGCCGTCCCAGTCGATCTCGGGCATGCCGGAGCGCAGGGCGTCCGGCAGGCCGGCGAGCGTGCCGCCCATCAGGCGCAGCAGCCGGTCGACCTCGGAGCGGGTCAGCCGGGAGCGGGCGAACTCGGTCTCGTCGAGGCTGTCGACCAGCACGAGCACGCCCTCGCCGGTGTCCTCGATCAGTTTCAGGAGTGGAGCGGTGGTGAGCATGATGAACGGCACGGAAGCAGCTTCCGCACCAGCCCGGGAGGCCCTGCGATGGACCGCGAGCTGACGACCGTGCGGCTGCTGCTGCGCGCCCCCCGCCCCGGCGACGCCGCCTTCGCCTTCGAGCGCTGGGCCACCGACGCGCGGGTGCACCGCCACCTCGGCTGGCTCGCGCACGACACGGTCGAGCAGACGCGCCGCCAGCTCGACTGGGACCAGGCCTGCTGGATCAAGCGCAGCGCCTGGACCTGGATGCTGGTGCCGCACGGCGAGCGCGGCCCGGTCGGCATGGTGCGGCTGCTGCCGCAGCGCGCGGGCGGCGCCAGCCACCACCTGCAGCTCGGCTACCTGCTGGCGCCGGCCTGGCAGGGCCGCGGCCTGATGCGCGAGGCGGTCGGCGCGCTGGTGGCGCATGCGCTGGCGCAGCCGGGCATCTGGCGCATCGACGCGCTGTGCGACGTCGAGCATCCGGCCTCGGCGCGGGTGCTCGAGGCGGCCGGGCTGCGCCGCGAAGGCCGGCTCGCCCGCGTGCTGCACCAGCCCGCGCTGGGCGAGGCGCCGCGCGACGCCTGGCTGCATGCGGCGACGCGGGCCGAGCCCGGCGCGGCGCTCGCGCTCAGCTCTCCGGCGTGAAGCCGACGCGGCTGACGATCGGCCCCCAGGCGGCATGGTCGGCCCGCACCACCTCGCCCAGCTCGGCCGGCCCGCCGGCAGCCTCCTGCAGGCCCAGGCGCGCCAGCAGCGTGGCGGTGGCGGGCTCGGCCAGCACCGCACGGGCGCGGGCGGCGATCTGCTGCGCCAGCTCCGGCCGGGCCTGGCGCGGCAGGAACAGCGCATAGACCTCGCGCCGGTCCAGCCCGGCGCCGCTGTGGCCCTGCTCGGCGAAGGTCGGCACCTCCGGCAGGAAGCGCGAGCGCCGTTCGCCGGCCACCGCCAGCACCCGCACCGTTCCACCCCCGCCGGCGGCCAGATGCGGCAGGAAATCGCCCTCCGGCCCGATGTAGACCGCCAGCTGGCCGCCGAGCAGGTCGCGCATCGCCGGCGCGGCGCCGCGGTAGGCAACATGCGGCAGCGTGCACTGCGCGCCGCGCTCGAACAGCGCGCCGATGAAATGCGGCGGCGTGCCCGGCCCCGGCGTGCCGTAGCCGGGCAGCGAGCTGCCGCCCGCGCGCACCCAGCCGACCAGATCGGCCAGCGTGCGCACCGACGCCGGCACCGCCGGACCGACGCCCAGCGCGAAGCCCAGGCTGGCCAGCGCCGCCACCGGCACCGGATCGGCCGCGCCGTAGCCGAGCTGCGGGTACAGATGCGGGTACAGCGTCACCATGGACACCGGCGTCAGCAGCAGCGTCGAGCCGTCGGCCGGCGCCTTCATCAGCTCCTCGACCGCATGGCGGCCGCCACCGCCGACACGCGCCTCGACGCGCACGCCCTCGCCCAGCCGGGCCGAGAGATGGCGGCTGATCTGGTCGACGGTGCCACCGGGCGGAAAGCCCAGCAGCAGCCGCGTCGGGGCGCTCTGGCCGCGCGCCGGCAAGGCGGTGATCCAGGGCAGCAGCGCACTGCCCAGCACGAGACGACGAGACAACGATCGCTTCATGTGACACCCGGACGAAGGGGGCGGCCCGGGATGGGCCCAGCCTTTTCCCCAGGAGAATGACAAACCTGCCCGGCCCACAATCCGGTTCTTGAGCGAGAAAAAGGCGGCATTTCAATGACAGATACGAAAATTCATTTCAGCCTGCCGTTGCCCGATCCCGCCGCCACCTCGTCGCTGACCGGCCGGCTGACGCTGCAGACGCCGCTGGGCGCGGTGCTGAGCGAATCGCGCATCCGGCTGCTGGAGGCGATCGACCGCTGCGGCTCGCTCAACCGCGCCGCGCGCGAGGTGCCGCTGTCGTACAAGGCCGCCTGGGAGGCGCTGGACACGATGAACCGGCTCGCGCCCGAGCCGCTGGTCGAGCGCCTCACCGGCGGGCGCGGCGGCGGCGGCACGCGGCTGACCGGCTACGCGCGCCAGCTCGTCCGGCTGCACCGCGCGATGGAGAGCTCGCAGCAGGACATCCTCGACCGCATCGGCCCGGTGCCGGACGACGCCGACGCGCCGACGCTGCGCGCGCTGATCCGCCGCCTGGGCATGCGCACCAGCGCGCGCAACCAGTTCGCGACCCGGGTGACGGCGCTGAGCGACCGCGGCGGCCTGGTCGACGTGCGGCTGCAGCTCGGCGACGCGGAGGCGGCAGCCAGCGGCCCGACGCTGCTGGCGACGATCACGCCGGAATCGGCCGAGCTGCTCGGCCTGGCGCCAGGCCGCGAGGTCTGGGCGCTGGTCAAGGCGCCGGCGGTGCGGCTGGTCGTGCGGCCGGCCCGGCGCCCGCCTCCGGGGCGCAACCAGCTCGCCGGCCGCGTCGCGCAGCTGCGCCCCGGCGCGACCCGCACCGCCGTCACGCTCGACCTCGGCGGCGGCGAGTCGATCCACGCCGCGGTGGACCCGGACATCGCCGCCGGCCTGCAGCCCGGCGCAGACGCCTGGGCGGTGTTCGACGGCGATCAGGTGGTGCTGCTGACCTTCGGCTGAACCAGGCCCCCGGGCGCCGGCAAGGATGGCATGTCTATTGCTCTCCTTCGTTATGTAGTCATCTACACAACGAAGGATCCGACATGCATCCGACGACACCGTCCTCCCTTTGCTCCCGCTGGCGGGCTGCCTGCCTGCGCGGGCTGGCCGCGGCAGGGCCCGAAGGCCCGCATGCGCTGGTGCTGATCGCTCCGGGCCAGTACCTGCGCGTGCCGATCTCCGCCGGCGAGCTGGCGCGGTGGCAGCGCCAGCTCGGCCACAAGGTCTGGGTCGATCCGTTCGCCCGGCCGGTGCGCATGTGCACCGCAGCGCGGGGTGACCTTGCCGGGAGCGCACCATGAACGGGCCGGCACGACACGACTGGCGGGAGGATCTTCCGGCCGGCTTCATGGCACGGGTCGTGGAGCCACGGCGCTTCGTGGTCCATGTCGACGCGCAGGCACATGCCCGCAAGACCGTCGGCCTCGACGCCGACGGGCGGCGCTGCTACGTGCACCACCTGCACACCGAGGTCGACGAGCGCTTCGACATCGACGAGTTCCCGGTCGAGGTCCCGCTGCGGCGCGAGCGGCGCGTCGCCTGGCGACTGCAGGGCGACGACTGCTGGCTGCTGCAGGTCGAACGGCTCGACCGGCTCGAGAGCTGCCGCCCGCAGCACGAGCGGCTGGCGCCGGTGCTGCTGCGGGAGGCCGAGCTCGGACTCTGAACGGCCGCAGGGGCCGCGCCCGCGGCTTGTATGTTTCAGACCAGACCAGCGCGGTAGAGTCTGAACGCCGTTGAGGCGGCCAGACCGGACCGTGCAGCCTGGTGGCGGCTTGGGCCTT